>NZ_JAXSQV010000007.1:0-2035000 GCF_043421015.1 Leptothoe sp. EHU-05/26/07-4
TCATGGGCCATGCAAAAAGCGCGCCTTGTCTAGAACAAGACGCGCTTTGTAGATTAGGACCCTGGCACCGAGCTATTTTCACAAGGGGCAACCCCCTCACTATCTTCACCGCAGGTGCGTTTCACAACCGAGTTCGGGATGGGTCGGAGTGGGACCACACCGCCATTGGCACCAGGAAAGCTATTGAGCTTACTGTTAATCTCTCAGTAGAGCCCTGAAAGACTGCATAGATTAGTATTAGTTCGAATAAGAGTTCATCCATGAGACCCCTTGACTGATAGGACAAGCCCTCGGTCTGTTAGTATTCCTCAGCTTCATACATTGCTGCACTTCCACTTAGAACCTATCAACGGGTCGTCTTCCCGTGACCTTACTGGATTAACTCCATGAGAGCACTCATCTTGAGGTGGGCTTCCCACTTAGATGCTTTCAGCGGTTATCCGCTCCGCACTTGGCTACCCTGCGTTTACCGTTGGCACGATAACAGGTACACCAGAGGTGCGTTCTTCCCGGTCCTCTCGTACTAAGGAAGACTCCTCTCAATGCTCTTACGCCTGCACCGGATATGGACCGAACTGTCTCACGACGTTCTGAACCCAGCTCGCGTGCCGCTTTAATGGGCGAACAGCCCAACCCTTGGGACGTACTACCGCCCCAGGTTGCGACGAGCCGACATCGAGGTGCCAAACCTCCCCGTCGATGTGAACTCTTGGGGGAGATCAGCCTGTTATCCCTAGAGTAACTTTTATCCGTTGAGCGACGGCCCTTCCACTCGGTACCGTCGGATCACTAAGGCCGTGTTTCCACCCTGCTCGAGTTGTCACTCTCGCAGTCAAGCTCCCTTATGCCTTTACACTCAAAGGCTGATTTCCAACCAGCCGGAGGGAACCTTTGCGCGCCTCCGTTACCTTTTAGGAGGCGACCGCCCCAGTCAAACTGCCCACCTGATACTGTCCACTAACCGGGTCACGGTCAATGTTAGAATCCTAGCCTTGATAGAGTGGTATCTCACCAGCGACTCACTAACACCCACAAGCATTAGTTCTATGTCTCCCACCTATCCTGCGCAATCAAAGCCCGAACCCAATACCAAGCTACAGTAAAGCTTCATAGGGTCTTTCTGTCCAGGTGCAGGTAGTCCGTATCTTCACAGACAATCCTATTTCGCCGAGCCTCTCTCCGAGACAGCATCCAGATCGTTACGCCTTTCGTGCGGGTCGGAACTTACCCGACAAGGAATTTCGCTACCTTAGGACCGTTATAGTTACGGCCGCCGTTCACCGGGGCTTCGGTCGCTAGCTTCATCCGAAGACTGACCAGCTTCCTTAACCTTCCGGCACTGGGCAGGCGTCAGCTCCTATACTTCCTCTTTCGAGTTTGCAGAAACCTGTGTTTTTGGTAAACAGTCGCCTGGATCTCTTCACTGCGACCCCCGTTAAGGGGTACCCCTTCTCCCGAAGTTACGGGGCCATTTTGCCGAGTTCCTTAGAGAGAGTTATCTCGCGCCCCTTAGTATACTCAACCCACCCACCTGTGTCGGTTTACAGTACGGGTCTGTTCGCTTCATTACATCCACAGCTTTTCTAGGCACTATCGTTCACTACGCAGCTTCCGTAGAAACTTCCCAATCCATTTAGGGTGTAGCTAGTTGTCATGCGTCCCTGCAATGCTCCACAAACAAAGTTCAGGAATATTAACCTGATATCCATCGACTACGCCTTTCGGCCTCGCCTTAGGTCCCGACTAACCCTCCGCGGACGAGCCTTCCGGAGGAAGCCTTAGGTTTTCGGGGTAGATGATTCTCACATCTATTTTCGCTACTCAAGCCGACATTCTCACTTCTGCTTCGTCCACACCTGCTCTCGCTAATGCTTCTCACTACTACAGAACGCTCCTCTACCACTTGATAAATCAAGTCCACAGCTTCGGTACATCTCTTAGCCCCGTTCATTTTCGGCGCAAGAACGCTTGACCAGTGAGCTATTACGCACTCTTTCAAGGATGGCTGCTTCTAGGCAAACCTCCTGGTTGTCTCAGCATTCTCACCTCCTTTATCACTTAGAGATGATTTGGGGACCTTAGCTGATGGTCTGGGCTGTTTCCCTCTCGACGATGAAGCTTATCCCCCACCGTCTCACTGGCAATGTATTCACTGGGTATTCTGAGTTTGTCTCGATTTGGTACCGCTCTCGCAGCCCGCACCGAAACAGTGCTTTACCCCCCAGCTATAATCACTACCGCTGCGCCTAAACACATTTCGAGGAGATCCAGCTAGCTCCGGGTTCGATTGGCATTTCACCCCTAACCACACCTCATCCGCTCCTTTTTCAACAGAAGTCGGTTCGGTCCTCCACTTAGTGTTACCTAAGCTTCAACCTGGACATGGTTAGATCACCCGGGTTCGGGTCTATAAACACTGACTATCGCCCTTATCAGACTCGGTTTCCCTTTGGCTCCGTCATTCTCGACTTAACCTGCCAGTGCTTATAAGTCGCCGGCTCATTCTTCAACAGGCACGCTATCACACGTTTAATCGTGCTCTAACTGCTTGTAAGCTCATGGTTTCATGTTCTATTTCACTCCCCTCCCGGGGTTCTTTTCACCGTTCCCTCGCGGTACTATTCGCTATCGGTCACACAGGAGTATTTAGCCTTACGAGGTGGTCCTCGCTGATTCAATCGGGATTCCACGTGCCCCAACCTACTCGGGATTCAGCTAGTATCCTTCAAATTTCGACTACAGGACTCTCACCTTCTTTGGTTCACCTCTCAAGTGATTCGTCTATCCTCCAGATTCCATATCGCTGTCCCACGACCCCAACTCTGATAAGAATTGGTTTAGGCTCTTCCCGCTTCGCTCGCCGCTACTAAGGGAATCGAGTTTTCTTTCTCTTCCTACAGCTACTAAGATGTTTCAATTCGCTGCGTTCGCTCGTACCCACCTATAGATTCAGTGGGCCGTACGTAGGGTTGCCCCATTCGGAAACCCACGGATCAATGCATGCTTCCTGCTCCCCGTGGCATATCGCCGGTAACCGCGTCCTTCTTCGCCTCTGTGTGCCTAGGTATCCACCATGAGCCCTTTGTAGCTTGACCTCTCAGTCTTTTTACTAAAGGTTCTCTGTGTCGAACTACCTATTCGACTAATCTATGCAGTTGTCAAGGTTCTCGCTAGACCTAAATCCAGCAGCCTATTCCCCTAGCCCATCTCTTAACAGACCTAAACAGGGTGCTGAAGTTATTCCTATCTCTGCCAATCTGACAATATTTGGTGGAGGTAAGCGGACTCGAACCGCTGACATCCTGCTTGCAAAGCAGGCGCTCTACCAACTGAGCTATACCCCCATCAGTGGGCCATCCTGGACTCGAACCAGGGACCTCACCCTTATCAGGGGTGCGCTCTAACCACCTGAGCTAATAGCCCCAGCCTATACAACCTAAACAATAGTTTGAAATTCCCTCAATCCTGTCACGACCTAGAGTGACCAATATCGCTCCTAATAAAAATTCGTTCGGAGTCGATTCGGTAGGTCTCCCTTAAAGGAGGTGATCCAGCCACACCTTCCGGTACGGCTACCTTGTTACGACTTCACCCCAGTCATCAGCCCTGCCTTCGGCACCCCCCTCCGAAAACGGTTAGGGTAACGACTTCGGGCATGGCCAACTTCCATGGTGTGACGGGCGGTGTGTACAAGGCCCGGGAACGTATTCACCGCAGTATGCTGACCTGCGATTACTAGCGATTCCTCCTTCATGCAGGCGAGTTGCAGCCTGCAATCTGAACTGAGCAACGGTTTATGGGATTAGCTCACTATCGCTAGTTGGCTGCCCTTTGTCCGTTGCATTGTAGTACGTGTGTAGCCCAGAACGTAAGGGGCATGATGACTTGACGTCGTCCACACCTTCCTCCGAGTTGTCCCCGGCAGTCTCTCCAGAGTGCCCAACTGAATGATGGCAACTAAAGACGTGGGTTGCGCTCGTTGCGGGACTTAACCCAACATCTCACGACACGAGCTGACGACAGCCATGCACCACCTGTCTCCTCGCTCCCGAAGGCACTACCCAATTTCTTAGGTATTCGAGGGATGTCAAGTCCTGGTAAGGTTCTTCGCGTTGCATCGAATTAAACCACATACTCCACCGCTTGTGCGGGCCCCCGTCAATTCCTTTGAGTTTCACACTTGCGTGCGTACTCCCCAGGCGGGATACTTAACGCGTTTGCTTCGGTACTGCACGGGTCGATACGCACAACACCTAGTATCCATCGTTTACAGCTAGGACTACAGGGGTATCTAATCCCTTTCGCTCCCCTAGCTTTCGTCCATCAGCGTCAGTCTTGGCCCAGTAGAGCGCCTTCGCCACTGGTGTTCTTCCTAATATCTACGCATTTCACCGCTACACTAGGAATTCCCTCTACCCCTACCATACTCTAGTTAATCAGTTTCAGTTGCTCTCCCACAGTTGAGCTGCAGTCTTTAACAACTGACTTAATTGACCGCCTACGGACGCTTTACGCCCAATAATTCCGGATAACGCTTGCATCCTCCGTCTTACCGCGGCTGCTGGCACGGAGTTAGCCGATGCTGATTCCTCTGGTACCGTCAGATCTTCTTCCCAGAGAAAAGAGGTTTACAATCCACAGACATTCCTCCCTCACGCGGCGTTGCTCCGTCAGGCTTGCGCCCATTGCGGAAAATTCCCCACTGCTGCCTCCCGTAGGAGTCTGGGCCGTGTCTCAGTCCCAGTGTGGCTGATCTTCCTCTCAGAACAGCTACTGATCGTCGCCTTGGTAAGCTCTTACCCCACCAACTAGCTAATCAGACGCGAGTTCATCCTCAGGCACATTAAGCTTTCAGCTCTCGCCATATGGGGTATTAGCTTCCGTTTCCAAAAGTTGTCCCCCGCCTAAGGGCAGATCCTCACGCGTTACTCACCCGTCCGCCACTCACCCCGAAAGGTTCGTTCGACTTGCATGTGTTAAGCACGCCGCCAGCGTTCATCCTGAGCCAGGATCAAACTCTCCATGGTAATCTCATTGCTCCCTAAAGAAAAACAAGACTCATTCATCAAGTGTTGACCTGACACTCAGTGTTATCTAAGTATCCGGTCGTTTGACATCGGCCTCAACCTCGTGATAAGGTCTAACCAATTTCAAACTAAAGAAATTAAACAGGATTTTGTTAGAATCTCAAACTATTGATTTGTCTAGGTTCTGACTCGATTCGGTTACGGTGTTCGCCGCTCCCGTCTCAAGCGCTTTACTAATATAGCGAGCTATTCGTCACTGGTCAACTCCTTTCTTGAAGTTTTTTCGGAAAGCCGCAAAACGCCTTAGAACAAGGCGTCGAAGCGAGTTTTGGCCATGCCCATCGTGACTATGACACAACTTTCTTTAGAATTTAGATGAAGCTTTTAGGTGTTTTGGTCACAGCTTTATTGCTGAAGCTGGCTTACTTACCAATCGATGGCAACTATTACTAGCGTGAGTTGTGTTGTTGACTTGAAGCTAGCTAGTAGACAGTGCAATCGTTTGTCTCTATTTAAATAGGGTGAGCTTGAGCAGAAAAAATACTGTGAATATCAACTGGATCGGCTTAGATGATCAGCTAAAGCAATGGCTGCAAGAAGATATTGGTCGTGGAGATCAGACCACTTTAGGTTTAGACACCACAGGTGTAAGACAGGGAAGTGGGTATTGGATAGCAAAAGCATCGGGCGTCATCTGTGGACTTCTGATCGCTCGTAGAGTGTTTGCAATCCTGTCTGATTTAGACGGCACATCGGTTAATCAAATAAAGTTTGAGCCCTGTGTTGTTGAGGGCACATGGGTAGAAGCAGGCACGACCATTGCTCAAATGAGCGGTTCCTTCGCTCATTTGCTCACGGGTGAACGAGTCGCCCTGAATTTAGCAATGCATCTTAGTGGTATTGCGACTGCTACCCGGCAATATGTCGATGCAATTGCAGATCTGCCAGCTCAGCTCGTGGATACTCGCAAAACGACCCCAGGGCTTCGAGCCTTAGAAAAGTATGCAACTCGCATGGGCGGTGCGAAAAACCACCGTATGGGCCTTGATGACGCCTTGATGGTTAAAGACAACCATATTGCTGCTGCGGGTGGAATTGCGCAGGCAATTAAAGCTGTAAGGTTAGCTATGCCTTATCCGCTCAATATAGAGGTAGAGACAGAGAATTTAGAACAGGTTGAGGAGGCATTGAACCATGGTGCCGACATTATTATGTTGGACAACATGACTCCAAGTGTGATGGAGCAAGCAGTCTACTTAATTCGACAGCATAGTTCTCGGATCAAGATTGAGGGATCCGGCAACGTTACTCTCGAAACCATTCGTGAGATTGCATTAACGGGTGTTGACTATATATCAAGTAGCGCGCCAATAACTCGCTCATCCTGGCTGGATTTGAGCATGCGCTTAAAATGCGAGTGAAATTTAGCGAATTGTCCGTTTGCAAACGTTTGCAAACGGACAATTGCAAAATAACAAAGCTTCAAGCATTTTCTATTTGAGGAAGGCACAATTGAAAAGACTCAAAGAGTATGTGGGGTGTTGACCACCGTGAGCCATAGATCCAGCCAAGAAGTCAAAATCGTCAAGTTGGATATATTAGACACCGACTATGCTGCCATGGTTGCTGGTGAACCAATTTCTGATGAACGCAAGCAGCGGTTAGAATCTACCGACCCCCAGGCATTCAAATATATTAGTCGGCAAATCTCAAGATATCGCTACGGTTGTCACACTCAAGAGGAACGAGATGATGCTCTTTATAATATAGGAGCCATAGTTGGGTTGATGACACCTTCAGATATAGAAGACGTCAACGATCGCCTACGTCATACGGGCCATCTGTATCTCACTCAGGGAGAACGATTGCAAATCCTAAATTGGTTAGAAGATGAGTTGGCGGTTTCATTCGAACGTGGAGTTCATGAATAGGTAACCAAAGAGTTTAGTGGGAGAGTTAATCTAGGGTTATCTTTTCTATAAGGGTGGTTTATTTTAAAGCCCGTACCTGGGACACTAGGGATAGAAAATAATCCACCTTTTAATACTCTCCAAGTATATGTCTGCTGCTGTATCTCCCCCAGCTACCTATGATCAAACACTCCCTATGCTTTGTGGCTGGGAGTCATCTATTGAGGAGTTGAGTAGTTTCGACGAGCCAGTTTTTCTGGAACGCAGTAATCTCGATCTCAACAGCCTATCGGCAGGGTTTGCGATCGCACTTCACATGCACCAGCCGACGATCCCAGCGGGGCCAGCGGGCAAGCTTATCGGCCATTTGCAATATATGTTTGAACACCACTATGAAGGTGACAATCATAATGCTGGACCATTTGCCTATTGCTATGCCCGCATGGGTGATTTTATCCCTGAGCTTGTGAGTCAGGGTTGCAACCCACGGGTCATGCTGGACTATTCAGGGAATTTGCTGTGGGGCCTCCAGCAAATGGGGCGTGACGACATTCTCGATAAGCTCAGAGGGATCACCTGCGATCCTCGGTACCAAACCCATGTGGAATGGTTAGGTACATTTTGGGGACATGCCGTTGCCGCTGCCACGCCACTACCCGATATCAAGTTACATATTCGAGCTTGGCAGCACCAGTTTGCCAGCATTTTTGGATTAGAAGCACTCAAGCGAGTTCGAGGATTCTCATTACCTGAAATGCAACTGCCGAATCATCCCGATGCTCTGTACACGTTGGTTAAAACTCTCAAAGAGACAGGTTATCGCTGGGTCATGGTCCAAGAGCATACCGTGGAAATACTGACAGGTGAGGGAATTCAGCAACCACATCTGCCTCATCGTTTGGTGGCTCGCAACAGTCATGGCGACACAGTGTCGATCACAGCCTTAATCAAAACCCAAGGTTCTGATACTAAGTTGATTGGTCAAATGCAGCCGTACTACGAAGCCAAGACTTTAGGTAAGATGCCCCTTGGAAATAAGTCAATCCCGCCTCTAGTGAGCCAAATCTCTGACGGTGAAAATGGTGGCGTCATGATGAATGAATTTCCAGGAGCCTTTAAACGAGCCTGGCATGAATCTCGCCATGAGCACACAGTTACCGGAATTAACGGTACCGAGTATCTGGAACTGTTAGCGGCAGCCGGAATCACAGAAAGTGATTTTCCTAACTGTCAGGCGAAAGATCAACATAAACTGTGGCAGGCTCTGGATGGCAACATTACACCAGAACAGGTGGGTGATGCGATCTCAAATCTAGCGGAGCAAAACACTAGATTTACAGGAGGCTCATGGACTAACGACCGCAGTTGGGTCGATGGATATGCCAATGTCATTGACCCCATAGAACGCCTAAGTGCTAGCTTTCACCAGGCCATTGCTGCAGTGCCAGCAAGCAAGCAAGCCTACTTAGCATTAAATGCCAACTATCGCCAGGCACTCCTGCACAACCTAATTCTACAAACCAGCTGCTTCCGGTACTGGGGTCAAGGGCAGTGGACAGATTATGCCCAGACAATTTATCAGCGGGGCTGTGAATTTGTTGATCGAGGTTTTGTCTAAAAGGCTTTGACCTAGTTTTGACCTAAACTGTTATCCCATTCATACGACTGAGAAATGTCTGTAAACGCTCACTCTGAGGGTTCTGCAACACGTCTCGAGGAGCACCAGTTTCTTCGACTACACCTTGATTGAGAAATAGGACACGACTCGCGACTTCCCGAGCGAACTGCATTTCATGGGTCACTACGGCCATGGTCATACCATCTTCAGCCAGGGTGCGCATCACCTGAAGCACTTCGCCCACCAGTTCAGGATCTAGAGCGCTTGTCGGTTCATCAAATAGCAAAATGTCAGGTTGCATACAGAGGGAACGCGCGATCGCAACGCGTTGTTTTTGTCCACCTGAAAGCTGATCAGGATAAGCTGAGGCCTTTTCAGCTAAACCAACTTTATTTAAATAGACGTGTGCTCGCTCTTCCGCTTCCTTAGTAGAAAGCCGAAGCACCTTACGGGGGGACAGCGTCAGATTGTCCAAAACACTCATGTGAGGATAAAGGTTGAACTGCTGAAAAACCATCCCTACTTTTGCTCGCAACTGCTGTAACGCCTTAGCACTCAGATTAGGGGCTGATAAATTAATATTATCTACAACCAACTGACCACCACTGATGGTTTCTAAGCGATTAAAACAGCGTAGTAGCGTGCTTTTACCACATCCCGAAGAACCAATGATGGCAACAACTTCACCACGTTCAATTTGGCCATTAATACCTCGCAGCACCGATAGGTCGCCATAGCTCTTCTGCAGGTTTGCAAAATAAATTGCGGCTTCTGTCACAACACACCTATCAGTAACATCTTGAAAGGCATCATACCGCTGACATTGTGCTGACGCTACGAATCACAATGTTTTTTAAGTCATGAATGTTTAACAGTAATCACTTACCCGCAGAAATTACGTATCATCGTCGGACAGGTAAGAGGTTTTATTGCTCGGGAATACTCCATGCCATCTCCAGAAACCATGGCTTTCAAAGATAGAATTGTTCACCAATTGAATCAGGTGGCACCTGTTACTGCCCGCTCTATGTTTGGTGGCTATGGTCTCTACGCAGACGGGATCATGTTTGCTCTGATTGCTTATGAAACGCTCTATTTCAAAGTTGATGATGACAATTTAGTCGACTATCTAGAAGCCGACATGGGGCCGTTTCACTATGAACGCCACGGTAAAACCATTCAAATGTCCTACTATCAGCTACCCAAAACAGTCTTAGAAGAACCAGTAGAACTTTTGAACTGGATAGAGAAAGCTCAGGCAGCAGCTCGGCGCAGCAAAAAACCTAAGAAGGTAAAGAAACGTAAGCAACCATGACGCTACAAACAACACCGTTTTTTAATTCCTGGTAGTTTAAACTACACGTTCGAGTCAGATATCAGGGTGATTCAGCCCTAGCGTCTTATCTTCTGCGGTAGATCAGTGACGTCATAACAATAAGGAGCCGATTAAGCATTATGAAACGGTCTCAATTCATAAGAAACGCGTGTTTAAGTCTGGGAGCAGCTGTCGTACTGGCGGCCTGCGGCGGTGGTGGTGATGTCTCCACAACCCCCAGCGCTGATGGTGGCGATGCTGCTGCTGGTCTATGGCTAGTGGGTACTGAGCCCGCCTTCCCTCCGTTTGAGTCTCAGGATGACAGCGGTGAACTTGTAGGGTTTGATATTGACTTGATGAAGGCCATTGGTGAGCAGGCTGGTGTCGAAGTTCAGTTTGAAAGCTTACCCTTTGATGGTCTAATTCCCGCTCTACAGGCTGGCACCATCGAAGCAGCCATTAGCGGCATGACCATTACTGAAGAACGGGCTCAGACAGTGGACTTCTCTCGCCCCTACTTCCGAGCTGGTCTAGCGATCGCAGTAGCTGAAGATGATACTGAAACCACATCATTCGAGAGTCTAGAAGGAAAAACCATCGCTGTACAGCTGGGTACTACAGGTGCAGAGATGGCCGGTACGATTAAGGATGCTAAAATCAGCACCTTTGATTCAGCGCCATTAGCACTACAAGAACTCTCTAATGGCAATGCTGATGCTGTGATTAACGATGCGCCGGTAACGTTGGATGCGATCGCGACTGGCAATATTGGCGGCGTCAAGGTTGTAGGTGAATTGATAACCGAAGAATTCTATGGCATCGCGATGCCCAAAGATTCGCCAAACCTTGAGGCTTTAAATACAGCCTTAGCCGAACTGATTGAAAACGGCACCTATGATGCCCTCTATGAAAAGTGGTTTGGCACCACTCCTGTCGGCACCTTACCGGAAGCTGGCTTTTAGAGGAGACCTTGAACCTTAAAATTCCATGGAAGACACGGATCTTCCATGGAATTTGAGCAAGAATCTTAGCCTTACCCCAATATTCAGGTCCTAGCACTACTCCTTAACAGGTCCTCACAAGGGAACCTATCGACGTGGAATATATTATTAATGCTCTGCCCGCCCTACTGCGGGGTGCCTTAACGACCATACAGTTGACAGCCCTAGCCATCTTCTTTGGCTTTATTGGTGGCACATTGCTCGGCACCGCCAGACTCTCCAAGTTCTGGCCCATACGTTTGGCCACCCGTGCTTACATTGAATTTTTTCGAGGCACACCGCTGCTGGTCCAAATCTTCTGGATTTACTTTGGCTTTCCAGCACTCTTCAAAAGCCTGGGATTAAGCTTTACCTTTGACCGGTGGTCCGCTGGCGTTCTTGCCCTGAGCCTGAATTCAGCGGCCTATGTAGCTGAAATTGTCCGAGGTGGCATTCAATCAATTGATCGCGGGCAGTGGGAAGCAGCTTCATCCATGGGTCTAGATGCGATTCAAACCCTACGCTACATTGTTTTACCCCAAGCCCTGCGACGCATGATCCCACCTTTAGGGAATGAGTTCACCACATTACTCAAGGACACGAGCTTGGTCGCTGTTATTGGCTTGGAAGAACTCTTTCGTCGCGGTCAGCTGACTGTAGCCACCAACTTTCGCGCATTTGAAATTTATACAGCTGTTGGTCTGACCTATTTGGCATTAAACCTGATGTTCTCCCAAGGATTTACATGGTTAGAGCATTGGACAGATCCGACCGAGAAAGCAAAACGCAACGCTTAACTCTCCCATCCACTATTTTCGCCGCCTTGATGACCGATGCTTACTCCCCGGCGGCGTCCGATGAGCACCAAAATATTTTTCGCTGCGATATCGCAACCAGACTCGTAGTTGCTGTGGCACTTTTTCCTTCTGCACCTTAGTAAGTTGGCTATACAACTTTAAGGCGCGCTCCCGCTCACGACGACAGGCGGCATTATTGTGAGCATCCCAAAGTTTTTTAGCAAGACGAATGCGGCGATTAGTTTCCTTGATCAGAGCATCGCCTTGGAGGGGTTGGTCGGGCATATTGTCACAAGGTTAATTGTTGGTTTTGGTTAGGTGTGGCACCCTCATATAGTAAACACCCTGATGCATCAGGATGTTTGCGTGTCACATTGGCGGGACAACAAAACGCTTTCATCAGACACGCTTTGGCATAAGCAATGTGACCAATATCAAGTATGCATAATCATGGTTTTGGGGCTTGCGACTGCCCCGCAGAGACGTCGCCAGAGAAACTTAGAGTATTGGCCATTGCCCTCGTGATGGTGGCAATTTTTTCAGCGGTGGAACTGCGGGTGAGTCACCACAGCCACAGTTTATCGCTGGTGGCAGATGCAGGCCATATGATTGCTGACGTGTTTGCGATCGCAATGACCCTACTCGCTGCCTGGATCGCCCGCTGGCCCACGTCATCCCATGCGCCTTTTGGTTACCGTCGCGTGGAAATCTTAGCCGCCCTGGTGAATGGCATTGGTCTTTTATTAATTGCAGGTTGGATTGGCCAAGAATCCATTGCGCAACTACAGACACCGCCCAGTGAGATTTTAACAAAACCCATGGCGCTGACGGCGTTAGGAGGTTTAGGTGTTCATGGCATCAACGCCGTTTTACTCCATCGCCACACTGATGATGATTTGAATTTGCGGGGGGCATTTCTACATACCCTGGCCGATGCACTCAGCTGTTTGGGGGTGTTATGTGTAGCGGCAGTTGTGCAGTGGTTTGGGTGGCAATGGACAGATGGGTTGGTAAGCATTGCGATCGCGCTGCTCATCTTTGCCGGAGCGATCCCACTGATCCGCCAGAGCCTCAGCATTTTGCTAGAGCAAACACCCAACAACATTAGTCTGCAAGAGATTGAGCAAAATTTGCTTATCTTTAAAGACATCACCAAAGTAGAGCAGCTTAAGGTTTGGACCATCGCACCGGGTCAAATTCATTTGACGGCAAACCTCACTGTAAATACGGCTAGTGCTGGTCGACGCGATGTCTTGTTGAATCGCCTCCAAACTTCACTGTTCAAGGACTTTGAGATTACTGAAGCAACGCTACAAATGACGTCTACAGCATCGGTTGCTCTATCAACGCTGCCCAATACTAAAATACGAGAGCTAATTCAGACGACATCTGATGTATCGGCCACCCCCAAGGGGAGCCCCTACCCAATGACGGAGCTGGATAGCGTTGTCTCTGCTGAAACCGAATCGAATGCAAGTCGCTTCTTGGAACGTTAACTCTGTTCGCACTCGTCTTGGCCATGTCACTGATTGGCTCAAGGCAAATTCAGACGTAGATGTGCTGTGTCTCCAAGAGACAAAAGTCGTTGATGCTGACTTTCCCAAAACCCCCTTTGAGGAACTTAACTATCACACTTACATATACGGACAAAAAGCCTATAACGGTGTAGCCCTCATCAGTAAAACGCCCTTAGACGATGTGCGCATGGGATTTGGAGCAATCCTTGATGAGGATACCGTTGGCCATCTGGACGATCAAAAACGAGTTATTAGTGCTGTGTTAGATGGCGTGCGCATTCTTAACTTATATGTGCCCAATGGATCTTCCATCGGTAGTGCAAAGTATGACTATAAGATGCGTTGGCTCGCTTTACTCAAACTGTATCTGACCAAAACTCTTGAGGAAACTGCCAAGCTCAATGTCTGTGGTGACTTCAATATCGCCCTAGAAAACAAGGATATTTATACCGATGAGAAGCGGGATAAGCACATCATGTCTTCTCCATTAGAGCGTAAAACTCTACAAGACCTGCTCACCGTAGGATTAGCGGACGCTTTTCGTAAATTTACCGATGAAGGTGGTCACTTCAGCTGGTGGGATTATCGAGCTGCTTCGTTCAGGCGCAATCTGGGATGGCGCATTGACCACCATTACTTATCGCCTGAACTGTATAAGCAAGCCAAACGCTGCTGGATTGATGTCGAACCACGCAAGCTGGAAAAACCTAGCGATCATACCCCTGTAATTGTTGAGTATTAACCGATCAAACACGGGTACTTGATATAACGACCTACCCGGAAGCCAAGTAATACAATAGGTGCTAGGCTTTAAATGAGGGTAAAGCTTCTCCCTCATCCTGGGTATCTTGTTTTAAAAACAATCTGCGTAGCCCCTTAGCAGAAAGGCCCAAATCGTCTATGCAGTTTTCAGGTACCTTGTGAATACTTTTTTAGCTGGCCCAGATTGCCCAATTCTCGATCCACCCGAGTTAGAGACTGCCCTACACTTCTTAGAAATTTTTACAAATCTAGAAGACGAATTTAATCGGATAGATCTGGTCAATACTGGTTTATTTGATTTAGAGCATCCGGAAACTGCGCAACAACTGGACCTGACTGGTGCTATCAGAGCAATTAAAAGCAAAAGCCGACTTGCCAAAAACGTTCTCCGTTGGGTTGAGGACAATCATTATAATCTTGATAGTGAAGAGCTTACAGGAACAGAAGTTCTTACCAGTTAGACATCTTAGTCAAGGTAGTAAGCTTTAGTTTATCCATAAATAGTGTTTCTCTCTCTAAATCTCACAGATGCCGTCTTTAGCGAGCAATGAGATTTTTTAAAATATCTTTCCTTTACGGCCTACACCAGTTGTTTGAAGCAATGCAACGGCTGCTGCACTTGTTGAGGCTAGGAGCTTTATCTAAAATACAACAATCTCTTGAGTAAATGTAACAACAACAGAAAACAAAACAGAGATTATTGTTAGTGATACCAAGTCCGAGTGGGTATTGATGTTCATGTATATCCCTTAGCGCTGGCATTCCCTCCTAAGTCCCTTTAGGGTCGATGAATAATTCGCTCTAACACTCGTCGCTTACTGTTGGGATCAATACCAATCAAACGCACATAATCCTGGCCATGATCAACTAAGCACTGTGCAATTGCCTGAAGTGCCTGTCCTTCACTACCACCATTAATCACCGGGCAACTCTGCCAAGCATTGGTCCGAAAGCGACGCTTATCCACATATTCCATGCCGACCTGATAGCCCTGAGTCATTAGATTACGCACATTCTGCTGCACCTCATCAGGCAGAGAACTAGCAGCAACCACTGACTGCGACTGGGGTGTAGCAGGAGTGTTGTGTGAAGCACCGTTAGGTTCTTCTACCGGCTGTAACGGCACCGAGGGCGCAGGCTGATAAGCACGATAGTAGTTACCGTTGCCGTTGCTGCGATTCTCCCCGACCTTGTTCAGAGCCTGGTTATATTCCTGCACTAATCCCATTTCCTGAAGGCGACGCTGTTCGCGGACCAAACGCTGACCCACTTCAATCAGATGGCCAATACGGAAATCAGGCTTTTTGAAGCTGGGGGGAGTTTTCGTATTCACCACATTACGAGAAACATTTTCCACCCCTACACGATGAATAAAATCAATGATTTGCTCATCGTAGATTTGCGATCGCAGTGCCCCATAGAAATCAATTGCCTGGTTCGGAAACGTATCCACCAGGGTCTCAATATCATTACGACTTAGACCATCGGGTGCAAAGATTCCTCCCACAATTCCCAAACGATCGTCTCGGTTCGGCTCCCAGTAAAATTTCTGCATGCGCCCATCGCGAACTAAGGGAGCATAGAGCGTGGCAAAGTCATTACCCGTCACCACAATCGGAATACGCGGTAGCGGCGTTTCGTCATAGCTACCCGGCAGCTGCACATTGGTCGGATTATCCGCAATATTCATCAGGGTGTTATTCACCAGTTGCGTATTCACGGTGTACTGAGTCATGCCATCAAAGCGACCAGCTCCAGCATCCAGGTCATTGATCATCAGCACGGCCATTTCGCCGCGAATTTTGACCAGCTCAGCGGCTTCGCGGTAGCGCAAACGAATTAAACGAGCTGGGTCTCCCGCATCTGGGCTCTCTAGTTCGCCACCAGAAACATGAACTACATTCACTCCCATACGCTTGTACACCAGCTCACACTGAAAGGTTTTACCCTCCCCTTTGCGGCCATGGATACCGAAAATCAGCGGCAGCTTCACCTGGGGTAACTCCAAAAAGTTCTTAGTAATGTGAACTGCCAAAGCGTTAAGAAAACGGGGTGAGATGTAGTAAGCCACGGGGATAGAGAGTTCTTAGTTCTTGGTTCTAGGTTTTGAGTGGGTTGGAGGTCTTGACAATCAGCTCTGAATCCTGGCACTTAATCGAGGCCTCTCTCACGCAAAACTTAGAACTAATCCAGTATCTCGCCTGTAGGGGATTCATGTATAGGGATCAAGGCATTAAAACGATAGACGCTAAAAGAGGTATAGCCCTTCGTTTTCTCTGGAGCTATACCTCTTTGCTATTTGATGCTCTAGTTTTGAACTTACCTAACGATGTGTCGCTGGAATACGCTTCACTTTCTTAGCCCAGCCCAGACGCTCAAACAGCAGAATGGTGTACCAGGTAACATCGATCTCCCACCATTTCCAGCCGGTCTGAGCAGCACGAGGATAGGTGTGGTGATTATTGTGCCAGCCTTCACCGTAGGTGACTAGAGACACCCACCATAGATTACGAGCATTATCATCTGTATGAAATGTACGATAGCCCCAAGTATGGGTAGCAGAATTAACTAGCCAAGTTGCATGCCACAAACAGACTGCTCGGACAAAAACACCGTAGATAACAAAGGACCAGCCGCCAATAGCGTAGAGCAATAGTGCAAGCAGCACTTGAAATAATAGAAAATAGTTATTCAAAAAGCGGTAGAATGGCTGACGCATGAGGTCAGGCGCATACTTACCGTAGTAATTTTTATCAAAGTTTTCACGGTGGGGATACAGAATCCAAAGCATATGACTCCACCAAAAGCCGCGCTTGGCTGAATAAGGGTCTTTATGCACATCTTCTGTAAACGCATGGTGTTTACGGTGACCGCTGACCCAAAAGATAGGGCCCCCTTCCATTGCCAGTGTTCCTAGCACAGCGATGGGGTATTCCAACCAGCGAGGCACCTGAAAGCTACGATGGCTCAGCAATCGATGGAAACCCAGGCAAATGCCTACACCGCCACATAACCAGTGCAATAAAATGGCGACACCCAGTGCAGACCAGGAGAAAAACCAGGGTGCCAGCAGGGCAACACCGTGAAATACGGCAAAGAAACCAAACGTGACCCAATCCATAGGTGGGCGTTTAACCTCAGGTTGAGGATCCAGCCGCGGTTGGGTTAATTGTGCAGTCATACAGTCCTCACTGTCGTTGATATTGGCAAATTCTTAGAGGGTTTCAGCTGACAGCCGCTACTCTCTGAACACTTTGCAAGTATCGCTTGCATTAAACTTAGAGTAGCAATGATTCCTTTAAGTTGCAAGTAGCACTTGCAAGTCGTCCATGTCTCCGACTTCAACTCGCCATCGACTCACTCAGGCAGCGTTTGAACTTTTCTTGTCTCAAGGCATTAGCCACACGACAACTCGACAGATAGCCAATATGGCTGAGGTGAATGAGGCTACCTTATTTCGCAATTTTGGCAATAAGTACGGTCTGCTCCTGGCCATCTTGCAAGAGTCACCTGCATTAAATGCCCAGCCCCCGCTCCACGGCGAATATTCACCGGATGTCCTGCAGCTTTATTTGGATGAACACCTACAGCTACTGGAGCGATATCCCAACTTTGTACGCTCTCTTATTGGTGAGTCTGACCAGTATCCACCTGAACATCGCGCCGCTTTACAGCTAAGGCTGGGGGAAATTCAACAAGCCATTGCTAACCATCTAGGGCAAATGTTGGATACATCATCTCTCCCAGCAGCAGAACTCACCCGGTTGATCGGTGCTGCTTTAGTGGGCTACACGGTGATTGAAACCACTAGCGGAGATTCTCTCTGGGAGGATCGAAGTCATTTTTTGGAGTGTTTGACTAAATTAATTAGCACTCCACACAACGAGTCAATGGCAACTGTCTCTGAGTCAGCACCAGCCCTAGTGGTTGATTTGCCCACCAGCTGGGTACATCAGTTGATGAAGCAGACTCGAAGTATTGGGTTCCAGGATCATGCGATCGCACTTCTTCTCTTCGGTGCCGGGCTCCTACCGATAGAAATTACTCGATTGCAGCGCTCGCACCAAATTTGCGATAAATCCCAACACATTTTGCAGGTGACGGGGACCAACGGCCCTCGCCAGGTCACGGTTAACCAATGGATTTTAGGTAAACGCTACGGTTCTTACACCAGCAATCCCCTGACCAAATGGCTCAAAAACCGCAAAGACGATGCCAGCGCCATGTTTATTGATGAAGCGGGCAACCCTATGACCGTGACAGAGCTGCAAGAACGCTGGGAATTTTGGTGGCAAGGCCTGAATATGGTTGTGGAAATGCCTAAACTGATTCAAGCGCGACAAACTTGGTGTGTGGAAATGCTTATGCGGGGTATTAGCCTTGAAAATCTCAGCATTTTGACGGGATGTGAGGCCGCTACACTACAACCCTATGCTCAGCGGGCTAAGGAAAAGGGTGCGATCGCTGCCGCCGCCCAACTCGATCGAAAAGCACCGCCATCGTAATCAACCATTGCGCAACGCTCTAGTCTGGGTAAACTACACCACATACTAACCCATCAAATTTAATTGAATTTATGGCATCTTTCTACGATTGCGTCGTTGTAGGCGGTGGCCCAGCTGGTGCCACAGCAGCCTACCATCTAGCAAAAAATGGCCATTCTGTACTGATATTAGAAAAAAGCAAACTGCCTCGTTACAAACCCTGCGGCGGTGGCGTTTGCCCCAAGGTAGCTGAATGGTTTGATTATGACTTTGAACCAGTGATTTCGCAAAAAGTCACCCAGGTTCGCTACACCTACAACATGGAAGATGAAGTCATTTCTGAACTATCGGAACCCATTTGGATGGTGCGCCGCGACGAGTTTGACCATTACATGGTGCAGCAGGCCCAAAAGCAGGGAGCTGTTCTACAGGAAGCCACCAAAGCCACAGGCATCGAGTTTAAGGATGGTTGCTGGCATATCAGTACATCTGCTGAGCCAGTGGTAGGGCGATATCTCATCGCCGCAGACGGTGCTAAAGGTCCAATGGCAAAATGGCTGGGCTTTAAGCAACGCAAAACGGTTATGGCCGGGGCGATTGAAACGGAGCCTCGACTGCCAGTTCACGATGGCCACATCGTCCATTTTGAATTTGGCCTACTTAAAAATGGCTATGTCTGGAATTTTCCGAAGGCAGATGGCTATTCCTTAGGTAGTGGAGCATTTGTCTCAGCTAAACGCAAATCTCGTGATCTAGTGCAGCCTCTCGCCGACTACTCCAAACAATTTGGAGTGGAGATCGATGAGGAAACCAAACATGGACATCCTATTTTTCTTTGGGATGGTGATCAGACACTGCATACCACCCAAGCTGTATTAGCTGGGGAAGCCGCTTGCGTGGTAGATCCATTTACTGCCGAGGGTATTCGGCCCTCTATCTTTAGTGGCCTCAAGGCCTCTGAAGCAGTTCACAGCGCCCTCAGCGGCAACGAACAGGCTCTGGCTAACTATACCCAAACCATGATTGATGAATGGGGCAATGAAATGCGTTGGGCCGCTCGTCTGGCTAAGGCATTTTATTTGGCACCTAACGTTGGCTATCGCGTTGGCGTCAAACAACCCAAAGGCACGCAGATCATGGGCGATGTCTTCCTAGGGAAACTACGCTATTCCGATGTGGTGACACGGGGATTAAAGCGCATTAGCACAGGATTATTTTCAGCGTAAGCCGACAGTGCTGCTGGAGTGACATTACATGCAACGTCTGCACACCCAAAAGTTGGAGTCTAATTACACTTTGGGGTTCTTAGTTTTGAGTTCATGCCGGTGCCAATATCGAGCACGGAATTCAAAACTCAAAATTTATAACTAAGAACTCGTCACTGCCTACAAAATTCTTTCCCCGTACCATTATTGCGATTTCCGCTCCAGCGTGTTACTACAATAAGCAAATGCTGCGTTACATTAGTCGCAAACGCTCTGCCTCTGCCAAAGAGTACGCTCTATTGCTTTGATGATTTCAATACTTTTGGTTGCGTCTTGCCGACAGGCTTGGGAGGATTTTGGTTGCTAGGTTACCTATGCCGCCAAGTCAGGATGCTGGTTCCGCTACACCAGCATCTACTCTTCAGTGGACATCAACTGCATCCTCCTGGTCACTTGAGCAAACGAAACCAGATCAAATTATTCAGGACAGTACACTTTTTACCTTTCTGCGCTGTCAACGGCGGGCATATTTGGATGCCTATGGCGATGCAGACCTACAATCAGAGCCCAGCGATTATCTAGTCAAGCTGAAAAGCGATAGTGCCGTCCATCGACAAACTGTCTTAGCAGACTTTCACCCCGTTAATCGCCCCCCTCGCCATGCAGGTAATGTTGCTGCTACAGCCCAGGAAACATTTACCCTAATGCAGCAAGGGGTGGAACATATTTTTCGAGGAACTGTAGCCGCCATCAATGCAGATGGCTCCATTGGCTATGTTAGCCAGCCAGATCTTTGGATTAAACAACCAGGTGTTTCATGGCTGGGCAATTGGTACTACGTTCCCTTAGACATCAAGTTAGGTAAAAAGCCTAAGCAAGAATATCAGCTGACAGCCGCCTTCCATGCCTATGTATTGGCAGCCTGGCAAGGAGTCGTTCCAGCAGAGGCCCATCTACGCCTTAAAGAACGTCATTACGTTATCGATCTTGAGAAACAATGGCCAACGCTTCTGGAGCTTCTAGACACCTGTGAAACTGTATTGACATCAGGGGAGACACCGGATGTTTTTATCAGCCGGAGTCGATGTGACATGTGCGTGTGGCTCAATCATTGTTATGAAGTCGCCCAGCAACAAAATCATTTGTCTCTCCTGCCTGGGGTCACCCTCAACCGCTATCGCCATTTAGAAAAGCTTGGACTCACAACGGTTGAAACCCTGGCACGAAACCAGCCCGCCACGTTGGCTCAGGCCTCAGGTTTTGAGTTGAAAGTGGCAGAAAAACTAGTGCATCAGGCCCAGGCAAAACTTTCGGGAGCTGCGATCTCACGTACCGACGCCAACAATAACTTCACTCTGTCTCCCCAGGAATTGCCCAGTGCCCCCATCGAACTATATTTCGACATTGAAGCCGCCCCCGACAAAGACCTGGTTTATCTCCACGGGATTTTGGTTGTCGACACCCAAACCCATAACGAAACCTTTATCCCACTCGTAGCCCGAGAGCCTGAGGGCGAAGCTAGTGCCTGGCATCAATTTCAACATGTGATTGCCCACTATCCAGACTCGCCGATCTACCATTTTTGTCCCTATGAAGCCCAGACCGTAAGACGCCTAGCCGAACGATATGGCAGCATTATCGATATCGATGAACTGCTTAGCCGATTTGTCGATATCCATAAACGCATCGTCGATTCCGTCACCTTACCGATCGAAAGCTATGCCCTTAAGCACATTGCCCGCTGGATTGGCTTTGAATGGCGAGACAGCAGTGCAAATGGAGCCCAATCTATCTGCTGGTATGACAATTGGCTATCGAGCCAGAATGAACAATATCTCAATGATATTTTGAAGTATAACGAAGACGACTGCCGGGCCACATTTTGGGTCAAACAGTGGCTCGCTAACTTTGCAGCCCCTATTTGGAAAGACAACGCAGAAGCCGGATAATCTCTGTAGGGACCCTATTTAGCTATAGGGTCCCTATTTGGAAAGACAACGCAGAAGCCGGATAATCCCCACTGCCTAAAAAAGTTGCACTAACTGTTTGACAAAGTACCCATAACTAAGCAAAATAGAGATCGCTCGTAAGGGCCTGTAGTTCAATTGGTTAGAGCACCGCCCTGTCACGGCGGAAGTTGCGGGTTCGAATCCCGTCAGGCCCGTTAAAATTAAGTTTAATTTTGTAGAGACGCTCCATAGAACGTCTCTAATTTTTTAAATAACTACCAACACAACACTGATTAGAATCAGCGCTGCCAGCATTAGCCACCCGGAATATTTACGCCACCACGGAATTGTATAGATCTTCGAAGCTTCGGGCACTGGCTTTTGAGCAGTGTCTACATACAGGGTGCATGTAGTGGCTTGAGGCCGCTGTGGAAACGTGCAGCTATCATCTTGATGATACACACAGGTATCACACAGATAAGTGCCACCCTCAGAACGATGCAGGTCAATGCCAGGATGTCCATGGGCTTTCAGCTCTAACCCACAGTTAGAGCAAGTGACTGCATTAATGAATACGGACTGATGACATCGAGGACAGCTGGGCATATGCGTTTGCTCTAAACTACGGAGCCTTTGGACCTGGAACGATAAATTCTTTAGATTCCATTAGATCATAGTCAATGCCCAGGGCCGCATCAAAGCGCTGATTGATTTGTTCTAGCTCCTCTTCAGGAATTGATTTCCATTGCTCACGAGTAGCCCAAGCAATGACAAAAATTACTTCATCATCGTGGTTCGGGTCTAGCCAAGTGGTCTTATCTAAAAAACCGGGATAGGACTCGAGAGCTGTGGTCCAAATTTCCTCGTCAATTTCTAGATAACGACCACGCTGAGCAGGCTCTACTCTGAATTTTAGCCATTCAATCACCATAGACGGCTGAGGATTAAGGGTCGCTTCAGCATGGACGGGAGTACTGGCCCAGACAATCACCGTCCAGACAGCCATTAAACACCATAGAACTCTCTGAACCATACGGTTAACCGCCCGTCGAATACGTCAATAGTTTGCCAGAATAAGTTTATCTAAGCCGACAGCGCATCCAAAACTGTAGAAGGTGTGGGTTACATTTCGGGGTTTCCTACAAGTTTCCTACGACTGCCGGTTCGATAAGTCTCATCATCCATCACCTAGAGTTAAGCTATGGACTCATCCAATCTATTTCGGCAACTTCTAATGTTGGGCATTGGCACTACATCACTCGTTGCTGAACAGCTACGGCAGGTGACTGAAGATTGGGTCAAAGATGGCAAGCTTAATCCAGAACAAGCCCGCGGATTCGTCGATGACTTCATGTCTCAATTCAACATCGACCAGGCCGCTATCGATGAACAACTCCAGCGTCAGATTCGTAATATCATGCAAGACTTGGGTGTGCCACGCCAGACGGAAATGGATGAACTGCGGGGCCGCTTAGATCGCCTGGAGCGCCAACTTAGAGATTTAGAAAATAAACAATGGCGTTAGAGCCTAGTAATCTATTACCTGTACCGGCACTAAATGTGACATGAGTCCTACCTAATTTTTAGGAATCGTAACGTACAATTTGGATGCAGGTTACGAGCTGATGCATCAGCTCTTGCGCTATCGCACTGGGAGAACGAACTGTGAAAGAAGTTTTTATTAGCCTGGGGGTTTTCACCATTTGCTGTGTAGTTGCACTAGCTACTCAGCTACGAGGAAGTGAAGCTGTTGCCGGTAACTTGACCGTAGACATAGGCACGACCGATTCTGTCACGTCTACGCTTGTCGCCCAAGCAGAACCTGACCCACCCACCGAAGAAACAACCGAGGAACCTACGACCGATATGGCCGAAAATATGACAACTACGGACTCCGGCCTAATGTACGAAGACCTTGAGGTCGGTACTGGAGCTCTACCTACACAAGGTCAAGCCGTGACAGTGCATTACACTGGTACTTTAGAAAACGGTGAAAAGTTTGACAGTAGTCGCAATCGCAACCGTCCTTTCTCCTTTACCATCGGTGTTGGCCAGGTAATCAAAGGTTGGGATGAAGGTGTTGCTACTATGCGTGTGGGCGGTCGTCGTAAGCTAGTCATTCCCCCCGAACTAGGTTACGGTGCCCGTGGCGCAGGGGGTGTTATTCCCCCCAATGCCACACTCATCTTTGATGTAGAACTGATTCGCGTTGGTGGCTAAGAAATTAGCAAAAATCAAGTGAACGGCAAAAAGGGCTGCTCATATGAGCAGCCCTTTTTGCAGACACCGTATCTAAAAAATATTTGCCCCCTTGCCCAACCAATGGTCAGCAATCACCCATGAGGAAGCATCAACCATGGGTTCTGCAAAATAGTTGTTAACGTCTCTCCTAAAACTACGAGACTGTAAAGTTCGACGACTACTTTACCGTACAAGACCTGTATGCTTCACCTGAGCAGTGATTGAATTATTTCACGATGACTTCAAAACCCTGATTTTGAAGAGATTCCAACATATTATCCGACTGCAAGACTTCAGTGGACTCTTGATCAATGGCTGCGATCAGTTCTTGCTTATTGTCTGCAATACTTGCTCCTTGAATATTCACACGGTAGCGCATAGGAGAGAGAAAACTCTGAATTCCCAAGGCACGACATTGCAAATGCAATTTACTCAACGCCACATGAGGATCAAAGGCCATATTTGGATCGTTATCCAATGTTTTTAGATATCCTTGAAAGCCTAGGAATGCAATACGATAGATCATTGATTGGGTAAACTGTCCCTGGAAATAGCCTCCATGGACATCTCGTATTCCGAACACTCCATCCACCATCAACATTAGATAATCCCACCAATTCAGAGCTTTTCTACGGTTAGCACGGGTCAGAAGCCCCTTTGTCTCTTCACTAGTGGCATCTTCTTTTACTGAGAAGGTAAAGTCTTTATAATCAGTGCAGTCAAAGTAAGTAAAGAAATCAGCAATCGTAATTTGAGCAGTCGTTTGAGATGGAGAATTATTTATCGTCTCAGATTGACTAGCTTTGATACAATCCTGCGATATTTTAGCTAACGTATTGTAGCCATCTTTTTTACACCAGTTATAGGTAAGGAATAAATGCTCCATAATCTTGTAAGGATTACGAGCAATAGAATCCGCTAAAGACGAACCTGGGAAAAAACATTCATCTAAAGCTGACAAGTTAACAATGCCGTAATCCTTAGAGTTGTTATGATCAGCTTTCAACGAAACATTCCCTAAACGATAACCCATTGCTTCTGTCGTACTAGGAAACGTAAAGTAATTAGCTGTCGCCGAAGCAATCCGCAACGCCAAATCGCCTTCACTACTGAATAAATAGGACTCTGAAAATCGTCTTAAAGAAGATGAGAGAAAATTTACTCGGCTCGACACAATAGTCAAAATCGGAATATCCGGAGACGTTAAAATCAGCCGCTCTAACCGGAAAACAGATCCAATATCGGCTGGAGGTTTGTTACTAATGGAGCGCGTATCAAACACATCGGATAAAATCCGTACCACATTGGTAACCACAAAACCACCCATGCTGTGTCCTAAAAACGAGAGTTTTATTTTACGATGGGTTTGTTTCCAGAATTGGGCTGCTTTGTCACAAGGATATTGCTCGTTGGGATTTTGTCGCTTGATATCAGCAGCTTTTAAGTTCACTAATTCCCGGTCAATTTGGCGCAGCAATTCAACGAGATCCAGAACTCCAAAGTTGTGAGCTCGGTAGCGATCGCGAAAATAAACCACCATGCGCAAAATAACCAGTGTAATAATTATGGTGGATAGGCCTAAGAACAAAAGCAATAGAGGTACTAGTATCAGACCCGCCAGCGTTTTATCCCAGGCCATAAGTTCTACAATTAGCAGAATTAGCGCCCCACCAAACCCTAGAAACATCAAGGCTCGCGGTAAAGGAGGCAGCGCTTTGCAAGCTTCCCCTAAACGCCGAAACTCAATATTCTCTGACGGCCAGCGATAGCCGATGAAGACCTGGTTGCCTTGCCCTGGAATCACTGTGTCGTATCGGTTAATATATTGAAAAATATTCTTATACCAATCTCGAACAGAGCTGCGACCACTGTTATATCCGTGAACAGAAATCATGAGTTCAGGGTCAGGTCCCTCCTGTTTAGAACAGATATCGTAGAGATGCCGGGCAATTTCCTTCACACCCCGTGCCGCTGCCTGCATCTCTGACTCTTGCATGGCTTTGGCATTTTCAATATTTGGTGGTGCGCTACTCATCACAAAATAGCCAGGAATGGAAGCCCGCTTACGTTCAGGGGTCCCAATGTGCACAAGCCTGACCTGGGAAGCATCTTGACCTGCGTCAATATCTTGATCCACATGGGATTCATGGTCTTGTGATAGCTCGTCTCGAAAGACAAACTTTCGTAAGATCACTGGCAACGGTTTAGATTCCATGGTGTTCCCCCTGACAGGAGTCTAGATATCTAGATAATTTTCAGCTCTAATGCACAGTTGTCTGCCGCAAGGTCATGGTGATGGGTAGAGCCGTACGTCCTTCAACACTCAGGCAATTACTTGAATCTACAAGTTCCATTTGATATTTTCCGTAGTGCGATGGGCTGGAATAATGTGCACTCTCAAAATTGCACTCAACGAGCGGTTAACTTACAGAGTATAAACTGCTCTAAAAAACGTACATCAAAGGCCACGTTGTTTAGATTAAATCATTCCAATGATCAGAAACCTCCGATTATTGCAGCCAAATTTCGTACACCGACAGCAGAATCTCCACCAAAATCAGGATAACAATGTACCATTCCACTCGATGACTGCTGCCCTGCTGCAATATGCTCAACGCAGTTTCTACACTACGGGAAATCAAAGCGAGCTTTTGCTCCAGAATCAAAAGTCGCTCCCGCAGTTCATATTCGTCCTCTAGACGCAGATAGAGCCGGTTTAAATCCGGGAAGTCCCAAATCGGATCCGGTTTATCACCCACCTCCACAATGCCCAACATTTTTTGCTGAATTAGTAACGTTCCACCGATGTAGCGTAGCAACTCTTTCTCTTTTGGTGCCCGTTCTTTAGGGTTTTGAATCGCTGTTGTAAACGGCTTAATTTGATTAAACAGATCAAAAACCCTTTGCTCGTAGTAGTCCAGGACAACGCTTTTTGCGAGGGCCTCTGCCACAATTTGCAAACGCTCTGCACTAGAGTCCCGCAGCCATAATGTATCTTGCTCTAACCGTTCTTTCGCTGTGGGATGAAATGCTAACAGCAGATCCTCAAATACATCTTCCGACGATGGTTCTTTGATTAACGGCTTGAGCGACTCTAAATATGCAGCTTCTTCGATAGCATTCAGATTAAATACGACAACCACACCGTAACGTAGCAGTACGGCACAGCCGGACTTCCCAGCCCTAACAATCAACGGGTTGGTAGACAACGCATCCTTGGTTTCCAATGTTTTCACAATCAGGCGCTCACCGACTAAGTGGGCACGGGCCACGATGCGATCTTCTGTTGACCACCCTAAAGGGACGGGTGATAGCTGAGGTAGTGATGCATTCGATGATTGTGGAGTATTGAAATCAGCAGGTGGTGTGCTTAGAGAAACCATACAAAGGCTGAGCGTTTAAGAAATACACAGCTATATAATATGCCTGGCCACCTGTTTCAGTAGACTCGTGCCTGCTTTTTCAGATGATTCAATAGGGACCAAATATAAAGTTGGCCGGAGCAGAGGGCTCATTTATATAGAAAAAATCATGAATCAACGTCAGCACTTCATCCTGATTGAGAACTCCATCCTGATTCACATCTAGATTAAGAAATATGGACGATGCATAGATTGGCAGCACATTGAACACTGACAGCAGACTGATCCATTCCTGTTCGCTAATCTGACCATCGTTATCCTGATCAAAAGCGGCAAAGAGCAACGTTACTAGGGCAATCACTCGACTGGCATATTGCTTAATATCATTCAGAATCTGCTCGTAATAGGTTAACCATTCCCTCAAGGTAATCCGAGCATCACAATTTTGATCTGCTGCTGCGCACAGGCAGGCCCAGTCCTGCTGGAAATGGGTCAAAATTTGCTCTTGATGGGATGCAGCTTGCACCTCCTGGCGCAGGTTTGCCAGGCGCTGAGCCAAGGCAATAAAATCCTGCTGCACCAGTACGCCATCGTCATTGGCATCGTACAGATGAAAGAGCTTAGTTAACTTACGCGTCTGAATATCGGTCAGCATGGGCTAGTAAGCATTGGTCAGACGATTCTAAACGCTAACAATGGATTTGTGGATTTCCTAGATATCTTAGAGATTGCATCTAAGCATGCATCATAAGATTAATCAGAGTTCTAACGGTTCAAAGGCCCCATGACCGCATCCGCATCTAAAACCAACAGCCAACGTTCTGGTAATACCCCCCAAGACATTGGCATTCCAGAACGGTTGCTTAAACATACGGTGCGGTACACCGACTATCAAGAGATCAAACGCGACGACCTGACGCCAATGATGCGTCACTACGCTGAGGTAAAGGATGCCTATCCTTATGCCCTTTTGCTCTATCGCGTTGGGGACTTTTTTGAGACGTTTTTTCAGGATGCGATCGCAATTGCCCGTGAACTAGAGCTCGTCCTGACCAGCAAAGATGCTGGCAAGGCTATCGGTAAAGTCCCTTTAGCAGGCATTCCTCATCATGCGCTAGATCGCTATTGCGCACTATTAGTGGAAAAAGGATTTGCGATCGCAATTTGCGACCAGGTAGAAGATCCGGCCCAGGCCCAGGGACTGGTCAAACGAGAGGTCACCCGCGTTATTACGCCTGGTACCATTCTTGAAGAGGGTATGCTCACCGCTAAACGCAACAACTTTTTAGCCGCCCTAGTCATTGCCGACAAACATTGGGGACTAGCCCATGCCGATGTCTCAACAGGAGAGTTTTTTACCACCCAGGGTACAGCCATTGATCAATTGTCTCAGGAATTGATGCGACTGCAGCCCGCAGAGGTACTTGTGCCCACCAACGCCCCTGATTTAGGTGCACTATTGCGGCCAGGAGAAACCTCGGACAACTTACCCGAAGGCTTACCAGCACAATTTTGCTATACCTTTCGTTCCCAAACACCGTTTACCCATGCTGAAGCAAAACAGCGTCTACTACAAAGCTACCGCGTACGCTCTTTAGAAGGTTTTGGTTGCGAACATTTACCGCTCGCAGCGAGAGCAGCTGGCGGTTTATTGCATTATGTCGAAGATACTCAAAAAGAGAGTTTGGCACCACTACAGCCTCTATCGACCTACACCACCACAGAATTTCTGGTGATTGATCATCAGACTCGACGTAATTTAGAGATGACTCAAACTGTACGGGATGGTATCTTTCACGGCTCATTGCTGTGGGCTTTAGACAAAACCACGACCGCCATGGGCAGTCGAGCGCTGCGACGCTGGTTATTGCAACCGCTTTTAAGCATCGAGAACATTCAGGAGCGCCAAGAAACGATCAGTGAACTGGTAGACAACGGCACGCTACGTCAGCAGCTACAGCTGATCCTCAAGCAAATTTATGATTTAGAGAGACTGGCCGGGCGCGCTGGCTCTGGTACTGCCAACGGTCGTGATTTAGTAGCCATGGCTGAGTCATTTGAAAAGTTACCAGATCTGGCGGCACTGATGGCCCACGCCCAGTCACCGCATTTAGTGAGACTACAGATTGTACCGTCAGAACTGGAGCAGATGGGACGCAAGCTCAGAGCTCATTTAGTGGAGAGCCCACCGCTCTACCTCACAGATGGTGGCCTGATCCGCGAAGGCGTTAATGCTCACCTTGATGGCCTACGAGATCAAGTCAGTAGCGACCAGCGCTGGATTGCCAATCTGGAAGTTACCGAACGGGAACGTACCGGTATTTCTAACTTAAAAGTCGGTTTCAATAAAGCCTTTGGATATTACATCAGTATCTCTCGGGCCAAGAGCAAACAGGCTCCTGACAACTACATTCGTAAACAAACGCTGACTAACGAAGAACGCTACATTACACCAGAACTAAAGGAGAGAGAAGCTCGCATCCTTAACGCAAAGGATGAGATTAATCAAATTGAATACGAGATTTTTCTAGAGCTACGGGAAGACGTTGGCCAACATGCTGAACTCATCCGCAAGGTGGCCGTAAATGTAGCGGCAGCAGACGTGCTTTGTGGCCTGGCGGAGCTGGCTATCTACCAGGGATATTGTCGTCCTGATATTGTGCAAGATCGGACTCTAGCGATTGAAGCTGGACGCCATCCAGTGGTAGAACAGTCGCTGCCTGCGGGCTTTTTTGTGCCGAATTCGACGGGTCTTGGTTATGGGGAAACACCCGATGGGAGGGGGGGCAAGGCCCATCCTCCGGACTTGATCATTTTGACGGGGCCAAATGCCAGCGGGAAAAGCTGCTATCTGCGACAGGTGGGGCTCATTCAGCTGATGGCCCAGGTAGGAAGCTTTGTACCAGCGAAGAATGCAGTGCTGGGAGTGTGCGATCGCATCTTCACCCGCGTTGGTGCCGTAGACGACTTAGCCACCGGGCAATCCACATTTATGGTGGAAATGAATGAAACCGCCAATATTCTTAACCATGCCACCCCTCACTCCCTCGTCTTACTCGACGAAATTGGTCGAGGCACAGCCACATTTGACGGACTCTCCATTGCTTGGGCGGTGGCAGAACACCTGGCTAGTGATATTCAGGCCCGCACTATTTTTGCCACCCACTACCACGAGCTCAATGAGCTCGCTTCACTATTAGAAAATGTGGCCAACTTCCAGGTAACGGTGAAAGAAATGCCAGACCAGATTATCTTTCTGCACCAGGTACAACCTGGCGGAGCCGATCGCTCTTATGGAATAGAAGCCGGTCGCCTAGCGGGATTGCCCCCCAGCGTCATCAAACGAGCCCAACAGGTCATGGGTCAAATTGAAAAACACAGTAAAATCGCCGTAGGCCTCCGCAAAGGGAGTGTAACCAAATCGTCTAAAAAATCAAAAGTTCAAGAAAGCAGCCCTGATTCTCAACTCAATATTTTTGGATAACAGTCTTTTCTGTAGCGCCCTGATATACCGTCATCCCAACTAAAATACAATGTACAGACATTTTATGGAACGCCTCCACCAAGCGTCTAGTATTAGTCAACCAGTTGAATTTTACCCAGACTCAGCTCATCAAAAATATGATGTACCTGCTCACGCTGTTTAGGGGTTAAATCCACAATGGACAGTAAAAAGGAAGACAATCTGACATGATCTTTACGAGTAAGTTTGTGGGTATTCCAAACCTGCTGCAATATAATCTCGGGTGTTCTTTCTGTCTTTCTAACGGCAACCATAGGACTGCTCTCGCGTTAACTGTTAGGGAACAACGTTTCTGTACTGCCATGATGGCTAGTCCGTGGTGATATTGGTCGCGCAAATGCGCGTAAATTACTCAGCAAAACCGTGAATTGTTCGTGAGTAGGCAACGTATAATCACTGACACTAGCCACACTGACCTCTACACTGTTATCTAGTTATCCCAGGAAAAGTTCCCGACATTGGAGCAAAATTAGACAAAAGTTTGACAAAGGTAGGGGAGCAGTCGGTCATGTGGAATGCACAGTGCGAAAAATCACATAATCTTCACAGCCTTCGGGTTGTCATCACAAAAAATTCATCTCCTGTTTCCTATGCAACAGTTATAGATGCCTGGCAAAAAGATAGTGGTTTTCGTAACTTTTTCATTGACCTATTGGCAAAATCTCCTTTTGCCAGCTTTCGTTGGGAAACACCACCAATAACGACAAAAACGGTTAATACTCCTTTTGAGTGTGTGTTAATAGACAGCCCGAGCCTGTCACGCCCCCCTGATCGGCAGACGTTTTCACCCTATTTCCCACCTGATCAACCGGTTGTTAATTTTTTGAATCTGGGCAAAGATGCTGTGCTAATTGTCCCCTGCCCTACAGATGCTGATGGCGATTACAGTCATCTCGGGGCGTTTGTACAAAATGCGCCGAGGCCTCAGCAACATGCCCTATGGACTTTAGTCGGTGATACTATGGCCCAACGCATTAGCGATCAGCCAGTATGGCTTAGTACAGCAGGTGGTGGAGTCGCCTGGCTACATGTGCGCCTTGATAACTATCCTAAGTACTATCACCATCATCCGTATCGTCAGATTCCTGAAAGCCTGTAATTTTACTCATCCTAGGGCTTATATCCGTTGCCCATAGAGGTACATCATGCATTACAGACTCCAACTCGCATCTACGGACAACCTGCAACAGCTATTGCCGCTGGTGGAGGCCTACCATGAGTTTGAACGCATCCATATGACGGGCAAGAACCGAAAACAGGCTATTCATGGCCTGCTATCCGACTCTTCACTCGGGGGAATTTGGTTAATTGTTGTAGATATTGCGATCGCAGGGTACATTGCCCTCACCTTCGGCTACAGTATCGAATTTGGCGGCAAAGATGCCTTTATCGATGAGTTTTATATCCGGCCCGAGTTTCGTGGCAAAGGTTTGGGAAAACAAACCCTGAGGCAGATTCAGCAAGAAGCAAAAGCCCTGGATATTCATGCGCTGCACTTAGAGGTGGCGGCATCCAATACTAGGGCACAGCACCTCTACGCCCAGACTCATTTCCAAGCCCGCAGCAAATACATGCTGATGTCTGCCTATTTAACAGAGACTAGCGTTTAAGCCACTTCAGCGGAAGACTTAAACAATGGTGTAATCCACACAGTCACTACATGGGATAAAAGTCCCATAGGTCCAGCAAACAAACATAGCGCCAGGGAATGACGAGTAAATAATTGTTTCTCTTGTCCGTGCAAGTAAATCCAGCGGCCCACAAAGAGATCCATCACTAAGAAGTGCACCCATCCCGTCGTCATCACCTTTTCATCTGAAAATAAGTTGGCCAACACCGCCAGGGTAGGGTTAGCAAACTCCTCGAGTTTGTCAGGATCAAGACTGGCAACAAAACAATAGACATAAAGCGCCGCCAACACCACAAATGGAATGTAGGATGCCATGATTTTGCGGGTGACGTCCCAATTGGGCAATAACACCATCAAGGCCCAAAATGGGAGCACAAACAAATTACCGAAGTTAAAAATATATTCAAATACCATCGCCTAACCTGCTCACCAATTAAAAGATACTGGAGCCATTGTAAAACGATGATATTTGAAAAGGAGGATCGAGGTGCTTGCTGATTAAGGGAAAGATTCGAACCGGCAAAATTGCCCTACATCGACATTTTTCAGATTTACTCTCCTCTGAATCAGCAAGGCCAAAGCATCTAAGCTACATCCAACAAATCCGAAGCTAGTGCTTTCACCAGACTCTAAATGAGAGTTCTAACCTTGCGCCCTAAGCGTGTAAAGATTGCCATCACGTTCAAGGATTTCTCCATCCCAAAGGCTCTATATATCTCAAGATGGTTTCAGACGATGCACCCAATTATGTGTCTTGTTCCAAGTATAGAGCAGATAAAGTAGAATTGTAGAGACGTCCAAAAACGAAATTATTTATAGTCTGTAAAAAATGTAGAAATTATCCAACCATTGCTCGGGAGGAACGTCTTAGGGACTGACCTCAATTAGCAACCCTCATAATAGTGATTATTCAGCACTTATTTTGCTGTCAGAGTTTGTTTTTGACTCAACATCTGTCAGGCTGTAACAGCGCCTATATTAAGATTTAGATAAATGCCAATGGATGTGGAATCGGCTCCAAGCTTTAGTGAGTTGTCTTTAAGTGAGCCGGTACTAAAGGCTTTGGAAGGTTTGGGCTATGAAAGTCCAACACCCATTCAAGCCCAGACTATTCCCCATGTATTGGCTGGTGTGGACCTGATTGGGCAAGCCCAAACAGGTACTGGCAAAACAGCGGCTTTTGCGCTGCCATTGTTATCCCGCGTCAATATTGAGCAGCGTTTGCCCCATACCCTAGTATTGACTCCCACCAGAGAATTAGCAATTCAGGTGGCAGAAGCCTTTCAAAGCTATGCATCTCATATGAAAGGCTTTCATGTGCTGCCCCTATATGGGGGGCAAAGCTATAGTATTCAACTTCGTAAACTAGAACGTTCGGTACATATTGTCGTGGGCACCCCTGGCAGGGTCATGGACCACATGAAACGCGGCACCTTGGACCTGAGCGCATTGCAGTGTCTCGTATTGGACGAAGCCGATGAAATGCTGCGCATGGGCTTTATCGACGATGTGGAATGGGTATTGGAGAAAACCCCAGCGTCTCGACAGGTCGCTCTCTTTTCTGCCACCTTACCCAAAGAAATTCGCCATATTGCCCAGCGACATCTCAATAATCCCACCGAGGTCCTGATTAAATCCAAAACATCCACCGCTGACACTATCCGACAGCGCTATTGGATGGTTAGTGGGTACCACAAGTTAGATGCCCTGACCCGCATTTTAGAAACAGAGACATTTGACGGCATGATCGTCTTTGTTAGAACCCGTCTGGCCACCGTGGAACTGGCGGAGAAGCTGGAAGCCCGAGGCTATGAAACTGCCCCGCTTAGTGGAGATGTTTCACAAATGCAGCGGGAGCGTACCGTCGAACAGCTTAAATCAGGCAAGCTGGATATCGTCGTCGCCACCGACGTAGCTGCCCGCGGCTTAGACGTGGATAGAATTAGCCATGTCATTAACTATGACATGCCCTATGATACCGAGACCTATGTCCATCGAGTAGGCCGTACAGGGCGAGCCGGGCGTAATGGTGAAGCAATTTTATTTGTAGCCCCTCGTGAGCGACGATTGCTGTATGCCATTGAGCGGGCAACCAAACAAAAAATCTCCAAAATGGAGATGCCAACGACCGAGATGGTCAATAACAAGCGCATTGCTCGGTTTAAACAGCAAATTACTGACACCATTGCTGAGGAGAATCTAGAGTTCTTCAACAATCTCATGGAGCAATATGAACAGGAGCATAATGTGCCTGCTATTGAGATTGCAGCGGCCTTAGCCAAGTTGGTGCAAGGCAACGAGCCCTTATTGTTGGAAGAACGCAAGCGCAGTCGCCCAGAGCGCGGCGACCGGCGCGAGCGACCCCAGCGACGTGAACGCAGGGCATCCCCACCTGAGCAAGGCATGGGACGCTATCGCATTGAGGTCGGTCATCGGCATCGGGTGAAACCTGGCCATATTGTGGGCGCGATCGCAAATGAAAGCGGTCTCGAAAGTCGCTACATTGGTCGCATTAATATCTACGACAGCCACAGCACCGTAGATTTGCCAGAGGGGATACCCAAAGAAATGATGCGACACCTTAAAAAGGTATCCGTTGCGGGCCACCCTTTGCGCATTAGCCGAGTAGAAGGGGAAATGACGGGCAAAGGCGGTGGCAAACGACGACGCCCCAAAACCAAATCTAAGGACAATTAAATCGATTTTGGTATTCGGCCTCAGTCAAAATGTCATCGGGATGCTCTACCCGGTCAAGAAAAACCTTGCCCTGTAGATGGTCGTATTCGTGTTGAAAAATTCGCGCCACAAAGTCTTGCAGATGCTGACGATGGTCATGGCCATCGCGATCCAGGTAAGTTACTTCGATCTCGCGGTACCGAGGAACAAATCCCCGCTTCCCTGGCACGCTGAGGCACCCTTCCCAGCCTTTGACTTGATCGTCACTGTGGTTAAGGATATGCGGATTAATCATGGCGACAGGCTCCATAGTCGGGGCCTCGGGGTAGCGTGGGTTCGGGCGTGAAGCCACAATAAACAGCTGTAGGCCTTCAGCAACCTGGGGTGCGGCAATACCCACACCATTTTTGGCCGCTGCGGTAGCTAACAGATCATCAATTAGCTGTTGCAGCTGGGGATCGTCTAAATGCTGAATGGGTTGGGCTTGCGATCGCAATCTCACATCACCCAATTGAATAACCGACCGTATGCCCATCTATCGTCGCTGCTGCGGTAACGCCTTTGTCATTACATCCAGAGCTATCTGACGACCACTCCGGTCAACCTCTATCCCAATCGACTCGCCTACGCCTAAATCTTGAACAATTTGCTGTACTTGCTCAGCCGCTGTGATCGATTTACCATTCATGGCCACAATCACATCACCCACTTCCAAACCAGCTTCTAAGGCTGGAGAATTACGCATCAGGCCCAAAATAATTACACCTTCGTCAGCAGATAACCTCAGATCATTACGAGGATCGCGATTGATTTGTTGGCGTAAATCAGTTGTCAGTGTACGCATTTGAATACCCAAATAGGCATGCTCCACCCGACCTTTCTCGATCAGTTCTTGAGCTAAACGCTGAGCTGAATTAATAGGAATCGCAAAGCCTAATCCCTGGGCACCTCCGATGATGGCCGTATTAATACCAATTACTTCACCGCGCTCATTTAGTAACGGCCCACCAGAATTTCCAGGATTAATTGCTGCATCAGTCTGAATAAACTGCACCCGTTTATCTGGCACTCGAATCTGAGCACTTGTGCGTCCCGTTGCACTGACAATGCCAGCCGTAACAGTATTGTCTAACCCCAGTGGATTGCCAATGGCAATAGCCCACTCCCCTGGACGCAACTGCTCTGAATTGCCAAGGGTTACTGTCGGCAAATCCTGAGCCTGAACTTTAATAACTGCCACATCCGTTAGCGGATCTTCACCCACCACCTCACCACTAAATTCACGGCCATCCCTAAGCGTGACCGTCACCGCATCGGCCCCTTCAACCACATGGGCATTAGTCCAAATCACACCATCTGACTCGACGACAAAGCCAGAACCCTGGCCACGCTCAACCCGAGACGATGGCTCCTCCCACATATCGCCAAAAAACTCTCGAAAGAACGGATCATCAAACGGTCCAGACCGACGAGTCACAGTTCGCGAGGAATCAATCCGAACCACAGCAGGTCCCACATCATCAGCCACGGATGCAATAAAGCTACTGTCCGTCAGCAAACGCCCAGACCCAGAGGTAGGCGATTGGGCCGTTGTTGGAACAAGTTGTGCTGTCGTGAACACAGCTGCCGTTGCACTACAGGCCGCAATAAACCCGTAAAGAGCTAACGACCTGGCAAAACGAACGGTTGAGGAGCGTAGTTTAGACATGGCATCAGGCATGGGAACTTTGCAATGACTCTGGTTGGACAGAACGCCTCACAAGCATCTACACATTGCCAGCGTTCTATTGACTAACCCTTATCTGTATAGCGTCTACAGCTAAATTCAACCATGTAACCTGTGCCAGTTCACCCTCGTCTCCATCAAGTTAGATCATTGCATCCTTTAAAGAAGGTTATATCTATGGTGCAGATTACTCTGGTGTGCTTGCTGGATATGTGAACAACAACAGGTTAGTGTATTAGAGCTCATTAGTTTTCAATGTACTAAAAGTTATACCTACGCATTTAAATATTCCTAGTCCTTTATGGGGAATAGCCCTCGTTAATGGGTGCTTGTAAGGGAAAACGTCGATAAAAGCCATACACTATCCATTCAATTCAGGTGTGTATCCCTAATCCAGGGTCGTTCAACCAAGAGCTCGCCTAAGAGTAGGTTGACATCCTGCTGAGATCGTCGATTAAGAGATGTTAGAGCACTGTGCCGTCATCAGCTTCAGTTTTTCAGCCTTAGCCATGGGGAATCGATTAATGTCTAATTTTGCGTGATTACTGATAAAACGGTTCTTAATACAGAACCTGTTGAAAACCATAGTTGATTGAATAATCAACTATGGTTTTTAGGACCTTATTAAATAGTGTTCCAAGTTCAGCACTGTCCAATTGTTTGGGGGTGTTTAATTTTGAGGTCCTTATTCTTGTAATGTTCCATTACGGAGCATTCAGAGAAAATACTGAGCTTGAGATTGCAGAGTTACTCACCGTTTGGAGGGTTAGTTGTGAACAAAGTGGATGGTCTCTGGAATGAAGTTCTCAATAAACTTCAGGACCAACTCAGTGGTCCCACGTTTGAAACGTGGATCAAACCCACACGACTTCAAACCCTAGCGGATAGTACTCTAACTATTTCCACACCGAATCCTTTTGCCCGTAATTGGGTGCAAAAGCACTACATTCAAGTCATTTCTGACGTAGCGCAAGAACTGTTGGGCCAAGACATTAACGTGGTCGTCACAGTGAGTGAACCAGTTGATGGTGATACGAATCGGACGGATAATGCTGCCGCCTGGCCTTCACCTCAAACCACAGAACGCATCACTACCAGTAAATCAAGTCCACCTGACCTCAACCCAAAAGCTGTTTTTTCCCGATTCGTTGTCGGGTCCAATAACCGCATGGCCCATGCTGCCGCCCTGGCCGTCGCCGAATCGCCTGGCCGTGAGTTTAATCCCCTATTTCTTTGTGGCGGGGTTGGTCTTGGCAAAACCCATTTAATGCAATCTATTGGTCATTACCGTCTAGATATCGATACCGCTGCTCGCATTGCCTATGTATCCACCGAGCAGTTTACGAATGACCTCATCACAGCTATTCGGCGGGACAGCATGCAACGCTTCCGTGAACAGTATCGAGAAGTCGACATCATCATGGTTGATGATATTCAGTTTATTGAAGGCAAAGAATATACCCAGGAAGAATTCTTCCATACCTTCAACACGCTTCATGAAGCAGGCAAGCAGATTGTCCTAGCATCCGATCGTCCGCCCAATAAAATCCCCAGGCTCCAGGAACGGCTATGCTCCAGATTTTCCATGGGATTGATTGCTGACATTCAACCGCCTGATTTTGAAACCAGGATGGCCATTCTACAGAAAAAGGCTGAATACGAGAGCGTGAATTTAAGCCGTGAGGTAACTGAGTATATTGCTTCTAGCTACACATCCAATATTCGTGAGCTAGAAGGTGCTCTCATTAGAGCTATTGCCTATACCTCTATCTCAGGACTGCCCATGACCATCGAGAATCTGAAGCCGGTTCTTGATGCCCCCACAGGCAAAATCGATGCGTCTCCCACATCGGTGATAGATATTATTTCCGAAGTCTTCAGCGTTTCCGTAGAAGACCTCAAAGGCAATTCTCGCCGCCGTGAAATCAGCCAAGCTCGACAGATCGCCATGTACTTAATGCGACGACATACGGATCTTAGTTTGCCCAAGATCGGCGAAGTTTTTGGTGGAAAAGACCACACTACAGTTCTTTACAGCTGCGATAAAATCGCTCAACTCATTAAAAAAGACTTGAACATGGCTCAAACGGTACGTGAGCTTAGCGATCGCATCAGCTTAAGCAATCGAGCATAGCTAGATCAAACAAATCATACAAAGTCGTCAATCTAGGGCTCAGACAAAAAAGAGGACATACGTGCTCTGCCCCAGGCATCCTGCGTAAAAGGATCAGGCAATAATAGTACAGAAACCGCACCAGGGATATGACCCTGGTGCGGTTTCTGTTGACTAGTACATTGAAAACTTTTGGCTGTGGAAAACAGTACTGACGATCTACTTAACAATCAAACCATTACGTCCGAAGGCTTTGAGAATATTAAGTTTGATACCAAAATCCAGAAATATCGCTTGTGGAAAACTCTACTTTAGCTGTGGAAAAGGTGGGGATTAACTGGGGATAATAGGACAGGCGATGGGGAAAAAGATTTAGCCTACTCAGATCTTGTGGAAAACGGCTCTGAATATCCACATTTTTTCCACAGGCCAAAAAAGATTCAATAGCTTGATAGAGAAGGGGTGTAAAGATGTTTTCCACAGTTTCCACAGGCCCTACTACTACTATTGTTTAAATTTAAAGAAAGAACTTATCTATAGAACAGAGCAAGAAAATTTGCTTAAAATAAACGCTTTCCATCGTTCTGTTGGGGTGTTACGATTGGCCAGCATTCTTGATAGACATATGTCAGCCATGAAGTTCGTGTGCTCCCAGGGGGATCTCAACACACATCTCTCAATTGTCAGCCGGGCAGTTCCTTCCAGGCCCAATAAGCCCGTATTGGCAAATATTTTGGTCAAGGTAGATGAAGATGCACAACGCATTACCCTAACGAGTTTTGATGAAACACTAGGGATCCAAACCAGCTTTTCTGCCCATGTTGAAGAGGGGGGGATGCTGACAGTTCCTGCCAAACTATTGGGAGATATTGTGGCTAAACTGCCTCCTGAAGATTTGGATTTTAGCCAATCAAATACCGAACCAGTGATTACCCTGACTTGCTCAGCTGGTGAATATCAAGTACGTGGCATGGAAGCCACTGACTATCCAAACCTTCCCTTAGTGGAAGATGGACAGGTAGCGAGTGTTTCGGCAGAATCCATTTTGGAAGGTCTACGGGGAGCTCTATTTGCTACCAGTTCTGATGAAACCAAACAAGTGCTCACAGGTGTTCATGTCGTGGCAGAACCCGAAAATTTAGAATTTGCTGCTACAGATGGCCATCGCTTAGCTGTAGTTCAGAGTGTGGATGATTCGGGCATGAACTTGGCCATTGATGTGACAGTTCCGGGCAAAGCCCTACGTGAGTTAGAACGGTTACTACAGTCTTATCAGGGAACAGAGCCAATTTCCCTAAGATTTGATCCGACTCAAGTCGTTTTTGAGTTAGGGCATCAGCGCATTACGACTCGTCTTTTAGAAGGGCAATACCCCAATTACCGCCAACTAATTCCTAAGCAGTTCGAGCGGCAGTTGACAATAGATCGAAAGCAGCTGATGTCTGCTTTAGAGCGCATCGGTGTACTAGCCGACCAACGCAATAATATTGTCAAACTTTCCATTGCTGGCTCAGCCCAAACCTTGGCTTTGTCAGTTGAGGCCCAGGAGGTGGGTAGTGGCCGAGAAGAGATGTCTGCCCAGGTGACAGGAGAGGATCTCGATATTGCCTTTAACGTGAGGTACTTACTAGAAGGCCTCCGTGCTTTACCGAGTCCTGAAGTGCAATTGCAGTGCAATTCAGCCACGAGTCCAGCAATTCTGACTCCCGTTAGTGGTTTACAAATGACATACCTTGTGATGCCTGTGCAAATTCGTAGTTAAGCACGTCAATAAAGTTCAAGGAAAATTTATCTAAATCCTCGCATTAGGCTTCAAGAAAGGGCAATCTGGTAATGGCCTAAAAAATTAAGCGAGGATTTAGATATGGATATCACATTAGCTGCTCTTGTTTTTGGAACAGTATTTGTCCTATTTAGCCGTGAAGTCCTGGGTGACTAGTACCCTGGGGCGTAAGTTTTGCTCACTATCCAATGTGGATGAGTCGATGGGTGCATGGGTGCATGGAATTTCTGCCAAATTTTTGCCATTGGGTATACTAGCCAGAGGTAGAAATTATTTAAATCCTACAGTGAATGCTTGTGTTGCTTTGCTGATGTGATAGCAACACATAGTCCATCAAGCTTAAAGCCTAGTTTAAGTAGATATTTAGTACTCTGTCCTGGAAGTTGCTGTTCTAGCTAGAACAGAGGTTTTATCATTGCCAAACCAGTCTCTATACTTTGGTGCAATGGGTGCTCTTACAGGGGAGACTGCCTTGAAGGGCATCAGTTTGTAGTTCCAAAAAAATCAATACGATAATCGGTAATCTTCAGACCGGTACGTTGCTCAACTTCTTGAATAACGGCACGCGGTAGTTCGATATCAATATCAATTATTTTCTGAGTGTCTAGACAATTGACATGGCTATGAGAACTATTGAGATGGCCATATAGTCTGCCATCTGAGCGTTCAACACATTCAATTATGCCTTGATCAAAGAGTGCTTCTAAATTCTGGTAGACCGATGTGTGGCCAATTTTTTTGCCTCGACGGTTAAGTTCGTCATAAATTTCCCGTGCAGATAGATGCTCCTGCACATCCCAAAGCAACTCCAAAATATAGCGACGCTGACGACTGAGGCGCATACCTAATGCTTGACACCTTTCAATGGCGTCTGAGAGCGATGAAATTGGATAGGATGAGGGTTGCATGATCTTGACGCGGTCAGCCGACACCAGTCTCACTCTAGCTTGCTTTTTTTAATGTTGTCTATTTACTGATTCAAACTAACGTTTGTATGTAGAGCGATTAGCCAGCAATTTCCTCTGGATCTGATGTTGGAGCTATGGACAACCTTTGATCTTGAGAGTCATCTCCACGTTTTAAGGTGTCTTTTGCCTGAATGGCGTCAGTCTCATATGTCTTAGCTATGGGCACATCTCTGCTCTGAATTTCTCGACTCGAAGACTCCCAATCATCATGAATGCTGAATGCTAATGATGTTGAATCTGTGGGTTGAGTCACCAATAATTTCTTTTCTTGCGAGGTCTTATCTGTAGAAAAGAGGTTAGTTGAAGGTTCTGGAGCTAATGCTAATATGGGGGTCTTCAAGGTTTCTTCTGATGGGGTATTTAGATCGTCTCGCTGGGCTTGATAACTGTTGAAGGCTGTGGCAATAGCATCATGGCGACGGCGTTGATCTCTACGAATGCTGGTTAAGGTGTTGCCTAGTCCAGGAGCATTCCACCGCTGTGTATCTGGGTCTAAGTAAGAGTATGTTCTTGCCCAGACAATGGCATCGTTGTTTTTCATTCCTTTATGTCTAGCTTGGACAAGACGATCGACATAACCACCACGCTCTAAGGCCGCCCTAGGCGATTGATTTGCTAAGTCTAAACCATTAAGAACTTCCCCCAGGGTCATGGATAATTCTGCTTGATCAGCCTGGTTTGCAATGGTTTTCCCCTGTCTTTTGAGTCTTTTGAGTTGCTTCTTATCAGCTTCTTGAGGAGAACTTGCGCCGTGCTGATAGGAAAACGTTCCCATGTTCCACACACCGTTACCTGGGTCGGTGTGGCCGTAATAAGCTTGAGTGGGATTTCCGTTGGCAGTGCGTGTTCCTTCGGCGCTGCCAATAACCCGAGCGACTAATGAGTTGGAACCACCTTCATACATCCAATTGGGTAAAGCAGGCTGCTCCTGAGCTTTTGTTAAGGGCTGAGGTGGTGATGGCTCTGATGGCTCGAAGATAGATGCGTCCGGAGTAAAGTTTAAGGCAATAGCCTCCTTCTCTGATGAATCATGGGGTATGGGTGTAGATGGAATAGGGTTGGGTGAGAGTACCCGTGAGGTTGGCAAAGCGCTTGGCGGTGGTGGGGTTAATACCCGCGCAGATGCGATCACATGGCTCGGTAGCGCAGACTTAGATCTTGTAATTCGAAGCGGAGGCTGACTCGCTGTAGGCGGTATAGGCAGTGGCTTAAAAACTTTCACTGCACTGGGAGAGTCTATCTCAGGTAAACCGGGTTGGCTATCGATAAGTTCAGAACTGGAGGAAGTCTGAGATCTTTTGGGTTGTGTCTCTAGGTCAAAGTTCACACCCATAGCTTGGGCAGGACGATGACCTATGGCAGTCACCAAAAGAGAAAGGGCAAAAAGGTGATGAAGCTTGAAGCGCAGCATAGTGGTCAGGACTCCGAAGGCGGAAACACAAGGTGAGAGAGGTTGCCAGGAAACATTTGTTAGTTAACAGATTTTTTTCCTTTTTGTGTCTGAGGTGATTGGACTTGATCCTGATTTGTCTCATCTTTAGTGGGAGATCTGCCAGGATTATGTTGGGAAATGGCTCGTTCTAAAACTCCGGTCGAGGGTTCAACAATAATCCAAGTGCCATCGGGCTGACGGCGTAATGTGGCAAATTGTATGTGACGTCCTCCACCCATGGTTTGCCCGGCTTTAATGTTGCCAAGTCTGGGCCTTTGCAAACCACAAAATCGAAACAGGTAAGCTGGAACTTCAGGGGTGGAATAAATTACGCACTGTTCGAATGTGCTGGGCTCCACTTTGCCTGGAAACGGTGCTCTTAAGGGTTGATGCTTAAGCTGAATGGAAATATCGCCTAAACTGCCAACGACAAGATGGTCTGCAATTTTATCGCCGGGTTCCAGCTCCCATTGTTGTTGGATATTAATGACTCGTTTGGGGGGTATTGCTTGGGATTGACAACTACTTAGCAATAAGCCAAAGAATACAATCCAAAGCCTGTGCTGAGACCTACTCAAAGCTGAAACGATAACCTGCATACTCATTATTTTCGTAGAGAATCACAAGGGTTGTACCAGGATCAAATGCAAGGGGATAGGCTTCTCGTTCCGCATCCACCCCAGATCGGACTTTGAGTGTGGGTAATGCACAATAGGGTTCGCTGACGACTTGTCGAACTCTCTCTTTGGCATCTCGTTCTGGGATGGTGAGGAGTTGGGCTAACTGTTCTCGAGATAGTTTGGCGTCATCACTTACTACATCATTACAATGGGCTTGTTGGCTAGCTGTACTAGCGGATGTAAAAAAGTTTTTGATGCCATTAAAATCGATCAGTAAAGCTGTGAGAATCATGGCTAGACTAGCTGCCACTAGAGGTTTGGGACCTAGACTTTGTGACCGAGGGCGATGGGGAACATTGTTGGGGTAAACCATGGGAGACCTCTTGGGAAAGAATGAAATGAGTAGGAAAGAAACTGCATGACAAAACTAACTACACTGCTTTTAGTGAAAATGTATAAAAGCTCTGATATCTGTTGTAGTGATTGTGGTTGTTGGGGTTAGGCAAAACGACCGCCGACCAGCAAACCGAGGATGATCATAAGTGTGCGATACCCTAATACTGGATCGGGGTGGGGGCTAAGAATAGCTCTGTAAAGACTGAGGGTAATGCCAGCAATGAGAATAAATGCTACTGGCGGCCATAGTGCTGGGTTAATTTGAAACAGTTGATTTAGAATCAGCCGGAAAATGGCTGCACCAATGCACCAAATTGCACTGTCTAGGAGGGTAAATTGTGAAACCCGTGTTTGTTGTCTAGAGTGTAGATAGCGGCGTGTCCATCGTTGGATAGATCCAGACAGTTGCTGATAAACACGCCTGAGGTCGCTCGCAAAGCCTGTGCCATTGGTTTTGCGATAATCCTGATCGTCAAAACCATTAGAACGCCCTTGTTCTTGATGGAGCGGGTGTTTGAATAGTGACTGAGATCGCAACCTTAAGGTTTGTGCATTTGACGTAGCGTCGTGCTCAGCCTGGTGAAAATCGACCGTATGATAGATCAATTCTAAATATCCATCGGCATCACGTTGAACAGTGGGGATCTGAATGGCCTGGCATTCTGCTAAAAAGCGAGTGATGTCATCAATATCTGGCGATGTACCCGGTTGGATGTGTTGAATCAGGCTATCACCTACGGACTGTAATCGTCGCAAGGCTTGTCGTTGCTGCTGTGCCAGCTGCTCAACGGCACCAAGCGCAGCATCAAACTGCTGCAAACTAGAACCAGGAACTGGAGACGATGACAGTGTTTGACCTGAGCGTTGCCGTAGGGTCTCAATTGCCGTGGTCACCTGGGCTAAATTAGGGGAAGGCGCAGTCAATCGTGACGGGCTCCAAGGAGCTGCCATTGTTTCGGGAGGAGAGGCTTTCAGGGTTTGTAGCTTCTGCCGAATCGTCTGAAGTTCCATATCTAAATCGTTCATATTGCAGAAGAGGACGAGGAACTAATAGAACATATGCCTCATCAACTAATACAAATGTATCATAAATCTCGTTTAAATGATCATATTTCAGGTTGATTTTAGGTGTGAATTTCCTGGCTATGTCTGCGATTGAGCTGGCTAACGGCTGCTTGATCCAATGTTCTATATTTCTGGGGTTTAGGGACGATTGTGGTGACCTGTATGGGGAATTCGGTGCCTCAAGTCTGCTGACCTATGGTTGCTTTTAATCACAGCAGGGGCGGCGTGAGCGCAATTCTTTAATGAAGTAGGTTGTTTGAATGCCCAATTCTCTTTCAATGAGCAAATAGATCAGCACCAACTACCGTGGCTGATCTACCATGCTTGAATTTATTACCTTGCCTGATGCACTACCTCCAGTTGCTCCTTACTCCCATGCTGTAAAGGCTGGAGATTTTCTCTTTGTGACAGGGCAGTTATCTGAAGATCCTGAGTCTGGTGAAGTCTTAAAGCTGGATGTTGAAGCGCAAACGCGGCAGGTGATGGAAAACCTGAAACGGGTGTTAACCCATGCGGGTACAAGCTTTCAAAATGTTGTGATGGTTCGAATTTTTGTCACGGACTTTCGCTACTACGAGATTGTTAATCAAGTCTATGCGTCTTACTTTGACCAGGCGCGGTTACCCAGTCGAACCACTGTGGGAATAACCGCTCTGGCCGGGTATGGCGATGTTGAAATTGATTTAATTGTTTACTGTGGTAGCTGATGTGTATCCTACTGCTTCTGTCTGTATCGGCCATGAATTCTCAATTTATTGGGTTTAGTGCTCGGATATAGTGTTGGGCGCAGTAATGTCAGTGACTAAGGAAGGACCTATATGCGAATTTCTGCTAGCTTGCTTTTAAGCTCTTTTGGTCAGCGCCTCTTCTCGGCCATTGGTCTCTTACTCCTCCTGGCTAGCCCGTTGGCAGCCCAGCCCAATCGTATTGAGCAAACTGAAAGCTGTGATGTCTTGGTGGTGGGTGGTGGCCTTGCGGGGGTGTCTACCGCCTACGAGAGTTTGCACGCTGGACGAACAGTTTGCCTGACAGAGATGACTGACTGGTTAGGGGGGCAGCTGACGTCTCAGGGGACAACTGCCTTAGATGAAGCTAGAATGCAGCGTCAACTTTTGTTTTATGCGTCAGGTTATAAAGACCTGCGGCAACGGGTACTGGATCTCTATGGTCGCCAGAATCCAGGGGACTGCTGGGTTAGTGCAGTTTGTTTTTTGCCTGCTGATGCCCACGATATTTTGGTGGATATGCTGAATGAGGCAGCCCGTGAGGGGGATGGAACCCTGAAGTGGTTTCCTTCAACAGTGGTGAAGGAGTTGGATATTGATGGCTCCATGATTGAAAGTGCGATCGCAATCCAACACAGCCCAGCACCGGGTACACCTCCCCTCAATACCGAGCCGTTATCTGCCTTCTACGAAGATGTCTATCGCTATGAAGATTCAGAGCGTTTAAGCAAAAACATTATTCGCTTTCAGCCTACTGGCAATGAAGGACCTGCTGATTGGTACGTGGTTGAGGCCACCGAAACGGGCGAATTGATTGCACTGTCGGGGGTGCCCTATCGTTTAGGTCTAGATCCAAAGTCCTATCTCAACCCGTCTTCGCCCACCTTGACGGGCGATGCCTACTGCACCCAGGGGTTTACCTATACGTTCGCAATGGAGCGGACTGAAGAGGCCCAAGTGCAGGAACGACCAGAGTATTACGACATTTACGCTCCATATTTCAGCTTTGAACGCGAGCGCGACAACACCAACTACATTGATTTTGTCTTTACTTATCGGCGGCTATGGGCACCGGGTAACCGACCCGAGCGCCGTATTTTTGGAGTTAGTGATATTAAGCCCGGCGATATCTCCATGCAAAATTGGACCTGGGGCAATGACTACCGACCAGGTACATTCGTAGACAACCTGATCTATTCCCATGAGCAGCTGGAAGCTACAGGCCAGCTAGAACCTGGCGGTTGGCTAGGTGGGTTGCGTGTAGATACTCTGCGCCGGGGTGAAGAAAATGCCTTCAGCTATTACCACTGGTTGATTGGTGGATTGTCAGATTCTCAGCTGGGCTATGGCATTAAAAGTGTGGATCTTCGTCATCGATTTCTCACCGGTTTTGATGCCCCTATGAATACAGCCCACGGCTTATCCAAGCATCCCTATATCCGCGAGGGACGTCGAATTATAGGACGACCTGCTTATGGTCATCTGGAGGGATTCATGATCAATGAGATTGACATTTCCCGTGTGGACTATAGCGATGAGTATTACCAGACTCAGTTACCCGATGGTATGTATCTACAATTGCGCCGGGCATTGGCCGGTTTAGAAACCGCTGCCGCTATCGGAGAAAATAAGGCTGCAACAGATATCCCTCGCCGCACCCGTTCCACTATCTTTCCAGATTCATTGGGCATTGCTCAGTATGCCATCGACTTTCATCCTTGTATGGAGTTAGCACCGCCTGAGCTGCCAGGCAATACTGAACGGGCTGGTGTACGGCGAGCCCATGGGCAGAGTTATCCTGGTCAGATTCCCCTGCGGGCGCTGATTCCCCAGGAGATCGACAACATGCTGGTTGCGGGGAAGAGTATTGCCACCAGTACGATTGCTGCTGCCGCCTATCGTGTTCATTCGTTTGAGTGGTCGGTGGGCATCGCTGCTGGTGCAACCATTGACTATGCGCTGGAGAATCAACTGTTGCCCTATAGCTTGGTGGATGATTTACCTCGATTTGAGCCTGAGCTTTTGGAGCTACAGCAACGGTTGCAAGAACGTGGCAATCCTACCGCTTTTCCTGATACGTCTATCTTCAACCTTGATTGGGAAGACTGGCGAGTTTGGTAATACCAAATCCTATTTATTAGGACAAAGGGGCAGGCATAAGGTGCTGCCCCTACGCAGGGATGGGATTTTGAGTCCGTGTTAAGCGGCGTGGCTGTAGATGATTTGCGCCAGGTCAGGAACGGCAGCTTCTACGTCATTCTTAACGGATTTACGTAGTTTTTTATACGTTCCGCTAACGACGCCATTGCTGGTGTTTTGAATACGGGCATCGGTCACACTTAAGATGCTGTCAGCGGTGCGATCGCTATTTTCACTGAGGTATTTGACTGGGTCACCCGCTGCTGCACCTTCTTGCCAAATAGGTTCAAGGGCTTTGCACGCATCGGGGAGTAGTCGATTAATGGCACCAGGGATGTAACCTGCGCCAACTCCTTTGATCACACCGTAGGCAGTTTTCATGGCCATGCCAGTGAGGCCACCTTTAGCAGCTACTTGCTTATCAATTAATTTAGCGCAGTCATCGGCGATGCTTGCTCGTATAGCTGCATCTTGAATCTTTTCACTCAGCATAAAGCTTGGCCCTAAATATCAATATAAATCGGTCTAATTCTTAGAGAATTATTGACACTATCATTGTTCCAACTTGGTGTTCTTTCTCAGACAACTTTGCGGGATCTTTAAGCAGTCTGAGTGAGTAGTAGTGCAAATAAACCATATAGTGCAATGACATCAAAGACGCCCGCTCCGCCAATGCTGAGATCACCAAGGGATAGGCATTCCATATCCCTTAGGTGTAATAGCTCTGCACGCACCAGTGTGCCCAAAATACCACCTCTAAAAGTAATGCTAGGAGGAGCTACAGCACCCAATAACCAGGCACAGATCACTGCTGTAAACGGTGCAACCTCTACAGGCTGCCATATAGTACGCTGATAGACCTAGCTGTTTCGTTTTTGGCACTATCAACCATGTCTGTTCGCGTTCGGATTGCTCCGAGTCCCACTGGCAATCTCCACATTGGGACAGCCAGAACCGCAGTTTTTAACTGGCTTTTTGCTCGTGCCCAGGGCGGTACGTTTATTCTGCGAGTAGAAGACACCGATCTAGAGCGTTCTAAGCCTGAGTACACCCAGAACATTATGGATGGCTTGCAATGGCTAGGTCTGACCTGGGATGAGGAGCCCGTGTATCAAACCCAGCGCATGGGTCTCTATCAGCCAAAAATTCAGGAGTTGCTAGATCAAGGACTGGCCTATCGTGCTTACGAAACTCCCGAAGAACTGAATGAGATGCGCGAGCGGCAAAAAGCCCGTAGTGAAGCACCCCGTTATAACAATCAGCATCGCGATCTCACCCCTGAGCAAATTGCTGCTTTTGAAGCAGAGGGACGTCAGGCGGTGATTCGTTTCAAAATTGATGACGACCGTGACATTACCTGGAACGACATGGTGCGTGGTCCCGTCAATTGGAAAGGTCGTGATTTGGGGGGCGACATGGTGATTGCTCGCGCCTCCTCAAGTACAGAAATTGGTCAGCCCCTCTATAACTTTGTAGTGGTGGTCGATGATGCCGATATGGGCATTACCCACGTCATTCGTGGTGAAGATCATGTGGGCAATACTCCGAAGCAAATCTTGCTATACGAGGCCATGGGGATGCCTGTGCCCCAGTTTGCCCACACACCGCTGATTTTGAATGAAAAGGGTGCCAAGCTGTCCAAGCGTGATGGAGTCACCTCTATTTCTGACTTTCAGACGATGGGCTTTACTGCTGCAGCGCTGGCCAACTATATGACGTTGCTGGGTTGGTCTGCCCCTGATGCCCAAGAGCTATTCACCTTAGATGAGGCTGCAAAGCTGTTTAGCTTTGACCGGGTCAATAAGGCTGGCGCTAAATTTGACTGGGATAAGCTGGACTGGATCAATAGCCAGTACCTGCATCAGAAATCCCCAGAGAGTTTGTTAGCACTGATGACTCCTTATCTAAAAGATGCGGGGTATGAATTTGATACAGAGGCTGATCAAGACTGGTTGCTCAAGTTAGCTGCCTTAGCAGGGCCTAGTCTGACTCGCTTAAAAGATTGTGTTGACCTGAGCCGCTTTTTCTTTATGCCGACCATGGAGTTCTCTGAGGCAGCGGTAGCGCAGCTTAAAAAAGATGGTGTGGCGGATGCAATGCAGGCTGTTTTAGATACCCTTAAAGCCCATGCAGGCCTAAATGAGGTGGGTGATGCCAAAGGTCTGATTAATCAGGTGACTAAGGCATTGGGGGTGAAAAAAGGTCTGATTATGAGATCCCTGAGAGCAGCCCTAATGGGGGATATGCAAGGACCAGACCTAGTGGAGTCCTGGGTGATTTTGCACCAGCGTGGTTTTGATCAGGGGCGTCTGGAACGTGCGATCGCAATAGCTACTAGTTAATGGTTTTAGACCGACTAAACAGCTAGCTTGTGATCACCCGGTAACATAGTGACTACGTAACGGATTGCCTGTATCTGAGAAATTACGTTACATTTAGTAAACAATGTAGTTAATTAAACCTAATCGACTTAAGAAAATGCCATTGGCAGGCTTTTAGTCAACTCACAGGTTTTTATAGCTTGCTTTAGAACTTGCTTTTCAATCTGCTTAGGCAGTTAGGACTGTTAATCAAAACGAGGCCACCGAGATATGAAGCTTTCTTGGAGAGTCATTTTGCTCTGGACATTGCCAGCCCTGTTAATTGGGTTTTTCTTCTGGCAAGGTTCCATGGGCGGAGACCCCGCAAACATGAGTCGTAATACGGCAAGTACCCGTATGACCTACGGCCGGTTTTTAGACTATATAGATGCTGGTCGAGTGACAGCGGTTGACCTCTATGATGGTGGCCGGACAGCCATTATTGAAGCGGTTGATCCACAACTAGATAACCGCGTTATGCGCTGGCGTGTGGACCTACCCGGTAGTGCGCCTGAGCTCGTTGAGCGTCTCCGCGACTCTGACATCAGTTTGGATTCCCACCCACCTCGTAACGACGGTGCTTTGGTTGGTATTCTGGGCAATCTGCTATTCCCGTTCTTGCTAATTGCAGGTTTATTTTTCCTATTCCGTCGCTCCAACGGTGGCGTTGGCGGTGGTCCCGGTCAGGCCATGAACTTTGGTAAATCAAAGGCTCGTTTCATGATGGAAGCTAAGACCGGCATCATGTTCGATGATGTGGCAGGTATTGATGAAGCCAAGGAAGAGCTGCAAGAGGTGGTGACTTTCTTGAAGAAACCTGAGCGCTTTACAGCTGTGGGTGCTCGCATCCCCAAAGGTGTTTTGCTTGTTGGCCCTCCAGGAACTGGTAAAACTCTGCTGGCCAAAGCCATTGCAGGTGAAGCGGGTGTGCCTTTTTTCAGCATCTCTGGTTCTGAATTTGTAGAGATGTTTGTGGGTGTTGGTGCGTCTCGTGTTCGCGACCTGTTTAAGAAAGCGAAGGAAAATGCTCCTTGCATCATCTTTATTGATGAGATTGACGCCGTTGGCCGCTCCCGTGGTTCTGGTATCGGGGGTGGTAACGATGAGCGCGAGCAAACCCTCAACCAAATGCTGACCGAGATGGACGGTTTTGAGGGCAACAGCGGCATTATCGTGATTGCAGCGACTAACCGTGTTGATGTACTTGACTCGGCGCTGTTACGTCCCGGTCGCTTTGACCGTCAGGTATCGGTTGATCCACCTGATGTTAAGGGTCGTATTGCGGTTCTGGAAGTCCATGCCCGCAATAAGAAGCTGGCGGATGAGATTTCCTTGGATGCGATCGCACGTCGCACACCTGGTTTCACAGGTGCTGACTTAGCCAACTTGCTGAACGAGGCGGCTATTCTTACCGCTCGTCGTCGTAAGGAAGCCATTACGATGCTGGAAATTGATGATGCCGTTGATCGCGTCATCGCCGGTATGGAAGGCACACCTTTAGTCGACGGTAAGAGCAAGCGTTTGATTGCATACCACGAAGTTGGTCACGCACTGATTGGCACCCTGGTTAAGGCCCATGATCCTGTGCAGAAGGTGACTTTGATTCCCCGGGGCCAGGCTCAAGGTTTAACTTGGTTTACCCCCAGCGAAGACCAGATGTTGATTTCCCGTGCCCAGCTTTTGGCTCGGATTACCGGTGCCCTAGGGGGGCGTGCCGCTGAGGACATCATCTTTGGTGAGGCTGAGGTTACCACGGGAGCGGGGAACGACTTGCAACAGGTGACGTCCATGGCCCGTCAAATGGTTACCCGCTTTGGTATGTCTGCTGAGTTGGGGGCGTTGGCTCTAGAGAATCCTCAGGGTGAGGTTTTCCTTGGCGGCAGCTGGGGTAATCGTTCTGAATATTCTGAAACCGTCTCTCAGCGCATCGATGAACAAGTTCGCAACATTGTTGAGCAGTGCTACGACGATGCTAAGCGCATGGTTCAAGATAATCGTGCAGCTGTGGACCGCGTGGTCGATATTCTCATTGAGAAAGAGACTCTTGACGGAGATGAGTTCCGTCAGATTGTGGCTGAGTATACTACAGTCCCTGAGAAAGAGCAGTTTGTACCTGTTTTGTAATAAGCTACTGCTGGCCAATTCATTGTAAGAACTGGCCATAGAGGCTCTCGTTACATAAATCTGTGAGTGGTGAGGTCGTTTAACGACCTCACCATTTCTGTTTTTATGGATTGTCCATTGTCCTAGAACAGAAAAGCGGTTTGGTTCTGGAAGAACTTGGTTCAGGTTTAATGAACTCGAAGTTGGTATTACTCAAGTGTTGGTTATTGTGCTCCTGAAACCGGTGGTTCAGTTGCCATAGACGTGGCCATTGCGATCGCATCCTCAAACGACAGTATATCTGTACTGTAGTTCAATATATAGAGCGTGCCATCCTGCATCCATTCCACAGATGCAAAGCCCATGGCCTCAGCGGTATAGCCTTGAATACCGTTGCCTAAGACAACGGGTGTCAGAGGCGTTAAACGATTTTCCTCTGGAGTTGGCCAGGTGTTGGGCTCTGGGATGGTCACAATGTTAAAGGCCAGACAACGCTCACCTGAACATTCAGGTGAGGTACCAACAGTGAGGATATGGAACCCAGGATGTTTGTTTCGAGTAAAGGGATGTAGTTCCACGTCGGTGGGTACAGACGTGGGAAGGCGTACAGCAAAGTTTGAAGTGGTAAGTTCATCAAGAACCGGCTCAAATATAGGTGCAGGAGATGCTAAAGCAGGCATCACCGCGACAATATTACATATGCCTACTCCTAGGCCTAGTAATCCAAGCTTAAAGAGTTGCTTGCCATCTATTTTCTTTAAAGACATCATTCGCGCTTTCTTGAGAAGACACCTCTAGCATGGCTTTTGAAATAACAGCTCGCATCACCCAGTTGGGCATATTCTCAGATCAGAAGTTTGAGGAACTTGGTCAGTGTATAATTGATACAATCCGAAATACATACACCAGTCAGGAATTTATAGCCTTAAGTAGCAATCCCAATCCAGGTGTGATGGATGCTGCAATGCTGAGGATCGCTGAGCCATGTGTGTATAAAGCCTATGCTTATCATTAAGGGATCTCCTGTCAGCGCATACGGTTTGACAAAATTCCAAGAGAAATTATCATCGAGAATCAGACTCTTCCAAGAAGATGATTCTCGATGACGATGATTAGCACTAATTTGTAGTATGAGAAGTATCAACTTAAGCCAGGATCTCCTGGCTAGGTAAAGTATCAGATGTCAGCATCCAAAACCTCACTAACGCAATCCTGGAGCCTTTATTTATTTGTTTGCAACTTCCCAAATGGCTGTGTTACACAACCACTTCGTCGATTTCAGTAACAAAGATGTCGTTAATGTTGTTTTCAAAGACACTGGCAGATTGCCAGCTAACGGTCGCTAGTAGGTTATTGCCTTGATAGATTTTAGCGCCGTCACTGCTCCCTTGAACGTTTAAGTTCTCAAGGTCATTAACAACAAAAGTAGTCCGACCTAGTTGAAAGTTCTTGATGATGTCGTACTTACTATTGTTTGCATCGAGAACAACAGTCTCGTCACCACTGAGCCAGATTGTATCAATACCATCACCACCGTCAATCAGATCGTCACCACCGTTGGCGTAAATCGTATCTTTGCCGCTGCCACCCAGGATGATGTCAGCTTGATTGCTGCCGTAAATTTTGTCAGCACCACGACCAGCCGCGATAAAGTCTCCACCGCCGTTGGCATAAATGATATCTCTACCGCTGCCACCCAGGATGAAGTCTGATTGGTTACTGCCATGTATGCGATCAGCACCAGGACCACCGATGAGGATATTCCAACCACCGTTGGCATAAATAGTGTCTCTACCAGGACCGCCAAAGATAAAATTGCTTTCAGATCCACCTGCAATGGTGTCGTTGCCGCGATTGCCAAACAGTAGGTCAAAACCACCGTTGCTGTTAATTGTATCAGCGCCACGAAGGCCGATAATCACTTCGTTATTTTCAGTACCATTGAGCTGTTCACTGGCTGGTGTTCCTATAATCAATTCAAATTCATCAAATTCAAAAAACTCATTAAGTTCAAACAAGGGGTAACTCTTTAAGGCGGGAAATAAATACAGCTTTCAGGTGTGTATAAATAAACACCTCAGTCAAAGACCAGAAAAAGAGCTCTGCAGCAATGCTCAGAGCCATGTATCGTACCCATGCAAAGTAAAGTTGGGAACGATGTCTCTTACTATACGAGAGCGCAGTCAAAAAGTCGCCGATTGTATCAAAACGAATGCAAAGCAAGGGATAGAGTCGATAGCAACCACCCTTGGCATCAGCAAAAGTAGTGTGCATCGTCATCATCAGGCCATTGCACGTCGCAACCAGCATCCGGAATCAGGTTTGTGGGAAACTGCGGCTGGGACTGCCTGGCTATTACGTCTGGTGGTGGGGGTGATCTATCACTTTGGCATTAAGCACGGGGTAGGAGCCGAGAGCCTATCGGAGTTCTTCAAAGCCGTTCACCTCGATACCCATGTGGGGAGTTCTGCGAGTGCGCTACGTCAACTCAAACACCGTCTCTATGAGGCCATAATGGCCTACGAAACGGCGCAAGCCGAGCAGTGCCAACCGGTCAACAAACCTGGCATCTGTCTCGGAGGGGATGAAACCTTTTTTGGCCTGCCGATTCTGGTGCTGGTGGAGTTAGCCAGTGGGTTCATTTTTACAGAAGTGGAATGTGAGAACCGCCGTTATGACACTTGGCTCAAACAGACTGAGACCTGGTGGCATCAGACCCAATGGCAGTGTCACTTTATGGTCAGTGATGGAGCTCGTGCCTTGGTCAAACTAGCGCTCTGCGGTCTGGGAACAGCCAGTGTGGCGGATCTATTCCATGCGATGCGGGCGCTCGGACGTCCTATCGGCAGTGCTCTGGGACGTCAACTCGCTCAGCTTGAAAAACAAGTAGACACCCTTCACCACCAATTAGGCCAAACAACAGACAAGGCCAAGCAACAGGTCTTGTCTTCGCAGCTAGAGTCCCTCTCTCACCAACACCAACAGCTTGAACAAGATCAACACATTTACCATCAGGCCTTGGCAGACATTAGCCAAGCGGTCCATCCCTTCACGCTCGACACGGCCCAATGGCAATTCTTCGACGGCTTAACCACACAACTGACCGTTCCCTTGAGCACCTTGAGCAAGTTGACTTGTCTCTATGGGGGCGATACGGCTCAAAAAGCGATTGCCACCTTTCAAGCTCAGATCCCCCATTTTGCCACGGGGATTCATGCCTGGTGGCAGTGGGTGATCCAGGCCTTAGCCACTGAAACTCAGGAGGTTGACCTCCAAAATTGGGTACTGACAGCCTTGTTGCCCTGGGTCTACTGGTTACAACAAGCTGATAAAACTCGACAGCCTCACCTCAAATCTCGCTATCAACAGGCCGCTAGCGATGCCTATGATCAGCTCATGGCCCAGACGATGCCCCTACAGATGGATGCCCCTCAACACCAACACTGGGTGCAGTGGTGTCAGTGGATGTGTGCAAAGTATCAACGCACCTCCTCTGCTGTCGAAGGGCGCAATGGCTATTTGTCGCAGCGCCATCATGTCAACCGAGGCTTTTCTCATCAGTCGTTGAAGGTGCTTACCATTATTCACAATTTCGACCTGAAACGACCCGATGGCACCACCGCCGCACAACGACTCTTTAGACAGCCTTTTCCGGACCTATTTGAATGGATTCTCAGTACGATTGATGAGCTGCCAATGCCTAGACGGTCATATAAAGCACATCAGATACAACCGTTACACGCAGAACTTTTCCCGGCTTAAGTTGTTACCCCAAACAAGTTACCCAATTCAACAAAAGCGCTGCTCATGAGATTCTAAATATTACGGTTTGATGGACAGTGAATGCGATCAGCAGTCAACAGATTTGTCTCTACTGTTGTTACTAAATTTTGTCCCCGATGATTATTATCTTGATTGATTTCTAACGTTAAGGAGATGGCAATCCATACATTTCACTAATACTTAAAGGTTTTAGAGGTTTTTATGAGTTGTTCTCTAGGGATTAAACAATTGTCACAATGCTCTTTCTGTAGTTTTTGCAGGGTAAGGAGGATAGGTCACCCTAGTTACAAGCTTGAGTTAGCCTAAAATGATGATGGCGGTCTTCTAAACTTACGAAGATGCTATGTAGCATAAGGCTGGATTGTTAAATGTTAATAGAAAGAACAAAAGTTTATGCCTAAGCTTTATCTTGCAGTTACTAACCATGGGTTTGGCCATGCTACCCGTGCTGCCTCCATGGCAGCAACATTGCAACAGAGTCGACCCGATGTAGAGATTATTCTGGCAACGACAGCTCCCCAATGGTTATTGCAATCTTATCTACAGCCTGAGCGAGTGACCTATCGAGCGGTGAGTTTTGATATTGGTGTATTACAAAGTGACAGCTTGACAATGGATAAGGTTGCCACCTTGGAGAAACTTAAATGGATTTATGAGCATCAGGATGAGATTCTGGCACCAGAAGTTGAGTTTATTAGAAACACAGGTATTGACCTGATTATGGGGGATATTCCTCCTTTATTAACTCAGCTGGCTAAGGCGGTGAATTTACCCTGCTGGATGATGGGGAATTTTGGTTGGGACTTCATTTATCGGCCCTGGGGAGGAGAATTTGAGGCAATTGCAGACTGGATTGCAGACTGCTTTGGGGATTGCGATCGCCTTTTTCGTCTCCCTTTCCATGAAGATATGGTCGCTTTCCCTAACATCACTGATGTCGGTCTCACGGGGGGAAATCCTAAGCTGTCAGCCAATGTAATCAGAGAGAAATTTGGCATTACGGTTCCTATCGATCGCACCATTCTGCTGACGTTTGGTGGGCTAGGGTTATCTCAAATTCCCTATGAGACAGCATTACGGGCATATCCCCATTGGCAGTTTCTCACCTTTGATCACAATGCACCAGAGTTACCGAACCTGATTAAGATTGCGGAGATTGGGCTGCGACCTGCGGACATCATGGTGGTGTGCGATCGCATCGTTTCTAAACCCGGATATAGCACCTTTGCCGAAGCCTGTCGTCTAGATCGCGGTGTCGTGACGCTGCCCCGTGAGGGCTTTGCCGAAGCCCCCTTGCTGATGAATGGTATCCAACGCCATGCCTATCACCAAATTTTAGATAGCCATACTTTCTTTAAGGGGGACTGGTCGTTTTTAGAGCAACCCCTGGTACCCCCTACAGGCGAGAAACTGGCCACGGATGGTAATGGTGCGATCGCAAATGCAATTAGTGATTATTTGAGTTAACCCTAAGCCACTTGCCTATTACAGGACTCTGTTTCGCTCACGGGATACTGGGTTGGCTCATACCCTTTGGGTAATTGCGTGCCAGCTAAAATAGCATGACTTAAATCGGCACCCGTTAAATCAGTATGACGTAGATCAACGTGGCTCAGGTTGGTATGTTTCAATTTGGCATCTTTTAAGCAACCGCCTTGTAATGCAGCCTTGCTCAAATTGGCTCCACTCAGGTCAGCCCCTTGCAAATTTACGTTTTCCAGATTGGCTTCACTAAAGAGGGTATTGCGGCAGTCTGTTTGAGCCATGTTGCTATTTTGCAACTGCGCCTGGCAGAGTGTTGCACCCACAAGACTGGCCTCCGTCAAAACGGCATTTTGTACCTGGGCATTGCTGAGATTAGCCTTATTGAGGATGGTGAGCTTTAAATTAGCCATCGTCAGGTTAGCGTTTGCTAGCAAAGCTCCCGTTAGAATTGCCCGGTCTAAAATTGCCCTGGCAAAGCTGGTGTGACAGGCATTGATATCTTCTAAAATTGCCTGGGTTAAATTGGCTTCACGGAAGTCAGCTGAGATGAGCTTGGCTTGTCGCAAGTTAGCCTGTTGCAGATCAGCAGTATAAAAAAGGCTGTTCTGCAAGTCTGTATGGCTCAGATTACATTGACTCATTTGCGCCATGCAGCCATCAACGCCTGCTAAGGATGCTTTGCAAAAGTTACTGTCGGTTAAGATGGCTTCCCTGAGGTTGCTACCGTGTAGATCCGCCATGGCAAAATTGGTGTGCTGTCCGTCCACTCTAATCAAGCTGGCATCCCTGAGGTTAGCTTCCCGCATGTCCACGCCTGTCAATCTGGCCCAATCCAACTTGGCCTGGGATAAATTTGCGGTGTAGAAAATTGCCTGCGAAAGGTTGGCTTGAAATAAATTAGCACCAGAGAAATTACTGATACAGCCGTCCACTTGACTGAGGTTAACCCTAGGTAACTCGGCTCGGATCAACAGTGCCTCTCTCAGTTGAGGTGCCTCTGTGTCAGGTGCTTGCATGCGACGCCAATGATTCCATGCAGCAACTCCCTGCATAATGACAATGATCGGGCTTGGAGGCAGCATTTAGGCTCAAGGTAGATGCGATGTCAAGGTCTTAAAAACACCCGGTATCTGTAAGCTCAAGATTCCCTACTCGGTAATTGATACAACGTTTATAGGTGGAAACTTTAGGTGTTAGGTAGCAAACCCATGTACCCTGGACTAGGCTTTGTTCTTGTCCAAAATGCTTGGCGTACCTTAAAAGAAATTACAGATTGCAACTTGGACGTGACTGTAAGTCCTGCTCTATGCTGAAAAGCATGATGAGTCTTTACTTCAGAGGGCATCACCATGATTCCTACCACGTCAACGTCCGTGCATTATCAGACTGTGCTAACCTTACAAACCCGTCCTAAATCATTGCAGCGATTTACGATGCAGGTGCAAGATGCTGTCCGTGAATCTCGGGTGAGAACCGGGCTTTGCTGTTTGTTTTTACGCCACACTTCAGCCAGTTTGGTGATCCAAGAAAATGCAGATCCGGATGTGCTGGTTGATATGGAAAACTTTTTGGCCAAGTTAGTACCTGAGGGTAATTACTATAACCACAGTGCTGAGGGACCAGATGATATGCCTGCCCATTTGCGGACGGCCTTGACCCATACATCGGAGCAGATTCCTATCATAAATGGTCGGTTGGCGTTGGGTACCTGGCAGGGAATTTACCTGTGGGAACATCGTAGCCATGGTTATCACCGAGATGTTGTAGTTCACATTACGGGTGAAACGTAAGGTGGTCTGCTGCCCACTGGGTAATGGAAAAGAGTTAATAGTTAGAGTTATAGAATAAGTATGGCCATTGATCTGGGGGGAGCCCCAACACCTCCACCGGGGTTTCGTTCCGGATTTGTTGGGATTGTGGGACGTCCCAATGTGGGAAAGTCAACGCTAATGAATACGATGGTGGGGCAAAAGATTGCCATTACTTCGCCCATTGCCCAGACGACGCGCAATCGCCTGCGTGGGGTGATGACGTTGCCGGAGGCGCAGGTCATTTTTGTGGATACCCCTGGTATTCACAAACCCCACCATGAGTTGGGCAAAGTGCTGGTCAAAAATGCCCGCATTGCCATCAACTCTGTGGATGTGACGTTGTTCGTGGTGGATGGTACCAGCGAGTTAGGTCGTGGTGATTTGTTTATTGCAGATTTGCTGAAGCGTAGTGAGGTGCCGGTTGTTCTAGGTATCAATAAAGCTGATTTACAGTCTGAGACTAAGGCCCAGATGATTGATATTAGTTATCAAGCACTGGCTGATGAGAATGGCTGGCCTGTGTGTAAATTTTCAGCGGTGACAGAGACAGGTCTGAAGGCTTTGAAATCAAGCTTGATCGAACGACTAGATGCTGGCCCTTATTACTATCCACCTGATTTAGTCACCGATCAGCCTGAGCGTTTTATCATGGGCGAGTTAATTCGTGAGCAGGTGTTGTTGCATACCCGTGAAGAAATTCCCCATTCTGTTGCTGTAACGATTGAAACAGTTGAGGAAACGCCTAAGATTACCAATGTGCTGGCGACAGTTTATGTAGAGCGCAAGTCTCAAAAAGGAATTCTCATTGGCAAAAAAGGGTCGATGATGAAGACAATTAATACAGCTGCCCGTGAGCAAATGCAAAAGCTCATTGCTGGCAAGGTGTACTTAGAGGTGTTTGTGAAAGTGCAAGACCGATGGCGGCAGTCGCGATCGCACCTGGCGGAACTTGGCTATCGAGTTGAAGAGTAAGTGAGGAAGTTCTCCTATGAATTTGGTTTAGCAAGGTTTCTAAAGAGAGTATATTGGGGTTCAAATAACAATTTTATGGTTCCTGTAGGACCATTACGGTGCTTAGCGATGATGACTTCTGCGAGACCTCGATCAGGGGTGTCAGGGTCGTAGTATTCTTCGCGATACAGCATCATAATTAAATCTGCGTCCTGCTCGATAGATCCACTTTCACGAAGATCAGACATCATGGGGCGTTTGTTGGTACGCGACTCGACACCGCGACTGAGCTGGGAGAGAGAGATAATTGGCACATTGAGTTCTCTGGCAAGCCCTTTTAGCGATCGCGTGATTTTAGAGAGTTCTTGGACTCGGTTATCGCTACTGCCTTCCATAAGCTGGAGGTAGTCGATCAGGATAAGTCCTAAGGCACCACCATTTTCAGCTTTAAGACGACGACATTTAGAGCGCATCTCAGTTACTGAAATATTGGGCGTATCATCGATAAAAATAGGGATTTGAGACAGAGAACTAATGGCATGTCCCAAAGGTTCCCACTCATGCTGCCCAATGCGCCCAGTGCGTAGGCGACCACTTTCAATTCTGGCCTCTGCCGATAGCAGACGATACACGAGCTGCTGTTTGGACATCTCCAAACTGAAGATAGCGATGGGTTGCTTGTGTCCGCCTGCAATGTTGCGAGCCACGTTCAGGACAAAGCTTGTTTTGCCCATGGCCGGACGTCCAGCAGCGATGATCAGATCAGATCGCTGAAACCCCTGAGTCATGGCGTCGAGATCATAGAAGCCGCAAGATAAACCAGGCAGCACCATGCCCATGGAGCGCTGTTCGATATCGTCGAAGGTTTCAGTCAGGATGTCAGATGTCGCAGTGAGCCCTTGCTGGGGACGCTCTTGGGTAATGCCGAAGATCTTTTGCTCAGACTGGTCGAGGACCATTTCGATGGCAGTTTCAGTTTCATAGCCGAGCTGGGCAATTTCACCCCCGATTTGGATTAGTTTACGGCGGGTGTATTTATCCATGACCAGTTTGGCGTACTGGTCAATGTTAGCGGCGCTGATGGTGCGGTCAAACAGCTGGGCCAAGCGGGCTTGCCCGCCAGCTTTTTCAAGCAAGTTGTGATCTTTGAGCCAGGAGGCAACGGTCATCAGGTCAGTGGGTTTGCCCTTAGCCTGTAGTTCAAGGGTAGCTCGATAGATTTCGCGGTGACTGGCAATATAAAAGGCATCGGGGACCAAAATTTCAGTAACACGACCCATGGCCTCTGGGTCCAATAAAATACCGCCTAAGATAGCCTCTTCAGCGTCGATGTTCTGAGGTGGTAGGCGATCAAAATCTGCTTGAAACTTATGTTCTTTAGCCATGATGACCTTCAGGCAATATGGTGAGGGGAGCTAAAAGAGGGGAGCGGCAAGCGGCATGAAAATATTTGAAGCGCATGCCGGATAGTTACGTAGCAGTCTATGCCACTCCCTGTTTATCAGTATCTTAGCCATCCACATCTAGCGTCAAGGGTGATTACAAAACGCTATAGATAGAGAAGATAACAGGGAAAACGAGTATTTATAACCTGGCTACAGGTTTTTTAGTTCATTTGTATTATATGCGCTTTGCCCTGACATGATCTAGTGTGTCAGAGTTCTCAGGGGGCTTTTGCAAAGCATTCATCCCCTTTCATAGTTAGTTCGCGTACGTTGGTTGCCCATAAGGAAGCCCTAGATTTGATGAGCAACCTAGGGCTTGATCGAATGATGAGTGCATTGTATTGCAGGCATTTAAGCGCAATGCTTGCAGTGGGTTAGATAACCTAAGCAACCCGTAGCCGTAGTTCTGCAGTGACTTCAGCGTGGAGCTTAACCAGCACAGTGTACTCACCCAGCTTATTGATGGGGGGAACATCAATATCGCGCTTGTCGATGTCTTTACCAGTGTTGGTCTTGATCAGCTCGGCAACTTCATCAGCAGTGACTGTACCGAAGATTGCCTCATTTTCGCCCACCTCTTTCTTGATGGTGAAGAGACCGATGGTTGCGATCGCAGTCTTCATGGCTTCAGCATCTTGCTTAATCTGCTCAAGGCGCTGACGCTCCTCTTCACGGCGGCGCTCTACCTGTTTGAGCACACCGGGAGTTGCCCGATACCCCAAACCACGAGGCAATAAATAGTTGCGAGCATAGCCAGGAGCTACTTCGACGAGGTCGCCTGTCTTACCTAGCTTGCTAATATCTTGACTTAGAACTAACTGAACCCGTTTTGCCATAATGATTCTGCTCGAGCCCAGATAAAGCGCGCTTTGAGTACGTTTTGGATGCAATCCTTCAACGTAAAAACGGTTTATGTGGCCCAGTCTCCTTCTTTGACCCGTAATAAAACTAGTGCAGTCTAACATTCTATAGACTCAGGTCCGCCTGAGGCAACTTTAAAATACGAAGTGACGAGCCTGGCACTTTTTGAGGTGTGGAGTTATTAGTCAATTGGTTATTAATACCTGACTTGGATCAGCTCTAGGGTGGTACAGGTGTTTGTTCATGACCACCTTTGGTAGAAGACTGTATTCCAAATCAACAAGCACTGGCTCAATCACCCGATTGGGTGAACCGGTTGGGCGTAGTGATTATTAGAGTCTCAAAACTAATCTATAGAAACCTTAGGTAGCCCGATGTTCCGACCGACTAGTTTTGGAGACTAACTTTATGAGTATGCATAGATCTCGATTGATCCGTCGTCTAATGATGGAAAGTGTGATTGCCTTGAGTGCTATAGGAGCTGTGGGCATGCTGCCTGGCATGCCGGTTGCTGCCTTTGAACCTGTGGCTCCATGGCAACTTGCCCAAAGTTCTTTATATTCATCATCACCAGGACGTTTTGAGATCGCATTTCCCACACCTCCAGACGTCACCACTGAAGATGATGACATTGAAGGGGATCCGGTTGCAATCCATATCTTTGAAACGTCTAGTTCTAACAGTCAATATATGGTTGCGTATTCTGATTTGCCCACCACTTTTCTGAGCCAAGGGTCAGAGGTTGTTCTCAATAATCTAAGAGACTCATTTGAAGACATTGACCCTGCAGTTTTAAAAGCTGTAGAAGTGAACGTTCAGCTGGGGGGGCACCCAGGTCGGCGCTATCGCTATAGCCATGATGAAGGAACCATTGACATGCGTTTCTATCTTGTCAATGAGCGTGCCTATTTGCTATTTGCTATTGACGATAATGAGACAGATGTCGATCGGTTTATCAGCTCATTCGCGCTGCTATAAGTTGTTGGCTCAAGGGGGATGAAATGCATGACATTTGAAGTATGCTGTGGGCGTTGCTGAGCCTTGAGAGGAGTTAATCTGACAATGCTGATTCAGGGTGATTTTGTCCTCGCTTCATCCCTTCAATTAGCAACGGTATGCTGTGAATTTCATGCCTGGATACGTTAGGTTGAGTTTGATTTGAGAAAATAGGCGTTAGTCGTTTTTGGATGCCATGTTACATTATGCGCGCGCTTGGTGGCGTCACTACTTTCCTCCACACGTTGAGTCACCTAGTGTATTGAGCGTTTATAAACAGTGGCGACAACAATTTTTCCATCAACGTCTGAGACTGTTGATTTGGCTATTGGTATTTGTGCTGGTCAGTTTTGTCTTATTTGAGACTTGGGTCTGGTTAACGGTGCCGGACTATATGGAACGGAATGACTTTGTGATTAATGGTGTGATTGGATTCGTGTTTGCCGTAGCACTGGGTCTACAGATGCTCCCATGGGGGAAACAACATCCAGGGTTAATCTTCTGGGGAATGTCAGCTGGAGTAACGCTTTCATTGCTGACTGCGTCCTTAATTGGCGGTAATATAGATGATTCTGACATCATCCTGTGGACCATGGTGTTTTTAGCTCAGTCGACCGTGGTGCCCGTTCGATGGCAACTGCATTTGCGATCGCAACTAACGCTTTTAATTCCCCTAACGTTGCTGATCACAGTTGCCTTTTTCAATGTAGAAAACGCAGCGGAGCGCTCTAACTTAATTCTGGGCTCGGTGGCCGCTTACATTTATTTGTTATGGGTGTGTTTTGTGGCAGACTTGTCTGTCTACCTCTACGAGCGATTACGCTACAAAGAGTTTGAAGCGCGGCAAGAAATACAAACCTTTTTGCATGCCGTTTCCCATGACTTACGTAATCCTGTAACGGGTACTCAGCTATTGCTCAAAAGCTTGTTAGCCCAGCCCGGAGACACAATTGCGATGCCTCGCACTTTGCTAGAGCAGATGCTGCAGGGGGGAGATCGTCAGCTGGTCCTAATCAATAGCCTGTTGGAGGCTCACAATAACAATTTAAAAGGTCTGGTGCTACAGCGACAGAATGTCTCGCTATGTTCTCTCGTTGATGCAGTTTGTCAGGAGGTGGCTCCACAACTACAAGAATCGAATATTATGGTGGCTAATCAGCTGTCTCCTGAGTTGCCAACCATTGCTGGTGATATGACTCAGCTGTGGAGGGTGTTTCATAATCTGATTATCAATGCCTTAAACCATAATCCACCAGGTATTTCCATATGGATTAAGGCTTCGGTGGAGTCTCAGCCTCAGCCCCATATACGTTGTTCTGTGCGGGATAATGGTGTGGGCATGACAACTGACCAATGCACCCATCTTTTTAGCTTATATTCCCAGGGACATCGTCGGCGTCATTTGAGCATTGGCTTAGGATTACACATTGCACAGCAGATTGTTGCTGCCCATGGTGGCACCATCGGTGTGGAATCTGACTTGGGGGCAGGCAGTACTTTTTGGCTAACGTTGCCCTTAACTAACCCAACCCCTTCTTAGGGCTAATACGGCTGCTTGCACTCGATCATTGACTACCAGTTTGTTCATAATGCCCTTCACATAGGTTTTAACCGTGTTGGTACTCAGAAACAACTTCTCGCCGATTTCTGGATTGCTATACCCTTCAACAATTAACTTGAGCACTTCCAGTTCGCGGGCCGATAGGGGATGATCTGGAATCGGAGCTGGTGGCTGGTGGGTTAAACAGGTCACCACCTGCTGGGCAATTTGAGGATCTAGATAAATCCCTCCGCTGGCGGCAACGTTGATGGCCTGCATCAGGGTATCGATATTGGTTCCCTTAATGCAGTAGGCGTCGGCTCCGCTAGAGAGAGCGGCGATCACTTCAGTTTGATCGGTATGGGAGGTGAAAACCACAACCCGAATGTTGGGGAATCGCTGTTTAATTTCTTGTGTAGCTGCGATGCCATCCATGCGGGGCATGCCTACATCCATGAGGACAACATGGGGCTGTTCTGATGCGGCCATGGCTACACCTTGATAACCATCACTGGCTTCACCAATGATGGTTATCGTCTCCTTGTGCGCAAGGGAATGGGTGAGACCCAGACGCATCATGGGATCATCTTCGACAATCAAAATATTGAGCGGCATAGGACCATGTCACCTTGGTCGTGTGGGTTGAGAGTGGTCTGCCTCTGAAAGGCTGAAGCTTAGCTACCAAGTATAGATGAGGGATGTTCCCGTGCTGAAATAGCGGCTGTGTAGGGAGACGCTAAATATTTTGGGCGAGAAGGGTGATGTGGATTGCGATCGCACCCCATTCACTACAGAGCTTGAAGTGTCAGGCTCTGTCGCGTCCATACCTGTCATACCGACAGCTGTAGTGGCAGTGGGTTGCCAAGCAGTCAGTTGCCACAGGGAAGATTCAGCACGGGAGATGTGCAGGGGAACAAGCCAAAACGCAGTGAGGGCTATGCCACCCAGCATTTTGATAGCAAGGGAGGGGGCCAATGTCATAGGGAAGTGTGTCTACGCATTATGTCCCTAATGTATAAATTGGCGTCCGACCTGACATCCCCCAACTAGATCACCCGATTGGGTGATGTGCTAGAACATATCTTTCATGCCACGAATACGCCCAAAAACGCGGGCAGGCTCTTTCATCTTAGCGGTTGCCTGGAGTGCGGGTTGGTCCCAGCGCAAAAAGGGATTAGTTTTTTTCTCAATACCTAGCCATGAGGGGACTGTGGCCTCCTGACGTTTGCGGGCTACTTGTACCTGTTGATAACGGTCTTGCAAATCTGCGTTTTGCCCATCTACGGTCACTGCAAATTTGAGATTGCTGAGGGTATATTCATGGGCGCACCAAACGCGCGTATTGTCTGGCAGCTGCCGTAATTTGCTCAGAGAATTGACCATTTGGGCTGGGGTGCCTTCAAATAGTCGTCCACAGCCACCGGCAAATAGGGTATCACCGCAGAATAATTCTCCCGGCTGATGCGCTTCAACCGGGGCAAAATAATAGGCAATGTGGCCTTTGGTGTGACCAGGCACAAAGAAGACTTGGCCGGTGCGTCCACCAAATGTGACGGTATCACCTTCGTGGAGGAATACTGTTTGGCCAGGAATGCGATCGCGATCAGCTTCACTAGCGTAAACCGTTGTGTTAGGAAATTTAGCCAGTAGTTCACGATTACCCCCCACATGGTCACCATGGTGATGGGTGTTGAAAATAGCGATGAGTTCAGCACCCAATTCCTCAAGCTTACTTAAGACAGACTGCGCTTCAGTTGGATCAACAACGGCTGCCCTAGGTCCATCCTGAAGCAAAAAAATATAATTATCTGACCAGGCGTTGAGGCGATGGATTTGCATACTAGAAGTGGAAGCGCTACCACCTCTAGTATGACGGAAAGCTTCTCTATTGACCCAGGCTACCTAGCTGCCGCTCTCGCATATATAGAAAGAGGGGTAGAGAGCAGGACAAACCCACACCCAAGGTGCAACCTAAATAGAGCCATAGCCAACGTCGGGATAGGCCAATTCGCGATAGTTCGAACCAGGCGAAACAGAAAAAGACCAGACAAGAAATAGATAAGTCAACGGTGAGGGCGATACCCACTGGTGTAGAAAATGCTTGGGCAAAAAACTTTGAGGCTGAGGCAGTCCCTGAGAAGAGAAACTGATCTAGAAATATCCAAGGCAGGATGCTACCGATAACAGTTAGCGTCAGATACAGTTTGCACCTTAGAGGTCTGGATTGCTGGATAGAGATAGTGCTCATCATGAGTTTCCGTAGCGGTGATTGCACCGATTATGGCCTGCCCACATAATAGAAACAATTACCTTTGAGGTAATCGAATTAGTGAAACTTTGAAACTGATGTCAGCAGCGCCGTTCACAACATTGCTGAAATCCTGGCGGAAGCAGCGTGGCTTTAGTCAGCTAGCGCTAGCGCTAGCCAGTGATGTATCCCAGCGGCATCTAAGCTTTTTAGAATCGGGGCGTTCCCAGCCCAGTCGAGAGATGATTTTGCGACTGGGAACGGTTTTAGAAATACCGTTTCGTGATCAAAATACGTTGCTAACGGCAGCCGGGTTTGCCCCTGTTTTTGTAGAGAGCGACTTATCTGCACCGGAGTTAGCACCGATTCGTCAAGCACTGGATTTTATGCTGCGCCAGCAGGAGCCTTATCCGGCGATCGTGATGGATCGCTATTGGAATCAATTGGAGAGTAACCAATCGGCGCAGCGTTTGTTGACATATCTGATTAAACCGGAGCAGCTAATGAACTGTTGCTTGGCCAGTGGGCAGATAAATTTAATGAAGGCGATGCTCCGCCCGGATGTGTTGCGGCCAATAGTGATTAATTGGGAAGCTGTGGCTGCTGTGTCAATCCGTCGGATCCATCGTGAGGCAGTGGCCGCTGGTGAAAAGAGTCTGTCTGAGCGTCTGTTCCAGGAAATGTTGAAATTCCCTGACATCAAAACTCTTTGGCAATCAAACGATTATGAATCTTGGCAGGTGCCGTTGTTAACGGTCAAGTTTGAGAAAGAAGGCACTACCCTGGCATTCTTTTCCACTCTGGCTACGTTAGGCACACCCTACGATATCACCCTACAAGAGTTACGAATTGAGTGCCTGTTTCCAGCTGATGAAATCACAGCAGAGAAGATGCATGGGCTGGCAAAGGAGCAGGCAAATGCATAACCTAAGCGTTACTGATCCTCCTCTAAAGCAACAACGGAATCACTTAAATGGTGGCCAATTATCACTTTGGCTCATCATAGGTGTCATTTCTTTTTAGAGTGGATATAATTGTTGCTGAGCTGCTCATGGAGGTAGAGCTGCTAAGTACTTGGTCGTAAGTGTCAGAACACAGGCTGTTTAGCACTTTTGACAATATTAAGGAACGTCACTGCTAGAAAGTGTGGCGACCTATGCTCTGAGGTTGCCAATCGGCCAAAAGCTATAACGCTTGAGAGTTGGCTGAGAGTTTGTGTTTAAAATTTTGTTCATTTTGTTGAGCACTGCTTACTACAGCGATGGCTTATGTTGCCATATTGTCGGAAATTGTTTGGAGGATAGTGGCTGCTGTCTATCCAATGTCAACTGTTGTCAATAATTTGGATGTTTAGTTTATGTTTGAGCGGTTTACAGAAAAGTCCCGTGCCATTATTGTTCAGGCTCAGGATGAGGCTAGGAGAATGGGACACAACTTTGTTGGTACAGAGCAGATACTGTTAGGGATGTTGGCAGACGGTGACAATGCAGCTGCTAATGTTCTCTCAGAACGAGCGATAACCCTGGAAGATGCACGCCAAGAGGTGGAACAGATTATTGGTCTTGGGACAGGATTTATAGATACGCAAATTCCATTCACCCCTAGGGCAAAGCGTGTGCTAGAGATTGGTCTTGAAGAAGCTAAAAAGCTAGGTGATGAGCACATTGAACCCAATCACCTATTGCTGGGCATCATCCTTGAGGATGGGGGTGTTGCAGCTGTAGTTGTTAAAAAGCTAGCCAACTCCTCGGATAATCTGATTGAAAGTATCTATAGACAGCTTTCTGGTCCAGGTTGATACTCTTAGATAACTCATTTTTTAAAACACAACAGCACCCAAAACAATCAACTGAAGGATTCTTCTAAGCTCAACAAGACTGTTTAGAGTTGTTTTACATAAGGTGAACTTATTATAAACAGAGCTCTCTAGTGCCAGTAAGAAGAGGTGCCAGTGATTTGTTTGGGTGCTGTCTTTGATCCGTCAAACGATTCTATCGAGATATCTATCGTTAGACCTCCTTTCGTTTGGACCATGGGCCTTTCAGCTCATGTTCTTAGAGTATGTCGGCAGTGCTTCAATATCTCTGCTTTGATACAAACGTTAATGTTGTTTTTGTCACTGTTATCCTGGTTAAGCAGTGACATAACTCTATGGGAACTGGGGTTGATGCCATGGTGAGCGGTAGAGCCATCATCTTTGCTGGAAGATTCTCAGCTATCGAGAGAAAGGATATTGCTGTAGCTACGCTTTATTCTGCCAATTCACGAGCATGATACCGGATAAGACAATCACACCACCTACCAATGAAACCAGGCTCGGTATCTCTCGTAACCATAGCCAAGCAATAAACAGAGCCGCTACAGGAATGAGCGATAGGTAACTGCCAGCTTGGGATGCCGGAATCTTAGAAAGCACATAGGACCAAGCAATGTAAGCAACTACCCCTGGAAACAACCCCATGTAAACAACCGATAGCGTTGGCCCAAAGGGCGCATGCAGTGTAGAAAACACAGCACGGGGTGCAAATAACACTAAGACTAGAGTACCTGCCCAGATAGCATAGGTCGTAAATTGAATCGCAGTGTAACGCTGTAATAACGGTTTTTGGATGACTGAGTAAACGCTGATGCAAAGCGTGGCCATAAACACCAACAATGCTCCAAGGGAGAACTGTAAACTGCCGCTACTGGCAAGAGAAATAGTGGCTACACCAGCTACACAAAGGCCAATCCCGCACCAGCCTGCTTGAGTGAGCTTTTCACGATAAAACAGTGATGCCAGTAAAGCGATAATGCCAATTTCTGACGAGATAATAAAACTGGCCATGCCAGCAGACACTGTTAGTTGGCCCGCATTTAAAAACACATTGTAAAGAGTAAATCCTGTGATCCCACAGAGACTGAGCAGCGGCCAGTCTTGTCGACGTGGTAATGGCATTCGTTTGAGAAGGGCATAAACTAACAGGATTGCAGATGCGACCAGGTAGCGTAAAACAGCTACCTCTAATGGGCTGTAGGCTGTTAACGCAACACTAATGGCGGGAAAAGCTGAGGCCCAAAGCAATATCGCGCTGAAAAGGGCCGCCATGACTAATGCACTGGGACGTTTAACAGGTTCACTCGCCTGAGGGCGAGGAGTCGCATGATAGAGCGGCTGTGATAGCACCATGAAGGAATTAACTCTTACGGTCAGAACAGCAATAGCTTAAATGCAATGTCCCTTACAAAACAATCTATAACTTTCATCGCATTGCTTTTAAGTTTTTATTAGCTAAAGACATCGGGAGCAGACGTTCTTGTGTTAACTCAGACGGCGTAGTTCGATGACCTATCCTAGCTAAGGCTCTATGGAGGTTGTTAGTGACTGACTCTGCCAAAAACTAGCTTGATGCAATTGTAGGATAATTGTGCAATTCAAAGTAGGGCGTTAGTCGTTGGATGATGCGCTGTTGGTGTTGTGCCACTGTTGGTATTAACTGGGTAGGTCGCTTTTTGATCAGTGAATCATAGTCGATAGCCACGTCTGGTTTGACGTCTAGAAAGTCAAAAATCTTTTTCAGTGTGGCTTGGGGCTGTTCACAAAGATCTTCAAATCGGATAGACACATAGACCGAGTCTGGCAGACTCTGAATGTTACTCATAAAATAAGACGTAGACGTCAAAGATTGTTGCAAGACTTTATTGAGTCCGATACCCAAGTATGGAAAATACATGATGCGGTAAATCAGCCGAAAAAGTGGATTTTTGAAGATCTTGTTGTATCGGTTGGAAACAAGTCCTGTGTAGGCATTCCACTCAGAGAGGACTTTATCCACTGTTTTGAGCTTTGAGTTGATTACATGGATGGGATTGCGGTGGATAAAGATAAATCTTGCATTGGGTATGGCCTGGCGAATATAGAGAAAGTGAGGATAGCACCAGGGATTTTTGAGCAGAATGGGTTTACCAGAATCGGAGATGCTCTGGATCTTGCGACAGGCTTCTAAAAACTTGGGTAAGCTTGCATCGTTGATATAAAGCTCGTGTCCGGCATTGCGAATAATGAAGCCATATTCTTCGGGTAGTTCTGGAGAAACGGGGACTGCATCGAATTCGCGATCGCTAATCCCTAATTGCCTAAACTCTGTCTGTAGTTCTTGATATTTTTGTTTTTCAAGATGATTGAAATGGTTATGTAAGATCTCGTTGTACTTGATAATGTGATAGGCCGTCACCACATTAAAGTATTGTGTCGATGCTAGAGTCTGGTAAAGCAGAGTTGTTCCTGAGCGATGATCGCCAAGAATAAAAATTGGCTGAAAATTAATCTCCTGTATCTGATTGAGATAAGGCTGATCTAAAGGATTCATGAGTGATGCCCCCAGATAAATGTGTCCCCAGATTATATTGAAGAGGGTTAAGATTTTTGCTTCGTTAAAAGGGCTTTGCTCAGAGCCTATGGTGTAGTTTCACAAGATTATTAAAAATGACAATGACCTGAAGACTGGCTCAACACTAGCCTACAGGTGTTTCTAAATCTGTGATTTGAAATACGTGTGACAGAAGAAAATCAATAAATAATGTCGCTCTAAAAGCTTGATTTTATGCGGATATGCCGCATGGAGGTAATTGATAGCTGCAAACCTCCAATGCCTGAAGGATGTATAGAATGTTGTTTTTGATGTTTAAGCTCTTACCACGAGATCCTGTTGAAATATATATTTCAACACATTATGATTAACCTGTAATAGAGGAAATACCACTGGTATTTCAGCAATCTTCGTTTTTAATAATATATATCCTTTTGCTAAATTGATTTGCCTTAGATTTTCTTAATTAAACTAACGGAAGTAGATTGACCTCTTTTTATGGGTTGATGCGGGTGCTGCATGTTACAAAAACATGAAGAATTATGGCTGCTACTTTGAATGCATCAACTACAGTGGATATGCTTGCAAACAATAAGTGGTTTTACTAGAGCAGCATCTTTATTAAGTTTTATTGGCTCACGGCGATGCTGGTGAGCTGGCTTTTCGGTAACTTTCTCTGTTGTTGTTGAGTTGAGTTTATGTCAGATGTGATTGGCCAAGGTCGCTTGGTGGTGACAAATCCTGCTGCGCCAGAGAGTGCCAGGCATTTTGGGGTTCAAATCAGTCAGCTGCAAATTCAGTTTTATGATCTATCTGACAACACTCAATTGACCGCATTAGAGTGGTGGGCGCTGGTTCAGGAAAGTTTGGGCGGAGCTGCCAATGTGCAAGTGCCAGGGCATATTGTCTTGACGGGATTGCCAGCCACTCCCAGCCCAGCTTTCGTAGATATTTCTGTAGGGGTTAGTGATGTTGCAGGGCAGTCAGTATTTACATTAACGGTGCGTCAGGCAGCGCCGTTTGGTGTGAGCCCAAGTGGTCATGTAACGTTTCAAGATTTAGATCTCACCTTCACTCAAATGGCTGCTGATGTTGCAGTATCTGGAGGTCTTAAGGTTATATTGTTGTTCGATCTTTTGGAACAACCAGTGGCTCTGATTCCTGCATGGGACGATGGCCAATTAGTTTTCAATGCGACGGGTCCCAAGGTTTCAGTGGGCCAGGTTGGGGTGATTGAAGAGACTGAAATTGCGGTGAAAACCCTTGCCCATCCGTGGCCATCTTTGCAGACGTTATATTCATTTGAAGCTGTTTCTGGGAATATCATTCGTGATGCGTCGGGCCAGGTGGCGATTGATTTGACGGTGTATACCCCTGATTTGGTCACCCTTGAACGGGGTGCTTTGCTTACCCAGGCAGATACTGAGATCGCAACCGCTCCCCGTGATGCGAGACAACCATTGCCTGCTCCTCGACCTGTGAGGCGACTGATTCAGGCCTGTCAAGATACCCAAGAAATTTCTGTGGTGCTGTGGTTTAAGCCGGCGCTGCAAAATCAAAGCGGTCCAGATCGTCTGATTACATTATCGTCAGATTTTTCCGAGCATAATTTTCTAGTTGGCCAACAAAAAGATCATTATGTGGTGCGTCTGCGGACAACTGTGACTGATAAAAATGGTCGAATAAATAAAGAAGATGTGCTGCACTCCCCAAATAAATCTGTTCAACTGCGGCCTACATGTCTAGTGTTTACTCGTTCTATGCCGATAGCAGGAGAGCCTAACGCGTATCTATATCTTGATGGCAAGCCGGTTGACTCGGCTACTGTCGGTGGTGATTTTAGTACTTGGGGAGATTTTGAACTTGCGATCGCAAACGAATTCAAAGATCCCAATCGTTCCTGGCAAGGAGAATTTTATCGCATTGCTGTTTACAACAAAGCGCTGACTCCAGAGCAGGTACGCCAACTTTACTATCCCCAGGTACTGACAACAGGGGCCCTCAGGTTAACCGATATGCCAGCACCATTAGATCAGCCCCTGGCAACGGAAATCGTATATGAAGATGAGTTCAGTTTGATTCAATCAAAGGCAACGACACCTCGGTTGGCAACCCCCCAATTTCAGTTTGATCGCATTACCCTCTCCTGGAAAAAGGTCGGTCCCAATCCTTGGGCATTAGAGCAAAATAGCAGTGCCGTAGAAGCCACACTTTGGCAACAGAATAAGTTCACCCTAGGTACCAAGGATAATTCGGGCCAACCAGAACAGTTTTTACCCTTAATTCCGCAGCCTAATCAGCCACTCACATTTATTTTGCAGGATTTAGGAGAAATCACCGTTGAGAACTTTGAGCTACAGCCCAGTAGTTTTGACAATCGACCTCAGTGGGAGCTGATTGCTGATGTGCGGGAGTCTGAGATCAACTTGCCAAGCATTAACCGGCCCTTTGATTTCAAAACAGACTTTAAGCTTACCGATTTAGATCTTGTCATTGAATACGTGGAGGACCCGCTGCGAGCTGTTGCGGAAGATCGGGTGTTGCTAACGGGCAATTCTCTTAACCGCGCCTTTAATTTCTATGGACACTCTATCGAAGATCAGTTTGTCCTACGTAGTGCCATCCTCTACCAGTTACCCTTTAGTCTGACGCTGGGTCCCATCCATGAGCCATGCACAACCGTAGTCGTGGCTGATCAGGTGAAGGTCTGCCCGACACCAGGTTGCCGTCAAATTATGAGTTTGGATACTCTGATCGAGCTCAGTGGTGCCGGATTTGTGGCTACTGTCAACGGTACCTTTCCCTGGGAAGATGAGTTTGGGCGACGTCAGGTACTCTCGGTACCGGAGTTTACAACATTTACCATTCCCCCTACGCCCAATGCTTTACTTGCTGAGGCCACAGCACAGCTCAGTCGCTATGCCAACGAGGTTTTTGCTCCAGTTGTTCAATCTAAAGAAGATTTTTATATCATTGATGTTTCAGGTCAGTCGGTACTAATTTATGGGTCACAGGCAAGGTTCCCGGAAACTCAGACAACCATTTTGCCCACTGTCTTGCGTGGCGTCGAAACTATTAAGTCTGCCCGTGGACTATTTGAACTGATTCAGTCTGAGCAGAATGCACAATTGATATTGTCCTTATCCGGACGGTCTGACAGTGAGATTGCTAGCGATTACGATAACTTTCTAGGGCAGCTATCGAATCGTTCTGTGCGGCCCTCTAGTTTTGAACAGGTTAGACGACGACTGGCCAAACTGTTACCTGTGCCCATCACTCAGGCCCTGCAATATGTTTATAGTTACGATGCGCAGACAGTAGATCTAGTAGGCGGTATGCGTCTACGGGTTGAATACCAGAATTATCAGTTTGTGCATCCTGTGGATAGAACAGCTGACACGGGTTTTGTTAGTAGTGGGACAGCTTATTACACCCTGCATTTTGAAACGGACGGTGCACAGGATTTTTTAGGGTTTGATCCGTTTTTGTCAGCTGTGCCAACGGCGGTGGAGTCTACCAGTCAAGCGACCAGTGGTTTAGTAGATCTGTTGCGACCAGGGAATCGTAAGGCCTTCTATCGGTTGATGTATCCGGATGAGTTTCTACCGTCCCAGGGACGCATTGGGGCAGAGCGAGTGGCGTTGTTGATTGGGGCGAATGATTTCAACACGTTAGAAGAGGCAACAACCTATTATCGCAATCCCAGTGCTGCCAGGAGTCAACCGCCAACGAATATTGCATTGGTCTACTTCCGGGGGCGAGCCACCGTGGTGCCTGAGATTGCTATTTTTGTGCAAGAACAGCCAGCCTATGTGCCGGTGGGCACCACCTTGCGGCAAGTGGCGGAGCGCTATGGCCAGGCGGCTTTACGAGCCAGACCTCAACGGTTGGTTTATGAAGGGGTCGAGAATACACCAGACTATCGGTTTATAAATCTGGGAAATAATACGAATGCGTTGGATCTACCGCTGTTGCAGGGCGATCGCATCTACTTTTAGGGGGAAACATCATGGCAATTCCCCGTTTTGATGGGTTAGGGACTGGCTTTTATCGTCTGGTTAATGTGGCGGCTGACACTGGAGTGGTGATTACTCCTGCGGGTGTTGATGTGCTGTTCACGGATTTAGCACTCAATTTTGCCAATGGTGATGCGCAGGCTGACAATCTGGATTTATTAACTACCTGGTCGAGAACTGCTGGGATATATCTGTTTCTGCCGACCCAGGTGATAGATGTCGAGACCTTTGATTTTGTGACGTTGCGATCGCAACTCCTAGAACTGCGTCAATCTCCTGCCTATCGCCAAGTACGCTTTTTGTGGGTCAACAATCCCAGTGAGTCCCTTGCTCAATGGCAGTTACAAAGTCTCTCCATAGATGATGGGCGTGTTAGTCGTCAATCAACCTTTGACTTAGGCGGGTATGCACTGACGTTACCCAGGGGCACCACACTTGTCCCAAGCTCAGCCGGGTTTACAGGCACCACAGCCCTGGCCTATTTGACCACCGATTATGGTGCCCATCAGTTAAGGGGCGTCGGAGAACAAATCCAACTGCCGTTAGTCGGCCCGCGCATTGGTGCTTGGCAGTTTGACTTGACCTTAGCCCGATCTGCTAACTCTACCTATGCCGAACTGGCCTCTTTGGATATTGGTTTTCGGGTCTTTTTTGCGGACCCGTTACTTTCTAGCGATCCAGCTTTGTTTGGCTCAGCAGCATTTTACCAATCGCTGCGCTATCCTCTCTTTGATGAAACCGCAGCGGCGCAAGAGCGCTACCCAGCCGATTTGAAATTGCAAGGCTCATGGGATCCTTTGGATTGCGATCGCAGTTCCTTCACATTTGTACCACTATCAGGCAACACACTGCCCAGCCTACCTTCTGGCTATCGCAGTAACCTTGGCTATACCGTCTATCTGACGCCTCAAGCTAGCAGCCAGCTCGTTTTTGCAGCTAAGCCAGCCTCTAGTCTAGGGCCAGCAGAGGGGCTATATTTGACGCCCCAAGGTGAGTTTGGGCTCACCATCCCGCGCCATGAAGATAACCCGGCTCGGCAACTGCCCGACTATGGCAACAATCTGATGTGTGGTCTCTCAGGGGTGGAGTATATCAAACTTCTAGAAGCGGGCACCTATACCATTGGCTTTGTCCCTGGTCACCCTGCCTTTGCACCACGCTACACCCCCAGTCAGGGCCTAACTCAGCGACTACGAGATTTGGTCAATATCCTAACCCAACGACCCGTCGATGACTTGGACAAACGAGAGACGCTGAGTAGTCTGTTTGACCCCAACCGAGCTGAGGAGATTTTACTCATTCGCGATACTCTGTTAGGGGAGTTTTTCCCGTTGGGCTATCAGTTACCGCTAGAGGCAACGGAGGCGTTGCAACAACTCTCTAGCTCTGACCTGTCTACCTTAGGAGATTTTGAGCAGTGGTTTCAAAATGCTTTACGGGCCAGCCGTGCAAAAGATGATGAGACAGGGACAATTGCAGCTGCTTTAACCACAGAGGCTAGTGCGACTACGGCTTGGGCCTATGTGCGGCGCACTGACGGTTCTCCTACCTATTATGCTCAACCGGATCAGTCCATTCTCTATCAACCGTCTCGTCAGACGTCTCTAATGAACTTTTTGGAGGTGCCAGCTACGGATTTAGAGAACGTATCTGCTATAAATCTTGCCGTAGCCAATGATGTCACTGTAGAGACCATACCCGACACATTTCCGATTTTTCCCTACGGGAGTTTAGCCTCAGCGATTATAGATTGTCGTGAATTGGAGCTCCAGGTGGTGAACCCACTGCGACGGTCTAAGATCCAGCAGCATTATGAACAACAAAGTGTGTCAGAGACCCCGGTCGCTAACGTCAGAACGGCTGCTGTGAGTTCTGTGGGGAGTTCCTTTAGAACAGCGGCCAGCACTGCCGCTATCACGAGTTCAAACCTTGTCAGTGCTGCCGACACTACGACCGAAACTATTAGTGGTACAACGCCCCAAGGGCTATTGGCTCGTTTCACCACTGATTACAGCCTTATGAGAGAGCTAGTGCTGGCTCGGTCGACCAAGAATGAGCAGACTCAGTTTTTGAAATTCACCAACATTGAGAGAAGCTCGGCCCTTTGGAGTGCGTTCCAGGCTAATCAGTTATTGCTCGTCATTGACAAGGCTGAGGCACTGAAGTCTTCTTTTAATGACCCTGATGATCCCAATCAAACCATTACTCAACTCACCATTGATGGTTGGACATTTTATCTGGATACGGTGGATGATGCCGGAAACATACTCTGGCGTCCAGAAAGTATTCTGATCTTTAAGTACTACAACAAATCGCTGCTAGAGCTAATTGAGCAGCCGAGTCTCTGGTCTCAGGCGGCCACATTTGTGGGGGATGAGGCGAAGATTGCTGAGGTGCGGCAGCGGGTGCGGGCGAGTTTGGAGAGTGCGATCGCAAGTGATACCGAAGACATCCCTTTGAAAACCCGTAAACGCTACGCTCCCTTAGCTAATATTGCCCGAAACCCCAACTGGTCCGGCATCATCGGCCTCAACATTCCCGTGCCCCCCGCCGAGGGGTTACCCCCAGAACTGGTGGCCCTAGCTGGCGGCATCAAAGAAGAAAACTTCTTTGCCCAGTATGTTGGCATTGATAGTACTCCTATTCATCCTGATGACAATGGCGAACTGGTGGTGGAACCATCGTCTCTGTTTGGCTTAATTGACTATGAAGACAATCAGCCACCTGAGCCCCACCCCTCTGGCTATAACTTTCAGGTACTGAATCTGCGGGTATTGTTTCAAAATTCTCGGGTAACAGACTTTGCCAGTCAAATTGCCGTTACCCTAGATAAATTATTTGAAGAACGGACTCAGCTCCAAGAAGACTTTAGCGTTAGTAGTCTTACCAATGTCTCTGGACGTAATTTGGTCAATCTCCAGGGGAGTGCTGAAAATCATAATGGTCGTACGACTTATGCGTTTAGCTTTAGCGGCAATAACCGCTTTTTAATGCCCAATAGTGCGATTTTTAACTATATCGATATTGTCAAAGCCCAGTTTTCCTCCGATCCAATTCCTGCTGGGGATAATCCTACTATTACAGGGCGATTCTCCTTCTGGACAAAATTCAACTTTCGTAAGTTGGAAAAATTCGATATTTTCTCCTTTGGCCTTGATGGTGACTTTCCTACCCAAACTGATGCACAGCAGTTTCTCAGTGCGGCAAATCTGGTGGTCACCTTATCGTTTCCCAGAGATGATGCTAATCAACGGTCCTTTGCGTTTGTTCCTGATGACCTCAGCTTTAATCTAAAGAGCAGTGACTTCCGCAACAACAGCCTCTATGCCAAATTTCCCATCACCTTGACTGGGTTTATCCAAGGTCAAGACAAACCCAAAGGCTTTTTACCGATAAAAACTGCCCTGGGCAATGCGTCGTTATCGACAGATGTTACCTGGTATGGTCTATCCTTTGATTTAGACCTAGGGAATCTTGGTGCCCTGGCTAGTGTATCCAAGTTTGTGTCTGGCTTAGTGGTGCTCTGGTTGCCCAACCCCAATCCTGAGTCGGATACGCGCCCAGAGCCCCAAGTCTACGTGGGAATGAAACTACCGGGACTTTCTGGGGATGTCCTGGGTTTCTCCTTACAAAGTGTGATCAAACTCTCATTTAAGACGGCTGAACTCTTATTTGATCCAGCCGATGGGCCTGATAACTCCACTTACTTGTTAAAGCTTAAAGCTATTGTCTTAAAGCTATTGGTATTGTCGTTGCCACCCAATGGACAAACCGAACTGCTGATCTTTGGTAATAGTCAAGGTCGCGATCATCCCATCGGCTGGTATGCTGCCTACGCTAAAGAACCAGCCCAGAGACCACCTTAGGTTCTGCTCTATGGGTGATATGCACCCATCTTCCCCAAGATATCTCAACGTTTTTACTTCTATGAAAAATGGCTGAAGAAAATATCCTCAATGCTAATACTATTTCCGCCTTGATCACGGCTGTTAACGACCATTATCAAACTAACTTTCCGGATCTATTTCCTTCAAACAGCCCCATAACACCAATTTGGAATACAAATATCAATGTCAAGGCAGGTAATGGGGAGGGTGCCGATTTTTCTGCTGAAGGTGAACTTGTTACGTTTCCTTTTGATTTTGCAGATCAAGTAGAAGATCAAACCTTTGCTATCAAGGCCAAGGTCAAAATTATTAACCAAGGTAATGAGGTCTAGACCGCGTGATAGCCATGTCTCATTGATACTGATAAGTATCTTGTTATAGCCCACTCAATCATCATCTCTTAAGGAGTCTTAATTGTATGTCTGGTATCACCCCCGCTCCATCAGGTGCCAATGCAGCAGAGTCTAAAGTATTTTTTGGTGTTGTTTTAGAACTCGATGGTGAAGAAATTTCTCTACAGCCCCAAAATGCCATTACAGAAATTAAAGAAAAAGGCATTGAAGTGGGCCTTCCGGCAGGAGAGCGAGTTGTTTTAGGCACTGTCGGTGAACGTCTGAAAGGGATTCTGCAAGCGCTTGGCGTTGATGACATCTCTTTCTTAAAAGATGATGGCACGTTGGATGAGACACAGCTACCGAGCATTCCTGCCATTCAAACTGCTGTCAATCTGCTGACCCAAGCCAACTTAGCCATTGAAGATTTCCATTTACGAATTCCTCCAACCGGAACTAGCACCAGCGCCCCTGCCAAATCAGAAACGGCTTACACAGTGGGACTGTCCGCTACATGGACTGGAGATGCAGGCACGCTGATCGATAGTTTAGATCTAAAGCTGAAAGGCCTTTATTTCAAGGTGAGTAACGAGGAGGGTTAAGAGAGTTGCCTAAAAGCAATTTCAGAATGCTTGTTTAATTTAGGCATTCTGAAATTGCCGTTGCTGAGCTACAGGATGAACCAATCTGTGAGAAACGCCGTATATCAGTATCCTACAGATACAATCATACCGAGGATCAGTAACGCCCTTCCTGTTAGAGTTTCAAATTAACCTCCAAGGTTTATGTCATATCAGTTGAGGCACTGCAAGTACGTCTTATGAGTTCATCCTTAACTAAACAGACAACAGTCAGCTTTGGCTTTGTGGCAGAACTGACGGCAGGGGGCGAAACTGTCAACCTTCAGCTGGAAAACACACAAGAAGGGGGAACGTCTGTCTTTCGTGGCGGCATGCTGCCAGGACAGCGATTATTGCTAGTGGCGCTGTTACAGAAAATTATTCCTGAGCTGCCACCGCTAGATTCTATGGGCGGGTTAGCCATTACTGAGCTAACGTTGGAGGCTCGCCCTACGCTTGAAACCTATGCGTTTAGCCTGGGCTTGGCAGATGTCTGGGCTGTAGAAATTCCCACGAACGATCCTAGTGCTCCTTTAAACTTCAGCATTGATCGGATACTCATTGCTCTCAAACAATCACCCCAAGAGAAATCCTTTTTCCTGCAAGGAGATTTTAGCCTCTTTGGTGGCCAGTTTTCTATCTTGGTGAGCCGCATTGTGACAACGGCTACCAGTTCAGGAGAGTGGATCTTCTTAGCACGAGCCGAGCGTATCCAGTTATCATCGCTGGTTAATAAACTATTAGGAGAAGGGAACTTAACATCAGATTTTGAACTTGAGAATTTAAGTATCGATTTACTTGAGTTAGAACTTGCTCAAAAGAAAGTTGGCACCATCACCCAATCTCGATACCGCTTTCTAGGGGCAATCGATTGGGCTTTTACTATTGCTAGTGAGCCTTTTGTTGTCAGAGCCAGTGCTGAGATTAAAAACTATAGAGAAGATGTCAGGGCTGGCAAAATTGTCAAAACAATTACTGATAAAGCCAGCGGTAAAGTAGCTGGGCTGATTGAGCTGTTTGATCAAACAGTTACAGCGGCTATTTTCTATGAATTTTCGCTAACTGAGAAGCGGGTTGGATTTGAGATTACATTTAAATCATTTACGCTTACAGGCCGCTACAGCAATACTAACAATATAGAAAAAATTGACTTCAGTTTTTCCGGGATAGTCAATATTGGTGACATTATTAGCTATGTTGTTAATCTCTTTGACCCCAGTTTAGAAGATTTTGAGCTAGACGCTCCTTGGGATGTCTTAGGTAAAGAGAGTATTGATTTCAGTAAGCTGAGGGTTAGCCTTAATCTCACCAATAAGCAGTTTACCTTTAGCTATGCTAAAAGTCTGAATCTGGGTCTTTTCAAAATTTCAAATCTGGGTCTCTCCTATGGTGAGACTTCCCGAGGGTCTAAACAATACCGTTCTCGCATTAGTCTAGATCTGACAATTCCTGGTCAGCCACGCCAACAGGTTGGTTGGGACCCAGTCAATGAGAACCCGCCTAATATTCCGGGTAAGGGCATTCAGGTCTTTGACTTACAGTTTTTAGCCGTTGGCCAGCGGGTGACGTTTCATCCCGATATTGTGGCGCAAGCCCGCAACATCACTCAAGTCATGACGGTGCTGCGACAAACTATGGGGGTGTTGCCTCCAGCAAAACGTCGTGGCAATCCATTGCTAGCATTGCAGGCACAGTTACCCTCACCTGCCCCGGTCAGCATTGATCCGACGGCAACGATCACGATTCCTGAGGGTAGCAGTCCGATTCAATTTGACCCTAACAGTGGCATTTTGTTGGGGGCGCAATTCTCCATCATGGACACCATAGATATGAGTGTGATCTTTAACGATCCACTGATCTATGGACTGCGTATTAGTCTCTATGGTGCTAAGGCAAAGCTATTTGCGGGATTGCAGTTTGAGATTCTCTATCGGCGCGTTAGCGATACGGTAGGTGTGTATCACCTGGAGCTGGCTTTGCCAGATGCCATGCGCCAGTTTGATGTGGGAGCGGTGTCAGTAACGCTGCCCATTGTGGTGGTAGATATCTACACCAATGGAGACTTTGCCCTGGATTTTGGTTTCCCTTGGAAAGGAGACTTTTCTCGGTCGTTTGCAATTCAAGGGTTTGCAGGTCCTTTCCCCGTGCTAGGAGCCGGTGGTTTTTACTTTGCTAAGCTGAGTGCGGAGACAGCGACCAGTACCCCTGCGATTGTCAATGGTACCTTTAGTCCGGTGTATGAGTTTGGTCTGGGGCTGAAGATTGGCCTGGGCCGCACCTTCAACAAAGGGGTTCTTAAGGCTGAAATTAGCATCACGGTTCAAGGGGTAATTCAAGGTGTAGTGGCCCGGTTTAATCCCAGTGAGGCCAATGTTGCCAGTGATGATTACTTTAAGATTCAGGGCGGCGTCTCCCTGGTGGGTCGTCTCTATGGCGTTGTTGATTTTGGAGTGATTAGTGTTGACGTAGAAGTGGTGCTGCGGGCAACAGTCTTATTTGTGGTAGAAGCTTATCAGCCAACCCAGCTAGCTCTGGAGGCTGAGGTTTCAGTACGGGCCTCTATCAAGATTGCGTTTGTGCGTATCCGGTTCTCGTTTAGGGTGACCGTGCGTCAGTCCTTTACCCTGGGTTCTGCTAAACCAACTCCCTGGAAGCTGGGTTCGCCAACCACCAGCTCGACCAATGCCATTGGCACTACCAGCCGTCGAGCGGCTCGTTTTGCACCAGCTGCCTTCAGCATGCCAGTTGCGTTTGAAACGGCAGCTTTTGAAACAGCGGCCTTTGAGACGGTAGAACCAACGCCGGCTGAACCCACAGACTTAACAACGTTAGATGTGTCAGCGTTGCCTGTGGATTCGGCACCAGAACCAATAGTGCCAGAATTCCTGGTCTCAGAGCCAGTTGTATCGGCTGCAGTAGAGGCTGAATTATCGTTTATCACATTAGATGCAGATACCTCAGGCGCTTCTACCGCTGAGACCTGGCTGCCGGTGAAGCTATCGTTGCCTGATGGTTTGCCTGCTGATCAAACGGATAGCGATCGCATCCGCATCGACCTATATTTTCAACCCGGTTTCACCCAGGTTGAGGGGCAGGTGAAAGGGGTGGCCCTATTATTTATTGAAAACTCGGTACGCCATGATGACCCAGATCAGATAGGGAATGCTGCTGCAACTGTTAACACCGACTTTGACGAGTTAGTGAAGGCCCTCCTGAGATGGACGATCCACAGCTATCGTCGGATTAGTACAACGGATCAGACACTTACCCTGGTGGACTGGCAAGCTCTCTATGATCGCTTTACAACAGAATTTGAAACAGCGAATAATCTTCCTACATTCTTGAATCAGCTATATCAATTCTTAGAGACCAATTTTGTCTTTGATATTTCTGATCGCACGCTCAACGACCCGCAACAGAATCAAGAGCTAAGCGGTACCTTTTTCCCCATGGTGCCATTCATTAGCATGGCCTTAGATCAGCAAACACCCATTGATTTTCAAGCAGCTAATTTTAAGCGCAGCCTGGATGATCTGCAAAAGATTAAGGACTACTTTAAGCAACTACAGGTACGTCCCGGTAGCGCTGCTGAAAATTCGGCAATTGGTGGCAGCGCATCGAACCCCATCACTTCCGGAACAGATCTTCTTTCGTTAACAGATTATCTGTTTGCAGATTATTTCTTGCTCTTGATTCGTTCTGGTCTACAGAGTGCCATTGACTATTTAGAAGACCTAGAAGACCAAACAGAGTTTGCCGCACCTTCCATAGAAACAGTCTTATCGACTTTGAATAGTAATGGCGCATTTAACCATCTATCAGGGACAGCGTCTCGCTATTTTCTCCATGGGTTACGATTACCCACGCCCACAGCCGCACCCATGACAGCCTGGGCAACAAATCCTTTATATGAGGCAACAGGGCAACAGTTTACTGTGTCGATTACTACTCAGACCGTTGGTGTGGGCGATGCGGCCAGAGAAGTGACTACGGTCAACTTGGATCAAATTGTACTGAGTAAACCCGTCACCCTGACATGGATACGGTTTATTGACTATGACCGTGCCAATCTGAATAATCCACCTACTCGCAATGCAGCATCACTGGTCTATGGATTAACGACTGAGCAGAAAAATGACTTACTGGCACTACAGACGGCAACTCCTAATCTAGATCATCAGTCAACAACACCGCCTCTGCTGCCTTTCTATCGATCTGTAGAACGTCAATATACCCTGCGTCAGCGGAGCCCAATGGCAGTAGGCGAGTTGCGAGAATTACCGTCAGATCTGCGGGCCTATCTAGCCGATCCGCTGAGCTATAGGCAAGGTTTATTACCTGACTCGGCTCCTTTATCAACTCTCCCCTTCATTCTGACCGATGCGACAGACAAAACGGCCACTCCTCTACCGCGCAATATGGTCAAGTGGTCAACCAAAGTGAAGGTAACCGTACGTCGACTGGCAGGAGATAACATTTACCAGCTAGAAGGCACTGATGAAGTTGGAAAAGATTTGCTGGAAGCAATTCGGGTCACAGGGGCATCCCCCAACCTCGATTTATTTTATCTAGATGCTGATACGGCGCAACTTGTGCAACCAACCCGTGATGTGTTGGTATTAAAAGCTAATCTCTCCACCCGCAGCCAAGCGGCGGGAACAAGTTCAACAGCTAGAAGCTTCAGTACAGCTGCAACGAGAACCACCTATCAAGCCACCTTACCTGCGGACAGTAATAGTGATGGCGCTGACTTTTTACAACTTCTGTGGGAATGCAGCACGGTTAATTCAGGGGGCTACTACCTGGTTTATGGACCTTTCGGTGCCGCTGGGCTACCAGACAATTTGTTTACGGATGGGGTAACAGCGGATTTGGTGTTGGTGATCCGTGTGATGGGTTTCACCCAAGAGGCTACTCCTTTCCACAACTGTGTAGACATTACCACCGCCCAATCAGCAGATTTATTGGCCATCCGTAATGACGAGCGCGATCCCATACAGGTATTGCAAATGCCTGCAGGTCATTTGGGGATACAGCTGACACGTCCGAATGTTTCAGTGCAGCCCAATAATGATACTGCCAATGATGAATTGGAAAATCTCTACCAGCTCTTGGGCTATCGATTGTTAGAGCAGCCGGGTAAATTTGTGGCCACACCGGAGGCCTTACCCATTGGCCCCAGTGATGATCCTGAAGATGCCAACCACCCATGGCAATATGAACGGGTGCTGCCAGTCTATACCCTGTCTACTGATCAGGGCGGGACTGCCAATCCGTCACTGCCATCTCCTGAGATGAATCCCTATCGAGGTGTCTCAGCCCAGGCAGTGGTACAACCACAGTTAGAGTGGCGTGATCTCTATGGCAACATTTTCAAACAGTTTAAATTCACTGAGTTGCCTGTCCGTTATTTTGATCCACTGTTGGGGCTGAATCAGTGGCCATCGCTAGTGGAACGTTATCGATTTAAGGCGGTTTCTCAGCAAAAAGCTCGCCTGGATTTATTGCTACAGCTAGACTCTAGTCCTTATATTTCCACCCCCGGTAATTTGTTTGAAGAGGTCAAGCGCAAGACGATCGCAGCGCGTGAGACCTACCAACAGATTTACTATCAGATTCATCAAGCTGATGTGACAGCAACAGCGGCAACGTCTGTGCTACTACAAGGTACAAATGTTGTTCAAAAATCTGTGGATACAGCAGTGCTGACCAGCTTTGTGGAGATGGCTTATCGCTATCTCATTACTTTGGAAAGCTTGACGCTGCAGTCCCACAATGTCAGTGCCAATGAAACCTTTGCAACTGTGGCTAACACGTTCCGATTGTCAGTAGATGATTTGGCTGAAGAAAATCAGCAGATGAGCGGCTCATGGGCAGCAGGTACTCGATTAGAGATTCCCGTCGAGCGCGATATTGTTGTTAACGATAGTCTGCGGACAATTGCACAGGAGGCTCTAAAAGCTGAGGCACTGCTGCGAGATTTTGATAATGTGAGCGCGATCGCAACCGCTCCCCTGCCCAACATTACTGAAGCGGCCACTGGTGCCAAAGTGGTTCAAATTGCCCAACGTCATCGCGATACACCGGGTTTAGTCCGAGACGGTCTGTTGATCAGTAGCCAGGCCAACACCTATGAAACCCTACCAGGAGATACGCTAGCAGAAATTGCGGGTGCTCTTGGTATCACCGTTGAGGCCTTGATCCCGATTTTAGAGGCCAAGGGTGATTATCTCGATGATCAAGTTATCCTTGCCGTGCCCCTGACGTATACCTGGCGAAGCACCGACTCGTTAGCCCACACCCGAGACAAAGTCCAAGCTGTCTTTAAGAATACAACACTCAATATTGGCTTAGATGCGGTTCTGCTAACAGTGACGGACATTGCTCTGGCCACAAATGCTTTCTTAGAGGCAACAACAACGCTGACGATTCCTGCACAACTCATCCTTGCTCCCAATGCGTCTGTATCAACTAGTGGCTCAATCACTGAGCCCACCCTGGACGCAGTTGTGCGTAACCTGCAGCCATCCCCCAGCACCCATCGGCAGATTACTCTAGCGGCATTCGTCACGACCAACCAGACATTATCCGGATTAATTCAGCCTGGGCAGTCGCTATTACCAGCTTTCCAATCATGGTCTGTCTTGGTTGAGAATACGACTCCTGAACTTCAGACCTATGTGCAGCCGTTTCTGAATGCGGCCTTGCAGCCATTTCACAGCCAGTCTAATGTGCCAGTAACCCGTGACCATGAGACGTTCCACAGTCTCACACAGCTGTTTGATCAGGTGCGAGTATCCTTGGTGGCAGCCTTGGCGAGTGCCCCTGACCCCGCAAATGCCCAGCTTAAAACTCAGGTGCAGCAGCTGAGAGAACGGTTAGATCGCACTGTGTCTCTGGCGGAGGTTGCGATCGCAATTCAAACCCTTCCCATTCTCCAAATAGGTGCCCCATTCATTAAGCCGCCTTACATCCAACAAATTCCCATAACGCTAGATTTACCCACGGATAACAATACTGTTATCTATCCCGAGAAGCTAATCTTTCCAGTCACTGTCAACGTGACTCTGCAACGGGATGATAATTTAGTTGCCAATGACCTACCTGACCGTACCCTGGTGCAGCGGTCCACCGCCTATCTATCTCCCTATACCATCAATGGTGATGCCCGGTCAGCCTCTCTTCAAGGATTTGCCCAAGATTTCCAAGCCGCATTTTCTGGATTGCGTCTTGCCACCAGCGATAACCGCAATCCCGGCTTCCCTGGCGATCCCAATCATGCCAGCAGTCAATCCATTTGGGCCGTGCGTCTAGGCCAGGGTGGACTCACTTATACAATTCAGCCTCTGAATCTAGACCAACAGACTTTACCTGCTGGCGAAGACCGCAATCCTCTATTCTTTGCTCCTGCCCCGTTGGCCAATACCCTGATGGCGGGCACCGTTGATCTCAAAATCAGTACAGAGGCAGACCGGAACCGTGCCGATTATCAGCCTGATAACAAACGCTTTGATGCCATTGACTTGAACCTGTTGGGGCAAACCTGTTTGCAAGCAATTGAAGACTTTTTAGCACCTGAAGTGTCTGTCCCAGCGGTTCGTTTAGGCAATACGGTTGCGGACAACATTGATGAGATTTTAGCTGCCAAAGAGACATTGGCGGATGCTATCAGTGCTCAAGTTGTTTCTCTATTACAGCCATCACGCCCTGATAATGATGCACGTCAACGCCGTGCTGCTGAGGCTCTCAACCAAGAGCTACGTATTAATTTAGCAGAGGCCTATGCCATTGAAACCATTGTCCAGTACGGTGTATCTGTGAAAAATAGTTTGCCCGATGATGGGGATTTCCCAGTGCGTTTAGCCGGGCAGCCCACGTTGATAAGTGCCCGTGATGCGACTACCCAAGCCGAGATTACCGATCTCTCTACCCTTGATTTTACCCTGTCTCCAGCTAAAGTCTCTTTAGAAGCAACAACCTATCTAACGTTTTTCTTTAATACTCAAAATCCTGAAAAGTATGAAGATATTGAACTCAATCTGACGTTCAATCGTAATGAATTGGAATACAACATAAAAACTGTTCCCGGTATAGCAGGGTATCAGTCGTCTGATTGGCTCAGCTTTATTGAACCCGATGAGCCGGATACCCTTGGTCATGTCCAGATTCCAATTCCTCTACGTACCTATCCCATCCCACCATCTCTGGTGTTGCAACAGGCTGAGTTAGATCCGGATGCCATCGGCAATGAGTTAGCGAAAGTGCGTGAATGGCAGTATGTCTATACCTATGAGCACTTGGATGTGGCTCAGGATAGTCTAGAAAGTGATGTGCGCTATAACCTGCAAGGGTTACCTAGTCCGGCACAGTTAGGTTTACCAGAGGACAGTAGTGAAGAGACTTTATTTGATGCATTGGTGCGGTTTAATCAGAAATATCCAGCCCTTAAAGCCACGTTTGATCAGCTAGCTGAAGCTGATACCCCTGCAAAATTGGCAGCATTAGCCGAAGAAACAACTAAAGCCGTCGATGACTTTGCAAAATTAGTGGGCCAGGTGGCAGTCACCTGGAGAGACTGGCAGCCCGTACAGCGCAGCATTGTGGCAACAGGTGTGGACTACACCATTAATGAAGAAGAGCCTCCGGTACCTGTTGGTCAACCTGCCATCAAGGAGATGACCATTGTGGCACCTGATACAGCGCTATTGCCCCAGGTCCTGCTGCCAGGCTATCGACAGCTTGATGACTCACCTCAACGGCAAGACTCTGCGCCTGGTTTCCAGAACCAGCTCTATCGGTTTGAAGAAAAATCACCGGAGGAAGCCGCCCTCGATCCGGTCTATGGAGAATCCTCGATTCCTGATCGCACCCTGATCATTCAGGATCGCGATATTTTAGCTCAGCAAAATGCCTGGAGCGGTATCTGGCTAACCCGTAACCGACAGCTGGTGCCCTATGCTCAAACCAATCCTGTCTTTGTGTTCCAGACGCCCCAGGTGCGCTTTAGTAACTGGGTGACACCGCTGTTGGTGAATAATCGTCCTTGGAACATTGCGGACCTCTCGGATACGCCCGAACAGACGGTGTTGACTCATCTGCAGCGGTTATTTGAGACGGTGCTACCGGATTCAGCCCCCCAGCCCTATGGTTTGCGGCTAGATTGTCGCTACAGTTTTGCCATGGTGACGGTGGGTGATGAGCAGCTGTTGTCGGCAGTGCCGGTGTTGCTGACGCCGAGGGTTGCGATCGCAAAAAATACAACCATCACCTCACAACTAGTCACAGACCTCGCCACCGAAATCGAACGCTGGCGACAGGATAATCGCCCGGTTGAAGATCAAGGACGCTATCAGTTCACATTGAATCTGTTCTCAGGCATTGATCATGATGCCACCTTGCCGCTGTTGAAGATTGAGGACCTGTATGTGCAACAGATAGATATTCAATGGCCTTCACCATAGTGCATGGATATCGTGCATGGTTTAGGTAGGGGCTGGCCTTGTGCTTGCCTGGGGGCGAACGTGCTTAAACGCCTTTGAATCCACCAGATTCGCTCATTTCCTTAGTGCTGGGTCGCTGAGAAGGACGCATTATATTTAATCGCTGTACGCCAATTTGGTTTAATCCAATGCCGCACAGAATGACACCACCTCCCAAGTACTGTCCAAGGGTGGGCACCTCACCTAGCAGGATAAATGCAGACAGAATGCCCACAATTGGATTAAATGCAGTGGCAAATGAGACCTCACTGGCCGTACTACGTTTCAGACCGTTAAACCAAAATGACTGACCCGCCACAACAATGATGGCGGCATAGAACAGCATCCACTGCCACAAAAAAGGTGAACCTACATCCATAAAATGCTCAGGACCGTAGAGAACCACGGTGGCTCCAAAGAAGAAAACAGTTCCAACAAACATTCTAAAAACGCTGAAAATTCCCAATGGAATCTCACGCAGACTAATTTTGCTGATCAGGTTTGCCATGGCTTTGATCACAGCGGCGATCAATGTAAACAGAGCGCCACGGCCTAAAACCATGCCCATGCCCATGGAAACCATTTCAGTGCCAGCAGGCTGAATCAATACGGTTAGAGCAACCCCAATAAAAGAAACAACGGCTCCAGCAACCACCCATTTATTCACCCGATCGCCCAACACCCAAACCGATAATGCCAGCACCAGCGGCGTATCAATCTGACTGATAAGAATCACATTATTAACCGGAGTAATCTCGAGTGCCGTAAAGATAAGCGTTGGTACAATGGCTGCTCCTAAGATTGCGACGACAGCCATGGAGAGCCAGTCTTGCCATTTAATTTGTTGCAAGGCTGGTTTCCGCCACTCCCGACCATAGGTAATGGCTAACAGGATAAGGGCGCATAAATTGCCAACGAACAATACATTGCAAAATGAGATCGGGTTACGTTCATCAATTAGGTTCATCGCCCCCAGTTCAGTCAGCTTGCGAGTGACTGCATTGGCCGCACCAAAGATGGCAATGGCCATGAGAAGATAAACCCTTCCTGAGGGTTGAAAGCCTAATTTACTTGTGGTCTGCATGGAAGAGGCTCCTAGCCATAGTGGGTCAGTAATGCTGCTAGGTCGAATCTTGACTAGTTGGCCTATAGGCTCAAATCAAAGCAGTTCCCTTGAAAAGGAATTATCAGCGCTGATTAAAGGTTGAGTAAGTAAGACGTTCAGGTTGAAGCTGCGAGCGGTCTAGCTTGATGTTCATTTTATAAGACCAGCGTTATTTCGCAAGCGTCTAATCCCTGCAACATCAGTAATAATCGCGTCTTGAGTCACCTACTTAATTGCTTGCGACCTCTGAGAATGGTACAACTAGCACCCATGGGCCACGTGTTTGTGTCTGCTATTAAGGCCAGGGATAGACATTTGTGGTCGGCTAGCGTATCGGAGATCCTCTATGTCGGTTCAGTTTTTGAGTGAGCGTGGTTGGCCAAGACCACTGCGCTCACTGGGTTACTACATTGGCCTTTTTAGCCTATGTCTGATTATGGCCGTTGCCTGTGGGGGTAATGGTGGTGAGCAAGCAGCTGGTCCCACCACTTCAAATGGCCGTGTTGCCATGGGGACTACCCTGAAGGCCCGTACCCTGGATCCTGCCGATGCCTATGAAATTTTCCCTGGCATTCTGCTTTATAACCTGGGGGATCGTCTCTACACCTACGCCCCAGGCACCACCACCCTAGAACCTCAGCTGGCGACAGATATGCCCACCGTCAGCGACGATGCCCTGACCTATACGGTTCCTCTGCGAGAAGGGGTGACGCTGCACGATGGCTCTGCCTTTAATGCAGAAGTGATGGCGTTTTCCATTCAGCGTTTTATGGATAATGGCGGTCGTCCCGCGTTCTTGCTGTCAGAAAAAATTGATACGGTCGAAGCGACTGGTGAATACGAACTGACGATGACCCTTAAGCAGCCCTTTGCGGCGTTTACATCGCTGCTGACATTTTGGGGGGTCACGCCTGTACCGCTAGAAACCTACACCATTGGGGATGGTCAGTTTAAGCCGGAAGAATTTATTGGCTCTGGTCCCTATAAGCTGGCTTCCTTTAGTAGTGATGTGATTAAGCTAGATGCCAATCCAGATTATTGGGGAACAGCACCGGGTAACGAGGGCATTGATATTCAGATTTTCACAAGCCCAGCCAATCTCTACAATACTTTTCGCTCCGGCGGTTTGGATGTGGCTTATCAAACACTGGATCCCGACCAAATTGCAGCCTTAGAACGAGAAGCAGGACAGGGTGGCTGGAATGTGATTGAGGCGGGGTCAACCGTCGTTAACTATATGTCGCTGAACCAAAAGATTGCGCCTTTTGATGATTTGAATGTGCGCAAAGCGGTGGCCGCTATGATTGACCGTAATCTCATTAACGACCGCGCTTTTCAAGGCCAGGCAGAGCCTCTTTATAGCTTGATCCCCAAGAGTTTTGACGTACATGAGCCGGTGTTTGAAACCGCCTATGGCGATGGTAACTATGAGCAGGCGAAGGTATTTCTTGAAGAGGCGGGGATTACGGCGGCGAATCCGCTTGAATTTGAGATTTGGTATCCAACTGCTTCTACCACCCGTAGTGTGGTGGCTAACACCTTAAAAGAAGCGATTGAGTCTAATTTGCCAGGGCTGGTGACTGTGCAAGTGAGTACGGCTGAGTCAGCGACGCTGTGGGAAAACGTGGAGAAAGGGGTTTATCCCAGTGTCTTATCTAACTGGTATCCAGACTATTTTGACCCGGATAATTTTGTGCAGCCTTTTCTCAGCTGTAATGAGGGGTCTGAAGAAACGCTCTGTGAAAAAGGTGCAACCCAGGGGAACGGCTCGTTTTATTACAGTACTAGGACCAACGATCTGCTGGCTAAGCAACGTGCAGAGCAGGATGAATCGGTTCGTAGTGACGTATTTAAAGACTTACAGCAGGTGATGGTAGAGGATGTGCCTTATATTCCACTCTGGCAAAACAAGGACTATGTCTTTGCAGCCTCAGGGGTGGATGGTGTAGCCATTGAGCCAAACCAGCAATTTTTGCTGTGGCAAATCAACAAATAAATGGTCTTGGCGATCCCTGTAGGGGTGTTCCATGGAATCCCCCTACAGGGGAATTGGTTGGGTTAGATAGGGGGGAAATACATGGCATCTCGGGCTAATGCGCTGCGTTATTATGTGCTGTCGCGGTTGATGCTGGCACCGTTGATGATCTGGACGATCACAACGGTGGTGTTTTTGCTGATGCGGGCAACGCCGGGCGATCCGGTGGACGCGCTGTTGGGACCCAGGGCACCGATTGAGGCGAAAGAGGCATTGCGATCGCAACTTGGCCTCGACAAGCCCCTATTCTTTCAATACCTAGATTACCTGGGTCACCTGCTGCGCTTTGACTTAGGTAGCTCTATTGCAAGCCAGGGCCAAACCGTTTGGCAAATCATCGGCGATCATTTCCCTGCCACCGTGGAACTCACATTTTGTGGCTTGACCATAGCCGCCATCGTGGGGATCACCGTAGGTTCGATCGCGGCATCAAGTCCTAATACGCCCATTGATGCAGGTGGCAGGCTATTTGGCATTCTCACCTATGCCACACCCATGTATTGGTTCGGCATGATTCTACAGCTGGTATTTGCCGTGCAGTTGCGCTGGTTTCCCATTGGCACTCGGTTTCCCCTTCTACAAACCCCTCCCGATGGGCCTACGGGCCTCTATCTGTTGGATAGCTTACTCCATGGCAATCTGTCTCAGTTTGGGACAGCTCTATATCACTTAGCCTTACCCAGCCTGACCCTCGGTATTTTGATTAGCGGTGTTTTTGAGCGCATGGTGCGAGTCAACCTCAAGCAGACTCTACGGGCCGATTATGTGGAAGCGGCTCGTGCCCGTGGCATTCCCGAATTTCGCATTATCACTGTCCATGCCCTCAGGAATGCCTTGATTCCTGTGATTACCATTCTGGGGCTGACCTTTGCGTCCCTATTGGGGGGTACCGTCCTGACCGAAGTCACCTTCTCCTGGCCTGGCCTGGCCAATCGATTTTTTGAAGCTATTTCTCAACGAGATTATGAAGTCGTGCAAGGGTTGATGACATTCTTTGGCACCATCGTAGCCCTTGTCAGTATTGCCATTGACATCCTCAATGCCTATGTCGATCCCAGGATTCGATATTGACGCAGTTCCATAACTTTATGCAAGTTTATAATTCAAAACATTGAATTTTGTAATAGTCTTGATAGAGCCCTACAGTTCCAGTCACTATTTGCTCGCTCATCAGCATCTTTGTTTTGAATAGCTTGATAAAGTCATGTCCCCATTAATAGACCAGAAGGCGTCGTGGCTGGCCTTTTTTCGACATTCGTGGCTGGACAAAGTACTCCAGTCCTTCACTATGGGGATAGTGGTTTTGGTATTTGCCGCAGGGGTGAGTAACGGAATGGCTAAGGTGCCACCAACGGTCAAACCCCAACCCTCGGAACCTCAAGCAGTGATATCCTCCCTACTGCTCCCTACACAAGTGAGAACTCGTTTGCGGCATCGGCGGCTGACCGCAGCATTGATGACAAGTCATCACCTGACCGCAGCCCATGTCTTTAGCCCCAAACCATCCGGCAAATTATCGGCAGAAACCCGTGAAATGTCTAAACAGGGATAGTTTGCCCCCTCCGAATATGAAGCATGGTTGCTTCTGCAGGATTTTTATAGAAGTGAGGACACCTGATGTGGTTATTATTTAGGTGTTTCTTAGCTTTGGTGATACAGGCTTGAACAGTTTTCAAAAGTTCATGTGTTGTTTGGCGACAGCAAGCACATTTATGATGCTGTCGGTTGGTGGTGTATCGGCTCAATCTGAGGATTGTGACTTTTTAGTCTCTCCCCAAGAGTTCAATACCTTTGAGAATGACGACAGAATTGTGATTGGCCATGTTACAAGTCGGCCCTATATTGTGCTGCTAACCCATGATCTTGAAGAAAGCTTGCCTACGATTCGTGCCTGTATTCCTGACGCGTTTTTGACATCCTCAAGGTTAGGTAGCTATGTTCATGTTGCATCTTTTGACAACTACAGAGATGCAAAAGAACTGGTTAACTCCATTGATGAGTCTTTATCGCTCGATGTACGCGTCATTCATCGTGCCCGATTAGGTCGATAAACGTTATTCCTGGTGGTGTTTCTAGTGGCAGGCGGCTTATGCCTTTTAATAGCAACTGTTTCGGCCAAATGGCCTGAATCCACAGGCCATTGGCATGACCTTTAAGATTACGGCGAAACAGTCGTGCCATGATTTGTTTGTTGGTAATCTGTGCACACATCATGTATAGAAGGACCTAACAGGATGAAGGGGCTCAATCGCAACATGTTATCTCGTTATTTACGCCCACGTCGCCTGGTAATACTTACCGGTCTCGCCGTGGTCGCCGCGAGTATTTCCCTAAAAACAGATGCTCGCCCTCTCTCGGTGCGCGTAAACCGCTGGCTAGAATTACGTAGCTTTAGCGGTACCGTCGATGTTCGACAGAGTAGTCAATGGGGACGTGCTCAATCCGGTCAGCGTTTGGGGGCAGTGGGTGATGGTATACGTACAGGAGCCGGTTCCCTCGCCCGACTCGCCGTCGATACTCAAGTGGGTTTTGTTAGTGTCTCTGAAAATACATTGCTGAGTATTACAGAGTTCTACACTACTCCACGGGGCGGTAAAGTTACAGAACTGGATGTCAGTCGCGGCCAAGCCAGAGTCTTTGTCAGACCGTTTACTAATCCTGATTCTCGTTTAGAGATTCGCACCCCAGCCGGTATCAATGGAGTGCGGGGTACAAATTTTGGTATTGCAATTCAACCCAGTGGCCGGTCGTCACTTGTTGTTGAAGAGGGTAGTGTGGCTTCTGAAGCTCAAGGGGTATCGGTACCCGTAAATGCTGGATTTCAAAATTTTACGATTCCGGGAGAACCCCCTTCTGAACCAGTACCTATTACTGAGGAGCCTAATTTTAACCTTTTAAGGTTAGAACGTCAGCGGCGTGAGGATGAATCAATTGTTGTCGTAGAAGGAAATACCTTTCCTGTCAATTTATTGGTGATTGAGGAAGAAACTCAAGAGATCGATACTGAGGGGAACTTCGCATTAGAATTGCCTCTGTCTGCTAATCGACGTATTGAGGCGACTGTTGTTACTCCCCTTGGCAAAACGCAAATCTATGAGTTGGTGGTCCCCTAACTGGCTGAGACTCTTGCGGCGATGTGAGCCATTGTTGCCAGGGTTATTTGTCAGTAGTTTTGTTGTCTCATTGTCCTACCTAGGGCTGATCAAGCCGCTTGATAATATTTCAAGTGATGTGCTAATTCGATTACGTGGATCAAGGGCGTGGAGTGATGAACTCATCGTCATTGGCATTGACGATCGAACGTTAAAGAAACTAGGAAGCCACCCACTACCACGCTCTAACTATGTTGAACTGTTAGAATTTTTGTTGGAAAGTAATAATCGGGTGGCTGCTTTTGATGTGTTGATGCCAGACAAGACTAAGGATGATGCTGCCTTGGCTGAGGTAATGGCAGCGCATCAGGGCGTTGTTTTGGCTGAGACAGTTGATGAGGAAGGGGAAATACTACAAGCGCATGATTTGCTTTATAAAAATGCGATCGCAAGTGGCCATATTGATGACTACAGTGATGACTTTGATGGTGTAACACGACGCCACAAAATTCACATTAATAACAGTCGTTCCTTTGCAAAAGCAACAGCTGAAGCCTACAGCCTGACAACGGATATTCTAGATATTCCCTCGTTTGACAATGGGGTGATGCTGCTTAATTGGCCAGCCCCTGTTGCAGATCTTCCCTTTAGAAGTTTTATCGATGTTTTAGAGAGAAAGATTCCTGTAGAGGACTTCAATAATAAGATTGTCATCATCGGTGATATGGCCACTGGTCGAGACCGATGGATTCGCACACCGTTTGATAAAGATACTCCTGTCGAAGGTGCCTTTGTTTATGCCGCTGCTTTACATAATCTCTTACAGGAAAATTGGCTAAGAACAATCAATCCACATTTCGTCGCCGCTATGCTGCTGCTGGTCGGCCCCATCATCAGTTGGCGATTGCAGGGACGATCTTTTGTGCCTCAGTTAGGTATCTGGATTATTGGTACAGGTAGCTGGTTTATTATTTGTTGGCTAGCCATATACCAAAACTATGCCCTGCCAGTGGTAGCGCCTATGCTGGTGCTTGGTTTAACCGAAAGTTTTATTGTATTTACCGATCGCTTGCGTAGTAGTGCCATTTTGCAAGCTCGTAATGAGTTCCTCGGCACCATGAGCCATGAGTTGCGTACACCACTTAATGCCATTATCGGTGTCTCTGAAATGATGCAAGAGACCAACCTGGATCCTAGACAGCGAGAGTTTAGTGAGACTATTCAGAATAGCAGTCAAGCCCTGTTGGCGTTGATCAACGATGTGCTCGATTTTTCTAAAATTGAAGCTGGGCGACTTGTACTTGAAGAACATCCAGTCAATCTTCGCAATTCCGTGGAAGAGAGTTTGGACATAGTAGCTACCCGTGCTGCTAACAAACCCTTAGATCTTGTCTATATGGTGGATCCTGAAACACCACCTGTGATTATTAGCGACCCCATTCGACTCCGACAAATTTTACTTAATTTACTAAGTAACGCAGTTAAATTTACCGACAAGGGTGAGGTGGCTGTGATGGTGCAGTTAGCCCCTAGCGATGATCTGGGTGTCCCGGTTATCCGTCGTGCCCATCCTGCTACTCAATCCGTACTGTTGCTATTTACTGTGCGAGATACTGGTATTGGTATTCCGGCGGATCGACTGGCCCAGATTTTTGAGCCATTTCGTCAGGCAAGCACATCGACTACCCGTAAATATGGCGGTACTGGTCTAGGGTTGACCATTAGCCAGCGTCTGGCGGAAACCATGGGTGGTCGTCTGTGGGTTGAGAGTGAGATTAACAAAGGGAGTTCGTTTTTCTTCACGATTCGAGCCCATGTTGATCCTGTTACGGTTCAATCAGAGCGACCTGAAGCCCTAGCTAATTGGGCTGATCAACGTATTTTAGTGATTGACAAAAACATCACTCGCCGTACCAGTTTGAGGTGGCAATTAGAGGTTTTAGATATGGAAGTTGTCTTTTGCCGCAGCGTTGCTGAAGCCTTACTACTAGTTCAGCAAGGACAACAATTTGACAGCCTGATTTTAGATGCTGCAATTACTAAAATTGATAGGTTTAGTGCCATCGAATCGTTGCGGCAGGCCATGGATAAACCTAACATGCCTCTGATTTTGCTGGCAGATCTCAAGGAGAATCTCAGTCAAGAAGAACAACCTGACATAGCAATTGTTTGGAAACCTATCAAACAGGCAGCCTTATATCGTGCACTGATGCACATTCATCCTAAATCGGTTCCTGCACCTGTGATTAATTCTGCCTCAGAGTGTATTGAGGATGGTGATCAATCGTTAATGAGACTGAAGGTTCTGATTGCAGACGATAATCCAGTAAACCAGCGTGTTGCTCAACACATGTTGCAATTATTAGGACACCAGGCTGATACTGTCGCCACTGGTGGAGCAGCCATTGAAGCGGTGGAACAAGGAGACTATGATGTCATCCTGATGGATATGCGCATGCCACAAATGAGTGGTGTAGAAGCCACTCGTCGCATTCGCCAGCTGGGCCAGAAAATTCTTCAGCCTTGGATTATTGCAATGACGGCTAATGCCAGTTCTGAAGACCGTGATTACTGTCTCAAGGTAGGTATGAATGACTATTTAAGTAAGCCAATTCGTCGTGACAGCCTTGCTCGTACGTTTATGAATATTAATTCTAGGAATTTACCAACTGACTAGAACGCTGTTTAATTTTATGTTGTTCTACCGTTGCTGCAGCGTCGTGAATCGGGCGTATGCGCAGCATGTTATTGAATACATTGAACTGGTAAACCATCGAGCCATCCATATCTAGTGCTGTGAGCCAGCCACTTTTAGGATGATAAGCCCCTGTGTCAATGTCCAACCAACCAGGACCTCTAGCAATTTCTCCCGGTTCGACACCCGGTAAAGTAAAGGTGATCGTGTGGCCCGTAATAATTAGCTTATCTGGGAAATAAGGTTGTTTATGGCTATGGAAACCATCGCGAATCCAGCAATATTCATGGCTTGTTTGTTCTTCTAGGGTGCGTTGGGGATTTAATCCTGCATGTACAAGCCAGATATCTCCCAGGTCCATATAGAGCGGTAGGTCTTGAATCCAGTGGACGTGGTCAAATAAGTCGTCAACGCTGGTGTAGCTAGAAAGCGTAGATTGTCCGCCGCTGTAAAGCCATCCCTGGAATGCGGGCATATGGGCTTCTCCGTTGGGAAAGGCTTCTAGCAGTAATTGCTCATGGTTACCCATCACACACCGATAACCATTGTCACGCACGTAATTAACGACTTGACGGCTCTGAGGCCCCCGATCAATTAGGTCTCCGACAAAGTAAACCTCATCTTGGAGATTTAGATCCACGGCTTCCAGCAGTCGCATTAGACCGTCATAGTGGCCATGAATATCACCAATAAAAATACGACGAGGCATAGCAGTTGTGCTTATGTTTGATGTGAGTAGTTTGTTTGCCTACCGAACTATTGCCGGAGTGTGACATTTAAGCGCTGAAAACAACGCTGTAGATCAACTACCAGCAGATGCATTGCTCTAGTATGCCTCTTCCATACCTGTAGACAACACATGAATTGGCAGTATTTTCCAATGCTTTAAGTAAGGTTTATGGCAGCAACAGAAGTTGTTTGAAATAGGTTGCAGTGACTGTATTTAGGAATCTCTATGTTATCCATAGATTCATTGACGGGCTAATGAATTCCTGGATAAGGCTCAGTGTATTTTCTGGTACATCATTTTTTCATGTTTACCGACTTTCTTCAACTAACGTTCATGCAATATTTTCTGGCAGTGGACTGCCGTCCGGCGATTCTAGGACAAAGCCTGCATCCCTGACCATGGCATAGTCTTGTGTGGCACTTTGGCCTGCTGTGGTTAGATAATCACCGACAAAAATAGAATTGGCTGGATATAAGGCAAGGGGTTGCTGCGATCGCAAATGCACTTCCCGCCCTCCGGCAATCCGAATTTCCTGGGCTGGCAGTAAAAACCTGAACAAACACAGGATTCGCAAACAACGTTGAGGCGTAAGCTCGCTGCGACTAGCAAACGGAGTACCTTCGATGGGAATCAAAAAATTCACTGGCACGCTGGTCACATCCAGCTCTCGGAGGGATTTTGCCAGATTGATAATATCTTCATCCGATTCACCCATACCTAAAATGCCGCCTGAGCAGGTGGTTAGCCCAGCAGCTTGTACCGCTTTTACAGTGTCTAGACGATCTTGATAGCCATGGGTTGTGCAGATATCGTCATGGTGGGCTTCAGCCGTATTCAGGTTATGGTTAATGCGATCAACTCCGGCGGCCTTGAGTTGATGGGCTTGTTCCTCATTCAATAGCCCCAACGTGGTGCATACCCGCATTGGGTAGTCAGCTTTAACCGCTTGTACTGCATCTAAAATTTTCTCAAACGTCTGAGGTGAGGGCGTGCGGCCTGAAATAGCCATACAAAAAGTACCAGCCTTGAGCTGGTGGGCGCGATCGGCAGCAGCCAAGATCCGCTCTTTTGCCATCAGTGGATATTTTTCAATGTCTGCGGATGAGATTTTTGATTGTGAACAGTAGTGACAGTCTTCAGGGCAGAGACCACTTTGGGCATTGAGCAAAAAGTGGAGTCGTACTTGATTGCCCCAGTAGTGGTGACGTACCCGGTATGCCGCTGCCAACTGTGCCAAAATTTCTGTGTCATCAGCCCGTAGCACCCTCAATGCATCTTGGTGGTCAATTATCTGACCAGCCAGGGCCTGCTCGGCTATCTGGTTCCAATCAACTGAGGTGCGTACAGATTGAATCATCCTATGGACTCCTTGTGACAACGGCATACGTGGGCCACCCTCTACGTTAATACGAGATGGGATTTTGAGGGGAGAACAATGCGAGAAGGACTTAGGACAAAGTTGAGAGAGTTATGAATTTTGAATTTTAAGTTCAGCCCTGCATCAGTTTCGTGATTATCCAAGGTGGTTCAACCATAATTCAGCATAACCTTCGGGAAGCCGCTAAAGCGTCTACAAAACTCATAACTCTCATCCCTAGGCTGCAATCTTTTGTGCCACAGTGACCACACGTTGTCCGTATAGGCGAGCTGATTCTAGATCACCGGGTTCTACGTTTGCAGGTGAACCACTCATATCCAAATAGCTTTGCCCCATAGACCCCATAAAAGAGCCTAAGCGATTCACACCAGTCTCAGGATTGGGTAGTTCTGCGTTGCCGACCCAAATCATGCCGTGCTGTGCCGCATTGATCGCGAGGTAGAGCAATGTGCCTTGCTTGTCACCACTGGGGGAAGCCGAATGGGTAAATCCCCCTGCAACTTTATCTTTCCAGCCCTGTTGAAACCAGGTAGCACTAGCGGCATCAATAAAACACTTAAACTGCCCAGCTACACCTCCCATGTACGTAGGAGTGCCAAAGACAATGCCGTCGGCTGCAGTGAGGGTGGTTAAGATGGCGTCATCCTGCCATCGACCATTCACAATTTGCTCACCTGTAATGCGCAGCAGGTGAGCTGTTTCACCAGTGGCTTCTACGCCTTTGGCAAGTGATTCAGCCATCAGATGGGTGTGACCTTGGCCAGAGAAATAGACTATTGCAATGGCAACCATAATCAAATAGAAAAACAACTAACCCAAATTTTAAGTTCAAAAAACTCGAACTAGTGATTGGGAATGGTTAACTTTCTTTGACAAAAGTTGCATCTCAAGAATCGCTATAGAATCCGAATGTGGTCTGCGTAGGCCTTGCCTTCAGTAATATGGGCGGTAACCTCAACATCCATGCCCCGCTCTAGTTGGCAAAATACTTCGTTGCCAATATATTTTTGATGGAAAATAATGTCGCTGGAACCGTCATGGGGTGCGATATAACCATGGTGGTTGTTCTTTTTAAGTTTGAATAATAGTTTTACAATCCCCGTTTTTGTAATGGCTCTTGGGTCAGCAGTAGGTGTTGACGTAGATTTTGGCGTGGCTTTCTCGGGCTGTGGCAGCTGTTTAGTATTTAGCTGTTTAGCAGCATCTATGGCGAGTAATGATGGGGATGGTTGCGTTTTGTTGGTGTCGATGTCTGTGTCGCGGCGGAATGTAATCTCTGAAGAAGAGTGCTCTAAATTTCTGATGTGTTCGTGAGGTAAACTCTCTTCTTTTGGTGTCTCTGTTGAAACGACTCGGGGTTCTGGCTGATCTCTTCTAATCTTATTTTGAGTGAAAAATGTTTTTGCTGAATCTAACGTTTGCTTTGGTTGTTCCTGCACCCGATTTAGTTGAGTCGTTGGGTTAGATAGTTGGTTGCTTAAACTTTGTACTGCTGAACAAGGAGAGTACTGATAGTCACTGAGTAATATTCTGAAATTAGAAGAGTTGGCTGCCCTGTTGGCGGCTGGGTTGGGTGATGGAGCGTGTTGTTGTTGTTTGATGGGCGGTGTTGTATCTGTTAGCCCCTGTTCTGGCTGATTTTCCTGCACAGGCATCTGGGGCGGGAGTTGCTTTGATGACGTTAGTCGCTGTGGGGGTGAGGGATAGTGACGGCGATTTTGTTCTCCTTTAAACTGAGTTAATATTCTTCTCAGCCAGTTTAAAAAAATCCGTATAAGTCGCCGTCCCATGGGCACCTAAGCAGTAAAGTGACACCCTATCTTACCTCTGCTTCGAGCTTTTCTAAGGTAGAGCGCTACTGGTTGGCTGCAAAGTCAGCTACGCTCAGCGTAGCCCCTAAACTTCGCCCCAACCTGGCTGCAAACGTTTCATGATGGGGTTATACACCTTAAAGTAAGCAACTGAACCTACTTGCCGCACGAATGCTTTTTGGGATGTGTCCGCTCCCATGCAACGTTGACACACGGGATTGGTGACTTGGAAACGGTTAAATCCCTGGCGGAGGCCGCAGGCTGGCTGCTGTGTATCCAAAATATCGCTTAGGGAGTGATCTTGCAGATTGCCTAGCGGAATCTGACCATCGTAGTCTTTACAGCAGGGCACAACGGTGCCGTTGTACAGAATGCCTGCTTGGTCTGACGTACCGTTGCAATAACCAAACTTGGCGGGGATGACCTCTGTGCTCTCCACATTTCCCCAGCTATCCAGGGGGAATGTTTCTAGGGCAAGTTTGGGAGTAAGTTCGATAACCTGCCACCGACCTGGCTTATGGCGGGCAATACGTTGACGCAGGTCATTATCGCTAGGCCGTTGATCGCAACCGTCCAGTAATCGATCGGCCCAAGCGGTTAGTTCTTGTTGCATCTGGGCCTTGCCTTCGACCACATGCATCTGTTTGTGCGGTACCAAAAATGGGTGTGGTGTAGTGTCTAAGAATTTTAGGTGTACCCGGGTTTTAGATGTGGAATCGGCGAGGTTAGCCCTGACATATTGGGTAATGCCATCAAAGTATTGCTCAGGTTTGAGCTTGGGGGGCGCACCCCGAATAATGAACGTGACTGGATCGGGAGTTTGTAGCGAGATGGTAACTTTCGGAATACCGGAGGCAATTAGCTGCTGACGATGTTTAGGAAAGATGTGAAACGTGCTGCCATTGGTGGTGAGATGTAGGTTTAATCCTCGTGCCAATGCCATATCGATGGCTTTAAAAATGTGGGGATAGATTAAGGGTTCGCCCATCAGGTGAAAAGCAACGATTTTGGCCAGGTTCCGTTCGGCGATCTCATCTAGTGCTTTTTCCAGCAGGCTCAGGTCCATATGGCCACGCTTACGTTCCATGATGGCGTCTGGGCAAAAGTCACATTTAAAGTTGCAAACGTTAGTAACTTCAAGGTGGATGCGCTCAAGACGGTAGCTGACCATTGCAAAGATGATTAATTTATAAGGTCGCCCCAGCTTAACAAGGTCGTGTGAAAGCAGGCTGAGAATTTTGTAGGGATGTAAACCGAATAGGTCTGATATGACGGGGATCGGCCATTTATCTTGCTGAGAGATTAAGCTTTTTGGGAGAGTCACTTGCCTACTGGAAAGTTGGCTCTAGCCTGATAAGGAATCTTTTTATGCTCAGGGAAATTATGACCGTATCGACATCAACTGATGATTTGATTAGGCTTTCGGAAGTAGAGCGCATTGATCTACTCAAGGGCTATGCAGAGCAAGATGCTATTTTTGGTAGCCCCAATCCACGCTATAAGCAATGTAAGGTGTATTGCGATCGCTACCTCGATATCCGCATCCAATTAGTAGGTACCGATGGCTTAACCGATGCTGACTGGGATTTGACCATTTTCTAGAAAACGGGCTTGTCAAAACGTTCAATTTCTAAGTCAGGGGTAAAATTGGCAACGCAGCTCCTAGCTAAACAAAATGAACGAGAGTGCAGCCGTTTTAGATCAAGCCGCAGGAGCGCAGAGAACATCATCTGCTGCGCTCCCCCCAGCTACAGACTTAGTAACAGCGTTACAAACCACAGAAAAGCGCATTAAGCATAGCTATTCCTTAACTGACTTAGTTGGCACTTGGCGACTATGCTTTATCACAGGCACCAAAAAAACACGTCAGAAAGCAGGGGTCGCTCTAGGGGCAGGCCGATATCTGCCTAAAATCATCAAGATTCAGCTCAACTATCAAGCCACGGCAGATGATCAAGGTCTGGTGAAAAATTCGGTCAGCCTAGGCCAGTTGAAGCTGGAACTGACCGGCCCTGTCAAATTTTGGCATAAAGCTCGGTGCTTAGCATTTGACTTTACCCAGATCCAGATTGTGTTAGGTGGCCTCACTTTATATAAAGGTCGAATGAGACCCGAGGCAGCTGATCAGGAGTTTTTCCAGCAATCTCTCAAAGAGCAGGCATTTTTTAAATACTTTTGGGTAACTGAGACGGGCATTGCGGCCCGTGGCCGAGGCGGTGGCTTAGCCCTTTGGTATCGGGAGGATGGATAGCCAAAAAACAAACAGCCGGGCCTTTTTCCAAAAAGGCCCGGCTGTTAACGTTGAAGCAACTGTTATCTAGCGAACAACGCCACGGGTAGTTGCCATATCGATGGGCTTCATGAAGTAAAGCTGAACCATTTTCACACCGATTTTTGCGATGTGAGGCAGCTGACGTAGAAGCTTCACAGGCTTAGGCTGATTGCTCTTGCCAATCTTAGCGACCTTCAAGCTGGCATCAGACGCTGTATCCATATGCTTGAAGAAGTCGGGGTGCTCTACATTCAGCATCACAGGGAAGACCTTAGCAGCTGACTCATTGGTCTTTTTGATGACGTGAATATCGTACTCACGTGCATCTAGACCTAGAGATGCGTAGAAGCCACTGCGCTGAATATCATTCAAGAACATCGTGGCAAATACCGACAGCAGGAAGAAACGGCACCATAGCTTAGCCTGCCAGTCATTGAGAATCTGGGGCTGCGCCTTCATGATGGCGGAGAAGAAGTCACCATGGCGGTTCTCATCCTGACACCAGTTCTCAAAGAACTGGAAGATAGGATAAATCCGATTCTCAGGATGAGAATCTAAGTGACGGAAAATAGTGATGTAGCGCCAGTAGCCAATCTTCTCAGACAGATATGTGGCATAGAAGATGAACTTAGGCTTGAAGAAAGTGTAGCTCTTGCTCTTGGTCAAGAAACCAAGGTCTAACTGGAGGTTGAAGTCCGACATCGCCTTGTTGAGGAAGCCTGCATGGCGAGCTTCATCGCGAGACATCAGAGTAAAGCCTTCAGCTAGAAGGGGGTTTTTGTCCTTAAGACGACGGCCTAACTCCTTATAAAGCAAGAATCCAGAGAATTCAGCTGTACAGGAGCGCTCTAGAAATTCAATAAATAGAGCTCGAGTGTCACCATCAATGTGCTCCCACGACTGGTCAAACACATCGGTCCGCACGAAGTGATGGCGGTTATAGTCAGCACGAAACTCTTCTATGATGGCGCGTACCTCATCTTCATTGACGGATAGGTCCATCTCGGCCATTTCGTCAAAGTCAGTGGTATAAAAGCGAGGGGTGAGGATCGTGTCTTTAGAAGGTGCCTTAACCCCAGGCCGTAGCTCATCAAATCGAGTATTTTCCTGAGGTTTCCTTAGGGAATCTACCATGAGTCCTCTATCAAGATATTTATGGTTAAAGCGCTATGAAACCGCATTAAGGTGTCGGGCCAGTAAATTGATAAAAAACTGGCATCGTACGTGGATTCTAGTCTACCAAGGTCATTGACTTGGAGCAGCCCGCAGGTAACAAATAGGTTACATTTCGCAATAAACCCATACTTATCAGTGCGTCTAGTGAATGGGGATAATAATAAAAACCTATAGTCGTTCAGGGGTGGGTAAGGGTTGATCACCCCGCAGACGTCGCCAAAGAGGGCTGCAAATCCATATCAATACAAACGGCAATAGGGCAAACCAAAGGGTTTGGTAGCTGAGTAAACCAAATAGGCCAAAAACCTGACGAGGCATGGGCGTGGTATTCCAAAGTAGGCCAACTAGTAACGCTGAGCCCATTGACCCTGCTGCCAACAGTGATGATGGCAGTTTGTTTAAGCATTGGAGTCTTAAAACTTTGGGATAAAACCGTTCATACAGCTTTTGCCAATCTGGAAAAGCGGCATACATGCTGAGCACCGATGTGAATGGAATGCCCAATAACAGTGTGTTGAAACTATGGAAAATAGGGGCTAGTCGAAAGAGCAGAGCTTGGGCAAACCGATTAAAGAGAACTAGAACAAAGCAGGTTTCAAATAGCAGCACCACATACTGTGAGGGAATTGACAACGCAGCAGTACGGCCTATGTGTGGTCCCAATGGATGAATGGGAAACCCATTGGTGAGATGGCTTTTAACTCCCTTTGCGAGGATAAAATCGCCCACTAGCCGGGGTTCAACCAGCCAAGCCACCTCCATCAATTTCACCGCCGCCGCCGACAGAAATAAGATGGATAAAATTACCATGAGCCCGCGTGCTGGCCATATGTAACGCCAGGAAGATGAATGAGGTGAGGTGGCGGGGTGCCCATGCTTTTGTTTTAGTAACGCATCAATGGAGTAGGTCTCGCCCCATCTAGAAAACAGCATGAACAAGGGGACATAAAACACCGTGAGTACAATGGTACGTTCTTGAATGAGAAAGCCAGTGCGAAACCCTGCTAACCCAAATCCCATGAGTAAAACACCTAGGGTGGCTAGACGGGTTCTATACCCTAGCAATAGCAACACTAATGCCATCACCAAAAGTGTTTCCATGGCAGCGTAGCCGCCGTCTGGTAGTGGCGATAGTCCACTCAATAAAATAGTTGGGTCCCAGCGACTTGCGGGCACCAGGTTCAGCTCAGAGAAGTTTAAGGGGCTGAGAAACCAGAGATAGAACAAGCTATAAACAATGCGATAGAGGCCCATGCGTCCAGCCGCATTTTGGGCAGGGCGTGTGAGCCACTGAACATAGCGACGTTCAATCCGCTGAAAAAATCTCATAGGGGCTTAGACAGGCTTAGACAATTTCAGTCTGTGGGATGGGCAGCAAAACGATCAATCAGAACAGTCTGGGCAGGTTGATGAATGTCCATGGGAGGCTGTTGGTCAAAGTCGACTTGCCAAAAGTAACGCCAAGCCTCAACCTGCTCAATTTTGGTGTCAAGGGCAAATTCTATTTGTTGAATCAGGTAAGGGCGATAGATCGCCTGCTGTTCAGCGTTGCCTTCTATGGCATTTTGCACCAGCTGGTGCCCAGGGGTTTGGTTAGAGGTGTCGTTATCCAATGTGTAGAGATCCATGGGGCGTAAGACATGCTGTTGCCCAGAACTGTCTACAACGTGGAGTTCAAGACGATTCACTTCAGTGGGGGGGCTATAGCCATCACCAGTGGAATACATGTCCCACCAGGTGAATGGCCAAAGACTTCCTCCCAGGGCTAGTAGCAAAAAGGATATGCCTGCCGTGAAATATTTGGCTAATCGTAATTCCTGAGCTTCCATGAGCGTCAGTTTATCCCATGGCTGATGTGAGGTGAAGTAGGCCAGCTTAGAAACTAATAAACCCTATTCTGCTGCCTCATCTGCCGTGACAGGCTCTGCTTCAGCATCTATGGCTTCTTCCTGTTCCTGTTGAACGTCTTCAACGGCTTCTTCAATTTCTGCATCGTCGGCAACCGTTTCATCTTCAACGGTTTCGCCGTTTTCAGCTTCATAGGCAGCGAGTTCTACCTCGGCCCTGGCTTGCTGCGCTTCGTGACCCAGTACACCCTCGTAGGCATAGCGGTTGTAGCCGCCATTTTCGACAATGGCTTGTAGATAATCCACGCGGTCCTGGGGGGCTGGGTGGGATGCAAGCCAGGGGACAACTTGACGGTCTCCGTAGCGCTCTTCTAAGGCAAGCATGAGACCATGCATGCCATCGGCGGCATAACCGCTGGAGGCCAGGATTTGAGTGCCGACGATATCTGCTTGTCGCTCCATGCTGCGAGAATAGCCCGAGACAATCGCGTTGGTGACTAGGCCTGGCAATGGTAAGTACTGGGTGAGGCTGGCGGTGAGGTTGCCCTTGGTCACCATTTGAAACCCGTGGGAGAGGACGGCGTGGGAGATTTCATGGCCCAGCAGTCCAGCAAGCTCAGCTTCGCTATCGGTGTCGAGAATGGCCCCAGCATTGACGAAGATTTTGCCGCCAGGTAGGGCAAATGCATTCAATTCTCGGTCAAGAATGACATCGAAGGTGTAGTCAAAATCATCGCGACCGGCTACGGAAGCTAACTGATTTCCAATGCCACGGACATAGGCTAAAAGCTCTTCATCTTCGGAGAGGGGAAGCTGCTCGCGGGCTGAGTTAGCGACTGATTCTCCTAACGATTTTTCGCCCTGCAGCAGGATCAGGCTGGAGTTGAGGGCGGTAAAGGGACCATATAGACCGCCAGTGAGGATATAACCAGCGGCTCCAGTGAAAATGTTTGCGATCGCATTATTCCGAATTTTGGCATTCGTGGCTGACTTAAACCGATCCAAGTTTTCATCAGCTAGATTGGCGTAGTGTTCTGCGTCAGGATGCTCTTCATTCAATAATGCAAATTGACGTGACGCAATCGATGCTTCAATCCATTCTTCTTGCTTCATCATCAACTCAATCTGAGCACTGAGTAAATCAGGATCGTATGGATATAGTGTCAGTGCCTTTTCCAGAACTATTTCAGCATCCTCTGGACGCTCGTAGGTTTGGAGTAGCTCGGCATAACGCAGATGACCTGGGATAAAGGCTGGAACTTCTTCTGTGAGTAAGCCTAAGGGAACCAGGGTTTGGGACTCTCTGCCCGCCTCTATGCCACGGGAAGACTCGCGCCAATAGACGGCTCCACCAGGGGAAAGCTGCTCAGGATTGCGAAAAGGTTCGGCTGGAATATTTTCTAAATCATCATCATCGCGCCAACCAAACGTTTTGGCTTCACGATAGTACTCTTCGGCAGTGGCAATATCACCGGCCAGATACAGTCGGTCTGCCTCTATAATCAGCTCTCGCTGAAACCAAGTTTCTTGTTCCAGGGCGGCAGCTTCAGCATCGTATTCAACCTCATCTTCCGCTACCGTTTCAGCGTCTGAGGCCTCGTCACTAGTTTCATCAGCGGCATCCTTTTCAACCTCATCCTCCGCTGTGGTCTCAGCATCTGAGGCGGCGTCGCTAGTTTCCTCGCCTGTCGGGTCTACACTCTGCTCAGGAGTGTCACTATTGCCACTGTTGTGGAGAATGATATGAGCAGGGCGTTCGGATGCTCGACCTGGCAACACTGGGCTGAGCAGTATCGTAAGACTGAACCCCACTGCTAAGAGCAGCGCAAAACGTTTATTGACCTTCATCATGGCTCGGAATAACGAAGCGATTGGATCTCAGAATGATGCTCGGACATCCCTAATGGGACTATTTTGCCAAATCTGCCCTGGAATAACCTGAGCGATCGTGCTTGTTTAAGGGGCTTGGCTGAAAATGTATGGGTGACATGCAGGTTTTTTCTCGGTGAAAGTCGCTTCAATACAACGGCAGAATGTAGTTGAGCGCAATATACTAAGTTTTATGACGCGTTAAGATATTACCCACCATGAGTCCTGAGACCCTTGAAACTATTAAGCCTTATCTGAATTTTTTCCATCCAATGTTGATGTGGGTCCTGTTTGGCCTCACTGTATATGCCATGTATTTGGGCTTCCAGAGCCGAAAGGTCCGTTACGCCAGTGGTGAAGCAAAGAAAGAACTTATCAAAGGTAAATTTGCCCTTAAGCACCACCAGATCGGGTCAATCATCTTGGCGCTGATGGTACTCGGTACCATCGGCGGTATGGCGGTTACCTATCTCAACAACGGCAAGCTATTTGTCGGTCCCCATCTATTGGCTGGTCTAAGTATGACGGGTTTAATTGCGATCGCAGCATCCCTTGTGCCCTACATGCAGCGTGGTAGCGAAACTGCTCGCTTGACCCACATTAGCCTCAACGTAATTCTTGTGGGTTTGTTTGGCTGGCAGGCGGTGACCGGTGTGCAAATCATGCAGCGCATTTTGGATAACGTTTTTGGAATCACGTTTTAGTCAGTGATTTTGTGTTTTTCACCTAAATAATTTTGAAAAGGGAGCGGCTAATGAGGCGGCTCCTTTTTTGATCAGAGGTGCCATTGCGTTTTAACCTGATCGCTAGACCCCACGAACTCTACTGGATGATGGCCAACGCAAAAACAATGACTAAGCCTCCTGTGCTGATGCAGCTGGCGATGGCACTGAGTGGTTTAGTGGCCTATGGTTACAACTTCTCAAAAGAGAATGTTTTTAATCAGATGCCTGCGGTGATGGCTCTGGTAGACCCCACACTCTACAGTCAGGACTTCTATGTGCAGGAGATGCTCCAGTTCACACCGAGGTCCTACTATTACTATGCTTTAGCGCTACCGGTGAAGCTGGGCTTGAGTGTGCCGATGGTCTGCTTTATTTACTTTGCGATCGCATTTGCAGGCTTGAGTTTGGGGCTATATGCCATTGGTCGAGAGTTGGGGCAGTCTAAACTGGCTGCCGCGGCTTTACCCTTTCTAGGCTTAGCTGTTGTGGATGGCACTGTGGGGGTTACGGATTTGTTTCGGCGCTCTCCAAACCCCAGTGTTTATGCCATTGCGATCGCGGTTTGGGGGATTTACTTCTGTTTGAGGCAGCAATGGATACGGGGCTATGTCTTATTTGGCATCAGCTGTCTACTACAGTTTCTGGTTGGTTTGTTGCCAGGGGTTTTATTCACTCCGGCGTTGATTTTTTATTGCCTCAGGCACAAACGACCCAAACAGCTTTTAGGGGCATGGGGAGCCCTGCTGGTTTTGGCAGGCATGGTTTACAGTCCCATGGTGCTGAGTGGCAATACGAGTAGTGATTTGCTCAGCAATTCAGACTTTATTTGGCTCTATGGCTATGTGCGACACCCCCACCACATCATCATGTCCCACTTTTCCGTCAAGAGCTGGTGGCGGTTTGTTCACTTTTTGGTGGCAGGTTTGGCGTGTTTATATGGCTCTCGACAGTTAAAGCCCAATCACAAAATGACCATTGGCTCTGCCATGGTGATGGGCTGTGGGCTCTTAGCTCTTGGCTATTGGTTTGTGGAGGTTTATCCCATCGCGACTGTGGCTAAACTACAGTTTGCGCGAACAACACCGTTTATTTTGCTAATGGCGCTGACGGCTATTGCTGTGTATGCCAGCGAACACTATCGCCGAGGGAACCAGGCGCTGGCATTACTCTTAATTGCTGCGCCTGTTGTCGACAACTATGGTGGACTGACTACTCTGGTGGTGGTGGTTTTAAGCCTGATTAAGCCGGGCGGAGACACCTTTTGGAAGTATGTGAACCAACGGGTTAACCGCTTTCCGGTCCTGAATTATGCACTCTTTTTGATTGTGCTAACGGTGACCTATTCCTTCCATTTGGCACTGTTTTTAAGCTTTGCGTATCCGTTCTTGTTAGAGGAGTTTCCTGCCCAGGTGAAACGGTTGCGTCCAGCGGCTTATGTGATCACGGCTGTATGTGTTGTGTTTGTTGGTTTAAATTTGGGTGGTGTGATTGTCCATCGCAGTTTGGGACCTGTTCATCGGGCGATCAAATTTGCTCCGTTGTATGACCATCCGGTGAAAAAGCTGGGTGTCGCCTTTCGCGATCGCACCCCCACTGACGCTCTGGTGCTGGTACCTCCCGCAGATCGGATCTTTCGTTTCTATAGCCAGCGCTCTGTAGTGGCTACTTTTAAGGCGTTTCCCTTTACAGATGCTGGTATTGTTACCTGGCAACAGCGGCTAGAGGCGATGGTGGGCACATTGCCAGCCCCTGCGGAAGATAAGTTAGATGCAATATTTATGCAGCGCACGGCGGCGGAATTAGTCGATGTGGCAAAGCAGTTTGGTGCAGGCTATATCCTGACTCGACAAGAATGGCACCCAGATATGCCTGGCACCTTAATAGGCGAACAAGAAGGCTGGACAATTTGGGATGTGAATAGCGCCCCTAATTAAGCCGGAAAAGCTTTGCTGGGTGGGGAAATCAGGAGTTAGGGATCAAGAGTCAAGAGTTATCCCAAATCCAAATTCATTAAATCCGATGAACAATGGACCATCCTGTAGGGGCACTCCCTCGTGGATGCCCCTCGATATCCGGTGCTATCTGCCTCCTGACCCCTGACTTCTCATCCTAAACGTCCCGCTTCATACTATTTGAGAGCTAATAATCCCTGTTCTTTGAGCTTGGGATTGAACTTAATGGGGATCTGAGCACCTCGGTCGGCAACTTTGGCTTTGACGTCGGCTTCAACGCGGCGGGCGAGCTGTTTGAGCAATTTGTTGGTTTGGGAGGGTTCGGCGTTTGCGATCTCATCCCGTTCTACTTCTGTCATAAAGGCTTTAGCATCAATGGGTTTTTCCCACATAGTTTGCTGGTCAGCGTTACCAGGTGGGATGGTGCCATATTCTGAGATCCAGGACTTCCGAATTTCTTCTAGCAGTGTGCGGCTAGGGCGCGTTACTGTGTGAACCTTAAACCAGTGGCACTGCTGTGGACAGCGCACTAAATGCTGCGTGAGTCCCACACTGACATCTCTTGAGTAGCCAACATATTGTAGTGTTTTAGCCTCATCAAAAATGGCATAGATACCCACTTTGCTAGCTAATCCTGGTGGTAACTCACCCTCCACTAAATAGGGATGCATATCTAAATCAGCCAAAGTCGGTGTGGTGTCGGCCATGAATTACGTTAGAGCTCACTACGTCCCTCATCCTAGTGTTGACGGTCAAAAGATCGGTATTCTTTCCAATAAACTCAACGATTGCCGTCCCACGTGTTTCAAAAAGAAACACTATAGTGAAGAAAAATTCCGCCATTCCGCCATGAGTACCCCTACCCCAAAAGACTGGACCAATCGGATCATCTTCGTTTTACTCATAGCCTTTATTGGCTGGCAACTATTCCGAGTGGGCTTAATTGTGGGCGTCGCCAATGGTTGGCTTTAGCCAAAAGGTGTTTGAAATAATGGGCTGCGGGAAGCTGTGCTTCCCTTAATCAGTGTGCTCCTGAATCGGGTCTGGTTGCTTGGCTACAAAGGCCAAAATATCGCGAACAACACCAGTGACACCGCGACTATTGGGAATCAGGATGCTGCCTTTGAGGGCTCCTTTGTCCCGTAGGTGGTTTAGGGATTTAGTCAGTGAATGATTGGAATATCCAACAATCGAAACCACCAGATCGCAATCAGCTAGCTTATCTTTGAGTTGCTTCTGAGACGTACTCACCTCTCGATGGGATGGAATTTCTACCGGTGTATGGATCAGCCCATGGCTAGTGTGTAATGTGTCGATTACGAAACGTCTAGTGGCTTGGTGTCCCCCGACAAAAGCAATTTTCCAATTGGCTAAATTAGTTTCTGATGTCGTATCTGGTTGGGAATTTGATAAAGGCGCTGTTGCTGGAACCTCGGTTGCCTGGAACCGTTGGACAGCCACTAAATTGGAATGACAATTGCTCAGGGCTGATGTTTGGTTAGCGAGTTCTCGTTTTAACGTTTGAAGTTCAGTATCATTTTCAGCGATTAATACATCTAGCTCTTCCCATAGCTCATGGACCTGCTGGTTTTTATTTTCTAAGGCCTGTTGCAGGTCCAAACATTGAGCTTGGGCTTGGGTCAGTTGCTGGGTTAGATCTGCTTCATTCTGTTGCGAGACTGCTAAGGCTGTCCGTAATTGCCTGACGCGGCGATATTCATTGCCACTAATGCCATCCCAAAGCCTTATGCACCAATGGCTCAAACGCCTGATCGGTTTTTTGATGGGATAGATAACGTTTGGGGACTTCATAGGGGCGGTCTCCTTGCGCCGAAATTGCCTTAGCCCTTTGCTTTAGAAATAACGCTATCGTAACCACGCTCGATTGTGTCCATGTTATAGCGATTCTTTGTAGTATCTATTCCCTATTCCCCACTCCCCCTATAAAATGCTGATTGCTGTTTTTGACGGTAATTTATGCCTGGCCCTGAAATTCCCTCTGTTGCTTGGACTTGGCCCATCGGTGCGCAATGGGAAACGCCCTATATCGTTCGCTACGCTAGCAACTTAGATGATGGCCCTGAGCACGGCATGCCACTGGGGGGGCTGGGGGCTGGCTGCATTGGCCGGGCACCCAACGGCACCTTCAACCTGTGGCATTTAGACGGTGGCGAGCATACCTTTGATCATTTTCCGGCCTGTCAGTTTGCCGTCTATGAGGAAGCAGCTGGTGCCTCGCAGACCTATGCCATGGCAACGACTGGTGATGGGTTAGAGCGTTGGCAATGGTACCCGGCGGGGCAGACAGGAAATGACGATGCCAAGGGAGGCACCTATAAAGCTCTATATCCCCGTAGCTGGTATTCCTATCAAGATGTTTTTAACGCAAACCTGACTTGCGAACAGTTTTCGCCCATATGGCCCGATAACTATCAAGAGAGTAGCTACCCGGTGGCGGTGTTTGTGTGGACAGCCCATAATCCCACTGATCAACCGATTACCTTGAGCATTTTGCTGAGCTGGCAGAACATGGTGAGCTGGTTTACGAACTCTGAGTCTTCGCCAGAAATTCAGCAGCGGGAGGATGGCAGCCCGTTTTATGACTATGTGCCACCGCTGCGACAGAGTGCTGGCAATTTTAATCTGCTAGTCAGCGGTGAGCGGGCCACGGGCATTGTCATGGATGGGGCTTGGACGGAGAGTCCTGGTGAAGGAGATGGCCAATTTTGTATTGCGGTGCCAACCACGGAGGGTATGACTTATCACACCCGTTGGAACCCGGCTGGGGATGGCGGTGATCTGTGGGACAGCTTCGCTGGCCATGGGACGTTAAGTAATGTTGCTGATACAACGTCTGCTGTTAAAGACGAACAGGTGGGTGGTGCGATCGCAATCAAATTCACCCTGGCTCCTGGCGAAACTCAAGAACTGCCCTTTGTCCTGACCTGGGATTTACCCGTAACCGAGTTTGCAAAAGGCAAACTGGCCTATCGACGATATACAGACTTTTTGGGTAGCGACAGCACTGACTTATCAGGTCGCTCTGGCCGCAATGCCTGGCAGTTAGCCCAGGAGGCGTTAGCCAATTACCCAACCTGGCGACAAAACATTATCGACTGGCAGCAGCCAATTCTCGATCGGCCCGATCTGCCCGATTGGTTCAAGATGGCTCTGTTTAATGAGCTTTACGACATGGCCAGCGGCGGTACGCTCTGGTCGGCAGCTAGTGAAGCTGATCCTGTGGGCCAATTTGGGGTGCTGGAGTGCATAGATTACCGCTGGTATGAAAGTCTGGATGTACGGCTGTACGGAGGTTTCTCAACGCTAATGCTATGGCCCGAACTCGAAAAGGCCATTATCCGAGCTTTTGCCCGGGCTATCCCCACAGAAGATCCCAAAAAGCGCATCATTGGCTATTACTACACGGTGGGTGAATCCGAGCATTTGGCTCCACGCAAACTGAAAGGTGCCACCCCTCACGACTTGGGTGCTCCCAATGAGAATCCTTGGATAGCCACAAACTACACCAGCTACCAAGACTGCAATCAGTGGAAGGACTTACCCAGTGACTTTGTACTACAGGTATACCGCGCCTTTGTGCTCACCGGAGGCGATGACCTTGAGTTTCTGGCGGAATGCTGGCCCGCCGTGACTCAGACATTGCAATATCTCAAGCTGTTTGACCTGGATGGTGACGGTGTCCCTGAAAATGGAGGGGCTCCGGATCAAACCTTTGATGACTGGCAGCTTAAGGGCTTGAGTGCCTACTGTGGCGGACTGTGGCTGGCGGCCCTGGAAGCCGCGATCAAAATGGGTGACCTTTTGCAGCAGCATGGAAAAATTTCTGGCAGCTTTGCCATTGTGAAATCCCAGTATCAGCGCTGGATTAAGCAGGGCAAAATTGTTTATCAAAACAAGCTGTGGACAGGCAGTTTCTATCGTTTAGACTCCGAAAGCAACTCTGACGTGGTGATGGCCGATCAGCTGTGCGGCCAATTTTGTGCACGCCTGATGGATTTGCCGGACATTGTGGACCAAGAGTTTATCAATATTGCCCTCGACACGATTTACGATGCCTGTTTTGTGAAGTTCAATGAGTATGCAGCTAAGCATTCGACACCACAAAATCAAAAATTTGCAGGTTCCCAAACGGGTTTCTTTAGTGCGGCCCAGTTAGGGATGGCCATCGGTGCAGCCAATGGTGTGAAGCCCGATGGTTCGCCAGAAAACCCGGATGACACTCACCAGTTAGAGGTTTGGACCGGCATTAACTTTGGGTTAGCGGCATTTTTGGCTCAGATGGGCAAACGCGATCAAGCCATGGCGATAACAGAAGCGGTGGTGCAGCAAATTTATAACTATGGCTTGCAGTTTCGCACCCCAGAGGCAATTACGGCTATGGGAACGTTTCGGGCCTGTCACTATCTTCGCCCCATGGCTATTTGGGGATTATATGCTCAGCTCTAATTGCGATGGAGCTGGAACCTTAGTAATCTGACTGTGCATCAAGCTTAGGTCTGCTGGAAATTTGTGGATACCTATTGGATTTTTACGGCGGACCCTATTTAAACCAATAAAAGGCCAATAAAAGGAGGATTGTATGGGCGCTTTTTCAGGAGCTAATAACCACAGCACAAGCGGCAATGTAGGTGTGGCCATTATCGCTGGCGTTGGTGGCGATCTGGCATTTCAAGACTTTGCAACAGATGCCGATGGTGAGCTACAGGGATACTTAACCATCGGTGGTGATTTAGCCAAGCAGACGGTTGACTTGGGCACATTGCCTGCAACTGAGGGGGCATTTAATGTGTCATTTCCTGGAGACACCGATATTAGTTTATTTGACACGGTTGTTGTCACGGTGGGCGACGTCAGCGTCGGTACGGCTAGAGTCCCTTAAGTTGACGCATACGTTTCTGACCATAAAGCGGGGCGAAACTTGAGCCATGAGTTGATGGGTGGTGATGCTATTCAAACCCATGGGATACTGGCTGCTGGTGTTTTCCCCGTACTGTTGAAACAGATGAAACAGATAAATTGAAACAGAGAAATCTGTCGATTGTTATTAATTGTTGAACAGAGAAAGTTGTTTTTCTTGGCTTTTCTGTTTGAGTTGAGTGATGTCGAGACCTTCATGCTCTAGGAGCCAGCGTTTACGATCTAATCCGCCTGCGTAGCCTGTTAAATTGCCGTTTGAACCGATAACACGGTGACATGGCAACACAATGGAAATAGGGTTCAAACCGTTGGTGGTGCCCACTGCCCTGACTGCCGCTGGATTGCCTAACTGTCGTGCCAGCTCTCCGTAGGACATTACAGTGCCAGCGGGGATAGAGCGTAAAGCTTGCCAAACCTTTGTCTGAAATTTAGTGCCACCAGGGTTAACTGGAATAGGGTCAATGGCAGTGAGATCCCCTTCTAGATAATGACGAATGGGGGTTAATAAATCACGTTCAAGTAGGTTGTAGCATGCACTGCCGAGTTGTAGTTCAACTAAATCAAAGGTGCCATAGCGCTTAGCCAATAGCCGCATCATTCGTTGCTCATATCCCTCGTAGTCAAGGGATACAACTACATTGGCATCGGTGACTAATAAAATAGTGCCAATGGGAGATGCGACTTTGGTGAGGTCTAAGGATTTAGGTGACATGGGAGAGCTACGATGAAAAATCGTATAGACCCACCATAGCACCTGGATATTGTTTCCGTTCTAACGGTGATCCTAATCGGTTCAGCTGCTCTACAATCGCTTCTTCTGATTCGGCTCGTTTGCGCGCCAACAGAATCCATACCCTCTTTTTGTTTTGTAACTCTGTTGTTTTGAGGGTCCTTAATTCCCTATAGTGCTGTTCTAAATCCTCATCAGATACTTTCCAAATGCCAATGTTTTGTAACTGGCTGAGGACAATGTCAGATGTCGGCAGTTCAAAGCGGCGATTATAAAATTTAAACTGTAGCTGTGCTCCTGGCAAAACATAGAGCTTATCCCCTGATTGCCAGTGCGTATCAATATATTCAATCGTTGGTCTCACGTGATCAAAATGCAAACCTGTAGGCACTATCGTAACGCGTAGACCTCGCTGTAACGGCATGAATATCATGGTTATTGCCATGATCAGGCTGATAACGCCCAGGATTCTAGGCTTTTGTTTCCATCTCTCCAACCAAAAAACAATTCCTTCTGACAGAAGGATAAGCGCAAATGGGGTTAAAAATAAGATCAGTCGTTCTCTAAACGGATATTTATGGAGAAAAGCAGCGATTAGAGAAATGATGAATGGGCTGCCAAGGTATAGTAGTCGCCGTTTAGATCTCTGATACAACAAAATACAGCCAGTCACAAAGGCCACCATGGCAACACCATCTGTGGGACTGGGAAACCCCAGGGGGCGATAAAAGAACCGGCCAAAGGAATCTAACAGCCATACAATATCCCAGAAATTATCGGGGTAGCGGCCTGCCCAGCTATCGGCTAACTCTGTCTCTGACAATGCTTTGCTGATCACCCCAAAGTATAGGCCGATGAAGCTAGCTATCCAGGCACCATAGAGAGGAATCCGTCGTAGTAAAAATTCTTTTAGAGATTGCCAGGATATTTTCCAGGGTTGAAGGATGAGGATGTTAGCGCCTTCAACACCTGCCAGGATAAAAATACTGGGAAATGAAAGCCAGATGCTGACTATACCCAGCATGCCAGCCATAGATAATTTTCTGAGGCTGGGTTTAAGGGTATCCATGGATATCAGCACCATGAATAACAATAATGCGATCGCAACATCCCAGCTATAGGGTTTGGTTTCAGTCGAAAAGTAGGCTATGTAGCCCAGCACTGAAAATAGCAAAATTGCAATGGGTCGCCCCCATCCTTGCGTAAACTGTTGGGTAAACCGATAAAACAATCCCAGGGACAACAACCCACCCAACAACGGGAATAGCCGTAAAGCAAACTCATGGCTGCCCAATGTATCAATGGCAAATTTCTCAACCCACAGAAACAGGGGTGGGGCGGCCTGGTTGTAATCCAGGGCCTCTAGCAATTCCAGATAGTTGCGGTCCAATAGGTTAAGCCCGAGGGCAACTTCGTCGAACCATAGGGACCGATTGCTAAAGTACTGGCTAAGTCGCATTAAAATCCCTATCCCAAGGCTGAGCAAGGAGGTTACCTCTAGCCAACGTTCCTGGGATAAGGATTTTAGGGTTTTGGTGAGCACGGTGCGTGGTGGATAGATATTGATCTTTGTACTGGTTTACCACGGATATCCTACGCACTGAACTCAACCCACTGAGACTGGACTACAGACTTTGCAGATGGCTTCAATGTGACGGTGGTCGGTACCACAACAGCCCCCCAATACCGTTAGATGCGGTAGCTGTTGCTTCAGCATGTAGAACCGTTCGCCCAGATCTTGGGGATTTCCTTCATCCAGGGTTTCGGTCTCGTTTAGCTCAGCGTGGCTCATCATGGAGGCATTGGCACGGATGCCGCGAATGCGCTCTACCCAGGCACCTTGATTCAGAATGGCACGGTCAAAGTGAATGGGGTGAGCACAGTTGATCATGTAATAGGCGGGAGCGCTATCAGTGGCTGCATCAACCGTATGAATCGCATCCCGTAGCCCCATGCCATTGGGTAGTGTGCCGTCGGTTTCCACCGTAAAGGAAATGACCACGGGCATCTGAGCGTTTTGGGCCGCGCGGGCGATGCCGATGGCTTCCTCAGGGTAGGTCATGGTGATGGCTGAAACCAGATCCGCTGTAGTGTCGCGGAAACTATCCACCTGGTCCTGATGATAGGACGCAGCCTCAGCCGCACTCATCATGACGTCAAGGCTGTAGCCGTCGGCCCGGGGACCAATGCAGCCGCTAATGATGATGGGGCTTTGGGCAGTGGCGTAGTCATGGCGAGTGGTTTCGATCAGTGCGATCGCACGTCGATTCACATCTGCTAGCTCAGCAGCACCATAGCCCTGGCGATGACCCCAGTCAGCGTTTGCCCGCCAGGTGGGGCTCTCTAAAACTAAACCCAGGCCATAGGTTTGAGCCAGTTTTCCGTAGATGCTGAAATAGGTCTGCAACGCCTCAGTTCCAAGGGGACGATCCAACAACGTAAATGCTGCAAAGTCTGGCAAATCCCAGCCCTGCTGAAAAATCAGCACGGTTTCGATGCCCCCATCCGTAATAAAGACATCGTCAGACAGCTGGGGCAATGGGTGTCTGTAATAAGCCATAGGGGTTGGCTCCTTAAGTGTGTGCAAGGTTCGGTTAAATTTGATACAAACCTCAGATCGTTATTCCCCAGCGCATTTTGTGATTCTGGTCACGTTCTAGTGGCTGAGCAAAGCGCCATCGCCAGACAACCGTGGCAAAATAGGCAGTGACCCACAGTGACCCACGCCCAATTTCTGTCCATGCTGCGTCTTTCTGAGATCAAGCTGCCCCTCGACCATACGGACGAGGAGCTACAGGCCACTATTCTGAAAAAACTGCGTCTTAAAGCAGCTGACATGGCTAGCTACAAAGTTTTCAAACGTAGCTATGACGCCCGCAGGCGTAGTGAAATTCGGCTGGTGTACATCGTTGACATTGAGACACCAAAACAAAAGCAACTGCTGAACCGATTCAAGAAAGATCCCCATGTGAATCCCACACCGGACACTAGCTATCACTATGTCGCTTCAGCCCCTCAGGGGTTAGAGCATCGACCTGTGGTGATTGGCAATGGACCCTGTGGTATGTTTGCCGGGCTATTGCTGGCCCAGATGGGGTTTAAGCCCATCATTCTGGAGCGGGGCAAGGCGGTGCACGAACGCTCTGTGGATACCTTTGGCTTTTGGAGTAAGGGCAAGTTCAAACCCGAGTCCAATGTTCAGTTTGGCGAAGGTGGGGCAGGTACGTTTTCTGATGGCAAGCTCTACAGCCGGATTAAAGACACAAATCACCATGGTCGTAAAGTCTTGCAAGAGTTGGTGAATGCTGGCGCTGTGCCAGAAATTCTGTACATCAATAAGCCCCACATCGGCACCTATCGGCTAGTCAAGATTGTGGAGAATCTGCGCAATACTATTCTCTCTCTTGGTGGAGACGTGCGATTTGAGACCCGCGTAGACGATTTTGATATCGAAGACCGTCAGATGCGGGGGGTGATCCTGGCCAATGGTGACTATATTCGTACTGACCATGTTGTCCTGGCGGTGGGACACAGTGCGCGTGACACCTTTGAAATGCTGCATCGACGCGGTGTCTATATTGAACCTAAGCCGTTCTCCATTGGTTTTCGTGTAGAGCATCCTCAGCTGCTGATTGATGAATGTCGTTTTGGTGAACAGGCTGGCCATCCAATCCTGGGGGCTGCCGACTATAAGCTGGTGCATCACTGCAGCAATGGTCGTTCAGTTTACAGTTTTTGTATGTGCCCAGGGGGCCAGGTTGTTGCGGCCACATCAGAAACTGGTCGTGTTGTTACCAACGGCATGAGCCAATACGAACGCAGCGGTAAAAATGCCAACAGCGGTATTGTTGTTGGCATCACTCCAGAAGAGGATTATCCAGATGGTCCCCTGGCAGGTATCGCCTTACAACGGGAATTAGAGTCCCGTGCGTTTGAGTTGGGTGGCAGTACCTATAAGGCCCCAAGTCAGTTGGTGGGAGACTTTCTTGCAGGTGAGCCTTCCACACAGCTAGGGAATGTTAAACCCACCTATCGACCTGGCGTGCATCTATGTGATCTCAGTACAAGCCTGCCAGACTACGCCATTGAGGCGATTCGTGAAGCTTTGCCTGTCTTTGATAAAAAGATAAAAGGCTTTGCTATGCATGACGCGGTGCTAACAGGTGTGGAAACGCGCACATCATCACCGATTCGCATTAAGCGTGGAGATGATTTTCAAAGTCTTAATACCAAGGGGCTATATCCGGCTGGAGAGGGTGCAGGATATGCGGGAGGAATTCTCTCGGCTGGTGTTGATGGTATTAAGGTTGCTGAAGCTGTTGCTCTGAGTATTGTGGAGAAAGCTGCTTGTTTTGCGGGGGGAGGCTAATACTTTAGACGTGAGCTATGCGGCATGGAGCAGTCGGTAAAGTTTGTCATTGTGTTGAATTCTCTTTTATGAGATTTATTGATCTTTTCTCGCTAGAGCTGGTTGTAGTGGAAGTGTTATATAGATCGTAGTACTAACTGTGGGTTGACTATTAATCATTAATGTTCCGCCTTGAAGTTCAGCAATATACTTAGCAATTACTAATCCTAAGCCAAGGCCTTGCTGCTCATATATTGAGCGCTCTAATTGGTTATAAGCCGCTATTTCGTTGATTTGGTCTGAGGTCATACCACGACCATAATCTTGAATGATCAAAATCATTTGGCCACTTTCCCAGCGATTACTAATGATGACCTCATCACCATTCTCAGAAAACTTAAAAGCGTTATCAATCAGTTCCTCCAGTAACTTCTCATAAAAGAAGGAGGAAATTGTTATGTTGCCAGATTGAAGTTTAAGGCGAAGATCAGCTTGGCGATTTAATTTGGTTGCGGTTCGTTTGGCAATTTCCTCAATCACAGGAGAGGCTGCTAGGTTAGTGGCTTGTTTGCAAAAGTTACTCGGTTTCGCTGAGTGTATAGTTAATTCCACTAGCTCGATATAGACCAAAAATTTAGTAATGGTGACCAAGAGACGTTCGCCAGCAGCTAAAATTTCATTGCTGAGTTCTTGCACCTCGGGGTCGGGCATTGTACTTAAGATTTCAGCAAAACCAATGATTCCATTGAGGGGGGTATTGAGTTCATGGGGAATGGAGCGAGCGATATTAGCGCTTAATGTGTTCAGTTGTGCCTGTGATTGTTGAAATTGTAATTCTCTTTTGCCCAGTCTTGTATGAATACAACCTAATAAGTCTTCAATTTTAACAGGTTTGGTTAAATAATCATCGGCTCCCAAATTCATTCCTTCACGGATATTGAGCCGATGGGATTTCGCGGTTAGAAAAATAAATGGTATGGTTGCGGTTGAACGATTGTTCTTTAATATTCGCAAGACCTGATTGCCATCGAGCACTGGCATCATAACGTCACAAAGGATAATATCTGGCAGTGTTTTCTTTGCGATTTCAATGCCCTCTAAGCCATTGGCAGCTACTAGAGCATCAAAGTTACTCAGCTTTAAAATATGTTGTAAGCTGGATCGAATTTTTTCTTCATCTTCAATAATTAGAATTTTTGTCATGATGAATTCTCTGGTAGTAAGTTCGTTGTGTTGCTGAACCAGCTCAAGATGAAGCTACTTTAGGAGGATACATAGAAGGTGAGAGTAAATAACATGTTTGACAAGAATCTCAACTCATCTAATCTATTCAAATTTCTCATGTTGATTGTGATAGATAACTCCTATAAATTGGTGATTCCTCTGATGTTTTTTAAACCTTCTAAAGCTGTGGGGTCATCTATGGCATGAATCGAGCTCCTGCCATTGGCTAGGAATTGTGATTGTAAAACAACTGCCTTTTCCAAGGGTACTTTGAACGTTGATTTTACCTTGGTGAATATTGACGAGATGTTTCACAATGGACAGTCCCAGACCTGTCCCTGGACGTGTTCCAACGTTGGTGGCACGGTGAAAGGGCTCAAATAAATATTTCTGATCTTCTTTAGGAATTCCTATCCCTTTATCAATGACTCTAAACTGAATAGTGTCAGGTAAAAGCTCTAATTGAAAAATTATTTTGCTACCTTCGGGAGAATACTTAATGGCATTGGTTAGTAAGTTGGTCAGACTTTGTTGCAGAATCTTACTGTCTACTGGAGCATAATAGCTATGTTTTTGTAAGTGGGAGCGGGCATCTTGTACCACAAATTCGACGTGATGCTTTGGTGAACTCAGGCTAATTGTTTGCCCTAGTTGTTGGCTAAACTCAACAACATCTAGAGGGGTAGTTTTAAGCTGAATCTGATACGATTCAGCTTTGCTGACCACCAAAACCTCATCAATTAGCTCAGTCATATGATCGACATAGTTCAAGATGGTGTCTAAACATTGTTGTTGTTCGGTTTCATTGAGTTTGTTGCTAAACAGTTTTAACAGTTCTGCATTATTTGAAATTACGGTTAGAGGAGTTCGAAACTCATGGGAAGTGTTGGATACGAAGCGGGATTTCATTTCATTAAGTTCTCGTTCCCGCTCTAGCGATTTGATGATTTCAATTTCTACTTTTTTGCGATCGCTAATGTCCATGTTAATGCCAATTACGCGTTGATGTTCTCCTTTGTTATTAGGCTGGACTAACCCATTGGCTTTAATGTGTCGCACCTGACCATTAGGATGAATCACCCGAAATTCGATATCCATTTCTTTTTGCTCTTGAATGGCTTTTTCAAATTTAGCCTGTGCTTCTGCAAGATCGTTTGGATGAACCCGATTTGACCAATCAGTAAAATGTCCTGTGAATTCCTCTGGTGGAATGCCATAGAGTTCGCACATTCGACTATCCCAGGCCAACTGCTCGTTGATAAGATCCCATTCCCAAATGCCAAGACCACCAGATTTAACAGCTAAACTCAAACGTGTTGAAAGATTATAGAGTTGTGCTTCATTTCTTTTACGTTCACTAATATTGCGAAAAATCCCACGGGTATAAACTGTCTGATGATCAACGATGCGGCAGTTGACGTTGCCTTCAACTTCAATGACATGACCATTTTTAGTAACAAAACTAATTTCGACTTGCTCAAGCTTTTGTAATTGCCCTGTTTTTAGCTGTTGTATCAACGTTAAATAGTGTTCCTGATAATCTGGATGCAAAACATCCAGGATTGTGATGTGTTCTAAATCTTGGGCCGTATATCCCAATGTTTCCAACCAAGATCTGTTGACAAATTCGAACGAACCATCGGCGAGTGAGACACTCTGAATCATGTCATTAGCACTGTCAAAAATATCTTGCAATTGGTCCTGACTCTTGAGTAATAGGTCTGCAAGGGCTTGTCGTCGTTTGATTTCGGTTTGTAAATGTTCAACAGTTTTAGCTAAGGTTGTTGTGCGATCAGCAACCCGTTGTTCTAGTTCGCTAGTCAGTATCTGGAGTTGTCGGGCTGTTTGATAGCGTTCCAGCTCTGCACCAGCTCGGGCTCCAAAAATCTTGAGTAAATTGATCATCCATTGGTGATTCCTTAAAGGACGATCATGCATGATACATAGATTGCCAATGGAGGTGCCTGCACTATTACGCAGGGCAATGCCAAGGTAACTTTCTGCGTTTAAGCTGCTATACAGTTCACTTTCTGGATAAACACTGAGCAGTGAATCAGGTTGATGATATTGTCCTTGTTGAAGTGCTTGAATACAGCAAGGAAACTGTTCGTCCGGGTAAGCATCAATCGTTTGTAAGTGACCATCCGCACAAAATGCCAGGATTTCAAAACCATCTGATGTCGCCTCGGATATGCCTGCATACCGTACATCTAGAGCTGCGGTAATGTGTTGAACTAACTCCTGGAAAAAGTCGTGTTCTGTAACAGCTGCAGTACCTTCAACAATCTGACGCAATGATGCTTCTGTTTGATATTGTTTCTGTTCTGCAAGTTTACGTTTACTAATATCGCGAACAATGACTAGAACCTCTGTTGGGTTAATGGCGATAATCCGGGCTTCTTGCCAGCGTAGTTCTCCTCCAATATCAATTTCAAATTCATAGATTTGTACCTCGCCAGTTTCTAATGCCTGATATACATAAACCATGCGTTGTTGGGCGAGTTCTAACGGTAGCAGGTCATAAATGTTGACCCCACTATAGGCGAGGTCAGGCTGAATAAATCGAACTTCGTCAGACATTACCAGGTCGAGATAGTTACCTTCTGCATCCTGACGTATCATTAAATCTGGAATGACCTCAACTAATGCCCGATAGCGATTTTCACTAGCTTGCAAGGCAGCTTGTGCTTGCTGTTTTTCTGTGATGTCAGCTGCCATTGCGATGGCAATTCGCCGACCATCAGGGAGGTTGCCGAGTGAGGCTGAACTGAAATTCCAGATGCGCTGTTGCCCATCATGGGTCGTAATGGTAAAGTCTCCTTCTTCCAAACGAGATTTCAAACTGTACTGTTGAGAAACTATATTGCCCATCACACTGGCAGCCTGCTCACTATAGGCCCGCTCTATCCAGGCTTGGGTGGTGGGAATATCTGTGTGGGTATAGCCTGTAAGTTCTGTCCAGGTTGAGTTAATTTGTAAGACTTCGCCATCCTCGGCATGGATCATGATCGGTACCGGAGCGTCTGCGATTGCCCGTCGGAACCGTTGTTCGCTCTCACGTAGGTCCAATTCTGCCTGTTTGCGATCGCTAACATCTATCAGACTACCGACATAACTGCTAACCTTGCCTGCCATGCAACATTTTGGCTGGGCTTGTCCATAGACCCACTTCACTAAGCCATCGGACAATTGTAATCGAAACTCTTGCTGCCAGGATTGACCCATTTGCACGGCTTGTTGCCAGGTGGTTAGCACATTTAGGCGATCCTCTGGGTAAATCCCTTGTACCCAACCCTGACCTAAGGTTTCCTGACGGGAGATGCCAGTGAGTTCTGTCCAATATTCATTAATGTAAATGCACGCTCCAAAAATATCAGTTTGAAAGATGATTACAGGAATGATGGCAGCTAATGAGACATAGTGCTGATCACTCTCATAGAAGCAAAGTTCTGTTTGTTGATAAGTCGCTAATTCACAGTGCGCTGCTTGTGGCCGTTCAGTATTGTGTGATTCTAGTAATTGCAACTTTTCAGTTTCCAGGCACTCGACCTGTTGCTGTAGCATACTGATCACGTCGACCATTTTTTCTGGATTCAAGACCTTGAACATTGTTGTTTGGGTCAAAATTCCAGCCAGACGACCATCTCCATGGATAATGACCAGATATGTAATCCGACGTTCAGCCATAAGCTGATGCGCCTGCCATAGGTTAAGGTTAGGTGACGTACAAAAGGCGGGATGGCTCATCACGCTTTGGGCAGGGAGATGAGAAAAATCCAATAACAATGCCTGGGATTGAACAATATCGCCTTCGGTAATAATGCCAATGGGAAACGTCTGCTCCTCAATAGTGTTGGTAATGACGATACAACTGACCTGATGTTGACTCATCAACTGGGCAATTGATTCTAAGGTCGTGGTTGGTGGAGCCTGAATGACATCACCAGTCATGGTGTCTACTGCTTGGTGTAGGCGTAATAAATTACTAATTTGCGGAGACTGGCGCAGCCCTTCACGGGTCACAATACCAACTAATCTGTCATCGTGATCAACGATAGGTAAGTGGCGAATACGGTGCTGTTTTAAGAGATTAACTGCGGCAAATAAGTCGTTGGCCTGTGTTTGATTGACGGCGATGAGCGGAGACGTCATCACTGTTTCAACGGTTTGCTCTGCAATCACTGTTCCCCGTGCCGCTAAACGCACAAGATCACGCTCAGTCACGATACCAATGGGTTTACCGTTGTCTAGGATCACGGCACAGCTTAGTACCAATGGGGGGAACTCAGGGGAGTCTTGATAGGACGAATTTTCAGGTGGTCTATGGGTGGGATTATTGGCAGGGAGGGCACAGTTTAGATCACAGGTTTGACGATCATGACTCATTAAGGCAACAACTTTGCTTAATGCTGTTTGTTTGCTGACCGTTAAGGGGTATCTTGTTGCCGCATCTGTGCAGTGCACTATTTCATTTGAAGCACTCCGGTTCGTAATGTCTCTAGAATCACTGGGAGTACCAACAGTCATTCTCAACACCTCAAAGAATTCACTCACTGAACTCTCCTTCTTATGGAAGAAGATTATCTGACCATGATCCTATTCACTATCTTTAAGTATTATTCCCTGATACTGGTGGCGTATCTCTAGGACGTAGCAGCAATGCATGGATAGCGTTTTATAGGCAAGTCTAATGTTGCCTCGTTTCAGCGAATGTAATCAGGGAGCGGCGCTAACCAGTGCTAAGGGTGGGTGCATATGCTCGTCTGTTTGTGAGTTTTGCACACAGGGCTGATGATAGTGACGTCACGGTTGCTAGAGTAGTCCTGAGTATCCACTTACGTATACAGCATTAGATTTCTATGTTTGCCCATGAAATATACTGACCTGTTAGACCATCCTGAAGGTGGTCGTTATCTTGAGGTCTACCGTTCTGCAACGATAGTTACCGCCACTGACAAAACGAGAACTGCCCTTACCCATATTTATTTTTCTCTGGAGCCCTATGAGGTCAGTCGCTTTCATCGTGTAAGCAATGACGAGGTGTGGAACCTTTATCAGGGGGAAGGAGTGTTTTTGTACCAATGGGACGGTCGTGCATCCACCATTGATGCCATTGAACTCTCAGCGAAGTCCATGAATTTCTGCCATGTGATTCCAGCGGGCTACTGGCAGGCTGCTGTTCCTATCAAAGATCGCGTGCTTGTAGGGTGCTCGGTTGCGCCTGGATTTGAGTTTGAAGACTTTGAGTTAATCGTGCCGGATTCAGGGACTGCTCAAGCATTGCTAAGGCTTGAGCCAGGTTTGTCTAAGTTGGTGTAGATCAGTCAATGCCAGGTAATTATGAAGAGGCTAAAGGACCCTCTCTGATGGTTACTATGGCAGATCTTGCCGCAGCAGAAATGGCTTTTAATGCCCTGGCAGAAAGATGCTTGATTGTTTGGGTATGTGAGGGATAGCGGCAGTGAAGTTCTTGTTGAAGTAGATAAACGATCACTGCCGTTGTGCTAAAAACTACTGCTGGCCATACTCTTCAACGGGGCCATTGTAGTCTAAGGTGATTGTGCGATCGCTACCAGTACCTTGCACCGTCACAATGCTGACAGTTGTATATTCTTCTGAAAGAACAACGTCAGTTGGGTCGCCCCCTCTGATGGTGAATCGCCATGTTTCTGGGGCAATTACTTCGCAGGGAGATTCGATTGCAGCGCCATGCATAGCGCGTTCAGCACGATAATAATTTAAGCCACCGTTCGTGAACTCTGCCATTTGCCGAGCTTCATTCTTGGCGGCGTTCAGTGCTATCTGCTCTGCTTGTGTTGTAGAAGAGCAGGCTGTTTCAGTGGAAGCTTGCACGTCTACAGCTGGAACCTGGGCATTAGCCGCTCCTGTGATACCGAGAACTGTGCTTAAGATTAAGCTAGAAGATAGGATAATTCGCTTCATAGCAGGATTTTTCGAAGATAGGGACCTGCTACAGGATACATCCTATACAAATTAAATCCGCACTGTTATTAATAGCTTTCATTTTTAAGTTATGGAGCAAGTGTTCAGCCCAATTAAAACCTGTGAGCAGGAGAAAGCGAGGGTATCGTGAACCCTACTTTAATGATAGTGATCGCTTATACGCAGATTTGCATATGAATATTTGACATTCCTTGTTCATCACTTGCATCTTATTAAGGTAGGCGCAACTCACAACAAAAGCGTCTCATTTGTCCAATCTTTATACTTCACCTTCAGAATTGTTGTTTTCAAGTGTAATCCCTGCCTATGGTTGACTTAGTAAGCTCTTGTCATCTTGTTGAACTTCTCAATGGTTGAGATTTACGTTACTACATTATTATTTGGGAGAACTGGTAATGAGAAAACTGGGAGAATCTATTGCAGAACCCTGGATTGTTCACGTATATGGGCAAAATCGTAAGCTTCTGTGGGTCTTTGATGCGTCCCACGGCTGGCTGTTTTTCTTAGGCTGTTGTACAGGTTTGTTATTATCTATTGCTCATTTTAATCTCGCGCGCCCACCTGCAACGCCTACACCCATGTCTGATAATTACAGTAATCAAAAGCATACGCCCGCTTGGCAGGTGGACTAGTCGCATTGCTTCTACGTTTGGGAAAGGATAGATATTTCTCTTTTGTTTGCGATCGCGCACTGGAAAATATTTCAATTTTAAGGACAGGGAGTTGCCGCTCATTCCTGTCCTTTTTTTGACTGCGCAAGAGCTTACCTACTGATAATTCGTAGTTTTAGAGGGTGAAATCTTTTGTTATCATAGATTAGAGTCTATTTTATTCGCGGTGGTACCTTTATTTTTCTATAATCAAACAAAAAGTGTTTGTATTGATCTATAAGCAAACCTTGTAATTGAGTTTTAACAATTTATTTGTGATTAATACGAACAGAGGTTGTTTTTTGATGGTTTAAGTATAGAATTATGTATATCAAAGATTTAAGTCTCATAGATTTAGATCTATTCAATAGCTGTTGTTAGTAGTACATACTTCATTGAGCTGTTGGTGGCTAGTTGCAATCTGATTGTCGGGTGCCCTTACTGATCTGTTAAAGGCTCTTGCAGCCTTTGCATGTGTGTTTATTTAAGGATTTTTGGATCTGTTCAAATGTCGAACATATTGTCCAAGATTGTTGGATAAAAGGAGGTATTGATGACGGATTTTACTAAAAGGGTCTCTCGTCGGAAATTTTTGTACACTACAGGTGCATCAACAGCAGGTGCCGTGCTGCTAAAAAGCTGTGTCGGTAATCCCTCCTCAGAAACAGCTAACGTGCCTGTTCCTGTAGCAACAAGAGATGCCCCAGAAACGACTGCTGTCAAACTCGGGTATATTCCTATTGTGGAATCAGCAGCGATGATTATCGCTCAAGAGAAGGGATTTTTTGCTAAATATGGGATGACTGATGTAGAACTCTCTAAGCAAGCGACCTGGTCTGCAGCAAGGAATAACGTCACAATTGGTTCAGAAGGGGGTGGTATTGACGGTGGTCAGTGGCAGATGCCCATGCCTCATTTAATTAGTGAAGGGATTATCACCAATGGGCAAAAAGTGCCCATGTATGTTTTGGCCCAGCTTAATACTCAGGGCAATGGTATTGCTATTTCCGGTATCCATGAAGGGCAAGGCTTAGGTGTGGATATCTCGGGAGCAGCTGACTATATTAAGAGTTTTCCCAGCAATGAAGGTCGTAAATTTAAGGCCGCCCATACGTTCCCCAATGTAAATCAAGACTTCTGGATTCGTTACTGGTTTGCAGCTGGAGGAGTAGACCCTGATAACGATATTGATTTATTGACTGTACCCCCTGTTGAGACAGTAAAAGGGCTGCGTAATGGAACGATGGATGCTTTTAGTACCGGTGATCCATGGCCTTATCGTATTGTTACTGACAAGATTGGCTTTATGTCTTGTCTCACCCATGAATTATGGGGATTTCATCCGGAAGAGTATCTGGCACTGCGGGCGGACTGGGTTGATGCTAATCCCAACGCCACAAAGGCATTGCTAAAAGGTCTGATGGAAGCACAGCAATGGTCTGATGATCCAGCGAATCGTCCTGAGCTAGTGCGGATTTGTTCTGGTCGTAATTATTTCAACGTCTCGGTGGATATTCTAACGCCCCCTTATGAAGGTGGCTATGCGATGGGTGATGCTAAGGCAGATTTTAAGGATGTCAATGTGGGTCCCCTTTACTGGACTGACCCCAGAGGTAATGTCTCATATCCATACAAGAGTCATGATCTGTGGTTTTTGACTGAGATGTTACGCTGGGGATTCCATCAGAATTTCATTAGTGATTTTGATACGATTCAGCGGATCATTGATCAGGTGAATCGGGAAGATATTTGGCGAGAAGCAGCCCAGGAAGCTGGATTTGACGGTATTCCCAGTGACACGTCCCGTGGTGTTGAAACCTTTTTTGATGGCATTAAGTTTGATCCTACTAATCCTCAAGCTTATTTGGATAGTTTGACAATCAAGCGGATCTAATGGGTGTCTGAAGTCTCTTAAACCCAGCATTTAGACTGGGAGATTTTTGTTTTACGTGTTCTATAGTCAACCAGGGAGATAATTTAATCATGATGGTTAATCAGATGCGACTGCATATCTCAATAGTTTGTTATTGTGGCGCGACTTTATTGTTGCATAGGTAATTACAGAGGAACAGTAATTGAGTGAAACATCTGTTTAGGTAAGTGGCCTAGCATCCAGCTGAATATAAAGAATTTACCCTCCCTCTGGGTTTACAAAGTTTGGGGAGAAGCGTCTCCTAGAAGCACCGGACTCCATAACTTCTCCCCTTTTCTCATGTCCTGCTGTTTCAGGTTCTTCATAGAAGAATCTGAAAGCAGAACAGCTTCGATAGGTGAAACTACAGACACCACGGAAGATTGCGACTGTATTACTCACGGAACTTACCTATTTAGCCCCCTGCTTGACGTCTGTACATACAGACTACATGCGTTCCAATACTGGCATGCCCAGGAGTGAAAGTCCTAGTTTAAGGGTACGAGCCGTCAGATCACACAGCATTAAGCGCGAAGTCCGCTGCGGTTCTTCTGCCTGTAGCACTGAGCATCGATCATAGAATTGGTTAAACTTTTGGCTGAGTTCAAATAGATACTGACACAATCGATTTGGGTATAGATCGCGCGCTACTTCCATCACGGTTGTGTCAAGTTCTAATAGATGTTTGGCTAGGGCCAGTTCTGAGTCATCCTCCAGGAAAATAGGGGCATCGCCTAACTGAGTAAAGTCGATGTTGCCCTTGCGGCTAATGCCCTGGACTCTTACATAGGCATAGAGCATGTAAGGTGCTGTATTTCCCTGGAGGGCCAGCATTTTATCAAAGCTGAAAATGTAATCACTGGTGCGGTTTTGGCTGAGGTCGGCATACTTAACGGCACCGATACCCACAGCCGTAGACACCGTTTGGATAAACTCTGCCGATTCGTCCCGGTTTTCCTCGGTAATCCGTGTTTGTAAATCTGTTTCTGCTCGGGTGACAGCTTCATCTAGCAGGGACTTGAGCTTAACGGTTTCACCGGAACGGGTTTTCAGTTTTTTACCATCTTCTCCTTTAACCAGGCCAAAGGGGACATGCACTAGGTCCACACCTGCGGGGATCCAATGGGCACGATTGGCTACTTGGAAGACTTGGGCAAAATGGTTTGCCTGTCCTGCATCGGTAATGTAGATGACTCGCTGAGCTTTTTCGTCGATGGTGCGCTGGCGGATAGCGGCAAGGTCAGTGGTGGCGTAGTTAAAACCGCCATCAGACTTTTGCACAATCAATGGTTGAGGATTACCATCTTTATTGGTAAATCCTTCTAGGAAAACAACCTGGGCACCCTGGTCTTCTTCTAACAAGTTAAGAGACTTAAGATCTTTGGCAACATTTTCAAGTAAGGGATTATAAAAAGATTCTCCTCGCTCTTGAATGGTAATATCTAAGCGATCATAAATCTTTTGAAACTCTTTTCGGGATTGTTCACAGAGGAGCTGCCATGCTTTTCGGGCATTTTCTTCTCCGGACTGGAGATCAACAACGGCTTCGCGAGACGTGGTTTTAAAGTCTTCATCGTCGTCAAAGCGCTTTTTGGCTTGTTTGTAAAACTCTACTAAATCACCGATATCCACTGAGGATGATTCGGTGATCGCTTCAGGGCATACATCCCTCAGATGGGTGATCAGCATGCCAAACTGGGTGCCCCAGTCGCCCACGTGGTTTAAGCGCAATACATCATGGCCAAGAAATTCTAGGGTGCGGGCGATACATTCGCCAATGATGGTGGAGCGCAGGTGGCCCACGTGCATTTCTTTGGCGATGTTGGGGCTAGAGAAATCAACAATGGTCCGCTGACCTGGGTCGGCAGTGGGGACGCCCAGGCGATCGTCTGTATAAACCGTCTTGAGCTGTGCTTGCAGGTACTCGGTTTTGAACTTGAGGTTGATAAAACCAGGCCCAGCAATTTGGGGCTCTTCGCAAAGGTCGTCGAGGGTAAGGTTTTCGACAATTTTGGTTGCGATCGCACGCGGCTTGTCTTTCAATCGCTTAGCCAGTGACATGGCCACATTAGCTTGATAGTCACCAAATTTAGGATTATTCGTCGGCACCAGGACCGGATCGGTACCTTCCAAATCGGGGCCAAAAGCACTCACAAGGGCTGTTTGCAGGCGATGTTTTAGATCGTCGAGGGTGGATAACATGGACACCAATTTGTAACGTGTTTCAGATTGGTCAGGAGCATGAAGACCCCTGAACCCTTAGGCTGCAACCTCTGGCTGGCAAAGCCAATGTGATGTGCAAGCAACCTATAGCCTATCAACTCCTCTTACACATTGCGCTACATCATTCATTCGTAGTCGGAAAAAACTTTGGCCTATAGGGGGTTGTCAAGCGTATTTATGTTGGTTTATCTGGGAGTAACAGCCATTTGCCCAGGAATACGTCGCATTGACATTGTGGTCTGTGATCATACCTGGCTACGTGGCTGTCAGCCCCCTGTGACAGGATCTTTGTTGAGTATTGCCCCATGACTATGTTTTCTGGTTTTCCTTATTTATGGCGATTGAGTTTGACGGCATTAACAGCGAGCACCCTGACGTTGACCAGTTGGGTGTCTTTGGCTGCTATGGATGTCTGTGGCACAGCTGCATTGGCCAGGAGTACCAGGGAATTTGGCCGTGATGGTCGGCATGGCCGGGATGGTAGAGCCGGTCGTAATGGTCGGGATGGCGCTGACCAAACCGTTCGAGCAACGGGGCAACCCCTGAATTTGAATCTATCCGGGACCGATGGAGAAGACGGTGGCTTTGGTGAAAACGCTGAGTGGTTGCGGTGTCGACGTCAGCCCCGCGATGAGCGCCATGATTTGAATGCTGCCGATGGTGGCAATGGCGGTCATGGTGGCAATGGCGGTCGTGGTGGCAATGGCGGTACCTTGACGGTTCAATACACTGACCCCAGTCACCTACGACAGGTTTTAGCAATGGCAGGCGGGGGACGCGGTGGACGTGGTGGTCGTGGTGGTGATGGTACCTATGGTTGTGAATGTGACGACGAACGCTGGACCGTTAAAGTTTGTGAAAACGGCACCTGCCGAGAAGAAGAGTACGAATGTAATGATGGCCGCGATGGTGCAGATGGCCGCAACGGTGCCGACGGCACAGCGGGCAACATCGGCAAGCTGGTCCTCATCAATCAATTAGAGCCCTTACCCCAAGCAAATCCTGAACAGTCCCATGCAGTTTCCAGTCTGGCGAATAAAACCGTTACTTTGTCCCGTAACCTGTGGGAGACCCGCAGAGGATCGACAAACCTGCTGGCTCCTGGGTCTGTCATTGCCGATGAATATCAGGCCTATAAAGGATTTATTGATCGACAATTTACCCTTGATTGGCAGGCTTCCCAAGACTTGCAAGCCTTTACTGAAACGATAGATTTAACATTACGACCCAATGGTCAAGTCGATATTGATTTTCCTGAAGAGTATTGGCTATTGGGAGAGACCGTAGAACAAGAGACCCTAACTACTTACCGAGTAGATGGCATTGTGCCTGTGGCGGACGTAACCCAGCTTGCCATGGGCCGCGTTGATGGCCGCAGTCGTACCTTTGAAGTGAACGTGGTTGATCTGGCCCAGCGTTCTGATGTGTTAGACACACGCTTTGAAGTTCGCTATAGCACCTCAGGCGATGACGGTCGCCGTCGCCGCTATGACGTAGAGTTTGACGGTCCTGTACCAGATGACCTGGTGCAACAGGACCATAATCGGTTTACCTTAGCCCTGGGACGATTGCCCATTGCCTCCCAGCTTCTCAGCGGCGGCACCCGGGCTCAAGTGGAGCTCAAGATTATTCGTTCCTATGGGAGTAATGTTGCAGAGCAGACATTGACCTGGAAGGGACAAATTTAGTCACTCTGGATACTACCTTGCAAAAGAGACGGATAGTTTAGGGTTGTTGTTCTTGTCGGGTTAGCATCGCTTGGCACCCATAGTTCAGCCATAGATAATTGCTGAAGCATTAGGTGGTAACAGCTATGGGCACAGCAAACCGCTGTTGCTGCAGCCTCTCCTTTGGAGATATGCAGTCAGCGGTTTGCTATAAAGGTCACAGCCGATTGATGGGCTTGCCTGTGCCTGACTAATTATCCAAGACTAGTCATGGTCTCAGCATGATTACTGGCTGTTGCAGGAACCTGGAAGTAGGCATCTACCATGTCAATCTGACTGCCGTCCACTTTGTTAGCAGAACCGTGTTCAATCAGAACGTTACCGTGCTGATATACAGGGGTTTCTTCAAAGCTGGTGTTGAGGCTGGTAATACCTTGAGAGCCTAGGGTAATCAGTTCTCCCTTATCAGTTGTGTGGTTCTCATTGGCATCTTGCCAAAGAATTATGCCACCCGTAAGAATCTCTTGATTACCAATGAGACCGTCACCATTGGTGTCAAATGTCTGTAGTTTGGCAAAACCTTCACCCACTTCACCACCAAACAACTCAGAAATATCATCAATGATGCCATTCCCGTTGTTATCTACGGCGAGGAATGCATCAGCACCGGAGAGCCAGCCAGATTCAATGGCAGTGCCTGTGCCTAAAAGGTCAAAGGTCCCAATTGTTGCACCCATAGCAGTGGTTTGAACGCCATCACCATTCAGATCAAGGGCAATGGGGCTAAAGAAGTCGTAGTGGGTGCGATCGCGAATCGAAACATCGATATGATCGCCACATAGCTTGTCAGCATCACCGGATACCAGACTAACCGAAAAACGTTCAGTACCCTCATAGTAACCATTGCGCGTGGGGGCATCCCAATCAACGGTGACTTTTTCCTTCCAGGTTTGCACATGGAAGGTTTCAGACTTGGTTTGACCGGCAGCGACTTTAACCTGAATCACGCCATCGTAGTCTTTATGACCATTCTGGTCATAGACTGTATAGTCCCAGCTAGCATCGCCAGGGCCAATGGCTTTACGATCGTCCCCGGTGTAACCAGCGCGACCTTGGGCGATATAACCATAGGTCTTTTTAATCACCCGACCCCAGCGGTTACGAGTATCGTAATAGCCACCCCACATGATGTCTTGATAACCTGCACGGTAATCAGTCGTCATTTTGGCAGAGCCACTGTTTACTTGAACTGTGAAATAGCGATCAACATCACTAACACCATCGAGTTCAACAAAGTAACGTCCTTTTTTGCCTTCATTGATACCCTCTGTACCTACTAACTTGGCACAGACTGCTGTTTTCACTAACCCTGCATCTAAGGTGGAGTTATGTTCACCAGCGGCTAAGGTGACTATTTGAGTCATGCCATTGTCAGGATTAGCGTCGGAATCAATAGCATCGTTGTTGCTGCCGCTGCTAGCAACCAACTTAATGTCATCCAAACGGGCTCCACGACCATAGTTTTGAGCGATACCAGTGGATAAAAATTCCAGCTGTTTTGTGGTACCGTCACCCTCAAATGTAACGGTATAGGTTTTCCAGTTGAGCCCTGAACTCTGAGTGCCATCTTCTTTGACCTCTAGAAGTGTTGCACCATCTAAACGAACCTCTAGGGCATTGACATCGGCATTGTACCCTGGTCGGGCTGCTGACTGGAATGTGAGGGTATATTGCTTGCCTGTTTCAGTCGCAATATTCCGATAAATTTGACTGGTATCATTGTAATAATTCAGTCTGTCATCATTCAGCTCGATGTGGTTGTTCCCATCTGCTGAGTGGTTATAGTGCAGCTCAAGATAACCGTCTTTTGACCGCCATCCTTCTAGGGGTGCTTTAATAAAACTGCCATTGCTGACGCTTTCAAAGCTGGACTCAAAGACGACTTCTTCTGTTGTCATGTCATCAGCATTAGCTTGGGTAAATGTATAACCCTGGGGTAAGTGAGAGAATGTGACTTTATATTCTTCACCCGCATTGAGGTTTGTGAAAGCGTAATTGCCGTTAGCATCAGTGACAGTTTCAGCCGTGGTGTCGTCAGCATTCCCAATGATGCCATCTGCACCACCGCCCGTCAGGGTGACTTTGACATCTGCAACGCCTTGTTCACCCGCATCTTGTATGCCATTTTTATTGGTGTCGTACCAAACGCGATCGCCCAGGCTTGCAGTTGCTTCAGATACAATTCCTGCATCAATGGTGCTGTCGTACTCACCAGGGTCTAGGGTGATTTTGTGAGTAAGACCTGTGGTTGTATCTGCATCTGAATCCAGGGCATCATTACCGGTGTTGGCATCGGTAAATTCAAATCCATCAGGTGTTTCAAACTGAACTTTATAATCACCAGCAACAACGGTGAAATGATACTCACCATTGCTATCAGTCGTGGTAGAGTCGATCACCTCATCAGCTTCTATAGTGCCATCACCATCAACATCGGTTAGTAGATTGACGGTTGTTCCTGCAACCCCCACTTCTGTCGCATCTTGAATGCCATTACGGTTGCTGTCAACAAATACTTTATCGCCTAGCTTGGCTAGCTCAATAGCCGCAAACTGGACCTGTGCATCAGGTGCACCATCACCATCTGTATCGGGAACAATAATAATCCCCATTTTTTGACCATAGCTCGGAACAAACCCCTCACCATTGGCACGAGCTGCTGCAACAATCTCATCTACTCGTTCCTGTTGCCAGTAGTCCCCTTCTTCACCAATGCCACCAGCGGTAGAGTTTTCATCATCAATTAATGTCCAAACAGCCCTCTGTAGGTCTGCCCAAGTGTAATTCCCAGAACCACTAGGAGAGGTTTGCTGAGTAAAATCCTGATTGATAATCCAGTTTAGTAAGTCTAGATTTTCAGGTTTTTCGATGAGACCCTGACCCACTAATTCATCGGGTAAGGGTTCGTAGCTGGAATAAACTTTGGCAGAATAGCTACTCCCCACTTCATTGGTGTTGGCATCGATGATACCGTTGAAGTTTTCATCTACACCAAACCCAATATCTCGGTCGCTATCGATACAAAAGCCACCGTATGTGCCATTTAAGACACCCCCATCTTCAATCACAAGATCCACATATGTTGAATCGTTAGGATCGTTAGGATCACTATAGTGACGGTGAATACGATTGATAGCCTTCAATGTTAGCTGCTCAGGCAAAGCAGCACCTAGAGATTTGATATCCATTTAAATCGTGTTCCTTGGTGTGTTGAATTTGCTAGCAAGATGGTGAAGCGAAAACAGTTATTGACGGCTTACACCTACTACTGGGTCAGGCAAAAGAAGGTCCGCCAATTCAGCTCAACAACGAGATGCAACCTTGTATTTTTGGCAGGCAGATCAGTTAACTTCTTCAACATTGGCAGATGCCCATTGAGAAGCTATTGCAGATTTAAATAATCTGGAAAATGGGCTTTAACGATAACTAAAGCTAACCATGCCAGGACGTAGAAACTCTGTCAGTTTCTGAATCTTATGGAGGTCCCCCTAAGACTCAAAGATATAGTTGTTGCATATGCTGTGGCAATAAACAAGATATGCACGAATTTGAAGCTGTATGCTGGTAATGAGGTGTTCGAACGCAAAGAAAGTTGTTGACATCCTTTGTTTTATCTTGTTTATGTGCACTTGGAGCATAGTAACTGTTTCGCTGTCACATCACTAATATAATGGTTATTTGTATGTAACTCTTTAAATATAATACGAAGCATAAGTGGTTCCTCTATGAACTCAACAACAAAATTTGGTTTGCTTCGGTTCGTCTATTTATGAAGGATACAGTCTTCAAAGAAGATAATATTGATCTTTGAAAAGGCTTTGGGGGTAAATGTTTCCTGTATTCAGATCTTTTAATACACTACAAAGTATTTTGATTCTTTTGTGAACTCAGCAATTAAAGTTGTTTCTACTGATTTGAATGGCAAGATGTTAACCATTTCTCGTGCTAAGTTGCTGTGTTTCTTCAACCGGAAAAATCTCTGTTTTTGTAATGTTGAATTAATGGTGCCTTTTGAATCGTGCTTATAGGTTGATTATCTATGATATTTGCGTTGCATGCATATTTGAATGCGTATGGGCCATCAAAGGTGTGACGAATTGATCCCATGGCCTGCTAGCCAACCTGTTGTCCAGGCACTTTGGAAGTTGAAACCACCGGTAATGCCATCAATATCTAGAATCTCTCCTGCAAAGAAGAGTCCAGGGCAGAGGCGGCTTTCCATGGTTTTAAAGTTAATCTCTTTGAGGCGAACGCCGCCGCAGGTGACAAACTCTTCTTTGAATACGCCCTTGCCTTGGAGGAAGTATTCTCCTTGGCAGAGCTCTTGGGTGAGTTTGTTGATGGCTTTGTTAGACAATGTTGTCCATTGGGCTTGGGGATCAATTTGAGCGCGTTGGACAAAATAGGTCCAAAGACGTTTGGGGGCCGGTGTGGGATTGTGATTTGCGATCGCACGTTTCCCCCCTTCCTCCCTAGCAGTGTGCAGCAGTGCTCGCACATTATCCTGTGTCAGCTGGGGCAACCAATTAATCAGCACAGTGCCTTTATATCTCTGCCCGTGGAGGGCACGCGCACCCCAGGCCGATAGTTTCAAAACGGCTGGGCCGCTGAGACCCCAATGGGTGATCAGCACTGGACCTGTTTGGGAAAGGGGTTTCTTTTGGCCCGGCAGTTTGAGTTTTACCTCTACGGGGTCCATGGAGAGGCCGCTGCGCTGCCTTAAGGCGGCATCTTTAATGGTGAATGTAAACAGAGAGGGAACCGGTGGCTCAATGGTGTGGCCCAGACTTTTGGCAATGCGGTGTCCCTGGGGACTACTGCCGGTGGCCAGGAGGATGCGATCGCACTTCACATTGCCCTCCTTTAGCCCCACTAAAAAACCTGGTTCTGTTGCGCTTACCTGTTTCACAGGCGAGCGAGTTTTGATGATGATGCCTGCTTTCAGGGCAGTTTTTATCAAGCAATCGACGATGGTGGCAGAGTCATCGGTCACGGGAAACATGCGTCCGTCCGCTTCTGTTTTGAGTTTGACGCCATGGTTGCGATACCAGTCAACAGTGTCTTGGGGCTGAAACCGAGAAAATGCGCCGCGCAATGCTTTGCCGCCACGGGGATAGTTCTGCACCAGTTGGCTAGGTTCAAAGCAGTGGTGAGTGACGTTGCAGCGGCCACCGCCGGAGATGCGCACCTTGGCTAGACACTCGGGACCGGCTTCATAAAGGGTGACGATGGCGTTGGGGGTGGCATGGGCGGCTGCGATCGCGCCAAAAAAACCTGCTGCACCGCCGCCAATGACTATTACTCGTTGCTTTTCCACGCTCTGGCTATACCTAACAATGGTGGGCAAGGCTTACTCTGACGGACAATGTTTCTGTAGATGTCAGGCATTGACCACCCTACATGGTTTTTCATCGTTTTTGTTGCCTGGTGGGTCGAGGGTATCCATGGGACATGGGATGCATTGATGAAATTTACCCTCATTCATAAGAAAATTTACATTTTGTACTTTTATTAGCTTATATTAATGAATGTGAAGGCATTTCAGATTTCTTTAGTAGAAGTCAGGATGCTAAATAGTGATGATTGCCTTGGCTGTCTAAGACCTTAAGGGTTTTGGGCAGCCAATTTCTTTATTGGGGTTATCGTTACAAAAAATATAAATTATTTCAAAACGTAACAGATGAACCATGGCTACTCAAGATCAGATCCGTTTTGCTCAGTCAATGCAGACAGGCCGCTAACTTGTCTCAGTCAAAACGCAGACGTGGCTGCGGGCTGAGCGAAGTCGAAGCCAGCGGGGCTATAGTGAGCTAAATTTGACGCCAAAGCCTGCTCTTCGCTTGCCGCCCATGGCTAATTCCCTGTCACCCGATAACTACCGCCGATTTTTACAATCCCTCAAGGATCGTATTCGTTCGGCCCAGGTTAAGGCAGCCTTAGCCGTCAATCAAGAATTGATTCTGCTCTATTGGCAGATTGGACGCGAAATTTTAGACCGCCAACAGCAAGAAGGTTGGGGCACTAAAGTCATTGATCGCCTTGCTAAAGACCTCAAACGCGACTTTCCTGAAATGACTGGCTTTTCGTCCCGTAACCTCAAGTACATGCGTTCCTTTGCCGATGCCTACCCTGATGCTCAGCTGGTGCACCAGGTGTTCTCACAAATTCCTTGGGGCCATAATGTGCGACTGTTGGATGCCCTCAAAGATCCTGAAGAGCGTCTTTGGTATGCGCGCCAGACCATTGAGCATGGCTGGAGTCGCAATGTGCTGCTTATGCAGATTGATCAGGGGCTACACCATCAGAAAAGCGCAGCCATCAACAATTTTGAGCGTACGCTGCCGCCGGACCAGTCCGATCTGGCTAAAAATCTCATTAAAGATCCCTACAATTTTGACTTTCTAACCCTGGCAGCCGATGCTCAAGAGCGGGACCTGGAGCAATCTTTGTTAGGCCACATTCGAGATTTTTTGCTAGAGCTAGGTGTGGGCTTTGCCTTTGTGGGTAGCCAATATCCCATCCAGGTGGGTAGCAAGGAGTATGCCATTGATTTGCTGTTTTACCACCTGAAGCTACGCTGCTTTGTGGTGATTGACCTGAAGCTAGGTGAGTTTGAACCGGAGTTTTCCGGCAAGATGAACTTCTTTGTCTCGGCAGTCGATGATCTGCTGCGTCATGCAGATGACCAGCCTACGATTGGCATGATTTTGTGCAAGTCTAATGATGCGACGGTGGCGGAGTATTCTTTGCGGGATGTCAACAAGCCGATGGGTGTGGCCACCCATCGGCTGGGGCGTGAGCTACCGGCGGATTTGCAAGGGACGCTACCCACCGTAGAAGAACTGGAGCAACAATTGGACAATGCGCAACTCCCTGGGACGAGTTGAGTGAGTCGTGGACTCTGACCCTATCAGTCAGGATGTCGTATCAGACTATGGTTCAGGGCCGTATGGTTAACCCCTAGAAAACCCAACACTCAAAATTCAAAAGACTAATGTTTGAGGGCTCTATCTAAACTCACAGCCCCTGCACCAGCATCAATCACCATGAGCAGTCCACCGATCAGGCCTAAGTTCTTGAGAAATGAATTGATCTGAGTAGGGTCTGCTACGAAATTGTGAAACATGAGCGACGCTGGAATTAGAAACAGAACCAGCAGCAGTGCGCCAATTTTGGTCTTGTAACCCAGGAGTAATGACAGGCTCCCCAGGAGCTGAAAAGTGATGGTTGCAGCCGCTAATAGACTGCCAAGGGGCAAACGCTGACCCAGCATGTCAGCAAAATCAGAAAAGCCCATCAGATGATTAATGCCTGCTTTTAGAAAGATCAGCGCTAAGCAAACACGGGCGGCAAGGGGTAGATACTTCATAGGTCAGATTGGGTGGTTTTGTATTGCTTTGGGACTAAATATAAAAACAAATACCACCAGACGAAAATCACGAATGCAACAGGTGTTGTAATCCACCAGCGATGCAGCCATGTCCAGCTAATTGTAGGGATAGCCAGGCCAGTTAAAACGATGGACCATGGTTGGCACCACCAAGGTTTTAGCTGCCATAGGGATTGGGGATTTTTGGATGTTTCCATGGATAACTCAAGACACCACACATGCTTAGGGTAGCTTGGGCTGCTGACCGCTATGGCAAAAAAAAAGCGGTTGAAACAGCGTAAAGCTGTCTCGCCCGCTCCTTGTTAACCCACCCCAGGAGCTGCCCATCATAAAACAGACAACCCCGGTTCTGAAATTGCCAGCATCGACAGACACTAGCAAAACCTAGGAAGCTCAGCAGCAGGCATTGCCCTGGTAACGAAGGGTTAATGCACTGACTTTCACATTTCTTGCCTAAACATCTGTACCTTTCAATGTTTCACAACTGGAAGAAACGTGTTGAACTATCAACTTGAGTTAAGAATCCCATGGAAAGATAACAAATAGGTGTAATTACTTATTTTCTTTATAATTGCTCCCTATTGGTAGCCCTTGATACTTTTTTCATTTCTTCCTAGGTAGGATTAAGGTAAGCCTGAACTCAGGGTGATGTTTTTTGGGGATGTTACTGATGACTGATTTAGATCGTGCCTACGATGTCAGTAACCTGGACTTTTATCGTCATTACCATGGTAAGCAGCTTTATTATCGATGGGAGGGAACGGTGTGGTGGCGACTGTCACCTGAAGCGCCGTTAGAGAAGATAGTTGCGATCGCAGGCATGAATGCCACCAAAGTATTCCTTTGCTCTGGTGAAAATGGCGAGTATGGCCACCGTATTAATCGAGAGCTAGGCCTCTATTGCGATCTAGACACTGGCGATGTACTTACCCAGTGGCAACCCTTTCCCAATCGGCCACCCGTATCCGTAGTACCCATTGCCAACCGAGTTGTGCAGGGAGATGTCAGCCCCAAAACGACGACGATTCCTGCGGGGCAACCTTACCTAAAAAAAGTCCAGGAGATACCCCTCACCTATCCCCATCCCCTGGCTGACGATCCTCAGTATCGCGAACACTGCCCTGGGCCTACATTTCAAGGCACCGAATATTTCACAACCTACGCTGTCCGCCCTGGGGTGACAGCGCCCACCCCCCTTTGGGCTCGCGATTGTCCCTGGCTCCCATGGATGAAGATGGGTTATGAGCATCCTGCTCGTCTGAGATTTGAAACCACCATTCAGCGAGTGGAAACTTTTGAAGAGCTTAATCCAAAATTAATTGAAGTAATTCGTCAGCGTGTACCTATTTATGAGCACACCCCAGATACCATCGACGAACCCAACGTTACCAGTACGACTTATTTCAAAAAATATTTTGATGCCTATCAAGCAGGTGAAGAATTTCCCATTAGGGAGGCTGAATAATAAGTCGACAAGACCTGGCTAGGGAGATTAGGCGAGTTTAGAATAGAATTTCTAATAATAGGCGTTTGTCCCCCTAGGGGGCATTGAGAGATCAGGGTAACAACGTTTCAATTAGATGGCTGTTTGAGGAAGAACTATGTCTAGAAACTGGTTGTTGCATGTGGCTGTTTTCCCACTCTTGTTAGGTGGAGTTGCTTGTACCCAGTCACCTGAGGCTAAAGTCGGTACCCTAGAATTAAGGGCTAATGGTGAAGACTTTATTCGACAGGGGTTTACTAGTAAAGATGGCTGGCAAATTGAGTTTGACCATGCCTATACCAATATCCAGGATGTTGTTGCTTACCAGACATCGCCTCCTTTTAATCCAGATGCTGATGTAGAAATTACAGCTCAAACCAATACTGTGCTAGCAGACGCCGCCAATGTGGATCTAGCTGAGGGGGATGCAACTGCTGCACCCATTTTGGTAAAACAGGTAGAGACGCCAGCAGGTCGCTATAACGCTCTATCTTGGAAGCTAGTTTCAGAGGGGGAACCATCCTTGGTCTTAATCGGAACAGCAACCCGTGATGGTGAAACCATTCCTTTTGAAATTGCCATGAATCCGTCGTTAGAATTCTTCTGCGGCGATTTTATTGGTGATGAGCGTAAAGGGATTTTAGATCCTGAAGGAACGGCAGATGTGGAAGCCACGTTTCACTTTGACCATCTGTTTGGTGATATTGATATACCTGCAGATGAGGTCCTCAATCGCGGGGCGCTGGGATTTGACCCGTTTGCGGCTTTAGCACAAGATGGTGTTGTTAATGTAACTCCTGAAGACTTGGAAGCAAGGCTGACCAAGGTGGAGAAACTTCAGCTCGCCGACATCTATAAAGGCTTAGGACACGTAGGAGAGGGACACTGCCGCGCAGAGGAAATCTAAGGAGACTGTCGGGTCAGATTTGTAGCGTGGTGAGTGATCCTCCATTTTTGCTTAGTAATTAAAAAAAGCTAGCCCATCAACCTGCTGAACGCCTCCAACAGGTTGATGGGCTATTTACTTTGAAATAAAAATAACTCAACTTATGGAGAAGTAATCAACACGCTCAAAATATGAACGCTCAAATTTAACAGCATTCAAAGAATTAGGAAGAAATCCAAAAAACTCCAGTTTTATATCTTGAAAATTTTTCCCAGACATGGGTGATAAGTCGGGAATCCAAATGGCAGGAATATAAATATCCTGTTCAACTAAAAAATCTTCAGTGAACAAATAGGGACTACCCATATCTTCTTTTTCTGTTGACGTTAAGCTTGATCGAAAAGTCAAACCCTCATCATGGCTACAAATCATCTCTTCTTGACAAAGACCATTATCATAAAACTTGTAGACCAGTTCACCTGAAGTATCACAATTAAAGTAATACAAGGCTTGGCTTGCTAGTTTCTTGGAGAGAAGTTTGGCATCTTCTTCATAGCCTGAATATGTTTGCCCCTTTAGATATCGAATAATTGTCCAGGGATGTCCCTTAAATTGAATGAGAATGAGACCCTGTGAAGGTATATCTACAGAGGTTGCGTAAACATCTGTATACCAATGCTTGACTTGTTTGATCTGGTTTAAGGTTTCAGCAACTAATTGAAGCGGTGCACGCACAAGAGTCATCAAAATATGTATGTCACTAGTCTCACTTCCTCTTAATTTCTGGATATCCATTGATGTTGCCCTAGTCTATGCGTAATGAAGCCCCCACGAACACGACGGCACATGGAGGCTTCGGTTTAGATATAAAGGGTCAAGTAGTACAGGTTTCTGTCTACTTAGATATACGGTTCGCTATAGGAGGTTATTCCATACTATGCTTTGTCCGCGAACCCACTGTATGTTGCGATGGTTTGTATACACCCTTTTTCAGCACAAGCCTATCGTCTCCTCACACAGTCATCAATTTTTAGTCGTATGTGTCAGCGATCACTGTGAAATGCTCCGATAGAGTATTAACTAAAGGATTCTGAGGAGATAGTGCACCGTTGTCCAGTGAGTTCTGACGCTGGATAATTGGTCTAGTGAATCTTGAAAGTGTAACAGCACCCAAAACAATCAACTGAAGAGTTCTTCTAAATTCAACACAACTTCTAATTAGAGTTGTTTTATGTAAGGTGAACCTACTATAAACAGGGCTCTCTATTGCAAGTGAGAAGAGGTGTCAGTGATTCGTTTGGGTACTGTCTTTGACCCGTCAAACGATTCTATCGAGATATCTATTGTTAGACCTCCTTTCGTTATGACCATGAGCCTTTCAGCCCATGTCCTTAGGATATTCCGACAATGTTTGAAAAACTCTTCTCTGATACAAACGTTAATGTTGTTATTTGTCATTGTTTTCCCTGTGAAGCAGTGAGATAACTCTATGGAGTGTGATAGTTGATGGTGTTGCTTGTTGTGATATCACTATTTTTGGGGTTTTTGTTGCACCCACTGCGATACGCCTTTGGCTGCGTCCTGATAGTCCTTGAGCGCTATTAACACTCCATTCAGCTTTTCTTGTGAATTTACTTTGTTCAGATTAGAGAAGGCTGACATCGCTTGCTTTAGCTGACGATCTGCGATCGCAAGTATGGTTTTTCGTTTTGCTAATTCTGGTTCATATGGATCAATGGGCATTGTCTTTTCCTTAAAACTGAGTGGATCATCAGAATTATTCAGTCATATTTTCCCAGCATCAGGTTCCATTAATTTAAAAAAAGCCCCTACCAGTAGGGTAGAGGCTCTAGAGTGTGTGTTGTAGGGAGAGTCTGAATAGAAAAGGGTGCCCTGAAATAATGAAGCATTTCACAGATTACGGAGTCTGCACCGGGCATCTAGAATTTTTAGTCGGAGCACCGCAACAGTTCGGCCCCAGGCACCCAAGCTTGTCAACCTGAGCACCGCAACAGCTCAGCAATCTGTTAGCGGACGGACTTAGTACGAGCATCTAGAGCATCGAGGCGTGCTTCCTGGATGTTATCAACAGCTTTGGTACGAGCATCCAATGCTTCCAAACGAGTAGCTTGGATATCCTCAACCGCTTTAGATTGGTTGTTAAGGTGCTCAAGACGTAGCTTGTGAACACTGTTCTTAGTGCGAGCATCCAGGGCGTTGAGCCGAGTCTCTTGGATGTTATCAACGGCTTTGGTGCGAGCGTCCAGCGCATTTAAGCGAGCAGCTTGAATGTTATCGATAGCCTTAGTGCGGGCATCCAGGGCGTCAAGGCGAGCGGCTTGGATATCTTCGATAGCCTTGGTTTGGTTGTTAAGGTGCTCAAGGCGTAGTTTATGGACGGAATTCTTAGTGCGGGCGTCTAGCGCTTCGAGGCGAGCGGACTGAATATTGAAGCTAGCGGGCTCAGCGGCGGCAGCGATGGGTGCGATCGCAGCGGAGGCAACGAGAACAGTTAAAGCGGAAAGAAGTGTGCGTTTCATGGTTAAAGCTCCTTATGAATTCGTGAAGTGTGTTTACTTGCTTCATTGATTACAAGGATGCCGGGGCTACCTGAACGCTATCTGACCGTAAACTGAAGGTTGCTTAAGGGGTTTCTGAATTTGGCTGAGGAAATGTAGTGATATGGGTCACAAGGGTGATTGTGGGTTGTGTTGGCGGAGCCGCTCCAGCGGAGCATCGCAACTGCCCAATATCTATTCAATATAAGAAGCCCCCACAGCTACTAAGACCCATGGAGGCTTCGAGTTAAATATAGAGGGTGCCTAAATAAATTTAGGTAAGTAATACAGAGTTCTGTCTACTGAGGTATTTTGTGTCTGCGATTACAGCTTTAAATCACAACAGCACCCAGAACAATCGACTGAGGGACTCTTCTAAATCAAACAAGACTTTTTAGAGTTGTTGTATATCAGGCGAACCTATTATCAACAGGGCTCTCTAGTGCAAGTAAGAAGAAATATCAGTGATGTGTTTGGGTGCTGTTTTTGAGTCGTCGAACGATTCTATCGAGCTATCTATCGTTAAACCTCCTTGTGTAGCAGCTATGAGCTTTTCAACTCATGTGTACAGCATATTCCTGTAGTGCCTCAAAATCTCTTCTCTGATACAAATGGTAACGTTGTTATTTGTCTCTGTTGTTTCTGCTGACCAGTGAGTTAAGTCTATGGGATGCTAAGGATCATGATGATGATGCTTACAGATAGGCTGTGATTACGGAAACGCGAGAGCTGTTTGATTGCAGTGTACGTGAGTGAGCTTTACCAGATGACTGGGGTTAAGGCGAATAAACGGCATACGCTGCCTCAGCCTGTTCAAGAGGCTTAGATAAGGTTTGGCAGGTTGCAAAAGTGTTGGTGTACACTATGCTGTCCTACATGATTAAACCAGTTGATCTAAGTCCTATTACTCAGGCAATGGTGGCCCTGGCTCGGTAGGATTGGCAGATCGGTCACTATGGAATTACTTACTATGGTTCGGTTGAAGGCGCAGATCACTTTACTCGGATTACTCACCGCTAGTTTGCTTGGCAGTTGTAACCCTGTCGTAACGAGTCGCCAAGCTGAAGAACCAGCCCCATCTGCTGTAACACAACCATCGGATATCGAAACGTCTGATGCTGAGTATCAATTGGCCAATACACCGCCAGATTCGCCTGCTACGGCTTTTAGTAGACCTAAACGTCAATGTTATCGACTAGACAATGATCGCCTGACAACTAACCTGCGTTTGACCATTGACTATCAGCGCCAAAGCATTCAAGGGGATGCCCGCTCTGCAGCACAAAATGATGAGGCAGGGAATTATGCCACCTATGCCCAGTCATTTTCAGGCAAGCTAGCCGATAATCAAGGAAAAATGCGGGTATTTACCTGGAGTGAACATGATTTTCAAGCGGATGATGAGACCTGGAGCTTTACAGATGATACGCTCACGATTGGTAAGGATGTGCTCAACCTGACGGACTGTCAGTTAGTTAGCCAAGCTTTTCAGGATTTCAATGGTTTAGAAGCCAGTGATCTGCTTGATGACATAAACACTGGCCTGACAGAATCAGTCCGATTTGCACCAGGAACCAGCTCCATTACGCTAAGCAATAGCGCTCTCCAGGGTAAGCAGAATGTTTACTATTTGAGGGTAGATGGGGGGGAGCAAATGAATTTGTCCATCAAGTCACTGGAGAACAATGCGCTCTTTGATGTGATTTCTCCGAGCCGTTATATTCTGGCCAATAAAGCGAAGGAAGAAACCATTCTGTTGCCCCATCCGGGAGACCATATGGTGATTGTTGGTGGGTCGCGAGAAAATGCTACTACCTATGAACTCACCATTGATATTGAATCGGCAGCTGCACAGTAACTCAATGCAGTCCTATATGGTGTTAATCACAATCATAGGCTTTGCATAAAAATCCCCTGACATCGCTGCCAGGGGGGCTGTACTTTAAGAGAATTTGAGAGATAGGAGAGCTAATTCTTTCTCTGGTGTATAGGGATTCAATCCATACCAGGTGCATTCCCAACCAGTTTTTGTGATCCCCATGGGTTTTTAGTGTGTGTTTGCTCACTTAGTGCGGGTCAATGGCCTGTTGCATAGCTTGTTTCTGTTCTATCTAAACAGGCTAAAAGCGCTGTATTAATGCCCTCAACTTGTGCTGGCGACTATCCGATGAGGCCATCGCATCTACAAAGTTTAGCAACGTGTGTGGTATTCCCAATAAGCTACCAATATGGGCACGTAGCTTGCTCCAGTTCGAAAATGTTCTTGAGAGTGGTACATTCCACCAGCGGTTGATCGAACAAACCATGCCATGGCCCACAGAAGTAATCTCATGCCACCAACCAGCTGGAATAAAGAGCATTTCCCCTGGTTGGAGGGTGATATCAATCCGATGAGGCATAGCCATTTTAAACTTTGGAAAGACTTTCAAATCTGGATTATCTGGATAGACCTTACTGTAAACAGCACGACGTTTTGCCCCATGCATTAAGTGATTCCACACGGAAAATGGATATAAATTGTAGAGCTGAGAAGGTGGAAATAATGTGACTTGCTTTGTGCCTGCCAATTGAGCAAGTGTGCCATCCATTGGGTCATAGTGTAAGCAAGAGGTATGTCCTGCAGGACCACACCATAGATTTTCAGGGGTAACGGGATTTGACAACTTCAGTAGCTGTTCAACTGGAGAAAGTACAGAAACCTTTTCTAGAGATGTTCCCTTAAGGCTGCATCTAGCGAGATAGAGATCGTACTTGCGTGCGTCACCATTGAGAATCAGATCAGCGTAGGTTTCAAAGGTGAGACTACTAACAGATACGCCACTGCCCATATCTTTCCATTGGCGCTTTTCCTGTTGATATCGTTCTCTTCCATATTGGCGAACAGGAAACAGTTGTGTGCCCAAATGTTTGCGAAGAAACTCAAGGTTCCAACCATCTGAATTCTCTAACAGCCCCTTCATAAGAAGAGGTCTTCCCTGTTGTAGGTACTGCTTGTGAATTAATTCATAAGAAAATCCCTCAAGTAATAACTCTGGATGAACTGGATCGAGAAAACGTAAACCAGAACAATTAGATGAAGTCACTGACTGCTTAATACTCTTCAAGGGTGATTTTTTGGCTGAGAACAGTAATTAAATGCTTAGTGGAAAAGGGTTTGATAAAGATATCTTCAGCCGCGGTGGCCTGTCGCAGGTCATGCCCCCCTACTTGATAATCTTTAGCTATCACAATCAAGGGAAGCCTCTGCTGCTGGAGCACTGCTAGCAATGGCAGGGTCTCGGCTTGAAAGAAATCGGCATCGACTAACACCAAGTCGATAGAGGTGTGCTTCACTTTTTCAATAACAGCGTTGTAGGTGGTCGCAACGCAAGTGTTCCAGCCTTGAAGCTGAAGCCCTTTTTCTAATAATTTGGCAAGGCGTAGCCGGCTAGCCGTGACAAGCACACGAATCATAGCTCTAACGCAACCGTATAGAGTAGCTATAAATTAAGAGCTGTATTAAGCGACTTTATTAGTCATCCAATACAGGGATGGTTTCACCACCATTGGGGGTTAAGGTGAGAGCTTCAAATTCGTCATCGTCATAATAGCCAGTAACAGTAACTGTGGTGTTTACTGAGATGGCTGCCTCGCGCATAGCGCTAGTTTCAGCGTCGATTTCAATTTGTCCAGTACCATCATCAAGCAGAAAGTCATCACCCATCAGACGTACCACTTCTCCAGACAGTGTGACGATATTGTTACTACGCAGTGTTTCAACGGTGGTTTGGGTTTGAGTCATCCCCGGCATGGCTAGGCCGGTTAGCACAGTTATGGTGGTAGCACTTGCACCCAATAACAGTGTCTTCATGGTTGAACTCCTCCAGATTACTTCGCAACGGTGTCTAATAAAGATCTGGATTCTATGATGTGGCCTAAAAGTAACACGAAGGTTTCAAGGGATATAATCAGCGGCTAGGGGTAGCCGAATTTCAAACTGTGAGCCTTGTTGCAGTTGGCTGTTAGCCTTAATTTGTCCGCCATGCAACTCAACAATTTGGTGCACAATAGCTAGTCCTAAGCCAAACCCGCCTGCCTGCCGCGATCGATGCTGATCAACTCGATAAAATCGCTCAAAAATATGAGGTAGATCTGCTGCGGGAATACCAATCCCAGAATCTTCAACCTGAATAACAATCCAGCAAGCTTGAACTTGACATTTCAGGCGAATCATTCCTCCTGTCGGAGTATAGTGACAGGCATTGTCCAACAAATTAGCAATGGCTTGCTGCAATAAGCCATGCTCTCCCTGTACTGTTGCAGAACCATCGGGGAGCATACTGTCAAAGTGCAGGTTCTGAGCCATTAGCCGAGGAGCATAGTTAGTTTTAATAGTCTTTAGTAGGGCAACTACATCGATGGGCTGAAAGACTTCAGCAGGCAAATTACCCTGGTGCCGGGCTAGAAATAAGAGATGCCCCACTAATGTACTCATTGACTCTCCGGTTATAGAAATAGTCTTCAAGCAATTAGTTTGCTCTGTTGGGGAGGTGGGTTCCATCAGGCCAAGTTGGGCATTGCTGATAATTGCAGCCAAAGGTGCCCGCAGTTCGTGGGAGGCATCGGCGGTAAACTGCTGTAGCCGATGATAAGCATTGCGAATGGGTCTCATCGCTTTGCCACCTAAAAACCAGCCAGTGCCGGCAATGGCCGCTAAGGTAATCGGTAATCCGATGCCTAGAAACACGCGCAGTTGTTGTAGGGGTCTCATCACCGGGGTGAGGGATGCGGCCACCTGTAGATAACCCAGCAGTCGATCATCCCTATAAACGGGCAGAGTCAACTGCCGTAGTGGTTCCAATGGAGCAGACTCAATGCCCTGTAGTGTCTGAAATCCTAATGTTGTCTCCAGAACAGGGGTAGGTATTTCTCCCATAAACTGCAACAGTTTTTTGTCAGGGGTGTACCACCGGGCAAAGACGATATTAGTATCCAGCTTGATGCTATCACGGCCCAAGATGGGGGCGTCTTCTAAGTCGATATGATGTTGTGCTTCAAAGGTGATTTCTTCCACTCCAGAGGCAATTACCTGGCTTGTGTTGTACAATTCTTGGTCAAAAGAATAGAGACGACTGCGAGCGCTCCAGGTATAGAGTATTCCGGCAAAAACTACTAAAATACTGCCCATGGAGAGACTAAACCACCGAGCTAGGTTAAGGCGACTGTGCTCGAACATCAGCTCTAAGACTCCGTTTCAGGGATAGCTAAGCGATATCCTATGCCATAAACAGTTTGCAGCCAGCCATGAGCCTGGATAGACTGTAGACGTTGGCGTAGGCGATGCACCAGAATCGCGACAGCTTTACTGTCGGGTTGCATGTCCCATTCCCATAAGGCTCGCTCAATCTGGTTGCGGCTGAGTACCTGACGAGGATGCCGTAGCAGATATTCCATGAGCTGAAACTCTCGCCCTGACAGCTGAACGCTGGCATTTTGGTGTTGTAATTTTAGGGTGTCGAGATTTAGTTCTAGCTCTCCTAATGATAGATAATCTCCTACCCACAGCGGAGAGCGCCGCCCTAACGCTCGTACCCGTGCCAGAAACTCCATTAGGTTTACAGGCTTGACAAGGTAGTCATCGGCACCAGCATTGAGTCCAGTTACCTTATCGAGAATTGTATCTTTGGCGGTCAGAAACAAGACTGGAGTAGTTTTGCCCAGACGACGATACTGCTCACACAATGCTAGTCCACTGATCTGGGGCAGCATCCAGTCGAGCACGAGTAGATCGTAGGTGCGATCGCACATCAGTTTTTGGGCTGTCTCTCCGTCCACTACGGCATCGACACCATGCCCGGCTTTGCTTAGCGCTTGGTGAAGCGGTTGGAGCTGGGCTGCATCATCCTCGACCAGTAAAATTTTCATTGGGGGTACGATCCTTTGGAGACGAGTCGTATACTCACAATAGATACCGAGGCGGCAGCCATGCAAATGGGAAACACCCTCAAAATCAGCCTGGGATTTGGACTACCGATGCTGCTAACTGGGGCTGCATTTTGGCTAAGCAGCGGCTGGTTAACGAGGCAGGTTTTTGGTCAAAGTGGTTCAGACGTGGTTCCGATCGACACTACAGGCGCGCAGACAGTGAATGTTGCCTTTATGGTGAGAGTTCTGGCCATTGATGCAGAAATTGATCAGAACCTTCAGATAACTGAGGTATCAGTACAGATTGGCGGGTCTTCTTTGCAAGAAATGGAATTTAAGTACCCCTTAGCAGACTATGACGAAATAGAGCAGGCGATTGCTCAGGATTTGGACATTCTCCCTGAAACAGTACGTAGCCTGATTCGGTATCGTATTGATTAAGATTTTTTCAAACAAGCAGAAGGCTGCCATACCCAGGGCTAACAGCATCAAAATTCCCATCATGGAGCCTTGAAGTTGCGGGTTAGCTCCACAACACAAAAGCCCGGCATGCTGCCAGGCTTTTGCCATGGGGCTTAATTGTCAGTTGTTACCCAGTCTGCGTTCTCACCCCTTAGCCTCGGTCGCCACAGAGGCTTTTACCTTGAGGTGATTGATGGCACTGCTAATTTTCTCGTAGCTGTGCAACGTAGTCGATCACTCCCTATATAGTGCAGCCAAATAGGCTGTCTAGGTAAAGTCTATTCACATGGGGCTGATTCGCACCATTTTGCATCAGAAAGAGAGAAAGTGCTGCCTGCATAACGCGTTCCTGACTCCATAGCTCGTGGGTGCTTAGATAATCTTGTATTGAATGGTGTAGCGTTTCAGGAATCTCGATCATCAGGCTGACAGTGACTGGAGCTGTTGTACTTGCTGAAGCTTTAGGAGCTGAAGTCATAAATCTAATATCTCTTAAATTAACGGGCACAACAAATCAGGGCCTAGTAGATCACCCTTACCTAAGTGCTGCAAATGGGGGCTAGCAGCAGCGGGGACACAGGGCAAGGAGGCCTTCACTAGGTCGCCTAATTCAGTGGAGCTTTATTGTGCAGGAGGAGGAGGTAATTCGCAAGCGCACCGATTCTTTATATTTTTCTAATGAGATTTTTGGGGTAACGACACCAAGAGGGTTAAGACATTTTTTTCGTTACATTCGTTTATAAAGTGAGATTGATCCCCATACTTAACCGTTTTCCACAGAATCGCTAGATCTGCTCATCAGTCGTAACACCCTGGGGAGAACTCTACTTAACCTGTGGAAAAACTAAGGAAAACCCTGGGGAAAACTTCTGTGAGTATGAATAAATGTATTTTGATAAAATTACCTAGATTGGCTGATTTTCATCAAAATGCTCCGGATGCTGGGTACTGGCCCATAAGGCTCTTTCAGAAGATAATTCGCCCTTAAATACGCCTTAATGATTGTATGAATCTCTGGGTGTAGAAATTACCAACTGACAGGTTAGTTCCTGTGGAGAACTGCAATTTGCCCCCGTAGCATTTTGAGTCGATTATCGAACTCCAGGGCAGCTGCAAACGGGTATTGGGTGTTAACACTGAGATCGCAGATGAGTCCATGTATCTTGTATCCACTGTTAGAAAGCAGGTGAAGTAGACGCGCATGTGATTGCCTGGGTCATCGGCTTTGCTGAATCTGCGATCGTAATGTTCAAGGCTAAATGAGTCAGTACTAACTAGACTCGGTTGAGACTGGAGCTTTCTGTTGGGCGTTGTTGTCGTATCTATTCAGCCATGGGAGCCCCATCTCAAATGTCAGGAAATCACGACGGATCAGCCAATTTTTTTGATTATGTAGCTTGCAATACGATTTGATAGGTTGTACAACTTAAGTAGCTTAAAAAGCGTATCGCTAAACACTTAATTGCCTCAAGTTTTATGGTGAGGTATCACGTTTTATCTGTTCGATCTTTCTGACTGCTTAGACAAACGCTTCGGTTCTTGAGTTGGTAGCCCATCTTTGCGATACAAACAGCGTTTGTGTCGCGTATGGTCTGACTTGTTTTTTTACTGCTTACTATCTGGCAAAACTCAAACTAGCGCCTAGCTAGCCTTCTGTCCATGTCTATTTTGATTGGTTCAGGCTTTGTTGCACTGCATAGTCAACACACTCTCCAACACGCTGACTGGTTGGCAGTTTATGCCCTCGCATATGATGAAGGTGTCGGTGAACGCCTTGCTGCCTATGATTTTGAAGATTTTCTAGGGCTATCAGTTTATTTGTTTATTACTACTCAATCTCCAGGGACTCGCCAACAACTCTCTCAGCTATTCCCTAAATTTGGTAGTGCAATTGTTTTGCCGTTACTTAAAATTCTGTGTAGGAAAGAGCTTTTTGTTGAGCAAAACATCCCGATGTTGGCTCAACAAAGCTTAAATGAAATGACGCCCTATTCCTTAATAATTGGGCTCAATCGGGCATTAGACCTTACTGGTCAGAATAATTTGAAGGCGCTCACACTGCAAACAGTAAACCAGCTATTGCAGTCGTGTGAACCATCTGTTCATTTAGTGTTGTCTCAGTTACTGTCAGAGACTAATCGACGCTTGGTATCTGAATTTTCAGGATCTCAGCTGCCTGAACGTGCGATAAGTGTGGCCGGGTACAGGCCTGATCAGCACCGTTTAAATGTCACTGTGCAGAAGCGTAAAGTCACTCAGTGTGTATAGTGTCATCGTTTGTTAACACTGGTACTTTAACGATTCAAAAACTCAGTTGTGTGTTCTTCTACAGGGTATTGCCGGTTTCTTATACTTGGTCGGCAAATCTCTTCGGTACAACGCAGATCACCTCAAAAGATTTTTGTTGTAAAAAGTTTTAGGAGCAACTATGAGAATTTTTAACCATGATATTACCCTCAGTACCCATGACCAGGAAGCTGGCACAGCTCTCTTTTCGGGGCGAGTCCTTGCCTTGACTCATCCAGAAGACAAAATTCAGATGACGCCTGATCTCCAGTCAGAGTGGGCATTTATTGTGGATCACTATGCTCAAGTGGGGGTGTTTCACAGCCATGACGTTATTTGGTCACGTTCTCTAGACGAAATCAATCGGCATGGTGAGTATGAGCCCTCATTTTATTTCTTTGGAGATGCGGTCAATTCACACCATCAATATCGTCAATTCTTTACTCAGCTAAATCCTCAGTGGTCTGAAGTTGTTGAATTTATTAATTCTAAAAATAACTTTATTCAATTAGCAGAAGCTTTAGGTGTACCTGTTCCTAAGACGTTGCGATTTGCCAATCTATCAGCGGCGAGAGCAGCAACAGATATTCCATTTCCTTGCTATGTTAAGCCTGCTGTCTCAGATCATGGTGCAGGTATTACACGCTGCTCCGATCAAGCTGCTTTAGAAAGGGCATTTACACAACTGGCTCCAGATGCAGCACTGCAAATTCAAGCCGAAGTTCAAGCCTCTGCTTTTTTGAACTTGCAATATCGAGTGACCGCTGATGGTGTGCAACCTTTACTGGTGTCAGAGCAGATTTTAGAAGGCTGTGTCCATCGCGGTAACCGTTACCCGTCTCAACATGAGCCTTGGGAGAGTATGGAGCCCCTAGCAATGTGGTTAGGTGAACATGGCATGCAGGGGATCTTTGCTGTTGATGTTGCCGTTGTGCCAACACTTGATGGGGTGCAGTATTTAGCGATTGAATGCAATCCACGCTTTAATGGTTCATCTTATCCAACCCTCGTTGCCCATAGAATGGAGATTCCTTGCTGGAGCAGCATTACCTATAAAACGCCGTTGCGCTCACTTCAAAATGTTGATCTAACTGATATTACGTTTGATCCAGACAAAGGCCGAGGTGTCATTCTGATTAACTGGGGCACGATTAAAGTTGGTGAAATCAGTGTACTCTTGGCGGGATCCCTGGTGGAACAGTTTGCGCTAGACCAGGAGTTAAAGGCCCGATTAAATGGAGACTTTGTAGCACAGCCATCACCCAAGGCAACCCAACAGTTAGTATTGCAGAGATAAGCTGGCTATTTTTGTTGAATTCAGTAGGTAAACTAAAGCTCTGGTGACTGCCGGGGCTTTTTTCTGTTCTTTACCTTTTGCAAATACTGTGTTCCTTTTTTAGGCAAAAAAAGTCCCTACCGATCGATAGGGACTGAGAGGTTTTGCGCTAGCAAAGCGAGATACGAATTGAGCGTGAACGTCGAATCACCTAAATGTCATAAATTCGAGATTCAAGGGCATGGGGATTTTCGTCGCAGTAACGTGCAAAGGCCTCGTTGGCACTCACCCGTGGCTGGCGCGCCTTTGCCGTTTGTAGTTCTTCTACGGCTTCCCAAGCAATGGCCGCGTCAATGCTTCTTGGACCATGCATCTCTGTTAGGCGACGGGCATGTTCCAATGCGGCTTTGAGGCGGGTTGCAAACGCTGAACTATCAGAAGATGGTTGCTGTAGAGAGATAGGGATTAAAGGCGCTGTTGTCGTCGCGATAGTCGTGTAAGACATGGTAAAAACCGGGTGTATCGTGAACTGTTTATAGCTTATCTATAAACTCTGTAAATGAGTAGACGAAAATCATATAAGTTTCATCTATGTCTCATTAGCTTTCTTTACCTATCAGCATTGGCGGGAAACAAAGAATAGTCGGCTCAGCTTGCTTAATGGGACTGGCTACAATGCAAGGGATAATTGTGTTTGTCGCAAAACTGGGATGTCCCCCTCTCTTCTAGTCAGCCATCGACTTGGAAGCACCCTCTTCCAAGCTGAGAGTAGACTGGGTCAGTAGATGGTCTCAATTAGCTATAAGATATCCAGGCTCCTTCTGTCACCCAATTTTGGGGAAACTAGATTCAAAGGCCCCCAAATTAGGGAGTTGGGCTTCGGTTAGCTCAGCTGCATGGGCAAACTCTAGGCAGTTGAACAACCTGTTTACCTCTTATCAAGGTTTGAGTTCACCTACTGATATCGTTTGGTCAGATAATTCTATGCGATCGCCCTTTTCCAAAGCTGCGTCTATTTTCTTTAATCCTGAAACTTTGTTGCCCTTTCTAATTGGGTCTATTTTTCTAGCGGTGTTGGGAAGTGCTGTTTGGGAGGTTTTGTTTTCCCTGGTTACTGACCTTAATGATAATAATGCGCTAGCTGCCGCTGTCCAGTTGGCGATCGGCTCCCTGTTAATATTTCTCTTGTCGGTGCTGTTATTTGCTAGAGGTCTAAAACAACTAGAGCCTGAGACGCTGGCTGATGCTCGCACTCCTATCAAGCATCGTGGTTTGATTTTGCTGGTCAGTCGAGAGGAACCTTGTCGCGTTGCAATCCAGCATCATGCTGATCGCTTAGAGCGTTGTTGGCTGCTGCATTCAGACCAGACTAAAGCCATGGCAGTTGCAATTGCTGATACGTATTCTGGTAGTCGCATTAGTTTCAAACTGATTCATGTGAATGATATCTATGACCCGATGGAGTTTTTTCAGCATATTCGTCGCATTTATGATCAGCTGCCCATTGGTTGGTTGCCACAGCAGGTGATGGCTGATTACACTGGCATGACGGCCCATGGTTCGGTCGGTATGGTGCTGGCTAGCCTGTCACCGAAGGCTCCTTTGCAATACACGCCGGTCAATCCAAATCGCTCGAATGAGTCTATGATGCCAATTGAGATTGCTCTGCGCTCAAGGGTAAAATCAGTGAGGCGCTAACAGGTTTCTCAATCACGACTGTAGCAACAGAGGTTGGTGTTCGAGCCAGGGTACTTGTTTGGCCAGCATTTCGATTGCGATCTCAGACTCCTGAACCTCATTCCATCGTTCCCTATAGGGTTTGATGATTGACCATTGCGGACCAATTGAGTAACCACCTTCACTGCCCACGATCAACATCCGTTTCCATAGGGGTTTGAGAACTTCTTCCCGAAAAATATCTGAAGTATACCCCTGCATTAGTTTCCAGTAATCACCTTGAAGTTGCTCATAGAGAGATAACTGGCTGAGTTCTTTCTTCTCCAATAGGCTTAAAACAGCTTGACTTAAATCACCAAGCGCTAATGGTAAAATTGGCAATTCTAGCCAATAGTTCTCCTCAGCTGTGAAATGCACACACTTTTCTGCATCGGCGTTTTGAGCCTGCACATAATACATGCGGGCATTGCTACCAGACAACGTTGTCGCAAGTTGCAACGCAAAGTTAACCGGATTACTGCCGCCAGTCAGATTTACCCACATTTCTTTTCCTTGACCACCAACTGATGCTAGCGAAGCAACAGTCTGAATAATACGGTCATAGGTCAGCTTGACATCTCGACGATCAATATGGCACCAGAAAATAGATACTGCAGAGCGATTACCAAAAATATTTTTGCAATGTAAATTGGGGAGCAAATCAGAAACGATACTCTTAATAGGCCTTCCCTGACAAAACTTTCCCTGAGTTTCTCCTGGTCGATTGTCTAGATAATCAAAACTATTAAAGGGAGATCCATCAAGCTTCTTGCCAGAGATCACCTCAACTGTTGAGAAAATAACAATACCTTGAACATCGCCCACTTTTCTATTTTCTTCGCGATGTTCCACTTCACCAGAATATGCAAAAAACTGTCGATCACTTTCATCCCATCGTTTGTAGCGATGGGACAAATACGATATGGGAGCTGAAATTACACCCGGTGATTTACCCAGACCCATGAGATGAAAAACGCCCATGATATTCGTTGTTAGCTCCTTGCAATACTGTTTGCTGAAGTTAATATCTGACTGTGTCCCATTCCCAGTCTTGTTTTCATTCCACTGCCTGCAAACTGGCCATAGTGAACTAATAAGTTCGCCACCTGAGCTAGCAGCGGATCGCTTCGATACAAAATACTCAAAGTAGCTGTCCCAACAAAGCCACTCACATTACCTTTGTAAATAGGAAAAGACTGGGTTTGAATGCGATGACGAGATAGAGCTACGGCTTCCCCTAGATAGCTAATCAGTTCATCACCACCTAAATAAACCGGTGAAAAGTGATTCCAGCGCTCTAACCAGCTACGAAACAACAACGTTGGCACTGGCAACGGCAAGTAGGTGCGATTTTGAGAAAACGCAGTGGGGGAGAGAAACGAAAGCGCTAGCTGACGCTCGGGTTCTGGTTCGTCCACCACATATTGGTGGTAAAGCACTTCGTAACTGGTAATATCATCTTCGCGGTCTAGAATGCTAAACTCTGCGCCTAGAAACTCCAACGTTTCGCCCAGGTCGAGATTAGCAACTGCTTTTGACGCAGATTCTTGTAAACCGCTCAGTGACAGCCGATAAAACTCATCTGGGCTGAAGGCGATGAACTCCCCAGTTGTCTGGGCTTTTCCCAACAATCCCGAAAATGTGGTCGAAGGAATGGTCTCGCTACCCAACTCTATGCCTGCTTGGGTATGAAGCCGTTTGCTCAGCTCCAGTCGATAAGAGCGAGGCAGGGTGGCTGTTGCCTTAGGTTTTAGTATCCAGGTAGATCGCATTAGCATTGGCTACATCATCTCCAATTTGACCCAGCCGGGTACATATCTGATTTCTCCTCTATAGTTTTTCACTGTACGACGTGACTTGGGCGCTTCAAAGTTAGGCGCTGAAATCCCACAGGTATCTCGCACCTTAGCAACCGTGTCATCGGGTATCAGCAAGTTAATTGTTGTTCCCATCAGACCGCTAGCCCAACCAATTCTCAGCGTATGGGGGCATTGCTCAGGTTCGTAAATGTCTCGAATATCGTTAAAATCTAGCGCCTGTCCTCGATCATCTGGATTGTTTTTCACATTGGCCCAATAGTCATGTTCAAAATCCCATTGGTCTTGGGCAAATTCTCGGCAGATGTTTAAAACATCCTCAATGGATTTAAACGGCAGAGACATCTGCTGGTTGTGGCGAAACCATTTCAGCATCTCGTAGTCAAGACTGAGGGTAAAGTGAAATCGCACATTGAGCACCATCTCAGCATAGATAGAGGCTCGATATTTGGCTCGATTATTACCGTAATGGCTAGAGATCACCACCTCAGATACAATCGGTAAGTTTCTAAAGAACGGACGTTTGCCTTCCGGCTGAATTCTTTCTTCAATTAAGGGAGAGGCATCACTCACTTGAATAGCTCTCATAAAGTCTGTATTTGGTCCGGTTCTCGCTTTTATTGCCTGTCCCTGATAACGCAAACTAAAGTCTGAAAAGAGCGTTTCCATAAACAATGGATCATCGGCAAACTTAGCCCGGCGTTTTAGCTCTCCCATGGACTGACGCAGCCGCTGTTCGATCTGGCTGGGACGCTGCGGACCTGGCACATTGTATTTGTTGGCATATTTGAGCAGGTGATATGCGATCGCAGTTCTAATTGCTCCCTTAATCGATGAGCCGGGAATATAAAACTGACCGAAGCCATTGCGAATCATCGGACGTAGCTCAGTTACCCGATCAGCCCATTTCAAACTACGCAAATGTTTTGGAAACAATGGCTCTCCATCTGTATCTGATGCCGTCCACCACTTTTTCCCAAAAGCATTTTCTAACAGAGATGTAATTTCATCCTGGTCCTGAATGCGTTGAATATAGTCATTGAGAAATCCTCGCGCCTGTAGTGCTCGCGCCAGGGCATCGGGTTTAGATAAATAAACAAACTTACCCGTCTGCACATACTCAAATGGGCCTAGCTGCGGAACCGCCGAACCAATGTGTAATAAGCGGCTCGTCAGCCGAATTTGTCTAGTCTCACATAAATTGGGTTTCGAGAGAACACTGGTGGAGACCATGGGCTTTATACAATAACAGAGTATGATAACAAGGAACTTATGGCTGAACTGCAAGACTTAAGGCGATGCCGCTGCGATAGATGTGATGTTTCTTAAACTGTGCAGGGGTAACATCGGCTAGTTTGCCATCAGGTTTACCAGTAAATACAGACCCCTCAGCAAACATATGCACCTTCTTGCGACGCAGCTGTCGCCCAGAAAAAGGAGACGCAATCCAGCCCCCCCGTTCGATTAGGATGTAACAGGTGGCATCCCCTAACATGACATCGGGTACCGGATTCTCCCAGTAAAGACTGATCAGGCTGTGGTGTACTGTGTCAGAGGTCAGTTTAGGATTTAACACCGTTGTCCATAGAGATGATAGCGGTTCCTCTGGCAACAGTTCAAAGCGTCCAGCACCGCTAGAGCGTTCACCCCCGATGCCGTCTTCTCCTAGCAAGTGTAATGCGGCCATTAGTTTGTTTTTAAGTGCTTCGTCGGCAGTTCTGAAATCAACTAAAAAGTACAAACCTGCCAGGTTAGTGACACCATCTTTGCGCTCAGGTTGATTATCAGGACTCCAGTCAAACTGATTGAGTCCCGTGTGGTAGAAATTAGTGGCGCGGGTGGTGCGGTCAATGGCGACCTTGGGCAGCTTATAGCGCTTAAAGGCGCTGCTATAGTCAAAGGCTCCCGCTTTACCTAACTCGTTTATTTTGTTGTCTGGATCGTCACCATAGGCCACCAGAGCATCATAGTCCTCATTACTAAAGCCGGTGCCCTGGTACCAGCGCTGCCAGATTTTTAGGGGCAGATAGTGAATCTTTTTATAGGTTTTGGTGATTTTTAGCTCTCGTTCTGAGGTAGAGGGATAACCTGCCGGGTGCTGAATTGGCTTAGGCAGGTAGTCGATAAACTGATCTGGCTTATCGAGGCTCCGACGATAGACAAAAGTGGAACTTAGTCGAAACGGAGGGTTGGCTGTTTGACACTGATCGAGCAGTGTTTCGATATCACCAGGAAATAAGCGAGCATAAGCGCTGATCCAAGCACTAAAAAGAGCATCAGAACGAATCCGTTCGCTGGTTTGTTCTAGGCCAATGCCGGTTTCACCAAAATGGGTAGGGCTGCGACCAAAGTTGAGTCGGATAAGCTTATACACCATGGTTTACTGAGCCTCGCTTGCTGGTAACAGACGCTGCTCAACTGCTCCGGTAAGCTGACCAAAGTTTTCGAGCAGAGCAGCGGTATTGTCTAGTTCAAGGATTGGCTGTAGAAAGTCAACATTACCGCTGGCAAGCTGTTGATATTGGTCAACGCCCCGATAGTAGAACTTAAAGTTGCTAAAGCTTACTTTGCCATAGCCGCGTGAACCGTGACCTCCCAGGGCATCGTCTTCGAGAATCGCAAGTGCGATCGCAAGATTCTTAATATCGTCACTCGCTTGCTCTGGATTCTCGACGGTATACACCAGTTCAAACGTAAACTTTGCTCCTGCTGGCACTCGCTCTAGTTGCCTGGGGTTAGCAGCTGCCGTAATCCGATCAATGCCATTCTCAAACTTCCATTCGGTCATGTAAAGACCCGTATCAATTTTAGCCAGCTGTTTAACAGATTCTTCGATCAAGTGACAATCGCGAACAATCAGACGAGCAGGGGCATTACGGCCTTTCACACGAGTATAAGACTCGTTTTCGATAATTGTTGTGCGGCTGTTATTATCTTTGAGTTCAGCCGCTTCAGCATCTGATGTTTTAATCCAACAGTTATTCCCTGTTGAACCAAACAGACGGCTCACTGGGCAAGTAGCAGACCCTTCAAAGGCAACATAGCGTTCGTTGCTAATTTCTGAATAACCATCGACAACATCGTCACTTTCATAGCGATAAGTGCCACTCCCTCCCGGTCGGTTAAGCGGCTTGTTGAGCAATCGTTCTAGGGTAGATCGCAGCTTCCCTTTGAGGGATGACCCTGGCAGATAGGGCTGTTGAGTCATCGGATCTCGAATGACTGGCTTGTCAATGCCACCAATATCGAGAGACTCACCACTTCCACCAATGTGTAGGCCGGTTTCAGCGGTTAAAGTACTGACAATACGTAACTTACCCAATAGGGGTTTTTGCGGTTTAGTAACAACACTCATATTTATCTTCCTCCAGCAGCTTTGTGGTAAGCAATAATTGATTCAATGAATTGCACCAGGCGTTCGAAGTCTTCTAGACTGTGAACCTTGTCAATGGCGGCAGACATGACGCTACTCAACGGTTTTGCTGCTCGTTGACGAGCAGCGGCATAGGCGAGCTTAGGTTTGAGAAGAACAATATCAGCTTCAATTTCGACAAAACTTTTGGATGGTTCTTGCCCTGAACCAGGTTCATCACCGATCAGATCAGCTTTGACACGATTAATCGCATCTAAAAACTTACGAATTTGGTTTGTCTCCAGGCGCTGATTGCGTAAGAAGGGACCAAAATCGCTGGCATCTTCGACCAGGGTACGAATATTATAACTTTGCAAGCCTGAGTCTAAGCTGTTAATTGTGTTGATGATGCGCTCAACCACATCAGTTGAATCTTTACTTCTAGGTTTTTGCTTAGGCCCATTTGGGTGCTTGACCTTGGGTTTATCTGACATTGTCACCTTTGGATTGATTTGAAGAACGATTGAGAAGATCTAGCCAGGTTGCGATCGCACGAAAGTAAGGTGCATTATATGGACTTTTAAGTGAGCTAGTCACTCTTTTCATATCCTGAGCTTTTTGAGTTGAGTTCGGTAACCGAGCCAGCGTATACGCCACCCTAGGCAGATGCAAAAAATATTGAATGTCTCGAATATCTTCTCGCATTTTCTCCTTAAGTTGAGTTTTGTCAGTGTTATTAGCTGGCTGCTTCAATGCTTTTCTGGTCTTTTCCTTTCTAGCTTTTACATGCTGTTCTTGTAACTGAGCAGTCACTAGTAAGTTTTGTACAAAGCTATGGGGTAGATTGTTAACCTGATTAAGAATATTTACAAACGGCAAGATGCCATATAACTCAAGTAAACTGTCGTCCTTGAGATAACTTCTAATCTTGTCAGGAATAACAGATATATCCGATACTTTGGTGTCCTCATAACCAAGCCATTGTTGCCATTTGAAAGTTTGACCAAACAGCGTTAGGCTGTCGCGTCCGTTCCCCTTAGCGGTACTTTCAGCATCACCAGAGTCATCCGCTGATTGATATAACGGATATTTTGGGACACTTAAACTAATGCCGCCTGAGAGGGTAATACCTGAATGTTGACCAGTGTAAGCTCTAAAGCTCTGATAAACATCAAAGCCAAACTCTACAACTTCATTCCAGGCACCACTAACAAAGAGATCATCACCTCCTGCATAAATAAACAGTAAATTATCGTTAGCAACTGGTGGTGCGTTTATAGTTGGATTAGTCAACTGTCTATAATCCTTCGGTAGGTTAGCAGAACGTTTTTTGGCAAGGCTATTGAGATATACCTTAAAGAAGTAGCTCATTTGCCGAGAAAGGCCAGACAGTTTTGGCAATGTATATGACTTGTTCAAGCCATTGGCAAAAATCTGTCCTAACCGATCTACATCCATACGCAGATATCCTACTCGTTTAATTCCTTTAGATTGATCTGCCATCTCAGCTGCTGTAATAGAGCTGGCCTTCGGTATGTCTGCTGTGTCATCAAATTCACTTTTACTGGGTTTGGCATAGTTTCCTAACAATAGTGGGTAAACATTACTAGTCTTGTAGTATTCAATATCCCAGTTATTCACTAGCAATATTGGTTTACCATCTGCAGCTCTTAAAGCTTCTTCAGGTGAGTCAAATAAGTTGTAAAAGACCCTACCCGAGCCTAGTTTGAAACGTAGTCGGGTAGGTGTAATGGGTGATTTTTGAGATCGCACAATTGCCTTAACTTGCAAAAGCTGTCTGCCGAGGCGGAATATTCGCCTGCAGGTTTCGCAGGCATTCACAGATGTTGGGTCATCTTTGTTTAAATTAGCCAAACGTTTAACGTCATCTCGGTGGCATACCTTACAAGGCTCATGAGCATTTTTCGCTTTGAGAAGGTTTGAAATTTGAGTGTCAAACTTTCGATTCTTTTGATGATGCAGAAGTTTAATGGCAGTCTGCCAATGGTTAGCAAACACTGGTAATCCCACATCTGAGGCAGGAAAGCAGTGACTATCTAAACCCAAAAATATTCTGCCCTGATACTCCTTTAAAAACCAATTGTTAAAGGCATCCTTAATCGCAGTAACAGTTTTATTTACCGAGTCATGAGCAGGTGCGAGGATATAGCATTTACTTGCACCTGCATAAATAACATTAGTACGTGGCAACTTAAGTTGAGATAGAAGCTGTTGCACAACTTCTTCTGTAATCAACTCTAGTAAGAAGCTTCTGGCCCTAAGAGATTTGAGGGCTCCATCGGAAGCAATTGTGTAAATGAAAGGTTGAATACCGGAAATCTCACCAGCTATTAAACAGAGGTCTTTAGCATTTAGTGTATCTCCTGAGGCAGACGCCACAGCTGCTGTCATCTTAACCAGATCAAAAAAAGAAGCGTCTGATTCTCCAAAACTTACATAAGAGCCATATTTCTCTAAAATTAGGCTAAGTAGTGAAAGATTTTTCCAATCATCTTCATTCGTATTTAAGGCATCTAAGACATTCTTGATTTCGAGCTTTAATGCTTCAAGGTCTGACGTTGCTTTTATTTTGCTAACGGGATAAGGAACCAGTGGGTCTGTATCTACAATCTTCCAAGCAGGCCAAAAGTTCTCACCTCCCCCTCCGTTCTTTAATTTGATTGAATCAAAAATAAGACGTAGAGGAGACAGCTTTGACTGCTCATTAGGCCAGCGAAAATGGTCTTGTGACTTTTGAATAGAAGATTCAAAAGCTGACGATACTGGATAGGATAGGTCAGAGTTGACCTCTTTTGCCAACCGTAGGAAAGCCTGCTGAAATACTTGTAAAGCAATTTGACTAGAGATTGCACTCATTATGATTATTTCTCATTACTGTCTTTATCCACAGAAAATCTTGTCTGCCTTGTGCCAGTTCACGGTAAGCGGATTTCTGTTGTGCTACCAATCGACTTTGTCAATAGTCGCACTCATAGAGACTCCTGTAGAAGTGCTCGCACCTGTTCCACCAGCACTTCGGGCACTCCATCGGTCTCCCCCTGTACCCATGGTCCACAACGCACTTCCAAAAACGGCTCACGCTGCAACACTTCGATCATGGTCTCTAACGTGCTGTGAATCACTGCAATCGGCTGTAAATTCCCCTGATTTCCACAAAACTCATGCCAGGGCTCAATCTCTTCAGGCTTTGAGCTAATAATCAAATAATGGGTACAAGCATCCAAAATCGATTGCTTTTCCGGTTGCACCATTCCCCCAGCATCCACAATCACCAACGACTTTTGTTGCCGCAGATTACGAATCGCCTGCCCCTGATAAGGAAAAAAACGTTCCGTCAGAGTTCCTTTGTTAGCCAACTTAAATGCCTCTCGCTCGGATGCGTTTTCCGGCAGCTCTAATGTCCAATTACCCTCACCATCCCATTGAGCGCGTTGCAAATACACATCCGGATAATCTTTAACCAAAGTTACAAACAACTGGTGAGACAAAACACTCTTGCCACTGTCCGGCGGCCCCACCACCAATAGAGCAGGCCCCAGCTTATCAGGTTGAATAGACGGTACTCCCAAATTTAAATCCTCAAGCGGGAGCACCTGCCCAACACTGACAAGTTTAGAATGAGTTGTCGTCACAACCGCCCCCAAGCGTGGGTCAAAACAAGCAACCCACACCGTCGGATGACATTCATGCACCAGATACGCATAGAGCCAGACCGGAGCCCGCCCAGAGAGCACCACACCCTTGCGTGGATCTAGACCCGCCGGTAAACGCAATGTTGCTAACTCTTGCGGTTCAATAATGCGATCGCGACTTACCAACTCAATAGTTACCAACTGATACGCCAATCCCTGAGTCGTTTGATGATGGCTCAGCGTCAGTTGAATCGAAGCATCGGCCACAGATCATTCTCCAAAGCCAAACATTAGATATAGAAACACAACACTTTAATGTCATTGAGATGTAGCAGATGCATTGTGGATTCTTTTCACCACTAATCCCGTTATATGGTTTCCTTTTGCCAATTATGCATACACTTTAGAAGAGGGGGCTTCAAAACCAGCTTTCGCTAAAGTTGTGATGGTATTTAACTACTTACCTACACCTGAACTGTTACATGAATTAGCCAAGGGACGATTAGCAGATCGACTGTTACGGGCAGTACGCCTGTGGGTATTGCTGCATCAGCTATATGGACCTGATGCTTGGGCACAGCAGCTACCACAGCCATTTCGCTATGGTGATTTGCGCACTCTTCTCTTTGCACCAAGCCATGGCCGTAGTGAAACAGCGAAGGTACCAGAGCTAACTGCCCATTGCGACCTTGATTGTTGTTGCCAGCGTTCCCTAGCAACCTGGTTAATGGACAGTGATCCTGCCTTTTCGTTAATAGATTGGCAGCAACAAATTATGTGTTTGAGCCATCTACCAAAAGCGGCCATAGACACCGCTTTGGCCGCCTGTCCATTCGCGACCGTGCATCGTTCGATTCGAAATGACTTATCCCATTTGGCCGATCTGGGCTGGCTGGCTGGGGAGAGTAAGGGACGGTTTCGTACCCTTGAGCCCCATCATTGGCCGCAGCTACAGATGCAGGCACCCATGCCGTTGGGTAATTTGTCAGTAGCACAGACCTGGGAGGTATTGCGATCGCTAGAGTCGATTTCGTTTGTGCAGCCCAATTTAAATGTAATTGTGCAATCTCTGTGGGAACAGCTGACCAGTCAACAGTCAGTGACCACTGTAGAGCCAGAGCGGCGTATCTTTATCCATCTAGATTACATCCTGTCGGAGGCGATGCAGGAGCAGGTGGATACACTGCAAGAACAAATCGAACAGCTATGGCGCAGTGGCGGCGGTGTTATTCAGTTTAACTATTGGCGTAGCCCGGAGGACACTGTACCGATTACGGTTTATCCGGTGTGTTTACATTATTCTCGACGGGCTAAATATCTCAGTGCCTATGGTGACGATCCAACCGGTGTATTCGGTTGGCATAATTACCGGTTAGATCGAATTACATCATCTCGATTGACGGTGTTTGTCTGGGGTGACCCCCAGGTCCCAGAATCGCTACGGGCGATGCGGCGCATGGGCCAATTACCAACGTCAGAAAATGTGAATGCGGCTTTGGACCAGGCCTGGGGGTTTAATTTTTATTTACCTCGTCGGTTATTAATTATGCGTTTTCCGTCTGAGTTTGCTCGGTGGTATGTTGAGCAGACTGAGCGACACTCTACTTTTCAGGCGGTTGACTATCAAGCATTGCCAGGGTTAATAAAACAGGCGATCGGGGATAGTGACGACCAGGCAACAGTGCTGGATATTTTAGCTCGGCGCAATCCGCAGGATGCTTATTATCGGGCTTGGATACGCCTGGGGGATATTAATATTGTGATGCGGCTTCGGGATTGGCGGCCTAAAGGTGAGGTGATTGCCCCCCTGGCATTACGTCAACGGATGCAGGCAGAGGCGGATGCTGAGTTGAGGCATTATCAGGGTTGATGGGGCTAAACTAATTCAATGTCTGGTGCTGCCATCGGCTGCGCGACTGTGGGGCTGTGTTCTGTGGCAGGCTGGATAAAGGGGGATGAAAAGCTTTGTCAGAGCGGATTAGCGGCTTTTTGCTTGTCTTTGGGATCCGCGCAAGTGCTGGAAGGCTTATCAGTTCAACGTTTTGTAGGATTATAGGATTAAGGTAACTTGAAGAAGTGCACATTTACTGGGCTGAGAACTATAATGAGGTAGATTCGCGTAAATGTACCTTGAAAACTAAATGCAGCCAGCGTTTCAATGGGCTGCCGTCACAATCAACCACTTCCCCTCACGGGGATTAAAACTAGCACTACTTCAGCGCTAGACTCCTTCTCTCCGGTCACAATCAACCACTTCCCCTCACGGGGATTGAAACGTTTGCACTCTAACTCAAAGCCTAGCTGCGTCATCAGGTCACAATCAACCACTTCCCCTCACGGGGATTGAAACTTTTTTGCCATATCCAAACAACCTCAAATGGGCTTGTCACAATCAATCACTTCCCCTCACGGGGATTGAAACTAGAAAATCAGGCCGATCTAGCGTGATCGGGCTCACGTCACAATCAACCACTTCCCCTCACGGGGATTGAAACCAGTCTCTTAAGCCGTCAGTGCCCCTGAATATGAGTCACAATCAACCACTTCCCCTCACGGGGATTGAAACGATACTATCAGGCGATTCAAGTGGATCGTAGTATTTAGGCGTCACAATCAACCACTTCCCCTCACGGGGATTGAAACTTTGGAGGATTTGAGCATCAGCGCATCTTTGTTTGCGTCACAATCAACCACTTCCCCTCACGGGGATTGAAACCAGATCAACCATTGGATATTTCGCTCTCCATCATAATCACAATCAACCACTTCCCCTCACGGGGATTGAAACAACCATGGACAGAGGTAATAAAAGGTTTTTGGTGGGCTCACGTCACAATCAACCACTTCCCCTCACGGGGATTAAAACAACTCAATCCAGGTGTTACCGTCCCAGTATTCCCAGTCACAATTAACCACTTCCCCTCACGGGGATTGCAACCAACCCTTGGCTAGGTGTGAAATCTAATTTCACAAGTCACAATCAACTACTTCCCCTTCTGGTTGCCCTGCGATATCGGAATCAGGCAACCAGGTATTTCATATAAGAAACCCCCACGAACACTAAGGCTCATGGAGGCTTCGGGTTAGATATAAAGGGTTAAGTAGTACAGATTTCCGTCTACTTAGATATAGAGTTCGTGCTAGGAAGTTATTCCATACAGTGCTTTGCCTGTGAATTCACTGTATGCCGAAATGGTTTACATACATCCCTTTGCCGCACAAGCCTATCGTCTGCTTACACAACCATCAATTTTTCCTAGCATGTGTCAGAGATCACTGTGGGATGAGCAGATAGGATATTAACTAAAGGGTTCTGACGTGGTTGTGCACTGTTTTGCCCAGAGAATTGTAGCGTCGGGCGATTAGTCTAGTGAAGCTTTAAAAACAACAGCACCCAAAACAATCAACTGAAAAGTTCTCCTAAGTTCAACAAGACTTTTTAGAGTTGTTTTAATAAGGCGACCTTACTATAAACAGGGCTCTCTAGTGCCATTAAGAAGAGATATCAGTGAGTTGTTTGGGTGCTGTCTTTGATCCGTCAATTGATTCTACTGAGATATCTATTGTCAGACCTCCTTTCGTTATGGCCATAAGCCTTTCAGCTCATGTCCTTAGGATATTCCGATAATGCTTGAATGTCTCTTCTCTGATACAAACGTTAATGTTGTTATTTGTCATTGTTTTTCTTGTAAAACAGTGAGATAACTCTATGGTGTGATAGCTGATTGGGACATTTTGATTCGATCAGCTTAGCGGGTACTTTCTTTTTGGATACCGAGATACGCAAACGCCGAATCACTCTCGACGTTTGCGTACGTTCGATGAAAGTAAGACACCTTGTCAAGGTTATGCGCTAAACATTGACGGGCTGATTACGTAGATGAGTTGCTTGCTCAATTTGGGTTAACCATTGCCGCCAACAGAGACTGGCTAAGTGCTGCAACGTTTTCCCATATTTCTGTGTATCTTGGCGCAAGGCTGCAACTGTCACATCTGTTGTCGAGCCAATCTCACAGGCATGGCCAATAAACCATTTTCCCACTGTTTGGGTGATTACTTCTGGATGAAACTGTAGGGCTAAGATCGTTTGCTTGTAGGAAAATGCTTGATTTTCATACTTAGCACTTGAGGCTAAGAGATCGCAACCATCGGGTAATGTAAAGGTATCGCCATGCCAATGTAAAACAGCATCGGCAGTCGCGAGGGGCTGTAAGACAGACTGATGGCCTGCTTCACTTAAGTTGATGGGGGACCAACCAATCTCTTTCCCTGCGCTTCCAGGGTAAACCTTGGCCCCCAGAACACGCGCTATTAGCTGGGCACCTAAACAAATTCCTAGGGTGGGCAAATCGGCCTCAAGTCGGTGCTTTAATATCCGCAGCTCATCCTTTAGAAACGGATAATCTTGCTCATCATAGGCTCCAATCGGTCCACCTAAAATAATCAGCAAATCGGGGCTAGCTGGGTCAAGGTTAGCTAAATCATCGGCCCCTGCATCTAAATACTGAAGGGAATATCGCTGATCTTCTAAGACAGGGGCAAGGCTACCTACGTCTTCAAAGGCAATATGTCGAATTGCAATGGCTGTCTTCATGGTTCCTTTTTTGAAAACTTTTACGCGTTTTGGGTGTGTGTCTATCAAGAAGCAAGGTGTTGTCTTAGTCACATAAACCTGCTTGTGCAAAGCTGTCTGCCCCTGCTACAGAATCTAGCACTCCTAATTCCTTAGCCAGTTGAATGACATCGGAATAGTCAATTCTCAGCAGATCAACGTCTGCATTTGTCGCTGTGTCTTGGATGATTGTTCTGGCATTAGGAAAATTGATTTGCTGTAGCATAGCCCCCCATACATCTAGTTCTGCATCGGCAAACCAGCGGACAGGCTTGGGCAATATCTGGCTAAAGAACATCTGTTGCTCTAGTGACAAATTAGCGTACATACACTTGGCCAACTCTAGGAAAATACTATGGTGAGCCTTCTCGTCACGTAGGTGGGTATAAACAGTCAGCTGGTTCAAAGGCTGGATCTCCTTATCATACGCAAGCAGCGACAAATAATCGCTAACAAAAACCTCTGAAACAATAGCTGTAGCCATCTGAACAAGAAGCTTTTTCCATGGTTCTGAATAGCGTTCTTTTTCTTGCGTCATCTTTCTTACCAAGGTAAAACTTGGTAATTTTAAGTGTTGTAATTGACGATGTTCACGGGTGATATTGCAAGCATGCACAACCAGTTGAATGTGATAAGCTTCATCGACTAAGGTATCGCTAGCGATCAATTGGCTTGTCTCATCATCTACCCCTGGAACTTCCCGATAGAGAATATGATTACATGCTGGGGCAATTACCTTGGATTCAATATCAATTGTTTTTTCGTTATAGGCAATCCAGCCACAGGAAAGGACTTTTTGTCTAATTTCTGAAGGTGCAGCTAAAAAATCCGGGTGATCTTTAAATGGTAGCAAATCTAAACGAAAATCTTCTCGATTTGGGTTGAAGGCCATCTCGGATGATGACTCATATGCTACTTTCTTTTTAACTTGGCTAACCTGGGACCTAAGGTGCCAATTATGGGCCATTTTCTCCAATAGCATCCGAGAGTGAGAGATATCAGCTGAAGAGTCGGGCTTGACAGTTTGTGTTTTTGAGGGTTCAATTACTGAATTCATAGCGATTCCACTGATAAGCTTACGTTTCTAGCCGAGGGATTATCTAGCCAAGGGATTAATCGGCAGGTATAATCAACTTCAAGTGTTGTTTCCACTGCACGCTGAGGTGAGTAGATATTTATTACTTGTTGTTGATAGTTATAAAAGCCAATGGGAACTGGAAAACTCAAGTGTTTTAAACTACTTTCTTGGAGAGAATATTGTGCTTGAAGCAGATACCCGTTTTAGCTATTTCAAATCAGACAAACTAGCGCCAAAATTGATATGGAATGCTTCACCGTCTATCACCAATGCGGGTACAGATTTGACGCCCGCTGATTCGGCTTCAGCAATACGGGATTGATCATTGCCGAGATGTACGCTCTCCACATTGTAGCGAGACGTATCTATTGCTGTTGCTAGATTATTTTCAGCAGCAATGCAAACTGAACAACCAGCATGATAAAAAGTAGCTGTCTTACTCATGATTCTTTCCTAGGTTAAGTATTGGGCGATGTGCGCCTATTGCTTAGGCTAAACGTAGGCAAACCATCTAGGAAAGGGGGCACTTTTTGGTGGGGTAGGCACTTTTTGGTTTAATTCATTGAACTATCTAGAGAAAAATTAGATAACAGATGCAAAGTAGCGCTCGAAAACTTGAAAATGTTCTTGGCTGCAAATGGTCCGTACCTGTCCTGCTTGCAGTGAGCAGTGGTGTTATCCGGCCAGGGGCTCTGGAAAAGCATATCAACGGTATTTCGAAAAAAGTCCTAGCAGAGCGTCTGCGAAAGTTAAGGGCATATGGCCTTTTAAAAAAACACTCGTTTCCTGAAGTACCACCTCGTACGGAATATTCCATAACGCCATTAGGCCAAAAGCTCATTGATGTTATCCAACAAATTCAGTCTCTCAATACAGAACTTGAGGAGGAAATTATTAAGGGTATAAGAGAGAATGATTGATGCTAGAGCTAGACAGTATGTTAACCACCTGCTCTACCAGGCTCGTGGCTAGGACTGCTTACCTAAGTAATAGACCTGGTTACCCAGAATGGATGCGGTAACCAAGCCCACACTAATGGCGACTAGTCAAATACCAACTTTGAAGCCTTTTTCTTTTGTGTCTGCCCTTGTGTAGTGCAAATTGCTACATATTGTAGTAATTTGTAAGTTGCCTCATCAAAAATAACTCACTTGTTCTGCGATAAAAGCTATGAATTACCATGGGACATCATGGCAGTCTCGGCTCACAGCCTCAGTGGGGCCGCTGACACACACATTGAATTATCAGGGTTGCTGATGCAACTTATGGAGTGCTAAACAGTCCTCACCGCACTTGTGTTCAGTGACTAGTCAGTCCGCGGGCATGCGTTAGAGGCTTATCAGTAGAAAGTGGGCGTGATCCATGAATCAGGCCCACTTCAATTAAAAAATAAAATATGATAATGACTCAATTTGATCAGGAGCTTGCTGCTGAATTATACGCATTAACATATAGCACTGACGATTGCGCGGCTACTATAGAAGCCTCCACGAACACTAAGGCCCATGGAGGCTTCGAGTTAGATATAAAGGGTTAAGTAGTACAGTATTCTGTCTACTTAGATATGGGGTTCGCTATAGGAGTTTATGCCATACAGTGCTTTGCCTGTGACTTCACTGTATGTCGAGATGGCACCTACCCATCCCTTGGCAGAATAACCCCATCGTCTGTTTACACAACCATCAAGTTTCCTTGGTTTGTGTCTGTGATCACTGTGGATGAAACTGATTGGGTATTAACTATAGGATTCAGCGCCTGTTTTGTGCCATTGCCCAGTGAGGTGTAGCGTTGGGCGATTGGTCTAGCAACGCTTTAAAACACAACAGCACCCAGAACGATCTACCTGAGGAATTCTTCTACATTTAACAAGACTTTCTAGAGTATTATTTGAAGAGCTTCTTCACTATCAATAAGACTCTCTAGCGCAAGCAAGAAGAAATATCAGTGACCTGTTTGGATGCTGGTATTGATCCTTCAAACGATTCTATTGAGATATCGATTGTTGACCTCCTTTGTTGTGGATATAAGCTTTTCAGCTCATGTATACAGCATATTCCCAGGAGAGGTTTATGTCTCTTCTGGGATATAAACGTTAATGTTGTTGTTTTTTGTTTCTGGTTAGTGAACTCGGTCTATGGTGTGATGTAGCATCAACTAGTGCTCATTTTGAGTTTATCTGTCTAGAAATAGATAACTCCGTCGCAGATTAAGAATCCACGCTCCAATCAAAATACAAATGACGAGTCAAGGGCAGCTCCGTTGCCTAAATGGTGAAATGCCACTGGCAAACCAAAGGATTTTCGGCCCTGGTCGTGTCATGTAGCGCTCAGTCAGATAGCCCAGTTTAAGGCGTGAATGCAGGTGGGGAGCGTAATGTAGGCCAAGGATAGTAGTGATTTTGACCCGCCGCAGTCCCTTACCCATCCAAGGTGCTGTCCCATGGCCTATAATTGACTCAGAGATTAAAGATCGGTTGGTAGCTTTTGTTTTTAGTATTAACGAGTTTTATCGTTTTTCCATTGACATTTCCCTTCTCGAAACTTCCCTCTACATATCCCCTAAGTTTTGGAGAAAATCCATGTCAATCTATGTAGGCAATCTGTCCTATGACGTTACAGATGCTGATCTAACGACTGCATTTGCAGCCTATGGAACAGTCAAGAGTGTTCATCTGCCCACTGATCGTGAAACCGGTCGCATGCGCGGCTTCGGTTTTGTCGAGATGAGTACAGATTCTGAAGAAGAAGCTGCCATCGAAGCACTAGATGGTGCAGAGTGGATGGGGCGTGATCTAAAGGTTAATAAAGCTAAGCCCCGTGAAAATCGCGGTGGCGGTCGCAAAAGTTGGTAAAAACTTTTCCCATGGCCATTGCCTATGGCTATTGAATATATGACGTCCAGTCATTCGTAGCTGTTTGGTTGTAAAGGTTAGCTCTAACTAAAAGGGTTCAGGTAGAAGTACCTGAACCCTTTTATGTATCAGTTGTACGGGATGCACTCAGCACCCAATCTTGGTTAACCCTGACTAGCCCCCTGCTCCATCAGCGGACAATGGACTTATTACGCGCATCAAGGCAAAAACTTTCTGGAGGTTATCGATAGCCTTAGTATGAGCCTCCCATCCCCCCATCCCCCTTTGATCCTGGGCAAACCTAAGCCACAACGTACTAATCGAGCAGCTTGCCTATACTTCCATATAAGAAGCCCCCACGAACACTAAGGTTCATGGAGGCTTCGGGTTAGATATAAAGGGTTAAGTAGTACAGTGTTCTGTCTACTTAGATATAGGGTTCGCTATAGGACGTTACTCCATAGTTTGCTTTGCCTGTGAGTTCACTATATGCCGAGATGTAGCATATGCCCTCCTTTGCAGGATACCCCCACCGTCTCCTTATATAACTATCAATTTTTTCTGATTGGTGTCTTAGATCACTGTGGCACGATCAGATGAGGTGTTCACTAAAGGACTCCAGGGATATTTGTTGCTACTGTCCGACGACTGAGGCTATCGGATGATTCTCTAGTAAAGATTTAAAGTGCTACAGCACCCATAACAATCAACTGAAGAGTTCTTCTAAATCTAACAAGACTTTTTAGAGTTGTTTTATAACAGGTGAGCCTACTATAAACAGAGCTCTCTAGTACCAGTAAGAAGAGAATCAGTGAGTTGTTTGGGTGCTGTCTTTGATCCGTCAAACGATTCTGTTGAGATATCTATTATTAGACCTCCTTTCGTTATGACTAGGGCTTCTCAACCCATGTCCTTAGAATATTCCGGCGATGTTTGAAAATCTCTTCTCTGATACAAACGTTAACGTTGTTTTTGTCACTGTTATTCTTGTCAATCAGTGAGATAACTCTATGGAGGCGTTATGTTCAAGTTGGGGATAATAAAAAGCCCCTACCGATAGGGCAGGGACTTAAAGTGTACGTATTTAGAAGAGAGGCAATGCCTGAGTGCGGGTGTCTAATGCCTTAGACGTCATACACGCGAGCTTCAGCAGCGCCAGGATTCTCGGCACAGTAGCGAACAAAGGCTATGGTGGGATTGACCTTTTGGTGACCCGCTTTCGCCGTTTGCAGTTCTTCGACGGTTTCCCAGGCAAGAGCTACCTCAATGCTCTCGGGGCCTTGCATCTCAGTGAGGCGACGGGCATGTTCGAGTGCGGCTTGGAGTTGTGTTTCAAATGCTGATTTTGATGATGGTGCCTTTAGTGGTGTAGAAGCTGTTGTGGGTGTAATAGTGGTGTTAGCCATGGTAAGAACTACGTTTTAAGAACTACGTTGGTGATGGACTGTTGGTAGCTCGCACACTGCCTGTCATTTTAGCGACTGTAAATCCACCCACATATAAGTTTCATCTCTAATTGGCTAACTTTCTTTACCTACTAACTTTCGTTACCGATCTCAGGGGATCACAATCCCTTTAATCCACTATCCGTCAACAAGTTTAGGATTTTCTCATCACCTTAGATCGGCCAGGGTCGTAAAATACTAAAACTTGAGCGTTAAATCTGGAGGAGAGGGTGTGTCTGACTCGCGGGCAATTGAACGTTCCGCCGACTGGTCGTGGCCATGGTGGCCGCTGGTGCCGTTATATCCCTATGGTCAGCGACGCACACTGCGCCGTGAGGTAATCGCTAACCAGGTTTGGACCTTTGACCAAATGCAGGGCATCTTGTATGTGGTGGTGCCCATTCGCATGACGGTGATCCGGCTGGCTGCTGGAGGTTTGCTAGTCTATGCGCCCGTTGCTCCTACCCCCGAATGTATTCGTCTGGTCCATGAGCTTGTGGCTGAGCATGGCGATGTAAAGTACATTATTTTGCCCACCGTCACTGGGTTAGAGCACAAGGTATTTGTAGGACCCTTTGCCCGCAAGTTTCCTTCAGCTCAGGTATATGTTGCGAAACATCAATGGAGCTTTCCGCTGAATTTACCCCTCAGCTGGCTAGGCTTTCCCATGGGCCGTACCCATTGGTTACCTGAGAGTCCTGCTGATGCTCCCTTTGGTGATGAGTTCGATTACCGTGTGCTCGGTCCCGTCAATTTAGGGGTTGGTCCCTTTTCAGAAGTAGCCCTGCTGCATCGGGCGTCTAAAACATTGCTAGTGACTGATTCGGTGGTTTCAATTCCAGCGGAACCGCCAGCAATTGTGCAGCTAGATAGCTATCCGCTGCTGTTTCATGCCAAGGATAGTGCTGCTGATCACCTGGCAGATACGGCTGAAAATCGCCGTAAGGGTTGGCAACGTATTGTTTTGTTTGCCTTCTACTTTCGCCCCGATGCGCTTAAAGATCCTCAATGGTGGCGGGTTTTACGGGCGGCTAAAACGGCATCTGATCGGTCTAAGCGGGCTTATTTTGGTTTATATCCCTTTGATTGGCACCCCCACTGGCAGCGATCATTTGAACGCCTGCGGGGGAATGGCAGATTGATGGTTGCGCCGGTTTTGCAGTCTTTGATTTTTAACCGGTGTGCAAAAGTGGTTTTAACTTGGGCTGATGAAGTCTCCCAGCTGTCGTTTGAGCAGATAATTCCTTGCCATTTGAATGCACTGATTAAGGCGGATGGGCACACATTCCGCCAGGCATTCTCATTTTTGGAGGCAGAGAACCGGGCTGGACGAGGGGGTGATTTGCCAGAAGCAGATTTTGATTTGTTGAATCGTATCAGCCAGCAGCTAGAACGTATCCGCGTTATGCCTCCGCCTGGGCCGTAGCCCCCGGTTTCTGGCGGAAAATCAGGGCGGTATAGATTTGAAACGCGGTATCCCAGTCGCTAGGCTTACGCCGCTGTAGATCCAGATAAACTGGCATATGGGGCAGTAAGGGCACCACTTCTAAAGCGCCCTGGCCAAAGTTGCTAAAGTCTTCCCACACCGGGCATTCAGTTGTACTGGTGATTTGCTGCATGAGGCCATTCCAACGAATGCGGGTGGATGTGAGATTCGTTTGGTCAGGCACTAGGGCAACGCTATTGCGGAATTCGTAGGTGCGATCGCAAATCCGCAAAATACTCTTCCGCCCATGTACATGCAAATCCATCACCTGGACATAGTCCTGAACCTGCACTTTGTCCTTGGTTTTACCCCAAGGTCCCTTTTCCGTAATGCGCTCAAAGACTGGCAGCTGAGCCCGAATAATTTGAGTGACCTCAGACCAGTCAAACTGCATTGAGCCCATCTGACCAGTTGGACTCTGGCATACAATCACTGGTTCCGGTGCGATCTCGCGAAAATGCTTAATCTGAAACACCTGCACAGTTTTTAGATCGTCAATGGTTGACCATAACGTTGGCACACCTACCGCCTGCAACGCCTCACCGTAATATTGCATTTCTCCAATGGGGCCGCTGCGCTGCAATCGCATGCCCCGCTTAGGTAGCTGCAGTCTTGCCATATACGGGTCAATGCGTAAAACGTCGGCGAGTCCCATGGCCGCTTGCTTAGCATCCTGCGGTGGTGTAATCACCAGTACCCCTGGCTCATCACTGCCCAGCACCGCCTTTGCTTCATTGAGAGCTGCTTGACGGCTAGCCTCCCGTGCTTGCTGCACACGCTTTAATCCGGCACGAGCCTGTCCCATGAGCTTAGGATTATTCACCCGTTTGAGAAAGGTGAGATAGGTTTTCTCCGCCGCATCCCACTGTAGTGTGCCTTCGTGCAATCGCCCGATCGATAGCAACATAAACGGATCTTTAGGAGCCGCCTTACGCCACTGCTTAAGCAATTGACTGGCACGACGATAATCCTGGGCTTCAAGGGCTGTAGTGACAAGTTGATGCATAGGTTGGCGGTTGCGACGGCAAATGAGCCAAAAATCTTTCCCATTGTAATCATGGAAATCGGTAGGAGCATCCCCCTGAGGAGTGCCTGGTCAGGATAATGGCTTGTGAATGCCACCAATGAAGCAGAAACCTTGTCTAAAATAAGGCAAGGTACATCGGCATTCCCCATGCGCAAATTCCCGTTTCTGACTCAGCTGTTAACGACCAGCCTCATGGGTATTGCCATTGGTTTGGTGGTGGGCTGGAGAAAACAGGCATATACAGAGAATGCCCCATCGGTGGCGCAGGCAGTCGTTGTGCCCATGGAATTTTTGGTGTTAGCTGGGGGTGGGGCTGCTTACTACAACGAAATTGCCCTGGAGAAAAACGTACGTTACTTTCAACGCACTCTCAATACCCTCAAAATTGACATCAGCAGTGTTCGCCAATATTTTGCTAACGGCAATGATGGTCAGCCCACCGTTCGCTACATCAACCTTGTCGGGCAAGAGCAGTTTAAGCCTCCAGAAATTGACAGTCTGGATGGTGCTGCCACCGTTGATAATGCTCAAAAATGGTTTGACGATTTAGCCAATAAGTCTTCACCATGCCCAGCATTTTTCTATTTCACTGGCCATGGTGCTTATAACAGCGAGAATCCCGATAACAATGCGATGATTCTCTGGGAAGAGAAATTGGTTTCAGTGCAACAACTGGGCGGTTGGCTCGATCAGCTATCATCCGATCAACCCTTTGTGGCAATGATGGCCCAGTGTTTTTCAGGATCCTTTGCTAATCTCATTTATGAACAGGGTAATCCTGAAAATCCTGTTGCTTTACAAACTCGCTGTGGTTTCTTTGCCACCGTCGCTGAGCGGCCATCGGTGGGCTGCACGCCCGCAGTGAATGAGGCCGATTATCGTGATTACAGCTCTAGCTTTTTTGCTGGATTAAGCGGTGTTGACCGTGTAGGCCAGCCAGTGGCATCGGCTGACTATAATATCGACGGAACAGTCTCCTATGCTGAAGCCCACGCCTTTGCAAAAGTTGATGAAGAGACCACTGACTGGCCCGTGTCTACCTTAGAAGTGTGGTTGCAAAAACAAGCCAGCAAAGACAAGATTGCTGAGGTTTTGGCCCGGCCTATGGATGACATTCTGAACCAGGCTGAACCCCATCGCCAGCATGTAATTCGTGCGCTGAGTGAGAAGCTTTCTCTGGATCTAAAACAGTCCTATTCTAGTCAAATGCCCCCGATTGATTTTGAATCTGTTACCGGTGCCTACTGGGTGCGTTTAGGCATGGAACTGGTCAACATCTCAATGATGCAACAGATTCAGCAGGGCGATCAAGATGACTTAAAACTAGTGTTAGAACAAATTACGAACTGTGAAAACAGCAGTATTGCCACACCACAGTCGTAGGGGCGCTGGGGCTTATCCGTTTGAAGTATTTGTCTGACAAATAGTCTAGACATCTTTTTATAAGAAAATATTATCAATTGATTTTAAGATTGACATTTTACAAATCATGATAAACCGCTAATCATAGGAATTAACCTATCAACCATTCCAGCAGATAGCTCCTGTGGTTAAGCTGACTGGTTGGTACTCATCCTTTCAAGAATCTGGGCGTTTACGCGACAGTTCGCAGTACTGATCCAACGGTTCCCGGCAATCTGTCGTTATATCTGGGATTAAGACTGCTTCGCTCGCCTGACCATTTACCTTCTAACTATTATGGAATCCTTATCGGCATCAAAGTCCCCTCGCTGGAGTAGCTGGTTCAGTGGCACCCACGTTGTACGCTTCTTAGAGCTGATACAAGACTTGATTGTGATTTCTCTCTGCATTGGTTTGTTTAGCTTTATGGTGATGCAGCTACGAGAGATGTTTTTGTCACTGTTACCCCCTTTGAATTTCCCTCAGGTCACCGCCGATATATTGTTCCTGCTGATCCTGGTAGAACTGTTTCGGTTGTTGATTATCTACTTGAAAGAGCACCGTGTTTCTATTGGTGTGGCGGTGGAAGTCTCGATTGTGTCAGTGTTGCGGGAAATCATTGTGCGGGGCATTTTGGAAACCCCGTGGGTGCAGGTCATGGCTGCCTGTTCTTTTCTGCTCGTGTTGGGGACTTTATTGGTGGTCCGTGCCTGGATTCCGCCCACATTTGATGGCATTGACCCTGAGCAGCAGGTGTCTCGTCGTCATCGGATACGCTTTGCCAAAAAATTAGCTGAAATGGAAAACAAACTGGATGCTGAATTACGACAGTCTTAACTGGGCAGATGCGAGAGATTGGCAGCTCAATCTTGTCGAGAGCTGCCTGGATTCGACAACAAGCACTGATATAGTTCGCGACGATGTTTAGTGTTTTTAGACATTTATCAACAACACTGCTCCAGCTTGATGGATATGGGTACTAATGCTCGGAGCAGCCATAACCAAATCGGCGGCTTAGTTGTGCTTGATTGCCAACTGGCCGCCATACTCAGTGGGGATTTGACTTTCAGCAGCTATTCCCTTGATCTCGCTATAGAGTTTGATGTATTCCAGGGCAGAGTTTTCCCAACTAAAGTTTTCTGCCATGGCCCGCTGCTGTAGTTTTTTCCAGAACGGCTTGTACTGGAAGCCTTCCCAGGCACGTACCATACAGGTAAACAAATCTAACGGCTCATAGCGGTCAAAACAGTAGCCGGTACCAGTGCCAGTGACGGGGTCGTGATGGCTAACGGTATCCACAAGGCCACCTGTACGCCGCACAATCGGTACACAGCCATAGCGCATCGCAATCATTTGACTGATGCCGCAGGGCTCAAATTTTGATGGCATTAGGAAGGCATCAGCGCCAGAATAGATTTTTTGGGCTAGCTGGCTACTGTACATCAAATAAACTGAGACGCGACCGGGGAAACGGTTAGATAATTCCCAAAGCTGTGTTTCGTAATGGCGGTTTCCAGAGCCCAAAAGTACGAGCTGTGCATCGGTATAGGCCAAAAATCGATCCATCGTCTGCAAAATTAGGTCGATACCCTTTTGCTCGACTAACCGGCTAACCAGACCAATGAGAAAACGCCCGTCGTTAACTTCTAAGCCCATTTCTTTCTGGAGGGCTTCTTTGTTGAGCGCGCGTTTTTCTAAGGTTTCTGCTGTATAGGTCTGGGTAATTTGCGCATCGGTTTCAGGGTTGAACTCATCGAGGTCAATACCGTTGACGATGCCGCTCAGTTTCTCACTGACATAGGACAGCAGTCCTTCTAGTTTCTCGCCGTATTCTTTGGTTTGGATTTGTTGAGCATAGGTGGGAGAAACGGCATTCACCCGGTCGGCATATAGTAGGGCGGCTGCCATGGTGCTGTCACCCTTCATGTACCAGGGACACCAGGTGATTTTGTCGAGTTTCCAGCGCCAGGGGCCTTGATAAGCCAGATTGTGAATGGTAAATACAGTGGAAATTTCAGGGGATTGATGCATCCAGACTGGAATCATGCCCGTGTGCCAGTCATGGCAGTGAATGATATCGGGTTTCCAATGGTTCCAGCAAAATTCGGCAGCACCGTTAGCAAAGAAGGTAAAGCGCCAATCTTCGTCTGGAGTGCCGTAAATTTCATTGCCATCAAAGGCAGGATGACCAAATAGGTATAGCGGGACCTCTGATTTTGGCAGTGTGGTTTCGTACACTGCAAAGGCATTGAACATGGCATACCCCCACCAGGTGGGCTCGTCGGGGATCCCTACCTTGTCTCCCATAAAGCCGTAATAGGGCATAAATATGCGCACGTCGTGCCCCATGGCGCGCAGTGTTTTGGGTAATGTGCCGACCACATCTCCCATGCCACCGACCTTTGCTAAAGGTGCGGCCTCTGCTGCCACAAATAAAATTCGCATCGCGTTCCTATTGCCCCGATGAAAAACCCATCTTCCACGGGATCAAGTCTAGAGGGGGATTGGATTTGTGCATAGTGTTTAAGCCTACGGAAGGGCAAGTAAACCAATCAATTCTTAGGGACGTTGCAGGCAACGCCCCTAAGAATGTAGACCGCTCGACTATGGACGAATGCGCAATTAACGGTTTTCAGCGTTGATCGTATCCAAAATTGCTTGGGCACCGGCATCTCTAGCTCGCTTAGCCAAAGTAGTTCCCATTTCATCCGCTGTCGTCACAGGACCTGAGATTTCATCCTTCACCACTGTCTGACCATCCAGGCTAGCGACGATACCGGTCAGTGTGAGAGTATCTCCCTCAATCACGGTGTTCACACCAATGGGGACCTGACAGCCACCTTCTAGCTCCCGCAGGAATGCGCGCTCTGCGTAGCAACGCTGGGCAGTGGGTAAATGCTCCAGTGTTTTAATAACCGCCAGAATATCGTCGTCACCGCTGCGGCACTCGATACCCAGGGCACCCTGACCCACAGCATGCAGAGAAACATCGGCAGGAACCACTTGCTGAATGCGATCAGCCATGTCCAGACGCTTTAAGCCCGCGACAGCCAAGATAATGGCATCGTACTGGCCTTCATCGAGTTTACGTAGACGGGTATTTAAGTTGCCGCGAATATCTTTAAATTGGAAAGACGGGTAGTGATGACGCAACTGGGCGAGACGACGTAAGGAAGACGTCCCAATGACAGCGCCTTCAGGTAGCTGATCCAGATTTTTACCCGCATGCTTCTCGTGGGCAACCATGGCATCGGCGGGGTTTTCTCGCTCGGTCACGCAGCCTAGCATTAGTCCTTCGGGTAGGCGAGTGGGTAAGTCTTTCAGAGAATGAACGGCACAATCAACGGTGCCGTTGAGCATGTCGTCCTCAAGTTCTTGGGTAAAGAGGCCCTTGTCGCCAATTTTAGAAAGGGAGACATCGAGAATTTTGTCCCCTTGGGTTTCCATAGTTTTAACTTCGAAGTTAATCTCAGGAAAGCGTTTTTGTAGCTCACCCTGCACCCAGTGGGTTTGCACTAGGGCAAGCTGACTTTTACGAGAACCAATCCGAATAGTGCGGGTTGCTACATTTGGGGACATAGTTAACAGATTTGTTTTATGGTTAGACAGCCAGCAAAGGCCTGCTGACAAAAGATTTACACAAGATCTTAAGGTTACAGCACGGACGACCGCTCACGGTTGCAAAGCAGCGTAAGTACAAAGTTCTGTAAATGAGTGTTTATTTTAGTTTACGAAAGCGGCATTGGTTTCGATGCTTGGGCCAGCGACTAGCGGGTAGTTTAGCTGTCCTTACATTAATGTCGTTGCCAGCCTATGGTCAGCGTTTAGACCCGGTGCTGCTGGATGCATTTCTGAGTGATCCGTTGGAGGAGGAACCACGGGATCCGTTGCTACCGACGGCGGTGGTGGACCGTCCCCTGAGTCCTCTAGAACTTTACGCTCTGGAACTGGCGCTATTTCAACTGGATGCTGAAGCGCGGGCACTGCTGCTGGCGGAACAGCCTGATGAAGCGTTTGAGTTATGGATGCGCGAGGTGCAACTACGTCGTGTATTTGGCCTTGAAGCAGAATTGGAAGCGTTGAGCCGTATTGGTCAGCAGGCTTGGAATTCGCAGCGATCGCAAGAGGTCCGTTTAATGTCGGTGCGGCTGGAGCGGATTTGGGAAGCAGAAAAGGAATCGGCCACCTTAGAACGGGTGGAAACCATTGCGACGATTGCTCAGACGTTGCGGATACGGGACACGTCCACGGAGATTTATCAGCAACTGATCGACATGACCGCAGCGGATACGCTGACTCAGCAGGGGTGGGTGGTGGTGCTGGCGGCCCACTATTTACAGTGGTTTGATTTTGATAATGCGGCTCAGCTATATACCCAGTTAATTGACAGGGCTGACATCCAAGGCAACACCCTGGAGCATACGCAATATTTGAAGGAGCTGATTTATAGCTATCAGCAAGCCAAAGACTATGCCCAAGCACTGCCGGTGCAAACCGAGTTGCTAAGACTGTATAGAACGACGGCTCAAAATGATCGCGAACCCCCCCTAGAAATTGATATGGCTCGTAATTTTCGAGCCATTGGGGTTTATCCCCAGGCGCTGCAGTATTACAACCTGGCCTACGTGACGGCCCAGAGCCTACAGCTGTATGGTCATGTGAGTACTGTGCTGAAAGACTTGGGCGATTTGTATGCCGAGCAAGGCCTGACCAATGAAGCGCTCACCATGTATAACCTGCTGGTCAGGGCTGAGCAGCAAGCGTATAACCAGCACGGCATTTTAGAGGCCTATGACCGCCTGGGGCAGCTATACCTGAGCATTGATGATCGCGACAATGCTTTGGTTGCTTTTCGTGCAGGGCTGGCGTTTTCGGAGTCCCTTCAATACCGTGAAGCCTACTTTAGAGGTGAGGTGGCCAAGCTCAGTTTAGACCGTACCCCAGAGGACACTGCTGAGGCTGAAGAGACTGAGCCCACCCTGGGGGACTCTTTAAGGGAGGAACTCAAGGATAATCCTCCCTTTGATGTTGCTCCGGTGGAAATTGAGCCCCCCGACGATGGCGAGCTCAGTGAAGAAGATCTCACGGAGGATGCAATCCCTGAGGAACTACCTGAGGTGGAAGTGATCACCGACGAAACCATTGATATTACACCCGAGGAGCCTACACCTGAGGCTCCACCAGCACCAGGGTCAGATAATTAAATCAGCAGTTTTAAGCCAATTGCCCCCAGTAGCACGAGGACAATCTGCCGAAAGTTAGCGGCATCAATATATTTAGATAGCCAAATCCCGAGGCCTAAACCTGCGACAAAGAACGGTGCTGCATATTCTACCTGGGTGAGTAGGGCGGCGCTGAAATCGCCTTGCCAGATGTGGGTTGCGATCGCAACCAACGACAGCACACAAAACACCCCCGGTAAGTTGCCCTTAAACTGCTCAGGGCTCCACTGATTGCAGTTGCCATAGATCACAATCGGCGGCCCACCAATATTAAAGGCCCCTGTCAAGACGCCCGAGGCTGCACCAAAGGCATAGGCCCAGGGGCGTCCGGTCAGTTCTGGTAGCGATAGCTGTAGCCATGAGTAACCAACATAGGCCAAAACCAGAACACCGAGCGCCTGTAGCGCCAAATGCTCTGGGACATAATGCAGGCCCATAACGCCCACTGGAATTGTCACCAGGGCAGCCACCGATAAATGTATGATCCGGGACCATTCAAAATTCTCCCGGTAGTACCACCAGAGGACGACGTTGCCAATCAGCCCCACGGCGATCACTAAAGTCACCGCCAGCTGTAGGTCCATAAAAAATGGCAGCAATGAGACTGCTACCAGGGCAAACCCAAACCCTGTCAGGCTCTGCACTAGAGACGCCAGCCCCACAATTAAACCAATCCAGAGACTGTCAGCCATACTCGCATTGAGGATGTCCATAGGGTCCCGCCATGATTACGTACTTCTAAATCTTACTGATTATTAAGAAAAATGTTGTGATGTAAATCGTAGCTTTTCAGCCTAATGTGCTGGCTACTGATGTAATTTACGAGTTTAAGTGCTAAATAGTTGAATATACAACTAGTGAAGTGTGACTTAACCATGGCGGCAACCTACGGTACCCCTAAAGAAATTGCTCGTCAGATGACCAATCACTGTATTGCCATGCGATTACGACAAATCAATCGTATGGTTACGCGTCTCTATGACGAGGCTTTGCGCCCCTTAGGCTTAACCGTTAATCAGCTCAACATCTTAGCCACAATTATTAGTCGGGGGCCAATTGCCCCTGGCCAGCTAGGGCAAATGCTCGGCATGGAAAAGTCCACCATTAGCCGCACCATTGACCGCATGCAGAAACATGGTTGGATTGAGATTGGGCCTGGCAAAGACAAACGGAGTCAGTTCCTCAAGGCCACGCCCCAAGGTCGGCGACTGTTACTCACAGCAGCCCCGATATGGCATGAGCTTCAGGCCAATGTGCTAGACTCCGCCGCTGAAAATGCAGGAGTACTGGCTGCATTTGGCCTTACAGCACCTAAAACTGAGGAAAACCAACAAGAAGATCCAGATGACTTCTACAGCGATGAATTTGCTACGGATTTCTATTCTTAATACTGTAGGGGCGTTCCATGGAACGCCCCTACAGTAGGTTATTCATTCGCTAGCGCCATCGCCTTCTGCTGCATTGTTTTAAAGATGTTGTAGAACCCATTGGCTCGCGATGGCGTGAGGCTCACATCCAGTTGGGTCTCTTTTATAAAGTCGGGTTCCAACTGCACGATGTCGTGAGGTGGTATTCCCTTGAGACCCTCAATCAATAAGGCGACCAGACCCTTCGTAATTTGTGCATCTGAATCACCTTGAAAACAAACATTGCCCTCTTCATCAGCATTGGCAAGGATGTAAACCTGTGAGACGCAGCCTTTTACCTTATTTTCAGGTGTCTTAGCATCTTCAGGAAAACCCTCTAGACGTTTGGCGTACCACAACAACTGCTCGTAGCGACGTCGCGGGTCTTGAATCCGTTGAAAACGTTTGACAATTTTGTCTAAGGCGGGAGGACGAGCGGAATTAACGGACATCTGCAAAATGCGATTTTTTTGCCATTACGAATGTCTCTAGTGTAAACCGCTCAAGTCTCTATCAAGGCTTTATTGCTCAATAAGGTAGGATTATTAGCCGCCATTTGCCTGTCAATCACCGTTTTCCTTGTTAATCATGAAACGATTGGCAACAGTCTCAGGCTGTAGCGCTGACAAAATCACATGGTCTGAGTCGGTGACGATCACGGCCCGTGTACGCCTGCCGTAGGTGGCGTCAACCAGTTGTCCTGTGTCGCGGGCATCGCCAATCAATCGTTTGATCGGTGCAGATTCGGGGCTAACGATGGCAACTACCCGATTGGCAGATACGATATTGCCAAAGCCAATGTTGATAAGCTTAATATCCATAAGTTCAAAAGCAAGCATCTAGAGCACAAAATTGCAAAAGCAGCAACAGCTACCATGCTTAATAATGCGCTCGTTTAAGTGCGTAAATGACTAAATCCTAGTACCGAAATGTTAACTAAAAAAATAGGAATTAAACATGAGAAAAATGAGGCCTAATGATTGAGAATGACGAATTCTTCATGGATTTACTGACCTCCAGTGTGCTCGCTTCTTAAGGAGCTTGAATAAAAAACGGGTAAATCTTTCAAAAATATCCAAATTTGCTGATAACAGAGGATAAAGAGTGCAACCGGTTGATATAACAACCCTTAGAGCCATTTGTAGTGAATTTTCTTCCGAATGGTTGCCTGCTCGCTGTGAACAAGTTGTGCAACGAGATCGTAATACTGTTTGTCTTGGACTGCGGACATTTAATCGACGTGGATGGCTGACAATTTCTTGGCATCCTCAGGCGGCGCGTATCCACATTGGGATGGCTCCTCCAAAACGGCCTGACACCTTTACCTTTAGTCAGCAACTGAAACATCAGTTCAGTGGACTTGCCTTAACGAAGATTAATTTTCTTGCCCCTTGGGAGCGTGCTGTTGATCTGCAATTCGCTCGGCGTCCTGATGAGCCTGCAGAATGGCATCTCTATGTGGAAATTATGGGTAAGTACAGCAATGTTTTGTTGACCAATGCCCATCAGGAAATTGTGACCGCTGCACACCAGGTGAATGAGCAGCAATCAAGTGTTCGCACTATCCGCACAGGGGGGCGATACAAGCCACCGCCGGCCATTGTGGGGACGTTGCCCCGTTTAGACGAGCCATGCACTGACTGGCAAGAACGGATTGGCCTGGTGCCTGGCAAGCTCAGCAAAATGATGGTGAAAAGCTATAGCGGTCTAAGTACAGCGTTAGCAAAACAACTAAGCCGAGCAGCTGGTCTAGACCCAAATCAAACCACCGATAGTTTGACAACTGATGATTGGCAGCAACTCTATTTGCAATGGCAACGCTGGCTTCAATGTCTAGGGAAAAATGACTTTCAACCAGCCCATGTCGATCAGGGGTACACGGTGTTGGGCTGGACGCAATCATCACCAGGGTTTTCTGGTTCTATCCAACAGCTGTTAGATGATTACTACACGACGCAGCTCAACCAGCAGACATTTACGCAGATCCATCACCAACTCACTCAAAAGATAAAAGGTCTAACGAAAAAACTGCGGCAGAAAGCGGCTAATTTCCATCAGCGGCTAGATGATTCTGACCAGGCCGAGGGCCATCGTGTGCAGGCAGATTTGCTGATGGCTTATCTGCATGAGTGGCGACCGGGTATGACATCAATCCAACTTCAGGATTTTGACTCGGGCAAACCCGTTATTCTGGCACTAAACCCCGAAAAAAATGCGGTGCAAAATGCCCAAGCATTATATAAGCGACATCAAAAATTAAAGCGCACCCGTCAGGCCGTCATGCCTTTGCTCGCAGAGGTAGAAACGGAGCTGCATTATCTTGAACAGGTAGAAGCCGCCCTCAGTCAAACCCCTCGATACACCATGACTGACGATCTCGCCGCCCTTGAAGAAATTCGAGATGAGTTGGTGCAACAGGACTATATAGCCGATCCGCACCAACGCCAATGGAAACAACAGGGACGGGGACGGGAAGAGAAACTGCCCAATTTCTATAGATGCCAAACTCCTAGCGGGACTGAAATATGGGTGGGACGCAACAATAACCAAAATGAGGCTTTGTCATTTAAAGCGGCCAATGACTATGATCTATGGCTACATACTCAAGAGATTCCGGGTAGCCATGTGTTGCTGCGTTTAGAGCCTGGTGCTGAAGCCAGTGATGAAGACCTGGGCATGGCAGCCAATATTGCGGCCTGGTTTAGTCGAGCCCGTCAGTCGGAGCAGGTGCCGGTGGTTTACACCAAACCCAAACATGTTTATAAACCTAAAGGCGCTCGCCCAGGCATGGTGATTTATAAGCATGAACACGTGCTTTGGGGCCAGCCGCAAAAGGCAAAAGCGTATTTGGAAAAGCAGGGAGATGAGTGATGAGTTTTGACCCACCGTCCCAACGTCTGCACCCTCTCAGTGTGGCTCCCATGATGGACCGCACGGATCGTCATTTTCGCTATTTCATGCGGCAGATTACGCAAAAAACGCTGCTATATACCGAGATGATTACGGCTCAGGCGATTCTCCATGGCGATCGCACCAAGCTTCTGGGGTTCGATCCCCTCGAAAAACCCCTTGCTTTGCAGATTGGGGGCGATGACCCTCAGCTTTTGGCCAAGTGTGCGCAGATTGCTGAAGATCTGGGGTATGACGAGGTCAACCTGAATGTGGGCTGCCCTAGCAATCGGGTGCAAAGTGGTAACTTTGGGGCCTGTTTAATGTCGCAGCCAGAGTTGGTGGCGGATTGTGTCGCGGCGATGCAGGCTGTGGTCGATATTCCGGTGACGGTGAAGCACCGCATTGGCATTGATGATTGCGATCGCTACGAAGACATGGTCAGATTTGTGACCACCGTAATGGCAGCAGGCTGTCATCGCTTTACCGTCCATGCCCGTAAAGCATGGCTCCAGGGACTGAGCCCCAAAGACAACCGCACGATTCCCCCCCTACGCTATGACGATGTTTACCGTCTTAAGCAAGAGCATCCCGAATTGTGGATTGAAATCAATGGCGGTATCAAAACCCTAGAAGAGGCTGACACCCATCTACAGCAAGTGGATGCTGTGATGATTGGTCGCGCTGCCTACGATACCCCTTACCTATTTGCCGTTGCCGATCGAGATATTTATGCAGCCAATGCTCCCTTGACTCGCCATCAAATAGTGACTGCCATGCTGCCCTATATTGCTCGCTGGACTGAACAGGGCACAAAGCTACATTCCATTACCCGCCATATGCTACAGCTCTTCCATGGTCAGCCAGGCAGTCGGGCTTGGAAACGACACTTAACTGACCATAGCTGTCGTGCTGGTGCAGGTGTGGATGTGGTCAAAGAAGCCGCTGCGCAAGTTGTAGAGGCAATGAGTAAAAATACCTATAACACCATGCTTTTGTCAACGTAAATGTCCTAGATATAGACAAAAACAAATACCTTGGTGACAAAAATTTTAGCTCTTAATAAACCTTAAAAAAGTATTACGATTTGATACAAAATGGGGGCATAAATTAGTTCACCCCTTAGATGTCACGAGTAAAGATTACGGTTTATGGACGGGTGCAAGGTGTGGGCTTTCGTTATCACACACGCCAAAAAGCACAAGAATTAAAGTTGACAGGCTATGTCACCAATAAGCCTGACCATACGGTAGAAATTGTGGCGGATGGTTCTGATGAGCAATTAAAGGCCTTGATTGAATGGGCAAAAAAAGGGCCTGAACGAGCTAGCGTCAGGCAGCTTGAAGTGGAAGAATGTTTGCCCATCAATCGTTTTGATGAATTTGTTATCGAGTCTTGATAGGAAGTGCTCGGTAACGTCTTGACTGCTTCTTAGCGGTTACAGCAGCGTGAATACCATGACTAGGCCGATGGTTGCCATGAAGGTCAGGATAAAAATGTCACGTCTCAAGGTACCACTGCTAGTTCTGTGAAAGTGACTGCGATCGCTGAGAGTGGCTGCAGCAGCAATGCCACCATCAGGATATCCAAGGGCATAGCCATTCGGATTCTGGGTTGGAAACACCGGTATGGTGGTCGGGTAGCTAACATAGGCAGGCTGTTGAGGGGCCAGTTTGGACTCCTCTAACGGCACAAACATGGATTCTCGGATAACCAGGTCAATTTCGTAACTGTTCCAGCCTTTCTCCCGCAGGACTGAGGCCGCCGCATCGGGACCACGATTTAAAAAATCCAGATCCGATTGACTCGGTTCAGCATGCTCAGAACGCAAAGAGTTAATCGGTGGCCCAAACACCTGTTGTAGCTCGTCCAGTTCCCTGGATTGGGCTTGGATCGTTTCAAATTGCTGGTGGCTGATGTCAATGTTCTTTAAGACTGCATTGATCTGCTCACAGGACCAGCCGTCTCTACACAATGTACGAGCGGCTCTAATATCGATTGCTTGCTCTAAGGCATCATGCTGAACGTGTTTCATATACCCCTAGATTCTTCAGCTACATAGCTAGGTAGATACGCTGGTCTGAGTCGAGAGCCCTTCTTCGACGGTGTATGCCTGCTATGGGTTAATTAGCAGGGTAGCTATATCCAAACCTCAAACTAATCAGGTTTTAAATATGCCTCCCTATGACTACATATAAATGACTGGTTCAGAGAACAGTAGTTCCACCTAAAATGACCTTTGAGAAACTTCATAGCACGTGAAGGATTAATGAAACTCCTATAAAAATTAGTCCTCCCAGCCAAACCAAGAGGGTGAAGGCTTTGAGTGTGGTCGCCGCAGCGTTTCTACGGGGGGACGGGTGGGGCGGGGTGAGCCGTGGGCGATGACTACGGTGATTTTCGACCTGGAGGTCGTGGAGGAGGGCAAAACCGATGTCGTCTAAGGGGGGGATTGCGGGTTTTAGCACACTGCGAATCTGCTCAAGATGCCAACCATGGTGACTCAAAATAGAAGCGGCTTCTTCCACACCTCGGTTCATTACCAGCAGAGTTGGCCTCTGGTGAATATTGATTTTTGTAACGTTAATTTCGGTTGACCGGCTCAATTTAGGTGGGGGACCAAATTTACGCTGTAGCTTTTCTAACGTGGTTGCTTGCTCCTGAATTCTCTGAAAATTTTCCACACTGATACAACCATTTTTGAGAACGCCGTTGATTTCAACTAGCATCCATCCTGCTCTACATAATGAGTGGGCCGCCCGTACATTTAAGTCTTGTCTAGACAAGTCATAGCGGTAAAAATCTTCCATGGGAGCAAGTTCGACTGAAGATAGAAGATATCCACACCGTGGATCACGCTACAGTCCGACGAGGTTACTGGATAAAGGTATCAATGATTTTCACGTCATCTAACGACCTTAAGAATTAATCAAGGGTGTTGGCTGTTAAGGGCAGGACGTATGGAACCCAGGGAAAGGTTGCACTATACCCAATAGCGACAGAGCCGACTTTTAATTGGGGCGTTCCATAGAAGCTGTCTATGGAATTGAAGGATAAAAACATCTTGCAGGTAGAAATAAGCCTTTGTAAGATTTGGTCATCACGTTATTCGTGGGCTAGCGATTTTAGAATCATGAATCAGCCAGTTTCAGAGATGAGAGATTGCACTATACCAATGGAGATGTTCACCATGGGGCTGAAATTTTTATAGATAGAGGCTTAGAGGTGCCTGCTGTTACAACAGAAAAAATGATTGCAGTTGCTCCCATGGCTGTTGAAGCAACGGATTCTCATCTGTTGTCAATGATGAAAAATGCAGGTTGAAACCTTTCTCCATAGGCGATTTCATGTCTGAAAGAACAATGGCGACAGACCCAGATTGTTGTTTTAGTGGGTAGGGGTGGAAGTGGCGATGATGGCATTTGTGCCGCCAAGCATTTAGCTAGTCGGGGAAGCCATGGGACATAATGTCTCTCCATTTGAGGAGCCTTGTTGTATTTGCCTGATGGCTAGCAATTCATGTGTCTAAAAGTAAATTTAGGTAAGTAATGTCATGCCAGTGCTGCCCTTTGTATCACTATTGTCAAAAGAACGCTCATTTTTTAGAGTTAGAGACCTATTATGACTGGACCAGGGTTTGCGTTAGCGGTTGGCCTAGCATTTATTCATGCGTTTGTTTCTAAATTAAATATTTTTTCCTTCATTCCTGAATTTCGCTGGATGTCCTTTGCGGGCGGAGTATCTATTGGCTATGTCTTTTTGGAGGTTTTTCCCGAGTTAAGTCATGCTCAAGAGACGATAACGCACTCTAATATTCCATGGGTTGCGTATGTGGAAAATCATGTTTACATACTGGCGCTGTTGGGCTTGTTGGTGTTTTATGGGTTAGATATTTTGGCACTTAAATCTCGCCTGCATAACAAAACTAAGAACAACCAGGACAGCACCCAGAATCCTGTTTTCTGGATTCACATTGCGGCGTTTGCGATTCTCAATATGGTTGTTGGTTACTTACTGCAAGAGCTGGCTAACCACACACTGCTGCAATGTCTATTATTTTTTGCCGCCATCGCCCTGCACTTTTATATTATTGACCATGGCTTACGGGAGCATCATCAGGCTCCTTATGACAAATATGGTCGTTGGCTGCTGACAGCTGCAATTATGGTGGGTGCGATCGCAGGCCGCTCCCTCCACCTCAGTGAAGCCGGAATTCTAGCTGTTTGGTCCTTCCTGGCTGGCAGCATCATTCTCAACATTTTGAAACGAGAGCTGCCCGACGAAAAACAAAGCTGTTTCTTTTCCTTTGCCACGGGGACAGCGCTTTACACAACTTTATTGTTGCTTGTTTAGGGAGTTCTCATAAACACTTGCAATAATCTCCCTGCTCGAAGATTTTAGGAGAACGACCATGCCTGATGTCACAACACAGTGGTATCGCGTTCTAGATCTAGATGAGTTACCTGAAGGCCGAGTTAAAACCGTTGTAGCTGGTCATAAAAGCCTGGCCCTCACCCACTACCAGGGCCAATATGGTGCTTTAGACAACCGCTGTCCTCACCAGGGTGGTCCACTGGGTGAAGGCTCCATTGAGAATGGTCTGTTGCGTTGTCCCTGGCATGGCTGGGACTATTGCCCGTTAACGGGGGCACCACCTGGCGCTTTGGAAGTGGATGATGCCTTAGCAACCTTTCCCGTAGATGTGCGTTCAGATGGTGTGTATGTGGGGTTAGACATTGAACAGCCCCACATTCGTACCGTTAGCGATGTAATGGTAGAAACCATGGTGAACTGGGGCGTGACCCATGTGTTTGGCATGGTGGGCCATTCTAATTTGGGTCTGGCAGATGCCATGCGTCGCCAAGAAACTCAGGGAAATCTCAGTTATATCGGTATTCGCCATGAAGGGGCAGCGGCGTTTGCAGCTTCGGCCTATGCCAAACTAACGGGCAAACCTGCCGCCTGTTTAACCATTGCGGGTCCTGGTGCAACAAATTTACTGACGGGTATGTGGGATGCCAAGGTTGATCGTGCGCCCGTATTGGCCCTAACCGGGCAGGTCAATACCCAAGTGTTGGGCACTGGCAATTTTCAGGAGTGTGATCTATCAGCGGCTTTTAGTGGCGTTGCGGCCTGGAGTCATACAGTTCTAAGCAATAGCAGACACGCTGAGCTGATGACCCTGGCCATTAAGCATGCTCTGCTCAAGCGGGATGTCTCCCATCTGATTTTCCCTGATGAGATTCAGGTGCAGACAGCGGTCGATGTGCCTGCCTCAGATCCCATTGGTCGGATGACTCCGTTACACATTGCGCCACCACCGGAGTCGTTGCAAAAGGCCATGGATACATTGCAAAAATCTCGTCGACCGGTGATTATTGTTGGCCACGGTGCCCGTTTTAATATGGCTGCGGTCATTGAGTTAGCAGAAACGTTAGGGGCTCCAATTCTGACCACGTTCAAAGGCAAAGGATTAATTTCCGATCACCATCCTTTAGGTTGTGGTGTTTTGGGACGTAGTGGAACCCCCATTGCCAGCTGGTTTATGAATGAAGCGGATGTTCTGCTTGTCTTGGGAGCCTCGTTCTCAAATCATACGGGTATCTATCCTGGTAAGCCGATTATTCAGGTGGATTTTGACCCGCTGGCCCTGGGTAAGTTCCATGCGGTGGAGGTGCCTGTGTGGGGTGAAATTAGTGTTGTTGTGGCGCAGTTGCAGGCGGCGTTGGTCGGAAACGTGGAGACGGAGGATCAGCGATCGCAAATTGCAGACCGCTGGGCCATCTGGCGAGCCGAAAAAGCCCGCCGCGAAGCCGACGACCGTGGACAAGGAGTTAATTCTGCCAGTGTTTTTGCTGCCATGACCCGCCATGTGCCCGCCAATGCCGTCATTGCCGTGGATGTGGGCAACAACACCTATTCCTTTGGCCGTTATTTTGAATGTCAGGCCCAGTCTGTCTTGATGTCTGGCTATCTCGGCTCGATTGGGTTTGCCTTCCCGGCAGCCATGGGGGCTTGGGCAGCCGCAGGTCAGGAGCGACCGATTGTGTCAGTCTCTGGCGATGGTGGTTTAGGTCAATATCTCGCTGAGTTCACCACCGCTGTGAAATATGGCATGAACATTACTCACATTTTGCTCAACAATTCTCAGCTTGGCAAAATCTCTAAAGAACAGCGTGCTGGAGAGTGGGATGTGTGGCAAACGTCACTCCATAATCCTGATTTTTCAAAATATGCCGAAAACTGTGGTGGTTTGGGTATTCGGGTCACTCAAAAGGAGGAACTGGATGAGGCAATTACTCGCGCCCTTGCCTATCAGGGACCCGCCCTGGTGGAGATTATTGCAGATCCAGAGTTGATTTAGGCGCTTGCGCTTAAAGATATCACCCCATTCCCCCATCACTCATCCATCCACCCATCCACAACACCAAGCCCACTCTAGTTGACTCAAAACTTTAAACCATGACAGAACAACTTTCTAAAATTACCCAGCATCAATGTGAAAATGCGCCTGCAAAGTATGATGACCTGAAGGCCTTATTCCTCAATTGCACCCTCAATCGTACGCCAGTGCTTTCCCACACTCGCGGAGTGATCAACATTGCCAAAGAGATTTTTGAAGCCAATGGTGTGCAAACCAAAGTGATTCGTCCCGTTGATTACGAGATTCCGGCGGGTTTAGGCTTAGATATGTCTGAAACCCCCGAATGGGATAAAGATGACTGGCCTCAGTTGCAAAAACAGATCGATGAGACTGATATTTTGGTGTTGTGTACTTCAGTGTGGCTAGGAGAAAAAAGCTCTGTGTGTAACCGTGTTTTGGAACGGATGTATGGCTACACTCACCTGCTGAATGAGAAAGGCCAGTACCGTGACTATGGCAAAGTGGGGGCCACATTGATCACAGGCAATGAGGATGGTGTAAAACACTGTGCGATGAATATTCTGTTCTCACTGTCTCACATTGGCTATACAATTCCTCCCCAGGCTGATGCTGGTTGGCTCGGTGAAGTGGGGCCTGGACCGTCGTATTTAGATCCAGGTTCCGGCGGCCCCAATAACGATTTTACGAATCGGAACACCACGTTTTTGGCCTGGAACTGTATGCACCTGGCACGCATGCTTAAGGATCATGGCGGGATTCCAGGCCATGGTAATCAGCCTGATGCTTGGGATGCTGGATGTAAGACGGACTTTAAGAACCCCGAGCACAAGGTGTAGGTTGGGTTGTCATACGCCGAAACCCTTGCCTCTGAACCAATTTTTTATGAACCCAACAATGCCAGCACCCATTGTTCTCGTTTTTTGTGGGCGTTGGGTGATCGGTAATGTTGGGTTCATAAGGGTTTTGAATAGTCTGAGAGCTTTTGGTGTGGGGTAACCCAACCTACGTTAATACCCTGTATGTTTCTGAAACTCTGCTCATCAATGGACACTTCACGGTCAATCTTTGTAAGATTTGATGCAAGGGACATCATGGGCATTTGCCGTTTGGGTATCAGGAACTATGACAGATGCTAGATCTCCAGAGCAGCCTGGAGAAACCTTGCTCACGGCGGTGGAGCCGTTGAGCGCTAATCCTCGCTCATTAAGGTATCGTGCGATCTCAATCTGGTTGTTGGGCTTTGCTGCCTTAGCGGGGGCAACTACCTGGGGCTATATGCGTTATCGGGCTCCTAGCTCAGAGCCGATTGCCGTTCCCCTGCATACGGTGGAACGCTCGACGGTGGAGCTAACGGTCACCTCTGGTGGCACCCTGGCTTTGGGAGGTCAGCAGACGCTGAAATCGCCGCAAAATGAAGCGACCGTTGAGCAGGTGCTGGTGGAGGTGCGCACCCTGGTGGAAACTGGTCAGCCGTTGCTGATTTTGCGCGATCGCAGCAACGAGCGAGAGGTGCGATCGCAACAGGTCGAAATCCAAAAAATCCAGCTGGACCTGAATCGTAATCAAGAAAAAGTAGCCGAAGTCGAGCAGCGAGTCACTGCTGCGATAGAGCAATACCAAGAGTCTCAGGAGTTAGCAGCTCAAGGATTTATTTCAGAAGATGAGGTGCGCGAAGATGAAAACGCCTTAGAGCGAGTCCGTTCCGAACTCAAAGATGCCCAACTGACTGTCATCAAGTCTGAGTTAGACCTCAAGACAGCTGCTGAAACCCTGGATTTGCTAGAACAGCAGTTTAATGATCGAGTGATTACGTCACCGATTGATGGGGTTGTGCTTGAAGTGCAAGTGAGTGCTGGTGAAGCCATTGCCACTGATAAGAGCCTGCTGACGCTGGGGGACCCCAATCAAGAGATTGTTAACCTACAGCTATCTACCTTGGATGCCGCCAAAGTTAGCCTTAATCAACCTGCTAGAATTCGTGCCATTGGCCCGGATGCGCAAGACTTTGACGGACGGGTGGTGGCTTTAGCACCCCAGGCCCTATCGGCGAGTAACGGTGGTAGTTCTCAAGAAGGGCAAGCCAGGGTGACCGCCAAAGTAAAACTAGACAGTGCCAGTCAGGCATTGATTCCTGGCAGTTTTGTCAGTGTTGACATCATTACAGAGCAACAAAAAAATGTGCTGGTGGTTCCCCCTGAAGCGATCCAGCGCGATCAGGGCGAGCCATTTGTTTGGATTAGAAATCAGCGGGGTAATGCGATCCAACAGCCCATTGAACTGGGGCTACAAGGGTTAGATTTAGTGGCGGTAACAGAGGGGTTGAGCGTAGGCGATCAAATTGCCCTGGTCCCCCCTACCATGACCGTTACGCCTGGCATGCCCCTTAGTGAGTCTCCTGCACTCCCTATCCCTGAAGAATTTAACCAATAATTGTCATGGGACTTCCCTTACCAGATCTATTGTTTATGACCTGGCGCTCCCTGACCAATCAGTGGCTGCGCTCTGGTCTGACGACATTTGGCGTGTTTATGGGGGTGGGTGCGGTCAGTGCCACCCTCAATATTCAAACCATTACCCGTGAACAAATTGATCTCAAACTAGCCCAGCGTGATCGACCATTTGTTAGTCCCTGGGTCTATGCCAGGAATGGCCCCCAACCTGAGTTGGATGAAGCCTTTCAAAAGGCGCTTACCAACTCAATTACTGAAATTCGCTCCGTTAGCTCTATTAGCAACGTTTACAACATTAACAATGTTCAATACGAAGCCAATGAAGCCGAAGTGGATGCCCGCAGTGTTTCCCTTAACTATTTAGATACCACAGGGCGACAGATGTTGCAGGGACGGTTTTTTGATCCAGGAGATGTGGAACAGTATCGCCCTGTGGCCATCATCGACGAACAGTTGGCAGTGGGCCTATTTCAGGAGAAATCACCTTTAAATAAGGCTGTTTATGCCAATGGTAATCGCTTTATCGTGATTGGTGTGATGGAGTCCAAATCTAACTCTGAATGGGGCACAGGGGGGGAGTTGTGGATGACTGAGACCTTTGCAACTGTTTTGTCTGGGGGATATCGTTGGGATTCATTGCAAATTAGCTCCCACTCCTTGACTCAAATTGGCGATCTTAGCGAAGCGGTCGAAGCTTTTTTGCAACAGAGTTTTCCCCAGGCCGAGGTTCATGTTTGGAGTAATGCGGATGATTTGTTAGAAGACTTAGAAGTGCAAAAAATTGCCTCAGCTGCCCTCACTGCGGTGGGTCTAATTGCCCTGGTCATTGGCGGCGTGGGCATTGCCAATATTACAGTTGCTGCCGTGCTAGAGCGGACCAAAGAAATTGGTATTCGTCGAGCCATTGGCGCATCTAAGTTAGAGGTGATGAGTCAGTTCATTTTAGAGGCGGTGATATTAAGCCTGCTAGGGGGGGCGGTAGCTGTTGCCACGGTCCACGGTCTGACCCAAGCGGCCACAACGATTGTCATAGAGGCTCCCTATCGATTCTCATCTCGTAATGCTGCCTTATCCATGGGGGCAGCGGTGGTCGTTGGTGTGGGTGCTAGCTTTATCCCGGCTTTGCGCGCTACCCAAGTTGATATTGTTAAAGCCCTGCGGAGTGACTGATGCGATTTCAAAATCAGCTACACATCTTTTTTATGGCCAGTGCTTTAGCAACATCAATGCTTCAGCCAGCAATTGCGCAACCGGTTGCGCAACTGCCTGAGCTACCGCCCACACCAAATTCCCAGTCTGAACGGGAATCTGACTCATCTCCGAGTATTGATCCGAGTACTGAGTCTCCCTCGGCCCCATTATTGGCCCCCTCTGAGACGCAGAATAACTCTGCCCAGACTTTGGCATTAACCCAGTCAGACGTTGTTACGCTGTTACTGCAAAACAATCGTGACCTGAGAAATGCTGCCTTAGAGCGGATTGCCCAACAACAAGATCTACGAGAAGCGGAGAGTATCTTTACCCCAGATTTAACCCCAACCTTAAGCCTGGGCCTGAGCGATCGTACGGCTGATACAACCGAAATTACCCGTGAAGCTCGTCTGGGGGGAGAGCTGCTGACCCCCTTGGGAACGACGCTGGAGGTAACGGTTGATTTGATTGAGGATCAAGAGGTGGATTTAACGGTGACTCAGCCGCTGTTGCGGGGGGCTGGGCGAGCGGTTAACACATCCTCTGTAAAAATTGCCCGTTTACAAGAAACTAGTAATCAGCTTGATCTGCAACAGCGACTAATTACAGACATTACTGGCGGCATCAACACTTACCATGCGTTAATTCGCGCTCAAGCCAGTCTACAGATTCAACAGCTATCTTTTGAGACTCAGCAACAACAGCGCCGTTCAATCGAGGCATTGGTAGAAGCAGGACGGAGAGCCCGATTTGAGTTAGTGGAAATTGATGCCAACTTGGCAGCTACTGAAACTAATGTTTTAGAAGCTGAAAATGCGCTACAACAGGCGAAATCGGATCTCTTAAATCTGCTAGATTTGGACGACTCGCTGGAAATTACAATTCCAGAAGAAGCTTTGACCATATTGAGTACGGTTGCTGAAGATTCTGAGGTTCCGCCCTTAGAGGAGCTGGTGGAGATTGCTTACGGGAATCGACCAGACTATCGCCAGGCTCAGCTAGATTTAGAAATTGCTGAGATCAATGGTGTGGTAGCTACTGACAATCGCCGCTGGAATTTAGATTTACGCGCCAATGCCAGCACAAGAGAATTTTCGGAAGCATCAACAGAGTTAGTATTGACGCGACTGTTGGAAGATGAATCAACGGAAACTGCTCTGCTGCGTAACCGGGTATCGCAACAACAGTTACAAAATGATCTGGATCGACTTGAGTCTGATATTCAACTTGATGTTGCAGACCAGCTACGAGATGTAGAATCTGCCCGCAATCGCATTGAGGTAACACGTCTAGCTCGGGAACTGGCTGAGCAGCGTTTAGAAAATGCCCGAGCCCGAGCACGCCGGGGTCGCACTCGGGACATTTTTGAAGTATTGGAGCTGCAAAATGATCTGGTCGAGGCGCAAAACAGTGAGGTCACTGCTGCCATTGACTTTGCAGATGCGATCGCATCCCTCAATCAATCCCTTGGCACCACCCTTGATGTCTGGTCTGTGCAAGTTGAGGAGAGTCAGTTGCTAATGGTGCCAGAGAGCTTAGAGTCTGATGAAGATGAATAGAGAGATGTTCTAGGTTGCGATCGCGTCTAAACTGAGCTGCTTAGAACAGCATACGCAAACCCATAACAGTCACAGCACTCAGAATCATCAGGATTGCCAACACCATATCCTGACTGCGTTGCTGCTCAGAAGCATCCATCTTGGCAGAATACACAGCGACTTTAACGTGGTCTTGATGATAATTACGCATCTTGATTTTCCTTGAGTCGTTAGGAACTGGTTGCCCTAATTGCATGGCGGGCAATACCGATTATTAGAAACCCTGAAATGAGCCAATGATATGGAAAGCCCTAAAGCTGCATCAGACTAATATTTCAGGAAATGTTTCTAAATATTAGTATTGCATAAACAAATGTAAACAAATGTAATAAAGACCGTCCTTTGACCCATCCTCGGCCTTGAAACAAAAGCAATGGACTGGATGCTTAAAACTATTAAGAGAATGTTACGTTTTGATTTTCAATAATTTGCAGTAGTAGATTCTCTGGTTGGCCCATAGGCCATGCGACCCATAGCCAGTAATCACACTCTACGATTTTGCCCCGTGGTTTGGCTTAGTGCCACCACCCTTATTAGAGGAGGAGTGAGCGTCCGCTGGTCGGATGTCGGTTGCTTTAAGCCCAAGAGCCTTCGTCAAAGTCCGGATGGTGCAGTAAAGGTAACTCCTGCCAAGATGCAGCTTATGGTGCTAGTCATGCTTCGTTAATGGCACATCAATGGAGTTTCCCTATGGAATTTCTCAGTACATCTTAGGCAAGCCTTTTGAGCGGCTGGCTATGTGCTGACGTTAAGACTTATAGCTCTGGAATAACCCAGATAAGAAAAATAAATGCAATAGTTTGTAACGTTATTGTTGCATTGCGTTACTATTGTTTACAAGGGTTGCAAAGCGTTACTGCTAACCAACGTTGTCCAATCTCTTCGGGTAATGCTTTTTAGACCCTTCTCACACACTTAGTTTCGAGGAGCCCATCATGTTTGCACCTATCGTAATTCTGCTTCGTAATCAGTTTGGCAAGCGTGAATTTAATCAAATGCGCGGAAAGGTCATTGCCCTACATTCGAAAGTGATTACAACGGTTTGTAATTGGTTCGGTATTGATCGCACAGAGCGTCAGAATCTGATTCGTGTAGCACGTGACAATGGTAAGAGACTTGGATTTTTGGCGTAAGAACTTGAATTTCATAGCATTCAGCCTGTTTCCTGACTAGTGGCTGACTGCATATATTATCTTTCCTCTCTCCAGAGATACAATACAGTCTGGCCTCTATCGTTTATGGTAGAGGCTTTTCATCGTTAGAGAGTTTAACTGTTTGGTACACCATAGCTAACAGCCCCTGACAGTGATGCCAGGGGCTGTTTTTGTCCTAAGAAGGTGACTTCTGAACAGTCGTTTTGAGTGAATTTCACCAATCTAGAAACAGGAGTCTAAGACTTTTTATTAGATTGTTTGCGAATGATGATGATGTCACCATCCTGATATTCAAAATCTTTTGAACCCTTTTTCTTAGAGGATTTGCCAGCGCCAGCACCTTGAGCCATGAGGAACAGTAATACGAATGGCAATGAAATGAAGAGAATCGGGGACATTACGTTATCTCCTAAAAAACATTGGCAGACATGAGACAGTAATCTGAAGCATCAGGGTAATGGCACCCTGAGCAGGCGCATATCATGGGTTCAATTACTCTAGAGAAAAAATGAAGGTGTTGATTTTCACTCCCTGTGATACCTGATGTAGTACGCAGTCAAAAGTGATGATTACTTAGCAGACAGTTGTTTGATTGGCCTAGATATTTAATCAAAAATACGGAAAATTTATGACTGAGTCCGTATTGCTTACAAAAGCATTGTATGTTTTCGCACCTATCCTTGCGTTACCCTTATGGGTACTTTTCCGTTAAAGATACGTAACATTTACCTTTTGGTTTGTGTGTTCTCTATCCATAACCGTGACTTGTTTGATGCAGGCTGACCATATTCGACGGAATCAAACCATCTTTCATTCTCTTCATATGATGCCAACAACAGTACCCCCACTCCGCTGTTTCCTTCTCAAGGGACAACAGAGTGGGGGTAAGAGAGAGCTATAAGCGCTAGGTTACGTTTCCTCAGGATTCCACTGAAGACATTTGTGCTCCTGTGGGGTCAAAGTTGCTAGGAAATTGTGTGGTTCCTGCTATATAATCTGCATCTTTGAGATTAGCCTTGTCTAATCTGGCTTCCCTAAGATCGGTGCCTATCAGCATAGCACCGCGTAAGTCGGCATTATGCAAATCGACCTTGCTGAGGGTGGCATAGCTAAGGTCAACACCGCGCAGATTGGCTTGACTGAGGTCAACGTTGCTCAAGTCGCTGTAGCTAAGATCCGAACCCTTGAGGTCCACTTGGCTAAGATTCACATTAGCCAGAGATAGACCTGAGAACGCTCTTTGACCGCGACTGTAGTTTTGAAGTAAGGCAGTAGCTTGAGACATAATGCACACCTATTTAGCTGCAAAGGCTGGAGTATGAGGGCTCTGGAGTGTTAGCTGAGCATCGGGCTGCTGGCAAGCGGCCATTGTTTTGACATGCTCCATTTCATCGTCACGGATGGCGACGAACACATCGTAAAGATTTTTAATTTGGGGACGGCGCTCTGTAGGGGGATGAGAAGTTTGGAACTCATCGAACATGTAGAGATCCCCATCACGATAGTAGCTAATGGCTACTTGAGGAGCAGGTTCTTGCTTGAGAGTAGCTTCATTCGACTGTAGGAACTTGTCATAGCTAGCATAGGCATGCTCTTCGACTAATTCCATGAAGTGATAAGCCGCACGCGGATTAATGGCGTAGATGGCAACAATAATCCAGTAATAGAGCAGGGCTACATGGCGAGCCAGAAAACGATCAACCCATTGTTGGCTGCCACCCAGCTCTTCCATGATGAGCAAATGATGCAGCTCATTCCAAGATTCAGCAAAGTGGACTTTTAGCCAGTCGACTTTCCGCCACCAGCCTAAGGTTTCATAAAGATGCAGGACAGATAGGTAGGAAAAATAGGGAACACGGGCAACGGTTTCTAAAACGTAAAAGCGTGGGTAGGGTCGATTTTTGTAGACTGTGTTGATAACAAAAACAAGAATGCCTACTAGAGCTTTAATCATGAGGTGTTCTCCAAGAGGTTAGAGAAAGAACTTTGTTGTTGGTACCTGATTGGTTGAGGTGAGGTGCATCAGTTGCCGTGAATTAGGCAGGCTGCAAACTTACTTCTGTCTCAAATAATCTAGCGATTTCTAGGATTAATGGTGGTGTTTCTTGATATCTAGTAATAGACAACATATGTGTTGTTAAACATGTTGTTAAACGTGTTATGAGGTTGTTAAACATGTTGTTAAGTTGTTAAACATGTTGTTAAAATACTGAAGTAGTTTGCAATCTAATTGCCTTGTTTTTGAAGGGGGAGAGAATTTGTCTGTTGAATGTTGCTGGTGTGATGCCTGATGACAGGTATTTTATGCAGTCCGAATTGTTGGGATGGATGCTGCTTCCCTAAAAACCCTCCTGGGGTTGCTTGGTATGAGTCCTCTCCATCAGATGGGTGTACAGCCAGGGAGCCGTTTGAGTCAATCAGTGCTACTTGACTACTGAAGCTACATACGCTCTATCCCTTTCGCCAACATCTTGAATGCGATGCTTGCCGTAGACTTCGTTACGGATAATTTACATTTTCCAACCAAAATGAATTCTGCGTGCCATTACATCGAAAAATATTGAGAAACATAGACGGTTTTGGCCTGGCTGCGTCTGCAACCTATAGCCTTCAAAGAACCGCATATAGAAACGCTAGTTAAGACGACCTATGGCACAATCCCCTAACTCACAGCCTGCTATCGAATCAATTTTGCACGAGCAGCGACTGTTTGAGCCGCCCGCTGAGTTTGCGGCAGCGGCAACTGTTTCTGGCGCTGATCAGTATCAAGCTCTCTACGATAAGGCGGCGGCTGATCCTGCTGCATTCTGGGCTGAACTCGCTGAGCAGGAACTGAATTGGTTCCAGAAATGGGATACCGTTCTTGACTGGCAGCCCCCCTTTGCCAAGTGGTTTGTCGGTGGCAAAATCAATATTTCCTATAACTGTCTAGATCGACATCTCGATACCCATCGCCGGGATAAGCCAGCCATTGTATGGGAAGGGGAACCTGGCGATTCTCGTACCCTCACCTATGCTGAGCTCCACGTTGAAGTGTGCCAAATGGCTAATGTGCTCAAAGGCATGGGTGTAGCCAAGGGGGACCGGGTGGGCATTTATATGCCAATGATTCCTGAGGCAGCTGTGGCAATGCTAGCCTGTGCCCGTATTGGTGCTGCTCACACCGTTGTCTTTGGTGGCTTTAGTTCTGAAGCCCTACGGGATCGTCTCAATGATGCTGAGGCCAAGGTCGTCATTACTGCTGACGGTGGTTTCCGCAAAGATAAGGCAATGCCGCTGAAGCCTGCTGTAGACGCAGCCTTAGCAGAGAACGCTGTGCCCACCGTAACCAACGTGCTGGTGGTGCAGCGCACAAAGCAGGCTGTGGATTGGACTGACGGCCGCGATGTGTGGTGGCACGATGTGAAGCCCGGTGCTGCCACTGAGTGTGTTGCTGAGCCGATGGACAGTGAAGATCTGTTGTTTATTCTCTACACCAGCGGTACCACGGGTAAGCCGAAGGGGGTGGTGCACACGACGGGTGGCTACAACCTTTATACCCACATGACCTTTAAGTGGGCCTTTGACATCAAGGAGGATGATGTCTACTGGTGTACGGCTGATGTGGGCTGGATTACAGGCCACAGCTACATTGTGTACGGTCCTCTGTCCAACGGTGCCACCAGTGTGATGTATGAAGGTGCACCCCGTGCGTCTAATCCAGGTTGTTTCTGGGATGTGGTGCAGAAGTATAAAGTGACTATTTTCTACACAGCTCCCACGGCCATTCGTGCCTTTCTGAAGATGGGGGACCAACACCCCAATGCTCGTGACCTATCTTCTCTACGGATTCTTGGGACTGTGGGTGAGCCCATCAACCCAGAAGCGTGGATGTGGTACCACAGGGTCATTGGCGGCGAGAAGTGCCCAATTATTGATACCTGGTGGCAGACTGAGACCGGTGGCTTTATGATTACGCCGTTGCCTGGCGCGATCGCAACCAAGCCCGGTTCAGCCACCAAGCCGTTCCCCGGTATTTTGGCCGATATTGTTGATGCCGAAGGCAACCCTGTTGGTGCCAACGCAGGGGGATACTTAGTGGTCAAGCATCCCTGGCCTAGTATGATGCGTACGGTTTACGGAGATGATGCCCGCTTCCGCCGCACCTACTGGGAGCACATTCCCCCCAAGGATGGTAAGTATGTCTATTTTGCTGGTGACGGTGCCCGTAAGGATGAAGACGGTTATTTTTGGATCATGGGTCGTACCGATGATGTACTCAATGTGTCGGGACACCGCCTGGGCACCATGGAAATTGAGTCGGCGCTAGTCTCTCACCCCGCTGTGGCAGAAGCCGCTGTGGTGGGTCGCAGGGATGAGATCAAAGGTGAAGATGTCTTTGCCTTTGTGATTTTGGAAGGCACACACAGTGCCAGTGATGAGTTGAAGGCTGAGCTGAAGCAGCATGTGGTGAAGGAGATCGGTGCGATCGCAAGACCCGGCGAAATTCGATTTGCAGACGGGTTACCCAAGACCCGCTCCGGTAAAATCATCCGTCGCTTCCTGCGTAATCTGGCCAGTGGCGAAGATCTAGTCGGTGATGCCACCACCATGGAAGACCAAGGCGTCCTAGAGAAGCTGCGGACTGGAGCATAAACCAAGCGCTGAATGGGTGTTTTTCATCCTTCACTATAGATAAACAAGATAAACAGGCAGTGGATCTAGGCTGAATGTCGCTCCGCTGCCTGTTTACTATGAATCTAAAGCTGTGCATCTGAAGCCGTGCATCTAAAGCCGTGAGGCCATGCCAATTATTTACTCTCGTTCCATCAGTCGCGGATCAAAATCGCTGCTATCCATCGCTTCTGCGGGTCCGCCAATGTCTTCTATGGCCTGGGTCCAAGCCTCTAATCGGGCTGCTTGACTCAGGGCGATGTGATACGGCAAGGGACGAAAGGACTTCAACCTGTCGGCTGTTCTCTGTACCTTGGGGCGTTGATCCAGCACTGGGCGAGCAGGCTGTGGTTTGGGACGATCCATAAATGCTGATGTACGTAAGAATGATTCCATTCTAAAGGGGCTTTTCTGTGGTGTAGTGTGGTTAACCACCTTAAAAACCGTACTTTAGGCGATGTCAGCCGTTTAATTGTAGCGATGACTGTAATTAAAATTGAGTAAAACATCTTCGTAATCTAGTTCCAAAAATCGGTCTAAAGGCATGTAAAGCCAGCGTAACGAAGAATCTGGATCTCCTTTAGTCATGCGGAAACCGAGGGTGAGGGCAAAGTCTTCTGACAGGGGGTGAATGGCAATGGTGTAAATGTCACTCAGATTGGGAAAATCATCGCGAATTTTGCGTAAGGTGATTTGAGAGTCTTTAATAAATTCACAGGCCGTCTCATAGGTCCACACATCTATCTCAATTTGCCAGCTACGCACAAACACTGTGTAGCAATCAGGATCGCCTTTGGTTGCCACTGTGATGGGATCGTCTTCTCTCATATCCAGCCGACTCAGGTGTAAGCTGCGACTAGGAGAGAGATCAAACTTCTCTTCTGAATCGGGATGGGCCGGTAAGAATGCAGCGAACCCTACCGGTTCTTTGGTAGACATCCGTCGTAAGACCCGCAGGCCATCAGGATATTGCCGAGACCATTGGCGTATGCCTTTCTTGATATTGTGCAACATTGATTCAGGTCTTTCAGGATCATAGCTATAGACCTGTTCTAGAATATTGGCAACAAGGGTGGCATCATTTCGAGGATCAAAAGCATCCGGATAGAATGTGTCATCTGCTTTCTCCTCCGGTAGCTCAAAACTTTGAGGAATATTTAAGCTCAGTCGTGTAGCAACACCGTCGGATTCGCCCCGTCTCAGAAGATTTTTAGAAGCGAGCTTGTCTAACATTTGTCCAGCAGCTCGCGGTGTTCCCTGGTTTTGGGTATAAAACAAATCTGCTGCATCACTGTGGGAGCAGTAAAAACTACTAATCTGACGGTTGAGGGTGCTTATGGGCGCATAGTCCATGCCCCGTTGTTGCAGATAGCCGTAGCCCCACAGCCGCACAAAATAGGTTGCTTGCCTCAAGGTTATTTTTAAACCTGGCTGATGCACGATGTGTTCGATGTATTGGGTTTGTATATCAAGGGGGAACCAATCCTCAACATTGTTTGGTTTTAGCTCCTGATCCATGGTGATGCCGCTCCTATAAGCCATGAATGTCCTACGGGGCATGGGATGTTGTAACCTTGCTTCACCCCTGCTTCACCCTGCTTGATGCTAGCTCATGCTCCTCTGGGGTGCCACCCTATTCTTGATCAAAAAACATGTCCTTAACCATGACTTCTGCAGGGTTAAGGCGGCGGCATCTCCCTCGTAGGCGCTGTTCCGCCACATTGCGTAGGTTAGGAGTGTGATCAGGCGAAGCAAGAAAATCTGATTTCTGCCCCAAGGAATTCTAGGTTTGACGACGGCTGATCACGTCCCCCAACTTTTAAGCAGACCTATGCTATATACCGTGACCGACCTCCCCTTACCCCTTGGTGAGGTATCTGAGCCCATGGCCCATGGCTCAATTGAAAAAACTCTTAGCTCTGATAAGCTTGACCTGATTTTTGAACTGCTGCTAGGCCAGGTTTTCCCGTTTCGCGGTTTTATTCTGTTTGATGCAACTGGCAAGCTACTGCGGAGCACAACAAAGGCAGATGAATTTTGTGTCCTGCTGCACAAAAGTGTACCGGGCCAAGCGTTTGGTATGCCTCAGCTTTCAACATTGCCCGACCAGGTGCTGGCGCTCCGTGACTTTCTGATGGAGAGCTGTGTAGATTTTCCAGACCATACGCTGCAGTTGTATGACACTGTATGTCTGCCGGGGGGCATTCGTCTCCATCTCAATGCGGAATGGATTGATCTGGCAGATCAGCCAACGAAATGCATTTTGGTGACCATTGATGATCTGACCAAGATTGCCCATGATCGAGCGGTGTGTGATGCCTATCGCCATGGTTTGACCAGCCGTGAAGCTGAGGTCTGGGAGCTTTATCTGCAAGGGCTTTCCTACCGTCGAATCTGCAAGGAATTGATGATTACCCTGAACACGGTTAAAAAGCACATGAAGAGCATTTTCTGCAAATGCAGCATTGAATGTCGCTGTCGACACCTGGTATAGCGGTGTGCCTAATTTTACACGTAGCTGGAAAGTTACATAATGGCTGGAGATACTTAGAAACCGTCATTATGTAATTTACGAAAACATATATATTCCCCGTGCTAAGTGATATAAAACACACTGTCAAGCAGCCATGATCACTCAGATTAGTCTGTAAGTGTTTAAGCTAAAGGTGTTTCCTTAACTTAGAACAAGTGCAGCACATGTTTAGCTGCCAGAGAACAACACACTCATGCGCTCCACTTTTCCAGTGATTAAACCTGCCAATAGCCACCCCCCGGACGTTGTGGAAATTTTGTCTTCAATGTGCCACGTGGCTCAACCTGAGGCTCCTCAGCCCATTGCTCGATGGATTTTGGAAGAAGGTCAGCTATTGGGCGTGCTTGTGGCATCGTTTCCTTCTCCATGGGTACGGGATACGTCGGCTTGTGGTGGATCGGCTTAGTGGTTTTGCTTTGTGGATGATTAAGGTGCCGTCTGGTTGTTGGGGGCTGCTTTGGTTATTGGTTATTAGATAGTGGTGGTGTTGTCACACTGTAGTTTTCTATGTGGCAGCGACGACTTCATGCAACTGTTGGGCATCTAAATTTTGATGCAAAATCTGACCATCTCGAAACCAAATTATTCGACGGGTGTTACGGGCTACTTCTACTTCATGGGTAACCATGACTACGGTCATGCCGCTGGCATTGAGTTGCTCAAAAATGTGCAAAATTTCTTCAGTGGTTTGAGTATCCAGGGCACCGGTTGGTTCATCGGCTAATAGTAGGACTGGCTGATTGACAATGGCGCGTGCGATCGCAACCCGTTGCTGTTGTCCCCCCGATAACTGTCGTGGTTGATTCTGTAATCGGTCACCCAGACCCACTTTAACCAGGGCGTCTTCTGCTCGCTGTTGTCGTTCACCATAGGCAACTCCGCCATAGACCATGGGCAGCATGACGTTATCTAGCGCTGTTAATTGGGGTAGCAAATGAAACTGTTGAAAGACAAACCCAATTTTGCGATTGCGGATATGGGCGAGTTCGTCGTCACTCAGCTGATCGACTTCTACTTTGTCCAGATGGTATTGGCCAGTGGTGGGGCGATCCAGGCAGCCGATGATATTCATCAGCGTGGATTTACCGGAGCCAGATGCTCCCATGATTGAGCAGTAATCGCCTGGGTCGATGGCAAAGCTGACACCTGCTAGGGCATGAACCTGGACATCTCCCATGTTGTAGGTTTTGGTAATATTTGAAACTTGAATGAGAGCCATGATCGACGTTAACTTCTCAGTGCAACAATGGGGTCTAACCGCGCTGCTTGCCTGGCAGGGACAACGCCAAAAATGAGGCCAATAGTCCCCGAAACCCCAGTGGCCAGCAGAATTGAATTCACTGTAATTCCTGGTTTCAGTGGGCTAAAAGTTGCTACCATCACAGCCCCACTTGTCCCTAAACCAATACCAATCACCCCTCCCGCAACCGATAGAATAATCGCCTCAATCAAAAACTGAGTGAGAATTACCCGCTGGGTTGCTCCGATCGCCTTGCGTAGACCAATCTCATGGGTGCGTTCGGTTACAGATACCAGCATGATGTTCATCACACCGATGCCGCCGACTAAAAGAGAGATGCTGGCGATCGCCGCCAGCATTAAGCTCAATCCTGCGGTGATTTTGGCCACCATGTCCTGGAATGACTTATTGGCCCATACTGAAAAGTTCTTTTTGCCGTGGCGACGGGTGAGAATATTACTAATCTGAAAAGCTGCAGCCCTGATGCTTTCTGAATCTTGTGCTGAGATTTCGAGAAAATCGATGGGGATGCCATTGGGGGATTGGCGACCAGAGAGCTGATAGGCCATGGTGGTGATGGGCACGTAGGCTGTTTCGTCGTAATTGACGCCAAACAGTGTGCCTTTGCTAGTCATCACTCCCATCACCTGAAAGTTGAAGTCCCCGACCTGCACCATTTTGCCTAGGGCAGAGGCTTCACCAAAGAGACGCTTTTCTAACGCAGAGCCTAAGACAATGACGGGGGCATGTTGCTCTAGATCAGTGGAGGTTAAAAAACGTCCTTTAGCCAGTGTGAGACTGCGCACGTAGCCAATACCTGGGGTGGTGCCGATGACGCTGCCACTGCGGGACCGAGAGCCATAGGTAAACTGTAGCTGGGCATTGATTTGAGGTGCTATTTCTAAGACAGCGGGGGCTTGGGATGCGATCGCATCCACATCTGCCAGGGTGATTTCTGCGGCGTCATCGTTGGGGCCTAAATCTTCGTCACTGGCAAAAATAGTCAGCTGGTTAGGGCCAAAGGATTCTAGCTGATCTTGAGTAAACTGTTTGGCTCCTTCGCCTAAGGCCACCATGGTAATGACAGAAGCATTGCCGATGATAATGCCTAACATCGTGAGCAAACTTCTGAGTCGATTGGCGTTCAAATTTTTGGCCGCCATTTGAATATTTTCGATGAATTGCATAGCTAGAAGGGATTATCAACGCCGTCAATTCTTTGGTCTGCGGGAGGTTCAATTAAAATCTCGTCTCCGGGGTCCAGACCTTCCATGACTTGCACCTGCGTTCCGGCTGTTGGCCCCAGTTGCACTGGTTTTAATGTGGGACCGTTCTCTTGTTGGGCATAAACCCCCGTTGTGCCATCGGTCTCAGTGACGACGGCTGCTAAGGGAATGACCAGTGCATCACTAATGGGTTGGCCGATAAATATTAGCCGTACATTCATGCCAGATTTCAGCTGCTCCTGGCCGCTTTTAAGCAGGACCTTGACCTGGAAAACAGTGACCTGGTTATCGCGAATTGCCCGAGGGGCAATGAGTTTGACTTCTCCTGAAAAGACTTCATTGGGATAAGCACTGCTGCGAACTTCTACGGTTTGCCCCACGGCTAGTTTGGCAATGCTCGCTTCCGGGACTTTAGCCTCAATTTCTAAACCGCTAGAGAGTTCGGCAATCGAAGTGGATGCTGCACCATCCGTTGACGACGCTGCCGTGGCAGGCGATACAAAGTCACCAGCCTCGGCAAAGCGGCGGGTAATGATGCCATTAAAAGGAGCCCGAACAACTGTTTCATCTAGCCTTACTTGGACTGCGGTGAGCTGAGCTTGGGCTTGAGCAACAGCGGCTTCTGCCTGGGCAATCTCTTCTGGTCGGGTGCCATTTTGTAATCTCATGAGCACTGCCTGTGCTTCCTGTAGTTGTTGTTCCTCCGCTACTAAGTTAGCGCTCGCCTCTTCTGCAGTGGTTTGGTAACTGTCAAGTTCGTCGGCTGAAATCGCCCCTTGCTTTGCCAAGCCATCAAAACGGGCTAGCTGTTGTTGGGCCTGCTGCAATCGTGTCTGAGCTGCTTTAATCGATGCCTCTGTCATCGCAACACGGGCACGGGCTTCGGCAATCTCCTCTGAACGTGGCCCTGCCTTTTGTTGCTCTAGGGTTGCTTGGGTCTCGGCGAGCACCGCTCGATATTGTTCAACCTCAGCCTGACTGCGGCGGCTGGTCATACGAGCAATGACTTGACCCTGGGTAATAAAATCACCTTCTTGAATAAAAAGTTCCGCGATTTTACCTGAATCCTCAGGACTTAGATTAATAACACGCTCGGCTTGTACGACACCACTGGCCTGGATTTGTGAGTTTAAATCCTGTTTTTTAACGAATACAGTTTGTTGTTCTTCAATTGGGGGCTGGCGTTGTTGGATGTAGGTAAATGCGATCGCACCCACCAGACCCACAGCCACTATCCCCACTGACCACGGTGGAATTGGTTTTAAGCGAGTTAATGTTTGCGCTTTCATAGTTGGGTTAGCATGTCACTCATGGTTGCATCCTAGAAAATCTCTGGGCTATATGCCATCGGCCCAGGCACCTGAACCGCTAGTGCTGAGGATCGATTTCTCTCTAGGACTTTAGGACTATTGGACAGGCTATAGATTAGGGTCAGAAGATCCTAGTGCTTTCTTGAAAGAGCGGTTTAGCATGGGTAGTGAAGACAGATATTGTCCCTGCCCATTCACCTATCTGCCTAGACTCGTGAAACATTGGCCTAAGTCCCAAGCCCATCCTTTTCGGGTGCTACACATCATTGAGTGGATTTTGCTGGGTATTGCCGTATCAGAGCTGCCGTGGGAAAGTCTGCCCTATTTGTCTGATCTTATGGGCAGCTCACTGGCGGAGACGGAGCCCATACCGTTTGCCTGGCTCTGGAGTCTAATGTGCCTGTTGTTGCTGGGGCTGCTGGGGCGGCGTTTACCCATAGGGTCAGCCGTCAGCAAGTGGGGATATACGGCTGTCCAAATTGGACTGATTTTAGTGGCAACGTCCTTGGCCAATTGGCAATCTCCGTTTTTGATGCCTTACCTTGTGGTTATGATTCGTGGGTACTTGATTTTTAGCCATCGGGAGCGCTGGGTGCTGGCAGCGCTAACATTTGGGATTGCGATCTCATCTCTGGCTATTCCCCTGCTAGATATTCCAAGACTACAGTCGGCCTTTAATGAACCTCTGCCGTTGACGACTGACAAGGTTAGAACCATCAGTATGGTGATCGGCCTCTACGGCATTGTGCTTTGTGGCCTAGTATCGGCCTTTGTGCTGCTGCTGGTTAATGCCCTACTGGCGGAACGTGCCAGCCGACAACAGTTAACGGTTGCCCACCATCGGCTACGACAATATGCGCTTCGCATTCAAGATCAGGCAGCTTTGCAAGAGCGTAATCGTATTGCCCGAGAGATTCACGATGCCGTGGGCCACAGCCTTACTGCCCTACGTATTCAACTAGAGAATGCACGATTGTTTTCTCACTCTGATACCCATAAAACAGAGGATCACCTGAAAGTAGCACAACAGCTAGCTGCTAAGGCCCTCAGTGAAATTCGCCAGTCTGTTTCTACGCTACAATCTGATCCGCTCCAGGGTAAATCGCTCATAACAGTTTTAGAACAGCTGTGCTTAGACTTTCAACAACATATGAACGGCGAATTTGTTTATACCCTTGATGTTCTTCGTCCGTTGCCAACAGAAACTAGCGCCACCGTCTATCGGCTGCTGCAAGAAGCCATGACTAATGTGGCTCGTCACAGCCATGCTGATCGCATTAAGCTGCAGGTGAAAACAGAATCAGGCTACCTGTGGCTAATATTAGAAGATAATGGCATCGGCTTTGACCCTGCCAAAAATACGGCAGGTTTTGGTCTCAGTAGCATGAAAGAGCGTACGGCAGCGATGGGTGGGCACTTACAATTCATTACAGCCCCTGGTGAAGGCTGCCAGCTTAGGGCGCAATTGCCGTTAGTTGAGGTGATGGCGTGATTCAGCTAGTGATTGTGGATGACCAGGCGTTGATTCGTCAGGGGTTAAGCAGTTTGTTACAGACTAAGCCCGATTTACGGGTGGTGGGCGAAGCGCAGAATGGCCAGGTGGCGTTGGAGTTAATTGAGTCGTTAGTGGGTACGCCAGACCAACCGCATCTGATTTTGATGGATGTGCGGATGCCGGTGATGGATGGTGTAGCGACAACGCAGCAGATCTGTGAGCGATGGGCAGATATTAACGTGTTAATTCTAAGTACGTTTGATGATGATGCCTATGTTACCGATGCGATGCGCTATGGCGCGAAGGGCTATCTTCTGAAAGATACGCCTTCAGAAGAGCTGGCAGAGGCGATTCGGTCTATTCACAAGGGATATACCTATCTGGGGCCAGGGTTATTTGCGAAAACCCAAGCGATGATGCAACGGGCAACTAGAGAGGTTCCGCCAGAGGTGTTAACCCTCTCCCCCAGAGAGAAAGAGGTGTTAAAACTGATTGCTACTGGGGCCAATAATCGCGAAATTGCTGCGGCTCTAACTATTTCAGAGCGAACGGTAAAAAACCATGTGAGTAGTATTTTGGGGCACTTACAACTTCGCGATCGCACCCAAGTTGCGCTACTAGCCAGTAAGTTTTTACTATAGAGCACTGGCCCTATAGCCTTTGTCTTTCTAAGCTAGAACCCGCTGTCGTCGGATATCGTATCTGGCTACGTAACTGGCTGGGCTAACCCGTAGATATATAACATCGTGGATCATGTTTGAGTGCTCTTCACTGGGTTGGTGAAACGTGAGGCTGTTGCGATCGCACTTTTCCTTGTAGGCGGCTACAGCTTGTTCAAATGTTGACTTAGTATCTGCCATGGTTACCTTTACTAGAAGCATGGGTAACAACCCAGGTAGCATACGCCCTTGCGCTCAAACTAACAGCATGCTACCCAGCTATTGGATTTACGGTACAACCGTAGCATGTTAACGCCATCTCTGTTTGAGTTGCCGATCAAGCTTACACTGGCTACTATCTGAAGATTCGACAAAATTTTGGCCTGCTTGATTTTAGAGAATTACCCTTAAATCCCATTTCATGTACTTCCCTGATCGTTAAACTGAGATCTTGCACCTGGTAAGGAAGCATTAACCCGCCTTGGACTCAAAGTCGCAAGGCTAACTGGCTCAAAACCGCTCAAGCGGTTAAAGAATTCCTAAAAGCTTATATTAGAGCTGCCCAGCTAATCTTGTCCCTTGAGTGGACAGCCCTCAATTAGCGTTGGGTTCAAAACCCAACGTGGGTTTGAGCTTCACAACCGACCTTAGTGCGAGATCTGAGTTAAAGGACATCATGGATGCGTGATAAAGGCTCAATGTCTAAACAACCCTAAATATCTGACTGAATTTCAATAGATTCAGCAATGACTCCAGTTGGTTGACTAGCTACAGTGCCATTGATTTGAACGTTTTGGCCTGGACTCAGTTGGTTGGCATCAGAGGAATTAGAGCCTGCGGTGACCTGCGTCTCTTCTAGTAACTGCACATAATATTTTTGGTTGTCAGCTGTTTCAACAACCAATTGAAGCGGCCAACTTTCCATCACTTCAGTAATCTTGCCATTGAGTTGGATAGCTTGAGTAGTCATGGCGGAATCAGTGGCGACGGGACTGGGGGATTCAGAAACGGCTACTTCGGGTGAAGAATCGTTGGTAGACGCAGTCTGGCAACCCAACAGAGAGATAATTAAGCTCAGTAAACAAACCGTTGTTACAGCTCCCTTTACTGACAAGGGTAGCGAAAATATCATGGGTTGTCCTCCCAGAATAAAGTCGATTGACACGTAACACTCTGGGCACGTGTCAATCGATGTGTGTTCTCATCTAAACTTAGTTTAGACAACGAATGGGGCTGACGATTTTGGGTACAACCCTTACAGTCCCAGATTCTTCCATTCCAGCATGCGGTCAAAAACAGGACGAGTAATCCGTGTTGACTTGTTAGGACACCCACCATAAGCGTGGATACCCACAGCATGGCGCTGACCATCACGGTAACGCCAGACAGGACTGCCACTCTGTCCACCAGCGGTATCTAGCATGTAGTACAGACGACGATTGGTGACTCGAGTGATCCGACCAGCGTTAAACCACTGTGTACCAAAGGGCTTGTCACCTGGATAACCGGAGTTGTTTACCAGTAAGTTGTTGAGTGAACTGCTCGATAAGCTGGTAAAGCCAAACCAACCAACTCGGTTTCCCAAGGTATTGTTGGGCAGAATGACGGCTCCATAGTCATATTCGGGACTGCGATCGCGAGTCCAACCGGTGACGCTTCGGAAGGACGTTCCGACCTGAGATCCATAGGGTCGATTCGCCGCATCCATTCCTGGAATAACCTCAATGCGTCGAGCCCAGCCCCCCGCAGCGTGGCTATAAACACAGTGACCAGCCGTCATCACAGTGCGGGGGCCTATAAACCAGCCCGTACACCCGCTTGTGCGGCCATCGGCCCGAGTGATGATGAGCTTACAAATGGCTCGCCAAGGATATCGATTGGCAGGCGAAATACGAGCTCGATTATCAACACCGCAGACAGATTCAGGTTCGTCGTCAAACTCTAGGGCACCAGCTTCAGGTAAATTCTCAAATTCCTCTGTAATGGTAATTTGTTCACCTAGAGTGCCTTCGTTTTGAGCGTAGGTATAGTCAAATCCTAAAACGGATTCAAGCTCTCCTACAGCTTCAGTGCCATCAAAACTCTCAGAGACTAATTCTGTCTCTTCTGTTGGAGCTGTGCTTTCGCTCGATACTGACTCGTGTAAACTCTCGTCAGTGGGCTTGGTAGATGGATTTGGCGTCTCTTCTGAAGAGACAGCTTGATGTTGAGTCATGACAAATACTCCTTAAGGGTAAGTGTGTTTTTGCAGAAACTAGGGCTGCCTCATTGGTGGCAGCCTCTTGATTCATGGATTTTTTACGATGCCTCGATAATGGCTCAAACAGTAGTTCAATGAGAATCACCCCGATGGGTGATTTCTTTCTTTTGTGATTTGTGAGATATGGAAGGGAGGACTATCTTTCTCAATTAATGACATCCTCAATAAATGAGAATATCTAGGACGACCCTTCTGTGATCATTGTCACTGAATTGTCTCAGCGAATTTCAGACATGGCTTAAGACTTTCCAGAGAATGTCCAGATTAGACTCAGTGCACCCTAGCATGCTGGTAAGTGTCAGGTAATTCACATCAGCACTACATTGATGACAGTGGGGGCCGTTCAGGGTGCTTTCAATACGAATCAGCCAGGCTCCCGGATCTGTTTTTGAGACATTAAGGACGTGAATGTCCGGTAGATCAAGCGGAATGCGAATGGAGTTATCCATAGTGCCTCCAGAGGATTCACCACCGTAATCATCCCACAAAGGACATGCTCTCGTCCGTAACACTAGATATCGTAATCAACCACGGCAGTTCCAGAAGAGCCTTAATCCTTAAGGATGGGTTGCGATCGCACCCATCCTCAATCCAGCATCCAAAGCCTCGGCCCGTGGAGTATATAAAGCCAAAAAAATCCCCTGGCGAAGAACGGTCAGGGGTTTGCTGTGCTTTAAGTGGATTTGAGAGATAGGAGAGCTAATGAGTTCTCTGTTGTATGAGAATTCAGGCGATTCCAGGAGTATCCCACACCGTTTTTTGTGATCGTGCCTGCGAGCACTGTGGCGTGAGTTGATGAGGTCTTGCCTAAATGATTCAACGCATGGTTGTTTGCTGTGGCCCCATACGTTGTAGCGTTGGGCAATTAGTCTAGGAAAGCTTTAAAACACAACAGCACCCAGAACACTCGACCGAGGAACTCTTCTAAGGTAAACAAAACTTTTAAGAGTTGTTGTATATCAGGCGAACCTACTATAAACAGGGCTCTCTAGTGCAATCAAGAAGGAATATCAGTGATGTGTTTGGGCACTGTTTTTGAAACGTTGAACGATTCTATCAAGCTATCTATCGTTAGACCTCCTTTTGTTGTGGCTATGAGCTTTTCAACCCATGTGTACAGAATATTCCAGTGGTGCTGAGATATCTCTTGAGTGATACAAACGTTAACTTGTTATTTGTCACTGCTGTTGCTGCCAAGTAGTGAGATAAGTCTATGGAGCGACAGGGTAGAAATGGGTTTGAGATCGCAACGCATCCTCTAGACTAAAACCAAAGTATGAGGTGTGTTTATGATGAATGAGCCGCGTTTGCTGATGGCTCGGTGGCCGAGGCTGGTACTGTGGTTTATTTTGTTGCGGGATGTGGTGGTTCCGTTGTCAAGCGCAACGGAACCCACGCTGCTGCGGTCCTTAGTGGCTACGTGGCCGAGTGCTGATTCATCCGCCGTCGGCTTACTAGCGGCGTGGGGCTTCGGTCCCCTTTTGAGTCATAAAAAAGCCTCTACCAAATCGATAGAGGCTTAAGGTGTCTGTTGCAGGAAAGAGAGAGTTTGAACAGCGTCCAAGGGCTTAAACGTCATACATGCGAGATTCAGGGGCGTGGGGATTTTCGGCACAGTAGCGGGCAAAGGCCGTGGTTGGACTTACCTGTTGCTGGCGGGCCTTAGCTGTTTGTAGTTCTTCAACGGTTTCCCAGGCAATCGCGGCATCAATACTTCTGGGGCCATGCATCTCAGTTAGTCGACGAGCATGTTCTAAGGCAGCTTTTAGCCGAGTTTCAAACGTTGCTTTAGACAAAGGCTTCTGTGGCGGCGTAGAGATTGGAGAAACTGTAGACGATGCAATTGTGGTGTAAGCCATGGTGAGAACTGGTTTGTTGTGAACTGTTCATAGCTTATACATAATCCTGGTAAATATAAAGACCGTAAATATATAAGTTACATCTATGATTCATTAGCTTTCTTTACCTATTTGCGTTGAGGTGGCACTCAGTTGTGGTTATATGATCGCTTCACCTAAGGAAAAGCCTCTACCAATTGGTAGAGGCTTAGAGTGTGTGTTGGAGAGTCTGGGTAGAAAAGGGTGCCCTGGGAATGAAGCTTTCACAGATTACGGAGTCTGCACCGGGCACCCAAAACTGTCAGCCAGAGTACCGAAACCTTTCGGCCCCGGGCACCCAAGCTTGGGTACCGCAACAGCTCAGCGATCTGTTAGCGGACGGACTTAGTACGAGCATCCAGTGCATCAAGGCGAGCTTCCTGGATGTTATCGACTGCTTTAGTGCGGGCATCTAGCGCATTCAAACGAGCGGATTGAATATCCTCAACGGCTTTGGTTTGGTTATTCAGGTGCTCTAGACGTAGCTTGTGGACGCTGTTCTTCGTGCGAGTATCCAATGCATCAAGACGAGTCTCTTGTATGTTGTCAACGGCCTTAGTACGAGCATCTAGAGCATCTAAGCGAGCCGCTTGAATGTTATCGACAGCCTTAGTGCGGGCATCGAGGGCATCTAGTCGAGTGGCTTGGATATCTTCGATGGCCTTGGACTGGTTGTTGAGGTGCTCAAGGCGTAGTTTATGGACGGAATTCTTAGTGCGGCTGTCTAGCGCTTCGAGGCGAGCGGACTGAATATTGAAGCTAGCGGGCTCGACGGCGGCAGCAACGGGTGCGATCGCAGCGGAGGCAACGAGAACAGTTAAAGCGGAAAGAAGTGTGCGTTTCATGGTTAAAGCTCCTTGTTAATTTGTGAAGTGTTTGATTCGCTTCATTGATTACAAGAATGCCGGGGCTACCTGAACGCTATCTGACCGTAAACTGAAGGTTGCTTAAGGGGTTTCTGAATTTGGCTGAGGAAGTTTGGTGATGGGGGTCACAAGGGTGGTTTTGAGTTGCGTTGGCGGAGCCGCTCCAGCGGAGCATCGCAACTCAAAACGTCTTTGATTTAAGGACCTTTTTCATACAGATCTGGATTTAGCAGTACATAAATACTATTTTGAATAATAACCTTCTTGCGAGTGCTCAAATGAGTCATAACAAACACCATCAGCTACCCGATCATGGCCTGCAGCTTTACTTATCTGAAAAGGCTTTAGGCTCCTTTTTGCGTACCTCAATGAGTGGGTGTGCCGGATCATAAAGTCAACAGAGAGACCAATAAGAAGCCCCCACGGACGCTAGGTTCATGGAGGCTTCAGTTTAGATATAGAGTGGTATTCAATAAATCGTTCTTCTATGAGTCCACTCTAGGTCGGAAAGAGTCACATCGGATCCGTTACCGGGCAATTCCATCGTCTCCTCACACAACTATCAAGTTTGCTCGGCTTGTGTCTGCGATCACAGCTTTAAAACACAACAGCACCCAGAACAATCGACCAAGGAACTCTTCTAAGGTAAACAAGACTTCTCAGAGTTGTTGTATATCAGGAAAACCGACTATCAACAGGGCTCTCTAGTGCCAGTAAGAAGAAATATCAGTTGATACAAACGGTAACGTTGTTATTTGTCTCTGTTATCCTTGCCGATCAGTGAGATAACTCTATGGGATTCTGTGGTTGATGCCACCACGAGCGGCAAGGCTATCCGTTTAGAATCAGGCACTTCAATCGTAGGGTAAGCACCGATGCGCCGGCCCATAGCTTTGGCTTATGGATAGTATAGATCTTTTTCTGTCAAGTTTATTTGCAATTCGTTATATTTTTCGTTACATTGGTTTACATAAGAACGCACACATAAGAAAAAGGCTTCAGAACATGTACACCACTACTAACGAAACCGGGCAGCTCAATAACTACGCCACAGAGCCCGAAATGTATTTCGCTTCCTACCCTGCACCTGAGCAACAGCGTCGTTATTTGTTCCAGGGTGGTCTGGCTACGCTCCTCATCAGCGCACTGATGCTGACTGCACTTTCCGTTAGCTAGTTCATCAACGTCTATTCACGTCACACCACACTTCAACACAAGGAAACGCAACTATGTTTGGTATCTTATTAGCCGTCATTATTGTGGGTTGGTTGGCAGCCTCCATCATTGGTACCCAAGCCTACTTCTTCGGAGAGCAATCCAAGCCCATCCATGAACGCAACTGGAACTCCGATGGTTTTGAGGAGATTGCCAAGTTAGTCACCGGTCGTGAGACTGATTTCAACGAGCGTGTATATCCCTTTGGCGGTGACGCTTACACCAGTAACGTAGCCAACAACTAGCTACATTCGTTTCACCTAACATCTACAACCTATTTCATCGGTCCCTAGCGGTTCTCTCTCCGACCCTGGGGATCTTCTTTTTTGCAAGACCATAATCGAGCTAACTGAGACGCTGGGGTCCCCATAGAGCGAGTGCAACTGCTAACATCGGTTGCTCCGTAGGATGTTGTATTGAGCGTTGATTTATTACGAGAGTCGTTATTCAACCCCTGCGTAAGGAGTAGTGACCTAGTATAGGAGCGTCATCGTAGGTGTTGCTATTGAGCTGGCTTCCAATCAAGCCGAGGACAGACGCACAATTCCCGCGCTTGCAAACCACCGGAGTCAGCTAATGAGTGAATCTAGTATCGCCACCCGTGCCACCATCCAAATCGTGACCCAAGTCGGGACTCTAATCGTAGACGGTTTTATGTTGCCAGATGGCAGCTATTGCATGTCCCTGAACCAATCGTCGGGAGCCGTTGGTTTTGGGCCACAAAACGCCTCAGACTTTTTATCCTTAAAGGCCGTTAAATCGTTGTTAGGTCAAAGGTATGCGGATAATAATTCTCAGATAGAACTGGCCCCCAGTTGTCACACCCGTGGCCGCATTCAGCTTCGTGCCATGTCGTTAGATGCCGTGGCCGCCTACTGGCAATGGCAGGCCTCTAGAGGTAACCGCGATGCCCTAGCCCTCTGCATGGCATTGAAAAGTGCAACTTTGAGCTGCCGGTTTGATACGGCTTTTGGGGTTGAGCATTCTGAGCTTGACTACAACTAGAGGAGTACAGGGCGCATTTTAGAGAACCCTATGCTGAGGCAGCTGCGGAATTCCAGGCGAATGGGGTTGCAGCTGAGTAAGTCGCGATTGGCGGCGTTGCAACCGTTGGCAGGGTGTAATCCGATGCTGGCGCGGAAGGTGGTACGCAATGAGCGGCTGGGGCTAAATCGGTCAGTAAGGCCGCAGCATATGCAATATGTGGTGGTGATGCCGATTGTGGTGGCCTGTTTGATGGCGTTTGGCATCGTACGGTTTATTGGGATGGGTACGCGTAATAAAAGTCTATATATATTTGGTGGGGCCCTGGTGGCTGGGATGACGATGAAGTCGTTAGGGCAGGTGCGTGGTGCGCGGAAGCGGTTGGGGCAGTGAAAGTCCGTTTAAACTGTCAGCAGACGCTCTTCGAGGGTTTCCCAGGCTTTGCGTGAGATGCTAATGGATGATTGCTTACAGCTGAGTAGGAGTTCGTTGGCATACAGATAATCGTCCAAGCGCTTCCAGTCATCTGTTGATAACGAGACATCCTCAGCTGTCAATCCTAATGCCTTGAGAAAAGTTGATTCAAGTTTATCGGCATGGTGGGGCCATTCGTCAGATGATTTTGACAGTTGATACATGTTTTCTCTCAGGATTAATAACTGGTTGGGTAACTCTTGGAATTCTGATGTATTAAAGAGTTTGTCGTCATTCAAGTAAATAGCGCTAACGCTGGCGCTAAGGCTGTTTATAGCATTAGCGCTGTCTCTGTCGATAGCACTATCAACAGCTCTCTTGATAGCGCTAGCGCTAGCGATGGTTCTGCCTATGACTCTGTCGCTGGCGATGATTCTGGCTCTTTTGATAATTCTTACGATAGCTCTGCTTGGGGTTCTTATGCTAGCTATGGTGCTAGCTATGGCGATAGCGGTGGCAATCTTTGCGAATTTCTTATACTCAGAAGGAGGACCTTGTGTAGCTTGCTCTGCCCACTGGACTAAAGACCGTATTTTAGGTTGAGCATTAATATCTGTTTTGGTTTGTTGATATATGGTGTGTAGCAGCTCATGCCCTCGTCGTCCCATCAGTCCAACAACTAGCAAAAAGACTTCTCTCCAGCGTTGATCGCTTAGATGCTGACTGACTAATTCTGATGTTAGTTGATTATTAAAAATGTAGAGTGCTGTGAGATATTCTTGTAATGTAAGATGGGAAAACGAATAAGTGTCGGTAGCTCGCTCTACAATAATTCCTTGCTGTACTTCAATGGCTTGCAAAACTGCTGCTCCGTTTAAATGTGCTGGAGCATCAAGGGTGTCTGCTAAGAATGTGCTGATCCGGTTGGTAATATCCGACTTTGAAAAGAACAAACGGTCTTCTGTAATGCTGTTGTAGGCGATATCACTCAGAAGTTCTTTTTCTAACTCTGGATGGAAATCTTTGTAGATAGGAGATTGCTCCAACCTTTTTTGGGCAGACCACTCACTCAGTAAAATACTTAGGGTTTGCTGAAAAACTCAATAGAAATCTCAGGGATTATCCAGCAGCCCAGCCAGGGTCAGTAGCCCCTTTCCCAGGGTCGAGCCTTTTCAGCCAGTCCTTGCTTAAGGTGTCTGTAAAGGGTCTCACATCTGCCTGAGAGCGGCGGAGTAAGCGGATCACCCCCATCAAAAACAAGCCAATAAAACGGCGTAGCCGTTTCTCCAAGTTCATCACCAAACAAGTGATGGCAATCATGGTTTCAGCAGTTTGGGCGAGTTTGGCCATGACGTGTCCGAGTCCAAATCGTCGTTTGGCCTGACCAAACTTACCTTCGACAGTGACTCGAATACTCTCATCGTCTCGGGCTTGTTGTCGGAGGAAGGCGTGTTGAGCTTCATCGAGTGACGGTCGACCCAAGGGCGGACCACTTAGACGGATGCCATGCTGTTTACACCACCTCAAGTTATCGCGTGTCCGATAAATCTGGTCGGCATGCACTGAGGCGGGATAGTGTCCGGTGCGGGCGCGAAAGCGTTCTATCTGGGGTATCAAGTCTTCGGATTCATTAAAGTTATCCCAACTGAGACGGTCGAGAAACACATAGCCCGCCACACAACTCATGGCGAATTTGGCTCCAAATTCAACGGGGGTTCCGGCTTTACCGCGCACAATGGGTCGTACATGGGGCTGTGAAATACTCACAATGCGGTCATTAATCCGTCGCTGCTTGTGTTGATACATGTGCTGTTGTTGGCGATAGACCTCATAAATCACCAACAGGGTCTTGTACTCTCGTGGATTCAGCGCTGCAAGCGTTGCGCCTGCTTTGATTAACCGGTCAATGTACCCTAGGTTTCGTCGCACATAGTTGAGTTGTTGTCGGAGGCCTTTACGAATCAACTTGCGTGACTTCTTGCGCCGTTTCACAATCCTGAGGTAGTCTCTGCGGGCGGTTTGTCGATACGTTCGAGGCTTCTTTGGAAGACAGCCTGCTACCTGTTGATACAACTCATCAATGAGCCGTTCACTGTGCTCTCTCGCTTGGTTGAGTAAATCGAGGTCAGTCGGATAGTGAATATCGGCAGGCGCACAACTCGCATCCACAATCAATTGACCTTGATTGCCACTCGATGGCGGGGCTGGTGGATCTGAGTCATCATCGCTCTCGGATGCACTGTCCTCAGATGAGGCGGAGGCGGGGGCCATGCCTGCTTCAACCACCGACTCATTGACCGCTGACACCAGGTCGACACGGATTCGTTTGCGAAAATGAACCAGCATCGACGCATCAAACGGGGGCGTGTCGCTGTACTCATGCAGTCCAAGAAAATATTGCAGATACGGGTTCTCTCGTATTTGGTCTATCGTCTCTCGGTCGCTGGTACCCAATTTCTCTTTGATAATCAATGCGCCCAGAGCCATCCGAAAGCCCTTCGCTGGCGCTCCCATATCCTCGCTAAACTGGCTAGCATAGGTTGATTCGAACTCATCCCATGGGATCATCTCGGCCAGTTTCACCCAGCGATTCTCCGACGATAATTTGCCCCCAAACGGTAGATAAAAATCTTCGAAAGATAACTGGCCAGGTGATGATTGTCGGTACATTTCCCTGAGTAGGTGCAAGGGTTTTAAGCATTTTAGCCACTTTTTCGTGCACTTAAGCACATCTCAATACAATGAAACCCTTGCAAACTATGAAAGCTGGACTTCAACAGCAAACCCTACTTAATGCCCTTCCATAGAGAGTGCTGCGCCGGTTGGGTAGTGTTTGTTCTCGTTCATAAACTAGGCACAGGAATGTTAGCAGTAGAGGGGTGTGGGCGAGTTCTTTAACTGCTTTGTTGTTAGACTGCTGTAGCAGTTTCCAGTATTTGTTGGCTGTATCAGTTTGTTGGTCTAGCTCAGAGTTAAACCAGCGTTGAGTGAATTGTTCAATTTGTTCGTCATCAAAGTCGGCAATGGTGACATCGGTAAACTGTTGGAAACTACTACGATAGGCTGCGGTACGGCAGGAGGCAATAAAGGTATTTTTATCATGTTGGATCGCAAAGGATTCAATGTTATCAATAATCTGATTTACATTTTCAGTGGGGACTTCATCTAGTCCATCGAGTAGAATCAACAGCTTTCCTTGATCGAGGGATAGTTTTGTAAAATCCCTAGCATTAGGGAAACCGCAGATTTTGAATTCTTTAGCGATAACGGCTGCTAGGTCAATTGTTTTGCGTCTAAAGGTTTTTAGTTCTATAAAGACTGGAATCTGTTCTCTTTGAAGTTGCCCTTGTTGTCCTTTGAGAGCTTCTAAGCCGAGTTTTCTCAAAAATGTACTTTTGCCAACACCTGGGCCGCCTAGCACCATCAGATATTGTTTTTCTTTGGCAATGGTGATGCCATCATGCCGTTTTTCAGTAGTCTGAAAGTTTCGCTTACCCTGGTCTCGGTAGAGCTGTTCTAAATCGTCTGGGCTGGCAAATTGACAAATGCTATCTTCGTCGAGAAATTTAACTGCGGTGTAAATTGAGGCTAGGGGTACAGGCTCTTTCATCAGTCCAGGCATGACTTTGACCTGTCCGTGGCGATTTTCGTACTTTAGGTGATAATTCTGTGAAGCTTTTAGGACTTGCTCTATGTCCCTGACGTCTTGACGCGCTTCGTGGATCTGCCCGACTAAATGAACGCCGGCTTTCCAGAGTTGCTCGAAAAGTGGAACAGCAATACCTCCGATGGCACTTTCTATCATGTCTGACCTTATCAAGTGGGCTCAAATTATAAGATAACGGGAAGTTATCCTCACGCTGTGATCTCAACTTCCTGACTCCTCGGCACCATCCAACCGTTACCGTTAGCGCCAGCCGTCCTGGGTAGCTAGCTGCCAGACATCGACACTGATATAACCGGCGTGTGGGCCGATGACCGGACCAGGTATGTCTGAGTCACCTTCCTGAAGCAATGCACAATCCATTTAGAACTGTGTTGAGCATCTACGTTCCGATTTTGGGTGGTCTAATCTGAGATTGGCATAGTGCTTTGACCTTACCCTGTAGTTGAATAAACAATTAAAGTCCTTATTCTATAAAGCTATCGAAGCTCCAAGAACCGATGGCTAACTTGTAATTGAGTGTGACAGTTCAAGAACCCAGTTAAAGAGACAATTTGCCGTAGTGCTGAACACTAAAATTTTCCCAAAGTGCGTTGATATATTGCGTGCTTGTTATGAATCTTTGAGGTAAGACAAGATGCTCCAGCCTGCAATGGTCGCATTGTTAACAATAGGATTACTCCTATCTGCCTCAGTAAAGGCTCAATCAGTGGAACCTGTCGTGGGTGGCGAAGTACCTCAAACCACTGCTCCTTCCAAGGATAGCGTCTCACGTCTTAATGAGAAACAATCTAAATTACTGAGACTGATGAATGACGCTCGGCGTGAACGAGGTCTCGCACCGTTGGCGTTTTCGAGTTCTCTGCAAAGGGCTGCGCAGGCGCATGTTGACGATATCGTGGCGCATAATAATCGACCTACGCATACTGGCTCGGATGGTTCGTCGATGAGCGAACGTGTGCAACGAGAAAATTATTCTTATAGATACCTTGGTGAGAATGTAGCGGCAGGCTATTCCTCAGCAGAAGATACGTTTGAGCAGTGGATGAATAGTCGTGGTCACCGAGAGAATATTTTGAACCCTAACTTTTCTGAAGCGGGGGTCGGCTATTACATCAATGCTCCTGGAACGACATATGGTCATTATTGGGTTTTGGTTTTTGGACGACCAGCTCGCTAAATCTGATTGGTTGGTTTGTACGAGCACTATTGGCTATGTACTTTTGGGTAGGCCAACGACGCTATTTAAAGTCGTTGACATGGCTGTTGGGCATTCTTCGGACGATGCTTATGCTCATAGTTTGTGCGAGCTTTAATCCCGTATGTGATCGCAACGATCTCTGTAGCTGGCGTAGCCATCGCCCAACAGCCCAGCTTCACCACTCCCACCTCTTCCCCAGAACAACCCACCATCCAATCTAACGAAGCCCCCGCTGCCTCACCATTAACGTTTCCGTCACCATCACCGACGACCTCAAAGTCACCGTCGGCGATCGCATCTCCGTTGGCCAGCTGATCGCCGACCGCCCACGAGATCGCACTCGCCTAGAAGCCCAGGCCCGACAACTAGACCTCACGCTGCAACGCCTGGAGCATTCCACCATCACGCCACCGCTACCACCGGCTACACTGTCGGCTTGTTCATCAAGGAAAGCGAGGGTTTCCACCAGGGAGTTGACGCCTTTAACGGGGATAAGAACGTGATTGGATGCGCCAGCGGCAGTAAGGCTGATTTGCGATCGCGCTGCTTTAACGCATTCATTCGGACCTACCTATGGAGACAATGTATCCCATGAAGCTCATCGTGACGGCTGGCAATTTTTATATGGATATGTGTTTGCAGATATGCACATGATTCGTGAAAATCTCTGCTAAATGCCTCTCTAAAGACCGCACTTTAAATGCTGTAAACCTTCCAAATAAAGCATTTCAAGTATTTGAAAAGTATTCCTTAAAACCGATTATTTACCTCTAGAATAAAATACAAAACGTAATGCAAAAAGGCTTGACAAGTGAAAAAAAAAACGTTATGCTCGTAGTGCAGAACATGTCGTGTGCAATCAAACTCAAATCTACCAATATTGCAGAGGGCTTCTTGAGATGGCTATTTCTCAAAATATAATTAGCTTTTGGTGCCAACGACCAAGAAAGAGGTGTCGAGTGAGTAACGGCCAAGGCTGATTGAATGCATACGTTATTCTGGATCAGCCTTTTTTCATTGAAGGATAGAGAGGCTGTGGACAATGGGTAGTCAAAAATTAGCAGGCGGTTTTTGATGACCTCTAAAGACGGGGTGAGAAAGATAATCCTGGAAATAGGTTACTTCCTCGATGGATGCAGCACCGTTACATATGAAATCGGGAAACGTTGTTACTCTTGAGTGCAAATGGATGTCGCATTATTGACCTCTTTTATCTCAAGGAACTACTGGTTACGCCAAATTCGGTGTAACCAAATATGTTTAGGATTGTTCACTGATTCGGGAGAGCAAACTCTTGCGATTAGGTCAGTGGAGTAGTGTAATCTTTTTCCTGAAACACATGTGTCATAGCCTTTGGCAAAGTATTCGCCGTAGGGATCATTGACGATAAATCCCGTTTTATCAAATCCTCGAATGACAATGATATGCCCTGACCGCGTGAAATAACCATGAACGATACAAGGTTTTCCAGCGCTAATGGCCATACGAATATCATCTAATGTTCCGTGTTCCGTGAAATCGTCGTGACAGTCTGGAAACAGTTCAACTAATTTTTTGAGATCCTGAGCACTATGGCGATCCAGACCTTTATATTCACAGGCTTGGTAAAGCTGATCTTCTAATTGGGGTTGGCTGCCATTCCCTCGGATACCCAAAGACCAGAGACACATGGCAATGCTGGTTACATTACAGCTGCCATGGGGGTTGAATTGGTTATCTATTTGAGAAAAGTAGGTGACATCTAAGTCAATATTGCCAGGCTTATCTACAATGCGTTGAAGCATAGCTCCCTCTTAATCTAAGGATGAGCAATTTCTGCCATGAATGTATGGCAGGACATAGTGATTGCTTTCTAAAAGACATTCCTTACGCGTTTTTTTGGACTTTTTCGATTTATGGCCACATTTTGATTGGCCTGTAACAGAGCTGTGACTGCCAAGAGAATGTCCAACCATCTTTGCCGAGACATTGTCTCTTGGCAAAGGCATAATTTGCTGTCAAATCTTCCCGGTCAATACACTCAAATGTCTAAACTGGCACTGCCTCCAACCTCTAATCTATCTGAACAACAACTCCTCACAAGCATTCAAGCAGGAAATCTGGCCGCATTTTGGGATCTATGGCTTATATACCAATCTTATTTGTCATCCCGTTGTCTCCATTGGACAGGGGGGAACTATAGCGATGCCGAAGATATCCTCAGCCTGGCTATGTATCGTGCCTGGGAGCAAATTCCTCGCTATGCAGCTTGTTTAGAAAACCCTAAGGCCTGGTTGACCAAGCTAACCCATAACCTTTGCGTTAATCAGCAAGTAAAACGACAGCGCCAGGCCATTCCCTTAGGGAATATAGAAAACTCTGCATCGGATATTAATGCTTTGCCTGTGGTTAGCAGTCTAGAGTCACCTGAAGGTGTCCTACTCCGACGTGAGATTTGCAACTATCTGCTCAAGCTGATTAAAGGTCTGACGCCTCAACTGCGTGCACCCCTCTTACTGCATTACTATCAAGGCCTTAGCTGTACTGCCATTGCCCAACAGCAGCAGATATCTCTGGCCACTGTTTATAAACGGTTACAAATTGCCCGAGATACTCTTCGGCCCCAGGTACAGCAATATTTAGCCGGACACAGTTGCCTGACTACAGTCCCTGTCGCCACCAATACTGATCCTGATTGGCGTTCTCTCATTCCCCAATCTATTCCATCCTCCCACGAAATAATTGACCATACCATTCTTGCCACATGTCTGATTTCCCAGTGCCCTGGATCGTACAAGTGAAACGCGCTGATGGTGTTTTACTTACTGTCAGGTTGTTGCTTCCTAAAAAACCTATCCGACAGGCTCAGAAACTAAAGACCCTCACCCAATATGTTCAGCGCCATCCATCTGGTTGGAAAAAACGCTTAGCCCTGGCCGAACTCCGCTATGAAATGGGCCATTGGGAAGAGGCCATTTTAGATTTCCGCTGGGTGCTAGCCCGACAACCCAATCTACCTCAGGGGCTATCGGTGCGCCTCAAGCTCGCCAAAATGCTGGAAATATTAGAACGACCAGCAGAGGCGATGCCTGTCTATCAGGCTGCCCTTAATCGAATTACATACGAACCAAGCCGACAATACTTGCAACAGGCCATGGAGTCTTGTCAGAAAAACGTCGATGTGGCTGCAAACGATGACAACCCCCACAGGGAGGAGATATAGCAATGCCCATGAGACGACGAGACGATATTGACGATCAGAGTCGCAATTTAAGCCCTAATCTGGATGAATCTTCTAAAGTGAATCAACAGATGGAAGAGAGGGAAGAGTTTTATGAAATTCTAAAGTATGTGATCATACCTGGCTCAATTGGTGGAGTTGGTGGTGTTTTGCTGGAATTGAGAGGAATTTATCTAGCAGATTCAGAACTCACTGAAGTCCAGGTGGAGTCAACAAAGAATCATTGGTTACCGGTCCTTTTCGATAAACCAGGAGTTTTCAGCGTCGATTTTTTGCTTTATTTGCTGGTTAGCTTGATTTTAGGAGCTATTTCAGGGTTTATTTTCACTTTTTACACCATTGGTACGCCTAGTGGTAAAAATCGCTGGCGCGTCGTTTCCAGTGCCATGCTATTCAGTCTATTCTTTCCTACCATTCCTAAATTTATCCATCAATCCTTTTCGAGTCAGGCTGAACGCACTTATCAAGAGGAACTAGTGAGACTAAGAGAAAAAAAAGAGGACATAACAGAAGAAATAAATGAATCTATCGATGACTTGGCTGCAATGGATAGTGCCATCAATGATCGCGCTATAACTAGGGAGCTTATAGAAACTTATAAACGGTTGATCCAGATCAATGATGAGAGCCCAGCAGCGAGGATGGAATCCATCCGTGATTTAGGAGATCTGGCGATCAACAATAGTACTCGCCAACCCGAAAGTGTGGAGCAGGTGCAGAAAATTTTAGAAGACATTAGTCAAGAAGATCCTGATCTAGAGATCAGGGAAGAAGCCATGCTGCAACTTGAGCGCATTGATGAGACACAACATGCATTTCCACTGCCACCTCTACCGCCTTTTTAAGTCTTAAATACACGATATATCGACTTCGTCACGAGGGCATAGCCATCAGCCTCCACTGAGGCCTATCCTAATTGACCTCTTAAGACATTGGAGAGAGATGAGCGTTGCTCTTTTTAATTGGCGTAAAGACAGCTCAAGTATATCAAAAAAATCAGGTATCTAAGCCTGATTTTGTCCTAAGGGAGGGGGGAAATGCTGGACTCAATAGCCTATTTAAGGGGCCTCATTGGAGTCTTATCAGGGGAATTAACCCCTGGAGCACCCAATCGAAGTTTACAATTAAAGGATAGTTTTCCATGACTCAACATCCGTATGATATAAATTTAGCCGAAGCCAACCACCTAAACAAGAAGAAATGGTGGAGGATATCTAATGCGGTTTCAGGTATGTTTTTAGGGCTTATTGGCCTTATGTGGTTTTATACCACAAAGCGCTATGAACCCAATACTCAACAATTAACAAACAAAGCAGAAGTTGACAAATTTTTATCAGAAAATTTTTCTGATTTGCCCAATAGAAGAATACCAACTGGGGTCTTTATTCAGTCGCTTAAATTCAATAGTTCTAGTGAGGTAAACTTTTCTGGATACATTTGGCAAACCTATGATCGCTCAGAATTTGAAGGCACTCCTACTCAGAATATCCGTGTCGGCTTTGTATTGCCTGAAACTGTGGAAAGTGGCAATAATATTGAACCAAAACTATCTTATATACGAGATAAGGGCAGCCAGGTCGTGCTTGGTTGGTATTTTGAAGCTACCCTAAAACAAAAGTTTAAATATACTAAATACCCTTTTGATCATAAAACAGTATGGATTCGTATCTGGAGTAATGACTTTGAGCAAGAAACTGTCCTTGTACCTGATCTTTCCTCCTATGCTGCTACTGGCATAGATGATGATTTTGGTTATGACGAAGATATTGTTTTAGGGCAATGGAAATTATTAGAAACATTCTTTGATTATCAAACAAAAAGCTATAACTCTAACTTTGGGTTGAGTGATTCAATTGTTGAAAATCCTCACCCGGAACTCTATTTTAATATTGTCATAAAACGCCGATTCTTGAATTCTTTTGTGATTTATATTTTGCCCTTAAGTCTGATTGCTTGTCTGACATTTTCAATGTTGCTAATGGTTTCTAAAAATCCAGAACGCTCATCCTTATTTGGGGTGAATCCGAGTGGGGTTATTGGCGTATGTTCCAGTCTATTTTTTGTAGTGTTACTTTCCCAAGTACAAATCCGTGAACAGTTTTCAGGTGCGAATATCGTTTATATCGAATATTTTTATCCACTGATGTACGGGGCGTTATTAGCAGTGTCGGCCAATGCCTATCTTATCTCTTTGCCTAACACTGAGAAGAATCCTATTTTAAGCTGGATTGAGTCAGGGGATAATATTCATCCTAAGCTAATGTATTGGCCTCTCCTGTTGGGGAGTGCCACATTAATTACGGCACTTATTTTGTTGCCAAGTGAGCCTGACAGCTCTGTGGATGATCAGCTTGTTGTTTACGACACGGTGTTGTCTAACGATCAACGTTTGCAAGCTACTCAGCGACAAGATAGTTAAAAGGCATATGGGGCAGCATGTCGGTCTAACACTGAGCAGGTACGATTTCCGATTTTGTAGGGCGTTCCCTAGCCACATCTGCCCCTTTTTTAGCCTTAACTACAGAATAAGTTGGCTTCAGCTTCTCGCCGTCGTCGTAATCCTGCTTCAGCAGCAGTCCCTGGGTTTCGGTATTTAACAAATTGTTCTTTAATCCAGGTCTTATCAGTCCAACGGTCTGGGGAGTCACAAACCCTTGTAATTGACTGGAACCCATCACCGCCATAAAAGCCAGCACCCAGGTTATAGGCAAAGCTGTAAATGGCTCCCCGTTGGTTATCGTTCATCTTGCTCCAGGTGGGGATATGTTCCATGGCGGCACGGGTAGAGTGCTCTATATGGGCAATCAAATAGTCTTCAGCTTCGGCGCGGGTGATGATATCACCTTGTTGGACTTTGCATCCATTGGGATAGGTAGTGGTGCCGTAGCCGATGGTAGGCACTTGCCAGCCATGGATGGGGTCGGCATAGGCTTTAGCTCGTCCGTCAGGGAGTTTGTCGGCGTAGCCTTCAAATTCTTTGATCAGGTCAATGCCTGTTTTGGGGATGCTTCCCGATGAAATGTTAGCCGAGATTATGGTGGTTCTGGACGTGGATTGTTGAGGTTCGAGGTTAATAACCTGGCCGTTTTCGAGGAGGTCAATGGTAGTTTTGTCGATGTACCAGGTGTTATAGCCTCGGATAGCGATTTGGTGATTGTTGGTGTCTTTGCTAAGGGTGATTTTAAGGTAATCGTCTTGGATCAGATAGGCAGCGATTTTGATGGTTTTGCCGGTTTGAAGGAATTCTTTTTGATTGGATGTTAGGTCAGTGGCAGTGGTGGGGCAAAGGGTGAGCCAGGTATCGGATTTGGCTTGAATTTGGTGGAGCATAGTAGCAAAATCTCATCTAGATTTACCTCTGAAGACACTTTGAAAGGCTAATCGTTGAAATTTGCTAGTTGAGTTATAGGGCAGCCAATGTATCTGCAAAAAGTCAGGAATCTATGTCTGAAATTGTCTTACGGGAGAGACGAAAGAAACATCTGGTTTCGCCAAAATCCTATAACAGAAATGAGGAAAATCTCATGAATTACATAACTCAAGTTAATCAAAAATGGGGAGTTTGTGGATTTGTATCGGCATTATTAGCTTTATATGATCATGATGAAGCATTTCGGAATAAACTTGATGCAATTCATGAAAGAGGTCATTATAATACTCGTGTCATAGCAGATATGAGTACATACTTAGTTCTCCTAAAATCAGAAAATGAGGACTTATTAACTGAAATTCGGGAATTTACCAATTCTTTTGGCAATGTTTATAGAACGAATAACAATCAGACATTAATTGAGCGTACGCAAAACTATGCTCGTTTAGTAGGTAAGCAAGCACCGCTAGAGAAACTTCCTGCTTTTGGTATTGCAATGCCACCACAAGGAGTACAGGAATACCTATCAAGAAATTATGAAATAAACTCAAATCTTGTTCAAGAAGATCGGAACATAATATGTGGCCTGAAAGGAGTTGGGAAAGGTCTATATAATGGATTAAAGCATTGGGTTTATATCAATAAAAAAGGCCAAGTGTTTACTTGGGGACAACAGTATAATAATTTTCAAGATTTTGCAGATCAACATCGCAATCTTGTTCAAATGATTTTTCGTATTCAATTAGCGACGGCATAACGCATCATAAGGGCCTAGTAGGGTGGGCACAGCCCACCAGCTCTTAGAGTATTAAGTCTTATGTTTGTCGCTTGATGGTAATTGCCCACAAAAAAAGCTACTCCTCACTCCAACGTCTTTTTAATTAATGTAAGTCCACTTTGTACTGTTCCTAGATGTGGCAATAGTTGTAGTTGCTACAGGGCATGAAGTGTTATGAGGCATGAAGATACGTGCTCTTAGCGCCTGAATCGATATCTCGAAAAAATCAAGAATTTTCCTCCAAACTGTCTTAAAGGTAAGGGGAGATCACAACTAAAATCTCTCCTTATTTCGCTAGCAAGAGTCATCTAATTCCAATACTATTTGACTCAACTTCCTTCCCCAATCTTCTTACCTGGCCCAACAACTAAGATCACACTCCATGGTCTCTGTCCATCAAGCCATTCACATTACAGGCACCAATACCTACAAATTTGGCCCACCCAAAGGCCTGACCCTACCCATTAGCGATGCGCCTGCTGATACCGACTGGCAGCGCTGGGCTATGCTCCACGATGGTGTTGACTACCGTCTTTACACCTTCAAAGACAGTAGCCCTGACACCCTCTACCAATTTGGTTGGACTGGTCAAGCCTTGCAATATAGTCATAAGTCAGTTCCTCAACTGACGATCCAGGATATTCCCCAAGACGCTGACACCAGCAGTTTTTCCGTCACCTATGGTGAAGACAATTATCGCCTTTACCTGCGTCAGTTTGGTCACCCCACCCAGCTATACCAATTTGAATGGAATGTGGCTGCCATGGCTTATATGCCCTGTTCTGACAAAAGATTTCAACTCCAAATCCCTGGATTCCCGCCTGATACCGATTGGCATCGTTGGTCCATCCTCAATAGTGGCGGCACTGCCTATCATCTCTATGCAGCTAAACTCGGCAGCAACCATGAGATTTATGAAGGTAGCTGCCATAGTCCCGAAGACGACTATGGCGACAGCGATACCTACAATATTTTCACCCTAGAAGGGGTGCCCCCAGATAGCAACCTGGCAAGTCTGGAGGTGCTCCACGATGGCATTGACTATCGACTGTATTTGCAGACGCTCTAGCAAGGGTTATAAGGTGCCTTGCCCACTAACTGAAGAAATTCATCAATCAATTGTTTGAATTGTCTTAAGTATGAAGCACAAAATCAGAAAACGGCTTGGATGAGTAAGGATGGTGAGCATTGCTCCACCATTCTTAAGCAAGAGTTCACTGGACTGATTATCCGATACAACAAAACGAGGTATGCAATGAAAACTATTACCTGGAACAATCAAACTAAAAAACACCCTGCCGGTGTTTGTGAAGGAGCTACAGTCACTTGGTTGCAGGAAATCCAAAAAAGTGGAATTAGTAAATCAAATCAAATCACTGCTCAAGATTGTGATGCATTGCAAGCAGAATGCGAAAAAGGAGATTTTACATGGGCAGTCGATCTGCAATCGACTGTAAAACCCAGTTCTTTTGATGCTTTAAATGGTAATACGCTAAAAGTGGATGGTAAGTCCAAGGACAGTATAGAGACTGGTGTGTTAGGTCATCTGACAAAGCCTGGAGATTTTGTTTACATCAGTGCGACTAATCCAGGTGGACATGCCATGGCTCTATATAGGACAAAAGATAAAATCTATTACTTTGATCCTAACCATGCAATATATGAGATTGATGCAGCAAACAAAAGCGACTTAATATCTTTAACAAGTCAAATAAACAATAATTCCTCACCATGGAAGGATGTTGTGACACGCGCTGGAAAAATTTAGCCCGAACTCTTGGATCGGACTTAGGTATAAATCCACATACTATAAGTCTTCCAGATATCGCTTGGCGTTAGTGTCATAAATTTTGAAGCTAGCGCCTTTAAAGTACACAGAGTCATGTTTAACTGAGGAACAGTCATGAAAATAGAATTAAGTAAACTTTCAGGATTGATTGGTTATAAGGGGGCTAGTTATAAATCTTGGGATGCTAGCTATTATAAAAGTGAAGCCAAAAATGACGCCGATTGGTCAGGATTATATATAGCCCTAGATGAGAATGTTGCTCAAGGATATTTACCCGATATGGTTCCCTCTCCGGGTAATGGAAAAGCTTACATCCACAAAGTTTCTCTTGATGAGAAAGTGAATCTTATCACATGTCTTGATGACAGCTTTAAAACTGGAAAGATTGACATAGATGCATTGAAGTCTGCATTGTCTGGCCAAGGCATAGTGGTTAAAAAAAATGAGAAAATAATTCCTAAACTTGGTAAACTAGGCTATTTGTTCAAGTGTTTCAATAATGAGGAAGGGGCTATCGAAATAATTGTCCCTAATAATATGGTAGACAAGATATCTATGTCTAAGTATAAAGAGTGTCAGTTGAAAAACTATACAGTTCAGAACTGTTCATAGATTTAAAGGGCGAGGCGATTAAAGCCATCAGAAATAAGACTATTAGAGCCCTCCTTTTTTACATATTTTTCAACTCAGAAAAATCAGAAATCTCTCCAAAGATTGTCTTAAAGATGAGGCGGGATACAAAGTAAAACCCCTCTGTATTCCAAGCAACAGATCCTCTTACGGTCAATGCGGTTCGGTTTAATGGTTTACACATGCTTAGTCTCACGTGTTTACAACTCTCCTTAAATTCCTGTTGATTCGTCACCTGGTGAACCGAGCCGTATTGATCTTTTCTTCTTTTTTATCGCTTCAGCCCATTCGCAACAGATTTTCCTATGGTGCTGCCTACTGCTCAAGTTTCTTCGACCACACCCCTTACTAACACCTTGAATCTACCCGGTCTCGCTGTCCTATGGAGCCAAACCCTCGGCGATCCCAGTATTTGTATTGCCGTTCTTGATGGCCCTGTAGACCAGACCCATCCATGCTTTGAGGGCGCGAACCTTACCCGACTTCCCACCCTGGTCACCGAATCAGCCAGCAGTGGTGCCATGTCCGGTCACGGCACCCACATTACCAGTATTCTTTTTGGACAGCACAACAGTCCTATTCAAGGCATTGCCCCCAACTGCCGGGGCCTAATACTACCCATATTCTCTGATAATCGCCAGCGTCGGCTCTCTCAAATGGACCTTGCTAGGGCTATTAACCAGGCCGTTGAGCACGGAGCCCACATCATCAACATCAGCGGTGGCGAACTCGCTAACTCCGGAGGAGCAGACCCTATTTTGGCAAATGCCATTCGCAACTGTAACGACAACGGTGTTCTTATTGTCGCTGCCGCTGGCAACAACGGTTGTGACTGTTTGCATGTACCTGCTGCGTTGCCAGCAGTGCTTGCTGTCGGTGCCATGGATCCCCAAGGATTGCCTCTTGATTCTAGTAACTGGGGAAAAGCCTATCAAACCCAAGGCATTCTGGCCCCTGGCCAAGACATCGTTGGTGCCATGCCAGGGGCCAGGGTTGCATCCCTGAGCGGCACCAGTTTTGCTGCCCCCATCGTAGCGGGCATTGTGGCCCTTCTCCTTAGCCTGCAAAGGCAACAGGGTGAGGACGGCAATGCCCATGCTGTGAGGGCTGCCCTGCTCAAGAGTGCACGGCCATGTCACCCCGAGACGGGCGCAGATTGTCGTCGCTATCTAGCAGGAATTCTCAATGTTCCAGGCGCTTATGCCTTAATTTCTAACGGAGTAGAAACTATGTCAGATACCCCAGCCCAAACTTTAGACCAAACCAATGGAGAATCTATTCTGCCCAGTGTTGTTCCTTCCAATGATAGTGCGCCTACGGATACGGTTTCACCACCTAGCATTCAACCATCAGCCTCAGTAGAGTCCGATGCTCAACTGGTGCCTTCTGCGGCCACTATGCCTGCAGAATCGTCCCCTAGTGCTGCTATTCACCTGACTGGGATGGCTCCCAATGCCCTGCCAGCCCAGGTAATGCCATCGAGGTGTGACTGTCCTACCAGTGTTTCTTCTTCCTCCGTTCTGCCCAGTAATACTGTGTTGTCTAAGGTTTATGCCCTTGGAGAGCTTGGCTATGACTTTGGTACAGAGGCCCGTCGAGATACCTTTAAGCAGTTAATGCCAAGTTTTAGAGCTGAAGACAGTGAGACTGAGGTACCGCCCAACCCCTATGATGCTAGACAGATGGTCTCCTATCTGTCGACTGAGGGTAACTTGTCCGAAGCACGCTCTCTGATTTGGACCCTCAATTTGGAGCTGACTCCTATCTATGCCATCGAGCCCATCGGTGAATTTGCCCGGGATATCTATGAACTTCTCATTGGTTTCTTGGCGGGTCAGGTGCTTGATGGTGATTCTAGTGGATTTATTCAGCGAATTTCGATCCCTGGCAACCTGAGTGGCCGTTCTGTACGGCTCTTTTCTGGGCAGGTAGTGCCTGTGATTGAGATGAAGAACGTTCGAGGCATGTACGGTTGGCGCATTAACCAACTGATTCAAGCTGCCATTGATCAAGCATTGGGTACGGCAGATGAAGATGATGAGGTAGACGAAGAGAAACTAAGAGAATCTTTGAAATTCTTCCTTAACCGGATTTACTATGATTTCCGTAACTTGGGTGATACATCCCAAGATCGTGCGCTCAATTTTGCTGCTACGAACGCATTTCAAGCGACTCAGATATTTGTAGATGCCCTTAAAGCTGAAGAGGGGGGCGGCTCTTATCAACTTTCTAACATTTCTGTTGAACGCAGTCCCTTTTGCCGGATGGATTCTGACTGTTGGGATGTGAAGATGGTGTTCTTTAACCCGATCAATGACCGGGCAGCTAGAAAAGTCTTCCGGTTCACCATAGACGTGAGTGATGTTATTCCTGTCACCATGGGTGAAGTCAGAACATGGAAAGAAGCGTCATAAAGTCTTAGCGTTTGACCTTAATACAGTACTTTTGCAAACTCATTCAATTCAGGAGGCATGGCAATGGTGGTTCCCATCCAGGCCGGACATGTACCCCGAAATTGATCAGGGTATAGGTTCGGTTACGTAACAAATTCACAATTAATGGAGACAACCATGAACACACAGTCTAAATTCAACAAGCTCCCCAAGCAGGCTTCTCCTGTGATTCGCCATACCGTTTCTACGGCTGCTACTTCTGGTGGTGGTGTTGAAGCAAATGGGTTTTTCGATATCCTGAAAGGCGCAGCTGGTGGTGCTTTGAATGCTCTTGGCTAATTCTTTATCTGACTATAGTGTCAATACTTACTTTTTTGGCAGCTCTTTTTAGCAAACCATGGCCTGCAAGGTTTCTGGAAATGGCTAATCTTAAGACTGAGTTTTGGCTCTGTTATTAGGTAACTCGGTTGCCAGTAGTTATCTGCTGGCAACCCCACCAAAACTGTTAAACATCATCGTTAGATACCAAAGAACCGCAATGCAAATTCCTTCTCCTCCTCAAGTACAGCCTGTGCAAAGGCTTTCTTTTACTAAGCCGGGTAGGGTCATTAAGGCATATACATGTGTTAATCTCAAGCCTGAATACCCAGGTGAACCACCAACATCAAAGACTACAGGTGAATTTGCTGGATATGTCAAAGTGCAAATTCAGCTGCTCCATGGGGCTAATTATAACGATCCGGGCTGTTACGGTGGTGCCATCGGCAATCAGGGGTGTCATCTTTTCTCTAATCGCCAGATGGGCTCTAGCCCTACTGCAATGGCTTCATGCCTGGCCGCCGGAGGTCTCTTTTAAACAGAGATTTTAACCTGCCTATTGCATCCCAGCTATTTTATCGCGTTTTACCCAGATAAGAGAAATTAGTACCATGGCCACGCCTACCAATACGCCGAGTAAAAACAATCAAGGGGATAATGGCTCAGAGAAACTGGCAGTCCCTATGCAACAAGATACGCTCTCTACCGAAACGCCAGAGAATGTGAAACAAGCCATTGAGCAAGCGAGTGCTATTCCTCAGGGGCTACTTGAAAATCCAACTCAAGGATCCAGCTCAGATCTGAATATTAAAGATCATGTGGAAGCCTCTAAAGATGCGGTGAGTGAGATCCAAAAGGAAATGCCAAGTGTTGAATTGAAGGGCTCTTTTATTGATAATTTGAAAGAGCAGTCGACTAGTAGTTCATCTTCTTTAATGGCTACTGGAATTCAAGCACAGTGGCAATCTCACAGGGAAGTTAAACAATGTTTTGATGAGGCTGCGTTCTCGGATTTAAGGGGATGTATTTGGCATTAAGTTGGCGTTTCTCGCTCTGGAATTGAAATGACCTGTTAAATTGCACGATGGTTTCCCTAGCATTGGTGGCCATGGTTATAAAAATCTAGAGTATTGCCTCTCCGACGGATCTGTAGAACCGTGGGTGAGGCTTTTGCTTTTTGGGTGGATACTCAAAAACGCCTGTATCGATACAGGCAGCGTTAACTATGTGGGCGTAACGGAGACTGGAGGCATACGCGATCAAGCCTTTCATCTAAAGCCAGGAGTACTAGTCATAGCTTTTCGACTTTCCAGGCGGTTTCAGTTCCATGGTTGCCTGCTTTGCTAAATCGGAATTCGTGGAATTCAAATGTGTCCTCTGAGGGGAGTGCCTCTAGGTCTAAAACATTGGCCAGCTGACTACTGCTGAGCCACCAGTTTTGGTCCGCTAGTTCTTGTAAGCCCCGTAGTTTACTGAGTAATTTCTCGAAGTCGAAGGCAGTGTTTTGAGCCGTCAGCGCAGTTCTGATGATTGAACCTGTCTCATGTCCACTGGACTGTTGGCTCGACGTATGGGTAGCTTGGAGCTGCAGGCAGAGATGGACACCTATGGTCAGCTGAAGCAGCGTCGAATGAGCGGAGGTCAATAATTGTGATTCAGTTTGCGAGTAAAACCGCAACAGGTCTTAAATTCAGTAACTCAGGCGGCTAGGAGCGAGTTAACCTATGGGTAGAGCATCCCCAATGATGATGAAACTGCCAGAGCTAAAACGACATACCCGCCAAGTATGGGAAGCCCTCAACACCTGGAAAGGGGGTGTTGTTTTGCAGCCTGGAAACTTCGATAGTGAGCAGTCTAAGCCGACGCGAAAATGGTTGCCTTGGTAGGTAAGTAATGGTTGCGATCGCAACGCATAAATACTGTTGGAATACGATGTAGTCTGCTGCTAAAATCAGTAAATTAGTACTAACTTGGCCCTGGCCAGCGCTGGGGCTTTTTGCTGGGCGGCTGCGCCCTAATGCGCATTGCTTGTAGCATGAGGCGTTGAGCCAGGTTGAACGCTCGTTAAAAAGTTGTATGTGCATCGTCTGTAGACCTGCGCGTTGCCAATGGAATTACCACCACCACCATCGCCGCTCAAGGTTACCCGTCAAAGCAACGCGTCAAGTCAAGCTTACAGCCTCCGTTATCCAGCCGCTGCAGTATGGCAATTTCAATCGCAGCCGTATTGACGACTTCTTGCTGCCCAGCAATGCTCTAGAGCGCTGTCTGTAATTCTTCCCTGATGGGCGACTTCATCCGATTCTGTCTAAGGCTACACTCCGATTTAGAGCATTTGCAGTTCATCAGCGGCAGCGGTGGAAAGTATAGAACCAGATGGGATGCTCAAGATATCTGATATTTTTGTTAAAATTTATTACCCTAGGAGGAAGGTTCTACCAAGCAAAGTAGCTAAAGTTTAGAACTAGCCTTGTGGGCTGAAATGGGTTCAGCACTACATAAAACTCTGTTATCTCTTTACAAAAGACACACTATGAAACTTTTTTCTCCTCCCTTTTTCATCAGACTGATGAGTCTGCTTGCTGCCCTGATGGTGGTTCCTGCCATAGCTAGCTGCCAAAGCCCATCGGAGCCAACGGCAGAAGTCACACCTGATGCTGAAGAACAGATTGCGGCTGATCCAGAGGTGGCTGCTGAGTCTTCTGGCGATACGATTGTTGATGTTGCGATTGCAAACGGTTCTTTTGATACACTGGTCGCAGCTGTGCAAGCTGCAGACCTAGTCGAGACTCTTAGCGGTGAAGGGCCATTTACCGTATTTGCCCCTACCGATGAAGCATTTGCGGCGCTTCCTGAGGGCACTTTAGATACATTGCTGCTGCCTGAAAACCAGGCAACCCTCGCTCAAATTTTGACCTATCACGTTCTTTCCGGAGAGGTACCTTCTGGTGAGGTCACTACTGGAGCAGTTGCAACCGTTGCCGATGAGGAACTGGAAATTGTTGCTGACGAAAGCGGCGTTACCGTAGGTGGGGCCACTGTTGTCACTCCTGACGTGGAAGCGAGTAACGGTATCATTCATGTGATTGATACGGTACTGTTGCCGCCATCGTTGGATCTTTCTGCTTTGGAATAGAATCGCTCTCTTCTGTCTGAGCGTTATGGCTGGGCGGGAGAGTCGCCCTTGTAAGACCTTAAGTTAGTCAATGCATTTTCCTTAGGTTCTAATCGTATACCAGTGCAAGCCTCTGCCAATCGGCAGAGGCTTGGCGTGTGTGGGGAGTCTGAGTAGAAAAGGGTGCCCTGAGAATGAAGCTTTCACAGATTAACGGAGTCTGCACCGGGCACCCAAGCTTGGGTACCGCAACAGCTCAGCAATCTGTTAGCGGATTGACTTCGTACGAGCATCTAGCGCATCTAGGCGTGCTTCCTGGATGTTATCGACTGTTTTAGTACGAGCATCCAAGGCGTCTAGCCGAGCGGCTTGAATATCCTCAATGGCTTTAGTCTGGTTATTGAGGTGCTCCAGACGTAGCTTGTGAACGCCGTTCTTGGTGCGAGCATCCATAGCATCCAGGCGAGTCTCTTGGATGTTTTCAACGGCTTTGCTACGAGCGTCTAGGGCGTCTAAGCGGGCTTCCTGAATGTTATCGATAGCTTTAGTGCGGGCGTCTAGGGCGTCTAGTCGAGTGGCTTGGATATCTTCGATGGCCTTGGTTTGATTGTTGAGGTGCTCAAGACGTAGCTTGTGGACGGTGTTCTTAATGCGAGCGTCTAGGGCTTCGAGGCGAGCGGACTGAATGTTGAAGCTAGCGGGCTCAGCGGCGGATGCGATGGGTGCAACGGCAGCGGATGCAACGAGAACAGTTAAGGCGGAAAGAAGTGTACGTTTCATGGTTAAAGCTCCTTTGTGTATCAGTGAAGTGTTTGATTCGCTTCATTGATTACAAGAATGCCGGGGCTACCTGAACGCTATGTGACGGGTAACTGAGTGTGGCTTAAAGGGTTTCTTAGATTGGCTGAGGAATGTTGGTGATGGGGGTCACAAAGGTGGTTGGGAGTTGCGTTGGCGGAGCCGCTACAGCGGAGTCTTGCCCCTGCCCAGCGTCGATTCCATATAAGAAACCCCCATGGACACTCAGGCTCATGGATGTTTGGGTTGATCTGTTTATACAATCATCAAGTTTCCTTGGAACGTCAGTCTGGTAGACGCCAATTTAGGGGGCGTAACCCTGGATAACGCCAATCTCCAGGAGGCTAATTTGAGTAGTGCGGACCCCGCTTGCGTGTAACCGTAGTTACCTATCCTACGGATTATCGCTTTTGCATAACGATATTGAACATCCAATCCCTGATTAAGGGATTTACTAACTCAGGGCGATCATCATGGGGGCAATGGCCTGCTTCTAAAAAATGTTCCTCAATGTCGCTGTAATATTTTCTAAATAACTCACTGCGCTGCTCACAGTTCATCCAAGGATCCTTTGTGCCCCACAACAACAATAAAGGCCGCTCTAATTTCGACAACAATACATCCACTCGCTCACCCCTCGGAGCTTTAAATAACGCTGCAAACGCTGCCGGTGCATCCCGTTCTGTTGCCGGACGATAAATATTCTCAATCAGTTCTTCAGTCACCGCATCCTGGTTCACATACACCTGCTTGAGCGTCTTGCGAATGTAGGACTTGTTGCGAACAAATTGAAAAACAAACCAGCTGGGAATCGGACTGAGAATAATATTTTTGATTAGCTCACCAATCGCCTGCTTAAATGGGCTGGGTTCCTGTGTTGGCATCTGCTCCTTAAACGAACCCACGCCGTTGAGTAATACGGCACCTTTTACCCACTGGGGCCGAGTCGCTGCCGTAAATAAGCAGCTATAACCACCGATGGAGTTACCTGCAATCACTGCTGGGCGACCGATAATTTGCTCGATAAAGTCGCTGAGCTGATCGCGCCATAGGTCTGAACTATAGCCGCTTGATGGTTTAGACGAGTGTCCAAAGCCAATCAAGTCGATGGCCCACACCTCAAAGTCCTGCTGTAGCTCGGCAATGTTTTTGGTCCAGTGGTCGGTAGATGCACCAAACCCGTGTACCAGCAGCAGCGGTGGTCGATCGGTGCGCGGTTCCCCTGCGCGGACGTAGTAGACGGTAAAGTCGCGCCAGGTCCAGGTATTGCCGATAGCGGGTGCAGCTGCGATGGTCATAGGTAGATATAGAAGGTGAAATGTTTTCCCTGGGGTAGATCAGGCACAAGGCACTGCCTCCACAGGAAAGGTGTTTGTTAAGTAATATTTCGTTACTTGTTTAAGTCTATCGTGGGTTACACATCCTTGCTGCGGCAGGCCGCTAGGCTGGGTATGACCTTGTTCATGTCCAGAACTGAGGGTTTTCTACAGAATGCCTGTAGATCTCAATTTGGATGTGGTGTATGTGTGCTGTGATGCCCCCTGCCTATGGCTTTTTCGAGATCTTCCCGTCGTCGTACGTTTCAGCTGTGGTTTGAGCGAGGGATGGTTGCGATCGCAACTGCCAACCTCCTCCTCGTTTTCTTTGACCTCAGCTACATCCGCTTCCGCGACGTCTATTTCAAAACTTTGCCTGGCCCCACCAACTGGTATGGCGAAACCTTCAAAGGGATTGAAGAACATCGAGTCACCGCAGCCTATCTCAGGGAAGTCGATACCCTACAAGAAACCCTAGAAAATGAAGGGCTAGATTCACCAACCGCCAATCGTCAGTTAGCGAATCTACGCCGGAGCAGTGTGGATCTGATTGATGAAAATCCGTTTGCCGTGGCGAATAAGTCTGGAACATTGGAACGGATTAAAAAGGAAATGCGCGATCGCACCGGGCAGGAGAACTCCTCTAAAGAAGCATTGCGCACCTTTTGGAGCCAGTCCTATCTAGAGCGAGGCTGGTCCGAGGAACTAGACTTTTTTGACACGCAAATTCGACCCCGGATTGAAACCAACTACTGGCGAGGCATTGGCTTTAATGGCTTACCCATCGACCGCTTTTGGATCATTGATCTCCCCTTTGCAGCCCTGTTTGGCTTCGAATTTTTACTGCGTACGTACTTCTTAAGCCGTCGTCATGAAAACACCACCTGGATGGATGCCATGCTGTGGCGTATTTATGATGTACCCTTGTTTCTCCCGTTCTGGCGCTGGCTACGGGTAGTACCTGTGGTGGTGCGGTCTAACCAGGCCGAACTATCCCATCTCGATCCCATTCAAGGACGCATCAATCGCATCTTAATTAGCCAGTTTGCCGTTGAACTGACTGAGGTGGTCTTCCTGCGCATGATTGACCAAACGCAAAACATGGTCAAAGCAGGGCAAATTAGCCGTTGGTTTTTTGAACTCACCGCCGGTAAGGAAAACTACATTGACCTCAACGATGTGGACGAGGTGCAAACGATTGCCCAGCGGCTTACAGACATTGTGGTGCATAAGGTTTTACCGGAAATTAAGCCAGAAGTTGATGCTGTCTTAAGCCATACGGTGACGGGGGCAATCTCCCAAGCTCCTGCCTATCAAGGCCTAAAGCTTTTGCCGGGGTTTACCAATGTTTCTGAGCAGATCACCCAGCAAATCTCAGCGGAGGTCTCTAAAAACCTATACAGCAGCCTCAAGCAAGCGTTGGCAGATGATAGAGGTTCTGACCTCATGGGCAAGTTGGTTGAGAGCTTTGGTCAGCATTTACGAGACGAAATTCAGCAGGGCAATACTCTCCAAGAGTTGCAAGAATTGATCGATGCTTTTCTGGAAGAATTGAAGGTCAACTATGTGGAGCGCATTGCCGTTGATGATGTTGAAACGCGTCGGGCCAATACCTATCGTCTCTATGGGACAACGCAAAAAGCACGCCCTACCCCGGCAAAATTAGTTAAATAGTAATCAGGATTATCATTAGATCAAATGCACTATATATTAGGAGCATAATTCAGGGGCAAATTCTGTGAAGTAAGGGAGCCCTTCCCAGGAGGAGCTACCGTGTATACATAAGTCGGAGAGCTATCTCTAGATTTCGAGCCCTCATCCCCCAACCCCTTACTCCCTGAGGTAGAAGGGGGGCCCGGCCTCAAAGTCCTTCTCCCCCAGGGAGAAGGATTTAGGATGAGGGCCAATTCAAGGCCTGGCCTATCTTTTGGGACATTATTTTCTAGATGTGTATACACCGTAGCCCAGGAGGGGAGAGATGTCGGCGGCTATCACAGTGCTGACGCCAGCCTACCTAAACTTGCGATTTCTAGTATTTGTCTTAACCTAGGACTACTTTCTTTTTCGTACCCAATCCACTTCCTTGACCGAACCCGTCACCACGTCAATCGCTACGCAAGAATCTGCTGCTGTTAAAATCCCTCGACAGCGGTGGCAAATTTTTCCGCCTCAGGTACAGCAGGCGCAGCGGATGGCAACGGTGACACAGCTATCACCTCTGCTGGCTCAAGTCTTGATTAATCGAGGCGTGCAAACTCCGGAGCAGGCATGGCTATACCTGGATCCAGAGACGCAGCAGCTACCATCGCCTCTGGATGAGTTTCCAGATTTGCTGCGGAGCGTTGATTTGTTAGCAACCGCCATTGAACAAGGGCAAAAAATTGCCATCTGTGGTGACTACGATGCCGATGGGATGACCAGTACAGCTTTGCTGTTACGGGCTTTGTGGCATTTGGGGGCCGATGCTCACTATGCTATTCCGAGTCGTATGCAAGAGGGCTATGGTATCAACCGTCGCATTGTGGACGATTTCCATGCAGAAGGGGTGAGGTTAATTCTCACTGTCGATAATGGCATTGCGGCCTATGAACCTATTGCCCATGCGGTTGATCTAGGTCTCACCGTCATTATCACCGACCATCACGATCTGCCAGAACAGCTGCCGCCAGCCCAGGCCATCCTTAATCCCAAACTATTGTCCACAAGTTCTCCTTACTATGGTGTGGCTGGTGTTGGTGTGGCTTACATTCTCGCGGTTTGCCTGGCCCAAGCGCTTCATCGTAGCCAAGATCTCACAGCTTCGTCGTTAGAACTATTTACGTTAGGCACAATTGCCGATCTTGCGCCTTTAGTGGGTGTGAATCGTCGCTGGGTACGTCGGGGGTTACAGCTATTGCCAAAGTCGCGTATTCCTGGCATTCAAGCGCTGATTGAAGTGGCTGGGTTAGATCAGGGTAAAAAAGCGCTTAAGCCTGAGGCCATTGGCTTTCGCCTAGGTCCACGGATCAATGCGGTAGGCCGCATTGCCGATCCGCAGATTGTTATCGATATGCTCACGACTGAGGATGTGGGTATTGCGTTGCAGCGGGCGATGCAGTGTGAAGAGACGAATGCGCTGCGGCAGCGTATGTGTGAGCTGATTGAGACCCAGGCGGTAGAGTGGTGTGAAGAACAACAGGCCCATGGCAAGCTCAATTTACAACAAGAGCGTGTGTTGGTGGTTGTGCAGCCCGAGTGGCATCACGGGGTAATTGGTATTGTGGCATCCCGCTTGGTAGAACGCTATGGTGTGCCTGTTTTTATCGGCACCTACGAAGACAAAGAGAAAAAAGAGATTCGCGGTTCTGCCCGAGGGATTCCTGAATTTAATGTGTTTGAAGCCCTTCAGTCCTGTGATGATCTGTTGGATAAATATGGTGGGCACCGGGCTGCGGGTGGCTTCACCTTTGCGGCGAAAAAACTACGACAGGTGACGTCACGACTGAGTCATTTTGCTTGTCAACATCTACAGCCAGAGTATTTAAAACCCTTGGTTAATGTCGATGTAAAGGCTAATTTCGCCGATATTACTCTGGCTCTTTACGAGCAAATTGATTTTCTCCATCCCTGTGGGATTCAAAACAATGAGCCAGTTTTTTGGACATCCCTGGTCAATATAATTGACCAACAGATTGTCGGTAAGGATCGTAAACATCTTAAGTTAACGCTGGCTCACACCCATCCAGAGACGGGGCAAGTAACCTCCATCAAAGCGATCGCATGGCGCTGGGCTGAGTATCATCCTTTGCCCCATCAGGTTGATATTGCTTACAAAATTCGTCTCAATGATTGGCAGGGACGACAATCTGTTGAGTTAGAACTATTGGGCATCAAGCTAGCCCATCCCGATTTAGCAACAGGTTCGATTCCTCCCTGGTCTGACGAGTCAAAACGTTTAAATGAATCTCCGATTGTTGATACTCCAGGAGTAAAGCATAAGTTAGCTACGGGGTCTCCTCCAACAACAACAATGGCTAATCAGTTAGCCGTCACTCCAAAACGTCCCCCTGGGTCTTTGGAGCTTCCCCCAGTCAAGGAGCAGAGCCCAAAAGTAGCAGAATCTCGGTCGATTAATGGGTCTAGTTCGCTGCCTCCTCCTAAGGCGATTGATAGTTTACCCGTGGCCGCTACCCATGCTGAATTTTTCTATGGCAAACGCCGCTATGTGAGTACCATTGAGCACGCAAATACCCAAGAACTGCAGATTCGTAATTGGGAGGGGCGGTTGTTGATCGTGCAACTGCCCCAGCGACGTGGGGTTTTATATGTGCCTGGCGAGCCTCCTGAAGTGGTGGATCTTTCAGATACTTATTATTTCAATTTATTGCGGGCGGGGTTGAATGCTTTAGAGCTAAAGCAAAAGACAAGCTTGCTAATTTATAAAGACGAGTTGCTGGCAGAAAAAGATGAGCTGCTTAAGGAGAAGGATAGCCAGATTGCCACATTGAACCAGCAAGTTCAAATCTTAGAAGATAAGCTGACTCAGCTCTCTGAGGCAAAGCAGACGGCTTTCCAGGAGTTGCAAACCGAGCTCCAACAGCAGCAGGCTGCGATCGCAAATAAAGAAGCCCACATCGTACAGCTCCAAACTGAGCGACCACAAAGAACGTTACCACCCCCAGATGCCAACGTCATTAAACAAGAGGTGCGTAAAGCTTTAGGCGACAGCGTTTGGTTCTGTATTCAGGCAGACTCTCAAAAAGATTTGTGTGCGGCCTACCGCACTTACCACATGCTGCAGTCTGAGGGGGCTGATCCTGACATTGCTGACTATTCCGAAGCAGGGATTCGTCTTAGTTTTGCAGTAGAGCGTGAGGTGATGCAGCCGTTCTTTGGTGACCTTTACGATTTTGTACGACTGGAAGGGTTGACAGAGATTGGAGGTATTGCGTTAGGCCCTCACCAAAGATATACCCTAGGTATGATGCCCTCCTTGCTTGCAGCTCAATGGCGCACTTTAAAACGAGATGCATTGACCCAGCAGAACAAGGTACCTGAGAAACAGCTCTATCGTACGTTTAAAAACTCACAGGGCTTAAGTCAGCGAGATCGTGAGTTGCTGGCGGAGTTTTTTGAGCAATGGGAGCACCCTATGACAGCTTGTTTGGGCCAAAAAGGGAAGCAAGCGGCAGCTAGCCTCGATCAAATTAGCCGTTTGCGGAATATTGCGGCCCATGGGGAAAGTTTTTTGTACGAATGGCACTATATATTGCTACGTCAACTCGTAGTCGGAGGATCAAACCGACGCGGTTTGTTTCGGCAGATTTATGGGGGTTAAGATGCCATTAGAGGCACATCTTGTCCAAACCTGTGGATAACTTCAAACATAGCTCAGAAGCTAGTTAGATTGATTTTAGTTGAAATATAAAGACAGCTGAAATTTTGTCATCCCAATGCATTGAGCACTTCTAGCTCTCTAAATAATTTAGTCTGTTTACTATAAATTGCGAACGATAATGGCAAAAATTTAACTTTTTCCAGAATTTTCCACATGTTTTCCACAGAGTTTTCCACAGACTGTGAAGGTTTTCCACAGGTCTGATAATTCAATCGGGCTATCCGTAATTAGGCGCAGAAAAAATTTCTCCGTATGCCTAAACATAATTAAGGAATTGAGATCAGATATAACCTGCCTATAAAGATTTACGTCAAGCTTTGCTAAATCTATACTTTTCGCAGTTACGCACTAATAATCCGGAAATCTCAGGGAATTAAATATTGAGCTGTGTAATGATGGCTATCGAAAATGGGGACCCTGAACCTGTGTGTCGATCTACACATGATTTTGTGTTGACATATACATAGGCAATGTATGCGGCAAGTCAACTCAAATCCCGATTTTTGTTGGCTGTGATTTTCATCAATACCAGTATCATTTCCGGCATCTATCCTTAAGATTTGTATAACTAAGTGATACTGCCCTGCGCGCATCTGCCGTATAAATACATAGATACTTATGATGAGTAGTCAAGTTATTGATATCGCCAGTGTCAGTGGCCAATCAAGTGAACAGGATGAGCGCTACAGGCTGGAGATTAATATTTGCGATCGCATCATTCAGCGCTATCCCTATCACTATCAGGCTTGGAACTATCGCAGTTACTTATTAGCCAGCATTGGTCAATATGAAGCAGCCGCTGAAAGCTACCGTCACACTCTATCTTTGAAGGCAACGGAACATCGCGTATGGTGTAATTATGGTTCTGTTCTTGAAAAACTGGAAGCATTAGACGAAGCCGCAAAATGCTACGGTCACGCCCTGAAGCAGGCTCCGTTCTATTTCAAAGCCCAGTATCGAAAAAGCAAAAACCTGCATCGAAGGGCCTTATACGGCGAAGCTATTGTGAGTTACGAACAAGCAATACAGTTACGACCTGATTCTTATAAGCTTTGGTACTATCGCGGCAAAGCACTACTACAGCTCGATCGTATTGACCAAGCCATTGCCAGCTTTAATAAAGCTGTGGAACTCTATGATGGCGATAGCAAACTATGGTTGGTGCTGGGACGCACGCTCTTACAGGTGCACAACCCCCAAGAGGCCTTAAGGGCCCTGAACCATTCCATTCATCTTGACCCCGACAATGGCAGTGTGTGGAGTTATCACGCGGCAGCACTCAAGGCTCAGGGGTATTTCGAAGATGCACTGACCAGTCTTGACAAGTCTGTGACCTTAGAGCCAGAGAAGTCGCGATTTTGGCATCTGCGAGGTCTGGTGCTTTTAGAGATGAATCGGCTAACTGCCGCCGAAGAAAGTTTTACCACATCCCTGAAACTACAGGCCTACAACTATCAAGCATGGCTGGCGATGGCATGGACATTGCAAAAGATGGGGGATTTTAGTCGCGCCATTGAAGCCTACGATAAATCTTTAGCCATTGAGCCTGATCAGGCCTTTGCATTTTATAACCAAGCCCGTTGCCACGCTCGCTTAGGTCAAGATATGTGGGCGTTAGAGCATGTGCGGCGAGCCATGTCCCTAGACCCCCAAATCTATTCAGAACGCGCTTATGCTGATCCGTTGCTTCAGGCCATTGTGCAAGATATGGAAGAGGATGATAGCGGCGAAGATTTAAAGGAAATAGAACTGATTGCCCTTGATTCCCATTAAAACCATGTGGGGACGTTCCATAGAACGTCCCCACATGGTTTTTTGAATGGAGCTAAGCGGGCTCGAACCGCTGACCCCCTGCATGCCATGCAGGTGCTCTACCAGCTGAGCTATAGCCCCTCGCGTTTATTAATAATCTCTTGCCAGGAGCTTACCGTCAAGGGATTTTATTAGGCTTTTGCGATCACTCCTGCGCATTATTGGCCAGCACGGTCTAGAAAACGTATATGACAGTTATCTCACCTGGTGTCCCTAGCTTACTTCAGACATGCCTGAAGTCGCCTTTCGGCATCAGTCAAATCGCATTCAGTCGCTCGTTGAGATAAGTCATACCCAATCCACATTCATTCAATCCGATTACCAATACCCAATCCTGTAGGGGCACTCCCTTGTGGATGCCCTGCGATACCGGGCGCTATCGTCAGGATTTCTTAGCCTACATCGTTTTCAGGTTCTGCCAAGTATGGTGGACTTCTTTGTGTAGTGATCAACAACACACCAAAAAAGAATGAGGATCACAAGCATTACATCGGAATGAACGGGGAGTAGACCGTTTCTATATATAGAACAAACAAAACACGTTCTCACCTATCACTATTGTGGAGCTCCTCACCATGACACCCTCTCAAATCGAAGGTCTTCAAGTTTGCCTCTGTTTTGCACTGTCCATGGTGATTCTGGCTCCACTGTTCTGTTGGGTCTTGCCCAATCGTCAGCACGTTCTCTAAAGCCTCCCATGTTTGCCTTGCTCGCCATTAGCCCGTCAGGAATCTACCTATGCAACTCGCTGATATCGGTGCACCTTACACTCCTGCTGCACCAACTGTCGCAACCATCGAAACTGACATCCAGCTTTGCTTTAGAGACTTTGCTTTTAAAATGAGAACCCTAAAAGAGTATCTTCCTAAGTCTTCCATCGGTAGCCTCACCTATCGCAACGTTCGCTACAACGCATAGTTTTTTCATCGTTGAATCCAGTAGAGTAGACGTCATAGAGCCTCCGGCAGTTTTGTCAGGGGCTTTTTTTTGGAGTGTTGTGGTGCCCTCTTGGGGTATATAAATTTGACCACTACAAAATAATCGCTGCAATCCCTGAAATCTTTACTTTACAAGGCTTATAGAGGCTACTTTTATTGGAGAAATTTTAAAGAGGTCAATAAATGTCAAGGAAAGATGATTTGCTTTACATTTCTTTATATATTATTGATTTTAACAAGAGTTGCCGCACTGCATTCCAATCTAGGCTCCCTTCGGTGATTCATGTCTGGATAAGGATGAGGCACTAACTGCCCAGATGTTGTTTGAGAAGAGCACAGGTAGCTGATCTTGTTGCTATTCGTTTGTTAAATATTGTCGAAATGCAGACCCATAACCAAGACAACAGAACTGTTTATTGTGCAGAACTCCCTACACCAAATCTTTCCCGAGATATTTTAGCTGTAGCCTGTATGAGTATGGGGGTCGTTCTATGCATGTGTTTGGGGGAGCCTTGCAGTGGTTTTCGTCAGTCGCGCACGTGTTCGTCCTTGCTAGGCAATACATATCACTCAAGGGTGCATTAATGAAGGGTTCTGAATCACCCAGTACAATACAGGCGATTGATAATGGGGAATATGCATGCCAAATCTGCGATTGCGCTTTCGATTTTGGGTTATGTAGCCTGGTCAAGGTCAAAGGGCATCACACCTAAATAACCGGCTATCCATCTTCATATTTCTCAATAGGTAGAAGGGTGCTGGCATTAATCTCTTGACGAACTTCACGGCTCACATAACAGTCTCCATGAAGACAGATAGATAATAACTTATTAACATCATAGTATTCCTTAAGGGCTTTTATTTCACTTTCTACAAAACCCCAGTCATGGCCTATATTTCGATACTGTATGATTACATCTCTAAATTTAGTGCTCCAATCTAAACCATTGTGAGCCCACCATTCACGAGAGTCTACAGTTTTGCTAGGAAGTTTTTCCTTTAATTTAATTAACTCCTCTTTTAGTTCTGCACTTGCATTGTGTTCAATACATTGACGCATTAGTGACAAGATATCTTTGTGCCACTTTAAAAGGGTATCAGCTTCTTTTAGGGGAGTATTGTGCATAGATGTACTAACATTCAATGTGGTGACTAACTCTGAATCTAGAATAAAATCTTCGCTTTCTGTTTGTGTTTTGATCGTTCTCTTTCTTATCACTAAATTAAAATAAAAGACTTGGCTGATAGCTTTTAGATTGCCAATACTCTTACTGCTTTTAACTGAAGAAGACTTTTCATTTAGCCAATCAAGAAATGAATCTATCTTCTTGTTTTCTTGAACTATTTTGTCAATTTCATGCTTTATAAGTCTAATCAAATAGTCTGCATTAGGGAGCATACATGAGACAAGCGAAAATACCTCTTGCCATCTGTAATCAGTAATATGAATAGCCAGTGATTCTAGGACCTTTTTTTGTTCTTCAGGATCCAATGTCTTAACGATTTTAAGACTGACAAAATACTCATGAAATGTTCTGTGGGAGAATGAAAATATATCTTTTGCTACCTCAGTAATCAAACCATGCTGAGCAATCATGGAATCTAATACAGAATTGCAATCTAGCTCTACATCTTCAGGTGAACTAATGGAGCGTGGTAAATTATAAATATATTCTCTAATTTGATAATCGATTGTTCTTCTTTTGAATAATCCTTCATCTTTTTCAAAAGTGGCATATGCTATTTTGCTAAGTAAATCTTCTTTCTTGTTCTTAGACAGCTTTCTGTAAGTTTCAGGCCGTTCTACCGCTCTGCTAACATCCCATTTCCTCAATAAGACATCGAGACCTTCTTGATATAATTCAGCCTGATTTTTGGGGAATTCCTCTGAATCCTCAAAAACCATGCATAGTAAGGTTAGCAGTAAAGGATTGGTCGCCAGCTCACTAATCTCTTCGTCTTTGCTAATTCGGTTAATGAACTTCTCTGTTTTTTGAGGAGATTTTTTTGTGGCAAACCAGTTTTTTGAAAACATACTGATCTGCTCTTTGGTGAATTCGCAAACTTCAGCCTCCAGAAAGTTTTCAAATTTATATTCACTTGCAGCCAAGCGACATGTAATTATAAATCTATTTTTGCTATATGTCTGTGATATTTCCTTGATTAGTCTGATGACTCGGTTAAAATTTTCTTTTCGAACTTCGTCTAGTCCATCAAATAAAAATAGAATTTTTGCCTCTCTTAAAAGTAGTTCAAAACTTTCTTTGTTGACTTCACAACTAAGTAACTCATTCTCTATATACTCTTTTAAGCCTATTTGGTGATCTTGGTTCTGAAAATCCTTTAAAGAAATAAATATTGGAACATAACCAGGTAGTATTTCTGATTTATTCGCAAAGACAGCAACATATTTTAAGAAGGTTGTTTTTCCAGCTCCTGGTCTTCCAAGTAGAATAAGTTTCGAGTAATTTTCAACGAGCTCAAGCCCTGAAAATTTGACACCTTCAAATAATCTGGAGATGTTGAATTTGAGGTCATTAGTTTGATGACGCTGTTGAACTATTTTTACTAAGTCTGATAGTTCTATACGTCTTTTGGATAAGATTTGTTTGGTAATCTTGACCTCTGTAAAAATGTCTTCCACTTCAATGGGTTTGCTCATGTCAAGAATTTGCATGAATCCACATTTCTCATTGATGAGTGCTCGGGTTTTGCTCTGGATTTCCTGTACTAGAATTTCGATCGCATTGTTGACTATTTCATAGACTTGCTTGTCAGAAGGATATGCATTTTGATACATATCCAGAACTTTAAAGAAAAGTAACTTTGATTTTCCAGGAGTATTTCCAGAAGAGATATTGAATTTCTTATAAACCTTTGTCATTCGAGAACTGTATCTTTCTCTCGATATGTTTAAGATCTTAGCGACCACTAAGTCTGACAGCTCAATGTCTGCTAAGCGTTCTACAAAAGCTTCTTTTTGTAATTCTGTGAGATGGTTTTGGTTGGCAATGAACTCAAGATAAGAGCGTGGTATTGAAAGCATATTCAGGAACCAACATGGCTATCTTCGGTTATAGCACCTCCCTCTACGAGATAAAGTGACTTCCTTCTTAAGGCTGAAAATCTTAGATGGAAGTCTAACTTTATTGTGATGCCTCCAGTTCAGAGGATTCCTTTTTTTGTCAAATAATTATGCCGGAAACGTTCTACTGACCCATGTTGAACAAAGACATGATAGATATTCGCCAATTGATGGCGTCTGAATGCTTTTCAGGATCTCTGCTTAGGTATGTAAGTATGTAAGCGGAATAGTTGATCGCTAAGTAATCAGGCGATGTGCCATGCTAATCCTAAATGAGTTCCTGAAGTCTGAACATTTCATATAGCCGCATAAGAGTGTATTTGTTCAGACTGTTTGTTGTCAGATCTTAAATCGTGTCGAAAATTTAAGTGGCTAGAGCAGTTATTCCTTTTTGTGCTGTCAACTGTTATCGATTGATCAGGCTCGAATTATGCTCTCCTTAACAAAAGAATACCGATGTGATGCGACTCCTTTGTCACATCGAGAAATCGTAGTACTGAATCTTCTTATTAAGGTTCTTTTAGAAACGTGGTTTAAAAGGTTGCGACAATCTCACCCTTCTCCTACAAACAGCTACTTAGAAGGTGTTGGTACGGCAGATACTGAGATTACCCCCTGCAAGCGAGGTCGGGTTAGGCTCAATGGTTCCTGGTGGTCAGCTTTATCCAATAGCAATATGACTATTCATCCTGGTCAGAAAGTCCGTGTTACAAGTCGCCAGAGTCATACCTTGCTGGTTGAACTATCTCAGGACGGCTGAGAAAAATTCTGTTCATTTTAATAGTTGTCTCAATCAGGTGGCATTTATGAAAGAGAAAGTACTGATGATTTCTGACATTTCTGACATTGTTTATACTTGTCCAAAATGTTCAAAAACGTCTTTGGTGAAAATAGGCCCTGATCTATATCAATGTGTTGATTGTAAGTCTCAGAAAGAGCAGACTTCTGAGACCCATAATAATTTCACTACATTTGTTTTTGGATTGATGGGTTGGTTGATGCTTCTCTTGCTAATCTAAATGTTAATGTTTGTCTTTTGTTACTTGTGTTTCGATTTTGACGCACTAAGCAGAGATTCTGGCTTTGGATCCTCTGGCAATAATGCTGTTTTGATGAGTGTTTTGCGATTACTGAGCGACAAGGTGGACACTTTACTGTAGTGAAAGCTTAATTGAGTAAAAGTAAACCCATTATGTACCGTAAAAAAAATTAGTGACTCTTGTGTTGTGGTTAGCTATCCGCGATAAAGTCGAGAGACACTTTTCGTCTAACGACTACGATGACCACCCCTGCTCCTAATTCATCCTCTGCTGATACGGAAGCTCTAATTCTGCAATTGCGGCGTAAGCAAGGCAATTGGGTTGACTGGGCAATGGCTTGCCAGACTTTACAGAAGTCTGGCATGTCGCCCCAAGCGATTTTTGAAGGGACTGGATTTGAGCCAATTCAGCAGAATCAAATTATGGTGGCGGGGCAGGTATATCAGTCCATTCTTGGCGGTGCTGTTGCAGAACCCGTGCTAGAGCACTTCACTGCCCGAGGGAGTGACTCGCTCTATGAACTGCGGATTTTATCTAAGGATGATCGAGCTCAGGCGGTTCAGTTTATCTATGACCAGGGGCTAGATTCTGAGCAAGTGCGTGATGTGGCTAAGGCCCTGAAGGAGTTTTCTTACCGTCATGACCTGCCACCTGGTTTTACCAATCATCCAGGAGATGCGGTGGCATTTTCCTACTGGGGGTTTGCTCGGCAGACGTCTGATTTGCAGGCTCGATCACGGTTGATTGCACAGGGGTTACGGTTTGCCCACAGTTTGGGTGCTCGTGAAGCCATTGAGAAACTACTCACTGATTTTGCGGTAGTCAAGGCTAAGACTGCACCTCGACTACCTCTATTTCGCATAGAGACAGATACTGATGTGCCCTTTGTGGTGCCAATGGTCGGGCAGTGGCCGATGTCAGCTGATGTTTTTCAGGCTGTGCCCAAGATGGAACCAGAAGGTGCGTTTGGTGTGGTGAAATCTGCGGGTGAACAGGTGTGGGTGCCGGTGCCAGGGTGGCAGGTGGTGTTGACAGCGCAGGATGCGATCGCATTCCTCATGCCTTTCAATGAACTGCCCAATCAGGCCGATAGTACGGTCTCAGAGACAGTATTGATCCTTGTGGATCGCCAACAGCAAGCTTGGGATGATAGCAGCTATTTTCTGGTCAGTGACGATAGTGGTCAGCTAGCTATACGCTGGTTTGATACAGACCCTGGTATGCCCCTATTGGGTCGAGTCATCGTTATCGTACGACCCAAGAAAGTTCTAGACGAAGCCTATACCCAAGAACTTTGGCAAATTGACGAATAGCTACTGCTAACTTGAAGACATAAACGCCGATGATTTAGGAGGAATTATGGCTCTAGAACGTCGACTATCACGGGCAATGTTTGAGGCAACTGAGCTAGTGGAATTGCGGCAAATTTGCTTTACCCCAGGTCGTGTCTTTGAACCCGGTAAATACATTACTGGGGACTTACCAGATGTTGCATTCACCATGGGCCTGGTGGAAAAACTGCCCCCAGTGCGCGGTAAGAGTGAAGAGGTGGCTGAGTCGGAAGACGTTATCAATACAACCGAAGAATAACTCTTTGGGGTGACAGCGTCATGTTTTCCATAAGCCTACCTCCATGGCCTAAATTGATACCCCAAAGCAGAAAACAAAACCAAAAAGGAGCTAGGTCTATCTATACCCGTCCGTTAGCTAAATTAATTGAAGAATTTCAGCGATTGCCAGGTGTGGGGCCTAAAACTGCCCAGCGTCTGGCGTTGCATATTCTTAAACGCCCTGAAGCCGAAGTCCGAGCCCTGGCCCAGGCACTGATAGATGCCAAACAGCAGGTGGGTCAGTGCTCAATTTGCTTTCATCTATCGGCGGACCCCGTGTGTGACATCTGTCGCTCTACACGTCGGGACAATCAGACTCTTTGTGTTGTGGCAGATTCCCGCGATGTCATTGCCATTGAGCGCACCAGAGAATTTAAGGGCAAATACCATGTGCTGGGCGGTCTCATTTCACCGATGGATGGCATTGGTCCAGAGCAGCTAAACATTGGTCAACTGGTACACCGGGTCAACAAAGACGATATTGGAGAAGTGATTTTGGCCATCAGCCCTAGCATTGAGGGAGATACCACAACGCTGTATGTGGGACAGTTGCTCAAGCCATTTACGAAAGTGACTCGTATCGCCTTTGGTTTGCCCATGGGGGGCGATTTGGAATATGCAGATGAAGTAACCCTAGCCCGAGCGTTAGAAGGACGCCAGGCTTTAGGTTAGGGCAGGTATCGCCCACTTGGCCAGGTGGCATGTTTTTTACCGAAGCTTCTGCTTGATGAAGGCCAAAATCTTGGCAGTCTGATTTTTGAGCGTAGCGACTTCCTTTTGTAGGGTGGCGACCTGCTGTTTCAATGCAGCGATTTCAGCAGCACTTTCGCCACTGGCAGCGGCAGCGGCGGCAGGCGCAGCAGCGGCAGTACTTATTGGGCGTACCTTACGCGCTTTTACCATGGAAGCTTTGATGGCTTCAATGAGTTCTTTTTGCTCAAAAGGCTTCTGAATAAATTCAAAATATTCGAAAGGGCCTTGAATTTTTTCGGTAACTTCTTCCCGACGCCCTGACATCAGTACGAGGGGGATCTTTTGTAGCTCTGGAGAAGCTTGGATTTCTTGGAATACTTCCCATCCACTCATCCGTGGCAGTAAGAAATCGAGCATGATCAGGTTAGGCTTTTGGTTGCGAATGGCTTCTAACCCTTCAACGCCATCAGTGGCTTCAATCACCTCGAAGTTGCCCTGGGGCAACATATCCCGGACGCGCATGCGGATCACTCTGCTATCATCGATAACTAAAATCTTATGACTTGCTGCCACGACTAACTCCTAATAAATAGATAGCTACAGTTTAGGTAGGGGACGTTGCTGATACGCTTCTGACTCAGCAACGGTATAAAGCAATGTTGCCCAGGTCGGCAACGATGTAAGTCTGATCCTGACTAGTTTCTAAGAATCATATAGGATCAAAAAGGCTATAGAACGCTGCTATTAAGTCACCATCGTGTCTATGCTCACGTAATGCCGAGGATACCCAAGTCTACTTAGACAAGCTGATTGTGTCATGGAAAGTTTATCTCAAATGCGTTCCAGCGGTACTGCTAGGCCTGAGATTGTTCAGATGCCTGATTGGTTAAGGCGACCAATCGGTCGGGCTAGCGAACTGTCGACGGTTCAAAAAATTATTAAACAGAGACAGATCCATACGATTTGTGAGGAGGGGCGATGTCCTAATCGCAGTGAGTGCTACGCAAATAAAACAGCCTCATTTTTGTTAATGGGGCCTACATGCACTCGTTCCTGTGCATTTTGTCAGGTTGATAAAGGTCATGCTCCCATGCCCCTCGACCCTGAAGAGCCTCAAAAAGTGGCCGAATCGATTAAATTACTAGGTCTCAAATATGTGGTGCTGACATCGGTGGCGCGGGATGATTTGCCTGACCAAGGTGCGGGCTGGTTTGTGGCAACTATGACGGCTATTCGTTCAGTGAGCCCAGATACCCAAATTGAGTTGCTAACACCTGACTTTTGGGGTGGGCCTAACTCTGCTGAGAATCAGCGGCAACGGCTAGCGATGGTTGTGGACGCTAGGCCCGCTTGCTTTAATCACAATGTGGAAACTGTCGAGCGTTTGCAGGATCCGGTGCGACGGGGTGCTAAGTATCGTCGATCGCTAGAGGTTCTGCGTTATGTGAAGGAACTGGATGCGTCTATTCCCACTAAGTCTGGTCTTATGCTGGGCCATGGCGAAACCGAAGATGAGCTGGTACAGGCGATGAAGGATTTGCGAGCTGTGGGCTGCGATCGCATCACCCTCGGCCAATACATGCGCCCATCCCTAGCTCATTTACCCGTTCAACGCTATTGGACCCCCGATGAATTTGACCACTTGGGCACAATTGCCCATGACCTGGGCTTTTCCCAGGTTCGCTCCGGTCCATTGGTGCGCAGTTCCTACCATGCCGGTGAAGAATAAACCGGAAGATGGGCATTGCTCACCCTCCGGTTTATTCGATTGTTTGCGCCGCCAATTCCCGCCATTCTTTAACTGCATAGGGCGGCACAATTATTTCGCTAGGAGCTTTTCCCTGTAACGGCACCGCTAAGGTTAACGGAATTGCCTTTTGCAAGTTGTCCATTACAGGGGTGAAATCGTACTGATTGGTGTTGTCGGGTAAAGCGGGTGTCGGCGGATCAAGCTTAGGGGTGGCCTGCCACTCCAAGGCAGTGCCCGTGTTGATGGTCAACGGTTTTTTGGGGTCGACATCGGCAACACCAGGGAAGCCCACCAGACGCAAATATAGGCCGTCTAAACCATCGGGACGATAGCGCTTGAACAAAATCGCCTGCCATGAGTGGTCGTTGCGATCGCGAAGGCTTTGTTGCGATCGCAATGTGGTTTGGCCAGGGCGCTCGTGATACACATGTACCGAGGCTAAGGCTGGAGGTGCAAGCAGAAGAAACTGCAAGCAGAGACAAATGAAAATACCAATCAGCTGCCGAACCATAGAATGTCGTGAAATATCCCTTTTAGGATAAGTCGAATTCATTTGGGTGCAGAATTGATTAATCATTGTCGGGAGGTTCCATGGAACCTCCCGACAATGATTTTGCCTATGGTTTCTATAGTTTGTTTAAGGCATCTAACACTAGCCGATAGCGGTTGGCTTCATTATTGGTCAGGTAAAGGCTGCCTGCTTTCTCTAGGTCAGTAACTGCCGCACGTCTGTTACCCATCCGAGCATTGGTAATGCCACGGTAATAAAACACATCTGCGTCTAAGACATTCGCTGCAATAACTGCTGAGAAGTCAGTGTATGCGCTCTGGTAGTCGCCTGAGTCATAATGCATGCGCCCACGGCTAGCATAGGCACTCCAATAGGCACTATTCAGATTGATAGCAGTGCTGTAATCGCTCAAGGCGCTAAAGCTATCACCTAAATCAGCAAAGGCGTCACCACGATACTTATAGGAAGGTGCATGCTCAGGCTCCAGAGCCAGAGCTGCTGTATAGTCGCTAATGGCAGCCTGTTGCTCTCCAGCCTCTAAATATGCATTACCTCTTCTATAGTAGGCTTCAGCAGAGTCAGGAGACAGTGCTAATACCTTCGAAAAGTCGTTAATGGCATCTGCTGTATTATTTGATGATGCAAAAACTTGCCCACGAACCAGGTAAGCATCAGCATTGCCAGGTTCTAAGGTCAGCACTTGATTGAGATCTGCAACTGCTGCTTGGGGGCGAGCCTCAGAAATGAGGGCGAAGCTGCGGTTGTAGTATGCTTCGACATTGTCTTCATCAATGTCGATGGCTTCGTTGAAATCCTGTAGTGCTTCTCTGGTGTCACCAATGGTGTAGTAGGTAGCACCGCGATTGATGAAGGTGGCTGCGTTATTATCATCCAGCTCAATGGATTGCGTGAAATCACTAATGGCACTTTCTGGACTGTTCAGTGCTTTGAAAACTAAGCCTCGATGGAAGTAAGCCGATGCATTGCTGGGATCGAGTCGAACCGCGTCATTTAGGTATTCCAAAGCAATTTGCTGATTCCCTTGTTCAGACGCGATCAGGCCAAGATAAATGTAAGCATTGGCCGATTCAGGATCTGTTGCAATCGTGCGCTCAAAATCTGTAGTTGCCAGATCCGTACGGCCCAGGTCGTAGTAAAGGATGCCGCGATTGAGATAGGCTGTGCTGTAATTAGCATCAATTGAGATCGCCTGGTTATAGTCATTGAGGGCAGCTTCTGTATTTTCTAAGCGGGCGAAGGCAGCACCCCGAAATAGATAGGAAGGTGCAAAATCAGGTTTTAGATTGATAGCTGCGTTGAACTCTTCGATGGCGGCCTCATCATTGCCATCTTGGTAGTCTTCTAATCCTTCATTAAAGCGGTCTAGGTAATTTTCAGTGACGGGCTCTTCTGCCGCTGGTTCGTCCTCAGCAGCTTCCTGATCTGGGAGAATATCTTCTTCTGGTAAAACAGGCTCTATAAACGCTGGTTGGACTTCAGCTGGAGCCTCGGCGTCAGTATCTTGAAAGAGCGTTTCTTCTTCAAATGTTTCAGCTTCGGTGGTGGCAACGGATTGAGCCATGCCCGCGACCGTAGTACTACCGAAGAAAGCAAATGTGCTCAGAAGGAGCAGAGCAAATCGGTTCATAATCATGTCTCTTAACCCCGTATCTGCATGCGTTTACTAAAACTTACCCAGAGTCGGGACTAGAGTTTCTACTTAACCAATAATTGTTGATATGAGTGGGGGTATTGAAAGTTGGGAAAACCTTTTTGGTTAGGGGGCTTTAGCAAACTTGCGATCGCCAACATCACATCGAATCTGATGGTCCCCCTCGCCGGGTTGATCGACACTGCATTTCTCGGACACTTGGCCGACATTCGCCATCTAGCGGGTGTGGCCCTGGCAACGGTGCTGTTTAACGTTATCTACTGGAGTTTTGGCTTTTTGCGCATGGGCACCACTGGCCTCATTGCTCAATCGGCGGGGCGAGGTGATCGCACAGAGCAATGGCGTGTGGGTCTAAGGGCGCTGATGGTGGCCTTAACCATGGGCTTGTTGATTCTGCTTTTGCAAACTCCACTGCGGGTGTTAGGGTTTGCTATTCTCCAGGCCGATGCGGATGTGCTGGATGCTGGTTTGGCCTTTTACCAGGGGCGCATCTGGGGGGCACCAGCGGTGCTCATGAACTATGTGTTGCTGGGTTGGTTGCTGGGGTTGGGCCAGGGGCGGCGAGTTTTAGCCCTGGCTGTGGTGGGTAATGGGGCTAATATCCTGCTCGACTATTGGATGATTGTTCGTTTGGGTTGGGAGAGTCATGGGGCTGGGCTGGCCACGGCTTTGAGTCAGTACGCCATGCTGCTGGTGGGTGGCATAGTGCTATTGCGGTCATTACCCTGGGCTCAAATTCGGCAGCAGCGTCTGAGTCTATGGAGTCGTCATGCTATATCAGCTTTATTTCGCCTAAATCGCGACATTATGGTGCGTACCTGGGCATTGCTGGTGAGTTTTAGCCTGTTTACAAATCTCAGCGGAGTGATGGGTACGGATACCCTTGCAGTCAATACGCTGCTGCTACAGTCGCTCATGCTCGTCACCTACTTTCTAGATGGGATTGCGTTTGCAACTGAGGCCTATGCTGGCCAGTTTCATGGTCAGGGAAAATCGTCTGAACTCAGGGCTTTGGCTAAGATTGGGAGCGGTATCAGTGTGGGATTGGGGGTGGGAATTGCGATCGCATTCATCACCTTTCCTCAAGTTCTCTTTGGTCTGCTGACCGATCACCAAACCGTATTAGCCCAACTAAATCACTATGTTATTTGGCTGCTGCCCGTGTATGGCTTTGGAGCCATTGCCTTTATGTTAGACGGCTATTTTTTAGGCCTAACCTCTGGCACTATTCTGCGAAAGTCCACTGTTTTGGCAACGTTCTGTGGCTTTCTACCATGGGCGTTAATCGCCTATTGGCAGAACAGTCCCCATTGCCTATGGCTAGCTATGGCCTCTTTTATGGCAATCAGAGCCATGACCTTAGCCTGGGCGGTGCCTGGTAGTTGGCAGCCTAGAGCCGAAGCGTCACCCTATTTAGGATCGCAGCGAATTTCCAATAAAAAACCATCTGGGTCGTAAAAATAAATGCCGCGCCCAGTGGGTCTACTCACAGGGCCATGGTCGATCGCGACCTGATTCTGTTGGAGCAGCTCAACGGCTTGATTAAACAGCTCAGGGGCGATATCAAATGCCATATGATTGGCCCGAGTAAATTGCTGAGTTGGATCCGGATTGGGAGGTTCTAAGTCCGGTTCACCGAAGAGATCCAGGATAGTGCCATCGGGTAGACGAAAGTTAGCCACTTTACCCTGGGCAACAAGTGTTACCAGGGTCTCAGGCACCTCATCGCCTGTGAGCTCATGTAGCCCTAGGATTGAACCATAAAAATGACGGGATGCAGCCATGTCTTTGACGTTCAGGGCAATGTGATGGACCCCTCGGAGGGTATTCGGCAGCAGTCCTGTGCCCCGTCTGTCAATCGATAATGTCATACCAATGCACCAGATTGCGTTGGGTTCTACTTTACTGCCAATCTATTCATCAATAAAACCGATAATAATGGGTATAGTCTCCGCTTTGTTCAACTGCTTTGACATCTATGAATAGTGCTTTCCTCGAACGTCTGCATAGCCCTGCACGGCCCGTACTTGTCTTTGATGGGGCTATGGGAACCAATCTGCAGGTCCAGGAATTAACCGCCGATGACTTTGGTGGTTTGGAGTATGAGGGCTGCAATGAATATTTGGTCGTCACCAAGCCTGAGGCGGTGGCAAAGGTCCATCGTGACTTCTTAGCTTCAGGGGCAGATGTGATCGAAACGGACACCTTTGGAGGTAGTACGTTTGTCCTGGCAGAGTACGGATTGCAGGATAAAGCCTACGACCTGAACAAAGTGGCGGCAGAATTAGCCAAGGCCTGTACGGCTGAGTTTTCGACACCTGAGAAACCTCGCTTTGTAGCCGGTTCCATGGGGCCAGGTACAAAATTGCCCACATTGGGACACATTACCTACGATGAGCTACTTGAGGCATTTACTGTTCAGGCAGAGGGCCTATACGACGGTGGTGTAGATCTATTTATCGTCGAGACTTGTCAGGATGTGTTGCAGATCAAAGCAGCCCTGAATGCGATTGAGGCTGTGTTTGAAAAGAAAGGTGCCCGGTTACCGCTGATGGTGTCGGTGACCATGGAGACCACTGGAACAATGCTGGTGGGCTCTGATATTACAGCAGTGGTCAGTATTCTGGAGCCCTACCCTATTGATATTTTGGGGCTGAACTGTGCTACAGGCCCAGACCTGATGACGGAGCACATTAAGTATTTATCAGAAACCTCTCCCTTTGTGGTTTCCTGTGTGCCAAATGCGGGTCTACCAGAAAATATCGGTGGCCATGCCCACTATAAACTCACCCCGATGGAACTGCGGATGGCGCTACATCGGTTTGTAGAAGATTTTGGTGTACAGGTGATTGGTGGTTGTTGTGGTACACGTCCTGACCACATTGCTGCACTGGCGGAGATTTCCCAGGAGTTGTCTCCAAAAGACCGAGACATTCGCTTGTCCCCGTACTTAAATGGAGCGATGGGATCTTCCCTAGCTTCTCTTGGGGCAGGGGGCGAGAAGATTATGCGCCCCGCCTTGAACTATTCACCTGCGGCGGCTTCGATTTATGGGGCGCAACCCTATGAGCAGGATAATTCGTTCTTGATTGTGGGCGAACGGTTGAATGCGAGTGGTTCCCGTAAGGTGCGGGAACTATTGAACGAGGATGATTGGGATGGGTTGATTGCGATCGCAAAACGCCAGGTTAAAGAAGGTGCCCATATCCTCGACGTCAACGTAGACTACGTGGGTCGCAATGGCGAAGCGGATATGCACGAAATTGTGTCTCGTCTTGTGACTAATGTCACCTTGCCCCTCATGCTAGACTCCACCGAGTGGACCAAAATGGAAGCAGGGCTAAAAGTTGCAGGGGGTAAGTGCATCCTCAATTCCACAAACTATGAAGACGGTGACGAGAGATTTTTCAAGGTTCTAGAATTAGCCAAAACCTACGGTGCGGGTGTTGTTGTTGGCTGTATTGACGAAGATGGCATGGCCCGTACTGCTGAGAAAAAGTCCCAAATTGCGCAGCGTGCTTATCATGATGCTCTCGAATACGGCCTGCCACCCCATGAGTTGTTTTTTGATACCCTAGCACTGCCGATTTCCACTGGTATTGAAGAAGATCGAGAAAACGCAAAAGCCACGATTGAGGCGATCAAACAAATCAAAGAAACGCTTCCTGGCGTTCACTTCATGCTCGGAGTTTCCAATATCTCCTTTGGCCTGAACCCGGCAGCTCGTATCACCTTAAACTCAGTGTTTTTACATGAGGCTATGCAGGTCGGTATGGATGGCGCTATTGTCTCAGCTGCCAAGATTTTGCCTCTGATTAAAATTGACCCAGAGCATCAGAAAATCTGTAAAGATCTCATCTATGACAACCGAGAATTCGATGGTGAAATTTGCACATACGATCCCCTTGGAGAGCTAACAACCCTATTTGAAGGGGTCACCACCAAAGATGCCCGCTCGTCCGCATCCCTTGCTGATTTGCCCATCGAAGAACGCCTGAAACAACACATTATTGATGGTGAGCGCATTGGCCTTGAAGAGGCATTACAGATTGCTTTAGATACTCCCTATGAGCCATTGCAGATCATTAACACTTTTTTGCTCGACGGCATGAAAGTTGTGGGTGAACTCTTTGGATCTGGCCAAATGCAGTTACCGTTTGTTCTGCAATCAGCTCAGACCATGAAGGCAGCGGTGGCTTTCCTAGAACCACTCATGGAAAAAGAAGACGGTCAAGATGATAGTGGCAAAGGTAAGTTCCTGATTGCCACAGTCAGGGGAGATGTACACGATATTGGTAAAAACCTAGTGGACATCATCCTTACTAACAACGGTTATAAGGTCATCAATCTCGGCATTAAACAAACTGTTGATGCCATTGTTGCCGCCTATGAAGAACATCAGCCAGACTGTATAGCCATGAGTGGATTGTTAGTGAAATCCACAGCCTTTATGAAAGAGAACCTGGCTGTATTTAATGAGAAGAAAATTTCGGCTCCTGTGATTTTGGGGGGTGCTGCCCTGACGCCTAAATTTGTTTATGGTGATTGCCAAGATACCTACAACGGTCAGGTCATATATGGTAAAGACGCATTTGCCGATCTTACTTTTATGGATCGACTCATGCCTGCGAAGAAAGAAGAGTGCTGGCAAGATGCCGAGGGTTTTACAGGTGACTACGCTCAATATAATCAGAAAGGGCGCAAGGCGATTGAACAGGCAGAAGCTAATTTAAATGGTGGTGCTGATAAAAGAGAGAAAAAGAAAGAGCCTGAAGTGATTGATATCAATCGCTCTGAAGCGGTTGATATTAATATTTCTCGTCCGACTCCACCCTTCTGGGGGACAAAAATCCTCAAGCCTGAAGACTTTGATATGGATGAACTATATTGGCATCTTGACTTACAGGCATTATTTGTGGGTCAGTGGCAGTTTCGAAAACCTAAAAATCAAACACGCGAAGAATATGATGTGTTTCTAACGGATAGGGTTCATCCCATCCTGGCAGAGTGGAAGCAAAAGGTGAAGGAAGAAAACCTATTGCATCCTCAGCTCGTCTATGGTTACTTTCCCTGCACGGCTGAGGGCAATTCGGTTCATGTTTACGAGCCTACTGTCATCGAGCAGGGACTCACCCCTAACAATGCAGAACCCCTCTTTACCTGGGAGTTTCCTCGGCAGAAGTCCATGCGCCGTTTGTGCATTGCTGATTTCTTCTTACCTAAAGAACAGAATCAGTTTGATGTCTTCCCAATGCAGGCAGTGACTGTGGGCCAGATTTCTGCAGACTATGCCCGCCAACTATTTGCAGAGGATAAATATACCGACTATCTCTATTTCCATGGCCTGGCCGTCCAGGTGGCTGAGGCCATGGCGGAATGGTGCCATGCGCTCATCCGTAAAGAGCTTGGCTATGGCGAGCAGGAGCCTGATAGCATCCGCGATATGTTGGCTCAGCGCTATCAGGGAGGTCGCTATAGCTTTGGTTATCCGGCCTGTCCTAATGTGGCAGATCAGGCTAAGCAGTTGGCAATACTGGGCGCTGACCGCATCGGCATGACCATGGATGAAAGCGAGCAACTTTATCCTGAAGAGTCAACCACAGCGATTGTGACGTATCATCCAACCGCGAAATACTTCAGCGCATAGTGGTAATGATGAACAAAAAGTGTAAATCCGCAGGTAGGTATGTCCCATTTGCTGCAGCCATTCATTGAGGGTCAAAACCAATGACTAGTGAAGTATCAAAGCTAAAAATTTGGATTCTGTATTGATATTGGTAAAGAGTGCTAGTGTCAGTCATGCTTTTAGGGCTATAGGGTAAAGAGCCGCTCTTCATCCCTGTTACTCTTGGCTCTTCACCAAGAAAATTGCTCAGGACACATCTATCGTGTGCCCACTGATTTGGCACAAGTAATGTCAATCTTAGTCGGTATTTTGCAAGCTGAATAGTGATGAATCTTGATAATACTGCCCACCTTTTCTGGCCGACATTACAAAAACGTAAGATGTGCCATGTTGTCTATCGCCATGGCCAAGACCCTATTTATAGTGGTTAATACGCTGGTCTTTTACCAAGACAGTCTAATTTGTTGAGAGAACTAATCAGAATGAGAGCAATTTTGACTGCAATTCTGGCGATCGTTGCCAGTATCGTTTTGACAATGCCTGCTTTTGCAGACGATACCTATGTAGGTGATGTAGCTGCAGGGGAGAAAGTGTTTACCAATACCTGTGCTACGTGCCATGCGGGAGGCAACAACGCTATCGTATCCTCCCAAACATTGAAGCAGGAGGCTCTAGAACAGTATTTGTTTAACTATCGCCTTGAGCATAACGTTGAGGCGATTGTTTATCAGGTTGCGAATGGTAGAGGTGCCATGCCCGCGTTTCAAGGGCGTATTAGCGATAAAGCGATCGCTGATGTTGCGGCTTATGTAAAAGCTCAATCTGAGAGTGGCTGGCCAGAGTAGCGTTACTCGCCACATAAAGAGAGGTTGTCTCGCTCGTTATTGGGATAGTAGCCTCTCTTTATAGCATGACGAAGACTGAAGCAAGTGTTGGCGCAGCCGCCTCTCCCTTTGGAGATAGCATTCAGCAGCTTGCTATAGATTTATTGCTATAGATAAATCATAAAAAGTGCCCAGCCATTATTATGGCTGGGCACTTTTTAGTTCAATTGAGAAGTAAACTTACCACTTCAGCAAATTGAATTGCTCCATATCGACTGTGTCGCGGTTGCGGTAAATCGACAGCACAATGGCAAGACCTACAGCAGCTTCAGCCGCAGCAATCGTAATCACAAAGACAGCAAAGACCTGGCCCTTGATTTCAGCTGGGTCCAGGTAATTAGAAAATGCCATTAAATTCAGGTTTACGGCATTGAGCATTAACTCAATCGACATGAGTACTCGAATGACGTTTCGGCTTGTGACTAGCCCATAAATACCTACGCAAAAAAGCGCAGCGGCAAGAATCAAAAAGTACTCTAGTTGCATGGATTAACTAACTTCTTCTTATGGATAACTTGACGCAGGTTTAATCTAACTGTCCTGAGTGTCGCTGCCAGCAGCTACTAACTCACGAGGACGTTCAGGTAACGTTAGCACTTTAGGCTCGTCAGCAGGCTCATAATCCGGCACATATTCACGACGTGCCAGAATAATGGCTCCCACCAAGGCCATCAATAGTAGTACCGAGGCGAGTTCGAACGGTAGCAAAAAGTCACTAAAAAAGTGCTGACCGATGATTTCAATGGATGCTTCACCAGCTGGCGCTGCTGAAGAGAGCTGCCAGGATGTGGATAGCACCATGGAACTCAGTAAGCTAAACAATCCGATGCACACAGCACCTGTTGCAGCTTTACCAAGCCAAGCATTGGACACGGGTTGAAAATCTTCCCGCTTATTTACCAGCATAATCCCGAACAGAATCAGGATATTGACTGCACCTACATAAACCAGGACTTGAGCCGCCGCCACAAACCCTGCATTTAGCAAGATGTAAAGGCCTGAAATGCTGATAAATACCAGACCCAGCAAAAATGCTGAATAAACAATATTATTAAGCAGCACTACGCCCAGGGCTGCTAATAACATCAAGGCACCAAGGATGCCTAGGGAAACAAATTGTACGCCTTCTGCTAAGTTCACTACTACTCCGGTTATCTAGGCTGCTATTTGCTTGGCTGGTGGATAATTTGTCCTAACATCTTTGGACAAATTATTTAGTCAGCTGCTTACTCAGTCTTCGCTGGTTTAGAAGCTTCCAGTTCTTCCAAGATCTCTTGTGGTAGTTTACCAGCGCGCCGAGACCCTTCAGGTAATTCATGGGGATCCATAACACCCTTGGGTAGGTAGGCCAGCTCACGCATTGGTGTCACCATGGGATCATCAGTGACTTTGTAGGGCAAACGACCTAGAGCAACGCTGTCATAGTTGAGTTCGTGGCGGTCATAGGCGGCCAACTCATACTCCTCAGTCATGGAGAGACAGTTGGTAGGGCAATACTCTACACAATTACCGCAAAAGATACAAACGCCAAAATCAATGCTGTAGTGGTCCAGTACCTTCTTCTTAGTTGATTTATCGAAGGTCCAGTCAACAACAGGCAAATTGATTGGACAAACACGGACGCAAACTTCGCAAGAGATGCACTTATCAAACTCAAAGTGGATACGACCGCGATAGCGTTCAGATGGAATTAGCTTTTCGTAGGGATATTGCACCGTCACAGGACGACGCTTCATATGGTCAAACGTGACTGATAGACCTTGACCGATATACTTAGCGGCTTGGACGGTCTCTTTGGCGTAGTCACCAACCTGCTTTAGAAAGTTGAGCATTGTTTTACCCTCCAAACGCAAATGGAAATGCGAGCTTGAGCGCTGCTGTTAGTAGCAGATTAACCAGGGCCACTGGCAGTAGAAATTTCCAGCCTAAATCTAGAAGCTGGTCGATGCGTACGCGGGGCACAGTCCATCGTAAAAGTACGGCGAGAAATACTAAGAAATAAGCCTTAATTAGGGTCATCATGATCCCTAAAGCGGCAGTAATTACCTGTAGCCAAGGGGTGGTTTCACTAATCCCTAAACCATCAGCCATAACTTCAACAGGAATCGGAAAACTCCATCCGCCCAGGTATAGCACTGACACCAACATGGCTGAGAGGACTAGATTAACGTAGGAGCCAACATAAAATAGGCCAAACTTCATACCGGTGTATTCAGTTTGGTAGCCAGCTACAATCTCTTCTTCTGCCTCTGGTAAGTCAAATGGTAAGCGTTCGCATTCTGCCAGGGCTGCAATCCAGAAAAGGATAAAACCAACAGGCTGTCGCCAGATATTCCAGCTGAGAATGCCATAGCTTGCTTGCTGGTTGACAATGTCGATGGTGCTAAGGCTATTGGACATCATCACCACAGCCAGGACTGCTAGCGCTAAGGGAATTTCATAGCTAATTGACTGGGCTGTCGCTCGCAATCCTCCTAGTAGAGAATACTTATTGTTTGAAGAATACCCGGCCATCAGTAAGCCGATGGGGGTAACACTCGAAAGGGCAATCCATAGAAAGATGCCTACACCTAAATCGGTAATCACCATGTTCTGCCCAAAGGGCACAACCAGGTAAGACACAAAGACAGGGATAACGACCAGGGCTGGACCCAAAGTAAATAAAATTGGGTCTGCTTGGGCTGGATTAATATCTTCTTTGAATATAAGTTTGACGCCGTCCGCTGTTGCTTGCAGTGCGCCCAGCGGACCAACATATTCAGGGCCAATTCGCTGCTGGGCCGCAGCTGAAATTTTTCGCTCTAGCCAAACGGCAATAAAAATGCTGACGGTCGCAGCGATGAGAATTAGTAACATCGGCAGCGGCATCCAAACCAGCTTAGCTACAGCTGGGGGTATTCCCAGTGATACCAGTATTTGAATGAAGCTCTCTTGCAGGTTAATTCCAGAACTCATACCCAACTTAAATAGATGGAGTGGAGGGCCTCAGGGCCAATTTCCCTAATGATTCTAACGCTTAATATGTCTTCAAAGGTGAAATAACTGAGTTGGTACTAATAGGAATTACTACTCATGGTTATAGATTAAACATTAGTCATTCCTGGTGATGTATACAAAAACCCCCCTTGATATGCATCAAGAGGGGCTGGAGTTCCTGAAAATCGTCACTGATATCAGTTTCGTTGGATTTATCAGTATTGACAAGAGGGGTGATGCCCATCACAGGGGGAAAATACCGATTTATACGGATCCGTTGCGCACAGCTGACGGAGACTGAGCCTTTTTATCCCAAAGGTGCAGACGCTCTGTCACGTTTATGTATGCTTGGTTGTGAGGACCAGTATAAATTTGTGTTGGTCGAAAAATTCGATTTTCAGCCAACTGCTCTTTCCAGTGGGCGAGCCATCCAGCGGCACGTGCGATCGCAAATATTGGTGTAAATAAGTCAGTCGGAATTCCCAACTTTCGGTAAACCAGTCCCGAATAGAAATCTACATTTGGGTATACGCCCTTTTGTCCTAGACGTTCCGTGACAGCTGTTTCCAGTTCTAAGGCAATTTCGTAATATTCATCCTGGCCAAACTTCTCAAAGAGTTGCTCAGCCAGCTTTTGCAAGATAACCGCCCTTGGATCCTTAACTTTATAGACCCGATGGCCAAAGCCCATAATCTTAGCTTTACGGGCAATGCAATCATCTACAAAGGGGCGTACATTATCCACCGAACCAATCGTTTGAAGCATGGCGACGACTTCTTCGTTCGCACCGCCATGGAGGGGACCAGCTAGTGTACCCACTGCTGAAGCCACCACAGCATAGGGGTCAGTGAGGGTAGAGGCTGTGACCATTGCCGAAAATGTAGAGGCGTTGATCGTGTGCTCAGCATGCAGCGTGAGACATACATCAAAAATTCGGGCTGCTAAGGGGTCTGGTACCTCCTCATTCAGCATGTACAAAAAATTTGCTGCGTAATCGAGATCATCCCGAGGCTGAACCGGATCATTTCCCTTCCGAATCAGCTTAAATGCGGCCACCATGGTGGGGATTTTAGCTAATAAGCGGACCACGGCAGCCTGGATATAGGCCGGATCCTCTAACGCTCGCCGGGAGTAAAATAACCCTAAGGCGGCTGCACATGCCTGTAATGCATCCATGGGATGGCCGCTCTCAGGAAAGCACTTCATCATGTCGCGGATGCGATACTTCAACCGGCGATGATGTTGAATCTCATCCTTAAATAAATCCAGTTCTTGCTTGGTGGGTAGGCCTCCCCAGATAAGTAAATAGGCCGTTTCTAAAAAGGTACTTTTTGGGGCTAACTCTTCGATACGAATGCCTCGGTATTCTAAGATCCCTTCCTGACCGTTTACGTAACTAATGCTTGATTCTGTCGCGGGAATTCCCTCTAAACCAGGGCGATATTCGCATAGGGTCATTGTCAGTCGTCCTACCGCTGCTCTCTTTTATTCTTTAAGGATATCGAGAAGTGGTCTATTCATGCATTTTCCCTGGGAACAGGTAAGCTTTCTTTGAAGAAAACTGGTCCCCGATGGCAGAAACTTGGTGGCGATTGCATCCACCCATCGACTCATACACATTTGATAGTAAACAAACTTACGCCACAGAGTAATCGTCTGCTCATTACAAAATTAGGCGAGGTGGAGCTAGCCAAAATAGCTGACTATTGCCAATGGCGCTTTGTGCATCAGGCAAGGTCAGTCCGATGATACCTGCTTTTTTAAAGACCCAGCGATCATTGCTATTTCCTTGAACCAATTGCTGCGCCCATTGGCTAAGGTCCGGTTCGTGGCCAACTAGTGCCAGGCTCTTAGGAACCTCTGACTGCCAACTTTCCAACCAACTTAACCAATTTTGTAAACAGCCCTCGGGAGCCAGTGGAGGAAATAGCTGATAGTCCAAGGCAAGCTTTGCTTCACATAGGATCTTTGCCGTTTGGACTGCCCGTACCAACGGACTGGTGAGCAACATGTCAAAATGCAACCCAAGGCTCACAAGTCTTTGAGCAATCTTCTGGGTTTTCTGAATGCCTTTATCAACTAAAGGGCGCTGATGGTCATCAACATAGGTACCTCGTTCGGCTGCAATGCCATGGCGAATAAAGTACACCTGAGTTGCATATTTAGAAGACAATTCCATTTTTTGCCGTTACTGATTTAGAGGATGGATTGATCGGTAAAACTTTCTAACAGCCTAAATTTGACAGATAAAACCATCCTGAGGATCAGCCATGCTCAGTTTTTAAGCGCTATGTAAATTTAATCTGGATTCATAACCCCGTCTTTTGGGTTAATCAATTTCATGAGCTTTTGCTTAATCTGCACATCAAATACTTCCCATTTCAATCGATTGTAAGCGCCATTTTCATAAAAGCCAGATAAGAAGCCTACAGGTACTTCAAACCCTCCCGCCATAGAGCGACCACCGCCAAAAAAGCGTCCTTGGTCGTCGTGTCCAAAGGCTTCTTTAATAAACTCATCCGGGTCAAGGGTGAGTTTACTGGTGCGTAAGGAGCCAATAACGACTTCTCGTTCATCGTCCTCATCGTGGACAATGCCATAGACGACGGCTGTATGGACGTCTTCTTCGGTAAGTAGAAAGTCTGTGGCTTGAGGGATTGCATCACGGTCTTCGTATCGCAGGTAGCCCACACCTGAAATTGAGACACTGTTTTGAATATTGCGATTACGCAGCGATCGTTCAATGACATCCATGGCTCGTTTAGAGCGGGAGGCTTGGAGAATGGCACTTAGCAATTGGGCATCGCAATACTGACTAAGGTAAGCAGCTGCCATAAAGTCTGCTTCTGCAGCCTGCATTAATTGTCCTGTATCTGAACGTAAACCGTGCATTAAGGCCGTAGCACACTTAACGTGTTTGCTATTGCTACGGTCGAGATCTAACAGCCCTGCCTGGAGATACTGGGTCAAAATCGTAGCGGTTGCCCGAGCCTCTGGACGAATATCAGAAAATTCTGCCTTGGTTTTACCCTGGAGCGTATGGTGGTCAATCACAACTAAAAGAGGTACTCCTGCGGTGTTGACCTGTTCTAATAACTGGCTAGTAGTGCCCTGGGTGTCAACTAATACATAGCCTGCATACTGGGACAAATCCGGTTTTTTTTTGCTGGGCCAGCGTTTAGCGGGAAGGTTAGTTAGTTTAACTAAAGCAATATTTTCTTGATGGCTAAGGGTACCTGAATAAAAAATATCGCAATCGACATCGTAAGTAGCTGCAATCAATTGATATGCCCAGGCTGAAGACAGGGCATCGGGATCTGGAAAATCTTGAATTAAAACCAGCTGTCGGCTACCAGCATGGGTAATGAGCAAATGGCGTAATGACGCTGCAGGGCCATCGCTGAAATCCACGTTTGGCCTATAACTCGTGTGATTAGAAGATTTAAGCAATGCGTCTTGGGAGGCCATTCACAGAAAGAATTAGGTTGAAATCAGAGGAGAGCAGTGGGGGAATGTTCGGTCAATTAACCGGTAAGGCCAATGACATATTTACGCCATTCCTGATGGGCATCTCCACGCGTGTGGCGAGCAATTTCAAAGTAAAGGCTGCTGTGGGGCTTACGCGGTGTAATCCGCAGAGGCATTCTAGCCTCTTTTGGAGTTCGATTACCTTTTTTGACGTTGCAACGTACACATGCTGATACCATGTTTTCCCATACTTCTTTTCCACCGCGAGAACGAGGAATCACATGGTCTAGCGTCAGGCCATCACCTGCATAGCCACAGTATTGGCAGGTATGATTATCGCGATAAAGCAGATTCCGACGAGTTAAGGGGATTTCTTTGTAGGGAATGCGAACGTAGTGACGCAGTCGAATAACTGTGGGTAGAGGAAAATTCGCGTATATCGAGCGACCATTATGTTCCACAGTTTCGGCCTTGCCCTTAATAATCAGCACAATGGCACGTCGCCAACTTGTGATGTTCAAGGGCTCATAAGAGGCATTTAAGACTAGAACCTTGCTCATTGAGGTTCATATAAAACTTGTGATTTGATACTAACACAGGTCGCTTGAATGCCTTGGTTCTTGCGATACTGTGGCCGTGGTGTGCTTTTTCAGTAAAGGAGATGCAACATGCTGAGGTGGGAAGATACCCCAAGTGTTGCAGCCATGCGATGTTCGCGGGCTTGGGTGGAGATTAATTTGGAGGCAATCCACCATAATGTGCGCCAGTTTCGTTCATTATTACGGCCCACAACTGATCTAATGGCTGTAGTGAAAGCTGATGCCTATGGTCATGGTGCAATTGCAGTGGCTCGGACTGCTTTGGCGGCAGGGGCGACATGGTTAGGTGTAGCAACCGTGCCTGAAGGCATTGAACTACGGCAAGCGGGTTTAACCGCACCTATTTTGGTGATGGGTGCCTTGCATGATGCTGAGGAGGTAAGGGCGCTAGCTCGCTGGCAGTTGCAACCTACAATCGTGACACCTAAACAGGCGCTTGTGTTTGCGACAGCGTTAAGCGATGCTTGTTTGCCCTTGCCAGTACATATCAAATTAGATACGGGGATGTCGCGGCTTGGGTTTGATTGGCAGCGGGCATTGGAGTTTGTGGAGTTTGTTAGTGGGCTGCCTGCGTTACAGATAACAAGTATGTATTCCCATTTTGCAACAGCTGATGAACCGGATCCGACGGAAATGCGACGTCAGCATGAGCGTTTTGAGCGTGCGATCGCAACCCTTGAAATGCATAATCAACTCCCTGCACGCCTGCATTTAGCGAATACAGCAGCTACCCTCACCGATGCCGATGCCTTGCAGTACGATATGGTGCGCGTGGGTTTGGGGCTATATGGTTTGGCACCAGCACCGCATTTACAGTCGTTGCTTAACTTGCAACCAGCCTTAGAAGTTAAAGCGCGTATTACCCATATCAAGAAAATTTCTGCTGGTGCTGGCGTTAGCTATGGGCATCGTTTTGTGGCTAAACGCCCAATGACCATTGCCGTTGTAGGTATTGGTTATGCTGATGGTATTCCTCGTCAATTATCCAACCAGCTGACTGTGTTGATTGATGATCAGCCTGTTTGCCAGGTGGGTGCTATCACGATGGATCAACTGATGTTAGATGTGTCAGATATCCATGGCCTGGCGGAAGGCGACATCGTCACATTGCTTGGAAATTCTACCTCCCACCAAATCACTGCAGATGACTGGGCCAATCGTATTGGGACGATTTCTTGGGAGATTCTATGTAGCTTTAAACATCGGTTGCCAAGAATTATGACAAGAAATCGCACTAGAAGGCTTTACCCCGCTGAAGATAGCTTGTTATAATGCAGCTCTGACCTTGGAGAGGTGGCTGAGTGGTTGAAAGCGGCTCCCTGCTAAGGAGTTATAGGGCGTAAGCTCTATCGAGGGTTCGAATCCCTCCCTCTCCGTTTTAATCTGGTAACTTCAACCTAATGGCTCGCGTTGTGGACAGCCCACAGCAAACGCTCTGAGCTTGCGTTTGGATGAGCAAATGAAAATAAGTGCTGAAATGTGAGACGTCCTGAGCGATCTACTACAAATTGTGCCGGTAAAGGTGCCCCCAACGCCTGGCCCGTACCATATTGGCGAAAAATACTGCAGCTAGAATCCACTAAAAGTGGCATCTCCAGCCCCAGATCCCTGTGCACGGTTTTACTTTGACGCATGTCAGTGCTAGTGATCATGAGCACTTCCGCACCTAGCTGGTCAAACTTTTTGTAGGTTTCGACCATCGACATAATGTGTGGATAGCAGAAGGGACAGTACTGTTTTTCGGTAAAGATACGTGTAAACGCCAGAACGACCACTGATTTTTGGCGATAGCTAGAAAGTTTAATAGACGCTCTTTGCCCCACCATGGGTAGATCAAAATCAGGCAGAATCTGGCCTACTCGAAACTTGCTAAATGCAGGTAGCGGTAAAAAATTCCTAAAAAAACGCTGACTAATGACCCCTCGAAAATCCGTGGAGGTCAGTTTGAAAGCTGCAGTCATTGATCCCTAAAAGGTGAGATGAAAACGGTTAGCTGTCGGTTGGACGATGCACCTAAATCGAAGCAAAAAACTCTTTGGACTTCACAGGATCAGGCGTCATCGTTTTTTCGCCTGGCGTCCATCCTGCTGGACACACTTCATCAGGGTGTGATTGTACATGCTGAATTGCTTGTAAAACTCGCAATGTTTCATCGACGCTACGGCCAAAGGAAAGGTTATTGATGGTAGAGTGCTGCACAATTCCATCCTTATCAATGATGAACAAACCGCGCAGGGCAACACCAGCTTCGGGCTCTAGTACATTGTAAGCAGCGCTAAGCTCTTTCTTGATATCGGAGACCAGGGGATAGGACAAATCTCCCAAGCCACCCGCTTTACGCTCTGTCTGAATCCAAGCCAAATGAGAAAACTCACTATCCACTGAGGCCCCTAATACTTCTGTATTGAGAGCCGTGAATTCATCGTAACGGTCACTAAAAGCTGTAATCTCAGTAGGGCAAACAAAGGTGAAATCTAGTGGATAGAAAAAGAGTACAACGTACTGACCACGGTAGTCAGAGAGTTTAATCGTCTTAAACTCTTGATCAACTACGGCTGTTGCAGTGAAATCAGGAGCAGGCTGACCAACACGCAGGCATCCTTCCACCGGGGTACTCATCCGTTTGTCTCCAACAAAAATCTAGTTAACTAACATACCAGCAATACGGGCCTATTGCTCAGCTACCGGAGACTACTCAAAGCGCAGAGCAGAATGTAAACAACATTAAATTCCCCGAAAACCAGAGCATCGGTTTGGCTTACTTGGTAGGGACTCCCTAACAAAGAGTGTATCAAGTGAGCGTAGCCTCTTTAGACTACCGCGATATATCAAATAAGAAAATAAAAATGGCTCAGACGTGATTTGAACACGTGACCAAGGGCTTATGAGTCCCCTGCTCTACCACTGAGCTACTGAGCCAGTTCAAGTTGCTTTACACACAGCAACTAATTAAATCTATCACGAAATGTCAAGAAACTACGTAGAGAATTGCAGCACTTACTAGTCTTTTTCCAAGCAGGATAGGCAAGGTTTGTCAGCTCTACGTGTCGTTGTAAAAAGATAAGCCTTGTCTTACTGATGGTAAGACAAGGCTTGCTCAAAATCTTAACGCTAGCTAATTCGTCTTAACGGTTGGGCAGCATTGCCATCGGATTCACAGTGCCACGGTCTGGTAGATGAACCTCGAAATGCAAGTGAGGACCAGTGCTATAACCCGTACTTCCCATGTCGGCAATGTGCTGACCCTGAGCCACCCGCTGGCCTTGTCTAACCGTAATGCGGCTGTTGTGGGCATAACGAGTCAAGCTGCCGTCGGCATGACGAACGTCAACTAAGTTGCCATAACCGCCAGAATTCCAACCCGCTCTTTCAACAACACCATCAGCAGCAGAAACAATTGGAGTGCCAACAGGACCGGCAATATCAATGCCACGATGCATACGGCCCCAGCGCCAACCATAGCCGGATGTCAGGATGCCACGAGCTGGCCAAATGTAGCCGTTGAAGTAATCAGGTGTTTCTGGGAGATACTCATCTGCCGACGGCAGTATAGGCATTTCAGGGGAAACAACTTGACCTGTGGCAGGGCTAGAAGGAGAGACGTAAACGCTTGGATCAAGAGGGGCAGCTGCTAATAATTCAGAATTTTGAGTGGAACTGATATCAGAAGTTGCTCTAGCTTCCAAACGATTCCCAGGAAACTGTGGGTTGACTACAACATCATCAGCTGCCGGCAACGATTGCCTTAAAGCAATTTCATTATCGGACTCTAACGGTGTGCTCAGCTCTGGGACCAACTCTTGCGCTGAATTCACGTCAGCCAGGAGGTCAGCGGTATATGGATCTTCAACAGTGACGGATTCAATTGTGTCTTCAATCTCTTCACTAACAAGGTGGGGCTGGGATATAACAGAACCACCTTGACCACCACGTAAGCGCTGTAGGGTTGAAGACCCGTTAATACGATTCTCAACCGTTGACTGTAGGCGACCTAGATGGGTTCCATCAAAATCGCTTAGGGAAGAGGATGCCGTTAATTCAGGAGAAGACTGTGTAATGGAAGAAGCTGCTTCAGAGATGATTAACTCATTGGCAACCTCTTCAGGAATATCTAGAGTATCTCCTGCCACAATGAAGTCAGGATCTTCTAAGCTATTTGTTGCAACTAGACTCTCAGACGTTGTGCCCAATGAGAGCGCAATATCCTCAACGGTGTCACCAGGACGAACTTCATAACTGTTGAATACCGTATCGGTGGCTTCTTCAAAATTTAAAAGTTTTGCTGCATCGCCTGGGGATGACTGTAATTCAGTTGCCGAGCTGTCAATCATTGTAGATTGATCGCTAGATACCTGACTATTAGATGCCAACTGCTTGAGATCAGCTTGAAACCCATCAGAATGGGACACTATGCCAGCTGAGCGTAGAGAGACATCACCAGTTAACTCTTCGGAGGCAACAACGGCTGGCTCATCAACCTCGTTTACCAGCTCAGACTGTGTGGAATTTCTATCAACACTTGAAATACCTGCTACCAAACGCTCTAGATTAGGTGCTTGAGCTTGGTCACCCGAATTTTTCTGGGCCCCTGGTAGTAGAGAAACTAGGGTCGGCTGAACTGATTCCTCATTGGGAACCTTAATCACTTGACCCACCTGAAGTGTTGTGTCAGGGGATATGCGGTTTGCCAGCTTGATATCCTGAACTTCAACATGGTGCTCTTGGGCAATCTGCCAAAGGCTATCTCCTTGTTGAACCGTGTGATATACAGCATGACCATTCATTACAGGTTGCTCCGAATGGCCGTGGAGCATAGATGGCAACTGGGGTGATTCGCTTGAATTTGCTGACGTTGCGATCGCAAAAGATCCAACCGCTGCAGTTGCTTCACTATCAGCGAATAAAACTCCAGATGCACCAAATGAGAGTGCAAGTCCCAGCATAGCGGCAGACTTTGATCTGCCAGCGTTTCCAGACGGAGCTTGCTCAGAAACAGTATCCATGTCGGAGAAACATGAATGACTTACTTCAGACTTGGGCTCCTGAAAATTTGCTCGTTTCAAGGAATAACCTCCTAAATGACCGGCGTTCAACTGTTCGAAACCAACTTGTCCCTATGCAGTTGCCCGATAGTAGGCCGTTGACTACAAGTTGAATCAGGTAGATGAGGCACGTGCACAGAGCAAAAATGCCCATAGCAAGTGAGCACCTTTCGTACCCAACTTAGGCAAGTTTACACGACTTAATCAAAAGATCAATCCTGTACCAAACAAGTTCCATCGTATTCTCCAAAATCAACATGAAATTGAATTTGCGATGGATTTTTATCTCAATAAGGCGTTAGGACTGCTTTCCGGAATTCTGCGAATCCTTTTGTAGAAAAGCGTTTAAGCGATTCTAGTGATATCACCTTAGAAAGTATTGACGGCACAAAGTGTGCCTAAGAGCCTTGCCCGCGATTTGTTAGGTATAAATGCTCCCAATAGTCTTATTTTCTAGGATTCCCAGTTCTTTCGGGAACTTGATCTGGATTGGACCTTTGTGATGACTGTAGCGCTATAGAAAATTTTTATCGCAGGAATGGTTGATTTGTATCTGAAATGACTGTCTTGAAGCAGGGCAATACAGGAGAAGAAGTTGTTTTACACTCCACTCTGAGCCTTGCCGCACCTTGCTCATATGAGATTTCAGCTCTTAGACCTGGCAGTAAATTCCCTATGACTTGGCAGTTATTCTCCCTGAAATGAGCTCTATATATCTATGAACCCATAGATATATAGTCTGATTGGCTATGACAACTAGATGTGCAATCTCTCTCTCTCTATTTCTGTACCTAAGCAGTGGGAGACGATAAGTAATTAAGCTGTCGTAAGGCCTCGAAAAGCCCAATGGCGGCACTTACTGAAAGATTAAGACTACGGACGCTATCGTGCAGCATGGGGATTTTGGCAGTTTGCTCACAGGTCTCTAGCAGTGATCGAGGGAGTCCTTCACTCTCGCTACCAAATAATAGCCAATCGTCTTCTTGATACTTAATCTCTATGTAGCTATATGTGCTTTTGGTCGTAAAACCAATGAGACGGCCACCTATTTGCTGTTGATATTGCCCAAAACTATTTAAATCTGGATGTACTTGCAAATTAACGTGAGGCCAGTAATCTAAGCCCGCTCGCTTGAGATATCGATCACTGAGTTCAAATCCCAGGGGTTCTACTAAATGTAGTTCAGTGGCCGTTGCGGCACATGTGCGGGCAATATTACCTGTATTTGGTGGAATTTCTGGGTTAACAAGGACAATTTTGGGCATTGACATAACTCTATGTGGTGCAATTGATTATTTTTCCTGGGCTTTTTTATACCCAGATGCCTATTTTGCATCGCCTTTATATAGGAGTTACTAATCAATCGATCTCACTTCTTGGACGTAGGCATTTTTTTATGTCCTGACCTATGAAAAATCTAATGTTGCTAGCGCTCCATAGCATTGACTAATCGATTGGCTATTAAGCTATAACTCTAGGTTTTTATAGAACCAGGTAGATGATTATGGGGGATTGGGGCCTAAACTGGCTGACATAAATCGCTTTGTAACGCTTGCTCCTGACGTTCCATAATTTGAATGGTTTGGGCCATTACTTGAGCAACATCCAGACCAGTGTCTACTTGTTTGAGCCAATTCTGCGCCTGGTTGCCTTCCCTTAGGATTTGTTTGATAGGTGTCAGAAAACAAGCAATACCTTGAGCTTTCGCAATGGGTAGGACTTCGTTATAAATCTGTGTGATCCAATCAGTGGTATTAATGGGCTGGCCATCGTACCAATGTTGTAACTCTGCATCTAGACTGGCTTTTGCCACAGCTTTTTCATTGGCTTCAGTAATTGAGAGCAAATCGTCATGACGATTGTGACTAGGCAGTTGGCTAGAGACGAGGGGATCCAAATTTGGATCTTGCTGTAGTTGGAGAATACGTGATTCTAGGAGAGCTGTGATTGCCAATAAGTGAATTGGGTCAGTTACCAGGTCTGAAATTCTAACTTCGAGGCGATTGAGTTTATAGGGGCGGCAGTCTCCATTGGGGCGTACAGAGTTCCAAAGGTGACGAACGTTTTTCATGGTGCCTAGTTTGAGCTGTTCTTCTGTCCATTTAATGAAGTGCGCATGGCTCTCAAAGAGAGGGACATGACTAGGCGTCTGGGGAAATACATGCCAGCGACTAGAGTGATAGCCGGTCACTTGGTTGTCGAGGAAAGGGGACGATGCACTCAAGGCAAGAATTAAAGGGGCTTCAACCCGAATGAGCCGACAAGCTCGCATTAATACTTCAGGATCGCTAATACCCAGATTGATATGGATACTGGCAGTAACTACATTGGTTCCGTAGGTTTGCTCAATGTAGGCATGGTAAGGATTTTTCGGATCAGAACGATAGAAAATCTGGCTATTGCCAGTAGCTAAGGTGCTCCCAGGAAGAATGGTATAGCTGGGGTCAAGAGTTTTGAGAAACTGCCTCAACCGTCGCCGGGGCGTAACGAGTTCACAGAGTAACTGATCATAGTGCTGCAATGGAGGGGTCGTGTATTCAACGTTACGACTATCTGGCTCGCGAACAAATCCGCTCAGGGATTTAACAATTTTGTCTGACAGACCGATGATTGTGCCATCGGTGTGGCCAGTATACATTTCGACTTCAAATCCTTTTGACAGCAGCACGATGTTACTCCGATGTAGGCAGATTGCAGTTGTCGCAATAATTGCACCTGTCCATCTTAAAGGCTGAAGAGTTGACTGGAGCGGATGCTTTGTAATGGGCTTTGTTGGTTAGAGCTGATTTGATGTGGGGAATGTGGCCCTAATCGATGTGTCCTATGTCCTATACATAGTGACAACAAAATTGAGCATCATATATACGGAGAGTACATGGGAAGGAAACGTCCATAGATATGCAGAGGGGAAGTCGAATAGATAGCTATTTATCTAGATGGCACTATCTATTATCTATATAAATAACCTGTAGGTTTTTCGGTGCGGATGTAATTGATGCTGTAGTTGAGAACATAGGGTTTTGCTTGGATAGCAGGTGGATACTTGCTCTTTGGCTGGGTATTCTACCAAGGACAGTCTTTGTTGTAGCCCAAGCATCTATATATATATGAGATCCATCTATATATATAGATGAGATATATGGGTTAATGCAGCGGTTGAATGTTTGAGCTTTCGGAGCCACTCTTCAAAGAAGGTTTTTCTTTTGTAGATGTAATTATCAAGGATAGATAGGTTAAGCTACTAGGAATACATACCTAGTTACACATCTGCTGTTTTACGGGTTTGGTTTACTGTGAATCGGGATATTTTAGCGTTTACTTCTGATGCAGCGATGGATGACGATTCTGTGATTCGTCTTAGTGATGATGCCTGTCAGCGAGTAAGTGTCAAAACTGAAAAGTTTGCCCCTCGACAGCGCAAAATTGTGGCATCCGTCGCGATTCCACGTTCACTTGAGCAGGTATGGAAAATTTTGACCGATTATGAAAAGCTTTCAGATTTTGTCCCTAATTTGACTAGTAGCCGCTTATTACCGCGATCTGATGGTGGTATCCGGTTAGAGCAAATTGGGGCTCAATGTTTTCTCAACTTCAAGTTTTGTGCGCGTGTCATTTTGGATATGACGGAGCATTTCCCCCGAGAAATAGGATTTTCGATGGTGGAAGGTGACTTTAAGAAGTTCATCGGTAAGTGGACCTTGCAACCTGCCCTTTTAGGGGAGCAGACTGCGACTATTTTGTCCTATGAACTAATGGTTCAGCCACCTTTGGCGATGCCTGTTCAGTTGATTGAGCATCATATTTGCCATAATCTAACGCAAAATCTGATGGCAATTTGCGATCGCACCACAGAGCAATTTGCCTAACAGCGTAGCTTTTAAGAGCGCCTAAACGCCCACTGCCTCAGGGGAGCTAGTGGGCCGCTTATTTTGTTTTTAGAGATCAAGCGTTGGTAACCGTTCCCTTTGTTCCTCTGTCATTAGACAATTCCAATCTGGGATTCTAGACTTTGCCTCTACTTGAGCCGCTTGGTATTGCTCTGCTGTTGGGGCATTTAACCAACCTGATTTGGCATAGTAAAGCTTGGCAAGAAATTCTCTCAAGATATGTCGACGCCACATCGAAGACTTAACCTTGACCGGATAAGGTACCACTTCAAAGCCAAAGCTACGATAAACCATCGTTGCCCGTGCAATGTGCAGATCGTCCGTCACGAGTAATATCTTTGGTTTATCCGCTGAGGTCTCGATGGGCGGCATCAGCATCTCAGTATAAAATGCATTTTCCCACGTACTGCGGGAGCAGGCTTCACCACTAATACTAGCGGTGGGTATTCCCATATCCTTCGCTAAATCTATGATTACTGGAGCATCCGTGACGCCGCTGACAAAAAACAACGGAGCCCGTTCTTCTTGCCATAGTTGCACAGCTGCAGTTGTTCTATATTCAGAATATTGTGGCCCTCGACCGAGTACAACAATGGCATCGGCTGACTCACCAGTGTCTGGGCGAGCAATTATAGTTTGTAGGGTTTTATTGATCCACCAAGGAGATAATCCAAGGGGCGCTAAAACGGCCACTATCCACAATATGAATTTGTTGTTGGCTGGGGAATGAAAAACGTTCTGACAAGTTTGACAATGGTAAGTATGGCGACGTTTAAACTTAGCTTTGTGCTTTTGAATTGAGGGACTTGTGCAATTGGGGCAATCCATGTGGGGAGGGGAGCTATGGTATGACCCTTATCCTAATAATTAATAATTTGTTGCATATGTAAACAAAACAAAGAAAAAGGATGCGCCAATAAAGTTTTTGGCACATCCTTTTTCTTTTATACCCCCAGGGGAATTCGAAAAACCTAATGAAGTCGATTTAATCCTTTATTATCAATAACTACACAAGTCAGCTGGAAGAAGTGGCCTAAATAGTGGCCTAATTTCCTTCTAATTCACTACCCATTCAAAACGGATAACTCAGATGAATTCATTCATGAAAATAAAACATAGAAAAATATAAAGCAAATCATAGGAATATATAATGCTAGTTAAGTTTTATATATTCTCCAGGTATTAAATAATATTTTCTGAGTCAGATTGGGCGTCAGACTCAAAACGGTCTGAATCACTTAACTGTCACACTCACGAAATCCCTATGGTTTCGTAGCTGCTCAAAACTACATCCCTTGATTTGTCGTGCTTAGTTGCGGAATCAGGTAGGTAGTCAGAGGGATTTAACCCACAGTGGAGCCTGATCACGATGACCAGCAAAGGCTTTAATATAGATTGCTTGAACATCAACAACTTTGTTGACTGACACGCCTTTCGTAAATATCTCTTTTGCTCCAGCCATGTAGTTAGGATCAATAAGAGTTTTACAGTAATTCATGATTTTCCTACATTCACCCTCTGAGGCACCATTCACGACTAGCCTAGAGTTATCAGTCAGAATTAATGAGCCTCTAACCGGGCCCTTTTTATAGGCAGGAAAATGAAACGTATAGTTTTCCGACACTATAGATTTCGGGTGTGGGATATGCATCGACCACCTAGCATGTGAGCCTGTTGTTGGTTTCCATAAAACAATCAGTTGTTTGTGCTCCTGAACTTTCATCTCCCAAACCATGGGAACTGCATTTGTTTCAGGTGGACATTTGATTTTTTCCCACACTCGCTCTGTTGCTTCAGAAAGTCTCTCTAGTGCCGCATAAATCCCATGTAGTCCAGATCCTGTCCATGGCAAGAGATAGGGTAAGGTGCTTTCACACTCAGTCATATTAATACTTCCCAGCCCAGACACCTCAAACTTTTTCTTAATCTCCTGTATCTCGTCTAGCAATTGTTCGAGATTATTCGCGCTAGTCTCACAACACTTATTGTTTATGTTTTCTCTGATGACTCGCAACGTTGTTTGACAGTCAGACTCAGGATTCTTTTTCGTGGTCGGTGGAGTCGTCTTCTTTTGGCTAGTGACGTTAGGTGGAGGGCTTGTTCTAGTAACACGTCTAGACTTTTTGCGCTGTACCCTACCCAGAATAAACGGAACAGGCAGAAGATTAGGGCTATCGTCATTAGACGACTTTTTCTCTTTAGCTTCCTTTGGATTGACTGGGTTGACAGGTGGCAAACCATCTAAACCCTTAAGGACGTCTGGATTGCTCGGTGTTTGTTCGGGTTGTTCATCTGAGTCTAAAGGATCGGGTGGTGCTGTATCCGGTATGTCGCTGGGCGGTTGGGTGTCGCCAGAAAAATCAGGTAACTCGCTGATATCAGGCCAGCTTTTTGAGGGATTGATCACCTGAGGTTCCACAGGATTACCCGAAGGATTATTATTGTCATCTAAAGGAACAACGTCTAAAATTTCTAAAGAGCTTACAAAAACATCACGGTTGTTAGTTCCTGTTCCCGTTAAAAATCCCATATCTAGCAAAGCGCCACCGCTGCCATAAAACCCATGTTCACGATGGGCATTGCCTCCGGTAATTCCTTTAAAGTAGTGTTTCCCTTCTGGTTGAGAAGTCGGATTCCTATAAACAGCGGTTCCGATAGGTCCTGTTTTACCCGTTAACGTTTTTGATTCTCTCCATGGTCTTTCTTGGGGGCCATCAGAATGATCTGGCCCATAATCAGATTTTGTTCTATACGTTACGGTATACTTTTTGCCTGCTTCCCCATAGGTTTCAGGATCGTGAGTGAGCCCTTCAGCGATAGGTTTAGATTTGTGTGTACTGGGTTCTAACTGTTGATCGTTCTTTCCAAGTGCCGCCTTTAAGTGCTCTCCTAAACTTGGACCAAAAGGCGAGCCCATTCCCTCATAAATTTTATTGCCAGCATATAAACCAATGCCAAAGGCAGCCGTGCCTAACGTTGCCACAACACCTGCTGGATTGCTGGCAACAGGTGTAAACAAGATTGAACCACCACCCGCAGCGCTGGCACTTAACGTTGTCCCTTTAACCGCCGTGCTATGGATAGGGTTTGTGCCTTGTGGCGCATTCAAACGGGCACGTTTTGCCGCATTCCAGTTTTGTATCGCGTGTGCCGTTCTAGCACTGCCGGTTGTTGCTGTCCCTGAATTACTGGCAACGTTCCTTGTTTGAGACCCAAAGCTCTTTATATTTTGGGCTGCTTGTGTGGTTCCCCTAAGGCCACTGGTTGAGGTTCTATTACCACTTTGAGAAAAATTGTGTTGATGCCGTTGCAAACTCCGATTTAATGCATTTGACAGGCCATGCCCCTGTTGAGGAGTCGGCGCAGGCTTCAGGTTTAATGGTCGTCTGAGATTGAGTTGCCGCTTTAAGTTGAGTCCAGGCTCTTTATACGGCAATGAGCCTGGACTCGGCGCAGTGGCTGGAGACCGTTGCAGCCTTAAGCCCCCTGACGATGGACTAGCACTGAGATCCCCCGACGTAATACCGCTCCCCTGTGAGCCTGTTGTATAAGGGCCTAGGATAGACGCCGTATTCCCCGGTGACAAATACGTCGACATTATCAGCTACGTTGTAAGAACTCACTGGGTATGGTTCCCGAATAATAGGGTTTTGTGGCTTCCCATAACGTTCCATACGCGCCTGTATTATAGTCCGGGTGCAACCTGAGGTTAGACCGATAACTGATGTAAATCTCTTTGTCATAGTTTCTAAACAGCGATTGTTGCACGCGATCCACTCGGATACCTTCTGCTTCGTTATAGGTCTCCCCATTGTTCATGTATTCAAGTACGGCATTCGCCCATGCCGCTAAACTCTCCAGGCCATTGATGAATGCGCTATCGGGTATTTGTGCTCTGGTGAGTGGGATTGTCATGATGAATGATTCGAGTGTAGTTTCGCTCCATAGTATAGGTGGATATTTTTTACAACAAACGTAGAACCATCACAGGATTAACCCAAATCCCTGACGGGTTTGAATTAATCAGTGTTTCTGACTACGCTAAAAAATGGTTTATTCACGAAAGAACCGTAAGACGACGGTGTCACTGTGGACAATTGCGTGCCTACAAATCTGCTGGCCAGTGGTTTATTTTAAGCAAGCGTGGTTAACCCCTTTGGGTATATAGTCGAACGGACAAACACGTTTTTAACATGATGGATTTGCAAGCGTTTTAGCCAACCTTTTGGGTGGAGAAACTCCGCTGTCTATTAACAAGGATTTTTGGCTATGGCTGCTGCAATTACGACAACAGCAACAAGTATTGAAGGACAAGCGCTTGAAGTTGCTCGCGAGCTTCAAGTGTTAGAAGCGGCACAATCTACGGCTGATGTGCCGTTGAATAATGTCCAGATTGATACGGATATTGAAAGTGGTTTGGTGTCAATCACCATGACCCTACCAACGGCCTTGAGCGGTACGGGTGGAGCCTTCACCGTGTCCGCGTCTGAATACCTAAGCTAATCAGCTAGGGAATACGTAAACCCTAGGAGGATTAGATCATGGGAACAGAACGAATCAACGTCAATTTCACGGTTGGAAAAAACACGTATCAGATCAGTGGTGCGAGATGGTTTTACGCGGATAAGACCGTCAAGAAAATCATTGGCGGTACTCCGGCGACAGAAGCCACCTCAGGGGCGACCAGTAGCGGTATTGTTGTCTCTGGTGTTGAGGCCAAGCGCGTACTCGTCAAGCTGGTGCTGGTTTACAGTACCGCTGTCGGGACTGCCGTAAAAAATGCCGCTCAGATAGACAAACCTAAGCGGTTTCATTTTTACTGCGACCCTGACAAAGCTGAAGATGCCATGCTGTCTCTGGCGAAAAAGAAAATCTTTGGCCGGGCTGTCATCCGTGTCTATCGACCGCTAAAGCGCTGCTACTACTAAGCTGTGGGCTCAAAAGGCTGGCCATTTACAAGGCCTGTAGGGGTAGCGATTGGACTATCCCTAACGCGGCTAACGGATCAGTATCGACGATTAGAGATTAAATCTCTTCTTTCTCACAAAGGGCATCGATTTGCGTTTAAGCTCAATCAATCGGCTGATGTACTGGTCAAGGTTACGAGCGCTATTGCCAATCAAAAAGGCTGGCATCGGGCCGGTTACCTGGCCAATTTGCTAACGGGTGGGCCGATTCGTGAGCCTGTGCAAAACGTCGAACGACTTTATTTTGGACAACAACATTTATCGATTCCCTACACAGGTTTAGAGCACTATTTTGAGTTTTGGCCCCATGTGTGGATCACCGATTATCGCATTGAGCTATGGGCCAAACAGCAACAACACATCGTATTAGATCCTCGTGTTCCAGGGTTTGATGGAGGATTGTTGTTTTTCGGGGTTGGAGCCGGGTTACCCGATAGAGCGTTTACCTTTAATGGAGACCTAATAGACTTTCCATGAGTAGTGCCGAGTTTTCAGAACTCCCATTGCTACCGCTGCCCTATCGAAATACTGACAATTTTTACGTGTCGCGTGATGGCCAGTCGTATCGAGGGGTACCCGCTCCATCCATGAGCGGTCTAACGTCTGCTCTGGGTGTTCAGGTTGCCTCGTTTCAAATCAGACGGCCTGCGGGTGAAAGTGGCGGTAGCTTTTACCCACCAGCAACCTGGTTAGAGCGACCGTTCAACTATGAACACCCCTTAAACGACTTTGGAACACTGTCACCCTTGCCCAGCGCTGGACGGATTGAGCTTCCCTCGGGTCACTACGTCGTGATGGGCTGGATGACGGGAATGGAAAACGCGGGGATGCGATGCCGTTTACGACCCCTAACAGGCTCGCTAGACCCGATCTATAGTGCGAGCACCTATTCCTTGCACTATAGCTGGCATATCCCCCTAGACGGGCTGCTAGCGGTCACTGAGCCAACGCAGCTGGTCGCAGAAATGCGATGTGACCGCAATCGGTCTAAGGCTTGGGGGTATGGCTACCGCACCCATGTTGAGCCAGAGATCTATGGCTCACTTTTGTTTCTCAAGAAAACTTAGCTACTTTGACCTATGGTGACTGTTCAAAACGGTGAAGGCGCACAAGGCTTTACAGGCTACACCACACCAGACGGGGATTGTGTGAACCCGGCTTACATGGCTGAATTCTTCGACCAGATGGGTGACGCCTTACAGACGGCAATCTGTGACGGTCGGATCGAAGACCGGGTATTTGTTCTAGAACAATTTGCAGCGATGCAGACTGTTCTAGATACGCTGGTTAATCAGGAAGGCTTTACCGCTCAGGTTCAACAGTTACAAAATCTGATTGAATCGCTGCAAGACCAGGATGGTGACGGTGTTAATGACCTGCAACAGGTTAAGGATCGCCTGGATGCCCTAGAAAGCATTTATAACAGCCAGCAACAACAAATTAATCAGCATGGTGATCAGATCACCAACTTGCAGACAAACCAGACCACTATCCAAACGACTCAAGCCACCCAAGGGCAGCAGATTGCAGACTTGCAAGGTCAGCTTGAAAACATTGATCTCGACTCACTGGGCTTGGATGCGGATGCCATTCGTTGTGAAGCGGTGACCGATATCTACAATGCGGTTCAAGCAGGCGTTAATGCCTTTCAGCAACGGTTGCAGGTGAACTGTGTATTGCCAACATCCTTAGACCAGGTGAATGCTGAGTCTGACACCCAACCGCCCGCAGAACCTCCAGCGGGTGACAGTGGCGGTGACGGTGAAGATGTACCCGATACCCTTTAAGGGGGCATAGCTCATGATTAGACCTGTTGTGAATGGCATGGTCACCCTGCAGAAACCGGGCTACCTATTGACGCTCGACTTTAGCCAGTGGCTTGAAAAGCTGCCCTATGATCAGTATGTCTTGATTCACTCGCAAGACAGGCCAGTCGGTGACTGCAAATGGGGCATTCTAGAGGTTAACAGTGGGAACGTCATCTGCTCGGAAGCCTGTAAAATCGAGAGCTGCCAACCCCATGAAGGATGGAAGCTCACAGATGATGTATCAGGTATTCCGCCGATGGCGGTTGTTTATCCAGCTTGTACGTCTGAGATAGACAACAAGGGAACTGCCAGCATTTGTTCAATTGGGTTTGTCCACCCCAGCAAAGCCAAAGAACAGGCGGCATAGTTGATTCCTTGAAACTCCCATGGAAAAAGGGCGACCCAAGGTCGCCCTTTACGTTTAGTCATCATGAACAATTTTTTGATAGAAAATCTACCGTTAGCAATTACAGTGTTTTCAACGGCAGCCGGTGTGATTGGCTTCTTTGTTGCTAGGGTTCGTCACAGCTATGGGTTAGAGCGCGATATTAATCATCTCAAGCGCGACTACAAATCACTGAGTAACAATACTAATATTCTACTTAAAGAGTTAGAGCGACGTCTTGACTCAGTAGAAAAAGAGATCGCGACGGTGAGGGGAATCAATCAGGTGTTTCTGGCTCAGTCTAAAGGGTTTGATATCGATAAAAGCTAATAGTGAGCGAGAATAAGTATGGGCTCATTGTTAGAATCTGCTAAGTACGCTGACCACATCATGCTATTGCTTTGATACAAGGATTCTAGAGATTATGGGTCTCTCTATCTACGAGCAAATTGAGGCGACGATCGCAACTCGTCGTTCTTGTTTACATGCCTATCAACTGGCTGAATATAAGGCGGTAAGGAATTGGCTCAGGCGTTACCGTCCTGTTGATGAGAGTAATCTGGCTCAGGTGACGGGCTACTTGGAGGCGTTTTATCATCTGAGTCAGGTGGAAGATTGGGAAAATGCTCGTTCGTTAGCATTTATGAGATCGCAAGTATCCAATCATCAGGAACTGCATAAGCAGCTATTTGTGTGGGGATATTATCGTCAACAGCAGAGGGTTTATAGGACGCTGTTTCACCAGATTGATAGCGCTGTGGATCTGGCTTGCTTGAGTGGGCTGGGCAATCTGGAAGATGTCTGGGGAAATTTTGACCGGGCGATTGAATATCACTATCAGGCGCTTACTCTGGCAAGGGTTTTAGGAAGTGAGGAGGCCAGGGTAGCGGCGTTGGGTAGTTTGGGGAATGCGTATCTTTCTCTAAAGAATTTTGAGCGGGCAATTGATTGCTACCAGCAGCAGTTTGACTTGGCCGAGATGTCGGGCCAGCCGCGTTTAGTTGGGGTTGCTTTGGGTGGGTTGAGCAATGCATATCGTTCGATTGAAGCTTATGAGCTAGCTCTGGATGCAGCTCAGCGACGAGTTGAAGTTGCTCGCTCAAGTTCCGATCGCCAGGGTGAGGGCGATGGTTATTGCAGTATGGGTAGCACCTATCTGGTACAAGGAGAATTGGCTCAGGCTCTGACGGTGCTAAGTCAGGCGGTGACAATTGCTCAGTCTATTGGGCATCGGCTGGGGGAATGTCGGGCTTTGGGTAATTTGGGCCTGGTGTATCAGGCATTGACAAAGGATGATAAGGCGATTGCTTGTCTGGAGCAGACGTTGGTGCTGGCAAGTGAAATTGAGGACCGGGAGGGACGGCAGATGGCAATTTTGCAGTTGGAAGGGCTACAACGACGGCGGCAGGATACGGAACAGGCAATGCGCTATCAACTGCTGGCAAGGGAATTTGTTAGTGAGCCGTTGGACAGGGCAGTGCTATTGCTGAATTTAGGGGCAAGTTGTCGAAGCTTGGGGCGACTGGAAGCGGCGATTGATCACTATCAGGAGCTATTGACGGTAGTGGAACTGTTAGATGAAGCTGAAGACGAACAACGACTGTTACGGATGATGGTGTTGTATTGTTTTGCACTGGTGTATCAGGAGCAGGGTGAGATAAAGCAAGCCTGGCATTTTTGTCAGTCAGCGTTAGATTTGTCTAATGAGGCTATGAGGCCACTGGTGGAAAAATGTTTGGATTTACAAAAGGTATTGGCCATGGCGTTGCAAAAGATGGTTTGAAGGAAAAGAGTTTTTGATTCTTCGGGGTTAATAGATGTTGAGCTTCAAGAAAAAGGAGGGTGAAGAACTGGGCTTATGATTTAGTTCATTATTCCTACTTCTGCATTTATCGTTTAGGGGGCTATCATTAAACTTAGTGCAGTCAGCCATACTCTGTAACGATATTGCCATGGCTAAATCCGGCATCTTACAAAGTGGAAAATCCTATACATTTCGAAGTTACTTTGAGATGACCTACGAGCCGGATGAAATTCTGGCAGAATTTGGTGTATCTCTACAACGGCTGGAGCTGGCTTTACCCCGCACTGAGATTGATTTAGAACCTGTTGAAACCTTAAAACAAACGATTCAGCGTCGGCTACCCTATATTAGTCTAACTAGTGAAGCCGCTCGTCGGGAAACGTTGATTGCTCCTGTTGTTTTATCATTGATTGACTATACTCAGGCACAGTTGAGAATTGAGTATGCTATCAATGTCTCGGAGCAGTTAAAGGGAGTCTTAGATTATTATTTGCAGTCTCAAGCAGGGCTATTGGTGATTGAGGCGAAAAATGCAGATTTAGCTCGTGGGTTCACTCAACTGGCAGTAGAGTTAATTGCACTGGATCAGTGGATTGATAGTGAGATACCCAGTCTTTACGGGATAATTTCTACTGGTGATGTATGGCAGTTTGGTTGTTTCCATAGAGCCCAAAAGCTCATGCAGCAAGATTTAGCGTTGTATCGGGTGCCAACTGATCTACAGGAACTGTTTTGTATTTTGGTGGCCTTACTGACACAAGAGACGACGAAAGAGGGAGGAGGGATGGCGGAGGATGGAAGATAAATAGTGTAGTTTTGTAGCCCAGGATTTGAATCTCAATACGATTCTCTCCCCTGCTCCCTTTTTCCAGAATGGTCCTGATCACACCACCAGCCCAGGCTATCCTAACTCAGCTAGGCATTTTCCCCTCTGGCCTATCAGAGGTTTCATCCTGTATTCGGCGCACCCACTGCCGTGCCATTATTAACTGGCTGACCCGTTATCAACCGGCTGCTGACGCGACCCAATTAGAGCAGGTTAAAGGCTATTTGGAGGCGTTTCATCATCTATGTACCATCGAAGAATGGAACCGGGCCTTTACGCTAATCTCGACGCGGCTCAATACGCCTACAAAAGAACGTCTCCATTATCAGCTCAAGCTGTGGGGGCATTATCAAGAACAAATTAAGCTATATTCTCAGCTGGTTGACCATGTACATCCTAAATGGAACAGTGCAATTAACAATTTTCTAGGGGCTGCTTATCAGTCTCTGGGTAACTACTCCCTGGCGATTCAACACTTTAAACGTAGTTTAAAGATTCTCGATAAAAGTGGTGGTACTGACCTGGATAAAGGGTTTGCAATCTGTGGGTTAGGGGGTGTTTTCTATGCTCTGAGTGATTATCCTAAGGCGATTCAGTTTTTTGAGCAATGGTTAGAGATTGCAGTTGCTGCGAATGAGCTCCATGGTGTAGGTATTGCTGTGGGTAGTTTGGGTAATGCCTACGAATCGATAGGAGACTATGCTAAAGCCCTAGACTATCATCAACAGCATTATAAACTCTCCCGTCAACAGAACGACAGAGAAAATGAAGGGGCTGCCCTTGGCAATCTTGGTAGTGTATATTTCTCTCTGGGTCAGTACCAGCAGGCGATAGACCATCACCAGCAGCATTTAAACCTGGCTCGGCAAATTGGTAATCGTCAGGGTGAGAGCAATGCCCTTGGCGGTTTGGGTAGTGCTTATTATGCTTCAGGAAATTATGCTGTGGCGGCAGACTATTTTGAGCAACAGCTAGTATTGACCAAGGAGATGGGGGATCTGGCTGGTGAGGGAAATGCTCTCAGTGGGTTAGGCAATGTTTACTGTGTTTTGGGTGACTATGGTAATGCGCTTGGCTGTCATCAGCAACATCTGGCAATTGCTCAGCAAATTGGACATCGTCAGGGGATAACCCATGCCTATGGAAATTTAGGTAATGTGCATAGTGCCCTGGCTAACTATTCAGGCGCTCTTAGTTGCTATCAACAGCAGCTGACGCTTAGCCAGGAGATTAGTGATTTAGCTGGAGAAGGGTTGGCTGCGGGTAATCTGGGTAAGATTGCGCTGGTTTTAGGACAGTATGCTGACGCTATGGCCGGTCTGGAACGGCAGTTGGAAGTTGCTCGGCAACTAGGTGACCGTGTCCGTGAAGGTCAAACGCTCAGTGATATGGGCAATGTTTATCGTCATTGGGGAGACAGTCGCCAGGCGGTGGAGTTTTTACAGCAGGGTCTGGAAATAGCCTGTGATATGGGTGATCGACAGGGTGAGGCAAATGCCCTGGGTTATTTGGGAAATGCTTCTCATACGTTGGGTAATTATCAACAGGCGTTGGAATACTATCAACGACATTTAGGGCTGGCAAAGACCCTATCGGATATTGCGGGTCAGGGTCGAGCCTTTGAAGGGATAGGTAATACGTACCGGCAGCTAGGGGATCTGGATCGGGCGCTGGACTGTCATCATCAATGTTTGGGGATGGCACGACAGTTGGGAGACCGGGCAGCTGAGGCGGCGGCGTTGGGAAATATTGGTAGTGTTTACGATGAACGTCACGAGTATACTAAGGCGATGGACTACCATCGACAAGATATTGAGCTTTCTCGACAGTTGGGGTTGGAGGTGGCTCCTGGTTTGGTGAATTTGGCAAATGCTGCAAGTGAGTTGGGGTACTATGGCGAGGCCGTTACGCACTATCAGGAGGCGTTGGTGGTGTTGCGAAAAAGTGGTGACCGTTGGGGTCAGGGGCTAACCTTGGCGAATCTGGGAGAAACGTTGATAAAGCTAAAGCGGTTCTCAGAGGCTCGGGAAATGCTACAGCAGGCGTTAGACATTGCTATAGAGCTAGGGGCTAAACCGCTGGAGGAGGCAGTGAGACGATATCTGACTGTTTTGTATACTGAGATTCACTTTGGTAATTAAGGTGATTATTATCGAAAGCAAGTATTAAAAGTACATTAGCAGATTTGAAGCAGATTATGAGAAGACTGTCTGTTAGTGCTCGCTGGACATTGCTGAGATGATTAGCTTCTAACTTCTATAATCCTTATTGCCGACGCTAAGCTTCCATCCCCTTGTATGTTTAGAGGGGTAATGGAATCTGAACCTTAAATACTGCACTAAGTCTGTCCTTCGAAACGAGTTTCCGTCCCCTTTCGGGGTAATGGAATCTGAACTGCAGACGGATCTGGCGGCTTGGGTGGCAGAAACTGTTTCCGTCCCCTTTCGGGGTAATGGAATCTGAACAAAACGGTATCGATCAAACTCGTATCACGGTGGTGTTTCCGTCCCCTTTCGGGGTAATGGAATCTGAACACGTAGTTTCGTCCGGGAATAACAAGTAGTGAATGTTTCCGTCCCCTTTCGGGGTAATGGAATCTGAACTTTGAATATGTAATAGTCTCGCGAGAGATTCTTGTTGAGTTTCCGTCCCCTTTCGGGGTAATGGAATCTGAACTAAAATATGTCAGAGAGCTCTATCAAGCTGCCATAACAGTTTCCGTCCCCTTTCGGGGTAATGGAATCTGAACCCTAGAAACAGTGAAGCTGGTTCTGGATGTTGACCGGTTTCCGTCCCCTTTCGGGGTAATGGAATCTGAACATTGCAAAGGTAAAGGTTGAAGGCGTTCAAGCGCTCGAGTTTCCGTCCCCTTTCGGGGTAATGGAATCTGAACCACAGTACTCGAAGAGCAGATTATCGGCAACCTGGTTTCCGTCCCCTTTCGGGGTAATGGAATCTGAACTGAAGCAGCTGCAGCAAGCTCTAACCAAGTCACCTTGTTTCCGTCCCCTTTCGGGGTAATGGAATCTGAACGACTAGTCATCTAGTAACTGACGAAGACGCCAAAAGTTTCCGTCCCCTTTCGGGGTAATGGAATCTGAACGTATAGACGTGATTGCAGATGGAAGGGCACTCCGGGTTTCCGTCCCCTTTCGGGGTAATGGAATCTGAACGAGAAGATCTTAAAATGTTCGATCTTCAGGTAAGTTTCCGTCCCCTTTCGGGGTAATGGAATCTGAACGGATGGATCGACAGGCCCCACCTGTCCTCCGAGCGGTTTCCGTCCCCTTTCGGGGTAATGGAATCTGAACAGATGAGAACTGCAGTAATCTTACCGTTTTAATAGACGGTTTCCGTCCCCTTTCGGGGTAATGGAATCTGAACCCTAGCACAACGGACTATGCTTGGGGGGTGGCGCACGTTTCCGTCCCCTTTCGGGGTAATGGAATCTGAACCGTAAAATTGGAGGCAAACTTGTTGCCCTTCATGTGTTTCCGTCCCCTTTCGGGGTAATGGAATCTGAACTGATATAATGATAAGTGTGAGGGGGCACTTCTATCGTTTCCGTCCCCTTTCGGGGTAATGGAATCTGAACCCTTGGACCAAGTTGCTGGAGGGACCCTGATAAGAGTTTCCGTCCCCTTTCGGGGTAATGGAATCTGAACCCGACTGTGGTACAACCGTTTGATGGAGAAACGAGATGTTTCCGTCCCCTTTCGGGGTAATGGAATCTGAACATTGTTGGAGTACAAGTTGGCATGAGACCGAACTTATAGTTTCCGTCCCCTTTCGGGGTAATGGAATCTGAACTATTCAACACTGAAACCTCGGGCGTTCTTACGCTCAGGTTTCCGTCCCCTTTCGGGGTAATGGAATCTGAACTGTGAGAAAACTGCCAAACAATGCCAAGAAGAAGCAAGTTTCCGTCCCCTTTCGGGGTAATGGAATCTGAACACAACCAGTCCAACGGACAGGATGTTTCTCAGGCTGGTTTCCGTCCCCTTTCGGGGTAATGGAATCTGAACAAGCATGGGAAGAGAAACAGAGGGATAAATTGGACAGTTTCCGTCCCCTTTCGGGGTAATGGAATCTGAACCTGAACGTGCGATTCAGTGGTTACGGTAAAAAGTTTCCGTCCCCTTTCGGGGTAATGGAATCTGAACCCCTACCTTCTGGAAACTATATATATCAAGGCTTCTAGAACCCGTTTTCGCGGGGGTCTAAATTAGGGGCTCATAACTGAGAATCAGTAGCAATAAGGTACCTTCAAAAAAGGCTATAACCCTTATATACCAATTGATTCTCTAGGGTTGACGAAATAATGCGGTTTTCAAGGTTCGACAGACCCCCACGAACGGTGGAGCTTTGCATCAAGTTAGCCTGCTTTCTCAATTACGTCCAGCGATTAAAGCATTTCTTCAGACTTTTTGACAAAATCAATCAATACTTTCAGCGTGGAACTCCTTGAAATAGGGCCTTCTAATCATACCACCTCACTTTTATGGGGGCCGGACGCTTTTAGGTCAAACTTAACCGATTTAGATCATGTCCTACCCCCCCCTGATCAATGGCCAGTGTCTAATAATTACGTAACACGCTGCAAAATTGCTCGCACTACGCCAGTTTTACCTCGGCAGTTCACTAGCATCACTTGGCCAGATAACGCCCCTGATGCCTTTAACTGGCTAATGCTATCCGTCATCGCATGGTTCATATACCCTGTAATCACCACAATCAAATCACACCGCTGAATCCGTAACCGCACCTGTGCTAGCTTCGAACTGCCGCGCTTAAAGGGTGGTAGCTCTACCCACTGCTTCAACCCATACTGCTCCGTTAACTCTCGAATCACCTCCCGCCGAGTAGCATCATGACCCCCCACCAAAGCCAGATGTAGCCCTGAGAGATCAATCTCAGGCGCAGCTGCTCCAATCGTGGTTGGTTTGCCAAACTCTCGCTCAATGTACGCCAGCAGTGCCTCAATCTGCTCCTCCAGATCCCATACTCTGAGCTGTAGCACCTCATGGGCCTCTGCCAACTCAACGTTTTTTCCCTTAAGCTGACCAATCTCATGATCGCTATATTCAATTAACTCCTCCAACTCCCGCCTCAGCTGGTTATAGTCCCCCCGTAACCTTGCCAACCTCAGTAGCAAATGACGATTTTCCCGATACTCACACCCCGACACCCCCCGAAAAACAATCCTCAACCACCGCCTCAACCGGCTTAACCACTTGTTGAAAGTCATCCATATGCCTCATAGTTGTATTCAGGAAGAGGGAAGAGGGAAAATAGAAGACGGAAGAAAGTTCGATATCCAAAAAATCTCCCTCAATAAAATTTATTCTTCTATCTCCTATCTACCCCTCAAACTCTTTGTTCTTTGCCCTCCACCTTCTATCTTTCTCGGGTCCACGCCGCCGCATTATCCACCAATCGCCCTAACGCCTCAAAAATTGTTCGATACTGTCCCAACAACTCCTGTCCAACTTCCGCCTCCAGATAATCACAGCCCACTGCAAACGCAATCCAGGTCTGCACCTCAGCCGCCTCTGCCTCCGCATCATTCAGTTTCGCCATAAACGCCTTCCGATACCGCCGCTTTCCCCACGCTTCTGCCACATTGGCACACACCGACCGCGACGCCGTCACAATCTGCCGCGTCAGCATCTCATCCTCCTCCGGTGGAAACCCCTGTGCCAGCCGATATAACCGCATCGCTCCCCGAAACGCCAACCGATAAACCTGCAACTCCTGATAAACCCTAATAAAATCTGATCCCATTATTCTCTCCTTCATTAAGTTGTTCCTGTCTCTTAAAACTGGGCTCCGACTCCGCTCAACCCTCATCTTTTCCTAGCACCTGGGCTTGTCGAAGGGCTCCCTTGCTCCTCCCTCTCTCCCCTGCTCCTCCTCTTCCCTCTTCCCCCTTCCCTCTTCTCTCTTCCTACACAGGAATCTCCTCCACCAACCATGCCTCTGCATTTTCAATCAACTCCCCAATTCCAGCCAAAATCCCCCCATAACAATCACTATGAGCCAACCCCTCATCTGCCTTGACATAGCCACACTCCACTGCAAACGCCAACCAGGTCTGCACCGCCGCCGCCTTCGTCTCCGCCTCACTCAGCTTGGCAATAAACGCCTCGTGATACCGCCGCTTACCCCATGCTTCCGCTAGACTGGCGCACACCAGTTGCGACGCTTCCACTAGCTTGTGACAAGGATTATCTCCCTCTTCCACCGCTGCCTTTGGTAACAACCAAAACAACTTCATCGACGCCTCAAACGCAATCTGATACACAGTTAATTCCTGATGCGCCACCAACATTTCCTGACCCATGATTGTTGTCTCCTGTATAGAATGTTGTTTGTCAAATCCTTTCGCAATAGGCTGGCACAAGGTCAGCCCCTATCTCCCCTGCTCCCTGCCGGGCTTCCAGTACTCCACTAAGCCCTCACCTATACTCTCTTCCCTCTTCCGTTCTCCCTCTTCCACCCTCCCTCTTCCGTTCTCCCTCTTCCACCCTCCGCTCTTAAACAATAAATGCCACATCATCCACCTCTCTCTCCGGCTGAAACCCCATCACCGTCACCTTCTTGCGATAGCGAGGGGACATCGGATAAAATCGCACCTGATCCTCTGTGTCATCGATATACTTAGCCAGTTTTTTGTTCAACATCTCTCGCTGATCCGGTGTCAGCACACACTCAAACACCGACTTCTGTACCCGCAGGCCGTAGCCCTCTAGAATATGGGCCACTTTATTGCGACGACGATCCAGAACGATGTCGTAACAAACTAGATAGAACATTAGGTTTTCTCACTTTTTCCAAATCATTGGCCTATAACTCTCCCGCTCCCCTGTAATACAGGCGGCATATTCCCAAACTTGAAGCTCAAAGCAACGCCGATGACTGACCTTGTATCCTGTATGGGGATGAACGGTCTGGGCCTGTAACTTCTCTTCCCAATGTTTTAAAAGCGTTTGAGTCCATCTGGATGTAGGTACACCCCACCTCGCCCATCAGGCGGTGTAAAGTCTTCAGGAGTAAAGATTTTGGAGTTGATCAAATATGCCACCAGCGAATCGACTATCATGGCACGAAATTCTTCTACCAGATCACACACTAGTGATGGTCGGTTGGGTTGAACCGTGTGTAAATTACCAAAATGGGTGTGTAACCCTGATGTTTCGGTCATGGCATGAATATTTTGAGATAGTAGCGTGTATCCCAGACTTAGCAAGCTATTGATCGGATCGGTCGGCGGACGACGGGTACGCTTTGCAAACTCAAAGGGACCTTTTAGTAAGGAGGCAAAGGCTTGAAAATATAGATTAGCCCCCTGCCCCTCGTAGCCCAACATGGATTCAACTGTCTCTGTACTAGGGATTTGGTTGCTTAGCTCTGTCAGTTCTTGAATGGCTTTAGCAGCTAAATCGGTCTTACGCCGTCGATGAAGTCGTTGCAATAAGATACGTGAGTTTTGCAGTTTACCTAAAACAATATTTTGTGCCTGCTGACGGATAAAGTTCTCATCCTGGGACTTAGCCACCTGCTGCACCAGATAATCAATCCTGGCTTGGCCAGTAGTTTGTAACCGACCAAAGTAACGCCCCTTGTCTGACAGATACAACAACGGAATTCGTCGTTGCAATGCCAGACGCACCGCTCCATGGGATACATTACAGGCTCCAAATAACACCACATGGGTAATGCTGTTGGCCGGTACACTACAGCGTAGTTCTCGTTCGTGAAATACTTGAAACTGTTTATGCTTTACTCGTAAATAGGCTCCCTGTTCTGTTACATATAATGTGGTCATACCGTCTCTCCAATAGTCATCCGTTGATTGTTTGGGTCGCTTCTGCGTATTGCGAACAATGCTGCAAACCTTGGGCGGGCCATACACCGGCTGCGCCGCTTTCTTCTTTTTAGATGTCTGCGACCAGGTGCGCTCCGGTGCGATCACCTGCTGCCCTTGAAACTGATGCCCCAAAAAGACAAACCCTTCATCCGGTGGAATAATTCGTGTTTTGTCCGGGTTTAGCGTCAGGTAAATATCCTCTAGCCAGTCGTGCATCATGGCCAGCGCCCGATTGGCTTGCATGTAGCTATGAAACACCGCTACACAGTCATCCCCATAACGCACCAGGGGAATATCTGCCGCCAAACATAGTCGGTCAAACTCGCTCAGGTAAAGATTTGCCAGCGCTCCCGAGAGAATGCCCCCCTGTAGTACGCCCTTATTCGGTCGATAAAATTGCCCCTGTAGCATCATGCCAGCCTTAATCTGTTGTTCAATCAGCTGCACCGACCCGGTGGAAATCTTTAGCCGTTCCAGCCGACCCATCAGCACGCCCCAGACCAGATCGTCAAAAAACTGATGGATATCTGCCTTGATTACCCATGTGGGCTGCTGGCCATAATCCACCATCACCCGGTCCACTGCACCATAGATCGATAGCCCTGGCCGATAGGCAAAAGCACTCTCACTAAACGTGGCTTCTAATCTGGGATAGATAGACTGGAGCAAGTAACGCTGTAACACCCGATCCCGTACCGTAGACAGCCCAATCAGTCGTTGCCCACCGTTCTTCTTTGGCACAAAAAATCCCTTCGCCGGACTTGCCTGGTAACAACCACGCCGCATCTGCCGCTGCATCTGCCCCAACTGCTCCTGAGCCACTCCAGCAAATAGGTCGGTCGTTACCCCATCCACCCCCGCCGCCGGACTCCCTCGCTGCACCAACCCCCAGGCCGCATGAAGATGTTCTAAATAAACCTGCATCTTTCCTCCTCGTTGGTTGACAATTGCATCGTGCCAATTGCCTACCTGAGGCCGTACATGAGTTGGCAGGTAGGGTACCTGAGTTCATGCCTGAGTTGAGTGGAAGGCGGAAGGCTGAGGACGGAGGATAGTGGAAGGCGGTTTGAAATCCTCTATCCAATCGATCTATCATTCTGAAAAAGTCTATTCCTCTCTCTTCACTCTTCCGCCCTCCCTCTTTACTCCATGCCCCGTTCTCTCTGCGTCCACCCCGATCACCGTGCTGTTGTGGCCCTTTCTCTGGAGCGCAATGGTTTCCTTACCCAGGGAGATTTGGCAGGTCACTTAGAGGTCGCCCTTTCCACAGTGAATAACTTTTGTCGGGGTGTTAAGGTATCTGTGGCAAAGTTTGAAGAAATCTGTGAAGCGTTAGGGCTGGATCCTCGGATAATGATCCAGCCCCAAGAAATATCAGTGGATGCAGCAGAATCTGCACAAGAAGCAAACTTTGAACGGTTTTTTGCTTACGATCCGTTGTGGGTTGGGAGAGAATCGCTCACCCTTGAACTAACGACTAAGCTTCAAGAGACCTGCCGTTTGCTGATGATTACAGGGATTGCTGGGGTGGGTAAAACCGCTCTGGCAGAAAGGTTATCGGTAAACCTGCAAGAGACTGCCAGACAGCTACTGCGGGTCAACTTTGACAATCAGGAGAAATCTACGGACTTTACCAGCGTAGCGGCTAGCCTCTTAGAAACCTGTGGCGAGGTGGTTACCCCTGACGATCGCACCGATCCAAAGTTGTTGACTCGTCGGTTGTTACAGCATGTTCAGGCAACGCCATACCTGATCGTGATCGATTCCCTTGAACAGATTTTACAAGGCAATGAACAAGACGGCTGGAGCGAATTCAAGGACGATGGATTTGTAGCATTTTTCAAAACAGTTCTGGCCAGTGACACCTTCCAAAGTCGTTTTATCCTTACTTCCCAGGAACTGCCTACCCAAATTGCAGCGATTGGCTCACGCTATCAAAACTTTTGGCACTGTGAGCCCCTGAGCGGTCTATCAGAACCTGAACAACAAGCCCTCTTCCTAAAAACAGGCTTCGCCCCAGAGGCTTCCCCAGAGTTACTACGCATCGGCAAAGCCTACGAAGGTCATCCCCTGGCATTACGCATTATCCTGGGTGAAATTGGCAGTCGTCCATTTTATGGCAATATTGCTGCCTACTGGCAACGCTACGGTCATGAAATCGAAGCGGTAGAACAGGCCATTGCCGCTGCCGCTGAAGGCGAAACTACTGGCGCAGACGACAAGTGGCAGCTGGACCGCTTTACCCGTACCCTACGCCGTAATGTACAGCAACGTTTGGAGCAAACCTTTAGCCGTCTGCGGCAAGATGCAAAATATGCCTACATCTTGCTCTGTGAAGCTTCTGTGTATCGTTGCCCCGTTCCTGATGATTGGTGGCTCAGCCATTTGGAAGACTGGCAACGGTCTGAATCTGAGCAGGTAGCAGCGTTAGAAATTTTGTGCGACAGATACCTGGTAGAAGAAATGACTGAAGGCACCCAGCTAATGCTTAAACAACATAACCTGATCCGCAGTGTTTCCCTGGCCCATCTCAAACAGCTTACCTTTGAACTATCAGAGTCATAAATATCAATAGTTAGGGCAATGCCTGTCCAAGTGGTTTTCCTAGGAAAAATACTTGGACAGGCATCGCCCAGGCTTAAAAAATTCCCAGTTGTCGTTTACAACTGGGAAAATCCATAAAAGATAGTTTGTCTAGCCATAGACTCCTAATCAAAGATTCCTGATTAAAGCTTGAGACCTTTAATCACGCCTAGGCTTTGAAGGTTTTCTAAGCGCTTACAGGCTGCTCTAATACACCTTAGATCCATGGCTTCAGCCAGTTTACCAATGGTTGTTAGTGCGTAAACTGAACCAGTCTGCAAGGATAACAACAGCTCATAAGCTTTTTGCTGACCCGGTGATAAATTCCAAGGATAGTTAGTGTCTACAGAGATGTTGTACGCTTCAACGCCTTCTATGCCTTCAAAATTGTCACCCCCATTGAAAACCAGGACAATACGGCTTAGTTCTTCATCAACCTCCTGATGGTCCTTGAGAAATTCAGGCGTGTAACCGCTGTCATGCTCCAGATAAAGTGATAGGTTTTCCTGACAATTTTCAATTTGGATATCAGTCATAGCTAGGTTTAGTAACTACCACTTAGGCCAAAACCTAAGCGCTGGGTGCTCTGACGCTTCATCATCGACGGCATAATCACAGCCTTCTGTGTCATCGTCCTCGTCGTCTGCTGGTCCTCCTTCCTGGTCCCCTTGCCATTCTATATCTTCCTGCTCATCAACATCACGTTGTGCCCACCAGCGGTGCGCATCGTGATCACGTTTGAGGAAATCTTTCAATGATTCTTTACCTACATAGTCTTTATTCCGAGTTAACCCAGCACTGCGCAATGCTTGACGTATTTTGTTAGAGCCCTTAGTCGGGATTGTAAAAACGATTTGATCGCCATTGTCGTTACTGACTTCAAACGTTGTGGTATCTGGCTCTTGAGGGTTGAACCAATCAAATAAACTCATGTGTTCTTCAGTTCCTGAGTCGCCTAATGAGTAGCCGGGGGTATCTCTACCGGATTAGTAAACCGTTGCTGTGTGACCATTGGGCAGGGTTTAATAGTCCGTGTATGTATCGCGGGTGTGTGGAAAACCCTAGGGCTCCCTTGATGGCCTGGTGGGACTGTGGCCAGTTGAGGTTTAATAGCGTGGTGGTCTGCTGTTCAGAAACGCTAAGACTCTGAATTGCCAAGGGTTTGAATCGCTTGCATGTTTTCTTGTAGCTCTGATGCTTCTTTTCCCTGAGCTAAGCCAATCATTCTAGATTCAATCGCGTATTGTTGTTGTCGGCTTCTGAGCTTGTCGACTTTGCGCTTTAATTTGTTGTTGGCTTTCTGGGTTCTCTGGAGCTGACTCAGCTGGAAATCTGTATCGTCGTTTATGGCTTCAAGCATCTGATCAGCTAAATCTAAGGCTTGGTCAACCGCTGCTAAAGCATCGCTGTTGAATACGGTTAAGTCTGACCCATGACGCATTTTGCCTAAGTCTATGCTGGTGGGCAATGGGGCTAGCTCACCAGTGACGCGATGGTTGCCGGTAAGGATCTCGGTTTTGGTTGTTATCGGGTCCTCTTTTTTGGGGGCGAATTCGATAATCTTTGCTACTTCGCTATCATGATATTGTTTGCGGTTGCCATCTAGTTCATAAGCTAGTTCGCCATACTTTTCAAGTGCTTTATCCCGCCATTTTGCAACGGCTTGAGGGGATATCTTATGGTCTCTTGCGATGTCTGCGAGTGTCTTCATTTTGCAATCTGTTTAGTAACTACATGCCAACTGGTTACCAACTAGTTACCAACTGTTTGGCAACTAGTTGTTATCGAGTAACAACCTGGAATGATGCGGGCACTAGTCGTTGTGCTTTGTAGATGGCTAGGGCGTGTTCTACGCTAGGTGTGGAGTAACGATTGACAAGATTATTGCCGTGGGCGATAAACGCCAGCTGCTGTTCTGGGATAAACAATATATCTAGCTGACCAGCAGCTAATAACTGATGACGTTTAGCTTTGAGGGGTTGCCACAATTGTTTAAGGGATTGGCTAAAGCGTGGTGACGCGATGGTTGTTAGCTGTTGTTGCATGGTTTGAAAAATTGGCACTAGAAACAGTGACCACACAAAGTGTGATCTGTACATGAATTTGGATGTATGGTTTTGATTTAAGGTGGCATAATGGTTATGGGGCTGGTGCGTTGTGACTGCAATGTGCCAGATAGGTACAGGGTCTCGTGGGTCGAGTCCTGTACCCATAACAAAATCAGACAACAAAAAGAGTGACTACGTAGACATAGCCTTACAGTTGCTAGAGTTTAGAACAAAATTGTGTGTGATTGACACACACAATTTTGTGGTGACTCCTTAGTCAGTCAACTTGAGTTTCTTCAAACATTTCAGCCAACTCTTGAATAGAGACATGTAGCAGCTCACAGAAAGCTGCCATCTCTTTAGGTGTAAGTCTTGGGGTATGAGTTCCTTTTTTCCATAACTGAACGGCCCTTGCAGATTTGTTAACTGCTAAGGCTACCAATTCAGGCTTGATATTTAACTCCTCTAACTTGTTCACAAACTTTTCAACACTTGCTTGTTTCATGGCTTCTATCTAGAAGCCCTCACAAAGTTAATCAGTAGATTAACTGATTACAAACTATGCGAAGTTGACAGCGCTGTCAACTTCGCATAGTTTTTTATTGCGAGAGCTAGCTCTCCAATCACGGCATGTAGTCGGGTCGGGTTCCAATCGTTCCGACTACGTGTCCATTGTCTCAATTCACACAACCCCGTGTGTAAAGGCTTTTGAACATACATCTGTACCATTTGCCCCATGGTGCCGAGGACTTTTTATGTGTATCTACAATGCTTATCGACCCACATCCAGAAAACGCTCAGGGCAGACGGCTCACCGAAACCTTTAGTTACAAATGGCAAACCATCGAATGCTCAGAGTTAGGAGGTGATTGGCAAACCAATAAATACCCAATGCGCCCCAGGTCTTTGTGGGCCAGGTGGCAGGATTCAGCAATCATCATCGGCGTAAGGTTTGGCAATCAAACCAACTACGCCATGATTGACATCGATGCGGGCAGTAACTCTCACACCCCTGATGGATTAAAGGCTATCCAGGATGCTTTGGAGATGATCGGCCTGGTCCGTAGCGTGCTTGTCCGATCATCCTGGTCGGGGGGATGGCATCTCTATTTTCCTTTACCTGAGTATGTTCCATCGTTTGCATTGGCATGTTCGTTAAAACATACTTTAGAGGCTCAAGGAATAGCGATCAAGGCTGGTCAGTGCGAAATCTTCCCAAATATCAAGCCATACGCTAGGCCCTGGGAAATCACAGAATATAATGGGCATCGCTTACCCCTTCAGCCTGGATCGGGTAGCTGCCTACTTGACCACAACTTAAATCCCACTGCTGGAACGTTGGAGCGATTCTTTTGGCAGTGGGATTTTTGCTGTCAAGCCCAGGATATGGAGCTATTGCGGCCAGCACTGGAGCAGGGGCGAGAGTTACAGCGTAAACGGCGACGACAGGCTGGAAAGGTTGAGCTTTGGTTGGCTGACCTACGTCAAGAGCTGGAATCTGGATGGACAGGGTCTGGTCAGACTAACTCGTTGCTGCGTGCGATCTCCACCCATGGCCGTGTCTTCGAAGGCTTGGGTGATGATGAGCTAGCCATTTATATCGAGCAAATGGCCTATACCCGACCGGGCTATCACAAGCATTGCAGACACCAGGCGGAAATATCCAAAAAAGCAAACGCCTGGGCACGGTGGGCAACTAGATTTTACTGGCCTCTGGGTACCACTCCAAAGCGGGAAGTTCCAAGCTTGAGCATCAATGATGAGCGTCAAGCCGATGCCCGTCGTCGGATTCAGCAGGCTGTCAGTTACTTAGCCAAATTAGGAGAGCTAGCAGGTACGGTATCCCACCGACTCACTCAAGTGTGCAAGCTGGCTCAAACCAGTGCCCAGACTCTATACAAAAATCGAGATCTCTGGCATCCAGACCAGTGGTGTGTAATCCCCCAGCCTGAGACGGTTTCAGTCATCAACGAAACTTGTAACAAACCATCAACTGATCCGCCAGAACCATTGCCAGACGGACCATTACACACCTTACCCCCCTTATTGAGGTGTAGGGCCATGAGGGACCTCCCCAAAAATCTATTCCCCAGGGGAGGAGAGGGGGTTTCAGGGGGAGAGAGGGGTTTTCCACAAGGGTTAGAGGGGGGGTAGCTATGGAAAACCAATGTTTTATCGATGAACTGGTTTTAATATCGTCGGCGCGTCAGTCTATTTCGTATTTTGATCAACGTCTTCGAGTCTGGATTTATGCAAATCGACTTTTGCCAGTTCATCCCAGTCAATCAACTTGGTGGTTGATTTCTCAGTTAAACGATCATTGGCTGGCTCGACTCAGTGAGCACGCTAAAACTCGCCTTGAAGGAGAGGGATAAGCTATGTCACGAAAACCTAGAACTCCTAAGCCAGCTGAATGGATAAGTACGTCAGACATAGCAGATAAATACAGCCTGTCTAGCGAGTTTTTCACCGACCGGATCGGTAAAGACTTTAAGCGTGGTGAGCATGTTATTAACTGTACTCCCCAGGCTTGGAGACCTACTTACCGATGGTCAATTGAAGCCGTTCATACCTGGTTTACGAGCAATGAAGTCGTAGCCGATTTACTCAAGGGAAAAGACAATTCAGCAGCGTAATCAACTGCACTGGTTGTAAAAATTAGAAGCCCTTACTAGAACATTTAGACTACCTGATGGACATGACTGGGACAATTAAAATAGAGCTGGTTCTAGAGCAATGACGTGATGCAATCAATGGACAGCCCAATCGATCCGTCTCAGCAGCAGCGTCCGCCAATTTTAAAGCGAGATCGCTCCTATACTTTTGCTGATTACTTTAAGTTGCGATTCGCCCCAGCAGATGTACTGGCGGAGTTGGGTCTGACCTTGAAGCGTGATCGGCTTAATTTGGCCGAATCGAGAGAGGCGTTGGAGGAAGTTTCTCAGTTGCATCAGCGAATTAACGAAACGTTGCCCCATGTGAGTTTGACCAGTGAGATGGCACGTCGCGAGATGTTGATTTCTCCGGTCATTATCGAGCTGATTCGGGCAACGGGTGCGGATCTCAATATTGAATATCCCATTGAGGTGAATACCTATTTAAAGGGAGAGCTAGATTATTTTCTAAGCAAGAATCATCAGCTCTTAATCATCGAAGCAAAACAGGCGGACCTGACCCGTGGCTTTACCCAGTTGGCGGTTGAGTTGGTAGCTTTGCATCGGTGGCTAGGGAGTCAGTCCGATCAGGTGTTGACAGGGGCAGTCAGTACTGGAGATGTATGGCAATTTGGGCAGTATGATTCGGCATCTGACTATATCACCCAAGATCTCAAGCTATGGCGGGTCCCAGATGATTTAGAGAGTCTATTTCGGATTTTGGTTCAATTACTAAATTAGACAAAAGCTTGTCAAGTTGATTCATGTCCTGAGACTCCTCGGCTTCATTTTTAACTATTGGTCATGACTTATTGGACTCCATTTGAAAATTTTTCAGGGTTGGTGGCCGTGGGCGATCGTCTCGATTGACCAATAGGTCATAGACCCGTTGGTGATGCCTGACATTAATCCAGCGCTGGTAAGTTCTGTTGTGAACCTCCAGGGAATGGCCCATTTGCTGAGCGCTGAGCGCATCAGGCCACCCAAACTCAAGGGTTCTCACTGCCCAGGCATGGCGCAAATCGTAGGGGGTAAAGGGTAATTTTGGGCTCAAGTAAGCCGTTACTGAGTGTCCGATCTTGTCGTTGCTTCGGTCCAGCTGGATGGGTGGGAGTATGCGATTTTTCAGATTCCACTGCTCTGTCCATTCTGGAAAGCAGGGCCACACTTCCCGAGTTCCGGTTTTAGTGTCGTCAAGGATGCGAACGACGGGAAACGCCTCAAGATCTAGCTTGAAACATTCGTGATTACGTAGACCATAGGTAGCCATCATGCCGTAGACCCATTGCCAACTTTTGTTAGTGATGGTCTCCCTACAGCGGGCAATGGTGGCATCGTCGGGCAAGTTGCGGGGGCTCACTTGCGAAGGACTGTAATTTCCCCGGTAAGGTTTGGGGTCAAACTCGATACCAGCAAACTTCGCAAGGGCACCGGCGACCATACAAGCTCTAACTCTAGATTTAGTGTTTGGCTTGGTGCGAACCACTAGTGACCGTAGGCCATCACTGTCTAAAAAACTATCGGGGGCCAAGTTCTTTAAAACTTTGGCGTAATCACCAGCCCATGTTGTTGGTGTGCCACCGTTGCTGATGTAGTGGTTGTGAAACGCTTCGATCCAATGTTGGTTGGATTTGCGATCGCTATGGGGCTGGTCAAGGTATCTATCCCAAGTAAATTCTTTCGCCGCCAGTAAACTTCCCAGTAACTTGGCTTCAGTTTCGGCGGCTCGAAGGCCAGTAGGATTGGCCGCTACTCCAATTGCAATCCGTTGTTGCCATGGTCGAGTTTTGGAGCTTTTAGGCTTTGGTGGCAATGTAGCTCTCAGACGTAACCGTCCACCATGCTGTTCAATGGTTACACCTACGTTTGAATGCTTCAGTCTGTGATTGGCTTGGATAATTTTGGCGGTGATATCCATGCCTAAAATTGAGCCTAAAAACAGTGCCTCTATTATCAGGTATTAACCGTTTTGTCACTATATGTATAGAGTACAAAGTATGGCTATAAAGCAAACAGGCAGTTGGCTAAGCTGCTCACTGCCTGCGTTTGTAGTCAATACCCCCAGGGGAATTCGAATCCCCGTCGCCTCCGTGAAAGGGAGGTGTCCTAGGCCTCTAGACGATGGGGGCGTGTTGCCCTTGCGTGACCGCGTTGGCCTTTATAAATATACAAATCTGAGGGAATAAATGTCAAACGTCTATTGGGATTTTTTTTATGCTGCTCTATTTCGCCTGTAATGTCTTTCTTTAAGAGGGGGTTACGCTAATTTACGGGAATTACGTAAACGGATAAGCTGGCGTCGCATTTCTGGAGAGGCCTCTAAGGCTTTTATTTGATGAATATCTATTTGAGATTCCAAAGATTCCAAATAGTCATCATCACCATAGGTGTAGGCATCCACTAAAGCTTCTATCAGTGCACTACTATCACGTTCGTCGATAGCAAGCTGATCTTCAATAATGCGAAACTTTAGCCGGACCTCACACTCGTATATATTGACGCTGTTGTTTTGGGCAGGTAGGTCAAAGGACATTCCCATCAGTTCAGTTGAGGTGTGTGGTTAAAATACAAAATCTAGACAAGGTTCATATGATGTCTTGTTATCAAGTTTGTCTGATGTGCTAATAGCCAATGTTGTCTTCAATGGTAGATATTTAAATGAATCCCAGTTTTCTACATTTACTAACGGCTTTCAGTTGTTGGTGTTTGGAGTTTATTAAAAAAATAAAAAATAGTTAAGTGCATTGATTTTGACCGACTTATAAAAATCAATCTTGTCTAGGGATATAGATTGCTTCTAGGGCTGAAAAGCTTTTTTTGAAAGCCCTCTGACGGTTGTCTTGAGTTTTTATATTGAGTTCTATTGATTTCTAATCTATGTGTTTTAAATGGATTTTGATGGTTGTTTGATTGTTTTTTTGTTTGTGATTTTTAAGGGATATATCAATATGTCTGATTTCAATCAAACATTGTTCAATTTACCTGAAAAACGATGGTTACCTTTTCCCTGAGCGTCAGCTCCCATCTGCCTCTAACAGATCGTGGGAACCTATATACACTTAGTAATAATGTGATTCAGGATGTATAGATTTGCCGATATGCTAGCGACCTCGGACAGCGTAAGATAGTATCGTTTGTCAGTGCGGCATAATTTTGCCGATGCGCTTTTGAATCAGCCTGCCCCACCTAATTCAAGTATGGAGCCTTTGACACGTACTCAAGTGCTAGTTGCGATCGCGGCAACAGCCCTTGTACTGTTTGTCATTGCTCGCTTTTGGCTCTTGTTTGATTCAGTAGAACAGTTACCCAGTCAGTTGGGTATTTATCCGATTGGGCTAGGGGTGCTTTTGGGGATGGGTATCACCCTGGTTAGCGCCATACTCTATTGGGCGTGGCCGAGGTATCGACATAGTGCCGAAGTTTACTTGGAGTACATTCTAAAACCTCTGGCTTTGCCAGATGTACTCTGGTTAGGCTTACTGCCTGGTATTAGTGAAGAACTGCTGTTTCGGGGAGTGATGTTACCGGCCTTTGGCGCAAATTTAGCAGCCTTAGCACTGTCGAGTCTTTGTTTTGGGTTACTACATATGAGCGATTTGCGGCAGTGGCCGTATATGTTGTGGGCCACTTGCGTCGGTGGAATATTAGGCTACAGTGCTATAGCGAGCCAAAACCTATTAGTGCCAGTAATTGCCCATGTATTCACTAACATGGTGTCTAGTTTAGTTTGGAAGCTCAAAGCTTCTGATTTAGCTACCCATTAAAAAGTTTTGGATTTTGGTGTCTACCTCAAACCCGCAGCCATTGAAGTCGGTTGGTTTACCTGATATTGACCAAATACTGGGATTGGCCGTGTTCGATGCTACTGGACTACCTCGCGATTATTTCATTACGCCGCAGCACGAAGATACTGAATGGATTCAGCTAGTCTTTCAATCTTTGGGGCTACAGCAGTTGATAGCATCAACTATGGGGTTGTCGATGTTTAGTCATGCCATGATTCGTACTAAGGTTGGAAATATCGTTCTGATTTGTTGCGATCGCAGTTATATTGCCGTCTTAATTAAGCGTGCTTTGCCTCAAGAACGTCCACAGATCGAAGAAGCCTGGGTGGATTGGATTCAAGACTTTGAGGCTAATGTTGTGCGCACACACCCTAACTTCAGAGCGGTTTAATGTCTCACATAGGTTAAACGCCCGTCTTTAATTTGGACCACCGGATGGTTTGATGAGCGTACTAGCTGTTCATCATGGGTGGTAACAATCACCGTAATGCCAATAGAGTTGAGCTTTTCTAAAATTTTAATCACTTGGCGGGAATTATCTCCATCCAAGTTGCCAGTGGGTTCGTCGGCCAGTAGCAAAGGGGGGGTGCTGACCACTGCACGGGCAATGCTAACCCGTTGTTGCTCTCCTCCAGAGAGCTGATCTGGAAAGCAGCTAGCTTTATGTTGCAGGCCAACCATTCGTAGAGTGGGTCGTAAACGGCGATTGATTTCCCTACGGCTATAGCCCTGTGCCCAAAGTACAAAGGATACATTCTCTGCAACGGTGCGGCGAGGAATGAGCTTATAGTCCTGAAAGACAATACCGATGCGCCGACGTAACATGGCCAGCCGGTTTCCTCGCAGTTTAGCCAGGTCTTTGTCATCCACCAGAATCTTGCCTGATGTGGCCCGCTCTTGGCCATAGAGCAATTTGAGTAAGGTGGATTTGCCAGCCCCCGAAGGCCCAGTCACAAATAGAAAATCGCCCCGTTTGATCTGGAGGTTAATATTCCGTAGCGCTTGACTGCCGTTATCGTAGACTTTGTTAACGCCAGTCAAGGTGACCAGGGGGGGATGGGCACTGTCAGTTTTAGTCTGCTGTGGTTGCTGAGTTCCTTGCAATGTTGCCGATGTCGCCTGAAAGGCTGCATTACGCCTAGATTGTGCATCCGGACGACGACGGCGAGGGTATTGTGTCTTGGGCGGAGTCACGGCGGATGTCATAGGGGCTTTGCGTTGAGTGGGGACAGATCTTACTTGCAATGCATGGGCAGTACTTTTGTCTCTGTACAAGGATATAGGTAATGGGACAAATGTCCAGTCCCTTGACAACTTTTATTGGATTGTTTCGGTGAATTGTTAAGGGGCATTCTATAGAGCGCCCCTTAACAATTAATTTTGGCAATGATCTTGGGCCTCACACTCGTCGACCTAAGTCATAGCCTATAGAACGGAATACAAACTTAGGTAAGGCCAGCATTCTCCGCCAACGCCAGGGTTCTTGATAGAGTCGGTAAAGCCACTCAAGATTGTTGTTGCACATCCAACGAGGAGCTCGTCGCTTCTTCCCTGCCCAGATGTCAAAGCTGCCACCAACACCGACCCAAATTGCGTTGGGGCAGAGCTGACGGTGGTTTGCAATCCATAGTTCTTGGCGGGGGACCCCCAAGCCTACAAAGATCACACTGGGCTGTAATTCCTGAAGTTGATGCTGAAATCCTAACTGCTCTGTTTCCGATAGATAGCCATGCTGCGCGATCGCAATATTCAAGTCAGGGAACAGTCGTTGCCAATGTTCAGCCGCTGTTGTTGCCATGCCAGGCGAACCGCCATAAAAGACGACAGTTTCTGTGGCGTGGAGTTTTTTCAATACGTCCACAGCAAATTCGATGCCGGGGTAACGTTTTAGAGGATGGCGTTGAACCCACTGAAAATACAGCTTAACGCCTGCTCCATCAGGAATTACCAGCGTGGCATTTTGAATGATTTGCTGTAAATCAGCATTGGCCTCTGCCTGAATACACATTTCTGCATTCAGGGTAACGACATGGCCACCACCACCTGAACGCAGGTGCTCCATGAGCCAGCCTACATAATCGGTACTTTGATGTACCGGTAAGCCCATAACAGATAGCTGTTTGAGTGGGCCAATAACAGGCGCGGGAGTGGATACCATGGACTCAAAACGAGGAAACGATTCGATGGAATAATGCCACGCATACCGTATATCGGTTTGCCCAAAAATGGCAAGAGTTATCCTGCTATCTCCCCTAGAAATCTTCTTCTTCGTATTCGATGACTTTTTTCTTTTGAGGAATGTTTAAAGGTTGGGCTTGATATGGCTCCTCTTCCGGGATGGCCTGTTCCATGGGAGGACGGGAGGGTTGTTCAAGCTCCAGCCGTTGAGGTGGTGCCGCTTCACGACGAGGGGCGGGAGCTTCTTGTTTGAGCCCTGAGGGCAATTGATTGCTGGCAGATGTGGGCATGATATAGCCATCATCCTCTCGTTCCCAGGGGGCTGAGCCTAAGCCAAGACGTTCTAGGAGCCCGACGCTGATCTGTTTCAGTTTTTCCTCTGAACCTTCAAAAACAATAATGCGGTCTGGCCCAGTGCTCACAATCTCTTCAACAGGTAGCTCGTAAGAACTAATCACCTGATCTGGAATCTGGGGTAATCCCATGGACGCAATCACAAGGGATAGCAGTTTGCCACTGACCACATCAAATTTGAAGCCACGGACACGGCCCAGACCTTCACCTGACTCAGTGATGACTTCGCTTTTGACCAGATTGGTATAGTTGGCCACACTAATGTCATCCTCGATGACTGAATCATCATCAACTAAGATGACATCGCCAATTTGACGAATGCTGCTCAGCAACATGATCTGTTCTGGCCCAGACACCACTTTAGATAGGATGTTATCCCGTAGTCCCAAAGCAACCACTTCGCCACCTTCACCTCGACCTCGGTCTATATCTACCCACAGTTGACTCACTACCCCCAGACGACGGCCTGTAGAACGGGTAATCACTTGGGTGCCAATCATGTCGGAACGCAGCCGACTTTGCTCAAAACTCATCGTTTGGGGTCTACTGTGTGGTGTCTATAGGGTCTGCTTAACCAGCGTGCATGTTTCTTAATTGACAGAAGCGTGCTTCATCACATTACACCCTATACATCGATTTTTTGACAGTGTGTGAAACCGTATTGGATTTGTAGAGGCGTCCCATGGAACGCCTCTACAAATCTATTTACCCTCCGGCGGAGGCTCGCTGCAGGTTAATCCCCAGTACCTGCGTGTAGGCTCCTCTAGCTTGAGTTACGCCGATGGTGCGCTCGGCAGACTCGATCATGGGGCGTCGAAGACTAACGACCATAAATTGTGCCTGTTGTGCCTGGTGACGAATCATTTTGGAAAGGCGTTCGACGTTGGCACCGTCTAGGAACATGTCCACCTCGTCAAAGGCATAGAAGGGGGAGGGACGATAGCGTTGTAGGGCGAAGATAAAACTGAGGGCAGTGAGGGATTTTTCTCCACCCGACATGGACGCGAGCCGACGAACGGGCTTGCCCTTGGGGTGGGCAACTAGATTTAATCCACCATTAAAGGGATCTTGGGGATCGTCGAGCTGCAGATAGCCATCTCCATCGGAGAGTTGCGCGAAAATGGCTTGGAAGTTTTTGTTGACCGCTTCAAATGCTTCTTGGAATGCGTGACGACGCAGAGTGGTGAAGTTTTCAATACGCAGTAATAACTCTGTACGCTCTTCTTCCAGGGTGGTGAGCTTATTGGTTAGTTCTTCCAAACGTTCTTGAGTGCGTTCATATTCCTCAAGGGCTAGCATATTGACTGGCTCCATAGCCTCAAGGCGACGCTGCAGGGACTTGAGCTGTTTTTGCAACGTTTCTAACGTCAGGTCTTCAGGGATCTCAGGCAGCGGGCTTGGGAGTTCAGCCTGTTTGGTTTCGATGGCTATCTGTAGCTCGTTGAGCTGCTGCTGTCGCTCTTGCTGAGTTTCGCTGAGTTTTTGTTGCTGCCACTCTAGCTGCTGTAGCTGGTTGCGTTGTTCCCGTAGTTGATGTTCTTTGCGATCGCGTTCCGCCTTCTCACCTGCCAAAGTCTTATCTAGCTCGGCCAGGGCTGCTTGGGTAGCAATAATCTCCTGCTTCAGCTCTGCTTGCTGCTTATTAATCTCTGTCTGTTGATTAATTTGACCCTGTTGCTGTTGACGGCCTTGTGCAAGGCTTTGCTGGTTGGTTTGAATTTTCTCCTGTAAGCGTTGGCGTTGAGCCTCTAGTTCGTTCTGTCGCTGCTGGGCGATTTGTAATAGCTGTTGACGCTCTGTCAGTTCGGCTTCTAAGGCTCGCACTTTACCCTGGGCCTGTTGCCATTCGCTATGGGTTTGGGATTCCTCTAAAGCCGTCAGTTCTTGGCGCTTTTGTATCAGTTGTCCTTCCTGTTCAGGAAGAGCGGTTTCCAACTGCTGCAAACGCTGCTGGGCAGCGGCATATTCAGATTGATATTGCTGTCGCTGCTGCTGTGCTTTTTCTAGACGTTGCTGTAGTTGCTGTTGCTGTTGCTGGGTTTGGGTGTTTTGTAATTGCTGTTCGCGGTAGCTTTGGCGGGTTTCGATCAATGTCTGAGATTGGGCTTTGACCGTGGCATCGGCCTGGGCAAGGGCGCGATCGCAACTCACTAAAATCCGCTCAATTTCGTGCAGCCGTTCTCGTAAGGCTTTCGCTTCTTCAGACTCTCCAGCTTCAACCGTGCCAAAATGTAGTCGACCCTGACGCCGCAGGCTACCGCCGGTCATCGCGCCGCTGCTTTCTAACACTTCACCATCCAGGGTGACCATGCGAAACTTTCCGAGATGGCGGCGCGCATCGTCGAGACGCTCAAAAACAGTGGTGTTGCCAAAGACAAAGGCAAACACTTCTCGGTACATGTCATCGCATTCAATCAGGTCGACAGCGTAGTCGATAAAGCCATCGGGGCGTTCCCATCGCCCTAACCTTTGCCCCCGAGGTGCGCGGATAGAGTTCAGCGGTAAGAAGGTGGCTCGACCAGCGCGCTTGCGTTTAAGAATGTCGATGCCTCGGGCGGCAACGCCGTCATGTTCAACGACCAAATAACCCAATCTTGCTCCAGCGGCAATTTCTAGCGCGGTTTGATATTTAGGATCTACACGCCCCAATTGGGCCACTAGACCGCAAATACCGGTCAGACCGCTGTTAATCAAAACTTCCGTAGCCTGGGTCCCACGGGTTTCTTGGAGTGCCTGCTCCTGGGCTTCCAGCTTGTCTAACTCTCGCTGCTGTTCTCGTTGTTCCCGTAGTAATCGGTCACGGGTTTCGCGGTGGGTCTTAAGCTCCTGTTCAGCTGTTGCTACAGCCTGCGCTAGGGTCTGAATTTTCGTTTCTGTGTTGGAGAGCTCAGGGTCTGCGGTTTGAGGGGTAGCGCTGAGCTCAGCTTCCAGGTTCTGAATTGCAGTGGTTTGAGCCGTGATCTGGCTCTGCAGTTGATTTAGGCGTTCCTGTAGTCGTACCTGTTCAGCGCGCTGAGGTTCCAGTGCTTTGAGCAGCGCTTCTACTTCGCGACGTAGGTTTGTTTGAGATTCGACCCAGGCTTGGGAGGCAGTTGCGATCGCACTCGTAGCTTCTCGGCTTTCCTCCACCGCCTGAGCTGCCCGATCGCGCTCAGCTTGCAGCTGCACTATCTCATTAGTGGTGAGAATATTCAGCTGCTGACCCAGGGACTCTAACTCTTGACTGCGCTGTTGTAACTCAACCTGGGTGGCTTGAAGTTTAGCGGCTAGCTCCCGTGTCGATTGGCTGAGGCTCTGCTTCTGACGTTCAAGCTGCCGCGACTCCGCCTCTTGCGTAGCAAGTTTAGACTGCAGCGCTAAATGCTCATCTTCGCCCAGAGCTTTGACTTTGGTATTAAGTACATCTAGTTCAGCGGCGGTGGTTTCAATTAACTTGACCAGCGTGAGGCGCTGTTCAGCCAATTTAGTAGCCTTTTCCTTGCCTTGGCTAATCTGGCGCTCTAAATTATCAGCTTGTTCCTGTTGTTGACGCCACCCTAAAACCGCTTGCCACTGGGTCTTTTCCTGGAGTGTCGCTTTGAGTTGCTTATACTTTTCAGCCTTTTTACGATCTTGATCAAGCCGTTCTAGTTGGTCGATTAATTCTCGCTCCACAATGCGAAAGCGTTCTTCACGTTCCCGCACCATATCAAGCTTGAGCTTTGCCTGGTCAATTTTCCGATCAAATGATGCCACCCCTGCCAGTTCATCGATAATTTCTCGACGCTCGCGCCCCTTCATCGAGATGATGCTGGTAACGTCCCCCTGTAGGACTACGTTGTAGCCTTCAGGATAGATGCGAAATCGTTGTAACTGTTCATGCAACTCAGTCAGGGTGCAGGGCTGGCCATCAATAAAATAATTTGATGTGTAAGTGCCTTGGGCTGTGACCCGCAGGCGACGAGTCACGCTCCATTCTCGCGGTAACGGAACCACATTATCAGGGGCACTAGCATTACTGGCCTGCCCATTGGCTTCGGCACCATTCTGATGAGCTGGAGTTGTGGTTGACACTACCGATAAGCTTGGATCTGTCGAGCCCCCATTATCGGTAGCGTTGATGTCTGGTTCTAAATTTGTTTCAGGACCTTCTGTATCGTTAGGCTCTTGAGCTTCCTGCTCTGGATTTGTGGCCTCTACCGAATTCGCTGCTGTATCTGAGTTGTCATGGATGCCACTTTCTTCCTCTTCCATCTGCCGATCTTGAGGATTACTGTCGTCATCACTTAAAAGTTCTGGCGGGATATCGCTGATGTCAAACGTGACTGTGACGCTGGCTTCTGATGTGGAGCGTCGACTGGCATGACTTTGGTTAACCAGATCTGGCAAGCGCTCAGCTCGCATACCCTTAGAACTGGCTAACCCTAAGCAGAATAGAAGTGCATCAAGGATGTTCGACTTTCCCGAACCATTGGGTCCAGAAATAACGGTAAAACCCGGTAACAGAGGGACCTGAGTCGTACCTCCAAAAGATTTAAAGTGGGAGAGTTCAACTCGCTTTACATGCACAAAGCAAACGCACTCGAACTAGTGCGTACAAGTGTACTTAGACCATAACATTTGCGTTCCATGTACAGCCAGTGCAATGGGGGGATCAACAACTGCTGTAAAGAACGATGGCTCTCCAAACAGCAAGACTTGGTGGGGCAATCCAAGAAGCTAAAATAATCTAGCCAGGAATGTGTAAAGCGGATTATTTATTTAGCCAGACTATAGTTTGCCAGATTTTGTTGAAATCGCAAGATAACCTTATCCAATTTCCAGCATTCGTGTCTACGATGCAGGCTACCTTAGGATAGTTCTAAAATGACTACGGGAAGACAAAGACCTTTATTTGCCTAGGGCGTATCCAAATGGGACCCTGATGGTTGAGCTGGTGGAAGTTGCAGTTCTACATATGTGTACTTTGAATTCCAGTGTTTCCTTTTTCCTCTGGTTTGCTCTGTGTCCTCCACTGTTTTTTCTAAACTATCTCAGCCGGTTATTTTAGGATTTGACCCAGGCCGCGCTAAGTGTGGTCTAGCCATTGTTGGGGTAGATCGCTCATTGTGCTACCACGAGGTGGTTCCGGCTGAGGATGTGATTGAGCATATTGAATCCCTACGTCAGACCTATCCTATCTCGCTGATTGTGATGGGGGACCAGACTGGGGCCAAAATCTGGAAACAGGAATTATCGCAGCGACTACGAGAAAGTCCCAATATCATTTTGGTGGATGAGCGTTATAGCAGTCTGGAAGCTCGCGATCGCTATTGGGAAATGTTTCCCCCTAAAGGTCTGAATCGGATATTGCCCCAGAGTATGCGCAGTATTCCTCGCCCCATTGATGATATCGTCGCGATTTTATTAATTGAGCGGTACCTCAACAAGCTGACTGAAGTCGAGCTGTGATTTGGGCAGATGTTTTATATTTCGCTATCCAAGCAATTTAATATCTCTAAAAGTTCAACGCCGAACTTTGAAACATCAGCCAGGAAATGCCGAACTTTGAAACATCAGCCAGGATAGGAAAAAGTTACTAATGAAAATAGCCAGTAGGGCGGTCACCACTGCTGTCGTGGTTGATTGCCCTACACCCTTGGCTCCCCCTGTTGTGGTTAAGCCCCAGCTCGAACCAATGATTGCTATGAGGCCGCCAAATACGAGGGCTTTGATGATTGCAGCGACTAAATCCCTGACCTCTAGAAACAGCCTTGCTGAGTCTAGAAAGACAGTTTGGGAAATATTGAACATTGTGCTTGTGATCAGCAAACCCCCCGTCATACCTGTAATGAATGACAGGATTGTTAGCAGAGGCAGCATCAACGCACAGGCAACAACTCGGGGCAATACCAGGTAGTCAACCGGGTCTGTCTTCAGGAGCTGCAATGCATCAATCTGCTCGGTCACTTGCATAGTACCAATTTCAGCTGCGAATGCAGAACCAACCCGACCAGCAATGATCACGGCAGTTAACACTGGGGCTAGCTCCCTTGCCAGCGTCAACGCTAGCACTCCACCAACGGCTGTGCTAGCTCCAAAGTTAATAAATTCACGGGTGACTTGAATTGTGAACACCATACCGACGAAGCTGGCAGTCACCAAAGTGATCAGCAAAGACTCTGGTCCCACGGCAGCCATTTGCTCAATGGTGTTACGCCGATGTAAAGGGCGAGTTGCGAGGTGAACAATGACTTGACCACCCAGTAGAATGGCAGCCATCAAACGCTGACCCCATTTGGCAAGGCTCGACGTAGGAAATGCAGCAGACAAAGGGGATGACTCCTTAGATGCGGGGCAGCAATGAATATTTGAGCATGAGGCTTAATTATTTTAATGGGTTAAGCAGTGGGTTAAGGCAAGACTCTAAATGCTCCGTAGTTTTATGAAAATTTAAGATTCCTCAAGTTGACGCCCATATTCAATGATTGCTCGTATTGTTGGGGTGGTTGTTCCTTATGCCCATGCAGCCAAAAAATGGCAGGAGGTAGAGATGGGCTTGCAGTTATTTAGTTCTTTAGTGCTGACATTGGTCATCTGCTTTTTGCTGCCTGCAGCTGGCATGGGAGTAGCGTTAGGTGCTTTGACCTTGGGCGTTTGGTCGCCGTTATCGACCATTAGTGCTGTAGGTAAAGATTATATGGTGGATTTTTTAATCACCTTTGGTGCAGGCAATATGGTTCAAGGTTTTGTAATTATTTGCTTAACCATCAGTATTGTGGGTGGCTTATTCGATATGTTTACGTTTTACAAATATCTCTATTTGAAATAGAGAGTTTGCCGGAGCGTGTGAATATATCAGCCAGCTTGACTATTTAACAGGACGATATTTACTCTCACGGCATTAGGGCGAATATTAGTGATTTCACTGAATCATCAATATATTGTTGGCACAACATAAAGAAAAGTATCTATGCTGGTAACGGTATTTTGCGCTGAGGTGCTATGGGCGTAATTCCGTTGGCTAAGCCAAAGGTGACGTTTCTATGGACAGCCGCTCTGGCTGTTTTGTTATGGGTGGGACTGGGTGAACCGGCTTGGGCTCAGGTCTCGGGGATATCTGGCCAAGAGCAACTCGCGGTTGAGGCCGAGCCAGAAAGCTCTATTCAGCCTTATCTTGATCGCGTGGCCAATGACGTTAGCGAGTTTACGCTTGATAACGGCATGAAGTTTATCGTGTTGGAGCGTCATCAGGCTCCAGTGGTGTCGATGATGCTCTATGCCAAGGTGGGGGCGGTTAATGAGGAAGATGGTCATACCGGTGTTGCCCATTATCTGGAGCACTTAGCGTTCAAAGGCACAACTCAAATTGGTACCAAGGACTACTCGGCAGAAGCACCGCTGCTACAGGAGATGGATGTGGTCTTTGATCAGCTGATGGCGGCTGAGAAATCAGGTGATGAAGAAAAAACGGCGACGTTGCGATCGCAGTTCGATACCCTTCAATCTCAGGCTGCAGAATACGTTGAACAAAATAAGTTTGGCCAAATTATCGAGCAGTCTGGTGGTCGTGGTCTGAATGCCACCACCTCTGCCGATGCCACCCGTTACTTCTATAGCCTGCCCTCAAATAAGTTAGAGCTGTGGATGTCTTTGGAATCAGAACGCTTCATTGATCCTGTATTCCGTGAATTTTACAAAGAAAAAGAAGTCATCCTGGAAGAGCGCCGCATGCGGGTGGACAACTCCCCCATCGGCCAAATCGTTGAAAAGTTCTTAGAAGTTGCGTTTGACCAGCATCCGTACCGTCGTCCGGTCATTGGCTATAAGGAAGACCTGCGCTTAGCCACTCGCGAAGATATCGCCAAGTTTTTTGATGCTTATTATGGACCGAGCAATTTGATTGCTGCTGTGGTGGGGGATGTTGACCCTGATAATGTCAAGGCTCTAGCCACCGCCTATTTTGGTCGCACTCAATCCCGTAGCCTCCCTCCCGAAGTCGGCATACAAGAACCACCTCAGACAGAGCCTAAATCCTTTGAACTGAAGCTACCCAGTCAACCCTGGTATTTAGAAGGCTTCCATCGTCCTGGTATTAATCATTCTGACCATGTGGTTTATGCCATGATTGAGAGCATTTTGGTAGGGGGGCGCACCTCACGCATGTATCAAGACATGGTGGTGCAATCCCAAGTAGCTCTGAATATTGGCAGCGCCAATGGATTCCCTGGTGATCGCTACGACAATATTCTCTTGCTCTATGGCCTGACGGCTCCTGGTCATACCGTTGATGATATGGCTGAGCGGATGGATGTTTTGCTTACTCAAATAAAGCAAGAACCCGTGACCCCTGAGGAATTAGACCGGGTGAAAACTCAAGCTAGAGCTTCTCTGTTGCGCAATCTGGATTCCAATGCCGGTATGGCGAGCCTGTTGACTGAATACGAAGCTAAAACCAATGACTGGCGTAATGTATTTGAAGAATTAAAAGCCATTGAAGCGGTTACAGCTGAAGATGTGCAGCGTGTAGCTCAAGCAACCTTTGTGCCGAGTAATCGCACCGTTGGTAAACTGCTATCGACGGAGCCATAGCAGCCGGAATATAGAAGCCAGAAGATAGGAACGAGAACAAATTCTTCTCTACCTATCTTTTCTTTTACTTTCTTCTAGTCTTTAGCTAAGCATCTTCACAACGGTTCTCTCTTGCCAACTGCCCATTCTCCTTAAACCCTATGTTCTGGTTTTCTAAGCGTCGTCTGACCACAAGCTTCTTTCTGGCCATGGCTACTCTTGGCTTGGTTCTCACCCTGGGGTGGAGCAAGCCCGCCAATGCTGTGACGGCGCACCACTACACTGATCTAGAATTTGAACCCCTCAGCGAAATTCAAATTCCTGAGTTTGAACGCTATGAACTGCCTAATGGCCTGGTTGTGTACCTCATGGAGAAACATGACCTCCCTTTAGTAAGCGGTTCAGCAACGTTTAGGGCTGGGGAATTTATGGAGCCTGAGGGCAAAACCGGCCTAGCCAGCATTATGGGAGAATCCATGCGGGTAGGGGGAACAGTTAACTATACTCCTGATCAACTCAATCAATTTTTAGAACAGCGGGCGGCATCGGTTGAGAGTAGTCTGAGTGCGACTACGGGGAGTGCTAGCTTTAGCGCTCTGAGTGAGGATCTAGCCGACGTATTTGCAATTTTTTCAGAGGTGATCCAGCAGCCAGCCTTTGCCCCAGAAAAAATTGACCTAATTAAAAGTCAGTACCGTGGCAGCATTGCTCGCCGTAATGATGACCCAGATGATGTCACTACCCGTGAGTTTCGCAAATTAATTTACGGTGATGAAAGTCCCTTTGCTCGCATGGTGGAGTACAGCGACATTGAGAATATTTCACGGGATGACGTTATTGACTTTTATCAAACAGCTATTCAGCCTAGCGGCACAATTTTAGGTATCAGCGGCGATTTTGATGCTACTCAGATGAAGGTGCTGATTGAAGAGTTCTTTGCTGACTGGTCACCCTCAGCTAGGGCAAAGGCTAATGTGCAAGTGCCTCATGTAGAGCAGCAAACCAATGGTCTATATGTGGTAGATCAGCCCCAGCTCACCCAGAGTTATATTCACATTGGTCATTTGGGGGGTCGTTTAGATAGCCCTGACCATGCCCCGATGGTCATTCTCAATGAAGTGCTAAACGGCTTTGGTGGCCGCCTGTTTAATGATATTCGCTCGCGTCAGGGGCTGGCCTACGTGGTTTATGCCTTCTGGAGCCCGCGCTATGATTACCCTGGCTTGTTTATTGGCGGTGGTCAAACTCGGTCTGAGACGACGGTACCTTTTATTGAAACCATGTATAGGGAAATTCAGCGGGTACGTCAGGAGCCGATTAAGGCTGAGGAATTGCAATATGCCAAAGATGCAGTGCTCAATAGCTTTGTGTTTAACTTTGCAACTCCGGAGCAAACGCTGTCGCGGCTGATTCGCTATGAGTACTACGGCTATCCATCCGATTTTGTCTTTGAGTTTCAAAAGGCAGTAGAGTCGACAACAATTGAGCAGGTGCTAGAAGCGGCTCAACGTAATTTGAAGCCCAGTGATTTGGTGACCATCGTGGTGGGCAATATTGATGCCATTGACCCTTCTTTAGGGACCTTAGCAGAGGAGGTCAAAATTACTCCGATCGATATTTCTATCCCGGAGTCATCGGCATAGAAGGACTCTTTATTGCCCATGCTTCATTGCTCATATAGAGAATGTCTGAGGAGTACTAGCCCACTAACAGATCTTCTTCGGGGTAGTGTATTGTGCTGGGTCTGGGATCCCCCAAAAGGGCAGACATGAGTAATAAAATGCCTACTCGGCCAATGTACATGGTGACAATGATGACCAACTGGCCGAGGGTGGATAGCTGAGCTGTAATGCCTGTGGATAGCCCTACGGTGGCAAAAGCGGACACTGTTTCAAATAGCAGGTCGATAAATTCGATGCCTGGGTCTGTTAGCGACAGCAGAATGGTCACCATGACCACCGTCATGCCTGATGCAACAACAACACCAACGGCTTTAAGCACCCGCTTATCAGGGATTTCCCGCTGATAGGCCAGGACTTCATCTTCACCTTTGAGGACGGTGCGGGTGCAGTTGAGCAAAATGCGTATTGTGGTGGTCTTGATGCCGCCACCAGTACTGCCGGGACTAGCGCCGATGAACATAAGTGCGATCGCAATAAACAACGAACTCGTCTCCATGGCCCCAATATCAATGGAGTTAAACCCAGCGGTTCGCATAATTACTGATTGGAAGCCCGCCTCCAGCAATTTCATATTCAAAGGCTCGCCACGCAGAGTAGCAGGATTGCTAAACTCCACAGCAAAAAAGGCCAGGGTTCCTAAAATTAAAAGCACTATGGAGGTACTCGTGACTACCTTGAAGTGGAGTGAGAAAACCTGGTGCTGACGTTTGCGGCGGATGCGATCGCGTACCCAAATAAACATCTCCATAATCACCTGGTAACCAATACCGCCAATAATCACCAAGCCAGCAATCACCCCATTAATCCAAGGAGACCGAGCATATTGCACCAGACTGTCAGAAAATAGGCTAAACCCCGCATTATTAAAGGCGCTGATGCTATGAAAGATAGATAGCCACAGACTTTGTCCTGCACCATAATCATTGGCAAAGCGAGGCAGTAGTGAAAAGGCCCCGCTCAGCTCAAAAATCATGGTCATGGCGATAATTGATTTGATCAGGGATGCCGCAGATGATAATTCAGTCGTGTCCAACGATTGTTGAATGGCCAGCCGATCTTTGAGACCTAAACGTCGCCCCAATAACAGCAGTAGCAACGTGGTTGCCGTCATGTATCCCAGACCACCCAGCTGTATCAGCAGTAAAATGATGCCTTGGCCGAGAGGTGAAAAATAGGAGCCCGTATCCACCACAATCAGGCCTGTGACACACACCGCTGATGTCGCCGTGAACAGGGCCACGATAGGGTCATTCCATTCACCATTGGCTGTTGCAAAGGGCAGCATTAGTAACAGTGTGCCAACGGTGATCACCGTCAAAAAGCCGACACATACAGTCCTTGAAACGGTCATTGGTGGTTTACTCGCATAGTCCTAATTTAGGATGGTCCCTGCTGATTGTGGAGCAATCGGTGTATTAGCCCAATCTGCCAATACCTAAATTACATATCGGTCAATTTTATGATGCTGTCTTCTTTCAATGGAGATGATTTTGCAATATTCCCTTGGAAAATAAGCAAGAAGGAGGCAATTCTCCATGAGAACAACCCCCTTCCATAGGCCTGTATTGATCAAGTGACCGCAGTTATCGGTCAACGTTGAATTTAGTTAGTGCAATCTACCAGGCGCACAACAGCAGTGGCTGCATAGTTGCGAAGGGCATCAGTATTAGGTGCAAACGCTGTGCCACTCTCATTTACAGGGCTGGCAATGCCACAATAGGCTGAGAGGTTAGAAATCACACTATCAGCCCAGTGACCTTCAGTATCAGAGAACGCAAAGGCCTGTTGTGTGGGCGTTAAAGCAGTTCCCTGACCAAGGGTGCGCTTGCGATACTCAGCCGCTCTACGCAGCACAGCCATCATCTCGGCCCGAGTTACTTCATCGCTGGGCCTGAAGGTACCTTCAGGGTCGCCGCTGACAATGCCACTTTGGCTAGCAAATTGGATTTTTGCAGCACTCCAGCGATCTTGAGGAACGTCGGAGAAGGGAGAGCTAGTAACCTGACTGGGCAGGGCAATAGAGATATTGTCCTGGGCATCCAGTGCTTCAATCACCATGGAGACAAGCTGTTCACGGGTCAGGGCATTACGAGGACGGAAGGTGCCATCCTGGAAGCCGGCAATGAAGCCGATTTCTACTGCACGATTAATCTGTGATGCGTAGACATCGTTCGTGACATCGCGAAAAGCGACTTCTGTCGGTGTGTCAGGATCAGGCGTAGTAGGTGTCCCAGGGTCGGTAACTACGGGGCCACCCCCTTCTACTAGCGACGCTAGGCTGGCATCGTTAGTTAGATACAAGTGTCCTAGTTGACGCCCTTCAAGGGTGCGACGGGTGAGACGCCAGCCAGGATTGAGAAAGACTTTGGTAAACCCATTTTCTGCTTGGCCAAAGGTACGACCAAGGTTGATGGGATCTGCATTGCGATAAGGATTAGTGGGGAAACTGCTAGGTCTACCAACCAAAATATACTCGCCATCTGCTTCCCTGATCTCCAGGTTAAAACGGCTGCCAGCCTCGCCATCACTAGTGCGAATGGAGTAACCATTACTGTCGGTGCTACGTCCACAGATGCCACTGAAGTCAAAGTTAAGCAATAGTGGTTCGATTTGAGTGGGTTGTGAGCCAGACTCACTCCAACACTGACGCTCATCGGTTCTCTGTTCGATGATCATGAATTGGGGGCGACCCAGCAGACCACCGCCAGGAGCGGCCACGAGTACAAAGTCTTCTTGATCAACTTCAACATTGCCAAAAGACTGGGCATCTACGCGGGTAGTCGCTCCAAGAATAGTTAGGGTCGCTGCGGTGGCAGCAGCGATAGCTAAGCGTAGTGGATTCATTGTTGATTTCTTGAAAGTATGAAGCAGGACCTGATTTGAATGTTGCCCGATGGGCATAAAGACGTGACGTTACGGTAATTTTTCTTGATGGAAGCTTTAATTTAAAAACTTCAGATGTTAACCCGATATTTTTAACCCTAAGGACTAACCCAGCACTCAAAGCCGTGATTTTGGCTTTTTTAGGCTTACCCTTAGGCTTTCAGGAACGTAATAAAGACCGTTTCCTTCGTGTCGAAGCCGCACGGCGAACCATATGCTTCTACATGGGTAAGTGCCATTACGGAAACTAGACCACAAACTTGCCTTTGTTATGTTGAATTTGACACGATAGAACTGCTGTGTAAGGAGCTCCTCAAGAATGCAACCGATGGTTCTAGGAATAACCCAGTGGCTATGGCATTGCAGACTTCATCCGGTCGCTTTAGCGGGCGTCACACTATTGACCATGATGTTTGTTCAGAGTCCAATCGCCCAAGCCTTGGATGAAAATGATCTCAAACGCTTGCTTGAAACGAATGAATGCCCTGGTTGCAACTTAGAACAGGCTGATTTAAGACGCTTAGATCTGACAGGTGCCAATCTGGAAGGTGCCAACTTGAGAGACGCTAATTTGTTCTATGCAGTTTTAGATGGCGCTAATCTCAAAGGGGCCGATCTGAGCCAGAGTAACTTGGCGTATGTCAGAGCCCTGACTATCCTAACAGAGGCCACCGATAGTGAAGGCAACTTCCTCGAATTTCCAGCCCAATTTGTAGGTGCTGACCTGGAGGGGGCTCTACTAAACTATGCTGACTTTTCTGGTGCTGAAATGATGGAAGCTAATTTTTTAGATGCTTACATCAATAAGACTCAATTCGTAGGAGCTCAACTACAGCATTCCAACTTTGTGGGGGTTATCCACGATGTTGATCTGACAGGGGCTAATCTCTGTGGTGCGACCTACTGGGGAGGCATTGACTATAGACGTGCTTGTAATGTGCCCGTACCTGATTTGGTAGAGTAGGCGAGGCCTTTTGATAAATGGACAAGGAGATTTTGAGTTTTGAATTTCCAAGTTTTGAGTTGTAGACCATCGCCAATGATGTCTTTACTGAACTGTAGCTCACTCAAAATTAAGAACTCAAAACTCAAAATTTCTAAACCTGGCTAGTCTTGCTTCACTTTTTTGAGCATTTCTACGAGAACATGGTGGGCGTCCTTGGCATCGGCTAAGGGACGCTCAAAGCTAACACGTACGGGCGTGTTTTGGCCGTTTACCGTGGCATCTAGATCCATGCCAGTGGTGTCAATGGCTGTCATGGTGGCCGCTGTTGCAGCGGTGGCATCGCCAAACTTTTGGGCGTAGATTAGCACTGCATCGGCGTGATCATCATTCATGTGCTTACAGATGCGATCGCTGACAGTTGACGTAATTGCTTCAGCCATAGAATTTTCCTGAAAAATTTCCTACACTACTGTTCTAAATCATAGGCGGGTCTTCAACATGATTGTTTTGTAATAACAATTCATGGCATTGTTAGAGACGTTATAGAACTTGTTTCTTTGCGCTCAGGCAGTTGATAGTATCCTCATCTCCCCCGCCCGGCAGCGAGCATCCTTGGCCAACGGGGCATATTTTTCAGAGCCCTGGGGCCCATCTCACCTATCGTGTTATCGGTCCCTGTTGCCGATTATTTGACCGTGAACAATTGCCTTGGCCTTGTTGTCGTCTACAGTGGCGTGGCAAAGAGCCGAGTTGGCGACGCATTGGTCGACGCTTCATTGTGGATCTAGCGACTAGGCGTCATCCATCCTACTGTGTTGAGATTGTGGGCCAAGGATATCGTGCCCAACCCATTGTGGTGACTCTCTACATGAGTCTTTTATCTAGGGAGATGCAGAACTGGTGGCACACCAAGCGGCGCTATTTAGAATCAGGAACCACCGATGCTGGCTCGTTAGAGAAGGCCAATTCATCTAAAGAGACGATACCTATGCAAGTCAGGAGTGCTCAACCCGCTCCATAAATCTTGCGATAGGATTGTTAATGTCTCTCCTAGCAATTCATATTGACGGACGGTTATGAGTATTGAGGTTCATTTCTTGCCCGATAACGTCACCGTTTCGGCCAATCCAGGAGAACCTATTTTACAAGTTGCAGAACGTGCTGGAGTTACCATACCCACTGGATGCTTGATGGGCTCATGTCATGCCTGTGAAGTTGATGTGGAAGGTCAAGAAGAACCGATCTGTGCCTGTATCTCTGCTGTTCCAGCGACCCAGTCTCCCTATGTTATTAATCTCTATGTAGATCCCACCTGGTAAGTAGCCACCACTTGGTAATCCCTCATCCACCAGGTGGCAGCTAGTAATCAAGACTATGGGTGACAGACAGCTACTCTGTTAGTGCTTTTGGCGCTCACTCTAAGAGTACAGCTTCATAAGGAATGACGCCGACCTTGTCGCTGCCCAAACATTGGGCAGCTGCCTTAGATAAATCCAAGGAACGTTTACCAATGTAAGGTCCTCGATCGTTAATGCGCACAACCACTGTCCGATTATTGTTCAAATTACGGACTTGCAGAATGGTATTGAACGGTAAGGATTTGTGGGCTGCGGTCAAAGTATTTTGATCAAAGGTCTCTCCATTGGCCGTTAAGCGACCATGGAAATAGGGGCCATACCAAGATGCAATGCCATTGAGCTCTTGTTCAGAAGGCTTTAATCCCTTAAACATTAACTGAATTGTGCCAGCGTCTAACGGGGCTGCACCCATTTTCTGACGCAGGTGGTCGCTCCAAGCAATGGCTGCCCATTCGTTGCTTAATGCCAAGGCACTATCTACAGAAACATCGTCCCTATTCTCCTGGGTTAGTATCTTCAGCAAGATGTCACTGCTTAAACGAATGGCGGGTTGAGGGCTACCTAAAACAGGTGCTATTTCATGAGGATTGATGGGCTCATCGACCAGCATTGCTTGCAGGCTCTGGGCCACCTGCTCAGTGTCGTTTGTGCTGTTGACTGCGCCAATGACATTCCCTCGCAGTAAAACCTGTAACGTCGCAGTGCCCTGAGGGGCGGCGTAAGGAATATCAACACACTGCTGCAATTCCTGTCTAGGCATCACTGGGGTTGGACTTTCCGGTTCTGCAACCACTGGATTAGTAGTGGTGCTAGTGGATGAATTCTGGCTAGCTTGCGTTTTGCCAAACTCAGGAGTTTGCGCTGCTATGGAAGGAATATCTGATGATGAGGTTGTACTGGCAGCCTCAATTTGTGATAAAGGATTGCTGAGGGAGCTAGTTGCAAATGCTTGCTCAAGAGATTCAGCCCCATAGGCTAAATTTAGAGGCTCCAACAGTTGAAAGGACCTATCAGGCAGTAGGGTTTTAATTTGGTCGGAGTCGGTCGGTAATGCTTCAGCGAAGACGTGTGACTGTTGGCGAACTTGCTGAGGTAATAATACAGCTAGGGTTTCGAGCAAACCCGAAGAAATGGTTGGTTTCTGTAGGGTGATTTGATTAGTTCGGCTTACACCATTAGTAAGCGCGGGCGCTGAAGATACGGTTACTTCAAGAACCGGTACATCAAACATAAAAGAGCTTACAGATGAACACTTTACTAAAGAACCAGCTCCCAGACCTGGTGTGAAACCGTAATTTCAACATAGACGGTAGCTGGTGCCAGAAAAAATTAGGAAATAACTCTACCCTCTGGCCAGGTATTGTATCTAAAATTACAGTCCGTTCAGTATACAGTCTGTTCTTAGTATTAATACTTTCTGTCATCGACTCATTAATAACTGAAAAGGCAATATCAGGAAAAATGAACGGGTGAAGAACTAGGTCTGTTGGGAATTGCCATGAAATTAGATACCAATATTTTGCTTAAAAAAATAAGTAAAATTAATCTTTGCTGTCAATAAAATAGCTCATATTCATGAAAATCGGCTTGACAGGTAGAAATGGCAACTGAGGATAGGTATGGGGAATGATGGGGTTAGAGAACGATTAATTGCTCACCTTAAAGAGCTAATTCGTCAGCGAGATCCCTACATTGCCACGCAAGGTTATCACTATGCGCGGCACTACCTCCGCACCCAGTTAAGCCTATGTGGGGCTATCACTGTCATGGGTTTCAGGGTACAAGGTAAGGAGCATTTTAACTTCTGTCTTGACTTGCCGGGGTACCAACCGTCACGGGCACCTGTGGTTATTGGTGCCCACTACGACACAGTGCCTGGCTGCCCCGGTGCTGATGATAATGCCACTGGACTGGCTGTTTTATTGGAACTAGCGCGCCGATTCTCTTGCCAGCCGCCACGGCGACCTGTGCGTTTAGTGGCGTTTGATTTAGAAGAATATGGCTTGTTGGGTAGTAAAGCCTATGTAAAAGAACTGAATGGGCTGCCCATTCATCTCATGCTGTCTTTGGAGATGCTTGGATATTGTGTCAAACAGTCGGTATCTGACCAGCCAAGCCAGGCTTACCCTTTAGAATCTTTGAAGTACATCTACCCCAAGACAGGAGACTTTATTGCTCTCATCGGTAATTGGCAGGCGCTGCCTCAGTTGTGGCGATTGAATCGGTCTTTAAATGTAGCGGGCGTTGACTGCGCTTGGTTGCCCATGATGAATCGAGGATTGCCTTTGCCTATGACCCGTCGCAGTGATCATGCTCCCTTTTGGGATGCTGGTTATAACGCCATCATGGTGACGGATACAGCTGATTTACGTAATCCTCACTACCACGCTGCAACAGACACCTTTGAAACGTTGGATCTAGAGTTTTTGACCCAGGTTTGTCTGGGGTTGGGGCAATGCATTGCTCAACTGTAATGATTGAATGTGATGATTGGACATCTATAGCAGTCTGAGCTGCTGATTTTGTAGCTCATCAATGGCTACAGCCTCTGTGTCCACAGCCTCCAGATCTACTGAATCTGGGTGATGTTTATCATCATTGAGTAATGTTTGGGCCGCTAGCAGCATGTCGTCGGCCAACTCAGTCAAGTCGTCACGATTGGCTAAATAGGTTTGCAGAGCGCCCAGGGGGTCACGGCTGTTGTCCGATGTGAGCTCGGGTAGACGAGGGCGGGTGAGTTGGCTAACGAGCTCGGGATGAATGGTGTAGGAATGGGTATGGGACAACGCCTGATGTAGGGCAGTATGGTCAATTTGATCAATTTGAGCCGGGTTTAATTTATAGGCTAAACGTACAACGGCGTCGGCAATGTCAGTGTTGGCTAGCTTGTCTTCCAGATGTTGTTGGGGGGTGTCTGTTTTGGAAAGATCAATATTTAAGGTTTTAAAGGCACGTACGGGCAAAGGGCAGAACTCGATCGACGTTTGCCCAGGATGTATGTCTGCTAGTACGAATCCTTTGTCTTCTTTTTCTTCGCTAAAGTCTACCCGTTCAATGCTGCCTGGGTAGACTACCAAAGGTTCTTGGCAAAGGATTTGATGCTTGTGCACGTGACCGAGGGCGACATAGTCAAAACAGGGACGAGCTAGCAGTGCCATGGGCACGGTAAAGCCTTTACCAACAGCTAAAAACTTTTCAGCACCATAGCGAGCGGTATCCGTCATCAGGTGTGCTAACAGAATGCTGGGAATGTTGGGAGCTAGCTGACGAATCTCTCCTTCTAAGGCAACTCGTAAACGGTCAAGCATGAGCTCATTGACATCACCTAGGGATAATCCTTCGGTTTCGGGACGGGTGAGTAGGGTGGAATGGGTAAGCCAGGGCAGGGTGACCACCTGAATAGGCCCTGCCTGGGTCTCAATGCGGTGAGTGGTTAAACTGTCGCCGACAATAATGTCAGGGACTCCCAAAGTGCGATAAATGCAGAGACTGGCACCGCCCATTCCTTGGGAATGCTGGTCGTGGTTGCCGACTAACAACACAGTCGGAATATGGGCATGGACTAATCGCTGAAACTGTTGTGCAAAGGCTTGCTGCACTATAGGGGGTGGTGTGGCATCTGGAAAAGCATCGCCGCCGAACAGGACTAGATCGACGGGGTCACTGAGAGCTCGATCAATGCAGCGACTGAGGGTGGTAACAAAATCTTCTAAACGGGTATTTAGTCCAGTTTCGGGGTTAATGTGCCCATGGCTAAAGCCACTACCCATATGGATATCTGAGAGATGGAGAACCTTAACCATGGGGGGTGTGACTAAGACGTGCGATCGCTATCAGTATCTTTGTCCTAGTTCAGAACGTCAAGGGTTACAGCTATAGTTCTGCCTGAGTTGTGTGATAGCTGTCTATATCAGCAAATAACTTATCGATGTGTTCGTTGGTGGTAAACGGGTTGAGTAAAACTGCCTTGAGCCATCGCTGGCCTCGATATACTGGCAAAGATAAGCAGGTATTGCCTTGTTTTAAAAGCCACTGTTGCAGCGAGTGATTCCACTGGTCTTGCTTTTCGATGGGCACGGTGTTGGGTTCTGAGCGAAAACAGATCAGGTTCATTTGCGGCTCGCTGGCCAGAGTCAGAAAGGGGCGTTCTTTCACAGCTGAGGTAAAGGTTTGGGTTAATGCATAGTTGTGGTCAATGATGGCACTGTAGCCGTTTCGACCAATGTGCTGCAGTGATAGCCAAAGCTTAAGAATGTCAGGATGGCGGGTTCCTTGCACCGTCAGTTCTCCTAGATTTGGCCAGTCGTTGTGATCGTTCATGTAAGGGGCTAATACTCGAAAATACTCCTGGAGCTGATCGAATTGACGAAACATGACGATGGCGCAGGTTTTCGCCACATACAGCCACTTTTGTGGGTTAAAGGTGACTGAGTTGGCCTGTTCGATGCCTGCTAGCTGAGATTGATGACGATCTGAAAACATCAGCGCTCCGCCATAGGCTGCATCCACATGAAACCAAAGTTGGTGCAGATTGGCGATATGGGCCATTTCTGCAATGGGGTCGATGCTGCCTGTGACGGTTGTGCCAGCGGTGGCAACAATGGCAAAGGGCTGCTGACCATTGGCCTTGGCTTGGATGAGCTTAGTTTTTAGATCGGTGATGTCAATTTGAGAATTCTGATGGGTGGCTACAGGAATTGCAGCTTTAGTGCCTAAACCCATGACCATGGCTGCCTTTTTAAACGAAGTGTGGGCGACTTCTGAGACGAAGAAAACGGGCTGTTTTACTTGCGTAATGCCATGGTCGAGAGCATTGAAGGCTGCATTCCGTGCCACGATGAGAGCCTGTAGATTGGCAAGACTGCCGCCGCTCACCAAAACACCGTTGGCTTGAGGACCCAGACCAAACAACTGGGCCACTTGCTTTAAAACAAGAATTTCTAACCGGGAGAAAACGGGCGACATTTCCACACTCAACATATTGTTGTTGAGGGCAGCCACCAGCAGATCGGCAATCACTGACATGGTGGATGGAATGGAGTCCATGTGGCTGATGTAGCCTGGATGGGCGGCATTCATGGAGTGGTGGAGGTGAGTTTGGACTTCTATCAAGAGCTGTTGAACATCCACGGACGCCTTGGCTAATTTGGCCCAGCCATAATCCTCTGTAAGCAAAGGCTCAGGCAACGGAGAACGCTCCGTTGCCTGAGCCATGGTTTCAACCAGTAGATCGACTACTTGATGTAAGAGAGTTGCGATCGCATCCCGATTTTTTCCATCAGGACGAATAAATGCCGTTGTCGGCAAGGCCGAAAAATCCACCGTATCAGTTGTTTATTGAAGGTGCTTTACCAGGGTAATCAATAAACCCACCGAACACGCGGTTTACCTGGTCGCATCCCTAGATGGACAAATCCTTTTTTGGCACCGTAGCCAATACTGTGGGGATATTGTTGGTCACACCAAGCCTCCACCTCATAGACGCTAACGTTTTTGATGTAGAAATCCACCGCACCCGTATCTGGCGCATCGTATAGGTGCTCAGACCGTCGAGCACCACCCACTTTGGCATTAATGCTGGGAGGACGATAACCTGAGGTGATCACCAGTGGATTACCCCCAAAGTAGTCACGGCATTTCTCAAGGAACACCGCGATCTCATAGGCTGTCTTGCACTGAAAACCATGCCGAAAGCGTCGTGATTCCTCATAAAGTGCAAATTCTCCATAGGTTATATGGGGAGTAATTAGCGTGTCAAAGGACATCTCTGGGGTCAGTCCCGCACCGACGGGCTGCTTTCCAGCGACATCGCGAACAATACGATCTAACCGTTCTTCTGGTTTGCGATCGCCTGCTTCACCCGCTTCATCATGGTCATCGTCCCAGTTGGGTGCCGCTGAGGTCACCTTTTTGCAGAACAAAGCCGCCTCTGCTAAACGACGGCGACGCAGACCTTCTTCGACCGATGTGCCCGGATTTCTGTACTTCACAAATTGGGCTTCTATCCAGCGATGATCATTCCACTGCTCGGGAGAATCACAGACGCGTGTAATGGATTCAAAATTATAGCCGCGATAAAAACCAGAACCCAGGTTATAGGCAAAGCTATAAAGCGCCCCACGCTGGTTGATATTCATACGGTTCCATGTGGGAATTTTCTCTAAGGCTTTGCGGCAGGACTTATCCACATGGTCGATGAGATATTCTTCTGCTTGATCCTTGTTAATAATGTCACCTTGCTTGACGGGAACACCGTCAGGATAGCGAGTAGTGCCATAGCCAATAGTAGGCAGTGCCCAGCCCTTGAGCGGATCGGCATAGGCTTGAGCCCGACCATCCGATAGCGCCTTAGCGTAGCCCTCAAACTCCTTGATTAACTCAATGCCAGCTCGAGGAAGTTTGCCCAGCAGGGAGTCCGATGGACGTTCAGGGTTAGGAACCTGAGGCGGCTTAGGTTTACCAATAGTTTGACCACTGACAGGCACCGCAATAACACCCAGCTGGTCGATCCATCGTCCACTTTGGCCATAAAAGCCAACAACCTGGTGGTTTGCGGGAACCTCTAAATCAATAACCGTATTGGATTGTTTACCAAAGAGGATGTTGCGCCCTTGGTTGGTAATAAACTCTATAGAACCGACATAACGGCTGCCTGTCAGTCTAACGTTAGTAATATATTCGTTGGCATTCAGAACGAAGGATTGAAGCGTTGATCCGTCTCCGCCACGGGCAGGGTGCTCATAATGTTCCCAAATCATTTGGACTTGGTCGACATACCGACCGACCCGTACTCTAACTTCGACGGGGTTTGCCTGCTGGGCAAAAATCTGATCACTGCCTGCGGGAGGCCAATTGATATCTGAGAAAGCTTTGCCACCACCGCCACCTGCGGATGAGCTCCGCCAGAGTTTTCCGACTAAAGTACTTGAGGTTTCCATAAGTGTATGCCTGTTCTACGTAGATGTTAGCCCGTGGATTTTTGGATGTGTCTGGGCTGAAATATCAGTTAGCTATGGCTTTTACAACACTACATGGCTGAAAAATTTCGGAATACATAAAGATTTATCCACATGGGGGCGATCTATGAAACAACCCTATATGGACAAACTATGAGTCTATCTATTGCTAGTTAATGAATAGTTCTATGTATGAATGCCGCATTCAGTTTTGATACTGCCGCGCCAACGACCGGCACGCTCATCTTCGCCAGCGTGCACCTTAGTGGTTAATGGCTGATCGCCAATGCTGGTGTAACCCTGATCATGTAGCGGATTGTATAAGATGCCATGGGCAAAGGTGTATCGCCACAAATCTTTGTGTGTCCAGTGGGCCAGGGGATTAATCTTGATGCGTCCAGCCTGATCACGCTCCAAAAAGGGCATGTTTTTCCGTGTGGCTGACTGATCGCGACGACGGCCAGTAATCCAGGCTTGGACAGAAAGCTCATCGAAGGCCCGTTCCATGGGTTTTACCTTGGTTAAGTCGTGAAATCGATTAACATCTTTTTCCCACAGACGATCGCCATAGAGAGCAATAAACTCCTCACGGTTGGCGGCTGTTTTATAGGTATGGAGCTTGAGGTTATAAAGGGACCGTGCTTGCTCGGCAGTTGTTAGGGTTTCTGGGAAAAGATGGAGTGTATCGAGAAAAATAACGGGAATCTCTGCCTTGAGCTCGTGATAAAGCATGTGGGTCACCGCCAGCATGCTAAAGGACGTCATCTGAACCAGATTAGGAACCGTGGCGATAGCCCATGCCAAAATTTCTTGAGGACTCGCTGATTCAAATCGACGATTGAGTTCAGCTAAATCTAACTGACTGGGGTCAAACGTAATTCGTTCAACCGATTGCAAGTGCGTCAACGATTGCGCTTCTATGCAAGAAACCATTGCTGTAGATGGGGTTTCAACCCGTAAACAATCACTTGAGATATCTTATCGCAATAATCCCTCATAACCCACCGGGGAAATGTAGATTAATCCGATCAAATTAGGAGCGTTAACCGTAACGATCGAATCTTGCCCACATACCGTAGGAGAATAAAGGGTATGAAGAAGCTTATTTTTTACACAAAACCCGGTTGCCATCTCTGCGAAGGTTTAGAGGAAAAACTGGCTGAGTTGGATCATTTGCCGATCGAGGTTGAGTCCCGCGACATCACTCAGAATCCTGCTTGGTTTACGGAGTACCAGTATGAAATCCCGGTGCTGTGCCGTGTCATTAGTCATCCTGAAACGCCTGAATTAGACCAGGAACAGCCGTTGCCACGCCTATCGCCAAGAGCACCTGTGCGGCAATTAGAGAAAATGCTACAGACATATTTGGGTCCCTTTGATGCAGAATAGCGGCATTTAGGTTTAGAGAAGAGGTCTGTATGACGCTACGTGAGTTACTGGCACAATTGCCCCCTGAGTTATTGCCTACTATTGATCATCCAGCCTTGGATCAAACTGTGACTGGGGTGTGCACTAACTCAACAAATTGCCAACCGGGCAATTTATTTATTGGTATGCCGGGGACTCGCGTGGATGGTGGGGAGTTCTGGCCGGGTGCTTTGGAAAAGGGCGCGATCGCAGCCATCATCTCCCCCAGTGCCTTGCAAACGCAGCCTGCTACAGACCCATCAAATTTACTCATTCCCGTTCAAGATATGCCAAAGGCCTGCGGTGAGATCGCCGCTGCCTTTTATAACTATCCTGGTAAAACTCTCAAGCTGGTAGGGGTAACTGGCACCAATGGCAAAACCACCACCACCCATGTGATTGAGCATTTTCTAAATAGTGCTGATATGCCCACTGGGTTGCTTGGCACACTCTATACCCGCTGGCCCGGGCACCAAGAAACGGCTGTCCATACTACGCCGTTCCCCGTTGATTTACAGCGAGAGTTGGCCAACGTGGTTGGGGCAGGTTGTCAACACGCCATTATGGAAGTCAGCTCCCATGCACTGGCTCAAAAGCGAGTATGGGGGTGCCCCTTTGACGTGTCAGTGTTTACCAACCTCACCCAGGATCACCTCGACTATCACAAAAACTTAGACGACTATTTTGAAGCCAAGGCTCTCTTGTTTAACTCTGACTATTTAAAAGGTCGTGCCATCATTAATAGTCGAGATCCCTATGGCCAGAAACTGATTGACCGGCTTAGTGCTGACCAAGTTTGGACCTATAACATCGACGATACAGCGGCTGACCTCCATACGACAGATCTGCACTACAGTGCAGCAGGTGTGAGTGGCAATCTCTTTACGCCAGTGGGTTCAGCCCCATTTACGTCTCCCTTGGTGGGTCGGTTTAACCTTGAGAATCTGCTGGCAGCAGCCGGTGCTGTACTTCATCTTGGGGGGGCTGTAGAGTCTCTGGTTAATGCTCTGGCCACATTTAGCGGTGTGCCTGGTCGGATGGAGCGAGTGCAGGCTGACCCCAGTCAAGATATCAGCGTGATTGTGGACTATGCCCATACTCCCGATAGTTTGGAGAATGCTTTGCGGGCGGCCCGTCCGTTTATTTCAGGTCAGATGATTTGTGTATTTGGCTGTGGGGGTGATCGAGATCGCACCAAACGCCCTCAAATGGGACGAATTGCCTATGGGCTAGCTGACCGTGTTGTTGTCACGTCCGATAATCCCCGTACTGAAGATCCCCAGCAGATTCTGTCTGATGTGGTAGCTGGGATTGAGGCTGATTTAGGCGAGGATGAAGTGATTTGCGATCGCGCTACCGCTATTCAACGAGCTATTCTCTCTGCTCAGCCGGGGGATGGGGTATTAATTGCAGGTAAGGGGCATGAAAATTATCAAATTTTGGGTAACGAAAAAATTCATTTTGATGATCGCGAGCAGTCTCAACGAGCCCTCAAAATGCGTCTGACGTCTTAGTTAGAGATTTATTAGTTACGGTAGTAAAACTCCGTGCTAGTACGGAAAGTTAAGTGGAAATACCCATTTATCTAACATTCTCCTTAACTACCCTAGGAGCATAGATCATGATCTAATACGCCTGGGGCACTTTAGAGCCATTATGGACGCTTCTACGCTAAAGCCATCTCCATTAACTACGTCCTTTGTGGCATCGACAACACCCCCATGCACTTCAGAGGTTGACTCCCAGTTTCTTAAAACTGCTGCCCAAGAACTCAATAATCCAATTACAACCATTAAAACAGCGCTCACACTGCTTAATTCATCGAGCCTAAGACCAAAACAGCGTGAGCGTTATCTACATATGATTGGCCAAGCTTGCGATCGGCAAAGTCATCTGATTAATAGCGTGTTTAGGTTGCTAGAACTGCAGCTTACACCTCAGTCGATGGTGCTCGATAATGTGCAACTGTGGGATTTAGTTCCTGGCGTGGTCAGTACCTATCAACCTTTGGCCACAGAGTACAATATTTCATTGGCTTACACGGTATCGAGTCATTTGCCGTCTGTATTGGCGATTGAGTCCCATCTCAAACAGGTGCTGGTGAGTTTGCTAAGTAACAGCATTCGATTCACGGACACGGGGGGACGAATTTGGGTGACCGCTCAGCAGCGTCAGGATGGCAAAATTGCTTTGGTTGTTCAAGATAGTGGGTGTGGTATTCCGCCTTCAATGCTGTCCCAGGTGTTTGATTCGTTTTATCGCAACACATCTGAAGGTAGTGGTCTGGGGCTTACGCTGGTCCACCAGTTATTAACCCACTGTGGGGCTTCAATTTCTGTCAGCAGCACGCCTGGCAAAGGAACCGCATTTACAATTTTGCTAGCAGTTGCTCCTGATTAGTCCGATGAATACTCTAGACGCCTGAAACGCTAGCGTGTGATGAGGCTATGGATATTCGTAGAGAGCTCGTGTCTATTCGGATTCATCTGGCAGCAAGGTTTCGATCAATAGCTGAGCCTGCTGTTGTTTTTCTTGTAAAAAACTGTCGCATTTTTTCAATTCGGTGACGGCCTTCTCAAACTGCTCAAAAATATCAGCCAGGGGTAGATCGCCCGTTTCTAAATCAGTAATGATGGCCTCAACCTGTTCAACAGAGGCTTCGTAATTCCAATTGTTATCAGATTTTTTGGTTCTAGGCATAGTGAGTTAGTGGTAGCACTGACGGGATGATGAAATTCTGGTGGCCCTCATTTAATCGCATGACTTGCAAAGTTATGAGGATGAACAATCTCAAGATTTTGCTTCCTCAGTAACGCTGAGAACTTCTGCTTCGATTTGCCCCTGGCCAAGCTGGACAGAAATATGGTCGCCAGGGGAAAGGCTACTTGCTTGGTTAACCACACCTCCAGCTGTTGCTCGGACGAGTGCATAACCCCGTCGCAAAACAGCTGCTGGATCTAGAGTGACGAGTTTTTCGTTGAGGAGCTGGTGTTGATGCTGTGCTGTTTGCAATCGCTGAGTTAGTGCTTTAATCAGTCGTTGGGTGCGCCAATCTTGGGCTTGCTGTGCTTGGGCTAACTGGCTTTGGGGCTGTAGTTGCTGTAGTCGTAGATAGAGCTGTTGTAGATCTTGCTTATGTTGAAAAAGCCGTGTGCCAGTGGCTTGAGCTAGTCGCTGGAGTTGCTGCCCTTGGGTGTAGCGTAAATCCCTCAGTGCTGGCACAATTTGTTCCGCAGCCGCTGTCGGTGTGTGGGCGTAAACGTCAGCGACTAAATCGGCCAGGGACTCATCCCGCTCATGGCCAATGCCCGTAATGACTGGGATTGGGCAGGTTGCGATCGCACGCACCACTCTCTCATCATCAAAACACACCAAATCCTCGACGGCACCCCCGCCCCGCCCAAGGAGTAAGACATCAGCTCGCCCATCAATGCCAACACGCTCAATGGCTTGAGCAATAGACCTAGGGGCCTGTTCCCCTTGCACCATGGCCGGTGACAACAGCACGTTTAAGCCAGGATGTCTCTGGTTCAAGGTTTCCTGAATATCACCCCAAGCTGCAGCCTGTGGGGAGGTGACCACGGCAATACAGGTTGGTAAAGCGGGTAGCGGTCGTTTACGCGCCTCATCAAACAAACCTTCCCTGGCTAGGCGATTGCGCAGTTGACGATAGCGCAATGCCTGAAGACCAGCACCAGCAGGCAATACCTGCCAGGTCGTTAACTGATAACTACCGCGTTTGGGATAAACCTTGAGCTGCCCCAGCACCACGACTTGTTCACCCACCGTGGGTATAACGTTGAGTTTGGGCAACTGACTACGCCAAACCACAGCGTTGAGTGTGGCCGACCCGTCAGTTTCTTGCAATGAGAAAAAACACCCACTCCCATGGTTTCGAGCACTAGAAACTTCGCCAATGACCCAAACATTGCGCAGGTTTTCATCCCCCTCCAGCAGCAGCTGAATATACTCGGTGACACCAGCCACACTAATCGCTTTAAAGTCCAACGCTTCCGTTGCCATCGATATTGCTAAACCTCCACAGCCCCCGATCTTAGTCTCTATGAAATGAGCACAAAACCTTTACCCTACTCCCTAGATTATTTGAGCAAATAAACGGTAATTTAATAGTACATTTGTATGTTTTTGAGGTACAATCACAAAGTTGGGCATGATGTCCTTACAAAGACCCATTGATTAGCCCGATCCAGCATGATTGGCGCACAGTCTGGGAGCTTATAATTGCTGAACTTGGCCAAATTTATCCCACCCCTTAGGCAGCATGGCAAAAACATCCACCGAAAGTAACGAGCGCAAAAAAGCGTTAGATATGGTGCTCAATCAAATTGAGCGCAACTTTGGTAAAGGTACCATCATGCGCCTTGGGGATGCGCAGCGTATGAAAGTGGAGACTATCCCCACTGGAGCCATGACGTTGGATCTGGCCTTAGGTGGCGGATTGCCTAAAGGCCGAATTATTGAGATTTATGGGCCAGAGAGTTCAGGTAAAACTACGCTGGCCCTACATGCGATCGCGGAGGCTCAAAAACAAGGCGGTGTAGCAGCTTTTGTAGATGCTGAACATGCTCTTGATCCCGTTTATGCTGGTGCTCTTGGCGTCAATATCGATGACCTCTTGGTTTCCCAGCCTGATACCGGAGAAGCTGCTTTAGAAATTGTGGATCAGCTGGTGCGGTCCTCAGCGATTGACTTAGTGGTGATCGACTCTGTGGCTGCCCTAGTCCCCCGTGCTGAAATCGAAGGGGAAATGGGCGATGCCCACGTAGGTTTGCAGGCGCGATTGATGAGCCAGGCCCTACGTAAAATCACCGGGAATATTGGTAAGTCTGGCTGCACTGTTATTTTCCTCAATCAGCTACGTCTCAAGATTGGTGTGACCTACGGTAATCCTGAAACTACCACTGGAGGCAATGCCCTTAAGTTTTATGCATCTGTGCGGCTAGACATTCGCCGTATTCAAACACTGAAAAAAGGTAATGATCAATTTGGCATTCGCGCTAAAGTCAAAGTCGCCAAGAATAAAATTGCTCCTCCTTTCAAAATCGGTGAATTTGACATCATTTTTGGTGAAGGCATCTCCACACTAGGTTGTATTGTCGATCTTGCAGAAGAAAATAACATTCTGATCCGCAAGGGAGCTTGGTATAGCTATAAGGGAGAAAATATCAGTCAGGGTCGTGACAATGCCATTCGCTATTTATCCGATAATCCAGAGGTTGCGACTGATATTGAGCAAAAGCTACGTCAGACGCTACAGATTGGTGATGATTCAGGAGCACCAGTTGACGTTGTTGATGAGTCAGCAGCCCCCGAACCTGCAAAAACCACTGCTAAAAAGGGTAAGTCGTAGTGAGCCTATCCTCCTTGAGCCATTGATTTTGGGAAAGCCTTAATGTAAGGTTCTGCCTCCCTCTGAGCTATCTACTTCTGGTTCAAGGGTTGATGGATTGTCGCCTTGATTGGTGTGAGTACCACTTTGGCTCGCATGGGGGGCACCTTGACTGGCGGGGCCACAGATGCCACAGATAAAGAAATAGAACAGTGAGCTGCCAATGCGGATGCGATCGCCATCACGCAGTGTATATACGCGCTTTAGTTTTTCGCCATTAACGTAGGTTCCATTAGTGCTTTCTAGATCAGAAATGATAAAGCCTTGATCTGGACTGTACTGCAAGGCAGCGTGGCATCGAGATAGACGCTTATCTAGCACCGCAAGATCTGATTGACGAGGATCTCGACCAATAGTCCATAAACCGTCTTTGGAATAGAGACTTTTGGATTTGCCACTTGCCAGATTGCTGATTATATAGACTTGCTGATCGCAAATCATGCCTTGAATATAGCTAGGAATCTGCGATGCATTATTCGCATCAATCGCAAGCATGTCATCCAATAGCTTGCGATCACCTTCATATAACTTAGAGAACGCTTGAAATAGACCTAGCTTAGACTCAGCCTCTGCTTCATCTTCAGCTGAGAACATCATGCGATATTCAGCTAGGTGGTTTGGATAAGCCATAAAAGTTCAAATAGAACGTTTAGTTTGAGCCCGATTAATAATGAAGTGACGATATGGATTCAAAAAATGGATCTCCAACTCCAGTATTCTTTAGAACCTGAGGAATATGGGGAGCACCAACGTATTTCTATGAAACTTTGAACTTGACTGGAATAATTATGAAAAGTTGATTAATCGTCCGGATAAAATGAGCTGAACTTGAATAGCGGTTTTTACTTTTACCGTATAGTTTATTCTCAAAACTATTATTAGTTTGAGCCCTGTCTTTGCAACAGCTTTAAAGGATAGTGATCTTGGCAGTAAACCCTAACTTAAAAACTCTATGAGCTCACGATTAACGCTATTGGGTGCCTCTTGCTGGATCCAATGACCACAGTCAGGGATAGACCGCCTAATACATTTTTCTATTGATAATGCATCAGAAAAAATACCTGTAGCGGGTACAAGATTGTCATCTTCTCCCCACATTAAAAGTGTGGGCGATGCAATTGCAAGTGTAGAGAGTCTTGAGGGAGTGAACCAATCATTTAGCCAATCATTCAAGCTAAAACAGTGACGCACATGTTGTAAAACAGCTGGAATGACACCAGGCTTTTGTAACGCAGCCTGATATAGATCAGTATTAGCTTGAGTAAACGCGCTTTTCCTAACGGCTTGTTGTTGAAAGAGATACTTCAGTAGAGAAGGCAAATTCTCTTTGATTAACCACTGAGGCAAACCAGGAGTTTGTAGCGCTAATAGGTGCCAATTTCGCTGTAGGTGCTCCCAGCTATTAGCAAGTCCATGACTCAGGGCAGATTGCCAGCGTTGAGGAGTGCTGAGTACAGCTAATCTGTCTACGCTTTTAGGAAACCGATGTGCAAGATTCCAAGCGATGGCTCCGCCCCAATCATGCCCAACAATATGGGCCTTGTTATAGCCTAATGAGTGGATCAACGCATGAATATCAGAGCTGAGCGTATCCAAGTCATAGCCAAGTCTTGGCTTATCAGAGTCGTTATAGCCCCTCAAATCAGGTACAACTACCTTAAAATGTCGAGATAAGTAGGGTAATTGATGCCGCCAAGAATACCAAAACTCAAATAAGCCGTGGAGCAAAATTAAGAGCTTGCCACTGCCTTGAGTTACGTAATGGAGCTGCACCGAATTTGCTTTGACGTATTTATGTTCCCAACTCAACGGTGCGACTCCAAATCAATTGACTGAATTGACAGCATCCAATTAACTAGGTGCCGCCTTATATTTTGTATCACAAGCAATTAAAGCTTGTGTTTTTTAGCTGGCCACTTAGGCAGAACGATAAGCAACCTGGTACTCAACGGGCTGAATCCGGTACTTCACCAGATTAGCGAGCTCTTGCAGCTGATTAATTGCTTCAGCGCCCTCTAGTTTCATTAATTCGCGATCATCACGCATTTCTGTCCACGTAATACCGTAATCTGAAACCAAAAAACGAATCAGATGGTCATTGCCGAGGCTGACCATGAATGATGCACTATTGAGCTGATCACCGCATGTATAACAGGACGCTAAATAGCCTTGATTCTCAAGGACAATTGCTAGCGCTTTTAGGTTTAGGACCAAATCTTTTACGAATTGGCGGTGCTGCTCTGCAAGTCGAACAAACATTTACGTTCTCCTTCCCACCGGTCACATTGTAAGGTTGAATCTTAATTTTTGCTTAATGTTTTTTATAAACTATCTAATTGGTTCTCCTTAACTTTCAGTTTTGGTAGAACTAATTCAGGGCAAAAATGATTGATTGTACGTACATAATTGTCTGAACTTTGAACATGAGCTTAAGTTGCTGTCAGGAAAGAGCTTTCCGGTTAACTCAGTAGATGAGCTAGAGGCTCATACTAACTGTATTTCGCTATGTTCCTTGTATCAATTTGCCCAGACTAGAACCTTATGTAGCCTTTGTATTAAAAGATGGTGTTGTATTAAAAAGGCTCGTGAGAATAAGTAAATTAAAGATAACTGTTGCTAACGGTTAAAAATGCCAAATACTAACTTTATGGTATTTGGTCATCAAACTATGACATTAGCCACACCATAGCTACCATAGGTCTATCTGTCCAGAAATGAGGTCTTCTTTGTAACGGTTTTGCTAAAAATATGAATGTTTTCATTGTCAATCTGGTAGCAATCTCATTCAGCTAAGGCCCACCAGCCAAAAGCTGGGCCGATAAATCTAACAGTGAGCCAGAGAAGAATCATGAGAATAATTCCTGCCCATGCCCCACGAGTACTCCAGGTTACGAAGGCTTGGGATTGCTTTTTTGTAATGGGCAGCCATGGAAAAATGCGTTCGGCTTTCCCGTAATCTTCACCGAGTTTTGACTGCCGACGCTTTGCTTCGCCCATGTTGCCCTATTAAATCTGCAAATTTTATTATTCGATTATAGCGCTTGGTTTACCGGTGCTAACCAGCTTGGGTCTAGGTAAGTGCTTTGGGCAATTGGGTTCAAGGTTTTGAGAATGGTGCGCCCATAACTACGATGATTGACTCGATTGTCTAGCAGGGCTACTTTGCCCTGTTGTGCACTGATGGGTGCGATCGCAAGCTGCAGAGTTTGTAGTGCTGAGGGTAATAGAAACAGTCGGAACCAATCCTGGCGCAGACGTTTGTAGTAGGCCACTTGACCCGCAACTAACGGATTTTCAAGGGAGGGGATGGGTAGTGTGGTGATAATCAGTAACCCAGGGGGCAAGCACCGTAGCCGATGGTCCTGCCAAAATTCCCAACCTGTTACCAGGATGCCGTTAGACGGCCCGTCGGTTTTTTCAACCTGGACGCGAGAGCCATATTCCGCTGCTAAAATTGAGCCAATTTGAGCTTTGAGGGGATTATCACCTACCAAAATAACCGTGGGTTGAGTGCGGGTTTCTGGCAGCTGCAGCAGGTTGCGAATCTCCTGCAAAATAGCACTGGGGAACTGATTGCTATTAGGCATGGGCAGGCGGTCAGGAGCATAGAGCTGAATCCCATCCCGCTGTCGATCTGGGGTGAATTTTAGGCAAGTGAGATCCTCTAACCCCAGCCGTTGTCGATAATTTTCAGCACGGTTTTCTTCATCTACAGCAGCACCGATTAAAATGACGGGCTGTCGTTCCCAAAGCGGTTGCATGATATCTGCCAGGTGCACTGGCGCACAATGCAAGGCTAACTGGCCCGAACCACGATTCAGCTGTAGCCATGTCATGCTGTCTTCTTGGGTTAATTGCTGGCGAAATTTCTGCCATGTAGGTGGCAATGCCTCTAAACCTAAAGGGGTTTCGGTCAGCTGATTGTATAGCTCTTCAAGCAGCGCATGTTCCTCCGCGTCGGCGAGATAACAGCTATAGGGGTTCGCTGGATGTTGAAAGGCGAGGTGGGTTAGTTTGACCCGCAGATCTCGAATAGGTGTTTGCTGAGAGGGGTAGGCCAGCCCTAGCTGATGCCAGTCGCCATCGTCGAGGCGGCAAGTTAGCTCATGACGTACCCAGTTCACTAGCGGATCAATCCCATCGATCAAGGTGAGGATATTTTTGGGGAAAGCGGGTGCTGCTGTCGTTGATGAATTGGATTTTTCTAAGGCACTTAGTTGGCCGGACAGCCAGGCACTCGGCGTTGTAATTAAAATGCCTTGAAACGTTTCACCAGGCCAACGTTCACCTACCTGGATGGATTTAACGGTAGGGAGCGTTTGCAGCAATGTGGGAATCTCATCTTGGACTAGTTGCTGCTGGATTGCTTGGGGGACAACCAAGACAATTGGTCCAGGCCACACTAAGGCTGGCATCAGATAACTCAGGCGATAACGGCCTCGATACGCCGCAGTGCTACCGATTTGCAGAAGAGCACTGCGACCTAATCTGAGGGCTCTAGCTACTAACCGTGCCATCGTTAAATGGTGGGGCCATTGAATGTGCCCCTGCTGGCGTAAAAACTCTCGGAGTAGCTGATGAACTTCTGCCTCAATCACCTTTGCTGCAACTCTCGCTATGCCTCGATAATTCAGCTAAATCCTTAAAAAATGACTCAGTTGTGTGTCTCATTGTGACATACTCCCTTGGGGCGTTTGGTTTATCGCCGACCAGCTCATAGCCTCTGGACAGATGTCCCTTTGAATTATTGACATAATTTTTGATCTTCCACCATGTCACTGACCTCTATCTCAGCGCAAACTTCACAGCCAGATTTAATCATTGGGATTGTTGGCTTAGGGCTGATTGGTGGTTGTTTAGCCATTGATTGTAAACGTCTGGGCTATACCGTTTATGGAGTGGCTCGGCGACCAGCAACTACAGCGGCAGCGGTTGAGCAAGGCATGGTGGATCAAGCAGGATGCGACCTGGCCCTGATGGCTAAGGCTGACCTTGTTTTTGTTTGTACGCCTATGGCCCTAATCGTGCCAACCGTCCATCAACTGGTGGAGCATTTGCCAGAATCAACAATTGTGACTGATGTTGGGTCTGTGAAGGGGGAGGTTGTAGCTGCAGCGACTACAGCATGGCCTAATTTTGTTGGGGGGCATCCCATGGCAGGTAAGGCGGAGTCAGGATTAGCTGCAGCTGAAGCGGGATTATTTCGCGATCGCCCCTATGTGGTGACGCCAATTGAAACCACAAAACAAGTCGCACTGGATCAGGTGGTTGCGATCGCTACCCAGCTTGGTTCCAAAATCTATACGTCCACACCAGCAGCTCATGATCGTGCTGTGGCGGCCATCTCCCATTTACCCGTAATGGTCAGTTCTAGTCTGCTCCACACCTGTCTCAGTGAGTCGGATTTCCAAGTCAAAGTTCTGGCCCAGCAATTAGCCAGTAGTGGTTTTTGCGATACCAGTCGCGTCGGCGGCGGTAATCCTGAATTGGGCGCTATGATGGCCCAATTCAACCGGGCAGCTTTACTCCAATCCTTACAGCAATACCGGCATCAGTTAGATACCGTGATCAATCTCATCGACGCCGAGGAATGGGATGTGCTCAAACAAAGGCTCACTGTCGCCCAGCAAGAACGGCCGAAGTACCTCTGAAGTTATTATTTTGCCGTACAAACCACTATCCAAGATTTGCACCTAAGCCATGTGCTTTCCTTCTAGCTCGGCCATAATCACAGGTTCCTGATACAAAATTGCCGTGAAAGTAACAGTGGAACCGAGACCTTCGCCCATGCTAATAAATTGCACCTTGCCCCCCATTGCTTCGATCAGCCGTTGGGAAATTGCCAACCCAAGACCAGTGCCACCATACTGACGGGTGCGCTCTCCATCTACCTGACTAAAGGTTTGGAACAGACGATTTTGTTTTTCTAAGGAAACACCGATCCCGGTATCCTCAACACTAATTTTGATATGTCCAGGCCAGACCCGACCTTGGAAGCGTATGCTCTGGGGTTTGACTTCAGCGCTGATGGTTACCCCTCCCTCAGGTGTAAATTTGATGGCATTGCCAATCAGATTGAGGAGGACTTGCAAGATCCGCTGGTAGTTTCCGTATAGCTTGATTTCATCTAGCGTGGCAGGCAGCTTCATATCGAAATAGAGGCCTCGCTGTTCCGCCTGAGGGCGGGTGAAATTCTCCACATCGGAGAAGAGCTCTTGCAGGCTAATGGCGGTCAAATCAATTTCCATTTTGCCTGCCTCAATTTTAGCGATGTCGAGGACATCGTTAATTAAGTTGAGGAGATGGAGGGCTGATTTATGGGCTTCTTCGATAAACTCTTCTTGCTCTTCTGGATCGTCGGCCATGCCATCCAGCACCAATCGCAGAAAGCCAATCATGCCATTCAGCGGGGTGCGCAATTCGTGGGATGTATTGGCCAGGAACTCACTTTTAAGTCGCGATGCTTCCTCGGCATAGCGTCTTGCTTCTTCAAGCTCATCATTTTTATCGATTAGTTTTTCGTTAGCCCTTTGAAGATCGTCTGCGAGCGTACGACTTGCCTCAAAGAGTTTTGCGTGAGCAATGGCTGTTCCTACTTGGTCTGTGAGCTCATTAACCAGTTCGATTTCTAGTGGGTGCCAGGGGCGCTCTGGTGGCATTTGCAACAGTAAAACGCTGTTGGGTTCGTCTCGATAGCAGGTGGCTACAGTTAAAACGGTATATGGACCAGCGTCGTTATCTTTCCGATCAAAATCTGACAGTACGGGTTTGAGAGTGTTAATGGTGCAGCGAAAATCTGCCTTGTTAGCGAGTTCAAAAGTTTGCCCCAAACAAGGATCTAATTCGGGTTGATGAAACTCAGCAACTACATTTAAGGTCTGCATTGCCACTGAGTAGTCGCAGACGAGACAGCGATGCAGGTCTAAAAGGGTACCTAGACCATCTACGGTTTGCTGCCAAATAGTTTCGAGTTCTAGAGTTTTGCGGATATTAGACGCGATATTGGTCAGAACACCGTGGTAGTTAGAAATATTAGCTAATAGACCTGCTTGGGCATTATTGGAACAGGGATCTACCGCAATACCCATGGTGCTTACATGCTGAGGCATCTGAGCCGTATCCGCGACAGTGAGGATAGAACCTTCCCCTTTGATATATCGTTGACCGGGGGCATCGTGCCAATCGACTAGGCTTAGCTTAAAATCTAGGCCTACTGGGTGAGGGCCACAGCGGACAATGCATTGAAACGTCTGGTTTTGCCCATCGTCCAACACCTGTTTAACGCGTTGTAGGTAAGGGGCTATGGCGACAGGGCCAAAAAGCTGATCAATGGATTCGTGTAGATAGCGATCAGGTGCAGCGTGAAGGGCTTGAGGCCAATTGATAGCAACAATCCGCCCGTCGGGATCGTGAATAACTTGGAGGGAAGAATTATCAACTGTGGCGGGAACTGCCATAGGTTCAGGGTCAACTATCAATTGCGATCTCATAGTCCGTCAGAAATCTCTAGCCCTATACTTAACTGCTTACGAGTTTTCCCTGTCTGGATCAGAAACATCTAAGCTGAGATCGCTCGTCAGCAGTATGACAGACCTCAAAATTCTCTGATCACAGGGTAATGGGTGCCGCAAGTCAAAAAAACGCTTCGACTGATTCAGCACTGTTCGTTGGTAAGACGCCCCGATTAATCTTTATCTTGTCATGGGATTCATCAAATGGTCATCCCTTAATGTTTTCCCTGCAAGGATCCCATGCAAAAGCAATAAAGCTTTATTACTTGATTGCTTGAATAAGGTACTGCCTGAATCATCCAAGCAAACGCTCACCCTGAAAAAGCTTATGGATAAGCTTATGGATATTGGTGGGTAGGTTTATGGATGGACAAAGTATTGGAACAAAGCATTAAGATAAGCTAAGTGCTTCTTGCTCTCTAGTTTGAGTTTCTTCTTTCCATGACCGACGCACCCGTCTCTCGCATCCGAAATTTTTCGATTATTGCTCACATCGATCATGGAAAATCTACCCTGGCTGATCGGTTGCTACAGGAAACCAAAACCATTAGCGAGCGGGATATGAAGGCTCAGGTCCTCGACACCATGGACCTAGAACGGGAGCGGGGCATTACCATCAAGCTCCAGGCGGCTCGTATGAACTATCAGGCTGAGGGTGGCGACGAATATGTGCTTAACCTGATTGATACGCCAGGGCACGTTGATTTTTCCTACGAGGTCTCCCGCGCTTTAGCTGCATGTGAAGGGGCCCTACTGGTGGTGGATGCCTCCCAGGGTGTGGAGGCACAGACGTTGGCCAATGTCTATCTGGCCCTGGAAAACGATCTAGAAATTATTCCCGTTCTGAATAAAGTAGATCTGCCCGGTGCAGAACCGGATCGGGTCAAGAAAGAAATTGAAGATATCATTGGTCTGGACTGTAGCAATGCTATTCTGGCGTCGGCTAAAGAGGGGCTAGGCATCACTGAGATTTTGGAATCTATTGTAGAGACCGTCCCCGAGCCTGAAGATAATACGGAGAAGCCGCTGCGGGCGCTGATTTTTGATAGCTATTACGACAGCTATCGCGGGGTGATTGTGTATTTCCGAGTGGTGGATGGAACGTTAAGTCGTCGCGATCGCATCCGTCTGATGGCCTCCGGTAAGGAATACGAAATCGATGAGCTGGGCGTACTCGCTCCCCATCAAATCGAAGTTGATGAACTCCATGCTGGTGAAGTGGGGTATATATCTGCTTCTATTAAAGCTGTGGCTGATGCCCGAGTTGGCGACACCATTACCCTAGTTAAAAAGAAAGCCGAAGAACCTTTACCGGGTTACGTAGAAGCTAATCCCATGGTATTCTGCGGACTTTTTCCCACTGACTCTGATCGCTACGAAGATCTGCGCGATGCCTTAGAAAAGTTAACTCTCAGCGATGCTGCCCTACAGTACGAGCCCGAAACCTCCAGTGCCATGGGCTTTGGTTTCCGCTGTGGTTTCTTAGGACTCTTGCACATGGAAATTGTGCAGGAGCGGCTGGAGCGGGAATATAACCTGGATTTGATTACCACAGCTCCATCGGTGGTTTATCGAGTCACGACGATCGATGGCGCGGTGCTAAATATTGACAACCCTTGCGAACTGCCGGAGCCCCAAGAGCGGGAAAAAATTGAAGAGCCCTATGTCAAAGTAGAAATTTTTACTCCTGAAGAGTTTGTCGGAACACTGATGGACCTGTGCCAGACCCGACGGGGCGACTTTAAGGATATGAAGTATCTAACAGAAGGGCGTACTACGCTGGTGTATGAAATCCCCTTAGCTGAAGTGGTGACTGACTTCTTCGACCAGATGAAATCTCGGTCTCGCGGTTACGCCAGCATGGAGTACCAACTGATTGATTATCGTGTGAATTATCTGGTGAAGCTGGATGTGATGATCAATGGCGATAAGGTTGATCCGCTGGCGGCCATTGTGCACCGTGACCAAGCGTACTATGTGGGTAAGGCGCTGGCAGAAAAGCTCAAAGAGCTAATTCCCAGACACCAGTTTAAGATCCCAATTCAGGCAGCCATTGGTAGTCGCATCATTGCCAGTGCCAGTATTCCAGCCCTGCGCAAGGATGTATTGTCTAAGTGTTACGGCGGTGACATCTCCCGTAAGAAGAAACTGTTGAAGAAACAGGCCAAAGGTAAGAAGCGCCTAAAGGCCATCGGTACGGTGGATGTGCCACAGGAAGCATTTATGGCGGTATTGAAATTGAATTAAATGGGTTTGGGTACGCTGAATCCCCCCATTGAATTAGATATTCCGTAGGGGCACGCCCTTGTGGCTGCCCTGGGCTACGTTTCGCTATCAACCGAAAACCCAAAATTCCCATGAAAATAATGGCGCTATTGGTTTTGCATGTTGGTCAATAGCGTTAGCGATCGAGGGCAACCACAAAGGATGGCCCCTACGATGGTGATTAATCAACATGCCTGTGGGATTTATGATGGCCTATGGATTTTGGATATTGGTTAATGCGCGCATTCCGCAGGTTAGGTTTGAAAATCAGGTAATTTAAGCGGTAACGTTTTTGCAGAGCCGCTTAAAGAAGATGCGTGTCGAGGATATTGATCACTTAGGCATCATTGCAGGGATTGTAGACCAAATCGGACTCGAAGCGCTGGTGAATGGTTGTCTAGGGACCCATGTGCAGCAAAAGGTGAGTCCGGGACAAGGGATCAAAGCCATGATTCTGAATGGATTAGGCTTTGTGAGTGCACCGTTGTATCTGTATGAAGAATTTTTTGTGGGCAAAGCAACGGAGCATCTGCTTGGCGAGGGGATTGCGCCCTCCCATCTGAATGATGATTACTTGGGTCGATTACTCGACAAAGTGTGGGCCTATGGACCCAGCAAATTGTTCAGTGTCGTCTCGATGGCAGCCTATCAAGCCTTTGGCTTAGATAGCCGTCGTTATCATCTTGATAGTAGTAGCCTGAGTGTGCATGGGGCGTATGAAAGCGCGAACAAAGAGCCGGGTTGCATTGAAATCACCCATGGGTATTCGAAAGACCACCGACCTGACTTAAAACAGTTTGTAGTGGAGACAATCTGTACGAATGATGGGGGAGTCCCCTTAGCGTTTGAGGTCGCCAGTGGCAATCAATCCGACAAAGCGGTGTTTGCAGACCGATTAAAGACGTTTGCAGAGCACTGGAGTGTCGAGGGAATCTTGGTGGCTGACAGTGCCTTATACAGTGCCGATAACTTAGCCATTTTGGGGGCACTGCGTTGGATTACCCGTGTCCCGTTAACGCTATCCGCCGCCCAATCGGTGGTTACTGAGATCGATCCAGAGGCCTTTGTGGCAAGTGAACGGGACGGCTATCGATTGGCTCGTGTGTGCACAACCTATGGGGGAATTCGACAAGGGTGGGTCGTGGTCGAGAATCAGACACGGGTCGAGACGGATTGCCAACAGGTGGATAAACAGGTTGCCAAACACCTCGTCAAGGCAACAAAACAACTGCGTCGTCAACAGACCATTGAGTTTAATTGTGCCGCCGATGCTCGCCGCCAGGCCGAGGCCCTAGCGACCCGCTGGCCCTATCACTGTTTGAGCCAGTTAGACGTGGTCGAACAGCACCACTATGCCCAGTCAGGACGCCCGAAAACAGGGGCGACACCTACCCACACCACCTATCGAATTACCGCTCAAATCGTCGCCGATGACGCTGCTATTCATCGGGCAAAGCGAAAGGCAGGACGCTTCATTTTGGCGACCAATGTCATCGATGATGACACCTTGACTGACGAAATCATTCTCTCCGATTACAAAGGGCAATCGGTCTCTGAACAAGGCTTCGGTATGCTCAAGGATCCCTTGTTTTTTACCTCCAGTGTTTTTCTCAAAACACCTGAACGCATTGTAGCTTTGGCGACCATCATGGGATTGTCCCTGATGGTGTACACTTTAGCTCAACGGCAGGTGAGACACGCCTTGGATCAGGCGAATGAAACCCTTCTCGACCAACGCAAGCGACCGACTCAAACGCCGTCCTTACGGTGGATTTTTCAGAAGTTTCAGGCAATTCACCTGGCTTGGCTCAATGAGCAACCTCAGGTTTCCAACCTCTCACCTGAACGGCTGAATATCCTCAGATTTCTTGGCGCGCCCTGCCAGAAATATTATTTGATTTGCTGACTAACCTGCGGAATGTCCGTTAATGGCGTTAGCGAGTGAGGACAGCCAAAAGGGATGGCCCCTACGTGACGTAATGGATGTGCGGATTATTTCGCGTCCATCCAATTTTTGCCAGCGTTGATTTCCACCTTTAAGGGCACCGATAATTTCACAACGGATTCCATTGTTCGGGTGATTTTTTCCTCTAGTTCCGGCCATTCATCGGGGGGAATTTCAAAAATCAATTCGTCATGGACCTGTAGTAAAAGTCTGGCCTGATATTCCTTGAGGACTTCATGCAGCTGAATCATCGCGATTTTGATAATGTCAGCACTAGAACCCTGAATTGGGGCATTGGCAGCTGCCCGTAATAGGCCTGCATCATAGCCACCCGGTTTGAGCTTATTGAGTTCAATTTCATCTGGAGATCTGCCTTTCAGTGGCCGCAAGCTATTGCTCGAAAAGTTGAAATATCTGCGGCGACCTAAGATGGTTTCCACATAACCATGGGCAATGGCCTCACGCTGCATTTGTTGCAAGTACTCAAAGACCCGCGAGTAGCGCTCGTTAAATTTATCGATAAAGGCCTTGGCCTCCGTACGGCTCACACCCATTTCGCGAGCAAAACGCACAGCACCCATGCCGTAAATAACGCCGAAGTTGATGATTTTACCCATGCGGCGTTCGTCTGAAGTGATTTCTTCTTTATCCAAGAGTAGTTGCGCGGTGAGGCTATGGACATCTTGTCCGGTGCGATAGGCATCGACCAAGACTGACTCTCCGCTGAGGTGGGTGAGAATTCTTAGTTCGATTTGGGAGTAGTCGGCAGCGGCTAGTAGCCACCCTTCTTGAGGCAAGAATGCCTGACGAATTTGGCGACTAAAGGCGGTGCGAACGGGGATATTTTGCAGGTTCGGATTCGATGAGGACAGGCGACCGGTGGCAGTGACGGCCTGGTTAAAGTCAGTGTGGACACGGCCTGTATCAGCTCGCACTAGCTTGGGTAAGGCGTCCACGTAGGTGGATTTCAGTTTGGATAATGTGCGATGGCTGACGATACAGTCCACCACTGGATGATCGCCCTGAAGTTTCTCAAGAGTAGATGCGTCTGTGGAGTAGCCAGTTTTGGTTTTACGGGTTTTCTTTTTGTTCAACCCTAGGGTTTCAAATAGCAAGACGCTGAGCTGCTTGGGAGAGCTAAGGTTAAACTCTTCGCCCGCGTAGTCGTAGGCTTTGATTTGCAACTCGTAAAGGTCGGCTTCGAGCTGCTCTGAGAAGTGTTTCAGGTAAGGTTCGTCAATGCGGATACCGGTGGCTTCCATGTCGGCAAGGACGGCTTCGAGGGGGACTTCGATGTCGCGAAATAGGGTTGCGATCGCATCCACCTGCTTTAATTCATCTTGCAAAATCGGCACTAACCGATAGGTGGTGTGCACATCCCCACCGCAGTAAATTGCTACCTGATCAATCGCAATATCTGCAATGGTTTTACCTTTTGGTACTAAGTCGCTATAACTTTGTGCTGCCACATTCAAATAGCGCAGCGACATATCTGTCAAATTGTGACTGCTTTCTGGATTCAGTACATAGCTGGCAAGCATGGTATCAAACACCACACCTGCTAGCTCAATCCCCTGACCTTTGAGCACCGCTCGGTCATACTTGGCATTTTGTAGAGATTTTGGATAGTCGGCACTTTCTAAAATTGGCTTGAGTGCAGCTAAGACATGCGCTAACGGTAGCTGCTCTCCTGAACCATGACCGACTGGCACATAGGCCAAATCCTCTGGTCCATCTCCCCAGCAGCAGCCAATCCCTACCAGCTCAGCATCCAGCGGCTCAATCGCCGTCGTTTCCGTATCCCAAGCCACGGGCCGAGCTTTATCTGTTTGAGTTTCTAATTCAGCCACCAGAGCCTGCAACTGTTCCGCTGTAGTAACAATCTGTGGCTTAATGTCCACCTCTTCCACATCGGTAGCGGCATCAGTTTCTTCTGCGGTGAAAAAAGATGTTTCCTCATCATCAATCGGTGTAGAGACCTTTGTTGATGTGGCTGTAACCTCGCCGCCAAATGCCTCCTGTAACTTGTTCAGACGATTAATGAAATGCTGAAACTCCAGATTTTTCAGTAGAGGGATGACCTTGCCTTCGTCAAACCCTTCTAATTTGCAATCCGCTAGATCGACATCTAGTTCAACATCAGTGACGATAGTTGCGAGATATTTGGACTTGTCTGCGTCCTCTTTGCCAGTTTCCAGCTTTTTCTTGACTGCACCCTTCATGTCAGGCACTGCGTCATAGACACGTTCCAAGTTTTCGTGTTCTGTCAGCAGCTTGACGGCAGTTTTTTTACCAATGCCTCGCACTCCAGGAATATTATCCGAGGTATCGCCACAGAGGGCTTTGTAGTCGATTACCTGGTTAGGCTTAATGCCAAGTTTTTCCTCAACTTCCTTAATGCCATATTCCTTGGCCAGACCATTGGTGCGGCCAAAGGTACTGCCCAGATGCAGTACCTTAATGTGCTCGTTATCGTCGATCAGCTGAAATAGATCCTGGTCGCCGCTCAAAATTCTGACTGCATAACCTTCTTTCTCGGCTTTGGTTGCTAACGTGCCAATGACGTCATCCGCCTCAAATCCTGGGGCTGTGAGAATCGGCAGCTTAAAGCTTGTCAACAGCTGCTTGAGGTTTTCTACATCTTCGATAAAGTCTTCTGGTGTTTCTGGCCGCCCTTCTTTGTAGCTATCAGCAGCTTTGTGGCGAAAGGTGGGCTCAGCTAAGTCAAATGCGACGGCTGCATAGTCAGGTTTTTCCACCACCATCATGTCGCTCATGGACTTGAGAAAGCCAAAGCAAACGCTAGTGGGAATGCCTTTGGATGTGCGTAATCCTCCATCGCGACTTTTGGCGTGGGCGTAGTAAGACCGAAACGCCAGGGAGTGGCCGTCGATGATTAGCAGGGTGGGTCTGTCAGAACTCAAAACACTTGTCGCCAATGCAGCTTTTTAATTAAAGCGTGTCCACGGCCAGAACTGTAGTTTTTTCGGTAACGAAGCGACCGGTTTCAACTGGGACGTGGTCTATGGGGTAGTTTGGCGATAGGGGCACGCCATATCGATTGTGAATTCAGCATTTACCCTGCTCCTTATCTGGCAAGTATGTCTTGCTTCCAATGTAAAAGTTATTCATATAAGCGGTGACTATAGTCTGCTTGTGGAGCTAGAGTTGACGAGTATTGAAGTGTTTAGTTGAGAGTTATTTGATATCAAATAGTTTTGCCTTCTCCTTGGTGTGAGAGCAAGGAGGTGTTGTGGTCTCACCTAAATCCATCGGATACTCCACATCAGCATTCACCCATCAGGATTCAAAGCTAGTTAGTCTCCGGACGATCGGACTGCCATAGAGAAGTTTGTACTTATATAGTTAGCTTTTCAGAACTATGTCGCTTTCATTAGATGCACTGTGGGTGGTTATGAGCGCTAGCCTAGTGTTTCTGATGCAAGCGGGTTTTTTATGTGTAGAGGCTGGTTCCACCCGTCGCAAAAACAACATCAACGTTGCCATTAAAAATATTGCGGATGTTGGCCTATCAATCATGATGTTTTGGGCCTTTGGCTACGGCTTGATGTTTGGCACCTCTATGTATGGCTGGTGGGGTTTTAGTGACTTTTTGCCTGAGTTTAACCAAGCGGATAGTTGGCCTCTCATTTTCTTTCTATTTCAGGCAATGTTTTGTAGCACTGCTGTCACTATCGTCTCAGGAGCAGTGGCTGAGCGCATGACATTTCGAGGGTATCTATTCAGCGCTGTACTGATATCCGGGTTGGTGTATCCAGTATTTGGTCATTGGGTCTGGGGTGGTTTAGATCAATCAGTTGCAATTGGTTGGTTAAGCAAAAAAGGCTTTGTCGATTTTGCAGGTTCTACGATTGTCCATAGTTTAGGTGGGTGGGTTGCCTTAGCTGCAGTTTTGGTCATCGGTCCGCGTCTTGGTCGCTTTTCTCGACAAAACTTTGATCAACAAGCCCCCAGTTCAGATCTGCCCTTAGCTTTTTTAGGCGCGCTACTGATGTGGTTTGGCTGGTTTGGATTTAATGGCGGCAGTACCCTTGCTTTCAATGATCAGGTCCCAAGAATTTTGGTAAATACCTTGTTAGCAGGGGCGGCGGGATTGACTGCTCCTTTGACATGGTCTCTCATGGTGCAAAAGAACCATTTGCCGTTTAAGGCCGTGATGAATGGCTCTCTTGCGGGCCTAGTATCGATTACGGCTAGTTGTCATGCTGTGTCTTTGAGCAGTGCGGTGCTGATTGGCGGCATGGGTGGATTGGTGATGTTAGGCGTTGACGCCCTCCTAGACAAACTGCGCATTGACGATGCAGTCGGGGTCATTCCTGTCCATCTTGGCCCAGGTGTTTGGGGAACATTAGCCGTTGCATTATTGGGTGATTTAGGGCGATTAGACACTGGGCTGAACCGCTGGGAGCAATTTATTGCTCAGTGCTCAGGCATTTTGGCTTGTGGACTATGGTCATTCACGGTAACGTTGCTAGTCTTATTACTGCTTAATCGGTATGCGTCGCTACGGGTATCCCTGAAGCAAGAGTACATTGGCTTAAATGTGTCAGAGCATGGTGCGCGTAATGAGTTTCAGAACTTATTTGAAACTATGCAAACCCATGCGAAAACCGGTAATTTACAGCGACGGGTGACAGTCAGTGCGTTGACAGAAATTGGTCAAATTAGCCGTTGGTATAACCAGGTGGTTGATGCTCTAGACCGATCTACCGCCAGAACAAATGCAATTATCATGACTGCAGCGGATGGCATTTTGACGGTTGATCCTGACACCTTGATCCTTCAGAGCACGAATCCGGCTGTTGAAAAAATTTTTGGTGGCCACTGGTTACAGATGATTGGGCAATCCCTAACTACTTTGATTGAGACAGATTTGGTGCAGTCCCAAGATGCCGCTTTTCAATCCCTGCAACAGTTTTTGCAACAGGGTTGCCGTACAGGTGAGGCCTACATGGCGATTGGCATACACAATCAGGGCCGACGATTCCCCATTGAAGTTTTGGTCACTGATTCTCAATTAAGGTCCGCCAACTTTTTGACCATCATGGTGAGGGATGTCACCGAGCGTAAGGAATCAGAAGCGGCTCTGATGGCGTCCGAATTAGAGGCCCGTAGAACTGCCGGTCAACTGGAAAAAGCACTAAACGAACTGAAGCAGGCTCAGGCTCAGCTATTGCAAAGTGAGAAAATGGCAGGGTTAGGGCAGTTAGTGGCTGGTATTGCCCATGAGATCAATAATCCCGTCGGTTTTATTTATGGCAACCTTGAACATGCCATAGCGTATGTGGAAGATTTGTTACTGGTGATTAGCCACTACCAATCACAGGCAATTGAGCTGCCACCTGACATGCAAAGAGATGTCGAGGATGCAGACATCGCCTACATCAGGAAAGATTTTCCAAAATTAATTGGCTCCATCACAACTGGTACAGAACGCATTCGAGAGATTGTGCAGTCCTTGAGACAATTTGCCCGCTTTGGTGAATCAGATGTGAAAACTGTCGATATCCATAGGGGATTGGATAATACGTTGATGATGCTGGCACATCGTTTAAATATGACTGCTAGACGTCCCAAGATTTTGGTGGATAAGCGCTATGGTAATGTCTCTAAAATTCAATGCTATGCAGGGGCGTTAAACCAGGTCTTTTTGAGCCTATTCAATAATGCTATTGATGCTTTGGAGACGCACGGGTCAGGCACAATTACGATTACAACCGAGGAGCAGCCAGAGTATGTTGTGATCACTATTGCTGATAATGGCACAGGTATTCCGAAGGCCTTACAGCAGCAAATTTTTGATCCCTTTTTTACGACCAAGCCTGTTGGTTATGGAACTGGGATGGGTTTAGCTATCAGTCATCAAATTGTTGTAGACCAGCATGGTGGTGAGTTGCGCTGCAATTCTGTATTGGGTCAGGGCAGTGAATTTCAGGTGGTTGTACCGAAGACACTGGCATTGCGATCGCACTCTAAAACTGCTGCAAACATGTCTACACCTTGAGCTCATAGCACCAATCATGACCCCGTTCTCCTGACCTAGATGACATGAATATTTTGTTCATCTGTAGTCGTAATCAATGGCGTAGCCCTACTGCTGAGAAGGTTTGGTCAAAACAGCCAGGTATTTATGTCCGATCAGCGGGTACTAGCCCTAGAGCCCGTAAAACAGTTTCAGCCAAGGATATCCAATGGGCAGATACGATTTTTGCCATGGAGCAAAAGCACAAAGATAGACTCAAGGCTGAATTTCCTCGATTGATGAGCCACAAGACTATCCATGTACTTGATATTCCAGATGAATATCAGTTTATGGATGCAGAGCTGGTAGAAATTTTGCAAAACTCTATTGAAAGCTATCTTGGCATCTGATAGATGCTGCACTTGATTATTGCCCATGCTTGTCGGCTAGTAGCAGTTGCTGAAATGCAATGTCCCAATAAATTTCACTGGAAAATCTACAGCCGCCGCCTTGTCTCGCGACGTGAACAAGGCGGATTCGATGCATGGAAGAGTCTTCCTGGTTCAAACCCTAGCTTTAGACCAGACGGCTGCAAAAGTCTAATCGGATTTTAAGCTTCACATCTCCACAGCGTTCTTCAATTATGAGACAATTATGAAAAGTGAAGTAATTATGAAATAAGAAGGTGGGTCAATCCCACCAGTAATGGATCATGATCAACGAACAGTGGGTACATCGATTTAAGCCTCTATCATCCAGAGTGTTTTGGGCATCTAGTATTGCGGTCTTGTTGGGTTTAACCGCCTGTGGTCAGGAGTCTCCAACATCTGAGAACACGACTGCTGACGACCAAAAAGTTGTACTGACAACGTTTACAATCTTGGCAGATATGGCCCAAAACGTAGCTGGGGATGAGCTGCGGGTGGAATCTATCACCCGTATTGGCGCAGAGATCCATGGATATGAGCCGATACCTAGTGATTTAACCAAAGCCCAGGATGCTGATCTCATTTTTTATAACGGCATGAATCTGGAGCGCTGGTTTGAGCAGTTTTTGGGCAACGTGCAGGATGTGCCATCGGTGATTTTGACGGAAGGGATTGAACCGATTGCTATTTCGGAAGGTCCTTATGCCGATAAACCAAATCCCCATGCATGGATGTCTCCTCAAAACGCACTGATATATGTGGAAAATATTCGCCAGGCGTTTGTAGAACTTGACCCTGAAAACGAGTCGATCTATAACGCCAATGCTGCCGCGTACAGCGAACAGCTGCAAGCTATTGATGAAAAGTTACAGGTCAATTTAGCTCAGGTGCCGGTTGACCAGCGTTATTTGGTGAGTTGTGAAGGTGCGTTTTCTTATCTAGCCCGTGATTACGGTCTACAAGAAGTCTATCTCTGGCCCATAAATGCCGAACAGCAATCTACCCCTAAGCAAATTCAAGGGGTGATTGAAGACGTTCAAGCTAACGATATTCCAACTGTTTTTTGTGAAAGCACCGTTAGTGATGAAGGGCAACGAGAGGTGGCACGAGCCACCGGGGCTAAGTTCGGTGGCAACTTATATGTTGACTCGCTGTCTACGGCTGATGGTCCTGTACCTACGTTTTTAGATCTGTTGGCATATGACGTGCAGGTGATTAGCGAAGGACTGCTATCACCATAATGTTTTGGCTATGGGCCAATAGCTTTCTCATCCCAGGAAATTTCTAGAGTGGGCATTGCCCCATCGATATGATTCACATGCAATAGGTTTTGGTGGGTATTGCCCACCCTACTCTGTCCTTTACTCCTTAGCCAACGATGCGATCAGATACTTTTGGCATCACTGTCGAGAACATTAGTGTTACTTACAGCAATGCCCACCTGGCTTTGTACAACGCTAGCTGTTATGTCTACCCTGGCACGATTACGGGCTTGGTTGGTCCCAACGGTGGGGGCAAATCCACGCTGTTCAAAACCATCATGGGGTTTCTCAACCCTAATCAAGGACGAGTACACATTGACGGCCTTTCCGTAAAAATGGCGCAAAAGCGTCAGCTCATGGCCTATGTCCCCCAATCAGACGACGTGGACTGGAATTTTCCGGTGAGTGTGTCGGAGGTGGTGATGATGGGGCGTTATGGCTACATGAATATGTTGCGCATTCCTGGGCGTGAGGATCGTCGACAGGTGGCGGAGAGTTTAGACCGTGTGGGTATGGCTGATTTTCGTCAGCGGCAGATTGGCGAATTGTCGGGGGGGCAGAAAAAACGAGCATTTTTGGCGCGGGCGATGGCGCAAAATAGCCCAGTGATTTTGCTTGATGAACCGTTCACTGGGGTAGATGTGAAGACGGAAAAGCGGATTGTCAATCTACTGCTGCAATTACGTGAAGAGGGACACACGATTTTAGTGTCTACCCATGATTTGGCGTCGATTTCTACGTTTTGCGATCGCACCATTCTGCTTAACCATACTGTTCTGGCCGAAGGCACCACCGCCGATACCTTCACCGAAGAAAACCTGTCCATGACCTTTGGCGGTTTGCCATTGAGCAGTTTATCCAAGGTAAATTTATCGAGACAACGCTATGAGTAATCTATGGGCTATCAGTGGAGCAGTCTTAAGCCCCCTTTGGCAGTGGGTCAGCGAGCCACTCCAGGCTGGCTTTATGGTTAAAGCCCTGTGGGTCAGTGCCTTTGTCGGTGTCGTGTGTGCCGTCTTGTCTTGCTACATCACCCTCAATGGCTGGTCTTTAATGGGTGATGCGGTTTCCCATGCAGTAGTACCAGGTGTAGTGGTGGCCTATGCCATAGGATTACCCTTTGCCTTGGGGGCTTTTATCTTTGGGTTTGGGGCCACGGTGCTCATCGGCTATGTAAAATCCCAAACGCGACTTAAGGAAGATGCCGTCATTGGCGTGATTTTCACTGGTTTCTTTGCCTTTGGGCTGGTATTAGCCACCAGAATCCCGAGCAATGTAGACCTGTTTCATATTTTGTTTGGCAATGTGTTGGGGATTTCCCGGTCAGATATCGTGCAAACCTTAATAGCAGGTATCGTCACATTAGTGATCATTCTGCTGCGCCGTAAGGATTTGCTGCTTTTTTGTTTTGACCCTAACCATGCCAAAGCCATTGGTCTCAACACTCAGCTAATGTACTACACGCTGCTGTCGGTGCTAGCGCTGACTATTGTGACAGCCTTGCAAACAGCAGGCATTGTTTTGGTGGTTGCCCTGCTAGTGACGCCAGGAGCCACAGCCTATCTACTGACCGATAGGTTTGACCATATGCTAGCGATCTCAGTTGCTACCAGTGTGCTTTCCTGTGTTTTAGGCACCTATCTGAGCTATCACCTGGATGTTTCGACGGGGGGCAGCATTGTTGTTCTAATGACTGTTCTGTTTGGTTTAGCCATGGTGTTTGCCCCTAAGTACGGCATTTTGGGGCAACGGTTGAGGCGTCAGATGCAGGTGAGTCAAGAGCTCTAAGGGCTTATACCATTTCCTAGCCAGCCTTACCTTGCGGTTAGTGCGCCTTTGGGATAGGCGATGCGTTTGTGGTTGAACTGCTGCCACACTTGCACAAATACATTGGCGATGATGTCCATGTCTTTCCGGGTGAGGCAAGAGTCAATTAACTGTTTATCTTTCCAGCGAGCGCGAAGAATTTTGTTCACCATGGCATAGGCCTCTTCGGCGCAGGCTTCTTTGTTGAGCGATCGCAATGCCGCTTCACATGAATCTGCCAGCATGACAATGCCGGTTTCAGGAGATTGGGGAATCGGGCCATCATAGCGAAAGTCTTCTTCGCGGATCTCCATCTCAGGATTTTCCTTGGCAATTTCCTGGGCCTGATAGTAGAAGTAGCTGATCAGCATGGCTCCCTGATGCTCAGGAATAAAGGCCTGAATCGCCTTGGGGAGTCGATGTTTACGAGCCATGACTAACCCTTTTGTTACGTGCTTTTTGATAATGTCAGCGCTGACCCATGGATCGTCGATCAAATCATGTTTGTTAGGTCCTCCCATCTGGTTTTCAATGAATCCTAAAGGATCATGCATCTTGCCAATGTCGTGATAAAGCGTCCCTGCGCGGACAAGCTCAACATTGTGACCCAAGGCACGGGCAGCAGCCTCTGCCAAATTAGCCACAAACATGGTGTGTTGAAATGTGCCAGGGGCATCCGCCGCTAGACGTTTGAGGAGAGGACGATTGGGGTTGGATAATTCAGCCAGACGGATGGGGGTGACCACATCAAATACTGACTCTAGATAGGGGCTTACCCCCAGAGCAACAATACTCCAGGCGATACCGTAGACCCCAAACAGAGCTGAATCACGAATGACGGTGTACCAAAGGGAGGCGGCAACACTGTTGAACATGAGGGTCAAGACTAGGTGAATGACACCTTGGGTGAGACCGACCACACCACCTAGTAGGGCAAATTCTTCTCGCGATCGCAACCGTGGTGCAATCCATGCCCCTACCAACGCTGCGCAGGCTGCTGAAAATAGAGATAAAAAGGCGACTGAGCCCCCTACTGGTAATAGAATCACCAATAGGACAATGGTGACTGCTCCCAAAATGTAGCCATAAAAGCTACCCAGTAATAGGCCAACAGCTGGTAACCCTAAGCCAGGTATTCTCAGGGCCATTAACACAGCGACGCTGACAATGAGACACAGCACCAATAGATGATCGCGCTGCCGTAGCCCCCCTGCTTGCCAATGGTCGATCCATAGCAATAAGCCAACACCGACACTCACTAATCCACCAAAGCCAGCAAAACCTAACCAGTTAATGCGTCGCTGGGTCATATTAAAATGATCCAGCAAGACAAAATCTCCTTGGGTGATGGCCTCTCCTTTTTCGACAATCGCGTCACCCTGCTCAATAGATACAGTTACTGTTTGGACCTCATTTTCCACCTGTTCAGCCCGTAAACGCGTTTGTTCTTGATCCTCAATCAGATTAGGGCGTAAAACAGAGCTAATGATCTTGGCGGTGATTTCCTTGGCGATGGTTTCTTGGGCTAGCAGCTCATCGCGATTAAGAATAGTGGAATCTGCCAAATCTAAGGTCCCTTGGAGCTGAGTCTCGATGGCCTGCTGCCATAGTGCGATCGGTGTACCTTCATGAATACCTTGGGTCAGCATTCGATTTAAGACTAAGCGGCTGGTGGTTTGAACAGCTTGCCAACTGGGCTCACTTAAATCAAAAAGTCTGGTGTCTAATGGCTGACCACCATCACGAGTCGTCAGACTCTGTAGTTTGGGTTTAGTGGCTGCTAACTGTTGTCGATTAGCATCCACCTGACTCCGTACAGCTGCCATGGACTGGGGAGAGGTGCGGTCTCTTAGGCGTAATAGCTCGTCGAGGGCAATATGCTGATTAGTTTCTAAATTATTGAGACGTCCTTGTAGTGCGCCATTGGTTCCCTGTTGTAAGACACTGCTTGTCAGTGTGGAAATCTGAGTCAAACTCCAAATTTCCGTCCACTCCTCTGACGTGGTTTGGCGTAGATGTTGCTGGGTTCTAGTTGATAACTGAGCTGTTGAAATATAAGGGATATCACCAGCCTGCTGCCGTAACGTACTACCCTGGCTCAAGATGCCGTTGGCTTCTTCTAGAATCGCTTTTGTCTTTGCTTGATCAACCTGCAAAACAATAATAGAGCCACTGCGGGCCGCTTGGCGGTTGGCCTCAGTGGTGATCATGTCTGGCAAAGTCGCGTTGTAGGGCGCTATGAAGGTGTCGGCAGCGATAGTGCTTACAGTCAATGCCGGTTGGTTATAAAATCGCTGACCCAGTATGGCTGTCAGCAGCAACACTGTGAATACAATGGCAATTTGAGTTTGGTTGAAGGGATTGTGACGGGAAATAACGTAACGCCCCGTCGAATCATTGCCTGACTTGGTAGACTGACGGATTGATGTATTAGATCTTTGACGCAAAGACGTCGAAACTTGAGGTAACTGAGTTTTGCACCAGCCAACCGAAGTACGCAAACGTTGCCAAACTGCTTTGACCATGAATGTCACCGACTGCATGAAAGGCCTCAACAACCAAGGCTGCCATTATGAGCTACAGGTGTGAAACACCGCTGATTTAGTGGCCTAATAGCGTTAGACACCTGATAAAGGTGATGGAGGGCAATAAATTGCCCCTGGAAGTACCCTAGATGTCTCAAACAATCAACAGTCAACGCTTTGGTTTATTAGGGCTCATTAACTAGAACGTTGGCCATATTCTTATAGATTCTGTTGAGCTAATAATTACCCATACATTGTCTAAAAGAACGCATTTGAATCCTACGATTCAGTGCTGAACATGCACCCTAAACAACACTGTGCCAATCTGAGTCGGTCAGTGTTACTAACTTTAAATAAGCAGTCGCCTAAGCGTACCACTCTTTTCATCCTCAGCTTTAATGGGCAACTGTGTTGGAAGATGCTTAGCATACCCATGCAGCTATTATAGCTAGCTCTATTTTAAGAGAGGGGGCAGAGCCTATAAATCTAGGGGGAATACTTCGCAGTTGGCTGAAATATTAGCAATACCAGCCCAATGGCGATAGAGTTTGCTAGCAATTTGCTCAAGGGAATGCCTTTGCTCAGGGGGGATTGTCAGTATCCACCTAGTTGGAATAACCGACATACCGCCCCAAGCGCCAAGTAAACAGCCAATCATTGCTGGTATTGGTGTGACGATGTCTGGGTGTGCGATCGCTAAGGCCAAATTTTCTCGGTAACTTAGGGATTGTTGGATGGCTAATACCATGATCGCTGAGGGCTGAGGATCCAGCGCTTCAAGATTGAGTGTGGGTGACGGGGGATCTAAGCACTCGATGATGTGCTGGGCTTGGGGTATAAGACTGGCTGGATAGTCGGATAGCTGTTGGCTGAGGTGCTGACTCAGCAATGGAGGTGAGTGTTGAGTGACTGGATTGTAGTGCATGAGCCATGCTAAGCAGTCACCCAATATGCCAAGAGTTGCCATAGTCTCAGTCACACTTATAGCCTCGGTGTGATGGCCTGACTCTATGATTTGCGCTAGCCAACGATGACGGGCATCGCTGTTATCGTGATGATGTAACAACCAGGGTAGCCCTAGGAGCGGATTAGCATCTGTGGGTGTTGGCTGCAATAGGTTTTGCTGTATACCGTGCAGCCATGATTGATATAGGGGGCTCTCATGGAGAGGCAGCCACGGGCCTCGATAACCAGCCCCATAGCTATGGCCTAGATAGGCTCCCATCAGACTCCCGTGAAATTTAGCGGCGATTGATATAGTCGGCATAGTTTCTCTGGAGTAAGACTGAGCAGATTGTAATGAACCCAATAACGTTACAGGGCTTATGTCTAATACCTAGAAATATCAATTTATCTGGACGCAATCAGCATGCTGTGCCATCGTATTGTTTAACTTTGACTGGGCGTTAAACTTGATTGGTCTATGCCCATGCCACACATTATGGTGAGCTCTTCACATGAAACGTTGGGGTTTATTTACGATCTCTAATCTTTGTTTGTCAGCAGCTGTTGCGGGATTGATGTCAACAGTTGTATTGGCGGAAATAGAGGGTTCATCCCCAGAGCAAAGCGATGAATTGAATGCTGCCGGAACTACTTCCCTCAAACAAGCAGGTTCAGTTTTAGGACCGGGCAGTACAGGTTCTGACGTCAAAAGAGTGCAGGCGATGTTAGCGCTGATGGGCTACTATTCCGGTGCTGTAGATGGTACCTATGAACAGATGACCCTGGAAGCTGTTCGTCAATTTCAAGTCGATGCGGGATTGGCTGCGGATGGATTGGTCGGACCTTTAACATGGCGTCGGTTATTGCCCACACCAGAAAATTTGACAGAGCCTATCGAACCGCAGGTTTCCGCAGACGCAACTGACGAGACAGCAACCGTGTCAGATGATGATAGCAACGACGATTCATTGGCTGAAGACACCATCGTTGCGACGGCAGGCAATGTGCCAATTTTGCAGCTAGATGATTCTGGAGTTGATGTTAGCCGTTTACAAAATCGTTTGGCTGACCTCAATCTTTACCAAGGGCCTATTGATGGTGTGTTTGGTTTTCTCACAGAGGAAGCAGTACAGGAGTTTCAACGTCGAGTCGGCTTAGAGGTAGATGGTGTCGTTGGGCCAGCTACCTGGTCAGAACTATTCAAGTAACAGTATTAAGGCTGCTACTTAGGTAAGCTTGCTACATCAAGTGAGTACAGCTCAGCATCTAAGGACGATATCTGTTCATCCAATATTAGGAAACCAGACGGATATTGGTCTTTCAATAAAAGCTCACTCTGGTGCATGTACACCATGTAATCGCTCATAAGAAAGTAAACACCGACCATGGCGGCGGCAGCAGACGCCACCAAAAAACCTGCCAGCATGAGAGAGAACTCTTGGCTGACTAAAGCCCTATCCATGAGACGTAGGGCCCAAAAAACTAAACCGGTAACGATGGCTATTATGAGAAGAGTCATCGATTAAGAAGTAAGTAGGCCTTAAAGATTTACTATTATCTTTTACATATTGTAACAGAGTTATCATAAAAGCACCTTGTCTAACGGCAATATTTTATAAGTCCGAAAGAATTGGTTGAAGTATCTGATGTATAAGGTTTTTGAGAACTCGAATCTGGCCTTAGGGCCTGATGGTTACGTTTTTTTCTGCTAAATGAGTTTTAATTTCTGCGACTGTAAGCTCACCGTAATGTAGCAGGGATGCCAGTAGGGCCGCTTCTGCTTGACCCCTGGTTAGTGCTTCATGAATATGTTCACAGGTTCCAGCCCCCCCTGATGCGATCACTGGAACGCTCACTACTTCAGCGATGGTGCGGGTCAGATCTAGGTCGTATCCGGCTTTAGTGCCGTCAGCATCCATACTTGTCACCAGCAGTTCACCAGCACCTCGGTCGACAACATCTTGAGCCCATGCGATCGCATCTAGCCCAGTATTTTCTCGACCACCCCGCACAAAGACATCCCACCCTGAGTTATCAGAGCGGCGTTTGGCATCAATGGCAACCACAATGCACTGACTACCAAAGCGATCGCTGGCTGTTTGAATAAAGTCAGGATTACGAACAGCGGCAGAGTTGATGCTGACCTTATCTGCTCCAGCTCGTAAAAGGGCCTTGATGGTTTCAACCGAATTAACGCCACCCCCGACGGTCAGAGGAATAAAGACCTGCTCTGCCGTCCGATAGACGACATCAAAAATGATGTTGCGATCTTCATGGGTGGCTGTAATGTCCAGAAAGACTAGCTCGTCGGCTCCTGCTGCGTTATAGGCTTGAGCGAGCTCAACTGGATCGCCTGCATCCTTCAGCTCTACGAAATTAATGCCTTTCACAACGCGACCCGCTTTGACGTCAAGACAGGGCAAAATTCGCTTAGCCAGCATAGGTGCTTCCGTAAAGTAGACAAAAAATAAATAGAGCGCTCGCTGGCATGGCTCCAGCAACAGTTCTTCAGGATAGCTTACAAAGAGCAAGACACTGATAGACTGAGGATTAGTTTTAATTCTTAATATTTGTCAATCTTACCCAGAGAGGAGAATCTTGGAGTATGGCTTTGGATATCGGACAAAAGGTAAAAGTTGTACGCGTACGAGATCGGGTGTCTGATAACGTTGCCAAGCGTCTAGGGCAAGAGGGCACGATTACTCAGTTCAAAATGGTTGATGGCAGTGGTGTGGGCGTTGTCGTTGAGTTTTCAGATCAGTTTTCTAGCTGGTTTTTTGAAGATGAACTGAAGCAAACGACCTAAGCCGTTATTGAGCATGTCTGTTTGACTATTACATAGGGGCACCTATTTCTAGGTGCCCCTAATTAGAGTTGTTCAGATCATCCGCTAGTTCTGTATTTATCACTGATGGCGCTAATTCTTACGTTTTTAGGCAAGGGAGGCAGTGGTCGCTCAACATCTGCGATCGCAACCGCCAAAAAACTATCGACCCAGGGGCAGCGTGTGTTGCTGGTCACTGAAGATGCTGGGCCAGGGTTTGGTCTGCTTTTAGGCCATGCTGTTACAGCCGCCCCTAAGCCAGTGTCTCCGACTTTATCGGTGGTTCAGCTGCAATTTACACAGCTCCTGGGACAAAATTGGGAGCAGTTAAAAAAGCTTGAAGCCCAATATCTAAGGGATCCCTTTTTCAAAGCCGTATATGGTCAAGAGCTGAGTTTGTTGCCAGGGATGGACCAGGCGCTTACCCTCAATGCGCTGCGGGAATACGATGCCAGCAGCGACTATGATGTCATCGTCCATGATGGTCCAGGAAATCAGGCGAGTCTACGAATGTGGGGGATGCCAGCGGGCATAGACTGGTACTTCCGACGATTCAAGCAAGTATTCCAGGAATCACAATTCTCTAAATCAGTAATGCCCTTTGTGCAGCCCATTGCTGGTGCAGTGCTTAGCGGTGGTATGTCTGGTGATTTATTTGACCAGCCCCAAGTGGCGGAAAGTACAAATCTGGTAGTTAAGGGCATTGCTGCCGTTAAAGACCCGATGCGAGTGCGAGCTTATCTGGTATCTACCGGTGAGCAGGTTGCGATCGCAACTGCTCGCTACCTTTGGGGGGCCGCTCAGCAAATAGAAATGACTGTGGGTGGAGTCTTGCTGAATCGTGCTGATACTAGTCAAGATTTTGAGCCTTTGCCGGTCCATACGTTGCCTCAGTCCAGCGACTGGCAGCCTTTGATGAATTCTTTGCCAGATTATATGGCGGCTCCTTCAGTGCCAGCCCCTGTAGAGATTGATTTATCTAGTAATACCGTCCGTCTGTTTTTACCAAGCTTTGATAAAAAACAGATTCAGCTCACTCAATATGGCCCAGAAGTCACCATTGAAGCTGGGGACCAGCGTCGGAACTTAAGCCTGCCGAAGTCTTTGAACGGTCGTTCGGTGACTGGAGCTAAGTTTCAATCTGGCTATCTCATCTTGACCTTTGGGTAAGGTTTTGATCATTTCTTTGTTAATACCACTGCTAATACCTTCGAAGCTATGGCTGACAATTCTTCTCCAGTAACGTCCAGCGCCGATGACCAGGTATCGGCAGCATCAGAAGGTTCCAAGGCTCGTCAGCTATTGGGGATGAAAGGTGCCGCCGATGGTGAAACGTCTATTTGGAAAATTCGTCTGCAGTTAATGAAGCCAATCACCTGGATTCCTCTGATTTGGGGCGTCCTTTGTGGTGCGGCCTCATCAGGGCATTTTGTCTGGAGTGTGGACCATGTGTTGGCATCCTTAGCCTGCATGTTGATGGCAGGACCTCTGCTGACAGGGTATACCCAGACCATCAATGATTATTACGATCGAGAGCTAGATGCCATTAACGAGCCTTATCGTCCTATCCCCTCTGGGGCAATTGCCCTCGGGCAGGTGCAGCTGCAAATTTGGGTGTTGTTGCTGGGGGGAATAGCAGTCGCCTACGGTTTGGACCGTTGGGCAAGTCATGATTTTCCGATTTTGACAGCGCTGGCAATAGGCGGTTCATTTGTGTCATACATCTACTCTGCTCCACCGCTTAAGCTCAAGCAGAATGGTTGGCTTGGTAACTATGCCCTAGGTGCTAGCTACATTGCTTTGCCATGGTGGGCGGGACATGCTCTGTTTGGTCAGCTTAATCCCACTGTCGTTGTGCTGACATTGCTCTACAGCATGGCTGGTCTAGGGATTGCTGTTGTCAATGACTTTAAGAGTGTTGAGGGTGACGAGGCTCTGGGCCTTAAGTCTTTACCAGTGATGTTTGGTGTGGGGACTGCCGCTTGGATCTGTGTCCTAATGATCGATATTTTCCAAGCCGGCATGGCCACTTACCTGATCGCTATTCACAAGAATCTCTATGCAGTGCTTTTAATCTTGATGATTATTCCGCAAATAACCTTTCAAGACATGTATTTTCTGCGGGATCCGTTGGCTAATGACGTGAAATATCAGGCAAGTGCTCAGCCATTTTTAGTAATTGGTATGCTGATTTTGGGTTTGGCGCTTGGCCACACTGATTATTTGGTGAGTTAGGTCAGATTCTGATAGCCTTTTTGGAGGTGTGTCAAGATATGTCAACCAGGTTTTGTTAGTTTCAGGTGCAAATTCTCATCGCAAAGCGAACCAACGGGTGCTAACAAGGTAACCATTTTTGAAAATGGGTTAGGTAGGGTTTCTTTAACGTGGCTAATTGGATTGGCAAAGTCAAAAATGATCGGTTTAAAACAGCTTCTGTAGGTGCTACTAAAGTTGTTAAACAGAAACGGCCTAAGCCTCTCTATAAGAGCGTTTTGTTTTGGCTGGCGCTGTTGGCAGGAGCTGGTATAGCTGGGCCAGCAGCCCGTGGCTATCGATTTTGGCAAGAAGCCGATGCCAATTTGCCCAATGTGTCCGATGCTTTGACCTTTGAGCGTACGGGTACCATCACCATTAAGGCCGATGATGGTAGTGTTCTTCAAAAAATTGGTCCGGCGACCCAGGAATATCTGGAGTTTGACGATATTCCAGATACGTTAGTCCAGGGGTTTATTGCCTCTGAAGATCGTCGGTTTTACGAGCACAATGGCATTGACTACAAGGGTATTGCTCGGGCCATTAACTCTAACCTGCGTAATCGGCAGTTGTTAGAAGGGGCCAGCACAATTACGCAGCAGGTCGCCCGGATCATATTTTTGGACCAAGACCGGAGCTTTCAGCGAAAGTTTCGAGAAGCCTTACTTGCCAATAAATTAGAGCAAGAATTAGGCAAAGAGAAAATCCTAGAGCGCTACCTAAATCTGGTGTATTTAGGGGCAGGTGCCTACGGCGTGGCCGATGCTGCCTGGATTTATTTTGGTAAGACGGTTGAAGAGCTGACGGTTTCGGAAATTGCTCTGATTGCGGGCATGGCTCCTGCTCCCAGCTTTTACTCGCCGCTGGTGGATGAAGCGGCGGCCCGTCAGCAGCGGGATAAAGTCATTAGTCGGATGCTGGAAAATGGAGTGATTTCTCAGGCCCAGGCCGATACAGCTTATGAGAGTGAGGTAACGACTACGCCCAACGAGCCTAAGTTTCTCTATAGTGAGTTTCCCTACTTCACTATTTATGTGCAGAAGCAATTGCCTCAGCTGATTTCTCAAGACGAGATTGAGGCAGGTGGTCTAGTGGTGGAAACTAGCTTGAACCCTAAATGGCAGCGGGCGGCTGAAACCACACTGGAAGAAGTCTTGGAAGAGTATAGTGGCTGGCAGCGCTTTGAGCAAGGGTCAATTGTTGCGCTGAATCCTAAGACTGGTCAGGTTCATGCAATGGTGGGGGGCACTGACTTCGAGGACAGTCAGTTTAATCGGGTTACTCAAGCTCAGCGCCAGCCTGGTTCTACGTTTAAGGCATTTGTTTATAGTGCTGCGATCGCAAGCGGCATGTCTCCCTATAAGGGCTATGTTGACGCCCGCTATGTTGTCGATGGTTATGAGCCTAAAAACTACGGCGATCGCTTTAGCGGTAACGTTGAACTCCGTAGGGCGTTAGCATCCTCCATTAACATTGTGGCCGTTAAGGTTCTGGTGGAAGTTGGCTTTGAACCCGTGATTGCCTTAGCTAAACGGATGGGCATTAAATCAGATTTATTGCCCGCTTATTCCTTGGCCTTAGGGTCTTCAGAGGTGAATTTGCTGGAGCTTACAAATGCTTACGGTACATTAGCTGCCAATGGTAAATATGTGGAGGCCCACGGCATTAAGCGAATCACCAACCGTACTGGCGAAGTGCTGTATGAGTTTGTCGATGAGCCTAAGGCGGCCATTGATGAAACCTCCGCCGCCATCATGACCTGGATGATGCGCAGTGTAGTTGACGGTGGCACTGGTAGCAACGCCTATATTAGTGGTCGACAAATAGCAGGAAAAACAGGAACCTCTGAGAAAAATCGAGATCTGTGGTTTATCGGTTTTACGCCTCAGCTGGTGGTGGGTGTTTGGTTTGGTAATGATGATAGTAGCCCCACTCGCGGGGCAAGTAGTACAGCGGCTTACGCCTGGCGGCAGTTTGTTTCTCAATTCATTGAAGATCTGCCAGTGGAAAAATTCCCAGAACTACCCCGTTTGTCAGGTCGGAAGGGGTCAATTGAGGCAAAACCCATAAAACCAAGGAAAGTTGTGGCAGACAAGGCAGGCAGCCGTTCTTCGAGTGAACCTGAGCCCCAAGCTTCCCCTCCACAGCGTTCAGAACCTGAACCTGTCGAAAATTCAGCCCCAGCAGCGGCATCTTCCGAGCCTGCAGCTCCAAGAAGACAACCGGAAGTGGGTCGTAGCAGTCGTCCGGCCCCAGCACCTGCTCCTGTTGCTCCGGCCCCGGCCCCGGCCCCGACTGTTCCAGCGGTTACGTCATCTGACCCTGAGCCAGTGGCTGCCCCCGCGCCGATTGCGCCAGAGCCTGCTCCTGTTGCTCCGGCCCCAACTCCAGAACCCTCGGCTCCAGCGGCCCCGGCGGCTCCGGCCCCAGCTCCGGCGGCCCCGGCCCCAGCTCCAGTTGCGCCAGCGCCAAGTCCAGTGGATTCAGGAGCGTCTGCGGAGTAAAATATAAAATGTAAATAATTGCTTAGATGCGTTGCGTTTTTTGCGCGTTTATATAATTTAAGCATCTTAGAAGAGGTTAGGCTGGTTTATGGCATTTTTGTTCGGGGAAGTAGGTGCATCGGGCATCCCCATGTATTACTTTCAATTAGTTTACGTAGTTGGCTTTATTGCTGCTGTTGTAATTGGCTCGCTCGCTTGGTACAACTCCAAGCGTCCTCCAGGTTGGGAAGATGCGGCACGTCCTGACTTTATACCCGATGTGGAAGCTAAGGATGTAGAGAGTCAGGAAAGCGATCAAGCCTAGGTCTGAGTTTAGTCAATCACTCGTAGGCGACCTTGGCTGATCGCCTCAAAGATTTTTTGTACCTGTGCCTGTTCATGGCTGTTGAGTTGTGCTTTGCCGAGCAATGATGCCATCAGTGCCTGTTGAGTTTCGCGATTGATTCGGCGACGATTGAGGATTGTTTGCATGAGACCCTCTAGGGACTGGGTCGTAGCTTTGTGGTTTAGCATGGCATTGGCTCGAAGGACAACTACAGGAAACAGAAATTAGTGAGTTATAAAGTCTTTGAAGAGAACTTTTATGTCTACTCCTAATATGCTCTCTGGGCAAGGTTTTCACCGTGATTTTTAGTGTCTAAACCTGTGATCCTTGGCACGCTTTTAGGTGATTTAATTCAAGTTAAATAAAAGTATATTCAGAAGATTTTTAGGCATTATCACTTTTGCAGCGAAAATACTCTGAGAGTGCGGCAATCAAACCTGAGACGAGAATGAGTAACACGCTCAAGGCATTGATGTCAGGTTTAATACCCGTTTTGACACGACTGAAAATTTCAATTGGTAGCGGATTTGCCCCACCTGCAGTGAAGCTAGAAATCAGTAGGTCGTCCATGCTTAGAACAAAGGCTAGCAAACACCCTGACAAAATGGCTGGTGTTAGCTGCGGGATTAAGACTTTGATTAGGGCTTGGGTAGGGGTGGCACCTAGATCTAAGGCGGCTTCTTCTAGGTTGGGATCTAATCCCTTGAGGCGGCTAGAGACAACAATGGCAATGTAGGCCAAGCAGAACACCATGTGGGCGGCTATGGCTGTCCATAAACTCAGTGGGATGGCTACAGATGCTAAGAAGACCAGTGTAGCGACTGCGATCGCAATATCTGGAATAATTAGCGGCAAATAGGAAATGCCGGTATACAGCGATTTACCTGGAAATCGATACTTCGATAACCCCACGGCCATTAACGTGCCGAGCACCGAAGAGACCGCAACAGCGCACAGGGCAATTTTGAGACTATCGCCCAGGGCAAAAAACAGCCGCTCATCACCTAGCAACTTGCGATACCAGGTGAGGCTAAACCCCTTCCAAATAGCGCCATACCGCGACTCATTAAAGCTGTACACTCCCAAAATAATAATGGGGATGTACATAAAGCTGTACATGGCCAGGGTCAGCATGGCCTGCCATGACGGGAGCTTGCGTTCAGTTTTCTGATTGGTAGAGGCAGCAGGTTTCATGAATAAAGCTCAGGGTTGCGATCGCCATATTTGAGTAAAAGTGCGATCGCTAAGCTCACCATCAAGATCAACACCATACTCAGTGCAGAACCAAATCCCCAATTACGAGCTACTCCCAAAAACTGGTTATAGATCAATCGGGAGATAGTCATACTGTTGGGACCTCCCAGCAGAGTGGGCACCACAAAATCACCCAGGCTGGTAACAAACACCAGCAAGCAGCCAGCCGCAATTCCTGGCATGGTTTGAGGCACAGTGACGCGCCAAAACGCTATGCGCGGATTTGCGCCTAGGTCGGCAGCTGCTTCCAGGAGCTGCAAATCTAACCGCTCCAGAGAGGCATATAAAATTAGCACCATATAGGGCAGAAAACTATAGGTCATGCCGATATACACGGCCCAGGGTGTATTCATCAAGTCTTGAGTTGGTAATCCCAGGGTGCTCAAGACCAGGTTAATCACCCCAGATCGTCTGAGTAGCGTGATCCATGCATAGGTGCGCAGCAATGATGATGTCCAAAGGGGCAAAATAAATAGCACCAATAGCAAGTTCCGCCATCGCTTAGGTGCCATGAGGGCTAGCCAGTAGGCCACTGGAAAGCCCAGGAGTAAGCACAATAATGTGGTGCCCATTGCAAATGTAGCTGAGCGCTGTAAAACCTGTAGATAAGTAGGTTCTAAAATTCTGAGATAGTTGAGTAGGCCATAACCTTCAATTGCCTCGCCTGGTCTCAGGCCGGGTACCAGGCTCAACTCTCCAATCAACAAGGTTGGCAGCACAATTAACAGCAACAGCCATATCCCTGCTGGTCCTAATAATCCTAACGGCCTTACACTAGCCCTGAGCTTCTGTCCAATGGTGGCCATATTCAGGGCTTTTGGTAAGGCCGCTGTTGGTCCAATACCTCTATCCATTACTTTAGGCGCTGGTAACTTTAGTCCAGTACTCGTCGTAAAGGGCGTTAGCCTCACCAACCGGAGCAATGCCTTCGCACTTGGCTAGGATATCCTCGGGAGGGAATAAATTTTTATTGTCCAGAAGCTCTTGGGAGAGCATCGTCATCGCTTCTCCATTAGGCGTGGCAAAGAACAAACGCTCTACCGTATCTTTTGAAACCTGGGGCTGTAGGTTGAAATTAATCCACTCATATGCCGCCTCCACATTAGGCGCAGATGTGGGAATCACAATGGTGTCTGTCCAAACCGAGGAGCCACTTTCTGGAATCACGTACTTGAAATTGGGGTTTTCAAGACTGACTGGGATACCTTCTACTGAATACACCATGGACAGTAATAAGTCACCGCTCAGTAGTTCGTCTTGCCAGCCAAATGACTTGAATGATGCTAGAGAAGGCTTGAGCTCAAGCAGTTTCTGGTAGGCCTCTTCTAGTTGGGCAGGGTCAGTGGCGTTATAGGAATATCCCAAGGAGCTAAGAACTGCCCCCATGGTTTCGCGCACATCGTCAAGCATGGTCATTTTGCGCGATAGGACGTCACTGTTATCCCAGAGATAATCCCAATCTGTAGGTGCTGTAGTCAGGACTTCAGAGTTATAAAGCAGACCTGTGGTGCCCCAGCTGTAAGGAATGCTGTGAGTATTGTCTTCATCGTATACAGGGCTCTTCCACTTCTCCCGCATTTTGTCTAAGCCTACGAGTCGAGACTTATCCAATTCGGTGAGCATACCTAGACCGATCATCTCAGTGACCATGTAGTCTGACGGATAAAGCAAACTGTAGTTCGCTCCACCACCGGCCTGCATCTTAGCCAACATGGTTTCATTGGAATCATAGACGTCGATTTTGACTTCTATTCCAGTGGCTTCAGTGAACTGTGCAGCGAGTTCATCGTCTGTATAATCAGCCCACGTATAAATGTGTAGTGTGCCAGAGGCTGGGGCTGAATCAGTCGTATCAGCACTGGGGGGTGTTTCGGTGGTCTCGCCGATGGTGCGGCGACAGTTCGACAGACCGACTCCAGCTAGGGCTGCTACAGAGCCTTGCAAAAAACGGCGACGAGACGTACGCGAAAACAAAGATGAATTGCGGGATAGTCGGCGGGGCACAGTCTTTCTCTCCTCTAAGCAGACACCATGAATACTTTAGAACCACTTCCTGACCTTAGGCTATTGGGAAATCGGAATTTGTTCATGTCGATCGTTATCAGGGAGTAGGAACGACTTGGTTTTGAAATCAGGAGTAGCTGAGTTATCGATAACCTTGATTATGTGGGGCTATGGTCTATAAGGACCTGGCAGTCAGGGGCAGCCCAAGATACATGGACGGGAGTTCCTGGTTGATACGTCATATGGTTTGGTTGCAGCACGCGCAACTGTTCACCTGTAGCTAATTCAATAATGCAATGAATATGGGGACCTGTGTATAGGGTGTGTTTAACTTCACCTGCATAACAGTTGTCATGGTTGATAGGTTTTGCTGTCTCAGTTTTAGCTCTCAGGTGAATTTTTTCAGGGCGAATACTAATATCCACTGAGCTGCTACCGTTAAGCTGCTTCAAGTCTGTAGATGAGGGGGAAAGAGCTACCTGAAGACCGTTGGCGGTGACCAGCGTTAGCGGCTGGTTTTGAATTTGTCCTGAGAGTAAATTGGTATCACCGATAAAGTCAGCGACAAATGCGGTTGTGGGGTGTTCATAGATTTCATTGGGCGAGCCCACCTGTTCGATGCAGCCATCTTTCATCACCGCAATGCGATCAGATAGGGAAAGTGCTTCTTCTTGGTCGTGGGTCACCATGATGAAGGTAATCCCCAAACGTTGGTGCAGGTTCGAAAGTTCAACTTGCATCTGTTTGCGCAGCTTTAAATCCAAAGCTCCCAATGGCTCATCCAGAAGCATCACTGCGGGGCGATTCACAAGGGCACGGGCCAAAGCCACCCGCTGTTTTTGGCCTCCAGATAACTGATTGGGAAACCGTCTGGCAAAGCTTTCCATTTGCACCAAGTTGAGGGCCTCCCCTACCTGGTGGCGCAGCTCAGACTTGGCAGTTTTTTTGATTTTGAGGCCAAATGCTACGTTGTCCCATACGCTCATGTGATTAAACAAAGCGTAGCTCTGAAATACAGTATTGACTGAACGGCGGTGGGCAGGTACGCCATTCATACATTGCCCTTGAATTGTTAACTCGCCGGAGGTGAGTGTCTCAAACCCAGCAATCATACGGAGTGTAGTGGTTTTTCCACATCCCGATGGTCCGAGGATGCTAAAGAACTCTCCCTGTCGAATCTGTAAATTAAGGCCTTGAACTGCCGTCTCATCCCCAAAGATTTTGACGACGTCTTTGAGTTCTACATCCAATGCCGCCGCTAGTGTGTCTGCTGGCGGAGAGATCGTTTGAGCCATAGGATGCAACCCTCATGATTGTCCATTTGAATTATTTTACGGTCAGTAGCCCAAAATCCCAATTAATTGGTAGGGGCAATATTCAGGGAGTGATGAGATGTGGGGGCAATGGTACCCAAACCATGACGTGTTGCCAGATGCTGGGTTGCTGTGATGTTGAGCATTTTCATGCTGCTGGGATTTTGCCTTAGGAGCTACACTGTTCAAAGCTTAAGCTATCTATTTGGACGCAGTTTTAGCTTAGGTATGTAAATCTATTAATCACTGATAATCACTGAATTGGTGGATGGAACCTGTAATTTGAGGAGTATGGCTTGATGGTATCTACCCCCATGCCTCTCTCCATTCGCCGCTGCCCTGTTTCTATAATTTTGCCCCGTCGCTAAAATTTTTCAGCATAGTCAATCATGGTCTTTCTTCAATACCCCTCTGCCAAGGTTGAAAAAAAGGGAGGACGTACTGTTGGTCGCCAATACCAGTCAGTGATCATGATGCTTTTTGTGTCGTTGGTGATGCTGGGAGGCATTGGTAGCCGGCTGTTTTATTTGCAATTGGTGGAAGGCGAACGCAATCGTGAGCTGGCCGAAGAAAATCGGATTTTGCTGCTGCCAAGACGACCGGCTCGGGGCACGATGTTTGACCGCAAAGGCAAAATTTTGGCGGGTAGTCGTCTTTCTCACTCGGTTTCTATTTGGCCCATTGCACTACCGGTGGATCAACGTGATCGAGTGGTAGAACGTCTAGCTCAGTTATTGGAAATCCCAAAAGAGGAGATTCAGCAACGGATTGCATCGGCTGGATATGAGTCGACTCAGTCCATTGCGATCGCCCGTGGCCTGAGTCCGGCTCAGACCACCGCCCTGGCCGAATATGCATCGGAACTACCGGGTGTGCGAGTGGAGGCAGAAGCGATCCGAAGCTATCCCAATGGTGACCTGGCCGCCCATGTCATTGGCTATACAGGGGAGATTGACGAAGCAGAATTTGACCAAATGGTGGCGGATGGGCGCGACTATCGCCTTGGGGATATCATTGGCAAAATGGGTTCTGAAAAATCCTTTGAGTCAATGTTGCGTGGCGTTTGGGGTGGTCAGCAGGTTGAGGTCGATAGTGCTGGTAATGTTCTCAGTATTTTGGGGGAAAAACCGCCGCAATCGGGTCAAAATATTCGCCTGACATTGGATTTGGAGCTACAGAAATCTGCTGAAAAGGCTTTAGGTGATAACGTTGGAGCCATTATTGCTATGGATCCCAATGATGGAGCGATCTTGGCCATGGTTAGTCGACCTACCTTTGATCCCAATATTTTTTCTACCCGGATTACCCAAGCCCAATGGGAGCAACTGAACAGCCGTGGCAATCCATTTTTGAATCGTTCTCTACAGGCTTATCCACCCGCTAGTACCTTTAAAATCATTACCACTGCTGCTGCAATTGAATCGGGGTCATTTGCGGCCAATACCGTTTTACCCACCTTCCCCAATATCAATGCGGGGGGTATTTTATTTTGGGACTGGAACAATGCTGGATTTGGTCCCCTGGGATTTGTTGGAGCCATGCAGTGGAGCAGCGATACCTTTTTCTATCAAGTGGGGATGAGGATGGGGCATGAACCCATCATCGAGTGGATGCGCAAGTATGGTTTGGGAGAGAAAACTGGCATTGAACTAGGATCTGAGGAGGCTGCTGGGTTGGTGCCTGACGAGGCCTGGAAACAGGAAATGCTTGAAGAGCCATGGTATCTAGGGGACACCATTAACATGACCATCGGCCAGGGCTATATGCAGGTAACACCGCTACAAACGGCGGTGATGTTTGCGATCGCAGCCAATGGCGGTTATCGGGTTACCCCTCACTTATTATTAGATGGTGCTGAATCCAAACAGTGGAAAACGTCCGTTGGCATGCAGCCTGAGACTATCAAAGTGATTCAAGATGGTTTGCGCAAGGTAGTGACCAGCGGTACAGGTACCCGATTAAACGTTCCTACAATTCCAACACCAGCGGGTAAAAGCGGTACGGCAGAAGCACCTCCCTTTGAAAACCACACCTGGTTTGGGGCCTATGCCCCCTTTGAAAACCCTGAGGTTTTGGTTGTCGCGTTTGGAGAGCATTCCGGTGGTGGTGGTGGTGCTTTTGCTGCCCCCATGGTTAAAGAAGTATTGGAGGTCTATTTCAACGGACCATCGAAGAAAAAGAAGGATGAGGAGGCACCACCATCCGCAGGATAGGAATTTGTAGAGGTCTGCATGCAGACCTCTACAAATTCCTACAAACTCCTCTAGCTACGTAGAGTAACTTTGAACTTTTTCTCCAATGCGGCGCGGATTTTGTCCTGTAGGGGGTCAATATCCTGGTCGGTTAGGGTGCGATCGCTAGCTCGGTACAGCATACGAAATGCTAAACTCCGCTGACCCTCAGGCACTCCCTGGCCCTTGTACTCATCAAACAGGGTGACTGTTTCCAAGAGCTGACCCCCCGTGCGAGAAATTAGCTTCTCTAGGTCGGCTACGGATACGTTAGTGGGTGCATAGAAGGCAATGTCACGGTCGGACCCAGGATAGGGGGAGAAGCTCTTGAACTTAGGCGCACGGAAGCGGTCGCTGACGAGACATGTGGCGATCGCATCCCAGTTCAGCTCAAATACGTAAACTTCTTCTGGCAAATCCCGCTCTTGACGTAGCCGGGGATGGAGCTGACCAAAGGTGCCCAAACGCGTACGACCCCGTACCCATAGAGACGCGGTGCGGCCAGGATGTAATCTCTCATCCTCGCTATCAGGTCGGTAATCGACAGCCAGACCGACCTGCTGGAATACAGTCTCCAGGATTCCTTTGGCTTCATACCAGGTCATAGGCGCTGTTGTGCCACTCCACTGACCTTCAGCCGCGTTGCCACCCAGAATGCCGCCTATGCGCTCATATTCGTTAAGCTGACCATCTTCATTAGCAAATACATGGCCAATCTCAAAGGCATTGAGAGGACCATTGCCCTTCTCCAGGTTGGATTGAAACCCATCGATCAAACCGGAGAGTAAATCGGAGCGTAGAGCGGAATATTCTGTAAATAGGGGATTTTCAAGCACTACGCGCTGAGGGGCTGGATTCGTTAGTGAATAGTGCAGCACTTCAGTCAAGCCAGCTCCCCGGAAGGCGGCCCTTAGCTGACGTGCCAAGGCTGCTTCAGGGGAGAGTCGACCACGGGATGTCTGCTGGGGCAAGGTGTTGCCAAAGCGGTTGTAGCCAAATAAGCGGGCCACTTCTTCGATCAAGTCAATTTCCCGTTCCAGGTCACGATAGCGATAGGCAGGGACGGTGACGATCCAGGCACCATCACCATCGTTCGTCAGACCGCAGCCTAAACGAGCCAACGTATCTTCCACATCAGCAGCGTTGAGGGGGGTGACAGTGCTATCTTCGGCGATGTAATTGCCCAGGATTTGTCGTACTCGCTCCAGCCTTAAGCCCACTGTGCGAGTGGGCGTGATTTTGCCGATCTCGGTGCGTTCGTCCTGTAGGTGGGTTGCCTTAGCATCCGTTAGCTCCACCATGAGCTGAATCGCTCGGCCAGCAGCCAGCTCTAGTTCAGCTGGATTGACACCTCGCTCATAGCGAGCTGATGCTTCTGTGCGCAACCCCTGACTCCGAGCTGAACGTCGAATCACAGCCGCATCAAAGAATGCGGCCTCAAGAAAAACGTTTTGAGTGCCGTCGTAAACTTCAGAGTCTTCGCCACCCATGACACCAGCAAGCGCTACGGGCTCATCATTGGCGGTAATGGCTAAGGTCTGGTCTTTCAGCGGTCGATCTTGGCCATCCAGAGTTTTGAGGGTTTCGTCAGGTTTGCCAAAGCGGACGCTAATCGTTGTTTGTTTTCCTTGCGTCAGACGATCAAGATCAAAGGCATGGAGGGGCTGGCCCCATTCCAAAAGTACATAGTTGGTAATATCCACCACATTGTTGATGGAGCGAGTACCCGAAGCTTCCAAGCGTTGCTTGAGCCAGGTGGGGGATGGGCCAATTTTTACCTGCTCTAATACTGTGCCGATGTAAATGGGGCAGGCTTTGGGATCTGAAAGTGCGATCTCAATCTGACTCTTCGCAGTCGTCGGCACAGCCACCTCTTGAATGGGCAGCTTGAGCTCTGCGCCAGTAATGGCAGCAACTTCACGGGCAATGCCCACCATGCTGAGTGCATCGGCCCGATTGGCCGTTGACGATAAATCAAGGACAGTGTCATCTAAACCTAACAATGGGCGTACATCTTGCCCCAATTCCAAGGTGGATTCCCCAAAGACATGGATGCCTGCTGAGTCCTTGGCCAAACCCAGCTCGGCTAAAGAACAAATCATGCCTGAGGAAAGGATGCCGCGTACCTTACGTGACTTAATTTTTAGGTCTACCTGGGGTAAATAAGTATTCACCTTAGCCACAGGGACCAAAATATCGGCCCGCACATTGGCTGCGCCACAGACAATGGTGGACGGTTCAACTTCACCGATATCCACGGTACAAACGCTCAGCTTATCAGCGTCTGGGTGAGGCTGGCGGTCAGTTACCCTGCCAACAACTACACCATCAGCCCAGCTACGGCGTTCTTCAATATCTTCTACTTCAAACCCTGCCATTGTTAGAGCGTCGCCAATGGCTTCAGGTGTTAGCTTAGGATCGACAAATTCTTTGAGCCAGTTGACAGAAATGCGCATGGAAACTGGGTTAAACGGTAATGGCAATAGACCGAAATCATTTTACCGTTGAAGCCCCGATTTAAGCCGCCTGTTTAATTGTGTTGCGCGAGTCTGAATATTCTCTCATATCAATTCCCTAAAATAGGCTCAACGCTTTATCCTTAAGACACCAATTCTTAAATTGACACTGGCACCATTAACAGTTGGATAAGATAATAAAGATAATAAACAAATACATTGTGATTATTTGATAAGCAATATTGCTTTAATACTGATCTAATCTCCATGTGGGCAAAGCCAAGGGAATTCTTTAAATGGGTAAGGAATAAAATTAAGCTATTAAAAGAATCTTGGTTATTCTCTTACTCATGGCTGATGGTTGAGAAATGCGAAGTAATTAGAAATTACTGGAGCAAATTCCAATCGATTTCATTCTCTATGGATTCAGTGGTAAAGGGTCGTTCCCTGCCCAGTGTTTTGAGATGTCGTGCCATAGTTAAACCATAGCCCCATTCATATCATGTGAGCAGGGTGGCTAAAGCTACATGACCTACTGCATCAATTCAGAGTGTCCTAGCCCTAAAAATCCGTCCACGGCAAGACAGTGTCTTGCATGTGGGGCAGATTTACTATTACGCGATCGCTATCGTGTCAGCGGCGCGTTAGGTAAGGGTGGTTTTGGCACTACATTTCTGGCCCATGATGAGGGCTTACCTGGCTGTCCGCCTTGTGTAATTAAGCAATTGCGACCCACTGCAGAAGCTCCCCATGTGATGCAGATGGCCCGCGATCTATTTGCGCGTGAAGCTAAAATCCTTGGCAAAATTGGCAATCATCCTCAACTGCCACGTCTGCTAGATTACTTTGAAGCCCGCACAGATTTCTTCTTAGTGCAGGAATATATCCATGGTTTCACACTTCAGAAAGAGGTAAAAACCAATGGGGCGTTTAGCGAAGCTGGTACCAAACAATTTCTAAGTGAAGTGTTGCCAGTCATGCAGTACATTCATCGTAACCAAGTCATTCATCGTGACATTAAACCAGCTAACCTGATTCGTCGGGATGCCGATAAGCGTTTAGTACTGATTGATTTTGGTGCCGTCAAAGATAAGGTGAACCCGGTTAAGGCGAATGAAGAGTCGGGGCATACAGCCTTAACTGCTTATGCTGTAGGTACTCCAGGTTATGCACCGCCTGAGCAAATGGCAATGAGACCGGTATATGCCAGTGATATCTATGCAATTGGGGTTACCTGTCTCTATCTGCTAACGGCAAAGTCGCCGAAGGAGATGTCCTATGATCCCCAGTCTGGGGAGATTCTTTGGCAGCAGCATGTAAAAGTGAGCGATCACTTCGCAAATGTTTTGAGCAAAATGCTGGAAATTTCAGTGCGCCATCGCTATAGTTCAGCTGATGCCATTTTGCGAGATCTTGATTTAGAGCCATATTTAGATAGCCTGGCGCAAAATATGGCGATTCCTACCACTGCACCTAAAGATGTCGGGCCTGTGAGTCAGCCGACCTTCAATAGTGACGATACGGCTACAGTATTGGGGTTAGATGATTCCCAATCTGTAGTTTCCCCATCCGCTCGGATGGCGGCAGCTATTCGGGCGCGAAAGGAACGACGCCAAAATACAAAACCATCTCCAGTTGCACCCCGTCGCCCTTCGGGTAATTTGTTGTCTAGTAGCTCAAGCCAATCGGGTCCCTTTTCTGGGCATGGTAAGAAAATTACACCTGAAGCGGTGCAAAGGGCTTATAGTCGAGGTCATCGTGATTTTTCGTTGCAGCCTTTGGCTCAGCTCAATTTACAACGCATGATCCTTAGCGGTGCGAGTTTTGCTGGTGCGCAGCTGAGGTACTGTAATTTACAAGGCGCTGACCTCACGAATACCAACTTGAGCAAGGCTGACTTGCGTCAATGTAATTTGAAAAATGCCAAGCTTTCCAATGCTTATATGGGAGCAGTAAATTTGGAGAATAGCGATCTGCGTGGGGCTAACTTGAGCCGTAGTAATTTGGCAGGCGCTAACCTCAAAGGGGTCAACTTGTGTGGTGCTGATTTAACAGGCGCTAATCTAACTGAGAGTCAGTTGGCGGCAGCTAAAACAAACTGGTCTACGATCTACCCCAATGGGCGTCGAGGGCTACGCTAAAGACCTAAGAGATTTGCCTCTACCTTACACCCGATTTTTCCTGAGCCGCGTTAGGATAACTAAGGTAATTTTTGTGACGATCTATTAATTCTATGTTTCTTGATGAGCTCACACCTCTTGTGCAAGAACTCTTGGGAAATCCTATGGCCTTTGTTGGCGGATTTGCATCTGGTCTTCTAAAGCTCAACTTGAATGATGATCCAGTCAAAAGCTGGTTGGTGGATCAGGGAGCCAGTGTTGCAGACCAGGCAGATGATGATGATAATTCTGGCAAAGGCCCTCAAACTATTTCTATTGATTAGGCAGTAATTCTGAAATCCAGGTTTGTATTTGAGATTTTAAGGGTGAGCTAGGAGCTTGCCACAGGAGTTCCAGAGCCTTTTGATAGTCTCCAAAAGCACAGTTCCAATGGCCCATTAATTGATAAGTACGTCCTCGCTCTGCGTAGATGTGAGCATTTAATTTACCTAGAAATAGTGCTAAATCAAAGCAAACGATGGCATCGTCATACATCTGGAGGGCTCTGAACAGTACACCCTGATGGAGCCTGGTTTGAACGTTATGTGGGTTGATATCGATAGCGAAGTCATAGTCGGCAATGGCTGCATCCCAATGCTCTAGTGCGATATTGCACCGGGCACGATGCGCATAAATCCGATCATCGTTGGGATTAATCTGAAGTGCCTGGTTGTAATCACGCATTGCTTGAGGCCACTTTCCTCGGTGGTAGTGCATTAGGCCCCGGTTGCTATAGTGCTTTGAGGTTTGAGGCTCCTGAACAATCAGATAGCTCAATAGATGAATTGCCGTGGAATAATCCTGCTGCTGTATGGCTTGATGCAGTAATTTGTGGGTGTTTTTCCTGGTATGGCTAACTGAAAGGCTGTTGGCAGATGATGGGGATATAGATTGCAGCATGTTGATTGCACTCCCTATCGTTTCAGGCTAATGGATAGAGGTAGCCACTAACCGAGGTAATAGCGCGTTGTTCATTCTTGACAACACCACTGACTGAATCGTTGCATGGTTGTTGTTTCTGACCCAACCGGGAAATAACGGAGTATTTCTCGTAAAATCACAAAGTTAATAGGTGTTTTTACGTACACCAAATCCCCTGACAGTTGCTAAACATTACAGCTCGTGGGGTTTTATAACGGATTTCGGCGGAATTCTTTGCCGCTTCTTTGAGGCAGTTACGATTGGAAGCGGTAAAGCTAGCAAAAATCGTTTTGAGCTACTATGACTCTCTCTTCTCCGTCGACAGCGCTATCGGACAATGACTACGTGATTGTTGGTTTAGCTCATTGTTTTATGAAGCAAGACGGTGATGTGGTGCCGGTAAAAATTTTAGAGCCTGTTCCCTCTGCTTATTTTGAAGCGCTTGTTAAAGGGGTTCCCACGTCCTATAAGACCCTCTACAGTTTGCAGCTGGGTGAGCTAGTAAAAGATAAGCAGCCAATCGTAACTAATTTACCCGTTGATCCCAAAAATGTTCAATTTTGTGAGGATTTTGTAGAGCGGACCTTGGCGGCGGCAAGAACCTATCAAACGAGAGACGATATTCAGGCGAAGGTGCCCTATGGTCAATCATTTTCGGATGTAAATTTCTCTAGTGAGAAGAAGCGAATCTTAAATTCGACTAACAACGTGACGGCTGAAGATAATGTGAAGCAGCACAAATATACTCATATGACACTTTAGCCTTGCAATAGACTATAGAGCTGCGGACTTCAGGCATACGTTGTTTGGGGGCAATATTAAAAATAAAGAGGGAGCAGTCCATAGCCCGCTCCCTCTTTATTAAAAAACATTGAGAATTTGAGAAAACTGAATTGACGAGAGGCCGATTAACGTAAGTGGAATTGCGATCGCAACAATATGATCACATCCTGATTAACCAACCGAAAGGCACTTGACACTGGGGCTAATTACTTAAGGAATGTGACTTAACGAAAACCAACAGATGCCTGCCAAACGAAAGCTAGTAGCAAGAAAAATATAGGTAGAATAGGCAAAATATCTACCAGGGGAGCAAATGCTTGATATGCTTCGGGGAGTTTAGCTAACAGTAGGACCGCGTCCATGAAAACCTCTCTACGTTGGCGACAGTTTGCTTAATAATTGACTCACATCTTAACATGCTGTGGTGCATGCTAAGGTTTGTTCATATTTTGTCTAGCTACTAGAAGTAGAGGGTTCTAGCCACTGTTGAAACTTTGCCACAAACTGATTTTGTAAAATTGCTTTACGAATGGCCTGGGTAAATCGAATTAGCTCAGTGATGTTATGAATAGATAACAGCGTATATGCCAGAAGTTCGTGGGCATGGATCAAATGGCAAAGATAAGCCCGCGTAAAATTCTTGCAGGTGTAGCAGGTGCACGTTGAGTCCAGGGGAGTGAGGTCCCGACGAAACTTTTGATTCTTTAAATTCCATCGTTCACCTTGAACCAAGGCTGCTCCATGGCGAGCTAAACGAGTTGGAATGACACAGTCAAATAGATCCATGCCAGCGGCAATTGCTTGAGCCATTTCTCGGTAGGTGCCGACACCCATGAGATATCGAGGTTTATCGGGTGGCAGTAGCGGCGTGGTGGCTTGAACGATTTTTTCTATGAGCTCAGGCGGTTCACCGACGCTGACACCGCCGATGGCATAGCCGGGTAAGTCTAACTCCACTAGCTGTTCTGCAGCGGCTTGGCGTAAATCTAGATGAACACCGCCTTGTACAATGCCAAACAGAGCCTGATCGTTGCGTTGATGTGCCTCTATACAGCGCGTCAGCCAGCGATAAGTACGTTGGGTGGCTGCTTCGACTGCCTCTCGATGGGCGGGATAGGGGGGACATTCGTCAAAGGCCATAATCACATCAGCTCCCAACTGATTTTGGATGCGGATGGATTCCTCCGGCGGCATATAAATAACACGACCATCGCGGGGTGAGCGGAAGGTGACCCCCTCTTCAGAAATTGTACGGATTTTGCTCAAGCTAAAGACCTGGAAACCCCCTGAGTCGGTCAACATAGGGCCAGACCAGCCCATAAACTTGTGTAGCCCACCGGCCTCAGCCACTAAATCTTCACCAGGTTGTAGGTGTAGGTGGTAAGTATTGGACAGCACCATTTGTGCGCCAGTATCTTTGAGCTGTGATGGCGTTATGGTCTTAACATTTGCTAAGGTGCCCACTGGCATAAAACGTGGCGTGTGGACTGGGCCATGGGGTGTATGAAAAATTCCTGCTCTCGCCTTAGTGTGGCAGCAGGAGGCTTGATGTTCGAATGAAAAATGGTCAGTACCCAACAGTTAGTGTTGTCCTCAAGTAATACTGTTGGCAACGTTACTAGATTTAAGCTAATGGATACAAGTGACTAACTCGTAAAGTTATTGCTGTCATCGTCTAGACAAGCATCCCACCGAGCTGTTAATGCCTCAGCCAGCATAGCTTCTAGCGTAGCGTCATTAATGTTGCAGCTATTCTGCTCTGTGAGAGGATTTGATTGGGGCAAAATGCGAAGGCAACGGTTGTCCTGGATTAAATCAAAATAGGGTTGGTTATCCGCTAGCTGCCCCATCTCCAAGTAGTCAAAGCTAGCGACGTTGAGATAGAGACTTCTGTTAGCCACCAGCGTTGCTTGTTGAGGATCGCTAAAGACTTCGACGACATAACCCTCGCCTTCTCTGAGAACTTGTTCTTCTTGTTGATGGATATACCGAACACGTCCTAGATGCTGCAAGATTCGCACCATGTCCTTTGGGTTGACTACGATGCCTACATCGACAAGACATGGGGCTGGTAAGGAAGTTGTTGAAGGTTGATAGCTCATAACAGGGTCGGTAGATGGGCACTTATAGTCAGCAGTGGGCCCGTGAAACACCGAAGTTTTTAACAATCTATACTCAAGATAGATGAAATCTGATTATTTGGAACGTCCAAGACAAAAATAATCTTTCTGTTTGTTTGTATCCTTTTAACTTCACATTATTTCAGCAATTTTTCGTACTGCCTTCAGCCAGAATACTGAACGTTAATTCTTACGTCTCAGATTAATCGTGTGGTCAGAGTACGTTGCTGACTGCTCAAGTTATTTGATGACAAGCTTTTGAAGGAAATTTATGGAGCAGTGGATTAAAGCTTTTGCCCGAGCTGGACAGCAACAATGGGCTTTGTTAAATGGAGCTTTGTTGTTTTACACGAGTGTGCCGTTACCTCGGCAATGGCCAGCAGAGTTAGGGCAGGTCGCCCGCATCGTTCCTGTTATTGGTCTTGGATTGGGGGGGCTTTTGACGGTGCTTGATGCTGTGCTCAGCCTTGGGATGCCGCTTTTGCTCCGTAGTGCTGTGCTCATTTTGGTAGGGGTCCGACTGACCGGAGGATTGCATTTAGATGGTGCCATGGATACCGCCGATGGCCTTGCAGTGCAGGATAACCGACGGTTAGACGTGATGGCCGATAGCTGTTCCGGGGCATTTGGAGTGATGGTTGCGATCGCAATTCTGCTGCTCAAAACAGTTGCCTTAGCAGCGATTACTCAGGGGCGATGGTTTGCCCTGATGGCATCGGCTGCCTGGGGACGGTGGGGTCAGCAGTGGGCTATTGCTACTTATTCCTATCTAAAACCCAGGGGTAAGGGGGCATTTCATAAGCAAGCACTACCATCCTGTTGGTACGCTCTACCCTGGGCGATAGGACTGGTGCTATTGACCGGTTTAGGTGTTGTTGCGGGAGGTATTTCCTGGCGTTATGGTGTTGTTGCGATCGCAGCTGGATTAAGCAGTGCTGGGTTGGTGGCAGACTGGCTCAATCGCAGATTAGGGGGACATACAGGGGATACCTATGGGGCCGTTGTCGAGTGGGTTGAGGTTGTTGTTCTGGTGAGCTTAGCGTGCGCTAACTAGGGAGGCTGTCAGGGTAGGATCCTGGAATAAGGGAGTGCTGAGGTAGCGTTCACCAAAGCTAGGCTGAATCACGACGATCAATTTGCCTGCATTTTCAGGTCGGCGACCTACTTTGATAGCCGCACAGAGTGCTGCACCACTGGAAATACCAGACAAAATTCCTTCTTCTTTGGCAAGACGACGACCAAAAGAAATCGCTTCGTCATCCGTCACGGGAATAACTTCGTCAATGAGTTCTACTTGCAATACTTCGGGCACAAAACCGGCACCGATACCTTGAATCTTATGGGGACCTGGCTGACCGCCAGTTAGTACTTGACTGTTGGCGGGTTCTACGGCGATGGTTTGAAACTCAAGTTTGCGTTGCTTAAGGACTTCACTGACTCCGGTAATCGTGCCACCAGTGCCCACGCCAGCGACTAAAAAATCTGCCTGCCCCTCGGTATCTTGCCAGATTTCTTCCGCTGTCGTGTTGCGGTGCATATCTGGATTGGCCGGGTTGCGAAACTGTTGCAGCATGTAAGCATTTGGTGTTGATGCTACCAACTGCTGGGCCCGCTGAATACACCCTGCCATCCCCTCATTGCCTGGGGTCAGTTCTAGCTCGGCACCGTAGGCACGTAACATGGACCGACGCTCGGCGCTCATGGTTTCTGGCATGGTCAAAATCAAACGATAGCCTTTAGCTGCCGATACCATGGCTAAAGCGATGCCAGTATTCCCAGAAGTTGGTTCCACTAACGTGGTTTTACCAGGTTGAATTTTGCCTGCGGCCTCGGCAGCGGCGATCATATTGACGCCAATTCTGTCCTTAACCGACGCCGACGGGTTCATGCCTTCAAGTTTGAGAACAATTTGAGCCACACATTCCTCACTTTGAGGAATGCGATTGAGCTTTACTAGCGGTGTTCGACCCACCAGTTCAGTAATATTTTGGGCGATCCGCATGGCCAGCTATTTCCCAATGCGCTAAATGTAATACATCAAATCAACCTGATGTTTGGCGTTGCGTTGCTCTACCAAATCTTGCAAAGTGTGAGCAGATAGCACTTCTCTAGCCGCTTCCTGCACTGCTTGCCACAAGCTCCGGACAACCTGCCGCTCTGTTGTCAATACAGCATCGCTTGCATTGTCCTTCTTTTCTAGACCTTCGATACAATTTACAACGTCCAATAGCAATACATTCCACGGAGCCTGTGCTAATAAATAGCCTCCTTTGGCACCGCGTTGACTTTTTACAAAACCTGCGCGGCGTAATGTGGCTAAAAGTTGCTCTAAATATCGATCAGGAATATTTTGTTGAGCTGCAATTTGACGAATTTGCAGAGGCTCGCTCTTTTCATAGTGCAAGCTGAGTTCTAGCAGTGCAAGCAGGGCGTATTCACTTTTGCAAGAGAGTTCCACGGGGCGGCATAGCTGCAACCCTTATAGTATACTCCGGTTCTCCACTGGGGAATGGATAATTATATATTTATGATTATTTCTACCATGCCGAACTGGGGTGCCAGCTCTATGGGTCAGACATTTACTATTTATATGCTCGGGTTATATGCTCGGAGCTAATAATGTGTGCCTCATCTAAGTCTGAGATTTGAGCTTTTCTAGCAGATGGTTGTAATCGGGATGAAATCGAGGATGGAGCAAACGCTTGACGGGTTTACCCTGTTGGATATGCTGCTCCAGAATGTCATTGACGTCATGGGGATGAACACGGCAGTACCAAACATTATCAGGAGCCACTCTGACGTTAGGTCCTGAACCGCATTGGCCGAGACAAGAACTGGCTGCCACCATCAAATCGGGACCTGCATATTGCTTTAAAGTCTTGAGTACAGCTGCTGAATTGAAGCGAGTGCAACTGCGGTACTGGCAAACTTGAATAAATCGGCGTTGGGGTGACGATTTGCTAGCCGCTCGGTTAGCTGGAAGTTCTTCCATCAGGAATGATGACCAAAAAAAGGCCTAAATTGGACAGCTGCAAGTATGAGCATAAAAAATCACACCCGCAGCTATTGAGTGAAAATCAAGGACACACAACCAGCCTTGTGTTTCGTATCATTGCAGGATTGACCATAAAGTGCAAACTATCTTGCTATCTATAAGGAAAATTCATAAAAATTGGCCTGACTATTGGTGTGCTTAAGGTCATGCGAAATCATATTGTTGCGATAGTGACTCTTGATAAACCCTGGTTGTAAGGCTTGTAACAGTTGTTGTGGGCTGCCAGATGTTTTTGCAAGACTTTATAACATCTTAAAAAAACGTCACTAAACAGATCCTAAAAAGCGGTTGACGACACCGTTAATTGTTTGTTGCATGCTGCGTTTGCGTCGCCACCGGTTTAAATCACGTTCGTAGCGTTCGCCTGACGTTTGTAATGTCCGCCAGGCTTTGAGGGATAAACCCAGTCCCCAAAATAATGCAACGTAGAGCGAAAAGCCAAGGTGACCTAAAAATGTGCCGCCTGGAGTGAGAAAGTCTATTACGACTAAAAAGATAATGACGATGCTATAGCGGATGGCCTGACTCTGCAAACGTTGTATGCGCTGACGTTGAAACAGGCGGTGATCTTCGGCCTCCCCCTTCATGATTTTCCACTCTTGTTCAGCCGTTTGCAGCGCGGCTGGGCTGATGTTGAGTTCTTCCGCAATTTCTACCAACTGTTGATGGGAGAGTTCACCCGATTCGGTCTCTTGTTCGATCGCAAGTTGCAAGATCCGCTGAGCGTCTTCCATTCGGTAGAGCTTGTCCATGGTTGTCTACGGGGATTGGGGTGATTTGGGCAGGCTCCACCGTCTAAAGCGGCGATATCTATACCAACGCCCTATCCTTAGTTATAGATAATTTCGCGGCGATTGAACTAGGGGAGTCGCCGATCGGATAACCGTCTTTTAGGAGCATTGCGATGTCTTTGATCGAACTGAGTGGCTTGACCACATATCCAGTTAAGTCGGCGGCAGGTATTGGTTTGCATCAGGCTCAGGTGACTAGCCGGGGGCTGTTGCATGACCGACGCTGGATGGTGTGCGATCGCAATGGCAAATTCCTGACTCAACGCAAACTCCCTAAAATGGCGCTCATTCAAGTGACTGTTGATGAGGCGCTACATCTAAGCATTGCCGGAATACCGGATTCCTCACTAGAGCTTCCAGCGGTGCCAGATGCGGCCCAGCAGCTGCATGTGGATGTGTGGGGCGATGCTTGTACTGCTTGGTCCATGGGAGATACAGCAGCTCAATGGCTCAATAATTTCTTAGGTGTGGATGTTCAGCTTGTTTACATGCCAGATAGCACCCATCGCCCCGTGGACCATGGACGTTTTGAGACGCCGAATAGTTTTTCAGATGCGTATCCGTTTTTGCTGATTTCCGAAGCCTCATTGGCGGATTTGAATGGTCGCCTGGAGCAGCCTGTTCCCATGAATCGATTTCGGCCTAACTTGGTGGTCAGGGGCTGTAAGCCATTTGCTGAAGATACCTGGAAGCAAATCAAAATTGGCAACATTATGTTTGATGTGGCCAAATCCTGTTCCCGCTGTTCTATTCCTGGTGTGGAGCAGTCCACAGGGAAGCAGGGCAAGGAGCCGTTGAAAACCCTGGCAACCTATCGTCGTTGGGACCATTCGATTTGGTTTGGTCAGAACTTGATTGCCCACAGTGAAGGGACGTTGGCTGTGGGGGATAAGGTGGAGATTTTGGCCTAAGAATGAAATAATATTGCCCCCGTAGGGCGTTACCGATGTCGATCTTTATTAATGGTTGATTTGCCCAGGCTAGGCAGCTGATTCGAGGTGCGGTAACCGGGCGTTGATGATGGCGGATGGCGTCTGCGTCTGATCAATGGCATCCGTGGGCTGTGGATCATCAGTTCGCCGACAATAACATTGAGCTGGTCACCAATGAGCATGACCAGCGATGTGAGGAATAGCCATAGCAGCAGGACAATCACCGTACCAATGGCACCATAAACCTTGTTGTAGTTACCAAATTGGGCTACATACATGCGGAATGCTGCGGATAGAATGGCCCAGGATAGGGCTGCCAGCACTGCACCAGGCATTAGGGGCTTACCACGGGTCCAACGGCTGGGGCCAAAACGATAGACAAAGGCAAATGCAGATGAAACAATGCCCAACGCTAACGGCCATGTAAAAAGTCGCCAAATGGTGAGTACCCACTCTCTGACGTTTTCACCGCTTTGCTCTGCCCCAATATCAGCTAGCAGTTGGATAACGCCATCGCTAAGAAACACCAGGTAGGATGCGGTCATTAGCAATAGAATGGTGCCAATGGTCAAGCCAATGGATAGGAGCCTGGCTTTCCAAAAGGGACGACGCTGCTCAACAGGAATCTGATGGATTTCATCCAGGGCGCGCATGGCGGCACTGATGGCTCCTGAAGAAGCCCATAGAGCGATCGCAAAACTCAAGGAAAATAATCCTCGGTTACCACCAGCGGTAACTTCATCGGCAAAGTTTTGGATCAGTTCATTAACAGCGCCTGGTGCGATTTCACTTAACCGCATGGCCAGGCGATTAAATGTATTCTCTAATGAATTAACTAAACCAATGGCTGTCAGCATGGCTAAAATGCCGGGGAAAAGGCCCAGCATAGCGTTGTAGGCCATTTCTGACGCTAAACTTGGTAACCGTCGCCTGAGGGTGGCGTGTACAACAGCACGAACGGTGTGCAGATTGATATAGCTTAAAAATCGAATAAATTCGAGCGGCGAGAAGGTTCGCGACAATCGCCGCAGCGGTTGCTGTGCACAATAGGTCGTATACAACGTCTGACGCAGCGTAGAATGCAGCTGACCAGTCTCTCGTCGGGGAAGGTTTGGCAAAACGTCTAGCTAATCAAAACACTTCTTCAAAATACAGATTTCTACTTATATATCAAGTAACAATCGTAGAAACCTTACGTTTTTACCCCTCAGCACCTATTTGTAACATACCCGCTTGCCATTGGCCGCTACGAACGAAGTGTGCAAATTCTTAGCATGGGCGGCAATACCTACCTACTCACTGGGGGAACACCGATCATCAGGTATTTGACCCTTTGCCTAGAATGCAAATAGGCGCATACGAGGAGGCTTGGCTATGCAACCATCTAATCCAAATCAGTTTACGGAGCGAGCATGGGCTGCGATCGCAGCTACTACCGATCTGGCTAAGCAGTGGCAGCATCAACAAATTGAGACCGAGCATTTAATGCTGGCTTTACTAGAGCAAGATGGATTAGCCAGTCGCATTTTCCAAAAAGCCGGAGCTTCCATCGATGCATTGCGCAGTGCAACTGAGGCATTTTTACGTAAACAACCCCAGGTAACGGGGCAAAGCGACAACATATATTTAGGGCGTTCGCTAAATACTTTGCTGGACAATGCAGACGTGTTTCGCAAAGAGTTTGACGACGATTACATTTCCATTGAACATTTACTGCTGGTCTATCCTGAGGACACCCGCTTTGGTAAATCTTTGCTGCGGGAGGCGGGTATCAATACCAAGCAGCTCAAAAATGCTGTTAAACAAGTACGAGGCCATCAAAAGGTGACCGATCAAAACCCTGAAGGTAAATACGAAGCGCTAGAGAAATATGGCCGTGACCTGACTGAGTATGCCCGCGAGGGTCGTCTCGATCCAGTCATTGGTCGAGATGATGAAATTCGTCGGACCATTCAAATTTTGTCTCGCCGTACAAAAAATAATCCTGTCCTTATTGGTGAACCAGGGGTGGGTAAGACGGCCATTGCCGAAGGAATGGCTCAGCGAATTATTAATAATGACGTACCCCAGTCGCTACGCGATCGCAAACTGATAGCCCTGGATATGGGTGCGCTAATTGCCGGGGCCAAATATCGTGGTGAATTTGAAGAGCGTCTCAAAGCCGTACTTAAGGAGGTGACCGACTCCCAGGGACAGATCATTCTGTTTATCGATGAAATCCATACCGTGGTGGGTGCTGGCGCAACTCAAGGAGCCATGGATGCAGGCAACCTACTCAAGCCGATGCTGGCTCGGGGTGAGCTACGTTGTATTGGGGCGACGACACTGGATGAATATCGCCAGTACATCGAAAAAGATGCTGCGCTGGAGCGTCGTTTCCAACAGGTTTATATTGATCAGCCGACTGTTCCTGACACTATTTCTATTCTGCGAGGTTTAAAGGAACGCTATGAGCTGCACCATGGTGTCACCATCGCGGACAATGCATTGGTGGCAGCGGCTACGTTATCAACTCGCTACATTAGCGATCGCTTTTTACCCGACAAAGCCATTGACTTAGTCGATGAAGCAGCGGCCAAACTCAAAATGGAGATTACCTCCAAGCCAGAAGAGTTGGATGAAGTCGACCGCAAGATCCTGCAGCTAGAGATGGAGCGTCTGTCTCTCAAAAATGAGACCGATGCTGGTTCCATTGAACGCCTAGAACGTTTAGAGAGAGAACTCGCAAATCTTAAAGAAGAACAAAGTACGCTTAACGCTCAATGGCAGTCTGAGAAAGATGGAATTGATCAAATTCAAGTCATTAAAGAAGAGATTGATCGTGTCAATATTGAGATTGCGCAGGCAGAGCGAGACTATGACTATAATCGAGCCGCTGAACTAAAATATGGCAAGCTCAACGAACTTCAAGAAAAAGTCTCCCAAGCCGAAAAACAGTTAGCTGAATCTCAGGCTAGCGGTCGTACTTTGTTGCGAGAAGAAGTGTCTGAAGAAGACATTGCCGAGATTATCTCTAAGTGGACGGGAATTCCCATCAGTAAACTGGTGCAGTCAGAGATGCAAAAGCTGTTGCTGCTGGAGGATGAACTCCATAAACGAGTGATTGGACAAGAGGAAGCGGTTACCGCTGTTGCAGATGCAATTCAGCGATCACGAGCGGGTCTGGCAGACCCGAATCGGCCCACAGCAAGCTTTATCTTCCTTGGCCCTACTGGTGTGGGTAAAACCGAGTTAGCTAAAGCCCTGGCAAGCTATCTGTTTGATACAGAGGAAGCGATTGTTCGCATCGATATGTCAGAGTACATGGAGAAACATGCGGTATCTCGCTTGATCGGTGCACCTCCAGGATACGTGGGCTATGACGAAGGTGGTCAGCTAACAGAAGCATTGCGCCGCCGTCCCTATTCAGTGATTCTATTTGATGAGATTGAGAAGGCGCATCCAGATGTGTTCAACATTATGTTGCAGATTCTCGATGATGGCCGCGTGACAGATTCTCAAGGTCGCACTGTGGACTTTAAGAATTCGGTGATCATTATGACTAGCAACATTGGCTCCCAGTTTATTCTAGATGTGGCGGGGGATGATAGTCGTTACGAGGAAATGAGAACCCGTGTAATGGATGCCCTGCGCTCAAACTTCCGTCCTGAGTTTCTCAATCGGGTGGATGAGATGATTATCTTCCACAGTTTGCAGAAGTCTCAGTTGCGAGAGATTATTAAGCTACAGGTGCAGGCGCTGGAGAAACGGTTGGCGGATCAGAAGATTGGACTATCGTTGTCAGAATCAGCCTTAGATTTCTTGGCGGATGTGGGGTATGACCCGGTTTATGGGGCAAGGCCTCTGAAACGGGCAATCCAGCGTGAGTTGGAAACTGCGATCGCAAAGAGTATTCTTCGGGGAGATTATAAAGGTGGCGACACCGTTGTGGTTGACGTAGAGAATGAGCGACTGGTGTTTAAGGTCAAAGTTGCAATTTGATGAGCGATTAAATTCCGACATTCGAAAGGTGGGCATGCCCACCTTTTTTGGGGCTTGCTTCAGGCCCTGTTCTGAGTTTTTTGCCTGACTGTGTATTTTGGCTTCGTATAGTCAGGTCAATGACTGTTCACCGTTGTCCGCTGTCTTTTTAAAGTCTTGATAAAAGAGTGAACTTTCTAATATTTAATGTTCTAGGTTACGTTTTCCTCTAGAAACAATTTTTATATAGTGTATAGCGATAAGTGTGTCGATCCAGCTGATTTTGCTGTTTTTCTAGATCCTATTGTGAGAATGAACAAAATTGCTGCTTCTATCGCATGTTCTTTGGGCATTGCTTCTGTCTCTGCTGTCGTTTTAGCTGCTGCTCCTGTGTCTGCTCTGTCTATTACGGCAGAAGACTCGATCTATGAGTTAACGGTAGAGGAAACTACGTTTGATGATTTGCGTGCAAGGGAAGATTTTGAGAATTTAGTCCCGTGGTTCGGTGATGAGGATTTAGCGCAGGCAGTAGCAGCGTCGGCTGGTGAGGCTTTTGCTGATGGCAATAACGAGTTGGGAGTGCCTGATGGTTTTTTTGGCCCCTCTTTTGCGTTTGATGTGGATATAAATGGGAGTATTGGCTTTACTACCTACATTAATAATGAGAGACGTTTGGTAGAGGCCGGAAAAATTAACTCCGATTCAGACACTTTTTATGCTGTTATCAATCTTGAGGTGTCTCCGGATGGTGCGGCAGATGTGCCCACACCTGCATTGCTGCCGGGGCTAATGGGTATGGGACTGGCTGCGATGCGCAGACGTAATCTGGATTGATGAGAATTTAATTTAAAGGCAGGGGGGATGTTGGTTTAACCCAGCCTACGGTTTAAATGACTGCCGCTCAGAGGTGTTTAGGCCTTGTTTTAGTACCTGTAATACTGTTACTAATAATGGATTGGCCCCTTTGCTCAATCCTCAACAGTGCATCGGGCTGGGTTTCATTGGAACGGTCACTTCGGCTTCGCTCAGTGACCGTCTGGTTTCGCTCAGTGACCGTCTGGCTTCGCTCAGTGAATGCCTGGTGGCTGAGCAGAGTCGAAGGCATCAGGCGATTTTCTCGCTTACAGGCGTTTGACGAGGATGCTGATGACGTCGCCTGGTTCAGGGGTAAGGATTAGCCGATTGTCGGGAGTTTCTATCAGGGGACACCACTGGCTTTGCTCGACGTACTTCAGGTTATGTAACAGGTGGATGGTTTGGCGGATGCCGCCGGGGCTGCCCAGGAGAATATGGCGGATAGTTTCGCCAGTGGGTAGGGCGATGGATAGGTCGGCAGGCAGTGTGGTTGGCGCAGTCATGGGGCGTTTTCCTTGTATTTTCGTAAGGGTCAGGAAAGCGCCCAAAAAGTTAGCCACCCTGCAACGTCATCAGGGTGGCTGTAAAATGCTCACAGCTCACCAACTGGTTGTGCAGTTGGAGGGGTTAGCGGGGTGGGGGTGTTGGCGCACCGCCATCTCGCGCAGCTAAATTTTTGGGTGCGAAATAGCTGACAGAGGTGTTCCGTAGCTATTAGCTTTGTAGGCTATCAGTCCTCAGCTAATTCAGTCAATATGCGGACTGACATCAAGAAAAATTGTTGAATATAGTGAGTTAAGATCCTGCAAAGCATTTGCCCTATGTCAACGACAGTCGCCATTATCCTGACAGCTTTAGTCAAAGCGATATGAATAATGATGATAGTTTTGTGGCAACTCAACCTACCCTTTTATGTATTTGTATTATTCTGAGAGATTCTGATATCAAAGGCACAATGGTTAACTCGTAGGGGCTGCGCCTTGTGCCAGCCCTGCAACACTATCGCAATTAACCGAAATCTCTTGAGACGATATATGTTGGGTTTATGAGGTTTTGGTGTTAAGGCGATACGTTAGGTTTTGTGACAACCCAACCTACGGGTTTACAATTAGAAGCCTGTCAATGCTGGAGGGCAACCACGAGGGATTGTTTCGGAATCCCCGATTGCCCCTACAGTGGATCAGACCACCTTTATTCTGATAATGCCAATGTCTGACTAACGGTTAACATCAGGTCATTGTCAGGATTAATCGAAATTACCTCTACGCGTTCACGTCCTAAGATCAGACCACCGATTGCTCCAGCAACAGTACCCGTTAATACCTCCCAAGTTTGGGGCTCATCATCACCTGTGACTGAGGCAACAGCTGTGGATGCGCCAGAACCTAATACAGCTCCAGCAAATATTTCACCAACGCTGGCTCCCCGACGAATAGTTTCAGTTGTCGTGATAATCCGAGACTGTGCCTGGATGTCAAGCCGACGACCATTATCTAGCACCAACGTTTGTGCCATAAACTGAGAACCTCGCTGACTCCCTGCACTCGCAGGACGCAACTCGCCAATAATTTGGCTATTACGGGGAATAAGTATTTGACCTTGACGATTGGTGACAGCTTCAGCGACCTGAAGTGTGAGAGGTAATGTCTCATCCGGTAATATGACAATCTTGTCACCATCAGCGTGGTCAACTGAAATCGTCGTGCCTGCTGCAACCGATGACTGGGAAGTCGTTGTCGTTGTTCTTGTTTGAACAATATAAGGAGACTGTACTGTTGCTACCTGGTTACGACTGGCTAACGCTTGATAAATAAAGGCTGCGACATCTGCCCGTGTAGCGGTTTGATTGGGGCGTAAGACTTCGATGTCAGGATAGTTAACGACGAGTCTCTGTTCAGTTGCAGCGGCAATGCTAGCTGTGGCATAGCTGGGGATGGACCGAGAATCACGGTAAACGTCTGCGCTGGCGACGGTTGTGGCCTCGTAGTTAAGGCCGTTCGCTAATGAAACCAATACCTGGGCACGGGGAATATTTTGGTTGGGTTGAAACACATTGTTGGGATAGCCAGATAAAAAGCCCATGCGATAGGCATTGTCAATGGCGGCTGTGGCCCAATAGTTAGCGGGTACATCCACAAAGTTAGTGCTGCTACGAATGTTGGTGAGGTTAAATGCCTTGCGTACCATGGCAGCATACTGGGCACGGGTTACTGGTTCATCAGGGCGAAAGGTGCCATCGGGGAAACCTGCGATAATATCTCTTTCCGCTAGGCTCATAATAAACTGGCTGGCCCAATAGTTAGACGAAACATCAGTAAACTGGGTTTGAGTTTGGGCGACAACTGGAGCTGGTGTGACGAGGGGTGAGAGTGTTCCTGCATCCATGCCCAGCATCAGTAATAAAGCAGTTGTTGTCTGAAACTGTCGCATTTTTAGCATAGTAAAGATCCTCAAAAACAATGCATAATTTTTTAGAAACTGTGGCTTTGTGCCAACTTGCAACCTCAAGAAGAAGAATCTTTTTAGTTGTTGTTGATCTGTTGTAAGGGCGCGCTGATGTTTGCCCTTCGAAAGATAGGCAAAATGCTCAATATCCTGTATTGGGCGTATTACCATACGCCCCTACAAAAAATCTTTCAGTTCTATAGAGAGAAGGTGGTTAATGTCTGTAGAAGGATAGATGAGTAGACAGAAAAATCGTATATAACCCTAAAAATCTTTTCCTGGTTGAGCGATGCTATTCAACAAGGTGGTAGAGCCCCTGTTCACGAATTGACTCTAACAAGACTTATTTTCAAAATTCGAATGGTGTCATTACGCCTTTTTAACTGGCATAGTGACAAATCTGGGATGTGAAGCGCTGATATCAGATGATTTACCTTTTATCTATTGTTTTTTCTGACTTATAAGCTGCTGAAACCATTGATAGGAAAGGAGCTAGGCAAGCTTTATAGAAAACTACAATGGTCTATATCGTTATTTTGAAGCTGCTTTCTTTCTTTCAAACTGTCACATTCATGCTGCCTTTGTGGGTTTGCCACACAACCTACCGGGGGATATTTCCGGCTTGCTGGCCGACGAAATCACGGATGGCTTCCCAAATGGCGGTGGGGCCAATGCCAAAGAAAATTTGTAACCCTAGCAAAATCAGGGCTGCTAAAAAGGCTGTTTTTAGGGTGGCTTTTACCACCTTGATCAACCAGGTAAAGACCAGGATTGAAATAGCGATCGCACCAATGACAACCACAATTTCCATGGGCCGTGCTTCCTCTTAGAGTCTGACCAATCTTAACCTATGAACCCAGGGCTACAACCTGACGCTCGGTGAGTGTATTGCTAACGTTAATCACTTCCTGGCGAGCCCACTGGTCAGCATCCAGGATGTCCTGGAGTGAAGGGGTTGTGGTGAGGTGGTCGCGGTTGCGATCGCACACCTTCTCAATCACCTTGGGAATATCCAAATAATGAATTTTCTCATCCAAGAATAATGCCACCGCCTGCTCGTTAGCTGCATTTAGAACGGCAGTCATAGATCCACCAGCTCGTCCAGCTTCATAGGCCAGATTAATGCAGGGATACTTAGCATGATCTGGCTCCTGAAATGTCAAACCAGCCAGCTTTGATAAATTCAAAGGATCCCAATCTGTGCAGATACGTTCAGGCCAGGAGATCGCGTACAACAATGGCAACCGCATATCGGGCCAGCCCAGCTGTGCCAGCATAGAGGTATCTTGGGTCTCAATCAGCGAATGAATAATGCTTTGAGGATGAATCCAAATATCAATATGGTCATAGTCCATCCCAAATAAATAATGGGCCTCGATCACCTCCAGCCCTTTATTCATCATGGTGGCAGAGTCCACTGTAATCTTACGTCCCATGGACCAGTTGGGATGCTTGATGGCATCGGCAACGGTGACATCCTTGAGCTTGTCGACAGGCCAATCCCGGAAGGCACCGCCGGAAGCCGTCAAAACAATGCGGCGTAGTCCGCTCTCAGGCACTCCCTGCAAACATTGGAAAATAGCCGAATGCTCAGAGTCAGCAGGCAGCAACTTCACACCATGTTTTTCCACCAGGGGTAGCACAACGGGACCACCCGCAATTAGGGTTTCTTTGTTAGCCAGAGCAATGTCTTTACCTGCTTCAATGGCGGCAATAGTGGGCAATAATCCTGCACAGCCGACGATGCCAGTTACGACAGCCTCTGCATCACCATAGCGGGCTACTTCTACGATGCCATCTGCGCCAGCCAGAATTTGTGGTTGTGGGTCTACATCAGCAATTGCTTCTTTGAGTTCTGCCAGCTTGTTCGCATCGTGGATGGCGACAATTTCTGGCTTAAATTGGCGGACTTGCTCAGCCAGAAGTGTCACATTGCGGCCTGCAGCAATGCCAACTAAGCGAAACTTATCAGGGTGATGCTCAACAATATCGAGGGTTTGGGTGCCAATGGAGCCAGTTGAACCAAGCAGAGTGATTGCCTTCACGGTAATTGCCTATTGCTAAAGGTTTACAGCTGACCATCTGGCCCGCCCTGTTTCAACTATAGATTCTTAACGTCTTTTCACAAAATTTTAAGAGCTGTGGGGAATGGTTCGCTTTTAGAAATCACGACCATAATTGATTGAAGGAGACGCTAGCGAATCGCCCTAACCATTTATGGAAGCTTTTTCCCCTGACCCACCTAAGTGGGCCGAATCTGCAACTCATGCCCTGACGTTTTCCTGTCCGCACTGTAGCGAGTCTGCCAGCGTAGCGACTGATGTTTGGATTAATCGCCGATCGCCTGTTTACACCCACAACCACAAACGCAAGTGGCAAGAGTTTTATCAATGTAAATGTGGCGTAGCCTGGTGGGCTTGGAGTAGCGATCGCCCGCCGAACTCCTGGCAAGTAAACGATCCACCAAATGATCCACCAGAGGAATCACCGTCCAATTTGGATCCCCTGACAGGGTTAGGGGATAGTTGGGGAAGTTTTGATCCCTAGTGTCTGAGCTGTGTTTTTTTCAATGCCTATCATTGTTTTTGGCAGTCTTAATATGGACCTGGTGGCCCAGGTCCCTCGTTTGCCTCAGTCTGGCGAAACATTATTGGGAACTGGCTTCACCACAGTCCCAGGAGGAAAAGGCGCTAACCAGGCGGTAGCGGCTGCCCGTTTGGGTGCGCCTACAACCATGGTGGGTCGGGTTGGTGACGATAGCTTTGGACAGGAGCTATGCAATAGCTTGCAGGCGTCTAATGTGACTACAGAGTTAGTACTGGCCGAGCCGGGACCTTCAGGGGTGGCCTTGATCAACGTGGATGAATCGGGTGAAAACCAGATCGTGGTGGTGCCTGGAGCTAATGGCCATGTGGATTTATCCGATGCAAACCGCCTACCTCTAGGGCCTGGGCCCTCAGTTTTGCTGATGCAGTTTGAAATTCCCCTGGTGGCGGTACAGGCAGCTGCAAAGCGAGCGGCTGAGCATTGTGTAATTCTAGACCCAGCCCCGGCTCGCTCCGATTTACCTACAGATTTTTATAGCCTGGTGGATATTCTGACGCCTAATCAAACAGAGGCATCCCAGCTTGTGGGCATGAAAGTAAAGAGTGTGGCCACCGCCATGGAAGCTGCTCAGGTGCTGCGACGGCGGGGCGTATCGACAGTCATTGTGAAATTGGGGAGCCAGGGGGCAGTGGTTGCCTCAGATTTAGAGGTCTTTCATGTGCCTGCTTTTGAGGTTAAAGCGGTGGATACTGTGGCTGCTGGGGATGCGTTTAACGGTGGTTTAGCAGTTGCTTTGGCAGAAGGAAAATCGTTGCGGGCAGCAGTTGTGTGGGCCAGTGCAGTAGCCGCTCTAGCGGTTACAAAAGCTGGGGCACAGTCATCTATGCCAATCCGAGCACAGGTGGAAGACTTTTTGCTCAGCCATCCTTCAGGTAGTTTATAGTCTTGATGCTCTAGACTGAATGAGTACCGTGTCGAGTGGAAAAAATTGGTGTAGTCAGTGGAGCATTAGCAATAATTTGCGGTTAATTCAGCATTGCTAATAGGCGAGACTGTGCATCCGAATATTTTTCGCAAACGTAGTACTTACACAGCGGCGTTGCTGCTTAGCAACAGCGGCAAGATTGTCATTACGCTTCCTGCGCTTCAATGCCCTCAAATCAACCAGATGTCATTTTTTTGGTGCTCGACACTCAGCGTGTGGATCGCCTGTCGTGTTACGGCTACGAGAAGCCGACTTCGCCATATATAGATGCGTTTGCTGAGGGGGCGACACGGTTTAAAGTCGCGATCGCACCCGGCCAATGGACCATTCCTTCCCATGCGTCCATGTTCACTGGACTGTATCCATCACAGCACCAGATGCAGCAGTCCTACTCAGTAATGCCGCCTCATCTCAAAACCTTGGCAGAGCGACTGCAAGATGGCGGTTACTACACATCTGCATTTTGCAATAACCCTCTGGTTGGCGTCATTAACAATGGTCTGCGACGTGGGTTTTACAGCTTTCTCAACTACAGCGGTTTACTCAGCTCTCGCCCTAACCAAGCCGGTATCCCCTCAAGCTTTTTAGATAAATATCGCCAGCTATTCAAACGCATTGTTGCAAAGGCACTCAACCAGGTTCAAGATGCCTTTGCTCGTTCTGACTGGTTACTATCATTATCATTTACACCTTTAATGGTGCCCCTGTGGCAAACGGCCCTCAGCTTCAAAGGCAATACTCGCAAGTCTTTAGACGATGCCGCTCAACTGTTGATTGAACGGAAAGGTGTGAAGGCGAACCAACCCGTTTTCACCTTTATCAATCTGATGGGCACCCATATGCCCTACCATCCTCCCCGCGAGTACATCGAAAAATTTGCCCCCAATGTTCTCAAAGATCGCGATGCTCAGACGTATCTACGTCGCTTTAATAGCGATGTCTACGGTTGGCTTGCGCCCCTGATGGGAGCCTTGGGAGACCAGCAAAAAGAGACCCTAGATAGCATGTATGATGCTGAGGTCGCTGCACAAGATGTACAGGTTGGTCATTTTCTAGAACAGCTGAAACAGGCCGGTCGTTTAGAGAATACCTATGTTGTTGTTTGTGCCGACCATGGAGAGCATTTAGGAGAGAAACAGCTCATCGGCCACAGCCTCTCTATCTATAATGAACTGGTGCAAGTACCATTAATTATCCATGACCCTAACGATATAATTAATCGCGGCACTGTTCGTGATGATGTCGTCTCCACTCGCTGTTTATTCCATACTGTATTGTCAGCAACAGGGCTGGCAACTCCAGAAGAGGCCGAGCTTAGTCTAGAACATTCAAACACCAGCAAGACTCTAGAAGAGGTGGATCCTGAACATTGTGTTTATGCAGAGGCCATCACTCCGCAGAATGTGCTGAACTTGATTCAAAAACGGCAGCCTGAACTTATATCTCAACATGCCTGCGATCAAACTAGACGGGCCGTGTGGGTTGGGAATCACAAATTAATTGAAACTGCTCAAAATCCTCCCGAACTCTATGATGTTCAAGATGATCCAAATGAGAGTTTAGATTTGAGCGAAATTTTTCCAGAGATGGTGGAATCGTTACAAGATTCTCTCTCTGCCTTTAGTCAAGATGCTGATCAGCATCGGGCTCTATACTCTCAAGCCCGTGCAACTGGATTTGATGATCCAGAAGTTCGCCGTCGTCTCAAAGACCTTGGATATCTAGAAGAATAAGTATGTATCCTCCCGTAGATCCGACGATTGTCGAAATTGGTCCCTTTGCCCTGCGTTGGTATGGCCTACTCATGGCCACCGCTGTGATTACCGGCTCCTGGTTTGCCAGTAAAGAAATTGAACGCCGTGGCAAGAACCCTGAAGACTTTTGGGACATGTTGATCTGGGTGCTAATCCCAGCCTTTATAGGTGCCCGTCTCTACTATGTTTTTGTCCAGTCCAGTGATAAAGCCTTTTACCTCCAGAATCCTGGTCAGATTTTACAAGTCTGGGGTGGCGGTATCCATATTTTTGGTGCATTTATCTTTGGGAGCATTGCCCTCTGGCTCTTTACCAAATTCCGTCGTTTACCCACGCTAATGTACCTAGATGCAGCGGCGGTAGGTTTACCCATTGCCCAAGCCATTGGTCGCTGGGGTAACTTTATCAATCAAGAACTCTATGGTCCCCCCACCGCTTGGCCCTTTGGTTTGCGTATTGATCCACCGCACCGTTTAGCTCCCTACAACGATTTAATTGCCTACCCTGAGTCCACCCGATTTCATGCCCTGTTTCTATACGAATCTGTCTGGAATTTGTTAGGTTTCTTGGTGCTGTACTGGGTGTCAAAGCGGTTTGGTAGACAGTTACGACCTGGCGATATATCCCTGTTGTACTTAATTTGGTATCCCTTTGGTCGTTTCTTTATTGAGTTCTTAAGAACAGATTCCTGGTTCTTCCTGGGTACACCGTTTAATGTGGTGCACATTCTATCTCTTCTCGCGGTTGTTGGGGCGGGAGCTACGTTTTTCCTCAGGAGACGTGTTGCTTTGAGATAATGCCCTCATCCTAATCCCGTTCCCCAGGGAGTGGGACGTTGAAAAAGCCTTTATCAGCCTTTCGGTTAATAGAAATCAAAGTCTTTCTTTCCTTCTCCCCAGGGATAAGGGGCTGTGGGATGAGGGGTCATTCCCGACTTAAATAATACTCACATATCTAAACTCATTTACTTCTCCTTCTTCCTCTACCTGTCCCATGCCTCCCTCTCCTCGCCTCATTATCATCGGCCTTGACTGCATGGAACCCTCTCTCGTCTTTGAGCAATGGCGAGAGGATCTACCTAATCTCTCCCGCCTCATGACCCAAGGTAGCTATGGTCGTTTAGAAAGCTCCATTCCTGCCATTACCGTTCCAGCTTGGAGCTGCATGATGACTGGGCGCGATCCGGGGGAACTGGGCATCTACGGCTTTCGTAATCGAGCAACGCGGGCCTATCAGAACATGACAATTGCTGATGGTCGAGCTGTGCGTTTCCCTCGGCTATGGGATTATCTGGGCGATGCTGGTTGGAAGGTGGCTGCTCTAAGCGTTCCCGGCACATCGCCACCCTACGAGGTAAATGGTTCAATGGTGTCATGTTTTCTGACGCCCAGTCCCCAGGTTACCTTTACCCATCCGCCGGAGCTGGGTGCTCAGATTCGTAGCTGGATGCCGGACTTTATGATGGATGTGCCTGAGTTCCGGTCAGAGGATAAGGCTGAAATTCTGTCGAATATTCATAAGCTATGCGATCAGCGCTTTACCCTGGCGGAGAAGCTGATTGTGCAGGACCAGCCGGACTTTTTGATGCTGGTGGATATGGGTGTGGACCGCATTCACCATGCCTTTTGGAAGCCTATGGATCCACGTCATCCTGACTATCAGCCAGATATGCCCTTTGCTACGGCGATCCATGACTATTACTGTCATGTGGATGAGCGGGTAGGGCGTCTGCTTGCTCAGTGTGATGATGACACGGCTGTTTTAGTTGTGTCGGATCATGGCGCACAGCCTCTGATGGGGGGGATTTGCATCAATGAATGGTTAATTGAAAAGGGCTATCTCACACTGAAGGAAAAGCCGAGTGATCCAATTGCTTTGGATAAGGTTGAGGTGGATTGGGAGAACACCAAGGTGTGGGGTGCGGGTGGTTACTATGCCAGAATTTTTTTGAATGTGCGAGGGAGAGAACCCCAGGGAGCGATCCCCTTACAAGAGTTCAAAGCATTTCGCGAGCAGTTGATTAGTGAATTAGAATCAATTACGTTTCCAGATGGTTCTCCGATGGAGGTGAAGGCCTATGTGCCTCAGGAGACTTATCAGAAGGTGCGGGGAATGGCTCCGGATTTGCTAGTGTACTTTGATTGGTTAGCGTGGCGTTCGGTGGGCAGTGTGGGCACAGGCGAGCTGTATGCTAAAGGGAATGATACTGGGCCGGATGATGCCAACCATGCTCAATATGGGTTAATGATTTTCCATGATCCGAAAGCCCCCCAGGGTGGTCAGGTGTTAGAGAATGCCCAGCTATATGACATTACGCCGACCATGCTAGATCGGTATGGGGTGGATGGTCCTAGTGATTTGCGGGGTAAGGTTTTGTCGATATAGATGAACCGTCCCCGGGCAGTGACGCCGTCTACTACCATTGAGCAAGATAAGACTGACTACAGTACTTTTGTCAGTCAATGTAAGGAAAATGTAGGGAGGCGCAACCCGATGCCTATCAACTGGTCAGCCTTGGGACGGCAACCTCAGACCTATGGGTTACTTTTGGGGACAGCCTTTGGGTGTGGTCTGTTGGTTATCTTAGCCGGTAACCGACCGGTGGCCTGGTTGGGGGGTGGTGCTGTGGCGACTGTGATGACAGGCAGCTGGGTAACGGCTTATCGATCGTCGTCCAGCGGTGTACAAGATGACAGCGACTTGCTGAATGCTGCTACCTTTCAAAGGCGGATTGAGGCCATTCACGCCCAGGTGGCTCGCGATGGTTATCAGACTTGGCAGCCGGTTAAAGCTTGGGCATTGCAGTCGCAAACGTTTGCGATGGGTATTTGCGATCGCGAGTCCACCCTTCGCACTGAACTGCTCGAAGCCCTACACACCGTCGTGGAGTTAGCCCAACAGGTGGCCGATGGCCTTCAGGTACAGGCCCAGATTCAAACGCCCACCTATCAACAAATGGCCAAAAGGCAGCTGAAGCAAAGTTGCGATCGTATGGAGCAAACCTACAAGCAGCTACAGCAGCTCCAAGATCAGGTAGCCTTGGCCAGTCTCTCCCAGGGGGATGCCTCCCTACCCCAGCGATTAGAAACCCTCATCGCCGCCAATAAAGAAATTCTAGAAACCTAGGCCGGTCAACTGCTTAGATACCTGCTCAGACACCCGCTGCCATCGTTGCTTCAATAACAGCCATGCTCAAAAAACTGTTTCCAAATCGCACCCACCGTCAGCTCATCAGTCTTGTCCTAGGACTGATGTTTACCCTTAGTCTTGGGGGTATAGGTGGCTGTCAATCGCCAGTCACATCCCTGGAAACAGCCCAAGCCACCCTCACCAAGCAGGTCTTACCCCAAATCAATGTTGCTAGCAATCTAGTCTCCGACGAAGTTGCCAGTCGCTACACCGTTGATCAAATTGCAGAGCACCTGCCCGACATTGAGAATTTTCCCCTCTATGGAGCCCAACCCAGGGCAGACCAGCTCTATCTAGAAATCTACAGCTCCTCGGAAAAAGCCAATATTGACCGGCAAAATGAGCGTTGGCTGGTGGAAGTGGCCGATGCCTTTAACCAACGTCAAGAGAAAAGTAGCTCTGGCAAAGTTATCCAGGTGGGTATCCGTCAAATCGCCTCCGGTACCGCCGCTCGCCTCATCGGTGCAGGGGCAGCCCAGCCCACGGGCTATAGCCCTTCGAACGATCTATGGGTATCGATGATCCAAAGTCAGGGCATTCAGGTGACCCCTGTGGCTGAGCGGCTGGTGGCGAATACGGCTGGGTGGGTGGTGCCCAGTGATGTTTACCAACAGCTGGAGGGTAGCGGTGAGGTTACGTTTGATAGTTTGTTGAATGCGATCGCAGCAGGCCAAATCAGCGTAGCCTACCCCAATCCCTATAAAAGCTCCACCGCCCTAAATTTGCTCTACACCCTCTATTGGCGTGCCGCTGGTCATCAAAAAGATGGTGGGGCGTTGACCAAAGCCGAGTTACAAACCCCCCAAGTAACATCGGTCTTTGACCAGTTTCAATCCCAGGTGCTGATCACCACACCGACTACATTAGAGCTGCAGGAACTTTTCCTCCGAGACCAGACCAAACTCCAGGCATTTCCATTGGAATATCAAAACTACCAGGCCCTCAAACAGGTCGCTGGATTTGAATCCACTGAATTTATTCCCTTTGGTATTCCCCACAACAATCCTCTAGTGGGTTTTGATTGGAATACTCCCGAAACCGCCGCTGCCCTGCAAAAGTTCGCCGCCTTTGCCCAGTCTCCTGACATGATAAAACTGGCCAATAATCAAGGCTTTGTTGACACCGATTATCTCAAGGCTGCCCATCCCCCCATCCCCAATGGAGAAACCCTACTAGCGGCCCAGTCCACTTGGAAAAGCAATAAAGATAGTGGCCGTACGGTTTATCTCGAAATGGTGATTGACACTAGCGGGTCCATGGAAGGTGAACCCCTGCAGGCTGTTCAAGCCGGGTTGCGCATTGCCAGTCAACAAATTAACCAAGGCAACCAGGTGGGCCTAGTCACCTTTGCCGATCAGCCAGTCCGACGGCTGGAGCTGACTCCCTTTGATGAGCTGCAACAGAAAAAACTATTGGCCGCCATTGACCAGCTCCAAGCCGATGGCGGTACCGCCATGTACGACGGTGTGATGGTGGCTTTAGCAGACCTGATGGAAAAACGAGCCAACGACCCCAACGGTCGATTTTACCTACTACTGCTCAGCGATGGCGATGTTAACGAGGGGCACCTATTCCGCGATGTCCAAGACATCATGGCCTATAGCGAAGTGCGTTTTTATCCCATCGCCTACGGCAACGTTAATGAGGCCGAACTACAAGCCATTGCTAGCCTGCGAGAGTCTACCGTGAAGCAAGGCAACCCCGACAATGTACAAACCTTGTTTAAGGACTTATTCCAAGTAAATCTGTAATGGCCCCACAAAATCCGACAAAACGTTTGTTGAGTACCCTTGGCTTGGGCTGGTTAGCCTTTGGTGGCCTGGGCCTAGGGCTACGCTATGGGGTTCAAGTCCCAGAAGTGACTGTGATTATCGATCAGAGTTATTGCCCCCCTGCCCAGTGGCAGACAGCTGTGGTCAAGCCCTACAGCGACCTGTATGACAAGAGTCAGGCCAACCAGCGCAAGATTGCCCAAGTAGTTGTGGTCACTGACATTGAGCAAACAACACTGGCTACGATTCCTACCCCCGACGATCTGGGTAAGCCATTTGGTCAAGCACCTAGCCCAGAAACATTGACTACACTGCAGCAACAGTTTTCAGAAACTGTTGTGCTCAAATGTGGGCCGCATTAAGGATGTATATTTGATAGTGCTTCAAACAACCTCTGCAAAAAAATAATGACTCTCTTTAACGCTGTGGCTATACAAAGCATACGCAGTCAAGCATTGTTGCCCTTGAGTTTGCTTCTGTTGTTGCCGGTGACAGCCTGTGATGCAACATCGTCAGATGCTGGTGATATTAGCTCAGAGACTACACAGCCACCGGCTGAATCTATTCCAGTTGAAGAGCCCCTCCCAATCGATGAGCCAATCGATGATCCAGATGCATTACCGGCAGAAGAATTGACGGGTGTAGCTCTCGCTCTGTCTGGAGAAGGCGTATTAGTGGTCGATCAGCAGTCTGGAAAAACTCAAACCATTCCCTTTGAGACAGATCTTGAGACGTCCCAAACAGCGATTTCTGCGTCTCTAGGAGAACCCACAGAAACAGCGGAAAATGGCGAATGTGGTGCTGGGCCAATGAGTTTCATTACTTGGTCCAATGGTTTTACGCTCAATGCGATGGAGAATCAGTTTGTTGGTTGGACAGTACGTCCAGAGACTGAGAGTGCAAACTTGACAACGTTGGATGGTGTTGGTCTAGGCTCAACGTTAGTGGAATTGGAAGAGAACTATGATGTTGGGGTAATAGAAAGTAGTTTAGGAACAGAGTTTAATGCATCCAATAGCTTGTTTGGTTTGTTGGATGCTAATGAGCCGGATGGTATTGTTACCTATTTATGGGCTGGCGTAGCTTGTAATTTTCGCTAGTCAACGTCCCATCTTGTATCACTCTGGAAGATTGACTAATTTGTGAACTTCAATGGCAATATCAGGAAAGGCAATTGGATGTATACTGCCGTTGCTGAAGGTGTTCTGACTTACAAAATCACCCTTTTGTAAGTTTCTAAACACGGTTAGCTGCCTGTCTGTGATGTTAATGACCCAGTACTCTTGGATGCTTGCTTGAGCGTAGAGCTTTCGTTTGATATTCAAATCGTAGGTTAGGGTGGTATCTGCCACCTCAACTAACCAATAAGTATCTTCCGGGTAAGGATGATGCTTTAGATAGAGGGTATCAGGTAGACGAACAATGGCGATGTCCGGTTGTGGTTCAGAGTCAATAAGGGTGATGGGATGAGCTTCAAAAACCTTAGCCTGATCTTGCAGAATGCGTCTCAGGTACTCGGCACCGCGATCATTAATAAATCGGTGAAATGCGCCTTCTGGAGCCATGTCCCAAATTTCTCCGTTGATGAGTTCGCAGCGCCGATGATCGAGAATACCTAGATCCCGCATGTGCTGATAGTCTGCAACTGACCATTTGGTTAATGTGCGCATGACTTAAACCCTCTATGGCTGGCTGAATGTACTCATATATTAGCTTCACAGTTCTTGAGAGGCAGTGATGACATAGATTTTTGTAGAGCCTGATAAATCAATAGCTCTCAAGTAGCTCGATCCCTAGTCAGGAAAAATGAATATACTGGAACTTGAAACCTAGTCATCTATATCAGCAGATTGGGCTGACATCTTTCCACTTAACAATCCGTATAAGGATCTTAGATTCCCGCGCTTAAATAATTCCCCTGTTACCCCATCACTCCTCCACCCATCTACAGCCTCAACCTGGGACCTTATTTTTGTGCAATCCTCTTAGCCAGAACTATTTTTACCTAATCCGCCATGTAGATGAGATAGGTTGAAAATTTCCCTCTAATAAATTGTTATCCAGACATAGGACACTCAATCGACGGCAATGAGCACAACGTTTGAAGTCTACCCTCGACACACTCAGATTCCGACTTTCAACGAACTGCTGACTGCGGCAAATCGTACTCTCAGCTCGCGATTGGCGAACATCGGTGCAAGAGCGCAACTTTCTGTCGAAATGCGCAAATCGAATGGTGGCGACTTGATACCACTCGACCTTGATTCACCGATGTCATGGGACATTGATGAATCCTATGCTTGGTTTGTTATCCCAACCGTAGCCGGAGGCACGGACAGTTACTTCGATCAAATAGATGATTTAACTCGCGAGGTCTGGTCGGATTACCTCAAAATGAAGCGTTTATCACCGATGTCTGAAACGGTTTCCCAGTGCCTCGCAACGGGACACTACTGGACGTTCCGCCGTTCGGCTGGCCAGCCTGGAATAATCAACCTCAGCTATGGTTTACTTGCGGGTTGTTTGGCAACATTGACTGATGGATTTGTATTCTCTGACGATAGTGCTTGGTTTTTTGATTTGCTTCCGATGTCTGGAGGCGAATTCCTGAAACGATACTTTGTGCCGGGCGAAACTGAGAATTCAGAGACCGAGGATTGGGCCTCTCGCTGTCTCGGATGGATACCAGAAGAATTGTCTGGATAACAAAAAAATGCACCCGAGTCGCGTAGACGGGCGTTTTGATAATGGATAATCTCTCGTCGCAACCGAGTGATTTTAGACGTTATGCCGCAATAATTCTAAATGCCAACTGCTCAGACTCAAGCCAATTAAGGGAAAAGATTGGCTTTGGACCTTGGGGTTAGTCGTCGTGTCTGTGGGGGGGGGCATTCTACTTTTGCCAACAGCAAAGTGTTTGGCGTCCTTGCCCGCTAAACCTTACTATGAAGTTGCTTCTACAATGACAACTGGTAAAGGGCTAGTTTCTACGACTGCTCGTGAAACGGAGCCAACGAGTAAATTTTCTAGATGGCGATTGCCCCGTTTACCCATGACAATTTCTGCAACTCCATAGTCTTGAGCGGTGCGTAGAATCTCTGTAGGAATCGCTCCGGATGTGGTGATGAACTGATGGCGGATGTCAGCTAAATGTTGCTGGGTTTGTTGTTTCAGTTTTTTGACACTTTGAGGATCGTTAACTTGTTGCACATGTAAGACTACCGTATGGCCGTCGCATCTTCGGGCAAGATCAGCCGCTTTTGTGAGGACTTGCTCAGCCAGTGGAGAGGTGTCAACTGCTGCGAGCAGAACAATACGGCGATTTACAGAGACTTTGGTTGGGTCCACATCCCCTCTTTCTAGCAGTTTTGGGGCAAAGGTGGGGATGGCCCAGGCTCCTAAGGGCGCTGTGACTAAAATCGATAGAGCAGCAAGGGCAAGTATAGTCTCTCCTCCATTAACACCTTGGGCTAAGGGAATAGCCCCAATCGCTGCTTGGACTGTGGCTTTTGCGGAATTACCTGAGAGCAAAAACAGGCGTTCTTTGCGAGTCCAGTTGCTACCTAACGTGGCCAGATACCAGCCGAGAGAACGTCCTACTAATGTGCCGATAGCCAATATCAACAGCCCGGCCAGGAGAGTATCTTCTAAAACATGGAGCTGAATGCTAGCTCCTAGCAATACAAACAGAATAATCTCAGCGGCAACCCACAGACTGTTGAATCCTTCTCTTAGCCGCCTTGCCAGGGGGGGATTGAATTCAATAAGAAAGAATCCGGTGGTCATGACGGCTAAATAGCCAGAGAAGATAGGGATATGTTCTGCAAGAACAACGAGCAATAATGCAACGCTGGCAGCAACTAGGGCATCCTGAACGACATTCTGAGTCCAGTTTTGTTTGGCTAAAACCACGACGAGTAAACGAGCCGTGAGCCAGCCTAATATGATGCCTAAACTGACTTGCAGGATGACCTGAAGTGGCAGAAGTTGCACAGGGCTGAGGCTGAGACCACCAAACGCGATGCCTGTGGCGGTTCCTTGGGTGACAAAGGCTAGCAGTAGGCTAAATACGAGTAACAGCAACACATCTGACAGAGCACTACCAGTCAAAATGGCGTCAGGGATACCTTTTTTGACACCCCAGCCAAGACTCTTGAGGCGCAGCATTCCTGGCACGATGACAGCTGGAGATTCTGCTCCAAGGATGCAGCCGAGCAGTAGCCCAGTGGCTAAATCAAATTGAAAGAGCCAGATAGCAGCTAGAGCGACGGTGATAGCTTCACAGGTAGCGGGTAAGAAGCCAAGTCTTAGGGCGACGGTGCCTTGTTGGGCTAGCTTTTCACGGTCTAGGCCCAGACCAGCTTTCATGAGGATCACCATGACAGTAATGGTACGGAGAGAGTCGGCTGCACCCAGCACTCCAGGGCTGAGCACGTTAGCGACTTGGGGACCGAGGATGATACCTGCGAGGACCATGCCGACCAGGGCTGGGGCTTTGAGCCGTCGGGCTATTTGTCCGGCAAAAAAGCCTGTGAGAAGGATCCAGATGATGCTTTCTAGCATTGGGTAGATGACTGGGAAATGTTGAAGATTGCTCAGGGATAACCATACCCGTTCTTGTCGGTACTGGTTGAGTGCAGGGTGGGCTAATGCTTCTTGAGGAGATGTTGACTTTGACTCCGCTCAGCCAGCTATTTCGCGGGGGATCAGTGAAGTCGAATCCCGATCACTGCGAGTTGTTTATTTCTGATAATGACCGCCGGCCATCATGAGATCAACTAAGCCATCGACCATGCGATCGCACTCTAACGGCATAATCTCTTTCCCGCCCATCATCTCCTGCACAATCAAATAGTGAACTATCGAGCCGGAAAAGACCCGAGCCGCAATCTCAGGATCTGTAAACTCTAACTCGGGATGATTTGCCAGATAAGTCGATAGCCTTTCCAATAAAGGTTTAGTCAGCTCTCGCACAAAGGTTTGAGCTAGTTCAGGAAACTGCTCAGATTCACCAATAATCAAGCGCATCAGGGTGAGGAACGGTTGATTGCTAACCGCCTCATTGATAAATGATCGTCCCATTTTGCGCAGCATGACGTCAGGCGAGGTGGGCATTTCCGCACGTGCAGGCAAGTTTCCCATCATGTTGCTGCTTTTGTGCAGCAGCTGTTGCACTAATGCGACAAACAATCCCTCTTTATCCTGAAAATAGCTGTATAGCGTGGGTTTTGATACCCCTGCTGCCTTGGCGATACGAGCCATACTCGCTGCAGCATACCCTTGGGCCATGAACACTTCGAAAGCACCGGCCAGAATCGCTTTGGCTTTGTCAGCTTTAGGATCTGAGGATGCGTCGGATGGGGCAGGGGTAACAGGGCTCACTCAAATAACTCCGGGGGGTGGGAAACGGGATCTCATTTTACTAAACCGATTTGATTTTTATTGACTTTACTAAACCGTTTAGTAAAATAAAGTATAGCGAGTTGCGTAAGCTCATGAATCTCAATCTGATAAATCCCCAAAAAATAGCTGTAAGCCGTCAGTGGTGGTTGATTGTGGGTGTCGCCATTTTAGGTGTAGTGGGCGTTACGGCTTGGCGTAGTGCTCAGGTCCCGAATCAGCGTGAAGAGCAGGTGGCTGTGCTGCCTGAAATCACATCAGTGACCGCTCTAGGTCGTTTGGAGCCAGACGGTGAAACGATTGCTCTGACGGCCCCTACTTCTGCCCAGGAGAGTCGGATTCAGGAGCTACTGGTGAAAGAGGGCGATGTTGTGGAGGCGGGGCAGGTCATTGCGATATTGGATAATCGAGATCGCATGCAAGCCGCGTTGCAAAAAGCTGAGCAACAAGTGCAAATTGCCCGCGCCCAGCTGGCCCAAGTTGAGGCGGGTGCCCAAACTGGTGAATTGCAGGCGCAAGTGGCAGAAATCGCTCGGCTTGAGGCTGACCAGGCCGGTAATATCAGTGCCCAGCGAGCGACGGTTGCTCGCCTGGATGCTGAAGTGCAACATGCTCAAATTGAGGCCCAGCGCTATGGGTCGCTATATCAGCAGGGGGCGGTCTCGGCGTCCCAGCGCGATGCTAAACAGCTGACTTACACCACAGCCCAACGCCAGCTTCAGGAAGCTCAAGCTTCTCTAGGACGAATTGAGTCAGCAGGTCAGGAGCAAATTACCCAGGCCCGTGCCACCCTCGACCGGATTGCAGAGGTGCGTCCGGTGGATGTGGATGCAGCTGAGGCGGATGTGCAATCTGAGATCGCAGGCGTGGCAGAAGCGCAAGCCAACCTTGATCAGGCTTATGTGCGCTCTCCCCGCGACGGACAAGTACTGAAAATTCACACCCACTCGGGAGAAACCATCGGTGATGAAGGGATTGCCACCCTGGGCCATACCCAGCAAATGATGGTGGTTGCTGAGGTGTACCAGGATGATATTGCCAAGGTAAATCCTGGTCAGCGGGTGGAGATTACGACGCCTACTATTGACGATGTTCTGCAGGGAACGGTTCAACGAATTGGTCTTCAGGTGGAATCGCAACAGGTGGTCAATGAAGATCCGGCGGCCAATATTGATGCCAAGGTCGTAGAGGTTCATATTCAACTCGATGACCCTGATGGTGAGACGGTTGCAACGTTAACAAATTTGCAGGTCACCGCCGCCATTCAAATTAAATAGATTTTCGTTCCCATATTCCCGTGTAGAGATGTTCCATGGAACGTCTCTACACGGGGTGCTCCCACCTCTATTGGTCCCATGAACCCTCTCAAAATTATTAAATCTCTCCAAGAACGAACGCCCCTGGGGTTGTTGCAATTAAAACACGACCCCATGAGATTGCTAACTGCGATCGCAGGTATCACCTTTGCCGATGTGCTGATTTTTATGCAGTTAGGGTTTTCAGATGCGCTCTATAAAACCAACACCCAATACCCTCGGTCTCTCCAGGCAGATATTGTCCTGATTAGTGCCCAGGCCAAGAATTTTGGACAATTGCGTACCATTCCTCGACGACGGTTATATCAAGCACAGGATGTACCGGGGGTTGTTTCTGCCGATGCTCTTTATGTGGGCTCTGTAGAGTGGCGTAATCCTCAAACCCGTAAGAAAACCTCCATGATGATTGTTGGGCAAAATCCCAATCGCCCTGCCTTTGATATTCCTGAGGTGAATGCCAAAATTTCGGAGACTCGAATGCCGTATCATGTTCTCTTTGATCAGGCGTCGCGGGGTGATTATCAAGCGATGATTGCCAAAGTACAAGCGGGACAATTGGCCACAACTGAGGTGGGTGTGAATACGGTAACGGTTTCAGGGTTGTTCACAGTGGGCGCATCCTTTTCTGATGATGGGGCCTTGATCACCAGCGGTCAAAACTTTTTGCGATTGTTTCCTAGGCGTGAAGCAGGCACTGTCAGTTTAGGGTTGATCAATGTCGATCCCGCCTATGACCCTGAACAAGTGAGAGAACAACTCATAGCTCGTCTGCCGGACGATGTCATGGTGTTAACCCATGATGGCTATATTGACTTTGAGTTAAATGAGATTCAGGCTAACTCTCCCATTGGGTTTGTGTTTGGTCTCGGAACGACCATGGGCTTTATTGTGGGAGTGGTGATTGTCTATCAGGTGCTTTCCACGGATGTGAATAGTCATCTGGCTGAGTACGCCACCTTTAAGGCTATGGGCTATCGCAATAGCTATCTTCTCGGTGTTGTTTTTGAAGAAGCCTTGATTCTCTCTTTTCTAGGATTTTTCCCCAGCTTAGCTATTGCCCTTGGTGCCTATAGTCTGACGGCTACAGCGACGGCGTTGCCGATTGCGATGCCTGTGAGCCGAACGTTTATTGTGTTTGTCCTGACACTGGTGATGTGTAATGTTTCCGGTGCGATCGCAACCCGTCGTCTCCAAGCGGCTGATCCTGCCGATATTTTCTAGCCTGGTGTTGGAGGGCTGGCACAAGGCACAGCCCCTACCCGTTAATCTCCATCTCCGTCTCTATTTCTCTTTCACAGACCTATGACGACTGCACCTGCTATTTCTGTTCACAAGTTAGACCATTATTTTGGCTCTGGGCAACTGCGCAAACAAGCCTTGTTTGACATCAATTTAGACATTGCAGCTGGAGAAATTGTGATTATGACGGGTCCCTCTGGTTCTGGAAAAACCACGCTGCTCACCCTGATTGGCGGCTTACGCTCGGCGCAATCCGGGAGCCTACAAGTCATAGGACATGAGTTATGCCAGGCCAGTGGGCAGGCTCTAGTTAAAGCGCGGCGCAATAATGGTTATATATTTCAAGCCCATAACCTGCATGGTAGCCTGACTGCACTGGAAAATGTGCAAATGGGCCTGGAAGTGCAGGGAAGAGTTACTAAACAAGCCAGGCATCATCGAGCCGCAGAGATGCTGAAGCAGGTTGGGCTAGAAGAGAGGACCGATTACTATCCTGCTGATTTATCGGGTGGACAAAAACAACGAGTTGCGATCGCGCGTGCGCTAGTCAGCCATCCTAAGATCCTGTTGGCTGATGAACCGACAGCTGCCTTAGATAAGAAATCAGGCCGAGATGTGGTAGACATTATGCACAACTTAGCTAAAGAGCAGGGCTGTACGATTTTACTAGTCACCCACGACAATCGTATTTTAGACATTGCCGACCGTATCATTTACATGGAAGATGGACGTTTGTCGACGCAAGATTCAGGATAGTAGGACCTTGTATCTGTCCTATGTTTTCTAACAGCTTTGCCCTCACAGGTCTGTTATTTCCTCTGCAATATATTCTTTGCCAATGTGCTGATACTCGGCCAAGGTAAACGCATCTACTTGAATAGCATCCAACTGTGCCTGTTCTGCAGTTGTCGCCAGGTCAGATTCTGCGCCTGTAATCAACCCAGCTCGCAGTGCCGCTTCCACACGACCCACAGGTGGTGTAATCTTCAGCTGACCATGGCGTAGTGCCGTTTTGATTTTTTTAAAGATTGGCATTGCCACAATGGAAAGCTGGTAAGCACGCTCTAGTCGACCGAGTGCCTGTTCTGCCTCAATGGGTACATACAATCCTTTAGTAATGTGCTTGCGTCCATCAGGAGATTGCAGTAATTGAGCTACAGCATGGCCTTGGGCATCGGTGGGAATCACACCAATGGGATTTAACCGGAACCAGGGTAACGTTGTGGCTCGCATCAGACCACCCAAAACAGGAATCTTCAGATTTACCAATAGTCCTTCTAATGCTTGCTGAATCTGCCCAAGGCTATGGTGCATCGCCCAGTGAACCAGGGGTAAATCGTCTTCACGACGCCCTTCTGCCTCAAACCGTCTGAGTGTGGCTGTCGCTAAATACATCCAAGAAAGCATATCGGCAAAACGACCTGTAATTTTCTCGTGACGCTTGAGTCGACCACCGTAGGTGAGCATGGCAAGATCCGATAGAGCTGCAAATGTGGCCGAAGCCCAAGCCAACTTTTGATAATATCTCGCCGTTTCTCCTCGAACGGGAGGTTTCACCCCATGGCCATGGGTCCAACCTAAGACTTTTGCACGGGTGAGATTTCGTAAAACAAGCCCCACATGTCGCCAAAATGCATGGTCAAAGGCTGCAATGTTGTTGTCTTCTAAAGCGTCAATTTCATTGACAATATAACCATGACAACGGATCGCTCCTTGACCATAAATCATCAAACTGCGGGTGATAATATTCGCTCCTTCAACCGTAATGGGAATCGGTGTTGCTGTATAAATATTGGCCAACAGATTGCGAGGTCCGCGACAGATTCCAGCACCACCGAGAATGTCCATGCCGTCATTGATAATGTGGCGAGACAGCTCAGTAAACTGATACTTAGCAATGGCAGAGACCACTGCAGGCTGTTCGCCTTGGTCCACAGCACCACAGGTATATAGACGCGCCGCGTCCATCAAATAGGTGAGACCACCAATGCGAGCCAGGGGTTCTTCCACCCCTTCAAATTTGCCGATGGATAACCCAAACTGTTCGCGCACAACACTGTAGGCACTGGTTACCCGCGAGACGAGCTTGGCTATACCAGTACAGGTGGCTGGGAAGCTGATACCACGACCAGCAGCAAGACTCTGCATCAGCATTGTCCAACCCTGGCCAGCGCGCTCAACACCACCAATAATCTGACTCGCAGGCAAGACTACATTACGACCAGAAATTGGAGAGTTATAGAAGGGTACACCCATGGGGTCATGACGATGGCTCAGTTGCACGCCCGGAGTATCTGCAGGAACTAGGACACAGGTAATGCCGACCTCGACTCCTTTGCCTAGGAGATTATCGGGGTCACGGAGACGAACAGCTAAGCCGATGAGGGTGGCGATCGCACCCAGCGTAATGTATCGCTTCTGCCAGTTCAACCGCAAATATAGCTCACCATCTTTACCCTTAAACACCGTACCGCCAGACTGCAGACTTGCTGCATCCGAACCAGCCGTTGGTTCCGTTAGGGCAAAGCAAGGCATTTCGTTGCCCATGGCGAGTTTTGGCAAATAGCGCTGCTTTTGTTCGTTAGTCCCATAGCGCAGCAGCAGCTTGGCTGGCCCTAAAGAGTTCGTCACGCCTACCGTTGCTGTGTAGGTAAATGAGCGCGATGCTAGCTTGGTCATGATCGCACTATAGGCTGTATTCGAAAACCCCAAACCGCCATACTCTGACGGAATCATCATGCCAAAGAAGCGTTCTTTTCTTAGATAAGCCCACACATCAGCGGGGAAATCTTTGCGCTGATGGATCTCCCAGTCCGTGGCCATGCGGCACACTTGTTCCACAGGGCCATCAATAAACACTTGTTCATGGGGACTCAGTGTCGGGTAAGGCTCTGCCAAAATCCGCTTAAAGTTGGGTTTACCAGAAAACAGTTCGCCATCTACCCAGACAGTACCTGCTTCGATAGCTGCGCGTTCTGTTTCTGAAATTGCTGGCAACAACTTAAAGAGTCGGATTGTTTTAGCAATGGGTGCCGTAATCACTACCTGACGGATAAATGGCACATTAAAAATAATGGCCACTAGGCCAAATAGAATCCATAGCCATAAAGGCGCATGGACGATAGCGAGTACCAATGCTGCGTAGGCAAACCAAGCCAGCATCGGCACATTAATGTAGGCCAGAACAACAAATAGTCCAAGCAATCCAACAATTAAACCAACGATCAAGAGAGTCATAGTATTTACCCCTTGTGTCACAACTGGACTAGGGCATGAAGAAGAATCTGTATTTTTGTTGAAGTCTAATTGACAACAAACGCTGCCTTGCGCTTTCCAAGCCTAGTCTCGTTTTGTCACTCTCTATGAATTAGAGCAACAAATTTTCAAACACTCCAGCGGCACCCATGCCACCCCCAACACACATGGTGACCATGCCATAACGGATGTGGCGACGTTGCATTTCATGGAGCAATGTTGCAGTAAGTTTCGCACCGCTACAGCCGAGGGGATGGCCGAGTGCGATCGCACCGCCATTCACATTGATTATGTCTTCGTTTAGTCTCAACTTACGAATGACCGCCAGACTTTGGGCTGCAAACGCCTCGTTAAGTTCAATTAGGCCAATGTCATCCAGACTTAGCCCCACCTGCTTCAGCACTTTAGGCACCGCTTCCACCGGCCCAATTCCCATAATCTGCGGCGGTACACCGGCAACCGTAAAGCCCACCAGTCGCGCCATCGGAGTAAGGTTCAATTCCTGTACCTGGCGAGCACTCATCAGAATCGTGGCGGCAGCCCCATCCGACATTTGGGAGGAGTTACCGGCTGTGACGCTGCCCCCACGCCGAAATACAGGTGGCAATAATGCCAAAGCCTCCAGGCTGGTATCAGATCTGTAACCTTCATCCACTTGGAATTGAGTTGTTTGGGTGTGGACATCACCATTTTGATAGACCGTGTCAGTGACGGTCAGGGGGATGATTTCATTGGTAAAGTTACCAGTCTTGATGGCTTTGATGGCGTTTTGGTGCGATCGCAGTGCAAATACATCTTGATCCGCCCGTGAAATCTCAAACTGCTTTGCCACATTCTCCGCTGTGAGCCCCATAGAGGTATATACCTGGGGTGTTTCAGCCATCATGGCTGGGTTAGGGCTCCAGCGGTCCCCACCCATGGGAATCAAGCTCATGGACTCCACGCCTCCAGCCACCATCACATCCGCCTGCCCAAAGCTAATCGCCTGGTGTGCCATAGCAATTGTCTGTAACCCTGACGAGCACAGCCGATTAATCGTCATGCCCGGTACTGATGAGGGTAGGCCAGCCCGGTGCGCCACTACCCGACCCAGGTTATAGCCCTGCTCTGCCTCGGGCATGGCACAGCCCATGATTACATCTTCGATTTGGTCTGGTTGTAAGCTGGGGAGTCTTGCGATCGCGCCGCGTACAACTGCTGCCCCCATGTCATCGGGCCGCATATGCCGTAGAGTACCGCGCGGAGCCTTACCAACGGCTGTACGTACGCTCGCAACAATGTAAGTATCTTGCATGATATTCTCCAGGTAATGAGCAACAGGCCATAGGGACAATGGACAACGTAGGTTGGGTTGATCCACAAGACTCTAAACCTTCAACACAGTGCCCAAGACGAAACCCAACCATTCCAATCATCTCGACCATCAATTCCGCAACGGCTTCTTAGTCTTCAATAAATGCATAATCCTCTCCTGGGTTTTTTTCTGTTGCAACAACGGCAAGAACACCTCCCGCTCTAACCCCAGCAAATACTCCTCAGATACTCTTGCCGGAGCCGTTAAATCACCACCAGTCAAAATGTAGGCCAGTTGACCTGCCAAGAATCGATCATAGTCACTAGCAAATCCCCCTTGTTGCCTGGTGTAAGCCATATGGTCGAGTACTGCACGTCCCTGTTGTCCTAACACCCAAAAACTGTCGTGGGCCGGCGGACGATACCCTGCCCGATCAAGGCACAGCACCTCTTCTTTTGCCACATAGAGACGCTGGTCATTGTTCATAACAATGTGAGTATGGGCAGGCAAAAAGCCTAACTCCATTGCCTCATAGGCGCTGCCTGCAACAGTCGCTGTTGCCACAGTTTTAAAGGCATGATTCAAGTAGGGCTGAATGTGTTGAGCTGTACCGCTCACAGCCTGCTGTGATGCCCACTTTGCCAAACGAGTGGTACCGGTTGCCCCAGGAATGAGACCAACACTTAATTCGACAAGGCCAATATAACTCTCGGCAGCAGCGACCACATGGGGACAAGCCATTACTAACTCACAACCTCCTCCCAAGGCTCGCCCCTGCACTGCCGCCACAATCGGTTTATGGAAGTAACGAATTTGCTGTAGCAACGTCTGAAACGTCACCAACAAATCAGTAATCATTGACCAGTTGCCAGTTTGAGCTGCTGTTGCCATTTCCACAAGGTTGGCCCCACCACAGAAATGGTCGCTGTTATTCCCAATGACAAGCCCCCGGTACTGATCATCTTGAGACAACATATGCAGCACCGTCTGTAACCCATCTACAACAGACGTGCTGAGGGTGTTCCCCTTAGAACGAAACTCATAGAGCGCAACGCCGTCCTGCATGTCAAACAGGGCTGCTTCTGAGGTTTCCCAAATCTTACTGTTTGTTGTTTTAATCAAAGGCAGATGAATCTCATCTGTAGCTTGTTCTACCGTTTGTTGCCCCACAGGCCCAAGTACTGAATCAGCCATCAGCAGACTGCTCGGTACGCCATGGGGGCTCCGATAAAAGTGTCCTTCCCCTACAGCTGCTATCTCATTAACCCACTCAGGTACATGTAAATTTGCAGCCTGTATATCATAGAGCACTCGATGGAAGCCAATGGCATCCCATAGTTCGAACGGCCCCATTTGCCAGCCAAATCCCCAGCGCATCGCTCGGTCAACGTCAGCAGGGCTATCAGCAATTTCAGGCAAACGACAGGCACTATAACTCAATAACGCTAATGTTGTTTTACGGAAGAAATCACCCGCTCTACCCAACAGGGTATAAAGCACCCTGACTCGATCGATCAGTTTAGGTAACTGTGCAACATTCTCAAGTCCTGGCAAGTTAAGGGGGCGAGGTGCTTCGTAGGCAAAGGTTTTAGGATTCACTGACAGAATATCCTGCTTTACTTTTTTATAAAACCCTTGTCCTGACTTAGCTCCTCGCGAACCAGTTTCCACCAACGTTTTTAACAAAGACGGCAGCTTAAACATCTCCCTTTGCTCATCATGGGGAATGGCTGGATAGATATTTTCAGCTACATGGAGTAAGGTATCGAGGCCAACCAAGTCTGCTGTTCTAAATGTTGCCGATTTTGGACGACCAATTAATGTGCCTGTCAGAGTATCAATCTCCTCAATGGAGTAGCCATCGTCAATTAGGGCATGAACACCGAGAAATGTGGAAAATAAGCCAATACGATTAGCGATGAAATTAGGGGTATCTTTAGCAAGAACAACACCTTTGCCTAGATAGCTATGACCAAACCGTTCCATTCGCTGCATCACTGTTGGATCGGTTACATCGGTGGGGATTAGTTCCAACAGTTTTAAATAACGAGGTGGGTTAAAAAAGTGAGTCCCTAAAAATCGTTGCCGAAAGTCTAAGGAGCGTCCATCCGCAATCTGAGCAATGGGTAACCCACTGGTATTGGTAGAAATCACCGCATCAGAACGCACTACCTGTTCTAGTCGGGCCATCAGCTGTTGCTTAATATCCAGACGTTCAACTACAGCTTCAATCACCCAATCTACCTGGCTTAGACGAGCAAAATGGTCATGATAGTTTCCGAGCTCAATCCGATGGGCCATATCAGGGGAAAAGAAAATTGGCGGGGAGAGTTTTCTAGCCTTGTTAAATGCCCCTTCTACCACTGCATTTTTATCACCTTTCGGAGCAGGTAGATCCATCAATAATACCTGCAATCCTGCATTTGCCAAATGAGCTGCGATCTGAGTACCCATAATACCAGCCCCCAGCACAGCAGCCGTTTTGAAAGGAAGAAAAGTCATAATAGATCTCCTCAAAAGCAGGTCAACGGAGGGTAAATACCCTCCACTAAAAATACGAAATACGGAAGGTGGGCACCGCTCACCAAAAACAGACTGTAGGTTGGGTTGAGTCTATCGAAACCCAACAAATCCAAATATCATGAAGCTAAACGCCTCCACCTTTGATATAAATGAGAGAACCTCCTTGGCGACACCTGGCACAAGGACTCAACCTCTTGATAAAGCACATCGATTTCCTGGGCATAAGCCTTATAGAGCTGTTGGCGATTTCCCCTAACACCCACCTTTTCAGAAATCAGCACAAACCGCTTAATGGTTGACCAACTTGGCAACCGAGCATTCATTTGGTCAATAAGCTTTTGGTAATAAGATCTCATCAGTACTAACTCATCAGCTTGACCTCCAACATTACTCAGCAATTTCTCTAATAGCAGATCCCAGTTTGACAAAATCTCCCCGCCAGCCTGAAGAGTTGTTTTGAGAATTTCATTTTCAGGGACAATCAACACTCCACAAAACTTTTGTCCAGGTCCCACTAGCAAAGCTTGTTTCACTAACGGAGACAGTCTCAACTGTGTCTCAATCGGTGCCGGAGCGATGTACTTGCCAGTGGATAACTTGAAAAGACCTTTCTTGCATCCCTGGAGCGTCAATAGGCCATCTATAGAAAACTCTCCAAAGTCTCCCGTGTGGAACCACCCATGGGCGTCAATCACCGCCTCCGTTGCGTCTGGATCATCGTGATACCCCATCATGGTGTAAGGACTATGGACTAAGACCTCACCATCCGCCGCCAGCCGCATTTCCACACCGGGGATAGGTGCCCCCACAGTCCCTGAGCGCAGCCAGCGCGCGCGTGTATAGCTGAGCACAGAACTGGTCTCAGTTAAGCCATAGCCCTGCTTCACCGGGATACCAACACCATTAAAAAAGGTCATAATTTCAGGACGTAGGGCCGCTCCACCACAGAGTAGATGGCGTATATTCCCGCCAAAGGCTCGACGCAAATTCTTAAACACGCCATGGCTAAGTAGCCAGCGCTGTAAACGACGCCAGCTTACACTCCCTAGCTCATCATCATGGGCCAGATGCCAGCCCCAGTTCAGCCAGTAGTGTTTTAGCCCACGGGACTGTTGTCGCAGGTTATTAATTCGCTCATAAACTTTCTCCAGCAGTCGTGGCACCGTAATAAATATGGTGGGTTTCACGGTCGCTAAATGTAGAAATACCCGTTTTGGAGATGAGAAATAAATGTGATGGCCAAAGGCAAAGTGGCCATAGAGAAACGCCCTTGCAAAAATATGGTTGAGGGGTAAAAACGATAGGGCTACTTCCGGTGTACCTGGCTTCAGTCCTGGCATGCTGCTAAACGCCGCCCAGATATTGCCAGTTAAGTTCCTGTGACTTAACATTGCGCCTTTAATATGACCACTGGCATCGGGGGTGTAGACAATGGTGGCCAAATCATCGGGATGAATCCGCTGCTTCAATGCCTGAATCGCTTCTGGGGAATGGGCATGACGACCCTGGTGACGAATGTCTTCTAATGTTTTAATTGTGCTCTTTGATAACACCCAGTCGGGGCGTGTTGCTTTTTCAACAACAATAATCAAATCAACCTGCTGTACCTGGTGGTAAAAGCGTTTTAACGTTTTCCAGGTGGACACAACTAGTGCCTTAATGTGGGCATCGGCCACTATCCAGCGAATGGCGGATAGTGGTTGCCCTTTGTCTATGGGGATAGTGACTAGATTTGCGATCGCACTGCCCATATCCACCAACGCCCAATGGATATCGCTCTCTAGTAGCAGGCCAATGCGGTGTGACTCACTGGTACCCTCGTTACCGGTCAATCCTTCGGCCTCTAAGCCTAGCGCCAACTCTTCAGCAGCAGTACGAAACTCAATATAGGAATAAGTCTCCCACCCATGGGGAGTCCACTGATGCAACGCAGCATAGTCATAGGCACACCCCATATCTAACAAATCAGGAATAGTATGATGAAGCTGTACAGAACCCTGAGTAGCTGGCGCAACATACAACGCGCAGCAAAGGGGACATTGATCAACCATCTTTTTAAGAGAGCTAAAAACCCTCTTCCTCAATACAATTGGGACGCCCGTTGCAGTGGCATAGGGCAATCACACCCAAAGACCTATAGTTCTACCCAGCAAAGAGAGGAGTGGATAAGGGTAGAGCCTATGGCTTGGTCATTAACAGTTGAATTTAGCCATGGGCAAACGACTCCGAGCCTTCATTAAGCAGACTAAACCTCACACCTAAACCCATTTCAAGCAGTATTTTCTGTACAGAAAAACGCATAAAAAAGACTCGTTACAGGAGTCATCAACGGGTTTAAAGTCGCAGCTGACTATCAGGCTAGAGCTGAGATAATCTATTCGATAACAATAAAAAACAGCCAGATAAATGGCGACTTATAGTCAAGAATCCAGCTGATTAACCAAGCAATATCGCAGTAAAGAACTTAGTCTATTTCAAGTAGCCTAGTTGGGTTAGCTGGTTTTCTAATACCACTATTATAGTGGGATCGCCCATCAGACATGAAGTTGTCTTAATAAGGTCGTAATATTTCAGAAATATTTAAACCGCCATTTGATAGCTATTTGACCACAGTCTCATCTTTTTTGATGTGACTCTCTAGCCAACTATTAATATCTTTCATAATCTCGGTTTGATTAATTTCGTTATAGAGTTCGTGATAAGCTCCGCTATAACTAATGAACGTCTTATCTTTTTGAGATAAGTCTTGAAAAAAAACTTGACTGATTCTAGGATCTGCAACTTTATCAGCAGTGCCATGCAACATCAAAATAGGTGATGTCAGATGTTCTTGATGACTCCATAGAGTCTTTGTCGTTTTTAGAAACTCTGTTGCCAGACGAGCTGTCCCCCGACGATGTCTTAGCGGATCGTGGGCATAGGCTAAAACCACCGAGCGATCGCGTGATGGCAAAATGTGATTGAGGCCAAGGGAAAGAGAAAATCGAGGCCAGCCCATGGACAATAGTTGACCAATTCTTAAACGCAGGTCAGTTTTAGCATGGATACCAAAGGGTGGCGATGCCGCTACGATGCCTGCAATGCTTGGATATAGACGTTTATTCGATTGTCTTTCCGTTAGGTGGCTGTTAAGTTCATAGTCCAATGCGACAATACTACCTAAGCTATGCCCTAATAAGAAACAAGGCACCAGTGGATGCTGTTGCTGGACTATGGCAAGCAAGTAAGCTAAATCATTTCGATAGTCTGCCCAGGTATTAATATGGCCACGCTGTCCTGGTGAACGACCGTGACCCCGTAGATCATAGCCATACAGGGCATACCCTTCAGGCAATAGAGCTTTCACAACATTTTGAAAAAGACCACTGTGTCCACCTAATCCGTGAATCAAAATCACAATTGCTTTCACGGTCGATGTTGGCAACCAGCTCTGATAGTAAAGACTTAAGCCATCTGCTGCGGTGAATAGACCCTCCTGATGTTGGACAGTAATTGTCTGCCATTGAAGCTGTTCCAGACGCTGCTGAAATTTATTGAGCACAGGTTGTAAGGCATGATCAGACTTTGCACTGATGAGGTGTAAATCATAAGGAGGCTGACTAATGGCTTGGGCATAGGACGTTAGCTGTGCCTGAGGAGTCTCCGATTGCCGCAAATAACGATCAAAAAATAGAACACTCAATCCACACAGATAGCTGTCAATAATGGGGGGAGATAAATTGAGACTGGGTAAATCATCATGGCTGGTCAGTTGCAGAGAAGATAACAATTTTCTGAGATCATGCACATGGGACTTGCCCCGAATAACGGCTAAAAATCGTTCTTGGCTGGCCAGTAGAGGAAACATTTGTAGGGGTTCCAAGGCCATGGGTGCTGTTTTATCGTTGCTGCCAGTTGCAATAACTGTAGGAATGGTGACAGACGCTAAACCCTCTGCACCAAATAGGCCATTACCAATGGGATCCACCGTAAAAATAGCGCTAATGCGAGAATCCTGAAGCGGTGTAACTTTGGGCGGTAGTGACAACGCTCGACATTGGAGCAATAGGGATACATTTAAGCTTTCAGAGATTCCCTCACAACGCTGGGCTAACGCCTCAAAATCAATGGTGGCCCCTGCTAAGGCTAAGGCTGTGTAGCCTCCAAAAGATTCGCCTAATATGCCCACATCCGTTACCTTCAGATGGCCATCATAGTCGTGCTCATTTAGACGCTCCAACTCATCTAACAGGGCACTAATATCATGGGGACGATCAAAAAAATCATGGAGTGAAAATATCTCGTCAACACGCCCCGATAGCAAGCTATGAACCTGATGGGTATCGCTGCCTGGGTGCTGGGGTACAGCCACTAGATAACCATGGGACACCAAATGTTTAGTGTAGCGAGTCATGGTCTGGGGATTAGCTGCTAAACCATGGGAAATGACCACAATGGGTACGGGATATGAAATGTCTCCCAGAGGTTCATAGAGAAAAACCTGAAATGGTTGAGATGAGCGCCGTTGTAAACGCAGCACTTTTTGACGTATTCCCCAGGGACCAGGGACCCGAGGATCAATCTCCGGCACTGTCTGTTTCGTTGCTTCTTGCAACATCAGTGTCTTGAGTAAAGCTAACAGTTTATCGGTGGTCTGCAACAGGAGATCAATTTGCTGTGCTGTTTCCAGCAGCCGATCCGTGCGAAGATTGCCGGCTATTTGATACAGCAAGCTCATGATCGATAGCTGATCGGCTTGAGTGATTTTTCGGATTAGTGCCTGACGACCAGCTACATCGTCAGGTAGTTCAATTAACTGTCCTAGCCTTACTAATAAGGATTCACCAATATCTGTGCGTAAAAATCGCTGTAAGCTCTTCGCATCGAGTCTTACTTGGGTTTGTAAAATCTCTTGGCATTGAGTTTGGGCCTGAGGGTTTTGGCTGTCAAGATATATCTCACAAGTACGCTTAGCTAGCTGTGGTAGCCGTCTCTGTTGCCATATCAGAGACACTCGTCGCTGTAGCACTTGTTGAACTGAAGAGGGAAAAAAGGCCATCACAAACCTCGCAGACAAGAATACTTGTCCACTCCCCTCCTAGTTTGATTATGGTGTAAGAACAGGTGCTTTTATGCAGAATGATAGGGTGTTTAATATACGATCTTCATGTATCTAGTGATTTACACGGAGGCTATACGTATTATTTGTTATGTTTTGACGACATTTGATACGTATTTATCGGCGGCTATCTTATGACTTAAAAGCAGTTTTTTGAGGCCGAGTATTTCATGTCATCGCTGAAACTCCCTAGAACCAAGCATTTGTCAATTAGTCTTAAGTCAAAAAATATTGTGGACTGCGAAGGCGCACCTATCTAATCCATAGTCTGTGTATCAAAAATAGCAAGCTAACGGCTTGATTCAGAAAAGTAGGATCAATACACTACCAACAGGTGTGTTGTATCTATATGTAGAGCAATGAGCGTTTTTCCTAGGGTTATAGATAGGTCTCAAGTTCTGGAGTGTTCTGATCATCAGTTAAAGCAAGTGGGGCAATACTTAAAAGCAGTACGTACACAACAAGGACTGTCATTGCTACAGGTGGCACAACGTACGCATATTCAACCCAAGCAATTGCGTGCCATCGAAACTGGCAATTGGATGCAGTTGCCAGAAGCAATTTATGTACAGGGATTTCTCAAACAATATGCACAGTCTTTGGGGTTGGATGGTGTAGCGATCGCAAATGATCTTGCAGTACAACCTGCTCCGGTGAACACTAAATGGTTAAATCAGGCCAATTTTTCGGCCCGTGAACGAGGCGTTGGACCGTTGCTGATCAATTGGTTGGTTGGCTAAGCCGATTCCTTGGGGGTGGCCTTAGCAGCTACTGGGGAAATCTCGCTGCCCGTGGCTGCTTCGGCGTTTCCATCTTCTTGATTAGCAACAGATTCTAGGTCTGACTCTGACCTAGGTTGTACGCGTGGAGCCTCATACATGGCTAAGTCAAACCAGAAGGTGGTACCAATACCCACTTCACTGACTAAACGCATCTTACTGTTGTGCTTGGCAATAATGTTTTTAACGATAGAAAGGCCTAACCCAGTACCTTCTAGCGTATGAACGCGATTTTCTACACGATAGAAACGATCAAAGATTGCATCTTGATCTTCAGGTGCAATGCCAATACCGGTATCGGAAATTTCGATGCGGACACTGTCAGTAAAGTCTGGGTGATCAACCGCCGATGGCGCACGATAGGCACGAATGGCCACACAGCCCCCCGCTGTAGAAAACTTCAGGCCATTCCCCACTAAGTTACCAAACACCTGCAACATTAAATCGTAGTTGCCTCGCACCGGTGGCAGACCTTCTTCAATTTCTTGAATCAGCTCTATTCCTTTATCCTTAGCGTTGAGCTGATAGGTGCGCAGGATCTGTTCAATGGGTTGATGAATATCCAACGCCGAAAACTGATAGCGACGATTCGACTCCAACCGTGAAAGATCTAACACGTCATTCACCAGACGTGTCAGGCGATCAGTTTCATGATTAGCGGTCTCTAAAAACTCCTGGCGCTCGCGGTCAGACAAATCATCACCATACTCATAGAGAGTTTCAATGAACGATTTGATGTTGAACAACGGCGTCCGTAACTCATGGGAAATGTTGCTAATAAACTGGCTCTTGGCCGCATTTAAGGCAACCTCTCGGGTAATATCCTGAATTGTGAGGGCAATACCTTTAACCGTTTCACCCGACTGATCCAACACGGAGTTCAGTAATACGCGAATGGTACGACTCGTAGGTTCAGTCAGGGCAATGCGAAATTCTTGGCTTTCAGATGAGTCCCCCTTAGCAGCCTGATATAGTGGGCGGGTCATCTGTGCCCTCACCTCTGTGGGAAGATGCTGTAACACATTACCGTCCGGTGGTAGGTGAGCGTCCCAGCCAAAAATACGACTAGCTGCCGTATTGGCAAGCACCACCTCCATGTTGGCATCGATCAAAATTGCACCGTCAGCGATGGTAGATACAAGACGCTCTAACTTGGCTTTCTCAGCAGTGAGTTCTTCAATATTCTGTTCTTCATAGCGCTCCAGGCGCTCTGCCATGTAGTTAAAGCTTTGAATTAGCTCACCCAACTCGTCTCCACCTCGGGAGAGATCGATCCGCTGCTTAAAGTTACCGGCAGCAATGTTCTTCACACCGGTTAAGAGTTCTTTAATGGGCTGAGTAATGGTCAGCGCATTAAACACTGCTCCCAAAATCACCATCACCCAAATGCACACAAATACAGCAATGGTGACATCACGTGTGAGGTGGGAAGATGCCACCACCGTCGGATTAGGATTAATCCCTAACGCTAGGACACCGAGGTAATTGCCTTTGACTTTAAGTGGGACAAAGACATCAGTGACTTCGCCAGCAGGGGTGAGATGCTGACGCACCATGGGCAGATCAACACTCTTGACATAATTCTCTGGCAGCTGCATACGGCGGCTGAGGGTAAGAGAGTTTTGCACCGCCGAATCAGAATAGGGAATACCAAAAAAGATATAGCCCTCTGGATTGGCATAGAGCATATAGCGAATGCTCGATGTGCTCTCCATAAACCGCCGGGAGAATAGGGCCAGCTCATCAAGCTGCTGCGATTGGACCAAGGGGGCTGTATTTGAAGCTAGCAATAAGCCTAAGTCACGACCAAAACGGGTGTCATTCAAACGGGCATCGAGCTGGATCGTATTTACGGCCCAAAAGGTGAGGCTGCTCATAATCAGAGATACAACCAAGGTGGCCGCCGCCATTAAACGAGTCTGGAGGGTAAAGTCTTTCCACCAGTCAGCGATTAGAGTGCGAATTGTTTGAAACAGCTCTACCATTCAACCTACATAAACCGCTCGATAGTATTGTGACATGAATCCCAAAATGACGGGTGGAGTGGGGCATGGGGACAGGGAACGGCAGGGATGGACGTTTTGAGTTTTGAGTGCTGAGTTTTGGGTGAACGGTGAGCAGATACGCATCAGATAGAGTCTCTCAGGCAAGCCGCTCACAATTCAAAACTCGTTCGTAATTTAAAACTGATCTCTAACCCTATGGCCGATATCTCGCCGATAGTAGGCATTATCAAACTGAATGGCTTCGGCTGCAACATAGGCGTTTGCGATCGCATCTCCAAACGTGTCACCTAATGCTGTCACCCCTAGAATGCGTCCACCGTTGGATTTGAGGGTTCCTTTGTCTAACTGAGTTCCCGCATGGAATACCATGGCACCCGTATCGGTAGCGGCATCGATACCATCAATGGTCATGCCCTTAGGATATTTGCCAGGATAACCATCAGCCGCCAACACTACACAAGCCGCATAACCAGACTTCCACTCAAATGGGGGAAGTTCCTCTAGGCGCTGCTCACAGCAGGCCAGCATGATCTTGTCTAGGGGTGTATTTAACAGGGGAAGCACCACCTGGGTTTCAGGGTCACCAAAGCGACAGTTAAACTCAATAACTTTGAGGTCGCCTGCGGGGGTAATCATCAGTCCGGCATATACGACGCCACGGTAGTCAATGCCTCGGTTTCTCAGCGCCTGTACCGTCGGTTCTAGCACTTCAGCCTGAATGCGCTCTAATAGGGCAGAGGGGACAACAGGAGTGGGCGCATAGGCACCCATACCGCCAGTATTAGGGCCTGTATCGCCTTCGCCTATCTGCTTATGGTCCTGGGCAGGCATCAGGGGACGAATGGTGATGCCGTCGGTGACGGCCAATACTGATGCCTCCTGGCCTGTCAGAAATTCTTCGATGACTACTTGTTTGCCCGCTGTACCAAACTGACCGCTAAATATGGATGAGATCGCATCTTTAGCCTCCTCCAGAGTCATGGCGACAGTCACGCCTTTCCCCGCAGCCAATCCATCTGCCTTGATGACAATGGGAGCCCCTTGTTCCTCGACATAGGCAGTGGCCGCTTCACCATTATCAAACACAGAACTTGCTGCGGTCGGTATACCCGCTTCCTGCATCAGTGCTTTTGCCCAGGCCTTACTGGCTTCCAGCTGTGCCCCATCTTGATTGGGGCCAAATACAGTAATTCCCTGAGCCCTCAGGCCATCTGCTACACCATCTGCTAGGGGTTGCTCTGGACCAATAGCCACCAGACCAATATTCTGCACCAGGGAAAACCGTGCAATCCCCTCGACATCATCTACAGACATCGCCAAATTACTACAGCCAGCCAATGTGGCCGTCCCACCATTGCCTGGAATGCACACTACTCCACTCACATTGGGTGACTGTAACAATGTCCATGCCATGGCGTGCTCACGCCCACCACTACCAATTACAATGGCCTTCACAACGTTTTTTCCTGACAAAATAAACGGGCTTCATTTTCCCATGTCATGGGCGTATTGGGAAAAGGTTGTAATGTTCCTGTTTCCGCTGGAGATTTGGGACATTCGATGGCATACCCCTATCTCAATACACTTGGTAATATATATGAAGTCTGCATTACCAAGTGCATTACTAGGTATTTATTCAGCAGTCTCTATATCCTGTTCCTCACTATTACTCTGATTTTCTGCTGAGGTCAAAACGTCTGTAGCGGTGATACCTTCGGTGCTGTTCCCAAACCGCCACAGCACCGCTGCCGCCTCAGCGCGAGTGACTGCTTTATCGGGCTGGAAGAGCGTGGTGTATCCAAGGGCTCGACGGATATTGGCAAATTCTCCATTGCTATGGTCAGTCAGGACAGCCTTGAGGACTGTAGGCTCAATTTTGCCAGCATCTTGAAAGCCCCAAGCCTCTGTCACAGCCGTAGCCGTAGCCGCTGGTAATGCCGCTCGGGTATCTAACGGGACTTTCCAAAGAATCAGATCTTTGCGCGTTAGAGGAGCATCAGGTCGAAACTTTACAACCGTAGTGCTGCCATTCAGCGGGCTGGGGATAATCCCTGCCTCCGCCAAGCCTTGAATCGCTGCAAAATCAATATTGGTTTTACCCACATCTTGAAACGTTGGTTGAGCACTTTCTACAGCGGGGCGAATTTTTTTGGCGCGCTGGTCGCTATAGAACTTATTGTTGACCGCCAACAGCCAACGGGCATATTCCCGCCGTGTGATCACTTGGTTTGGCAAAAACTCATTGGGGTCGCGTTCAATATTGTCATCTGCCTTAACATCAATCAGCATCAGTACATCCAGAGCCACTAAATCCTCGATATACTGTTGCAATTCTTCTGGAGCTTCTCCAATATCGATGTAGCTTGTTTGGGTAAATGTGGGGGTTACCGGCGTCTCAGACTCCGGTCCTTCAGGTTGGTTACTGGTTGCAGCCTCCTCCTCCGCTGGTTCAGCTTCATTTGGATCCGCTGGAGTGGCAGTTGTCCCTGGTGTGCTAGCTGTCTCGTTCGTAGCCGTTTCTTCCTCCACTAGGCGTGGGTCAGGCTCCAGATTCTTTTCTAATGAATCTCCTAACTGACTGCCTTCGCAACTGGCTAAAAACAAGCACAGGACAAAACCCAAGGATTTGACGATGTGCTGAGGAAGGTATTGCATTCCACTAAGCTCCCTAGAAGCTGCGTTACCACGCTAGCGTATCTGATCAAATACATGGCAGGCTAGGCTAGGGACACCTCCTTCTTTGGGTTTCTTCCATGGCACGTCCGCTGATTATTGACTGCGATCCTGGAGTGGATGATGCGATCGCACTCCTACTGGCGATCGCCCATCCCGCAGCATTCAATATTCTTGGCATTACCACCGTCGCGGGCAACGTCCCGCTACACTACACCAGCCAAAATGCCCTCAAGATTTGCGCGTTAGCCCATGCAGACATTCCTGTCTACGCAGGCTGCCCTCGTCCCATGCTCAGGCCCTTATCCACTGCCGTTGATGTCCATGGAGCCACTGGTTTACAAGGGACAGAGCTACCTACCCCTCAACAGCCACTAATGGTGCAACACGCTGTTGCATTTTTAATCGAGACCCTGCAACAAGCATCAGCACCGATCACCCTGGCCACCCTGGGACCATTGACCAATATTGCCGTTGCCCTGATCCAAGCACCTCAAATCACCAACAAAATCGACACAATTATTGCCATGGGCGGTGCCATTACCCACGGCAACATGACGCCTGGTGCTGAGTTTAATATCTATGTCGATCCCCATGCTGCCCAGGTCGTCTTCGCATCCGGCATTCCCATCAAGTTGATTACCCTCGACACCACCCATCAGGTACTTACCACACCTGAGCGCCTCAAAAGCTTCAGAGAACTCCATACCCCCGTGGGTCATACTGTCGCTGATCTGCTTGCCCACTACGGCACCCCTGATGTTGAACGCTATGGGATGAACGGCGCGCCTTTGCACGATCCATGTGTGATCGCCTACTTATTAAACCCCGAACTATTTACGTTTCGGCCTACCTATACAACCGTCGACACGACCAGCCCTGAAAATATGGGTCGTACCGTTATTGACTGGTGGGAGCGCACTGGTAAAGCACCTAATGTAGATGTAGCCGCCTCTGTCAATACGGCCAGCATATACGACTTGCTCATAAAATCCTTAGCCACACTATAATCCCAATTCCCCATTATCTGCTGGCCCAGGGCACCCACAAGGGGAGGTCCCTGATTGCCCGCTAGCCCAGGTACACCCACAAGGACAGCCCCTATATCCTATGGTCTGCTGGCCCAGGGCACCCACAATGGGCAGCCCCTACATCCTATTGTCCACTTCCCAATTAATCATCAATACTTGAACAAAGTCCTTTACTTTACTGCGCCAACCAGGAACGATTGCTAAAATGCCATCAAGCCGCCCGGTAGAGTAATGACCTATACCACTCAGGAACTTATCGACATCCTCGATCAAGAACTCAAGGCCGCCTGGCGCGGAGAACGCGTATTACTATCCACTGATGATCGCTTAGCCAATCCCGTAGTCTCTAAAGCTATTGGCGCTGAAAAACTAAGTAAAGTCTTTGCCCTTAAAGATTTTCGCGATCAGATTCATCAGTACCAACGAGAACACAATGTATCTGGCCTCGTGTGGCATCCCTGCACATTCAAGGGTCAAACTATTCGACTACCAGAAATTCATCCAAACCTAGCGGCAATTCCAGCCGATAAAGCAACCCTAGCCGCTGCTAAAACGACCATTATTGAATTCTGGCGGACTTCCAGTGAAGGGTTAAGACTGTGGGCAGCAGGTCATGATCCTGTAGAAATTGATGCCGCCACCGTTGAAAGCTATATCAAAGAAACGGAATGGGCCGATATTAGCGCCACTCGCTGCGAGCTATACCTGGGTCTATGTTGGGGCAATCCCAAAGAATGCTATTGTGGCTGGGCTTACCCGGAATCAGGCTGTCATCGCATTATTGCCGCTACCGCCGAACCTAGCGACATAAAGATATAACTATTATGTGATTGCAACTGATGTAGTACTAGCAGATGGTCAAGTAAACGAAGCAGCAGCAGCTCTCTTGAGCAGTCTATTTAGCTCATTAGAGTGACCCGAAAATTTGGTTAACCAAGTCATTCAGGTAATGATCATCAGAAACAAAGGCTAGAAAATTTCAAGTCCGAACTTTACAAGCAAAAAAGCGGAAGGAATATATTCCTTCCGCTTTTTCAATAATCAATTAGGATACAAGCCTACCGGCTATACCCAAAAGCTTAGTAGCGGTAGCTGCTGCCAGAACCAGGCTTATGAACGATGAAGCTAAGGATTTGGCACTGCTTCACGTTGTCAAATCCAACAACACGAACAAAGCAATCGGGGTACTCAGAACGACAAGCCTGCACTTCGTCTAGGACTTCACGAGTGCTGCTTGCGTTAAACAAAGGCAGCTTCCACATGGTCCAGTAGTAAGCAGTCGGATCAGAATCTTCGTTGAACTCAATGGCAGGGAAGTAACCTTGCTCAAGTACGTACTGAATCTGACGCTCGATCTGAGCATCAGTCAAAGGAGGGAGGTAAGACAGCGTTTCGTAACGACGCTCTTTGGGCAGAGTTTTCATAATCTACTCGTCAGTATCGGTTTACAACGGTTTAGTCAGACTGAGAATCCCTATCACCCGCATCAGCTTCGCTGTGAAAATCATCAGAACTCATTTGAGTAATGCGCTCTAAATGTCGCTTACGATGCTCAATGTTTGCTTGCTGAATGCCCGTCACGACCATCTCTGGGAGAAATTCAGTCACTTCTTCCGCGAGGTGCTGACGAACAGTCATAACTCGAAGCGCGAGATCTGCATTTTCCTGCATGAGCGAAGCAATAAAGGCTTCACCATCCTGTAACTTATCTCGAGTTGCAAACTCATTGAACCAATAGGAGCGAGGCAAGTTTGTTTCTCGCAACTGCCCCATGACTATTCGAACCGCTTGATAGGTTAGATAGCTTGTCAGCGTCTTAGCCGTATCTTTTGCAATTCGCTTTATATCCATGGGTGAGCTCAATGCATCACAGGCATTAAAGCAGCTTGAAACAGCTGATGCAGTAACCAGAGCAGCAGTTTTGATATTGGCATTGCTAACGGATTAGCAATCGCCCTTAATCGCAATGACCACTGCTCTAGCTATGGCAATTAGAGGGTGTCTCTAGTTAGAGAGTGTCTCTAGTTAGAGGGTGTCCACAGTGTCGAACTCAAACTTGATTTCCTTCCAAAGTTCGCAAGCTGCAGCCAGCTCAGGAGACCACTTGCAAGCTTCACGGATGATGTCGCCACCTTCGCGAGCCAGGTTACGGCCTTCGTTACGAGCCTGAACACAAGCTTCAAGGGCAACACGGTTAGCAGTTGCACCAGGAGCATTACCCCAAGGGTGACCCAACGTACCACCACCGAACTGAAGAACGGAGTCGTCGCCGAAGATTTCAACCAGAGCAGGCATGTGCCATACGTGGATACCACCGGAAGCAACAGCCATTACGCCACCCATGGAAGCCCAGTCTTGAGTGAAGTAAACACCACGAGACTTGTCTTGCTCTACATAGTTTTCACGCAGTAGGTCTACGAAACCAAGGGTACCAGCGCGGTCACCCTCAAGCTTACCGACAACAGTACCGGTGTGGATGTGGTCACCACCGGACATCCGCAAGCACTTAGCCAGAACCCGGAAGTGAATACCGTGGTTCTTCTGACGGTCGATTACTGCGTGCATCGCACGGTGGATGTGCAGTAGGAGACCGTTGTCGCGACACCAGTGAGCTAGAGTCGTGTTAGCAGTAAAGCCACCCGTCAGGAAGTCATGCATGACGATGGGCTGACCGAGTTCTTTGGCGAACTCAGCGCGCTTCAGCATCTCTTCACAAGTGCCAGCAGTTACATTCAGGTAGTGACCCTTGATTTCGCCAGTCTCTGCTTGCGCCTTGCTAATGGCATCGGCACAGAACAAGAAGCGATCGCGCCAGCGCTGGAAAGGCTGAGAGTTAATGTTTTCGTCATCCTTAGTGAAGTCAAGACCACCACGCAAGCACTCATAAACCGCACGGCCATAGTTCTTAGCGGATAGACCGAGCTTGGGCTTAATGGTGCAACCAAGTAGAGGACGACCATACTTATTCAGCTTGTCGCGCTCAACCTGAATACCGTGGGGAGGTCCCTGGAATGTCTTGAGGTAAGCAACCGGAATGCGTAAGTCTTCCAGACGTAGAGCACGCAGAGCCTTAAAGCCGAATACGTTACCTACAAGAGAAGTAAGCAAGTTAGTAACGGAGCCTTCCTCAAATAGGTCCAGAGGATAAGCAACGTAGCAAATGTACTGGTTATCTTCACCAGGTACGGGCTCAATGTCATAGCAACGACCCTTGTACCGATCCATGTCGGTTAAAAGGTCGGTCCATACAGTGGTCCAAGTACCGGTGGAAGATTCTGCAGCTACAGCAGCTGCACACTCTTCAGGAGGAACCCCAGGCTGAGGGGTCATCCGGAATGCGGCCAGAATATCAGTATCTTTGGGCGTGTAGTCCGGAGTGTAATAGGTAAGTTTGTAATCCTTTACACCAGCACTATAGCCAGCCTTCGACTGCGTCGACGTCTGAGAGTAAGACATATCTCCCTTTCCTGTGAATCAAACTAGATGGCTTACGAACTCTTGCAATTCCCAGATAGGGCGGTCTGCCGCTGTTTGACTGAGTTAACTGAGTTCGAAAATCGTATCGAGCAGCAAACACTGCTAGACAGCCAAATTGACTGTTCTCCTTATGGTTAGGCAGCAAACAACTACCTAATTCTTTAAAGAATACTATCAGCGATCTGATAAGTTCTGTTTTGGAACTTCTGTATAGATTCATAATTTTTATTTATGAATCTACGTTCCATATCATTAAGTTTTCGAAAGATGCGTCTATTAATGCAGCATATAGAGGTTTTGCTAGCCAGGCAGATTATGCCTAGCATCTTTTGGAGGTAATGTCCCACGGAGATTAAGAAAGTCTTTTATTCTCTAATGAATTTTTTAGATTTATTGGTGAACAATGCCCTGCCTGGAACGGCTAGAGTTGACACAAATCCTTGGGCACGCTATCAAAAGCATCAAGTTACCTGCTGCCATATGTTGCAGGAGAGATAAACCCATGGTCTGTAGGGAGACGTCACTGTGATTTCTGTTAAGCAATTGATTCAGCTGACCGTAGGCGCAACACTGTTGTGGAGTGCTGGCATGCCGGTTAGGGCGCAAGAATCGACTGGGACCCCTATATATACAGACCCGCCGCCGCGAGCTGTGCCACTGCCGTCTGATCGCCCTTATCAACGCAATCCTCTGGCAACTGACTTTCGGGTGGGGGCGCTGCAGTCAGACTTTACGGGGAGTCTCTGGGTGGGCTCCCACCAGGGATTGGCTCGTATTAATCCAGCAACGGGCGTGATTCAGTCTCGGGTCAATGTACCCAACCGGTTTATTGATGCGATGGCTCAAGATCGGGTGGGGCGTATTTGGCTAGGCACGTTTAACGGTCTTGTCAGGGTTGACCCTCGCATTAATCAAATCACTGCACAAAACTTTCGATTACCGTCTAATCGGGTGTTGGACATGGCCATTGATGGTCGTGGTTTTTTGTGGGTAGGGACCGATCAAGGTTTGGCGATGGTCAGTCCTGATCGAGGTCTGTTGATGACCACCCTGCAAGAGCTGCCAGGTACCAGTGCAAATGCGTTGGCTGTTGATCAGGATGGACAGTTATGGGTGGGAACCCTATCGGGGTTGGTGCGGGTGGATACGGCATCAGCCTTTATTTTGAATCAGGTTTCTAATATCCCAGGTCGTTCTGTCCGAGCGATCGCAACGGGACCGCAAGGACAAATATGGGTGGGTACATCCCAAGGTTTATTTGTCTTTGATGGTAAAACGGGGGCTCTGCTGCGCTCTGTGACGCAAATGGAAGGCAAAAGCGTTACCGACATTGCCTTTGATACAACCCATACCCTTTGGGCAGGGACTGAAAACGGATTGTTTAAGCTCAATCCTTATAACGGTGCCATTGTCAGCCAGGTGCCCAACTTACCCTCAGGCAATGTCCTCTCGTTGGCAACAGACGTCAGTGACAAACTTTGGGTGGGTACAACAGAAGGTTTGGCTTGGGTAAGTTTGACCACAGGCAGAGCCAATACCCATGAGATGTTTACCAACCAACCCTGATTAGCACCATAAGGTAACCAGAAGCCCCTCTAACCCTTTTAGCCAATCCCTTGACGACATTTTCTATTCTTCCAAAGCAAGAAAATGCCGTTACCCCCGAAACGGTCTAGTTGTGGCCTAATTGTAGTAGAGGCGATGGTGCAGCCATCCTCCGGTAATACGTGACTACGGTGATTAGCCATGACCATAACGGTTTCTCAAATAAATCGTTGGAAGCAGGAGGGACGTGCCATAGCAGCACTTACGGCCTGGGATTATCTATCCGCTCAGCTGGTGGATGCCGCTGGGGTAGATATTGCGTTAGTGGGTGACTCCCTGGCAATGCCTGTGCTGGGGTACGAAACTACGGTGCCTCTAACGTTGGATGAGATTATTCACCATGCCAAGGCGGTGCGTCGTGGGTTATCCAATGCATTTATGGTGGTGGATCTGCCGTTTTTAAGCTACCAGGTCAGCCCAGAACAGGCTCTGGTGACTGCTGGCAAGGTGATGAAAGAAACTGGCACCCAGGGAGTGAAGTTAGAAGGCGGTCATCCGGCGATGGCGGCAACGGTGGCACGGTTGACCCAAATTGGTATTCCTGTCATGGGGCATGTGGGCTTGACACCCCAGTCAGTGCATCAGTTTGGGGGCTTTCGTAAACAAGGTAAAACCGCTAAAGAGGCTGAGCGCATTTTGCAAGAGGCTCAAGCGTTAGAGCGGGCAGGTGCATTTGCCATTGTGCTGGAGCATATACCGCAGGATGTGGCTAAGACTATCACCCAAACGTTAGGAATTCCTACCATTGGCATTGGGGCTGGGCCACACTGCGATGGTCAGGTGTTGGTTACCTCAGACCTGTGGGGACTATCGGAATGGCAACCACCGTTTGCTCAACCGCTGGCAGATTTGCAATCGCAAGCCATCAATGCTGTCCAACAATTTTGTAACCAGGTCCGCCAAACTCCATAAGCCGTCATCGGGGGGTGACTTCCCAGGGATTGCCATATGCCGCTAAGCTGGCTAAGACATCGGTGGAACCTAGCGTTCGTTGGCTCAGTCAAATGGGCTGAGATATGGTGCGTTTGGGAGCACTTAATGACCCATGGGCATAATCCTTTCCTTGGGGAGGAAAAAAATTAGTAAGAGTGATGGAAAACTCAAACTTTAAAACTCAGACCTTAAACTTCCCCAGACCTGCGCTAACGTTGGCGAAACTCTTATAAGTAACTTCTAAATTTATTTACTATGGCTAAACTGTCCGCTGAACTTCAGCGCTACTTTTTAGATGCTCCCTCGCTGACGCCAACACCCCATGAACAAGCAGCAGCGGCGGCAGCTACATCACGTTTAGATGTCACCTTAAAGGAATTACTCACCCTGGGGGGAGAGCGTACTTTTGGTTTTTTATTTGTACTGCTCTCACTGCCCTCAGCCTTGCCTGTGCCAGCACCGGGCTACTCGATTCCATTTGGCATTGTTATGCTCTGGTTGGCAGTGCAGCTGATAGTGGGTCGAGAAAAGCCCTGGCTGCCAGAAAAGTGGATGAACAGAGGATTTGAGCGCACTAAGGTGGCGGGCTTCATCACGAAGGGATTGCCCTGGCTACAGAAGATTGAGGCGGTATCGCGCCCTAGACTGTCCATTATCTGCACAAGCCCTGTGGGTCGTATGGTGTTGGGAATTGCGATCGCACTAATGTCAATGTGCATGATGATTCCCATCCCCGGCACTAACACCTTGCCTGCCATTGGCATTTTTGTGATTGGGTTTGGCCTACTCGATGATGACGGAGCAATTAGTTTGGCAGGCCTGACACTTTGCACCCTGGCCGTGGGTCTAGTGGGAAGTATCTTCTTTTTGGGTGCCGAGGTTGTTGATCAAGGCAAAGATTGGGTCAAAGGCCTTATTTTTGGTCAGTAAATGAAAACGACAGTTGCATGACGTGACTTAAGACAATCACTAAAAGATTGCCTACAGCACTCTGCCGTAATCTCACATCAATTCTGGAAACTCATAAACGATAACCCCTGAATCAGGGCGGTTGGTAATGTCAGCATAGCCAGATTTAACCATCGCTGTAAGCTCCGTTTCGATAGCTTCAAAAGATTGACCCGTATCCATCACAGCCTGGGTCACAGTAATCTGGCCACCGTGCAGCTTAGCTAAACGCAACAGTTTCACCGCTAGCGGATCTTGGCTAACTTCAGCGGCAACAGCAGGCTGTAGATCAAAGTTGGATGGGTGGTCATCCACAAGCTGTCGCTGTCGTTTTTCTGCCATATCTGAAATTAGAAACAGGTCAACAAACTGACCAATTCCAAAGAAACCTAAAGTACACATCCAGATGACGCCGGACGTAATTTTGCCGTTGTAGAGTCGATGTAGCCCAAATATGCCTAAAAAAGCGCCAGCCCACAAAAAATAACTCGCAATTTTACGATTTTGAACTTGCTGGGAAGGCACGATAGCAGACATAGCTCAACTAAGTAGGGGGTCTAGTGCTTCCAGCTTACAAAAGGAAAACTGAGAGCGTCCATAAAGATTCGTTCGGGTTGACCGAACCGAGCTAGAGAAAACTTTGAATTTTGAGGTTGGAATTTTGAGTTGATGCTCTTTAGTTGGTTCAGACTTAGTGCAAGGATATCAACTCAAAACTAATATGCAATCCTGACTGATAACATCCGATATCGAAGGGCATCCACAAGGGCGTGCCCCTACAAGATTGTCTATTTTTAATTGGGTTGAATGTATTCGGACTTGGGATAAGCACTCAAAATTTATTCTTCTCGCAACCTTTCCCAAAGCTCTCTCGCTTCTTCTTCACTCATATCCAAACGTTCGCGAGAATGCTGCCAAAACTTCTCCCACCAATCATCCGGCTGAGTGTGGTCGCCCTCATACTCAGTAGGGCGACCTTGACGACCATCTAAGACCAGGCTGCCTACATAGTCGGCCTCATCATAGACTTTTTGGATTTGTTCATGAATTTCGCGCATATCATCAGCAGAGACAACGCCATTGCTGGTGGCTTTGTAAAACTGGACGGTGACGCGAATTGGGAAATTAGGATCTCGTTCGATCTCAAGGTTATCGATTTCGGTGAACGGACCTTCGACTTCACCATGACCGATAACGGCAGCCTCTACATTGCTACTACGCTCCATTGAGTCCATAGCCGCTGATTCCAACATCATGGTTCCAGCCATCGGTGCAGCGGACATAAAAGGCTGTTTTTGTTTGAGGGGTACCTGAATAAGCATGACCATGTTGAGCCCTGCCTTGTCTGCATCAGTGTTCACAGGTTGCTCATTGGTTGGCTCGGTATCGCTACTGGTATCAATCTGAAAATCGCTGAGCCGCTGGCCCGTGAGACTAGCACGCTCGCCATTTTGATTGAAAAATAAACGTTGTCCCCAGGTATGTCCGGCGTCAAAGCCATCACGCTGGTTATCAATTACAGTGGCGCTGGTGCCTTCTCGGGTTACCAGCAATGTGAGCACAGCCGGATCACCCGGGTAAGACTGGTAGTTAAATAAAACAGGGTTAAAAGTTGCTTCGTCGCCTTGGGGAATGGGTAAGAATGCTGCTTGAGCGCTCACCAAGACATGACTGTCACGATCTGCTAAAAGGGATTTCTCCGTGCCAGCCCACGAATCTGGCTCACTCAAATAGCTACGCAAATTTTCAAGTACATCTTCTAAGGAGACCCGTTCTAAATCCTCACCTTTTTCGTTACCGGTAAGCACATAAAACTGATCTATAGGAACATCACCTGTGAGATCCGCAAAATTCGGATAGCGGATGACGGGCATCAGGTGCAGCGAATATTCTCCTGTATCAGGATCTTGTTGTTGGACCTGAATGGTCATATCGCTGATGTTAGGACCAACTGCAGAATTGTCATAACGCCCAGTATCTTCCCAAGTAACGTCGAGGATATCTAGCCCCCAGCGGTCTGCCAGGGTTTGGCTACTCTGGTCATAAATCATTGACCGGGTGCGCTCAATGACTTGACGATAATCTTCAAACTGTTGTCGCCGCACAATACGAGGTGCCTTCTCCGGTCCAGAAACTGGCACATTAGATACGTTAGCTAGCAATTCAGCTGGCTCAGAGGATAAATTTGCCTCAGCTTGATAGGTCATGCCCATCATTGCCATTGCCCCCAATCCTAATAACCAAAGCCGCTTAGCCATTTATCTGCCTTCCTTGTATTCGTTATGCTCAGCATATAAAGGGATTCAATGGCATGGGGTCGGGTTACAGAAAATGCAACGATTTGACTACGCTTGATACCTCACCACAGTCAAACCTTGTCATAGGACAAAAAATATGAATTTCAGTTTTAAGGTCAAAAATGAGAGTCACAGAAATGAGTTTCATTTTTTAGTCCGAAATTGAAATTGATGGGAACGGATTTCAATTTTGGGTCATTAAGTGCAATGGATAAAGCTGTTTTTGCTGATAATGCCCCTGGTCAATTAATTGAGCTGATTGTTGATGGACATCAAGATTGAGCTTTTATTCCTGCGCCGTTACCAGATTATTGGGAATACCGACAAAGCTTTGGTGGCCAGTCTTAGCTGACGCTCGAGAAGCATTAGCAAGGTTAGATGGGATTGGAAAAACCATGAAAAACTATGAGCTCTTACTTCAACCTCTGCAACGGAGAGAAGCTCTTCGATCCTCTAGTTTGGAAGGAACTTACACAACAGCTAAACAGTTATTGCTATTTGAAATTGATCCTAAGCAGCCCACTTCAGCCCAGGATTCACTAGGAGTCATCGATATTATCTTCGATTAAAATCTAGGACTTTCTCTTGCAATAATCACTAGCCGATCTTCTTTGTTTAACACTAATTCCGCTGGAGGATTCACCTGAGTAGTTCGTTTATCTTGTTTGACCGACTCTATGGCCAACAACAATGCATCAGATTGTTGCTTAAGAACTTGAGCTAAGGCCCAATACTGTTTACCAATCCAATCAGTTGGAACCTGGATCTCATAAATTTGATTGCCACTTTGCACCGTCAACAACTCCGAAAGAGCCTCTACAGAACCCTGATTTCGGGCAGATGTGGCAATTAGATGGCTTGATACTTCCTCTGTAACAATCACATCATCAACACCAGCCAGCTTAAGCTGCACATCATTACGACGATCCAACAACTGCGCACAAGTATAGATAGAAGGATTCAATTTTTCGATGGTCAGAGCAGCCAAAACTGTACGGGCATCTCGGTCTTGGTCTGTACGCGGATGGGTGGCATCGGCCAATAAAATTGCCCTGGAAGCATGAATAATCCCAACCGTTTCGAGGATATCAATCTTGGTGTAATCCTCAGCATAAAAGTAAAGCTGAGAAGCATTGAGATGGTTAAGAGCCTGAGCCGGTTCATCGGTTGCTTCGGCCACAATCACGACCGCACAGCGATTTATCCCATCGGCCAACAACTCTTCCACGATTAAATGCCCACCTCGATTCCAGCCGCAAATTACAATGTGGCCCCGCAGTTCATCAATTTCCAAGGCTTTGAAGTCCATAAAAGTTTCTAGTTTGCGCATCATCACAGCAGAGACGACACCAGTAAAGACAGCAAATGTGGTCAGTCCGCCCATCATGACAACGAGGGCAATTATGCGCCCAATATCCGTTTGTGGATCACCGCCAATTGGCTCTCCGGCAACTAAGGATAAAATGCTCCACCACATGGAGTCTCGCAGGCTTTCAATGCGCGGATTGTAGGGCTCTTCAAATAGGTAGATGGCCAGACCCCCTGTGAGCACAATCAAGCCAATCACCATAAATACGCCAATTTGAATGCCTAGACTGGCCGCGATCGCACTCGACAACCGCCCCAAACTGCGATTCAGCAAAATCCCCGCCCGCAACAACCGCAGCAACCGCAGCAACCGCAGCAGACGAAACGCCGTGATCATTGGCATAGTAGCCAGGATATCAAGCCAGTAATTACGCCAAAACCGCTGTTTTTTCCGCGCTATCCAATAACGGCAGCTTAGTTCCAGCATAAAAATGCTCGTCAGCCCAGCCTGAAGATGGCTAACCCATCGGGTAGACAGCCCGCGAGTATCCAGTACCACCTCAACCACGACCAAAAATACCGATAGCAAAATCAAGGCTACCAGGGCAATTTCAGTTTGCGGGGCATGGATGAAGCGATCAATATGTTCTTTTAGACATGACGTCTGGCGAACACGGCCACTCATACAACTCGATCAAATAGGTGAATGGCATCCAGCATACCCGAGAGACTACAAACTTCGACTATTGGCTAGGATCTTCCCTGAAACTGCAAAAAATAACGTTGTTTTATTAGCCATAGGTCGAAGATCGAGAGATTGCCTATGGTGGTGCTCGGCAAATGCTTATAACCCATCGTGATGCATTTACACAGATCAATCGTTATGCTTAGTCCTTAGGTATTCTTACTGAGCTGCTCGCCAGTGAAACTAACGCTAAGATCACTGATTGCGATTCCGTTAATCACTCAGGTCGTTGTTGTCACAACGATCACAGGGTGGCTTGCCCATCGAAACGGCCAAGCATCTGTAGAAACATTGGCCTATCATCTACTCCACGAAACAGGAGAACATTTTCAACATAAATTAGAAGCCTACACAGCGATTCCACCACTAGTAACCCAGGAAAATCTAGATTCCCTAGAGCTACAGCAGTTGGATCCTCAAAATTTAAAAAGCTGGTTTCCTCATTTATTTCGACAAATACAACGCTTTCCAGATGTCACTTATATCTACTATGGCGATATTAACGGTCACTATGTAGAGCTTAATAAACTACCAGATAGCAGCTTGGAATTAGCAATCAAAGATCGTAGTTCAAATGAATTTGTCAAGATTTTTTCAGTGACAACCGATGGTCAATTAGAGCCAGCTCAATTAAACATATCCTATGATCCACGCCAGCGCCCCTGGTACAAAACAGCCATCAGGCACCAGCAGGCTCGATGGACCAATGTGTACGATTTTGAAGATCCATCGCCTAAATTAGGCATCAGCTTTGTACGTCCCTATCTGGATGATGACAAAACATTACAAGGGGTGCTCGGTGCAGATTTTTCCCTGGAGGCCCTCACAAAATTTGTAGAGCGTTTTCAAACCAGTCATTCCAGTGCCATGTTTATCATGGATATGGATGGTAAGGTGCTGGTTAGTTCTGAAAACCGTACTTTGTTAGAAGATAATGACATATCCATCTCATCTGCGCAGGTACAACATAACGAGCTCATTCAGAAAACCATTGAATACACCCTGAAAGAATTAGAAACGAGTGGTCCAATTCAGGGTACAAGGCAGTTCAAATGTCGAGTTCAGGAGACAAAATATTGGGTACAGGTTACACCATTTTTTGATAACCATAATCTAGAGTGGCTAGGGGTCTCTCTATTACCTGAAGCCAATTTTACAACGCAAATTCATGCGAACAGCCGTAATACGATAGTCCTATCTCTATTGGCGATGGGGATTTCTAGCGGTGTCAGTTTGCTGATCGCTCGGTGGATTAATCGACCTATACAACAACTTGGATTCGCCACCCAGTCTCTGGCTAAAGGTGATGCTCGGAAGGGTATTGTGCCCTCTCATATCCAGGAACTCAATGTATTGATCAGTAGTTTTAATCGCATGAAAGGAAGCTTAGAAAACTCGCGATCGCAACTAAAAACATATTCACAACACCTTGAAGACTTAGTTGACCAGCGTACTCAGGCTCTACAGCGTTCAGAAGAGACGTTTGCCAAGGCGTTTCAACTCAGCCCTAATGCCATTACCTTGAGCACTCTAGATGAAGGCCGTTACATCAAAGTTAACGATCGCTTCGTAGAGCTCATGGGGCTACCCAGAGAGAACATTGTCGGACGCACTAGCAGAGAATTAAACATTTGGATTCCGCCGCAAACCCGAGGTGTATTTCATCAAGAATTGGTCAAAGGTAGGTTGCGTAACCAGGAATGGAGAGTCCAAAATGCATTGGGAGAAATCAAAACAATTTTACTGTCTGCTGCAATTATTTATTTCCAAGATAGCGCCTGTGTTCTCGTCATTGGTAATGATATTAGCGATCGCATTGCTGAACAAGAAAAACTGCGTCAGAGTGAAGAACGCTGGCAACTGGCTCTAAAAGGTAATAATGACGGAATTTGGGACTGGAATATTGCTGCAGGTAAAATTTTCTATTCCCTACGATGGAAAGCAATGTTGGGCTATGGTGAGCATGAGATTGCCCATAGCCGAGATGAATGGGAGAGTCGTCTGCATCCAGAGGATCGAGAGCGAGTTCTCAAAGCAGGCCAGGCTCATCTAGATCAGAACACACCTTTCTTTAGCGAAGAATACCGTCTTCGTTGCAAAAATGGACAATACAAGTGGATTTTAGATCGTGGTCAAGCCCTCTGGGATACTGATGGCACGGCCATCCGCATGGTGGGCTCCCATACGGATATTAGCGATCGCAAACGCAACGAAGCGATTATTCTCCAACAAGAGCAGTTTCTTCGCAGTATTTACAATGGTGTAGAAGCAGGTATTTTTGTCGTCGATGTATTAGGTTACAAAAAATTTCGCTATGTAGACTCCAATGCTACGGTTGAGCGGATGTCCGGTGCTCGGAGAAAAGCGTTGATTAACTCTACTCCAGAAGAACTCTTCTCCCCAGAAACAGCTGTCGAACTTACTCAGAAGTATCAGCACTGTGCTGATTTTGGCGCACCCCTCACCTTTGAAGAGGAGCTATATATCAATGATCAATGGAACTGGTGGTTAACAACCCTGACACCATTAAAAGACAGCCAAGGAAAAACTCACCAGATTATAGCCACCACCTTAAATATCACAAAACGCAAATCGATTGAAGCTGCCCTTGCTCAACAAGTTCAAAGCGAACAGCTACAGACGAAAATCAGCAATGCTATACGTCAAAGCCTCGATACCCTAAAAACCTATCAAACAACCGTAGATGAAATTGGCCTGGCATTTGGCGTCAGTCGCTGTTGTTTTCATCTCTATACCGATACACCTACTCCACAGTTACACACTGTTGCCGAATATCTGATTCCCGACTACATTTCCCAAAAAGCCTTTAAAATTTCGACTCTCCAAAGCCCTTACATTCAGGTGGTGCTGTCCCAGGAAAACGCTTTAGCTATTGACGATGTTACCCAGACGTCTCTGCTCGAACAAGAACAGTCAACGTGGGAGCAGCTACAAACTAAATCCATGCTGGCTATTCGCACATCATCCTATCAAGGGCCTCCCAATGGAGTCATTGAAATCCATCAGTGTGACCGTCAACGGGCGTGGTTATCTTGGGAAATTGAGCTGCTAGAATCTGTTGCCGCCCAAGTTGGTATCGCGATTACCCAGGCACGTCTCCTAGAACAAGAACATGCCCAGCAAGAAGAACTTGCGCAACAAAATATTGCATTAGAGACCGCAATTCAAGCAGCCCAGCAAGCCAGCCAGGTCAAAAGTGAATTCCTGGCCAGTATGAGCCATGAGTTACGCACGCCTCTCAATGCCATTCTAGGCTTTGTTCAAGTTATGCAGCGTACCCTTAAATATGGGCCTGAGCGCTTTCTGCAAGACTCTGCACAGCATTTAGACGTCATTCAACATAGCGGTGATCATCTACTTACCCTTATCAACGACGTCCTCGACATGTCAAAGATTGAGGCCGGTCACATTAGCATTAACGCGCAACCCTTTGACCTGCATCAGTTACTGCATTCACTAGCAACCATGTTTCAAGAAAAAGCTAGCGCAAAAGGACTAAATTTAACGTGTGAATGCGCGATTGAAGTACCCCAATATATAGAAACTGATGAAGCCAAGCTACGACAAATCCTCATTAATTTATTGGGTAATGCTGTTAAATTTACCAACAGTGGCAGTATTACGTTAACGATTTCCGGCAAAAACCACCTTTCCATTGAGGTCCAAGATACTGGTTCAGGGATTGACCCTAAACAGCTCCAGTATCTTTTTGACGCTTTTTATCAAACCGATATTGGTCGTCAGTCTCAAGGGGGAACGGGGTTGGGTCTGGCCATCAGCAAAACCTATATTGAACTCTTAGGCGGTCATATATCTGTCCAAAGTACACCAGGACAAGGTAGTATTTTTCGATTTAACCTCCCAGTCACTCCCGTCGATATTCTAGATATTGAGGAAGATGAGAGCAGCTCAACGGTAATTTGTCTTGCACCCAACCAACCGAGCTATCGCGTTTTAATTGTGGAAGATAAGTGGGCGAGTCGAACCCTTCTCATGCAACTGTTAGAGCCCGTTGGCTTCAAGGTAAGAGCAGCTACAAATGGCCAAGAAGCCCTGCAAATTTGGCAAAAATGGCAGCCTCACCTAATTTGGATGGACATGCGTATGCCTGTGATGGATGGCTACGAAGCGACTCAGCGCATCCGCACTAGTCTACAAGGGCAAGCAACAGTCATTATTGCCCTTACTGCTAGCGCTCTAGAGAGTGAAAAACAGATGGTCTTATCGGTGGGCTGTGACGATTTTGTGCGCAAACCCTTCAGAGATAGCATTATTTTTCAAAAACTACAGCAACACCTCGGAGTACAGTACATTTATGAACATCAACACACCCAGAATTTCCCTAGACTGTCATCTGATAACCAGCATCACATCATTGTCGAACAGCTGTCTAAACAGCCAAAAGAGTGGCTACATCAACTCCATGAGGCATCTAGCTTAGCCGATGCAGAATGGGTTGCTCAGCTCATTGATGAAATCCCAATACCTGAAGATCAATTAGTCGAAGCACTGACTAAATTAGTCAAAGGATTTCGCTGTGACCTGATTACTGAATTGACGACCTCATCAAGACAAGCCTTCGAACCCTAAACTCTTCTATCACAGTGCTGACTATATTGAATCACTCTCCTTAATTTTGAGCATAATGACCCAACCCTCAGATGCATCACTAAATCCTTTACCCTGCGGCGATATCTTAGTGGTGGACGATGTCCCCCCCAATCTAGATTTTTTATCTACAGTGTTGACTCAGCAGGGGTACAAAGTACGCAGTGCCATCAACGGCGAGGTCGCGCTCAAAATTGCTAAGGCAGCCCAGCCAGACCTGATTCTCTTAGATATTAAAATGCCTGGAATGGATGGCTATGAGGTCTGCCGCCTGCTCAAAGCAAATCCAATAACTCAAGAGATTCCTGTCATTTTTCTGAGTGCCTTAGATCAAACTGATGAGAAAGTCAAAGCCTTTAATCTAGGAGGCGTGGACTATATTCCCAAACCATTTCAAGCGGAAGAACTACTAGCCCGAATTGACAATCATCTAAAATTACGTGCTGCCCAATCTGAAATCCAAAAGCTCAACTCTCAATTGGAACAACGGGTCATGCAACGTACCGCTCAGCTAGAGAAAGAAATTGGTGAACGGTTACGCATGCAAGAAGAACTCGTACATATGGCAACCCATAATAGCATTACTGGGCTGCCTAATAGAGTTTTGCTAACTCAGCGATTACAACAATCATTCACACAAGCACAGTCTAACCCAACCCAAAGACTGGCCGTCATTTTGCTTAAATATAACAAACTGCAGCTAGTTAAAAATTCCCTTGGGCACCAAGCTGTAGACCAGCTCATTGTAGCGATTAAGAGTCGCTTAGAGACAATAACCTGGCCAGGTTCTCTATTGGCAAACTTTGGAGAAGATACATTTGCTATTTTAATTGAGGCCTTTCGGAGTGAGGAACAAATTACTCAATTTGCAGAACAATTACAGCGAGAAGTTACGTACCCTTTCCACATCAGCAATCACTTAATCTATGGACAAATTGAGGTTGGTATTGTTCTACACTCCCATAAATATCAACAGGCTACTCATATATTGAGAGATGCAGCCACTGCATTATCTCAGGCTCAAGCTGAAGGTGCTGGTAGAATAGAGATCTTTAATTCTGGTATGCATCAACGTACATTCTCCTTCTTTGAAGTGCAAAATGAGTTGCATAGAGCGTTGCATAACCAAGAGTTAATCCTTGTTTATCACCCTATTATCTCTTTGGCAGACAATTATCTGAATGGCTTAGAAGCTCTAGTGCGTTGGAATCATCCTCAAAGGGGCATATTGAGTGCTGATGAATTTATTCCTGTTGCAGAAGAAACCGAACTCATTCTTGAGTTAGACCGCTATGTTCTGCGGTATGCCTGTCAACAACTCAAAGAATGGCAAGAGCAAAATTTACTGCATTCTTCATTTAAGCTACATGTCAATATATCATCTCAGCAGCTAACTCAAAGAGACTTTATCGACTATTTGGATCGCATATTAGGAGAAACTCAAATTGATCATCAAAATCTTGCCTTTGACGTTACTGAATATGGCCTCATGCAAAAAACAGACGTTGTTCTAGCGACCTTAGAGAAGCTTAAGCGCTATCAAATTATGGTGAGCATTGATGATTTTGGTACGGGCTCATCGTCGCTCAGCTATCTATACAGCTTAAAAATTGAAAACTTAAAAATTGATCGTTCCTTTATCCACCAAATGAACAATACGACGAAAGGTCTGAAGGTCATCAAGGCTATCGTCAATTTAGCCCATGAGCTAGGCATGAGTGTAACCGCCGAAGGCGTTGAAAATTCAGTCCAACTAGCGACCCTTGAAACCTTAGGTTGTGAGTATATGCAGGGCTATCTGTGGGGTAAACCTGCCGATGGCAAAACCATAACGGCTCAGCTATAGGCAATAGGCAAGCCATTGATCTCCATATATTTCATGATTATAGGTTTAAGGTAAATCTTCCCCTAAAGCAGCAATGGTGCTGAGAAATATAGAGAATCAATATTGATGGCAAATAGTTCTTTTGTACTTCTTTGTCCCTCAGGTTATGATGGATTTCGTACCCGGATGCTTCGCTCAAATGGATAGCGCTGCCACGATTCCAGAAATACTGCCAGGGATTGAGTTAAGCGAGGAGCAGTGGGAAGCACTGCAAGCCATTGAGGAATTTTTGCAGAGTCCATCCAAGCTCTATTTACTGACAGGCTATGCGGGTACGGGCAAAACTACCCTGCTACAAGCTCTGGTTACCTATTTGCGTGATCAAGGCTGTGACTGGCCGGTTGTGCTGACGGCCTTTAGTAATAAAGCCACCAAGGTGCTCAAAACCATGGCCACCCAGTGGGATATCAAAGATGTGGAGTCAGTCACTTGTTGCCGATTGCTGGGGCTAAAACCGGTCATTGACACGGGCAGCGGTGAGCAAATTTTTAAGTCAGTTAGCGACCAGCATAATCAGGTGCCGGACTATCGACTGGTGATCGTGGATGAATGCTCCATGATCAACCAGGAGATGTGGAAGCTACTGGTGGAGGCCATTTCTCGATTGGATATTCCCACCCAGATGCTATTTGTAGGGGATCCGGCTCAGCTACCGCCTGTCAATGAAACGGAGTCATGCTGCTTTAGCCAGATTATGCATCAGTCGTCTCTGTCCCAGGTGATTCGCTATGGCGGGGCGATTGGGGTGATTGCCGATGACATTCGTCGCAACATGGAGCGGGAGCAGTTACCTCGATATGAAAGCGATGTGAATTGCGATCGCACCGAAGGCTTCTTTGTGCTGCCCAAATATCCCTGGCGTGATGTGCTCATCCGTGCCTTCACCTGCGATAAATACAAAGCCGACCCCAACTATGTGAGAGTGCTTGCCTATACTAACCAGCGGGTTAAAACTTTAAACCGTATGATTCGTCATGCGATCTACGGTGACGATTTACAACAGTTTGTACCTGGGGAGCGACTCATTGCCAACAACCCATGCCTTGAGGAGGGCGGCATTATTCTCCAAACTTCAGAAGAGTGTGAAGTGTTAGAGGTAAAACCCGGAAAAATAGAGGGGTTACCGACATGGCAGCTGGTTGTTTATACAGAAGAGGGCAAGTTTCAAGACCTGAATGTACTCCAGGAAATCAGCCTGCCTGACTATGAACGTCGCTCACGGGACTATGCCACCACCAAACAATGGGAGATTTTCTGGGAATTCAGGCAACAGTTTCACGATGTGAACTATGCCTATAGCCTGACAGTGCATAAAAGTCAGGGCTCCACGTTCCAAGACGTATTTATAGATTTGCCAGATTTAATGAGAAATTCGAAGCTGATTGAGAGAAATCAGCTGTGTTATGTGGCATTTACACGGGCAGCAAAACGAGTCTTTATTTATCAATAACTGGTAACCAATGTCCTAAAAACTCTGCAATTGCTTTTGCCCCATAGGTAGGCAGCTCATCCTTTCCTGGCAACACCTTTACTGTTGCCCTGGGAGCAGCCGTCTCAAACGTTTGGGTCAGCTGTCGGCTGGTTTCTCCTGCATGTTCTCCTTGCAGGGCCACCATGGGCATTGAAAGATTGGCCAGGCCGCCAACAACTTCAGGCTCTAACACATTACGGCGACGCTGGAAGAGTAACCGGCAGGCTGCAGGATGACGCCGTAATAGCTGTCGCCAATGATAATTTTGCAACCAGGTAGGTGTCTGACCGGGGGTGGATTTGCGAGCAAATGGCTTAGTAATCGCTAACCATAATCCACTCAAAGGACTAATCAACCAACGTTCTCGCCGCCAACGCTTAGGAGTATAGGCAAAACCTTCGGGTTCCAGGACACATAGTCCTTTAACCTGCTCTGGATAACGCAGGGCATAACGAGCTGCTACCCAAGCCCCTAGGGAATGGCCAACTAGCACAACGGAACCGATGCGCAGGGAGTCTAGTAGCTCTGCCAGTGTCTTTACCTGCATCGCAATCGAGTAGGCTGTCTTATCTTGTAGGCGTTCTGACTCACCAAAGCCAATTAAATCAGGTGCCAGACAGTGATACTGCCGACCCATTAGAGCTAGGGTCTCGCTCCATTGATCACCGTCATGCCAGGAGCCATGCAGAAAAATGACTGTCTGACCTCGCCCCACTTCCCGCCAAAACAGCTGACCGTACTGAAGCTTACGGCGCAGGTTGCGTACGGGCATTTGGCCAGCACTAGGCCAAAACAATGGCTCCATTAAAGTAGTCCTGTAGCTGTTGATCGTGATCGTGGGCTAGGTTACCACGGGGAATGTCATCCACTGTAAATGCTGCGATTCTCATTACCTCAGCTTTATCACGAATATAAAATTCACCATCCACATAGGCTTCGAGGGCGACGCAAATAGAATCAAACCGCGGATCACGCTCTGGATGGGAATATACGCCGACCAGACGACCAATTTTCAGGATAGCTAGACCTGTTTCTTCCAATAGCTCGCGCTGGGCAGATGTGGCGATATCTTCACCCCAATCGACCAGTCCCCCCGGTAAACCCCAACGCCCACTATCACGGCGTTGAATTAAGACAATGCGACCATCGGGCAAAATCGGTATTACACACGTACCGACTAAAGGTCGTCGCAAAAGTAAGCCCAAAAGGGTACGGACTGGTCGCCAAAACTGCGGCATGGATTCAAAGTTCGTCGAGGGCAGTCAGTAGTTCAACGGGATGTTTCTCAGCTTTTACTTTGCGGTAGATTTTTTCTAAATTCCCATCAGGGCCAATTACAAAGGTACTCCTACTAATACCCATATACTCTTTGCCCATGAATTTCTTGAGGCCATAGCTGCCATAGGCAGTGGCTACTTTGGCCTCTTCATCCACTAACAGTGGGAAGGGCAGGTCGTGTTTGGTAATGAACTTTTGATGGGACTTAGCATCATCTGCACTGACACCTAAAACAACCACATCTTTGGCCTGGTAGGCTTCGTAGTTGTCTCGAAACGCACAGGCTTCTTTTGTGCACCCAGGGGTATTATCACGAGGATAAAAATATAGCACCACACGTTGACCCTTTAGATCAGCCAAACTGACGGTATTACCGTCTGCATCAGCCAAGCTAAAGTCAGGAGCCGGATCACCCACTTGTAATGTCATTGAATTTTAAGAGCTTACTCATCAAGTTTGCCCTTAAGATTGTATACTTTCTCGTCAGACGATCGTCTTTACGGCAGATCGGTATGGCCCATCAGGTAGCGATCGCATTCCCGCGCCACTCCACGACCTTCATTAAATGCCCATACTACAAGGCTTTGACCTCGGCGGCAGTCACCCGCAGCAAACACCCCAGGTAGGCTAGTGGTGTACTTGTTATATTCAGCCTGAATATTACTACGGCCATCTTGCTCCAGACCCAGGGCATCGATAATGGGCTGTTCTGGTCCAAGGAATCCCATGGCCAGCAGGACCAGCTGCGTCGGAATGACTCGCTCTGAGCCTGCCACTTTTTGCATTTGGAAGCGGCCACTATCATCTTTCTCCCAGGCCACATCCACCACATGGATCGCCTTGACCTGGCCATCGTCCCCCGCCTCAAACTTAGTCGCCGTGGATAGGTAAGCTCGCGGATCGCCCCCAAACTTAGCAGCAGCCTCTTCCTGGCCATAGTCCATACGGTAAACCTTGGGCCATTCGGGCCAAGGATTATTAGGAGCCCGCTCCGCTGGTGGCTTAGGCATGATCTCTAGCTGAGTAACACTGGCGCAGCCATGACGAATAGAGGTGCCTACACAGTCGGTGCCGGTATCACCACCACCGATAATCACCACGTCCTTGCCCGTAGCAGAAATTGCCTGGTCATTCAGCGTAGGATCCATCACTGCTTGGGTGTTTTTTGTCAAAAACTCCATAGCAAAATGAATTCCCTTGGCATCACGTCCCTCAATGGGTAAATCTCGAGGTCGAGTTGAACCAGTACATAGGATCACCGCATCATAGTCTTTAACCAGTTGCTCAGCTGGCAAATCCTTACCAATTTCGGCATTACAAATAAATCGAATGCCTTCCTGCTCCATCAGCTTGAGACGACGCATCACCACCGTTTCTTTCTCAAGCTTCATATTGGGAATGCCATACATCAGCAATCCCCCCGGTCGATCAGCTCGCTCATATACCGTGACCAGATGGCCAGCCTTATTGAGCTGGGCTGCTGCCGATAAACCAGCGGGGCCAGAACCCACCACGGCAACTGTCTTCCCAGTGCGTTGAACTGGCGGCTCAGCCACAACCCAACCTTCTTCCCAGCCTTTATCAATAATGGCGTGCTCAATATTTTTAATCGTCACTGGCGGATTATGAATCCCCAATACACAGGCACCTTCACAGGGCGCGGGGCATACCCGCCCCGTAAACTCTGGAAAGTTATTGGTCTTATGCAATCGATCCAGAGCCTCTTTCCACAGACCTCGATACACCAGATCATTCCACTCAGGAATCAGGTTATAGATGGGGCACCCACTGGCCATGCGGTTAATGGTATTCCCCGTATGGCAAAAGGGTGTGCCACAGTCCATACAGCGCGCTGTTTGATTGCGTAGCTGGTCATCCGGCAATGGCGTATGAAACTCTTGCCAATGAGAAATTCGCATCAGTGGTGAGACATCTGGCGCAATTTCGCGAGTGTATTCGAGAAAGCCTGTTGGTTTACCCATGGGAGAAGTCGTAGATTGAAAAAGGAATGACGTATTGTGATTTTTGCAAGGCGAGCACTGCCACCGGGACAATAAAACTGGCCAAAACTGATATCGATGATGGAAATAATGAGTCAAATTTAAGCCAACATTACGAAGTACTGGCTAGTTACCAGCAACTCGTGCAACATCTTTGATGTTCGCTTCAAATGCAGCCGAGAGCGCATCATCACCGCTCAGACCATCTTGCAACGCCTGCTGCAGAGACTGAATCACGCGCTTATAGTCACGAGGGATCACTCTGACAAACTTCGGCAAGACACTTTCCCAATGGTCGATGACTGTTTTTGCTTTATGACTGCCGGTATAGCGGTGGTGTTTTTCAATCATCTCGCGGAGATCAGCAATCTCTTCTGCCTCCTTCAGACGTTCTAAGTCCACCATCTCAGTGTTACACCGGGTGGCAAAGTCTCCGGCTTCATCCAGCACATAGGCTATGCCACCACTCATACCCGCTGCAAAGTTGCGTCCAGTGGTGCCTAACACGACCACCTTACCCCCCGTCATATATTCGCAGCCATGGTCACCAACCGCTTCTACCACTGCATGTACACCTGAGTTGCGCACACAGAAGCGCTCCCCAGCCATGCCATAAATGTAAGCCTCACCACCGGTAGCGCCGTAAAAGGCTACGTTACCAATAATAATGTTCTCCTCAGGCACAAATGTAGACGCTTTTGGTGGATAGACAACAATCTTGCCACCACTCAGACCTTTGCCTAAGTAATCGTTACCGTCTCCTTCCAGCTTCAGGGTGACACCAGCAGGAACAAAAGCTCCAAAACTCTGGCCAGCACTACCCTGGAAGGTCAGATGCACGGTATCTTCTGACAAACCTTCCCAATGTTTCTTAGTAATCTCATTGCCGAGAATGGTCCCGACTACACGGTTGATATTGCAAATGGGCAATGTAGCACTGACTTTTTCACCAGTCTCAATGGCAGGCTTACATAAATCCAACAGAGTGGTGATATCCAATGACTTATCCAGGCCATGGTCTTGGGGAATCTGGCAATAACGCCCTACACTGTCATCAACTTGAGGTTGTTCCAAAATCTTGGAGAGATCTACGCCCTTCGCCTTCCAATGGTTAACAGCAGCCTGCACAGCTAACCAGTCGGTATGACCCACCAGCTCATCAAAGGTGCGTACACCCAGCTCAGCCATAATCTCTCGCACATCCTGGGCGATAAACTGCATAAAGTTCACCACATGGTCAGGATCACCCACAAAGCTTTTACGTAAGCGGGGGTCTTGGGTCGCGATCCCGGCTGGGCACGTGTTTTTCTGGCACACCCGCATCATGATGCAGCCCAATGAGACCAACGGTGCTGTGGAGAAACCAAACTCTTCTGCACCCAACAATGCGGCCATCACCACATCGCGGCCAGTTTTCATCTGCCCATCGGTTTCAACAACAATGCGGCTACGCAGATTGTTTAGCACCAATGTCTGATGGGTCTCTGCGAGTCCTAACTCCCAGGGTAAGCCTGCATGTTTAATGGAGGTTTGAGGAGAGGCCCCCGTACCACCATCAAAGCCGGAGATCAGGACGACATCGGCATGGGCTTTAGCCACACCTGCCGCAATGGTGCCCACACCCACTTCAGAAACGAGTTTGACGTTAATGCGGGCTGCACGATTAGCATTCTTCAAGTCGTGGATCAGCTCAGCCAAATCCTCAATGGAGTAAATATCGTGGTGGGGGGGCGGAGAAATCAGACCCACACCGGGCGTGGAGTGACGGACCTTGGCAATCCAGGGATATACTTTGCGTCCAGGTAGCTGACCCCCTTCTCCAGGTTTTGCACCCTGGGCCATTTTGATCTGGATCTCTTTTGCTTGGGAGAGATAGAGACTGGTTACACCAAAGCGTCCCGATGCCACCTGTTTAATGGCACTGTTTTTAGAGTCGCCTTGCTCATTAGTCCAGGTAAACCGTTCGGGATCTTCGCCTCCTTCACCGGTATTGGATTTACCTCCCACGCGGTTCATGGCTATGGCCAGGGATTCATGGGCTTCCTTAGAAATGGAGCCGTAGCTCATCGCCCCAGTTTTGAACCGGCGGGTAATGGCTTCAATGGGTTCTACTTCTTCAATGGGAATGGGCTGACGTGGCTTGAAGTCCAATAGCCCCCGCAGGGTAAAGTGCTGTTTGCTCTGGTCATTGACCAAGTTCGCATAGTGCTTATAGGTTTCGTAATCACCTGAGCGCACCGCTTGCTGCAGCGTGTGGATGGTATCTGGATTAAACAGATGCGCTTCACCCTCTTTACGCCATTGATAGTCACCACCCACATCTAGAATCGGAATATCACCGCGCTCGGCAAAGCCATGGCCGTGACGCATAATTGCTTCTTGGGCAATTACATCCAGTCCAATACCCTCAATGCGGGAGGCGGTCCAGGTAAAGTATTTATTAATGACGCTGTGGTTGAGACCAATGGCTTCAAAAATTTGAGCCCCTCGATAGCTCTGCAATGTGGAAATACCAATCTTTGAGGCAATTTTGATAGTGCCTTTGGTAACTGCTTTGATGTAGTTTTTGTAGGCATCCTTGGGGGTAATGCTCATGAGCATGCCATCAGCAATCATGCCTTCAATGGTTTCAAAGGCAAGGTAAGGGTTGATGGCACTACAGCCATAACCCAGGAGAACGGCAAAATGGTGCACTTCCCGAGGTTCACCGGATTCGAGAATAATGCCAACGCGAGTGCGTGTCCCTGTTCGGATCAGATGATGGTGCAGACCGGAAACGGCAAGCAGTGCTGGGATCGGCGCATGTCTAGCGTCCATGCCACGATCAGACAGGATAATCAGGTTAGTGCCGGTTGCGATCGCATCATCTACCCGAGCACAAATCTCTTCCATCGCTGCCTCTAACCCTTTCACCCCTGTCTGAGGATCAAACAAAATCGGTAGGGTTAGGGCAGCAAACCCAGATTCATCAATATTTTGCAGCTTAGCCAAATCACCATTGCTAATTACCGGAGTCTTCAGCTGAATTAATCGGCAGCTCTCAGGTTGCGGATCTAGCAAATTACGCTCCGAACCTAGTGTGGTCACCGCCGACGTGATGATTGCTTCTCGAATAGAGTCGATGGGAGGATTGGTGACCTGGGCAAACAGCTGTTGAAAATAGTCATACAGTAGCTTAGGCCGATCTGAGAGCACTGCTAGGGGCGTATCAGTTCCCATGGAACCAATCGCCTCGACACCATTCTGAGCCATCGGTGTCAGGAGCATGCGCAGCTCTTCAAACGTATAACCAAATGCCATCTGCCGCTGTCGCAGCGTGCCTCCAGCGATTTCAGCCCGTGGCGTCTGAGCAGGCAGCTTTTCCAGGCTGACCTGATGTTGATTCAACCACTGGCGGTAAGGCTGGGCGTTAACAATCTCTGCCTTAAGTTCCTCGTCGCCGATAATCCGACCAGCCGCCATGTCGACCAAGAACATGCGACCCGGCTGTAGCCGTCCTTTCTCAAGTACCTGCTCCGGCTCCACAGGTAGCACCCCTGCTTCTGAGGCCATAATGACTCGGTCATCTTTGGTGACGTAATAACGAGAAGGTCGCAGACCGTTACGATCAAGCACCGCGCCAATCATCGAGCCATCGGTAAATGCCACCGATGCCGGACCATCCCAAGGCTCCATCAAACAGGCATGGTATTCATAAAATGCTTTGCTAGCATCGTCCATGGATTCATGCCCGGTCCACGGTTCAGGGATCATCATCATCACTGCATGGGGCAATGATCTTCCTGACAAAACCAGCAGCTCTAAAGCATTATCAAAAATGGTTGAGTCACTACCGTTGATATTAATGACCGGCTTGACTTTGGCCATGTCATCACCAAAACATTCTGATTCAAACATGGACTGCCGGGCCACCATCCAGTTAATGTTGCCGCGCAGGGTATTGATCTCACCGTTGTGAGCAATGTATCGATAAGGGTGAGACCGCTCCCAACTGGGGAAGGTGTTGGTACTAAAGCGAGAATGCACAAGAGCCAGAGCGCTTTCAAAATCGGGATCGCTTAGATCTGGGAAAAAGTCTCTCACCTGGGGGGGTGTCAACATTCCCTTATAAACCATCGTGCGGCATGACAAACTAGTCGGATACCAGTAGGTATCATGCCCTGACTTGCCAATGGCATTGTAAGCAATCTTGCGAATGACATAGAGTTTTCTTTCGAACGCCAGATCGTCTTCCAGGTCTGCTGAACGTTGAATAAACACCTGCTGCATGAAAGGCTCACTAGCCTGCGCTGTTGCACCCAGGGTGCTATTGTCTGTCGGAATATCGCGCCAGCCTAAAACCTTTTGGCCCATTTGAGCCGCCACCGACTCAAATCGTTGCCGACTCTCAGCTCTCACCTGTGGGTCTGGCGACGTAAAAATTATCCCTGCACCGTATTGCCCAGCCTCAGGTAACGTAAAGCCTTCCGCTGTAGCCACCTTCTGTAAAAAGCGGTGGGGCAGCTGCACTAGAATACCGGCTCCATCCCCTGTATTTACTTCGCTACCACACGCTCCACGATGTTCCAAATTGCAGAGAATTTGTAACCCCTGCTGCACAATCTCGTGGGAGGCTAGTCCTTTTATTTGCACAACAAAGCCGACTCCGCACGCATCGTGCTCAAATTGAGGATCGTACAGACCCTGCTTGGGAGGCAATTGGTGACTAGTCATAGAAGTGTATTTTGACAAACGCGCAAGTATTGACAAGAATTCCCAAGGGCAGCTAGAGAAACTTAGCTTGCAGGGCTCGTCAATCGTGACACAAGCAGCTGCATCACCATTGCCCAAGGCAATTCAAGAGGAGCTTTAATTCTCTAACGAGAAAAGCAATTTGACCCAGTTCCTTAATAAAACTGTCAAATTGTTACACGTGACATGGTACGTCAACTGTAACAGTTTGACAAAACGTCGATTTAATCAGCTTTTGAGACCTCTGTAAGGTTTTCAGGAGGCATAGCGCATACCACTCATTTAAAGGTTTAAGTTTTGATACGAAATAATGCAATTTGTGTTGTTTTCTTTGCTCTAGCGACGTTCTCCTATTGGACTTTGCCCCCTTGCAACACAATGGTGTTGTTGACTATAAGATCAGCAATAGTAACCAGATTAGCAATAGTAACTATATAAGGAGTCTCATGGAAAAGCCTTCTCCAAAAACCATCTATGAGAACTTGAATGATTTAGAACGGGTTGATGTAGTCACCAGTGCTCGATATCGACAGCTAGCACAGGCAGTCTTAGCTGATCCTAAGGTTGATGAAACTCTGCGTCAAAATATTGCAGAGCGATTACAACAAGCTAATCATCTGTTAGCGCTAAAAGATGTTGACGGTGATGAGAGCTATTAGGGAAGAGTGTTAAGGTTTAGGTCTGTGAGTTTAGTTGAGCTGCTGGTGTAACGTCACGATACGCCAGCAGCAGTTTTGTTATGAAAAGGTAAAATCAGGTCTGTAAACTCTTTTAACTTATTCCTCCCCATTTGCTCCAGTCTCTTCTGTCGTCTCGGCCTCGTCAGCAGTCTCTTCTGTCGTCTCGATGTCTTCAGCACTCTCTTCCTCTGCTCCGGCTGCCGGTGGGTCACTGGCAGCCAACCCTAGCAAAGCATCAATCTGAAACTGTTGTGTGCTGCTAGAGGTGCTCAAGCTAAGGCTCCGAACTGTACCAAAGTAGCCGCGGATATCGGCAGCCCAAGGGTCAGTTGCCTGGTTAAAGCCAAATAGGTTGTAGAAAAATGCGAGTGTAGAACTGGCATTGACATACAGGTATCCATTGTTGGGTGTGGGAAACGTGGAAGTAGCGTTTTGAAAGGTGCTGTGGCGACTGAGGGCATGAAACCCTGCTGGCATGACCAATCGTTCCATGGCACCGTTACCACTGGTAAAGGCCAGGGTATCGTCATTAATCCATGTATGCGTTAGCACGCTTTCCCGCTGACTATCGCCATTAATGTCGTATAGCCAATTGGTTGTCGCGTGATCTGCAATTTCTGTAGATAGTGCGACATCTTCGCCAGCCACATCATCTAAGGCGGCTAAGGCTATTTCAGCCGCCGGACGGTTACTGGTTTCTAACAAGACGCCCGCTTCTAGGCCCAAACCTGGAAAAAATGAATTCAACAACCCCGATTGGCTGGGGAACAGAAAAATACTGTATTCTCCATCCATCCATCCCAAAATGTCGGTATCGAGGTCTAGCCCTGTTGCCAGGGCAACAATGGAGCGGGCTGTTTCAATCAGGCCGCTTGTCATCTCATTTAGAGAAAAAGCTGACGACACATCATTCCAAAAGCCGCTGATATCGTAGCCACTGCCCATGAAATAGGTGGCTGCAGGGATCAGTCCCAAGATAGAGTGATCGGCATTGGGAGAGGGGGGTAAATCTGGTAGTACACCTTCGGTATAGAGATGAGCTTCTAGGTGTATGCCTTTGTCCTCAGGATAAATCAAGGCATCAAAGGTGACATTGCTAAACAGGTTAGACATGGCCGCCCGCTCACTCAGGCTGGGTTGGGGAATTGGTGGTAGACCAAAGTCTTGAAACGGATTACTAAACTCAAAGCTCAGCAACTGACCGACATTGCCATATATGATGGCTAAACTGTTCTGTGCTTGAGGGTGGCTTTGGGTCTTCGCAAAACTTAGATTGCTAGTGAGCTTAGGACCATCTTGGGTTTGATATTCAATCCACTGACGCAGGCTGTCAATAGTCTCGGCGGCAACAATGTAATTCCCCAGGTGGGCAACGGCATAGCCAGGAATGGTGTAGCCGTCCTCTGAATAGGTCCCGTCAGGAATATAAATGTAGGGAGGTTCGGGTTGGCGATAGCTGCGGAGGGCTGCATTAGGGGAGGCCAGATCAGCAGAGTTGAATTCGACTGGTGCTGGAAACTCCTCTGGTTCAATCTCTTCAGGAAAGTCATCCCAGGAGTAGTCGTAGGGAACAAACTCATCGGGCCAGAGCCAAATCGGAAACGTTCTGTAGGAATGCTTTTCGGGTAAAGCGGTGCGGGCTTCGGCTAGGGTGGGAATGAAGTCGATAAAGGCGGCGGCATCTTCGATGGGCAAAATGGTGACCATCCGTTCTACCGGGTCGATGGTGCGAACACTAGGTATGGGTAGCAGTGCGATCGCAACGCTATCTCCAACCCAGGGTTGCACATCTTCGGCATAGTTCATCCCCAACGGTAACAATGGCAGAGCCTGGGGGCTCGGCTCCACACCAAAGGCCTCACTCAGCTGTGCAAACAGCGTATATTGCTTGAGGGCAGACCAAGCATCGTCGCGAGTATTGACAATAATGGCTGCCGGCGTGTCTACAGGCAGAATATTTGCGATGATGGGTGGCGCTGAGGCAGAGGTTGGCAGCAGCTCTTCTAGGGACGCCCTTAATTCAGTGACATCAATGGCTGATTCAATCTCAAACTCGTCAATTGTCTCCTCCGACTCAGGTTTCGCAACGGGCATCGCTTCGGACCCTTCAAGGGGGGATTCCAAGATTACAGGCACACCTTCTGACCGATCTGGCACTGCAGGGGCAGACTCTTCAATCTGTTCTGACTTTTCTAACGATGGCTCTTGGGCAGCCAGAGGTGTGGCGAAAAAAGCTAATGCGATCGCTGCCGTTCCCCATCGATTAATCACAAATCAAAACTCCCTACAGTAATCAACTAAATTTAGATGCCCCACCCATGTGTAGATTTACCTACAACCGTAGATTTATCTACAACTTCCATACTTCTTATTACGGTTCATCAGCAACTGTTCGGTCATAGGTTCGGATTGCCATCCCTGTCTAGCCTCTACTTTTCTCAGTACTATAAGCGTAATGGCGAAATCAAAGGGTTGAGATAGTATGAATCAGTTTAAAACTCTTGCATTGCTGAGTGTTCTTAGCGCTCTGTTGATCAGTATTAGCTACTACACAATTGGTGGTACAGGTGGCGTCATCTTTGGCATCCTGATTGCAGCCATGACCAACCTAGGCTCATGGTTCTACTCCGATAAGATTGCCCTAGCTGCCCACGGTGCTCAACCCGTCAGTCGAGAAGAATCACCTCAACTGCACGCCATGGTCGAAAAGCTAGCGAAAAAGGCTGATATTCCGATGCCCGGGGTTTACCTGCTACCCACCCAGTCAGCCAACGCCTTTGCCACGGGGCGCGATCCTGAGCATGCTGCTGTAGCTGTTACCCAGGGCATTATGGAAATGCTCCCCGCTGATGAGCTAGAAGGGGTGATTGCCCATGAGCTGAGCCATATTATGAATCGTGACACCCTCACCCAGGCTGTGGCTGCAACCATTGCCGGTGCGATCTCATTTCTAGCCCAGATGCTGCAATACTCCATGTGGTTTGGTGGCATGGGGGGATCTAATGACGACGACGGTCCTAATCCCATTGCCCTCATGGCCACACTTTTCCTGGCTCCCATGGCCGCAACCGTTATCCAGCTAGGCATTAGCCGCACTCGCGAATTTTCAGCCGATGCCGGTGCCGCACAACTTACGGGTAATCCCCGCGCCCTGGCCAACGCCCTCAAGCGTCTTGAAGCCAGTGCTAGACAAATGCCCATGACCGGCAACCCAGCCTATGAGCCTTTGATGATTATGCACGCTGTCCCCAAACAAATGTTTAGCAGATTGTTTTCCACCCATCCATCTACCGATAAACGAGTAGAGCGATTATTGGAACTTGAAAAAGAGCTAGTTACTGCTTAAAAATTAGTCTCGTATTTCCTTGCAAGATGACCAAAGGAGATAATACAAAAATTTTGTCGGACCATCCCTCTTGATCAGGGATGGTTTTTTCGGTTGCTGATTTAGGAGATGCACCGGGCTAGATCCATTGCTATTTGAAGGTGTCTTCCAGCTAAAGTCATCCTGAGGATCAGCAATGTCAGTTTTGTTTTTACAGGTCTCTCAGATTGTCTTAGCTCGTCCCCCACTTCTGCACTCCCTACTCCCCGCACAACCCTGGTATCATAAAGCACCCATGCAAAAGGACCACCCTGTGACCACACAACAGAATACGAGCGAGTCATCAAGACCTTTACGTTTTTTATGGTTAACGTTTGACTTTGCCAGCTGTCTACCGACGGCCACAGATAACATTACTTCGCAGCTTTTTTTAACCCTGATGGCCCATCCTGCCATTAACCAGATCAAACGTTTCACCACCCAATCGGAGAATCTTGGTCCTGATGACATTGCTCAATGGGAACCCGGAATTTTTACGCTACAGGCCTATCGATCAAGTTTGCTGGATGTGTTAACTCAAGTATCTTCTCATCTGCTACCCCACTTAGTTCCCAGTGACCAAACATTAGAGCAAGTCACTATTACGATATACACCCAGCTAGGTAGGCATCATTATCCGGTTACCACCAACCTCAGCTCTGATGCCATAAAACTGGCCGCTGAAGACATTGAAACCATGGTTAGTCAACACGAAAAGCTCTAAGTCATTACCGTGGGAACAATGACTTAGAGCTTTAAACCAGTTAAAAAGCTAATAGCTGGTTATGCTGGCATGAGCTGTAAAACAAGCGCACGCCGATCAAAAGATTGGATCTTGCCAGTTTCTTTAAGATCTTTAACAATGCGTTCCAGCAGTTCCAGTGCCCGGTCGCGGTGCTGATGTTCCCGTCCTCTCAAACGGACGCGGAACTTAACAGAATCTCCTTTGCCCAACCACTGAGTCGCTTGGTTGATACGCAGTTGATAGTCAGATTCACCAACGTTAGGGCGAAATTTTACCTCTTTAACGGTGGTGCGTGCACTCTGCTTTTGGCGCTTTTTCTGCTGATATTGAAACTTACCATAGTCCAATATCTTAGCCACAGGGGCCTGCTTACTTTCAGAGACTAGAACTAGATCCAGCTCTACTTCTTCAGCCAGCTTGAGCGCATCTCTAGTATCGGTCAAGCCACGATTATTGTTTTCGTGGTCAATCAGCAATACTTGCGGAGCTTTGATCTGACGGTTGATTCGATGTTTCTGTACGATAAGTCTTTCCCTCTTTACTTAGAACGCGACAGGACTAAATGGACAATGCCGTTGCTGGAACGATACGAATCAACTAGACTCACTTCATAAAAGTAGCCATGAGCTTATTCATGCCCCAGCAATCTAACGAATTTCCTAATCGTAGCTTACCGCCTCAATAATGCAACGGATCTACAGCAAAGATTGTGATTCTGTAAAGAATAATCACTCTACCTTATATAGCTGTGCAAAAGGCACATCAGGTATGACCCTAGTTTATTCACTATCGTCAGCAATGTGTAGTTGATCAATAAAGCTTATTGCTTCTGATTCTGCAGCAGATGCCTTCGCCCAAGCTTGGATAGAGGGCAATGCCTTTACTGCATCTACAAACGCCCTGGCCGTAGGCATTAGCTGGATTTCATAGGTGACGAATCTGAGGGCCACAGGGGCATAGACCACATCTGCGATGGAAAAATCGCCAAATAGCCAGGGTCCACCATAGGTGTCATAGGCTTGGGTCCACATTTGCTCAACGCGACTGATTTCCTGTTGGGTGGATGTCTGTAGATTGGCGCGCTCCACAGGCACCCGCGCACGAACGTTTTGCGGCAGCTGTTCTCGAATACCGAAAAAACCGCTGTGCATTTCAGCCGCAATGGAGCGAGCGATGGCCTGGGCCTTTTGGTCTGTGGGCCAACCAATGGCCCTGGGATGTTGAGATCGCACATAGCCATAGATGGCACTACTGTCCCAAACCGCAATTGCTCCATCCATCAGTACCGGTACCCGTCTTGCCGGACTGTATTGACTAATTTGCTGCCAGGCCTCTGTAAACAGCGGCAGCCGAACCTCTTCAAACGCCAGACCACTTTCAGTCAAAAATAGCCAGGCCCGTAAAGACCAGGAAGAATAGTTTTTATTACCAATAATTAATCTAAAACCCATGGTCAACACCTGAATTGGAAAATGCTAACATCCGTAAGCAAATCACAGAACTGAAGTAACTATGGCGCTCCAGGTTTACGGCATTCCCAACTGCGGCACCTGTAAAAAAGCCTTGACATGGCTCGATGCTAACGGTATTGACTATGAGTTTATCAATACTAAAGAGCATCCCCCTGGTCGTGAGCAAATTACCGACTGGGTGACGACACTAACTGCTAAGCCGATGCGTAATACATCCGGCATGTCTTATCGCGCCCTAGGAGAAGAAAAGAAAACCTGGAGTGATGCTCAGTGGATAGACGCCTTTACGGAAGACGCCATGCTTCTCAAGCGGCCTCTATTTGTCAAAGATGATCAGGCTGTATTAGTGGGCTTCCGGGCAAAAGAAGACGAGTTACAGGCAAAGCTAATTTAACAAAGGGAGTACCCCATGGGAGAAGCCAAACGCAGAAAAGAACAAGATCCTAAATATGGAAAAGTACCTCAAAAACGGCCCCAAACCAATCGGTTTAAGTTTGATCCTAAACGCATTACTCCAACAGAATGGTTGATTTGGGCGGTACTTTTTGGAGGAACAGCCGCAGTATTTTTGGGTACGTATTTTTGGCAATAAAGCCACACCAAGAAGTGCCACATTTGTAACAGAAATGTGGCACTTCTGATAAACCTTGAATTAAATAGAATGGGCCAGGGTTAGCGCTTTGGTCTTTCCTCCCGAGGGCGTGCTTTATTGACACGAATCTCACGACCGAGCCATTCAGCTCCATCAAGGGCCTCGATAGCAGCGTCTTCTTCGGCATCCGCAGACATTTCTACAAATGCAAATCCGCGAGGACGACCGGTTTCGCGATCCATAGGAACAGTTACTCGCTTAACGGTACCGTAATCTGCGAATACTTCCTGAATATCTTCCTGCGAAACCGTGTAGGCGATATTCCCTACATAAATGGACATGGACCTTCTCCAAACAATTAAGATGAAAAACTGACGAGAGTAACACTTAGACAGCTGGCACCCAGATAGGTATAGACGAACTGACTAGCCGCAGTTGACTGCTCATCCAGGGTCACCTTAACACAGAAATTCGGGCCAGAATCGTTGCCTGGACGACTTGTGAGGAAGGCTTGATAAAAAATCTTTTACATCCAGGCCTATAGATTTCCTCAGGAGTGATTTTGCGCTAGACCGGCAAATTTATGTCAGAATTACACCCAAATCGCCATAAGGGTTGTCTTGCTTAAGATCAAGCATCAAAATAGCTTGATTTAGTTCACTATCACTCCAGTGGGGATGGGAGACTTGTAATGTGCGACGGTTAAGCGTTTTAAGGGGCTTTTGTAGCCATGCGTCTTGATTATCAGTAGGTTTTAGGTTTTTGCTCAGCATAATGAACAGCCTGTCAATGGGGCCGGGTTAATTGATCCTAGCGACTACTTCAATCGTTTATCGTTCGTTACCGTACGGTTTACCGAAACTTTTTGAACAGACCCTCACTTATAACTTATAGAAATCAACTCGACTTGGTTAGCAAAATCGCACTATCTACTGGAGGATGCCAACTAGTGCTGAACTGCACTAGTTGGCAACAACTCGACTACTCAACCAATGGTCTTTCAACACCTCCAGGGCCATGGAAAAATACCCATGTACCAAAGTCTTCTGAAAAAATCTCAAATCGATGCTTCCTACCGGCTGGTACGAATAAAACCTCTCCTGGCTCAACTCGATGGCGAGATGGGTCGTTGATAAACTCACCCGTGCCGAAGCTACAACATAAATCTCGTCGCGTATGTGAGGCTGCTGTTGAGCCACGCCAACAGGTTAATAGCATTCAATCACAAGAGAACCATGGTTCAGCAGTGCGATAAATGGAGAGTTTTGTTGCGCCAAAGACACTTTTGCGGAGTCAACTGTCAGCTTTTTCTCTGTATCTACCCTGTTTTGTATGCTAATCGATACCCAAAGGTCATATGATAATTCCCGCTTACACCATTGGCTTATAAGTAAATAAATATGATGGATATAGACGTTATTCAAGCAGGCGATAGTTGGCAGAACTGGGTATTTACGATTACTTATCTAAGTTTTTTACTATTTGTGGTGTGGCGGGTGATTGTGTCATCATCCAAACCATCTGAATAGTCAGGATGCATCAATCATGGCGGAGTATGCGACTGAGATGGCTGAGGTGGCAACGCGGGTTAACTGGCTGCGGCAGGCTACATGCCTCAAGGTATTGCCAGAGGAGGTCTTGGTTGCGATCGCAACCAACCTAACCCCGCTCTCTATCCAAGCCAACCGTCGTCTTATTCTCGAAGATACCCAAGCCGATGCCCTCTATATTCTGAAAGCCGGTCATTTAGAACGCTACCGTAGCCAGCGGACGTCTATGGCCCAGATTGTAGAGCTGTTGCCGGGGGTAGTTTTACACTTACAAGAAATCCTGCTAGAGCAGCCCACCGATTACACCATCATTACCCTCGAAGATTGTGAGCTGTGGCAGCTATCTGCTGACAAACTAAGGCAGATCGCCTCCGAACATCCAAGTCTCAGCCAACAGCTCTCCGAACTATTGGCTGAAGAAGTTGAACAGCTGTCTGCCCAGCTACTTTACGAACAAGAGCGCCAACAAGAACTACGCCCCTACTTAGTACCCAAGGTCAGCCGGGGCGTGGTCGGCGCTAGTCGCTATGCCCAACGTCTACGGCAATCCGTGCGTACAGCAGCAAGTGTGATGGCCGATGACCACGGACGGCGCGACCCAGTGCTTATTTTTGGTGAGCCAGGATTAGAAAAAGATAACCTGGCCGCCCTAATCCATTTTGGGTCTCACTACAAACAAGAACCCATGATTAAGGTGAATTGCAAAACCTTGCGGGCCATTGAGCTATTTGGTAAAGGCGAGAGTCGTCCAGGACTGTTGGACTGGTTAGACCAGGGCACCCTATTGCTGAACAACATTCAGGATCTAGATCCTGAACTACGCCCCGCTATTCTGAGATTGATCAAAACAGGCCAGTATCAACCCACTACTCAGCCAGGCAATGCACCATCAGCAGTCAAGGAGAGTGCTGCCTGGATCATGATGATCTCAGAAAAGAGTCTCACACCCTTTGCAAACCTGTCTCCTCAACAGGTGAAAGTCCCTCCCCTCCGGGTGAGAAAAGCCGACATAGAAGCCCAAATCAACTACTACATTCAGCTCTACTGTCGAAAACGCGGAATCCGTAAGCCTAGGCTGACCCCCGAAGCATTGCGTCGTTTACAAAGCTATGATTTCCCTAGCAATCTCAAGGAACTAGATAGCCTAGTGCAACGGGCCATTGAACAGGCAGAATGTGCTCCTCGCCTGAATGAAGAAGTCTTTTGGTCCGCCAGTGAACAACCCAATCGATTTCGTCTGAATTTACTCAACGCTTATCCAAAATTACGGCAGTTCCTACGTAGTCCCTGGTGGCCTGATCGCATCAATTTTGGTTTTACCAGCTGGTTCTATGGGTTAGTGGTCGCTTTATTATTCTTCGGTCCCCAAACCCGTGATGCCAATATTGCCCTGAATTTCTTTTGGGCCTGGTGGTGGCCATTAATTTTGTTGTTATTTCCTTTTGTGGGTCGTCTTTGGTGTGCTGTTTGCCCCTTTATGATCTATGGAGAAATTACTCAAAGACTCTCTCTATGGCTATGGCCCAGACAGCTTGGGGAATGGCCAAGACAGTGGGCAGAGCGCTGGGGAGGCTGGATTTTATATGCAGGCTTTGCCGCCATTTTGATCTGGGAAGAACTATGGAATTTAGAAAACACGGCCTATCTCTCTGCCTGGCTATTGCTGATTATCACGGCTGGGGCCATGATTTGTTCCGCACTCTTTGAGCGGCGTTTTTGGTGCCGCTACCTGTGCCCCATTGGTGGCATGAACGGACTATTTGCGAAACTCTCTATGACAGAATTGCGGGGGCAAACAGGTATTTGTTCAGCCACCTGTAGCACCTATCAATGTTACAAAGGTGGACCAGCTAAAGGAGAAGGGCAAGAGACTGGTGGCTGTCCAGTCTATTCTCATCCAGCTCAGCTAGTGGATAATCGAAACTGTGTGCTGTGTATGACCTGTCTAAAAGCATGTCCCCATCGGTCGGTGGAGTTTAATCTACGCCCCCCTGGCATTGAGTTATGGACCACGCACACGCCTGCGCACCATGAGGTGGCACTGCTGTTATTGCTGTGGGGAGCGGTTTTTGTGCATCGGCTACCGGCAGTGGCAGAGCTGTTAGGCGTGGCGCATCGGGTTGAGGGATTTGGGGGACATGAGATCGCAACCACCCTGCTGCTCTTTGCTCCATGGCCCATGGCCTGGGCCACTCATAAACTCACCCATCTCATTCAACCTCGCCTGAAAGCCCGCCCGTTTATTCAAGTTGCCTATGGCTGGCTACCCATCGTTCTATTGGGCAGTCTGGCCCATTATCTTTCTCTTGGCCTAACTGAGGCAGGGCGTATTATCCCCGTTTCCTTAGCCAGTTTTGGCTTGGCAAGCACTGGGCCTGTAGTCGTAGCACATCCAGCTGTAATTGCTTTTTTGCAAGGCGTTAGCCTAATATTTGGAGCGTTACTGAGCATAGTACTCACCCAGCGTATCGCCCGACAACCTTGGTTAAAGATACTGCCTCTTCATGGCTTTACTATAGGCATAACAGCCATCCTGTATAAACTTATCGTTTGCGTTGATTAGTCTTGCAAAACAACAAAATATTTTGCTAGCTGAGGTAAGTGAACAGCCTGAGCCCTTCAGTCCCGATATATGGGAAGTCTCAATCCCATTGAATAAACTCCACCCCCTGCTCCCTTGTCACTATCTTGGCTTCTCAAAACTTCATAAGTGTGGGTGATTTCATCTACGAATCCACAGCAGAAGATGTGCGCTCTAAACGATTACTTTATCGGAGTCTCAATATAAGAATAAGCTCGTTACTGTATTGCTGATTTACAGCATATAGCTCTGTATAAAGGAGGGGTACACTTTATCTCGGTTGACAGATCTATGCAGCATTTGGTCTAACGTATGCCAATCCGCGCTCAGCACATTTGCGTAGCGTAGTAGCCTGCTCAAAGGTTATTTGCCCAATCCAACGGCTAAACTGGAGTATGCAGTTAGGAAAATCATATTCTCGCTACTTCTCGAATGAGCAACGATCAAAAGCTAGCGTGCAGGACTCTTTATGATTAGAAAACAAGCCGTCAGCGTTATCACCTCATCCATTCCAGCTCTTTTAGGGGTGGGGATGTTGGTAATTGGTATAAGTAGCTGCAGACCTGATGCTAGGGTGTCCGATACGTCCACCTTCCAGGAGATTGCCCCTCAACCTGAGGCTGACCCTCAACCTGAGGCCACCTCTCAACCTGAGGCCACCTCCCAACCTGAGACCACCTCTCAACCTGAGGCTGCTCCTCAAACTGGGCTAGTTCAAGCTGCGCATAATCTGGTTCATATGAACCTGGATGAGAAGGGCATTGCTTTGCGGGGCTATGATCCAGTTTCTTACTTTACGGAAAGTGGGCCAGTAAAAGGCCAGGATAGTTACAGCCTCGTCTGGCATGATGCAACCTGGTACTTTGCAACTGCTGAGAATCGAGATCTATTTAGCCGTGAACCTGAAAAATATGCGCCTGCCAATGGCGGTTACTGCACGTTTGGTATTGTCCTGCGAAAGAAGTTTGATGGTGATCCGCAGGTGTGGTCTGTGATTAAGTCTCGCTTATATGTTTTCCTCAATGAGGATGTGCAGCAGAAGTTCTTACTAGATAGTACGGGTAACCTTCAGAAAGTTGCTGCTAACTGGCCCACTATTCAGTTCAAATCTCCAGAGGAGCTTTAAACCAAACCTGGTCGGCTCGGTTTTATGATTCGCAAAAGACTGCAGTTCCTCTCTAACTTTTCTTCCTTTGCAGTGGTTGCCTTGGCAGCTACTGCAACTTTGGCATTTCTGGATTTTCAAGATCGGGCTCAACATAATGCTCTAATTCAAAAACAGGAGCAACTTCTTTCGATTAAAGAGAACTTGAATCAGATGGAATCATCAATGCTCATGGCTCGATTGGATGAGGTCCAGGTTAATCAGGTTCAAGATCTTTCAGCCTCCTCTAAGTTTACGGATCACCTTGATCGGACAAGGCAGATTGCATATGACTTGATAGAAATTTGTCAAGAGAATGACCATGATAAGATTATCGATTCCCTTGAAACGTTTTTAGTGATTGTTGATAAGTATGAGCAATCGGTTAATCAAACCTTAGAAATTCAGTCTCGTATTGCTGCTACTGATGGCACAGGAACGTTAACTGAACTCCAAACGGTTAAAGATCGCATTCAAGCAGAACTCGATGTTTCTGATAAACAGGTTTTGATTTCCAAGTTCTTTCGAATGCAACTTTATGAGCGAGACTTCATCAGCACCCTAGATATGCGTCTGTCAGATCGGCTAGTTAATCAAGTTACAGACCTGGAACAAGCCATCATCAGGTCTGAATTTATAGGTCCTGTCACCTTCGAGTCATTTTTGTTGGATGAAGTTCAACAATATCGAGAGCTAGTTGTTGAACTAATGTACAGTACGTTAGAGTTGGAGCTTTCTACGGCTGAAGCCTCTCTGCAATTTGATCGAATTGCCCCTAATATTTCTAACAGCCAGCAGGAAGTCAATGATTTACTCGATTTGACAACCGAACAGCTCCAGTCCCAACGGCAGATTTCTAGTTTGCAAACAGTTTTAGTATTTACCATTGTCTTTATTTTACTGATTACCTTCACTTTGCTACAGATTCGTAGCGCCCAATCATTACTTATTCGTCTGAAACAATTAAAAAACGCCATGAATGAGATGGCGATAGGTCATTTTCAGTATTTGGGAGAACTTCCCGAGGGAAATGATGAAGTTGGGGCTTTAGCTCAAAACTTTAAAGCAATGTCCACTCAAATTCAGAGCCAGTTTGAGACAATTCGTGAAGAGAAGAAAAAAGCAGAAATCGCTAGCCAGGCTAAGTCTCAATTTCTGGCCAACATGAGTCACGAAATTCGAACACCGATGAATGGAGTCATTGGTACCACGAGCTTACTGTTAAATACTGATTTAAGTTTTGAGCAGCAAGAGTATGTCGATATTATTCAGAATAGTAGTGATAGCTTACTGGGCGTTATTAACGATATTCTCGACTTCTCTAAAATTGAATCAGGTTACATGGTTCTCGAGGAATCTTCCTTTGAACTCAGGCACTGTATCGAAGATGTTCTAGATCTTTTTGCCAGTGAAGCTTTAGAGAAAAATTTAGATTTGTTATATCAAATTGCCAGTGATGTTCCCCTGTGCATTCAAGGTGATTTGAATCGGCTACGTCAAATTTTAATGAATTTAGTTAGTAATGCTATTAAGTTTACAGAGAAAGGAGAGGTTCTGATTTCAGTGAGACTGAGGCAGTCTGAACCACTAAACTCAAAAACAATAGACTCAAAAACACTGGAAACTATCCAACCTGAATTTCCTATAATCCTGGAATTCTTCGTTAAAGATACCGGTATTGGCATTCCGATCGATGGAATTCCTAAACTCTTTAAGGACTTTTCTCAAGTTGATAATTCTACGACCCGAAAATATGGGGGGACTGGCCTAGGGCTGGCTATTTGTAAACGCTTAGTAACCTTAATGGGAGGTGAAATTTGGGTCGCCAGTGATGTGGGACAAGGTTCAACCTTTTATTTCTCCATGCAAACTCGATTAGCAGACGCACAATCACAGCTGCATCTAAACCCTCAAGTTCCAGTTCTGCAAGCATGCCGTGTTTTGATTGTTGATGATAGTCATGCGAGTTGTGCGGTGCTGGCAGAACAGTGCAGTCAATGGGGACTAAAACCAGACACTGTGCCATCGGCTCAAGCTGCTTTAGGTAGCCTAAAACGAGGCCAACAGTTTGATTTAGCTATTATCGATGTCCAGATGCCAGGTATGGATGGCTTGGAACTTGTTCAGCAGATTCGCTCGCTTCAACTTGATTTTCCCTTGCCTTGTATTATGTTGGGCGCTGTTAGCAAACCCCATGATAAAGAAGAGCTATTCGATGCTTGGTTAACTAAACCCATTAAGCATGCAAACTTGTGGAATGCTGTAACTGACCTTGTTAAAGCTCAACAGAACTCTCAACAATATTCTGAAAAACAACAAAATAATTGTGATAGCACTGCGAAACCTTTCTCCCAAGATGCTAACTCTTTATCTGAGGCCCATGTATCTGGCAATGGTTCTGGAAACCGCCCGCCCCTCAGGATTCTAGTAGCTGAGGATAACCCTGTAAATCAAATGGTGGTGTTACGGATTTTGGCGAAGTTAGATTATTCGGGTGATCTAGCGGCTAATGGATTGGAAGTTTTAGAGGCTTTAGAACGTCAGCACTATGACATTATTTTCATGGATCTTCAAATGCCTGAAATAGATGGCTTGGAAGCAACTGAGCAAATCATTGAAAAATGGGGTGAAGATCGCCCAAAGATTATTGCAGCAACCGCTAATGTCCGGCAGGAGGATCAAGCGGCTTGTTTTGCAGCTGGCATGGATGACTATATTAGTAAACCCTATGCCCTAGAACAAATCCAGGGTATGCTTGCAAAATGGGGAGCAAATTAGAGGGGAGTAAATTCGTTCTGTTGTTCACTAGTGTTATGCATGGGCTAAGTGTCTGATTAGAAATTGACCGGCTGAGGTGTGTCTAGCCAATCAACCACAGCCTTTAGCGATCGCACCCCATAATCTGCATACTCTGACCACATAAACTCGCCATCGGTGTCAATGTAGACCGTTGCTGTGCCCGCTCGCTGCCCCGCCATCAGGTCAAACTTATAATCTCCCACCATCACGGCTGCGGTGGATGGAGCCTCCCAAGTATCCAATAGCGCTAAAATGCCATCGGGTTCTGGTTTTGGTGCATGACAGTCGCGACTGAGTACGAGGGCGGGTTCAAAAAAATCCATCAAACCGCAAGCATCGAGGGTCTCATGGGCAATATCTTTGCCGTTTCGGGTAAGAATGCCAATTTGTTTGCCTTGGCTAATGAGCAGTTCTAATAGTTCATGGGCTCCAGGCTGTGCAGTGGCTTGACTTGCTAGGTCTAACTCAATCTCTCGTAACTGTTTATATTTAACGGCGGCAATATCTGGGGGCAACTGACGTAATGATTCCAGAATGGGTGTGCCTACCGGTAGTTCTAAGGTTGCTCGAATCGCTTCAAAATTGTGGATACCAAGGGTCAATGTGCCATCCATGTCGAACACCCAGCAGGTGCGATTAGCCAGATTCTCGTTGCCGGTTAATTGCATACCTCATTCCTGGTTGACTACTTTTGTCAGTGTAACGTGGGGTGATAAAGCTTAGTTTAGTCGCTCTGAGTCTTGGGCTGAGGCGGCTCCTATCCGTTGTGGCTGCATGATTGAACACCGTTGTTTAAGTATGCAGTGAGGACAGTGAGGCAATTTGCGATCGCACCCAAATCAGCAATCTCATATCCATGGGTATTCTGCGTCGGAAAACTCAAACAAGCTCCCTTCGGCACATGGCCAAACTTCATCGCAATTGATGCATCACTACCAAATTGAGAAATCACTGCCTGTTGAAGCTGAATCCTGACAGTGGACGCCGCTGAGATCAACTCCTGATTCAGTCCTTCGTCATAGAGACCGTAGCTATCTTGGGCGAACAAAACAGGCCTGGGACCATCAACAATTGGGTATTCCTGGGATAGGGGACAAATTTCCAACGCAATCAGCCGACTCAACTTCTGTCGTTGACTGAAGAATAGGGCTCCGATCGCACCGACTTCTTCTTTGGCAGAGGCCACCAGATATACATCTACCGGGGGGTTTTTGACCCGCTCTGCCAAACCTAACAAAATAGCGACCGATGCTTTGTTGTCTAAGGTATAACTGGCAATATGATTTCCTAAACGAAACGGACGCTTACGATGTTTGCCCACCACCATTCGTGTTCCAGGACGAATTCCAGCCCTCACCAATTCAGGGGTTGAGAGTTTAGTTTCTACCCAGGCTGTCTCCCAGCGTACTGCTTTACCTTCTTGCTGAGATTTGTGGGGAGACTCATGGGAAACATGGCGAGACCCAAAGCTAAGGATACCTGAGATAGTCTCCTTATCGCCGAGCAGATCGACTACACCTTCACCATAAACCCAGGGGTAGGCACCCCCTAAACGTCTGACCTGTAGCCTGCCCCCAGACTCAATGCCTTTAACAAGAGCACCAATCTCATCTTTATGGGCAGTAACAGCAATCGCCCCATTACTAGTACGACCTGGGATTTTAATCACAATGTTGTCGGCTTCATCGTGCCAATGTTCGACACCAAGATTGTCCAGCCATTTCTGGATATACTGATTTATCTCTCCTTCAACGCCACTGGGGGAATGGCAAAGGACTAACTCCTCAATAATAGAAAAGAAGCGATCAACATCCCAGATGCCCATGCTATACCTCCGCCTGAGATCGAATCAGACCCTGGACTAAATTCTCTAGCTTCTCCTCAGAACAGCATTCAATCAGGGCATCGAATATATCTAACAGTTTGGCTGCTTCGTCGCCGTGCATTGGGCTTAGACCCCATACATCTTGCACCCAATCTTTTGGGACTGTTTCTTCAAAAATAATGCGTTCTAATAGCTGTTTTGATTCTTCCTTGGACAGGGCCATGCTCTCTGCTCACCTATGCAACTGTTTTATCCTGCCACATTCAGCCAACTGAGCGAAGTCGTTCGTAACGCGTCTCCGATGGAAGTCGTGAACTGGATGCGTCGTGAGTTATCCATGGGAATTGAGAATTTTCAACAGTTTACGCCCAATCTTGAAACCTACGCTAGAATAGTTCAAGATTTTCGTACAAAGTAGTTAATCATGATCGACCTCTATTATTGGACGACGCCCAACGGCCACAAGATCACGATTTTCCTCGAAGAAGCAAACATACCTTACACAATTCACCCCATTAACATTGGCAAAGGTGAGCAGTTTCAGCCTGAGTTTCTTAAGATTGCGCCTAATAATCGGATTCCGGCCATTGTCGACCAGGCTCCTACGGACGGTGGTGAACCCATTAGCCTGTTTGAGTCAGGGGCAATTCTGCAATATTTATCAGAAAAAACGGGCCAGTTTTTACCTGCGGACTTACGAGCTAGAACCGAGGTGTTGCAGTGGCTCTATTGGCAGATGGGTGGTCTGGGGCCCATGCTGGGGCAAAATCATCATTTCTCTGGCTATGCCCCTGAGAAAATTCCCTATGCCATTAATCGCTATGTCAAAGAAACAGCGCGGCTATATGGAGTGCTAAATCAGCGTCTGGCCGAACGCGCGTATGTTGCTGGTGACTACTCCATTGCTGACATGGCGATCTATCCGTGGATTGTCCCCTATGCCAAACAGGGCCAAGACCTTAATGATTTTCCCCATCTAAAACGTTGGTTTGAGGCAATTGCTGCTCGACCTGCTGTACAGCGTGCCTATGGGCGGGCAAAGATCGTGAATCCGACCCCGAAGCCATTCACAGATGACGAGAAAAAGCTGCTCTTTAATCTAGAAAAATAGCAATACCCGTAGGGGCAATCCCTTGTGGTTGACTTGCTTTGCCGTCGCCTCTTGTCCCAGGGCAGGCACAAGGCCAGCCCCTACGAGGTATCCATTTGCCTTGATATAAAACCACTCCATAGATGTCATCAGTCGATTCCATAGGTTAATGGCCAAGAACTTGTCACAATGGTGTGGGTCACTTTTTACGCACATCATGGGACAGGATCGCCTGGGGCAACTCAAACCTTCGCAACTGCGAGTGCTAATTGCTGTGGCTGATGGCGGTAGTTTTAGTGAGGCAGCCCTACAGCTGCAGCTATCGCAGTCAGCTGTAAGCTATGCCATTGCTACCTTGGAAGAGGATCTAGGGGTGGTGCTGTTTTCCCGTGGACGCTACGGGGCTGTGCCCACACCCGTGGGGCAGCAGATTATCGAGCGCGCCCGCCATGTGCTGCATTTAATTGAGGATATTTATCAGCAGGCCAACCTGGCTAAGGGGTTTGAGGGGGGGCAGTTGCGGATTGCGGCCTTTCGCAGTGCAGCTACCCATATTTTGCCGGAGGTGATTGCACAATATTGTCAGCGGTATCCTGCGATCGCAATCACCATTGCCGAATACGATGACCGTCCTGATGTTGAATCTGATTTGCGCAAGGGTAAGGCGGATGTAGGGATTACCTACTTACCCCATGCTCCAGATCTAGAAGCCTCAGAACTGACCCAGGATGAGTTTGTGGTGCTGTTCCCCCCGGATACCGCATTACCCGAGCCCCTTACCTGGGAAACCTTAACGACCTATCCGCTGATTATGGCACCTGACGGTGATAGCTGTGATGCCATGGTCATCAACCATGGCCGCCAGTATGGTGTGGAGTTAACGCCCACTTATCAAATTCGGTCTGATGCCACCATCGTGAATATGGTAGCCAAAGGTCTAGGCGCAGCCATTAGTCCCCGACTTGCCGCTGAACCTATTCCCCCTGGTGTGCAGGTGTGCAGTTTGCCAGAACCGATTTATCGCATCATTTGTGTGGCCACACTTGCTGATGCCCTCTTACCGCCACCCGTGTTTGCATTTATGGAATTGTTGAAAGAGAGTACCCAAGACGCTTTAGACCCAAGCAATAAAACATCTCCCAGGCAAAAAGCTCAGGAGATGGTGTGACAGGATATTTCGGAGAGATTGAATACCCAAACTTACTCTCGGTTTGATCTTCTGAGCTGAGTCAGAAAAGCAACCTCTAGATTGGGAGGTCCTGTAGGAAAACTTCCTTGGTTTAGATGTTCAATGTCTCTCCGTGATTTAGTGTTGTTTGCAATTTAACTTGTTTTATTCTTGCTTAGCCTAAGGGTTAAGGAGGATTTTAGATTTCGAACGATTTTACTGGTTGGTTTATGTGAAGCCTGATAGAAATACTAGTTTTTTGCTTTTTTGGGATCGTGTCTTCTAAGTGTTAGTGCAGTGTTAGTGCAGTGGGAAGAGATCCTGAAGAGAGTTCAATATGGTGAGATTTACGGTATGGATAAAGTCTCTTTAGGACTGCTTACAGGCACGAGTTAGGGGGCTGCACAAAAATAAAGACCTATGTTGGGGCTGTAGATGGGTGCATGAGTGATGGGGTAAGAGGGTGATCATTTAAGCCCAAGCGCCTTAATTCTATCTAAAGTGAAAAGATCGTAAATATATGTTTGTTTTGTCTTGTTGTAGGGTAACGAGTGGCATTTGACAATGGTTGTTTGGGTTATAAAAAAGTCTCCTAAGTAAAAGAACTTAGGAGACTTGTGTGACAGGATATTTAGAGACACTGGGATTCCCGCTAAGCTAGCCCAGATAAGATACGCTTCTCGCTCAAGATGCTTATGCTCTCTGTGAAGGATGCATGGTTCTCAGTGTTGCTCTAGGGTTTAGTTTCATCCATTAATGTATCTAATTGTGTTAATGCTTTACATTGTCCAAAGGTGGAGTATTCTCGGCTTTCTTTTTGGGAACCCCCCATCCCCCTGCTGACTTCTTATAGTAAGTTTGTTAGCGCCTGTAAAAGCCGCTGATTTTGCTCTGGCGTGCCCACAGTAATCCGAAGCTTGTTGGTTAAATGGGCTTGGGGATAGTGGCGTACCCAAATATCATGCTCCCTAAGGGCGTCATGGAGCCTTGGCGCTTCTGGATGGGTGGCCAGGACGAAGTTGCCATGGGATGGTGGCACCTGGAAGCCTAGCTTGCGTAGGGCTAAGGTGAGGTGATGTCGATCTAATTTGATTTGGTTTACACACTGATTTTTATAGGTCTGATCGGCAATGGCGGCAGCAGCAGCACAATTTGCGATCGCATCCACTCCATAGCTATCTTTCACCTTAAATAAATCTGCGAGTAATGCAGGTTGAGCGATGCCAAAGCCCAATCGTAGTCCTGCCAGGCTATAGCCTTTAGACAGGGTTCGCAGTACCAGAACATTCCCATGGGTTTGCGTCAGACTTAACGCCGATTCTTCTGCGAAGTCCACATAGGCTTCATCAATCACTAATAGCCCCTGAATGGTGGTGGCTAACTGCCGGAGCTCAGCCATGGGAATCTGATGACCCGATGGACTATTGGGTGATGCTATGAGCGTGAGAGCTCCATCGGCTTGCACAATTTTCTCCAGTGGTAGAGAGAATTGTGTATCGTAGGTGATTTCAATAATCTGAGCGCCACAGATCTGGGCCAAAGTGCGATAAAGGCTATAGGTGGGCGTTGGATAAACAACCGTTCGTGTCTCATCTATACAGGCCCTCATCAATATATTGAGCAGATCATCACAGCCGTTGCCAACGATAATCCAATCTGAAGGAATGCCTAACGCCGCTGCCGCTGCATGACAGAATTCTTGCGAATAGGGATCGGGGTAACGGCGTAACCATTCCCCATCAAACGTGTTTAGACGTTTCAGTACATTTGGCGAGGGGGGATAGGGGTTTTCATTGCTATTGAGCTTGATGATGGATTGGTTGGGGGATCGGTAGGGGCTAGGCTGATGGCCAGTGGCTGTTGTAATAACGGGTCGAAAATATCTCATGGCCTCATTATATTCACGGATATTGTTGCAGTTATGTTGTTAACGATGTCCGTGATTTTGCCAAAAAGAAAGGAAGAGCATTAATCAGACGCTGTCATCCTTTAGTCAGGTGGGAATACTGTAGTCGATCTCAATAATATCGAGATTAACTGTAAGATTCTATGGATAAACTTACAGGCGAAAAAATTTCCTTGACCTAGTTGCGGCACGTCGGTTGCAACGGCTGTCTACTACACCATAAAACTGTTCATGAAAATCGCCATAGATAATAGTGCTCTGATTAAAACATTTCTGAGGGGAGAAGAATCTCTTTTAGCCAATCGCGAGCTACGTGTAGAGAAGGCTTTGGATGAGATTCAGTTGCTCACCACCCAAGGATTGCTATTAGCCAAAGGGCGATTCACGACTAAGTGTCCCCATATTGTCATCCGTTTAAGTTCTGATTATTGGGCGTTGCTCCATCAGTTTGCCCTTGAAGCAGGGTTTATTCCGCTCAGTCTGGAACAGGCGCGCTCGTCTAAGGCAACGTTTGCACAATATGATCACCATAGTGTGCCAGCAGGGTATCAGATTCACTGTGAGGCAGCGTCTGTTTTTTGGAAAACGTGGTGGGTCAACCATCGTAGTATGCAGCTGATGGATATTCTGCTGCTGTGCCACAAGCAATGGTATCCGGTTAAACACATGCTGTGTGATACCGGGACGATCTATGTCAAAACCTGGCGCGGAGAACAAATCCTGTCCCTGGCAGATACTGTGGTGTGGCTAGATCGTAATGCGCAAAGACAGCGACTGCGTGTCAATGTCCGAAAACGCCATGCCAAGGACACATTAGTGGCTAGCAAATATCCCTATCATGATGAATTGGTGGCTAATCACTCGGAACCCCTACAGAGACCTAAGGTTCCGGCTAATCTACAGTCAGTAATTAAAGCTGATGCTACTCGGCTACTTGTTCATACCGTGCTAGGGCCGGTGGTGATCGAAGGGCAAAATCTAACCTGTAACCTGGCACGTAAGAGCGTCAAAGTCTCTTAAGCAGTGAGTGACCCTACTCACCAATGTCAATGCGTCCTACCGATGTGTCAGGATAGTATGCAGACAAGATTTCATAATAGCGATAGCCCTGTTCTGCCAAATCTAGGGCTCCGGTTTGACTCATCCCGTACCCACTATGGGCATCGTCAACAATATCTTGATTAGCCGCGTATAATGACTCCACCACACCACCGCCATAGCTAATAAATTCTCCGGATGTTTCATGGACGGCCTGCTGGGTTGAGCTAGCTTCCGTGGCAATACCTTTATAAGCTTGATACCGTTGCGTATCATCCAAGTCGTAGGTTCTTCGCTGGTGGCGAACGGTGTGTACGATGGCATAGGAACGCGCTGCAACGGCCTGGGCCTTTAAGGCTTCTAAAGACCAACTGGCAGACATTTCAGCTCCAACTACGCTGTATAAATACTCCTGAAGCATGACGTAATTTACAGCCATGACTCCGCCGTTTTGCCATAACAGCAGTAAGCGTCCGCGATACCACCGATTGCCAACCGCTACATAACCATTATCTGGTTCAACCCAGAGGGCTGTTGGGGCCGGTTGGCCATTTACAAATAGCCCTCGCTCGTCAGCACTGATTTGATAGCTAATACCCGCTGATACATTTTCCATAAGTTCGCCGTTGGTGCTCACGAGCACCCCCCCTTCGGATGCAGCGATTGACACATCAGGAGCCTGCTTCGTCAAAGCGACTCGCATTTCTGTGTAGTTATCAATTGTGGGATTGCTAGAGGGTTCAGGGGGTAGTGCGCGCACCGCGACTTTTGGTAGAGTCGGTGTTTGCGGTTGGGCAGCGGGCTGTGGTTTGGCAGCAGATGCGGTTCTGTTCGGTGGACTGGGCCAGCCGTCTGGTTTTTTAGGTTGTGTTGCTGGCTTAGCGGCACTATCTGCGGGGTTGTCTACCAGGTTTTTTACGGTTTTTGTGACTAACCACTGTCCTAACGCCACAGCATCAGCTTGGATAAAGGGTTCAATGGGAGCTGGCGAGGTTGAGTTTCTTGACGTCTTGGTTGTCGCAGATGATTGAGGCTGCTCTGGCTTTGATGGCTTGCTCTTTGGAGTTTTGGGACTAATTTCAGCGGTTGCCGATGATTTTTGCTCTGGCTTTGTCTGTGATGCCTTGTCCTCTGGTGCTTTGGGTTTAACCTCATTAGTCGCAGGTGAAGCTGTGGTGTCAGCCTTGACTACTTGACGACCAACCCCAGTCAATGGAGCCGATATCATCACTGCAGACAGAATTACACTGGCGATCCTAGAGAGTTTAAGAGGCATTTAACTTTGTATGATTAATTTTATTGGTTAGTAATAATGACTGCGGCCTGCGGGATTTGGCTCATAATAAAGACGGTTAATATCTGGCTAGTGCTTTAATTATCTATGACGAAAATAATTTAAGTTTTATTTTTATTTAAAAAACACCTTAATTACACGGTGGCATTTTTCGCTACATTTATCTTTCTCTAGGGTGCCTCTATGTAGATTGCCCTCGCCCATAGCAAGATGTGTCAGACTTAGCCTTATACCTTAGTCGTATTTTTTTGCCACATTGCATGAATAATGGTTTTTCTGCGTTCTATTAAGGGTAAGGGATAAATTGATCCCAGTGAGTGATGGCTTTGATGTCAGCTGGTGCAGCCGATGACGAGGCGCGTTCAGCCGAGCGATCAAAGTAAATGGATCGCATTCCCAACCGCTGAGGTGCGATCGCATCATTGGTTAAATGATCGCCAATAAACAATACTCTCTCAGGGGCTGGATTTCCGGCTGCTTCTAGAGCCATTTGGTAGATGGTATCGCTCGGTTTGCGCTTGCCACATTCGGCACTGTCCAGTACAAACTGAAAATATACGTTCAGGCCATAGCGCTCCAGCATTTTGCCAGGCCAATCTGCTAAGAAAAAGTTAGAGATTACCCCCATGGACACCTGGTCTTGCCAGCGTTGCAGCATGCTTTCTACGCCAGCAGGTAGTCTGAGTGTAGCGGGAAAGCACTCCATAAACTGAACTTCCATTTCTGCGAGCACTTGGTCAACTAGCGCCGTATCTGCCTCAGGGCGATAGACTGCCAATAGATTGCGAAACCGCTCCTGTAAGGTTTGCTCATGGGGTTTGCCAGCAATATACTCTAACCGCCAGCGGTGGTAATCAGCCCGTACATCTTCAATGTCTGTATAGAGCCCGGCTGTCACTGGCACCTGATACATGGGTGCTAACCCTGCTTCATAGCCAGAGGTATCAAAATCGTCGATCAGGGTATTGAAACAGTCAAAAAAAATCCAGTCGAGGGACGTGCTGGTGACCATGGTGAATCTGCCCTATATGCCAGATGCGCGGAAGTGCTTCACTAGGTTAGCGCCATTAGGCACGTTCATCGGGATAGTCTCCACAAGAAATTCTGGCGAGCACAACGGCATCAGTTGTCAACCAATTGTTCAAATGAGGCAACACTCTTTTCAACAATGCTCAGACTGGCTTTCCAAAACTGAGATTGTGAGATGTCTTGCTGTAGGTGCTGAGTTACTAACTCTTCTGCTGTCATGCTGCCAGTGTCTCGTAAAATTTGAGTATAGAGGGTGTTAAAATCGGCTCCATAGTTGTCTTGCTGGGCATAAATGCCGAGGCTAAAGAGATAGCCAAATAGGTAAGGATAGTTGTAAAAGCCCAGTTGAGAAATAGAGAAATGTAGCTTAGTAGCCCAAAACATGTCGTCATAGTCTGAAAGACTGTCTTCGTACCAAAGTTGCCAGCTATCAGCCATCATGGTCTTGAGTGCAGGCGCGATCGCAACACCCTGTTTCCGTGCTTCAACCAGTCGTTTCTCAAACTCAAACCGAGCTGGAATATTTAGCAAAAAGACCGCTGCACTTTGGGCATTTTGCCAGAGAATCTCTAACTTTTGAGCCGGTGTTTCAGCTTGCTGTAGCAGAGCATCACGCACTAAGGTCTCAGCAAAGATACTGGCAGTTTCCGCCAAGGTCATGGAGTAATAGGTTTGCATGGGGGGCAGATCACGCATGACCCAGTTATGCCAGGCATGACCCAGTTCATGGGCCAGGGTGATGACATTGGTCATCGTGCCCGCATAGGACATAAAGATACGCGGTTCACGGGGGTCGGAAAACCGAGTACAGTAAGCTCCAGTGGCTCGGTTGGGGGTAGGTTTCCCATCAATCCAGCCCTGCTCAGCCATCATCACGGCAAAGTCGCCCATTTCTGGGGTTAGTTGTCGAAACGCATCGGCAATCAATGTAATGGCTGCGTCAAATGAAATTGTTTTGGGCTCGCCAATGGTAGGCGCTGGGGCTTGTAAATCCCACGGTGCCATCTGGGGAATGTTGAGCACCTGTGCCATGGCCTTCAGAGCGCGTTGCCCAATGGAACGTTGCTGATAGGTGGTTGCCATCAACGCATCTAGAGTAGCCCGCTCAATACGGCTTTGATGACAGCTGCGGTCTAGGTAATGGAGTTCACGCACCTGAGCCCGTTTTTGCGTTTCTTCTAGTCGCCAGCCGTTGATGGCGTTGAGAATGGTGGATGCAGTTTGTTGATGGCCAGTCCAAGCGTTACGGATCGCGTTCCAGGCGGCCTGTCGAGTTTCTCGGTTGGGGTCACTTTGCAAATTAGCGGCTTTTGCCAGACCCATGGTCTCTCCGTTAACTGTGCATTTAAGGGTACCCGCCAGCTCTGTGTAGAGATTGCCCCAGGTATGCAGACCGTTTACCGCCAGGCCTGTAATTAAATTCTCTTCTGCAACACTGAGCAGTTGATCTCTGAGTTTGCGTTGATGCACCAGTAAAAAAGCCATTTCTACTAAGACCGGATCCGCGACCACAGCTGCCACAAATTCAGAGCGAACCCGATTGAGAAACACCTGCATGGGGGTGAGTGCCTGGCTCACCTCTGCGCTGATCTGCTGCAGTGTGGGCATGATGGCGCTGGCATGGGTGTCCTGGGCATCTACGCTCAGGGCCGTCGTGATGTAAGTGCGCACATTGCCCAGCTGTTTGTTCAACTCTGTGCGGGTTTGGTGAATGCCGCGTAATAAGTCAAGCAGGGTGTCAAACTCTGGTTCAGGCAGTGTTTCCGCACTGTCAATGTATTCTGCAAACGGGGCACAGGCCATGGAGATTTGCCCAACGTTGTCCCTAATCTCAGCGATAGCGGTTGCAATCTGGGGATCGTCGGTACCTTTGAAGAAATGCTGGTTATCCCAAGTTTGACGAAGTTGAGGCATAGCAATGTGGGGGCAGATGGTCCTTAGGGGGGCCTAAGGGTGGTCCTTAGGGGGTCCGGTGGTTCCTAAATTTTAATCGGCTGGATTGGGGCTAGCCACCTTTGATTGAGTGGTGCTGCTGTTTTAAGGTTAACTGAGAGGGAAGGAGTTTATTGCGATCTCAGTACCGAGTATGCAGCGAATTTTGGTCACCGGTGCTACCGGTGGGGTCGGTCAGTTAGCCGTAGCCTATGCCTTGGGTCAGGGCTACGAGGTTAGGGCCTTAACCCGCAATGTTGTCAAAGCCCGTTCACTATTTGGCGATCGGGTAGACCTGGTGCAGGCAGACTTGCGATTGCTCGATACGTTAACGGCTGCCTTGGACAGAATCGATGCCATCCTCTGTTGCAGTGGCACAACGGCGTTTCCTTCAGATAAATGGCAAGTGGATTTACCTGCCCAGCCCCTGGAGCAGTTCTTAGCGTGGGGACGTATTTTTCTTGATACTGACTATCGCCAGCGCCATACAAAAAACTCTCCAGCAATTGCCGATGGCCAGGGTGTACAAAACCTGATTGAGGTTGCTAAGAAGAGTGCGGTACAGCGCTTTGTTCTAGTCTCTTCCCTAGGTGTGGAGCGTAAAGAAGAGTTTCCCTTCAGCCTGCTCAATACGTATGGTGTCTTAGATGCTAAAACAGCTGCCGAAGCTGCCCTGCGTGGTTCAAGCTGTCGCTACACCATTATCCGTCCAGGCCGACTGATTGATGGTCCTTACACCTCCTACGATCTCAATACCCTGATCAAGGCTTCCACTGGTGGAAAACAAGGTGTGGTTTTAGGGGTTGGAGATCGATTGCTTGGCCAGACCAGCCGCAAAGATGTGGCTGCTGTCTGTGTTGAGTGCTTGCAGCATCCCGTCACTGAGCAGCAAACTTTCGAAATCATTAATCAGGGGCCACGACCGCCTGCCATCGAATGGTCTCAGCTCTTTGCGGCTATCACTTAGGATGTTGTAGAGTCTACCTCTAAAACATTGCTATCTCTCATGGGGGTGAGTTAAAACACCATGCCAAGACTAATGCCCCGGCATGATGGCACATCTGTTGAGACGTTGTTGCTCATCATAAAACATTGATGTATACGAGATTCTCATACCTATGCAAATACAACATAGAGATGATGAATTTTGAGCATGAGAAATCAGATTAACCAACGATAATAATGCAAAATCCTGGTTACCTACCCCCGATATCGAAGGGTATCCACAAGGGAGTACCCCTACAGGGTTATTCACTTTTAAGCGGGGGTTAATGAATTCGGATTTCATAAGATCTTTGCTAATTACTCTGCGCCGCCTTTTTCAAATCTGTCAGTACCACATCTGTCGGATTTGCAGTATCAAGGGGAGCATTCGCCGCCTCAGTCACTGTTACCCAAGGTTCCAGATCTTCTCCGTCAATCCAGGCAGAGTAATAGATGATTTCTGTAACGTCAGGCGTCAGGGTCAATAATTCAAACTCCCCCCGCATTGCTTGCCAATCGGCAACAAAACTCTCATATTCAGTGGGGCCAATCCCCTGGGGACCACCACCCACATAATTCACAGCGACCTGATCCCATGGACGCACAAAGCGTTCTCCATTCCAGCTCCAGTCCTGACCTGGCCACCAAAAATATCCATCGTCCGGATTCTCTTCTGGACCCATATAATAGTCGGCACCTTGGCTGATTTCAGTGGTAATGCCTGGTTCGTAGCTAATTTCGTATCGCACTGAAGATTCGGGGGTGCTGATGTCAGTGTCTGCTAACCACAGCACCTCTACCGTTGTTGTACCATCTAGCTGTTCCATAGGTGTTTCAGCTAGCAGACTGGCATACAAATCCTGATCGGTTGGGATATCAGTCCTGGCTATAAAGCGCCAGCAGGCCCAACTATCATTCGTATCAATCGCTGTCCAGTCTATTTCACATACGCCATTAGCGGTGGCCACCCATAATATTTCTTCTTCAGCCCAGAGTCGAGTGGGGATGGCTCCAATGAGCGGACTGTTCTCAACGGTATACGTCTTCACTGTATTGTCTGCTGGACGGAATGCTACCAAGCCTTTGGCTGGGAGAAATGGATTGCCCTCCCCTGAGTATTGGGTACCCAACCAGAGGGTGGCCTCATCGTCTGCCGTTGTCAGGGCCAGATCGGTAATTTGAGCATTTCCGAGTTCAGATGGTTGCCAGAGGACAATTTCATCCTGATCAAGCTGATATTGCACCACTGTAGCAATGCCACTGGCTCCCTCACCTTGCTCAAATCCAATGGACCACCACAGAGCATCATCGGTCACTAGGGTTTGAGTGATGGTTGGCACACCCGCCGTTGCCCCTAGTTCACGTTCAATGATGTCAGTGTTGGTATATAGGACTTGAGCCGTAGGCTCGCTATCCCCGGGTTTGATCAGTTCAAAAATTACCTGTTCTAGATCATTCTCAAGGGTTTCCGATCCTTCAACCCAGGAGGCGTCAAGGCGGACCCGTGCTTGATAGCTTTGCTCTTGGCTGGCTATGGTTTCATAGTCTGGATCACCCAGGGATTCGAAATATTCAGCGTAGTCTTCCTCCACAGGTGGGGCAACTTCCAGGGCCTCTACGCCCCAGGTGCGATCGCGTTTACAAAACGTAAACCCATAGCGCCTTCCCCTAAAGATCAGTGTTGACTCAGTAGCTTCTACCTCAGTTGGTCGAAAGTCAAAGCGCTCGAAGGGTAGGTTTACTTCAGTGGCAGCCTGTAGCGGTACCTGACTCTCCATGGGATCGCAGGCGGCGGTTGCAGCTGCGGTGGTGGTCACGTCTGCGCCATTTGGACCAGGGCTGTCTGGAGCGGTCGCTTGTTCGCCAGGACCGCAGGCACTGATTGCAACTACTAGTCCAATACATCCCCAACGCCAGATTTTCATAGATACCCCCACGGTGAGCTATCAAGTGTGTCTAATCGGGTCGACTAGGATCGGCCCTGTCTTTCCTAGGGTAGCGGTTCTGGAAAATGGTAAAGACTTAGAACCCCACCTGTGAAACTGTCATGGTATAAGCCATTGCGGTAGATGATGGCTAAAAACAGCTGTGCGAATTTTAGACATTACTTTTAAGATCGTAAAGTCTACCTTTGTGTTGATGGTTTCAGTGAAGTACGTGCCTTCTTAGCGCCAGCCGCCCATGAATGACTTCGATATTCAAGCTCCCTTTGAACCCAAGGGTGACCAACCCAAAGCAATTGAAGGTTTAATTAGCTACTTAGAGGCTGGAGGTCAATATCAAACTCTATTGGGAGCGACCGGTACCGGGAAGACTCACACGGTTGCTCGGGTCATCGATACCATAGGACGCCCCACCCTGGTTCTAGCTCACAATAAAACGCTGGCAGCACAGCTCTGTAACGAGCTGCGGGAATTTTTCCCAGACAATGCCGTTGAGTATTTCATCAGTTATTACGATTACTATCAGCCTGAGGCCTATATCCCGGTTACAGATACTTACATTGCCAAAACCGCATCGATTAACGAAGAAATCGATATGCTGCGACACTCTGCCACCCGTTCTCTATTTGAACGGCGGGATGTGATTGTGGTGGCCTCCATCAGCTGTATCTATGGTTTAGGAATCCCGACAGAATATCTAAAGGCATCGATCCCGCTGCGGGTAGGCATGGAAATAAACCAGCGGCAGGTACTGCGGGATTTGGCCTCTGTGCAATATACGCGCAACGACATCGACTTAGGTCGAGGACGATTTCGCGTGAAAGGCGATGTGTTAGAAATTGGTCCGGCCTACGAGGATCGCATTATCCGAGTGGAGTTCTTCGGCGATGAAATTGATGCCATTCGCTATGTAGACCCGGTGACTGGGGCGACAATTCAGAGTATGGAAGCCCTCAACATATATCCGGCTCGCCACTTTGTGACCCCGGACGATAAGTTAGAAGCAGCGTGTAACGGCATTCAAGAAGAACTCAGAGAGCAGCTGGAGTTGCTAGAAAAACAAGGTAAACTACTCGAAGCTCAGCGTCTAGAGCAACGCACTAAATATGACCTGGAGATGCTGCGGGAGGTGGGTTACTGCAATGGCGTCGAAAACTATTCTCGCCATCTAGCCGGACGCCACGCAGGAGATCCCCCCGAATGTCTTTTGGACTACTTTCCTGAAGATTGGCTGTTGGTGATTGATGAGTCCCACGTTACGATTCCTCAGTTGCGGGGGATGTACAACGGTGATCAGGCTCGTAAGAAAGTCTTAATCGATCATGGATTTCGGTTACCCAGCGCTGCTGATAATCGCCCTCTGAAAGCAGAAGAATTTTGGCAAAAGGTCAAAAACTGTATTTTTGTATCTGCTACACCGGGTGAGTGGGAGCTGGAAATCTCTGAACAACGGGTTGTGGAGCAGATTATTCGTCCTACTGGGGTATTAGACCCTGAGATTTTTGTACGACCCACTACAGGGCAGGTCGATGACCTATTAGGAGAGATTCAGGATCGGGCTCAGCGGGGTGAGCGCACCCTAGTGACTACGTTGACCAAACGGATGGCAGAAGATCTCACTGAGTATTTTGACGAACATGGGGTGAGAGTCCGTTACTTACATTCTGAGATTCACTCTATTGAGCGGATTGAGATTATTCAAGATTTGCGTAACGGTAACTTTGATGTGTTAGTGGGAGTAAACCTACTAAGGGAAGGGTTGGACTTACCTGAAGTCTCGTTGGTAGCAATTTTAGATGCGGATAAAGAGGGGTTTCTACGGGCGGAGCGATCCCTGATTCAGACCATGGGTCGAGCCGCCAGACACGTTCAGGGGCAGGCGATTCTCTATGCTGATAATCTGACTGGCAGTATGGCTAGGGCCATTGACGAAACTGAGCGTAGACGGGCAATTCAAAAGGCTTACAACGAAAAACATGGCATTGTGCCAAAGCCCATTATTCGACGGAAGAGCAACGCTATTCTCTCGTTTTTGGAGGTATCACGGCGTCTCAATGCCCAAGAATTGGAAGAAGTTTATGAGCATAGTGACGATCTTGCCCTGGAAGATATCCCGGAACTCATTAGTCAGCTGGAGAAGCAAATGAAAGCGGCTGCCAAGGAGCTGGACTTTGAAGAAGCGGCTAAGTTTCGCGATCGCATCAAGCATCTACGAGAAAAGCTACTCGGCAAGCGGACACCTGCTGAATAATAGGCCCACTAATAAACAAGCAAGCTATTTTATACCGATAGCTTTTTGTCCTTAGTGTAATAGCGGTATAACGAGACCAGCATGACCTTGAGGGCTCGATTCAGGCCATCGGATGTTTCCAAACAGTGGGCCAGGATTGTCAGCTTGCTTTCAAAGTCACCGTAGGTCGGGCAGTAGTCAAACGTTTCCTCTAAAAGATCGCGTAGTGTTTTGGCTTGCAAGATTTGCCGTTGTAGCGGGCTGTCTGCATAGGGGCCGTAAAGAATGGAATAAAGCAGTACTCGGACTTTGTCGGGATCACATTTACTGGAGAGGGCTTGCTCCAACGTGGTGAGGCTATCAGGTGTGGTGACCACTGGTGCAGGTCCAGTGACGTAAAGAGAGCGAAATGCCCTTAAAATTTGTCGGGCTACTATCTGCGAGTGAGTAAAAGAGGGCAGATGCCTCTGATGCTTTAAGATCCCCAATAAACGCTGCTTTAGTTCTAAAGGCGTTGGTGCTTGGCGATGGGCCAACTGCACAAGACTCAGTAAATCAGTACTAGCTGTGTCAGCGATGTTCCCAGGGGACTGTCCTAGATACCCCAGAAACGTCTTAATAACGCCTAAATTATCTGATTTTTTGAGTTCATTGATTACAGGCTGGTAAAGATCCGATTTAGCCCGTGATTGTACCGAGGCGGCTAGATTATCAGCTTGTTGATCCGTAGATGGGGAGAGTGGTGTTTGGGGAAGAAATACGTTGCGCAGATAGTATAAAATAACGTTTGCAATCGTAATGTAAACCTTTTTACGATTCAGGTTATTTGCTTTTTGGTAGAGACTGTTGCGGCATTGTTGCAGGGTAGAGTAGCGTCCCAACAAAATTGATACCAACGAACTCATCGGAACACTGCTTAGTACGGCAGCCTCGTTTTCCCACGTCCCATAACAAACGCTAAACAAGAGTTTTTTGATTCGTAGATGCTGGGCGTGCTGCATTAGATTCGCAACCGCTTGCTCAATAGCATCTTGCCTTGTAGCCAAGGTCGGTTGGGAATAGCTAATCGAAAGACCGTCAGGGGACATGGTAGTTGGCGGCTGATTACGCTTGTATTAACCTTGATTAATATTCACATCTTAGAACTAAATTGACCACTTCAGTTCACGGACTCTTTATTAGAGCTAGTTAAATTGCGTAGGTTAGGTATTCATAACTTTATATCTTAGTATTCTTACGCAAAAAAATGTGCAGAAAACTACACATTTTAGTGATCAAGTTATACCTTCTAGATTGGATAAATTACGGTTGTGGAAAAAACAAAAATAGACACTGTTGTTTTGAGGAGGTGGCTGACCGAGCCTGTGCTGACAGTCAAATGTCCGCTAAATTGTTTGTTCTGTTTCGTTATCAAAGAGGTGGATGCGATTTTGATCGAGCTGTAGGGTAATGATTTCCCCTGGCACAATCACGGCTCTTGGATCGAGGCGGGAAACAATCTCGCTACCATCGGTTAAGGTGGCGTAAACAATTAATTCATGCCCCATAAGTTCAATCACGGATACCTCAGCTTGAATGTCTACAGGTGTAATGCCAGGAGGCAAATAGTCAGGGTGGTAAATGCTTTCTGGACGAATACCAAGAGTAACTGAGCGGTCGATGTAAGGGTGGATAGTGTCGTTGTTTCTTGACAGTGGTAAGCTAAAACTATCAGTTTTAATTAATAAGTTGTCGTCATGGCGTCTAAGGGTGGCATCCGAGAAATTCATTGATGGACTGCCCAGAAATCCTGCTACAAAAATGTTGTTAGGCTTTTCATAGATTGTTTGGGGCGTATCCACCTGCTGTAGAATGCCTTGATTCATAATGGCAATACGACTTCCCATGGTCATGGCTTCTACTTGATCATGGGTAACGTAGATAAATGTGGTGCCCAATCGTTTGTGAAGTTTATTCAGCTCTGCTCGAGCCTGTACCCGTAGTTTGGCATCTAAATTAGATAGGGGCTCATCCATTAGGAAAGCTGATGGGTTACGCACAATGGCACGACCCACGGCCACTCGCTGGCGTTGACCACCGGACAGTTGTTTGGGTTTGCGCTCGAGTAAGCTATCAATGCCCAGTTGCTGAGCTGCCTGCTGCACCCGCTTACGAATATCTGCCTTAGGCACGCCCTGAAGTTCGAGGCTAAACGCCATGTTATCAAACACGCTCATATGGGGGTATAAGGCATAGGACTGGAACACCATGGCGATGTCTCGATCCTTGGGCGGTAAGTCATTGACCCGGCGTTCATCGATGTATAAGTTACCACTGCTGATACTTTCCAGCCCTGCTAACATGCGCAGAGAGGTGGTTTTGCCACAGCCTGAAGGCCCCACAAGGACTAAGAATTCGCGATCGCAAATTTCTAAATTTAGATCCTTAACCGCGACGAAGCCGTTGTCATACTGTTTAGTAACGCGCTCAAACCGAACATTTGCCATAAACTGCCGTTTTTGGTTGGGTTGCTCTTTCCCCAAATAGTAGCGGCAATCATGATAGATAGTAATGGGAGTAACTTAGCAGCGATTATGGCGGAAAAAACGAACCTGTTGGGCAAGGTGGAGTCGATGGTGAATGCCATCATGGGTGTGCGTCTAGACGATGCAACGCAGCTGCCAGCCGCAGAGGGGCGTCAAGCTGACTGGTCTGCTTTAGGGAGATATGTCGTTGGCACCCTGGCGCAAATTGGACTGATGATCATCAGTTTGTGGGGATTACAGCAGCTGACCCAGGCATGGTCTGAAACGGTCAAAGTGGGAGCTGCGATCGCATTTTTTATTGTGCTAGCCATTCGGTCCCGTCTGTTTTCCCCTTTGAACAATGCACGAACTCGCACCACCTACAGTAATGTCAAACGTCCTGGCTGGGCTCCTCCTCCCCTGGCGTTTCCGATTGTTTGGATGAGCATTGGTGTCTTACGGGTGGTGTCCTCTTATCTAGTGTGGCAAGCTTTAGGCCAGACCTACTTAACATGGCCCCTAGCTATTTTTATTATCCATTTAGCCTTGGGAGATACCTGGAATACAGTCTTCACGGTGGAAGGGCGTCTGGGCTTGGCGGTGCCTGTGGTTATTCTTGGACCGTTGGTTTCGTCTGTTGTCGTTACCGTGAGTTACTGGCAAGTTGTGCCCTTGGCAGGCCAGCTGCTATTGCCCATGGTGATTTGGTTGGCAGTGGCCAGCGCTCTAGTAATTTCTATTTGGCAGTTAAATGATCGTGAGCCTTGGTATCCTTTGATGCTGGATGAACCCTCACAAGGGTAAGCAAGAACAGATTGCCATAGCTAAGAAAACCCCAGACCTGAGAAACAAAAAGTTCTTAGGTCTGGGGTTTTTGCTCTGTTGCAGAGACGTTTGCCAGTGGCGATTGGGGCTTTGTTAAGCCTCAGCAATAGCAGCCTCTTGTTGGCGGCGGCGGGTATTATGCAAGAGCAATCCCAATGCGCCTATTCCTAGCAGCGCTCCTGGCTCAGGCACAGCGGTGGGCTCATCAGGATTATCAGGGTCGTCTACTTTAACGATGCGAGCAAACAGACTAGCCTGACTAGTGCCATTCTCTTGGGAGATAAAGTCTGTTACGCCGCCAGCATCGAAGTTAGGCGTGTCGTTAAAGCCTACTAGCTCAAGGGTGTATTCTTCACCTTCAAACTCAAAGCTACTTTCAGAGTCAATGGCAAAATCCCAGGTGATTTTATCAGAACAGCCAGAGCCAGTGGTTTGATATGGGCATTGGCCGCCCGCATGATTATTAGGATTATTGCTAGTCTCATCAATGTTAAGGGCGAAGTTGAAGGTCTGGTCACCTAGACCAGTATCGCCAAAGCCTAATTTTAGGCTGAAATCGGTTTTCTCTGCGATGCGACCATCTGACCAAATTGTGTTGTTGTAGTGCTTGAGAGTACCAAGATTGAAAATCTCACCTACACCTAAATCAACATTGCTGACACCCGCGAAACCAAGACCACTTTTTTGAGCTGTTCGGTCTTTATGGGATCCATAATATTGATAACCGTTGCTGGTGCGGTAGGACCCATAGTCCGATATTTTTCGATGACCTGCTTCTTGCGTTTTGGAGTAGCTGTAGTAGTCATAGACAGGATCGCCCCAACGCACTTGGTTGACCCCGTTGTAATCAAAAAACTCAACATAGTTATCTGAGTCTTTAGTAAAAGCCGCTTGCTCATAGTCGGCAAAATCACTGTTGTTAGCCGCTCTACCAACAGTTTTGCCGTTTACTAATCGTGCGTTGTCGAAGCTTGCTGATGCCCCTGTTAGGGTGAAGGCATAGGTGGGTGCTGCTCCTATCGCACTCACTATGACTGCCATGCCTAGTGCAGCACGGATATTGAATTGATTCATGATTGTTTTGTTGACGTCTTGTGACTTAGTTCTTGACCCTTGTATGTCAAATTTAATGCCTAAAAATGTTGTCGAAATGCGGATGAATACGCATGTTGTGTATGAAGATTTGAGCCATCTCGTAGCTTTTAAGGAGACTTTTATAGAATTTCCAGCAAGGATTAATTATTGTTGTGGTGTTGTCCTCAGGATTTTTGCGGATCTTACAGGCCTCGTCGTGTCTTTCTCTCAGTATGTATCCGCTAATATACTTGCTTTGTTTGCGCAATCGTTTAGAGAGATGTCCATGCAATGTCTGTATGTCTATCTCGCCATGGTGCTTAGGTGCTCTCTTTTTATTTGCCTTCTAGTCAACAACTTTAGTTGTTGACTAGAAGGCAAATAATACCTGAAGTGTCCAGCTGTTTCCTGAACGGATAACCTGTATGTCACGGATGAATTCGCGAAAGAAAAAGCGGCGTTCTGGTTCTGAGAGATCTTCCCAGAATTGAGGGATGCTAACCGCTTGAGTGAGTTCCTTAAGATTGACTGGGGGTAATTGGGCCAGTTGCTGAGTAAGTTGGGCAACTTTGGTGCGCACGCTATAGGCCCGTAGATCAGCTGTTGTCTGGTCTAATATGCCGTCGGTTACTAGCTGAGGCAACTGGTTGAGGATGGCTTCTTGTGTTGAGATCGCAACCTCTAGCGCATTTTTAGGACTTTGGTCTGGCATAGAGAGCTGAGCCACCGCCTTAGGCAGGTCGTGGCAAATAGTCTGAATTGTCTGAGCTAGCAGCTCTTCGTAGGGTAGAGCTTTACATTTCTCTGGGCAGGTGGTCACCCGCATATAGGTGTAGTCTTTAGCGCGCCGGGGTGCACTGACCCGACTCACTGTAAATTTTGCCTGGCACTGTTGACAGCTAACTAGACCCGCTAAAGAACGCGGCGCACTCGCTGTTTTAGACGGTAATGCACTATTTCGACGTAGTAGGCGATCGATCTGGGCTGCTTCGGTGGCATCTAAAATAGGACGGTGGGTATTGAGGATGATGCCGCCATCACCATAGCGGGTGTGACCTCTATAGATGGGATGTTCTAGCCAGCGTCGCCCAGTGGAGGCGGATACTTTTTTACCATATTGCTTCGCGATATGACGCACTGCGCCTCGCAGAGAACCGTATAACAAAAACTGTTCAAAGAAGGCTTTTAGTATCGGCGCAGTGGCTCGGTCAATGATGTAGCCTTGCTTGCCACGGCGGTAGCCATAGGGGGCTTTGCCTGGCGGTGGCAGGGCCTTTAGCCGTTTGGCCGCATGTCCTTGGCGAATACGGCGTTGGCGTTGATTGGCTTGTACTTGAGCGAGGACTATGGGTAGCTGCGGGTGAGTTGTGCCAGCTGCGGCTGTCTGATAGTCCTGTTCTGTGGCAATCACCACCGTTCCTGCCGTTTCGATGAGCGTGAGATTTTCAGCGACCGATGTTAAGGAATCCCCTAATTCATCAAGATGTCGTATTAGCAGATAGGCCGGTGCCTCAGTTTGGATGTGGGTTAATAGTTCCTGGAGTTGAGGGCGCTGTGGGGCAAAGGGAGTGTCTTTGTAGATGCGATCAACCTCCCAGCCCCACAGATTGGCATCGACTGGGGGTTCCAGACGAGGATCTGTGTAAAGGTAGGCGACGATTTGCATAGGAAATAATCAGGAATCATTGGGCCGTCAGCCCACCGTTAAGAAGCTTGCGCTCAACCTATAGCTTTTGGTCTGTTCTACGCTAGAAACCCTGATTATTCTTTAGATTTTCCATAGCTAAAAGCGGGTGCGTTACACTCCAATGGTGCGAGCTGGTGTTGTGAAACCATGGATAAATCGTCTTATAAACTATTGTCCAAACTAGTCTCTATAGCATTAATCCTGGCTTTGGTCAGTTGCGGACGCGCAGAGCAGACGACTGCGCCTACCAATGGGGCTGATGATACGTCTACAGCAACTAATCAAGAGGCTTCATCTGCTGCCGAGTCGACCGAGGGTGAAGCGGCTGAAACGGTGCCTGTGACGCCACCGGTTGCTTCGTCCAACGAGGCTGCTGCGCCGCCACCTGCTGCTTCTCCGGTAGCTTTAGCTAAACAGGACTGCGGTCAATTGGCTACCCAGCAGGAGATGAATCAGTGCGCGGCTGAAAATTATGCCGTTTCTGATAAGGCGCTCAATGATGTCTATCAGGAGGTGAAGCAAGGTCTGAATGAGGCTTCAAAAGATTTGCTGACTAGAGCTGAAGAACGTTGGCTTGTCTTCCGTGACGCCGAGTGCACGTTTGAGAGTGATCGTTTTGCAGGTGGTTCAATCGCGCCTCTGATTCAAGCTAGCTGTATGGAGCAAATAACGGATAATCGTATTGCTGAGCTGCGACAGACGATTACTGCCGAGACTGATTTTGCGGCAGCCGATGCCGAGCTTAATGAGGTTTATCAGGCTGTGCAGGCGTTAGCCGATGGTGATGCAGGGGAGGCGTTGACGGATGTTCAGCTTTCCTGGCTGGATTATCGTGATGCCCACTGTGAGTATGAGGCTAATTTGCCATCAGCTGGAGATGTTAAGGCTTGTCTGGCGGCAATCACCGAGACCCGCGTATGGCAGCTAGAGGCGCTACAAGAAGAGTGGTCTTTGTAGTTGTGGTCAATATTTGAGTTTCTGGGTAATGCTGTAAATGATGGTTTATAAAGGTCTACTGGCACTGGCCTTAGCTACTGCCAGTATTTATGGTGCATTTTGTGTTGGGTTGTACTTTTATCAAACGAAGCTGATCTTTTCGCCCACATCTGTATTAACCCAAACGCCAGCAGACGAACAGTTAGCTTACGAAGAAGTTTGGATTAGCCCAGAAGGAAGATCTTCTCCTGGTAACGGGTTACATGGGTGGTGGCTACCTGGTTTACCAGGAACGTTGTCTGCACGCGCACTGACGTTGCTGTATCTCCATGGTAATAGCGAGAATATTGGTGCAAATTTAGGGCTAGCCCATCGCTATCAGTTGATGGGGTTTAACGTGCTCATGGTGGACTATCGGGGGTATGGTCTCAGTCCTGGCCCCTTTCCCAATGAAGATCGGGTATATGAGGATGCGATCGCAGCCTATCGCTATCTCACAGAAACTCGGCAGATCCCGAACCAGCAGCTGTGGCTATTTGGCCATTCCTTGGGAGGAGCCATTGCCATCGAACTAGCGACCCACCGCCCGGCAGCGGGGCTGATTGTGCAAAGTACCTTTAGCTCAATGCTACAGGCCGTCCAATTAACTGGGCAATATGACTGGGTGCCGGTGAATTGGATTCTGACCCAGCGGTTTGATTCTCTTGCTAAAGTGCCCCATCTGCAGCTACCCGTTTTCTATATCCATGGATTAGAAGACGATACAACTGCAGCAGCGATGTCAGAGCAACTCTATGCTGCATCACCCTCCCCCAAGTCACTGTGGCTAGTTCCCGAAGCAGGGCATAACGATGTGGCAAGTACGGCTGGGCCGGACTACTTTACGAAGGTTGAAACGTTTGTTCAGCAAACGCAACCCGTTGTGGCTATTCAAGCCCCCGTGTCTCCCGTAGAATAGACGTTGGAGTTATAAAATCAAAGCCAATCTAGGCTCGTAGTTAAGGAGAGCGACAATGCCTGAGGCAGTAGGATCGTTAGAAACAAAGGGATTTCCCCCTGTACTAGCCGCCGCAGATGCGATGGTGAAAGCAGGACGAGTCACATTGGTGAATTACATTCGGGCAGGTAGTGCACGTTTCTGCATCAATATTCGTGGTGATGTATCCGAAGTCAAAGCGGCTATGGCAGCTGGGGTGGAAGCTGCGGAAAATGCTCCCGGTGGAGTCCTAGAAACTTGGGTGATTATTCCTCGTCCCCACGAGAACGTGGTCGCTGTCTTACCCATTGACTTTAGCGAAGATGTGCAGCGCTTCCGTAATGCTGTAGAGCAACCTATTTTGCCAGGACGACGTTAAGGATTGAGTCGTGAGATTTGAGTGTTGAATTATTGAAATTGAATTCGACACTCTATTTTTTAGATACTTACTTCACTCTGGGGTGTGGGCTGTTGCTTCTGGCTCTAGCATGCAAACGGCGTATCCTTTTGAAGTAGATGCGATTGCAATATCATTGCCTCGACCTGTTAGTTGGGCCGCTAAATAGAGTGCCTCACCAGCTGCCAATCCTGGCCGATAGACACTATAAAATTGGTCGTCATAATGTACAGCCACCATGGGGTCGGCCAGGTCAGGGACTTGTATATAGCCCTGGTTATATTGTTTTGCGTCTCCCAGTATCAAGCATGTGGCTGGCCCACACGTTGGCCAGCGTCGCCCATCCTTTCGAGGGCCTTTGAAAACTTGGGCCTCTAGTTCCAATGCCCACATGACGTAGCTATCTTTGCTTTGTTTGGTTAATGCCAGCACATCTCCATTTCGAGCCAGTTTGTCCAATGCATTCATTGCAGCCTCTGCGTCTTCAAACCGGCGAAACCGGCTGTAGTATTGACCACTCACTTTGACGGCAGGCAACTTTTCATCAATATCTGGTACCTTAATTTGGCACGTGCTGTATTGGCCCTTATAGGTCAGTAGTTTACAGGCAGCAACAGGCATCGGGAACTCACAGAGATTTATCGTCTGGCGCTGCTTACATGGTGGGATGAATCAATCTGTCGAGTACGGATAGGCAAGGACAGATTGTTCCTTTTATAAGCTTGGCAACAGCGTAAGTCAAATTCTAAAGGCTGAACATCTGAGCCTGCACCTCCTAAGTGGCCGACTTTCGTGGGCACGATTGCTGAAAAGCAGTGATACAGTAACTATTAAGTTGAGTAGATAGAAAAGATGCAGGCCCTCGCGGATACGCCCACTACATTTCCACTGATGGCTGTCGTTGGCCAGGATGCAATTAAGTTAGCTTTACTATTGGCTGCGGTGGATCCTGGGTTAGGCGGTGTGGTCATTGCTGGTCGTCGCGGCACAGCCAAGTCTGTGTTGGCTAGAGGGTTGCACCAGCTGCTGCCCCCAATTGAGATCATCGATGGGTCCTATGCCAATGCTGACCCGACCAATATGCGTGAGTGGGACGATGCTACCGTTGATCGTTTTGGCGATCATGGGGATCCCACGAATCTAGATGATTTACCCACCAAAGTTATTCCGGCTCCCTTTATTCAGATCCCCTTAGGGGTAACCGAGGATCGGTTGCTAGGGTCTGTGGATGTGGCAAAATCCATTCAAACCGGTGAATCGGTCTTTCAGCCAGGTTTGCTAGCTGAAGCCAATCGCGGCGTTCTCTACGTTGATGAAGTCAATCTGCTGGACGACCAGATTTCGAACCTGCTGCTGGGGACGTTAACGGAAGGGCGTAACCAGATTGAGCGTGAGGGCATTAGTTTTCAGCATCCCTGTAAGCCATTGTTGTTGGCGACCTATAACCCGGAAGAGGGGGTGTTGAGACAGCATTTGTTGGACCGGATTGCGATCGCACTCTCCGCCGACCGGGCGCTGACCATGGAAGAGCGGGTGGACGCCACCGATCAGGCAACTAACTACGCTGATGATCCAGAAGGCTTTTTAGCCGAGTATATTGAAGAAATTGACAACCTTAAAACCCAGATCATCTTGGCCCGCGAGTGGCTTAAGGATGTTGTCATTACTCCCGACCAGGTTCAGTATCTGGTGACAGAAGCCATTCGCGGTGGTGTAGAAGGCCATCGTGCTGAACTTTTTGCTGTGCGGGTGGCTAAGGCCAGTGCTGCGTTAGACGGTCGCACTGAAATCAATGCGGATGATCTACGTCGTGCGGTGGAACTAGTGATTATTCCCCGTGCCATGAACATGGATCAGCCGCCACCGGAAGATGAGCAGCCCCCACCGCCCCCACCGCCAGAAAATCAGCAAGAAGATGATCAAGACGAGTCCCAAGAGAATGAGGACGAGGATGATAACGACGACGATGAACCTGATGAGGAACAAGAAGAGTCTCCTCCGAGTATTCCAGAAGAGTTTTTGTTTGACCCTGAGGGTGTTGTTCTAGACCCATCTCTCCTGTTGTTTGCTGAATCCATGAGTAGACAAGGCAGCTCGGGAAAACAGAGTCTTGTGATCTCTGAAGATCGAGGTCGCTATATTAAGCCGATTTTGCCCCAGGGACCTGTACGGCGCATTGCGGTTGATGCCACGTTGCGAGCGGCTGCCCCTTATCAAAAGGCACGTCGTGCCCGTCAACCTGAGCGCAAGGTGATTGTTGAGCAGGGTGATATTCGAGCGAAGCGATTGGCTCGTAAGGCGGGTTCGCTAATCATTTTTGTTGTGGATGCCTCTGGCTCTATGGCGCTAAATCGTATGCAGTCGGCAAAGGGAGCTGTTCTGAGTCTGCTGACAGATGCGTACCAAAACCGCGATCAGGTAGCCCTGATTCCGTTTCGAGGAGAACAGGCAGACGTGTTGTTGCCACCGACTCGTTCGATCACGTCTGCCCGCCGTCGATTAGAGACAATGCCCTGTGGTGGTGGTTCTCCCCTGGCCCATGGTCTCAGTCAGGCCGTGCGCGTGGGCACCAATGCACAGCAGTCTGGTGATACGGGCAATGTGGTGATTATTGCAATTACTGATGGTCGAGGTAATGTGCCCCTGGCTCGTTCTTTAGGGGAACCCATGGAAGAGGGCGAGAAGCCGGACATTAAAGCAGAACTGCTAGACATTGCCGGACGTATTCGTATGACTGGTTTTCAGCTGTTGATTATTGATACTGAGCGCAAGTTTGTTTCTACCGGCTTTGGTAAGGAACTGGCAAAGACAGCGGGCGGTAAGTATTATCAGTTACCTAAGGCAACGGATAAAGCCATTGCCAATATGGCCCGTGGAGCACTGGCGGATTTGCAGTCATAAGGCTTAGCAGGGAAGAGGTAGAACAAGTATCTACTAAATTCAAAGCAAAACACTATCATTCGTCCTAGACGCTGCCAGTGTTTTTTGTCTTGGGGCATTGTTTTTGATGCGTCACCCTCTAATTTGAGAATGATTAGATATTCGGCTGCTGCTCAGCCACGACTTTAAGGAAACCAGTAAATGCCATCAGCTCTGCACGGACTTGCCCGAATACAGGCTCTACCATAACTATCTAAAAAGAACTCGTTTCCAGAGTTTTGAAAGTCTTGCCATGCGCTGAAAGCACGTTGCGTAGCTAGGTCTATCTTGTTTAGCTCATCAATAATTCTGTTGGAGAGGTAGATAAACCGCTCGTTCATACATCAATGCCCTGTTCTTCAATTCTTTTTAGTAATCGTTCGGAACAAAATACAGGATCTACCAAATCTACCCGAAAAGCAGGATCATATTCATCAACGGCTAAGATGGCCTTGAAAAACTTATCAACTGGAATACCCCAAGCTGCCAAATCTATGTCTGATTCTACTGAGAAGTAGTCAATCTTAATGGCTGAGCCAAATACCTGAATCTGCTTCGCTCCAAAGTCTTGACGGAGCAGCTTTGCTAACTCGGGAATCAATTTCCATGCTTTGTCCCAATGGGCCTGTAGCTCTGGTGTAATAGCCCGTTTGGGTAATGAATATTTTTTCCACTCTTCTGGGCTTAGCTCCAATGCCGTTTTAGCCATCGGTAATCAGCTCTAAAGGATTGCTACTATATTTTAGCATTGAGCAATTATCCTGATTTCCAGGAAGTGTAGGGTGCTGTAAGCGAAGCGTAACGTACCGTCTTCAAGAATGCCACTCCACCTTTGGGCACTCTAGCGTGAATAATCACCATTGCTCTCAAGATGCCAAATTATCGACGTCCCTACATTGCTGGGGGCATACTTTATTACCCAAGTAATCGTAGGGTGTGCAATGCCCTCTTACCCGGTTATCCCAGGACAAGAATGCTCTCTGTTTCACTGCTACCAAATTGTGAGATTACGTCAAACTGTCCTCTCAAGATCTCAACAATTTTGGATGTTGGACTGTTACCAATACGAAGATAAATAAACTTGGGAGGATGGCCATGTAGCAGACTACGTTGATGAAAGTCAGAGTCTTTGGAAACAATGACAAAATCATAAATCCTGGCATATTCCCAAATCGCGGCGTCATCTGTGTGCATCAAGTTCACTATTTTGACATGGATAGAACCAGGATACAAGTCAATCGCTGTATGAAATTCTATCGGATAAATTCTCGCCCAGCGGTAATTTCATAGGGCTACGACAAATAGCTTTTTCTCACGATCAGCGGCGAATTGCAGACAGGCTTTAATGTCTGCCACAGTCAACTCTGAGAAGTCTTCTAAAATCTCGGTTTCGGTCATACCACCTGCTAAATATTCTAGAATATCGTATACGGTGATTCGCATACCTCGAATACAGGGTTTACCACTCCGTTTTCCTGGTTCAGTAGTAATGAGGTTGTGATATTCCATGGTTTGGGTGGTTGGCTTGGTATGGCTTACAGGCTCTATATGGGTTTCTGGGAGGACTGAATCAAGAAATGCTTGAAAGCCTTATCATGTAAGGCTTTTAATATAGGAGGCGCAGGGTCTCTGAATCATGCTTTGGGTAAGACTTACAGGCCATTACATTAGTCCACCTTCCTGAAACATCTATTGAGCCAAAGTTGATTGAAGAATTCATGCTAACGCGCCTAGAATGTGATTAAGTTCAGATTATGTTAGTTAACTTCTGGTGCTGGCTCGTCAAACAATTTGAGCCAATGTTTTCGCCAGTTTTCAGAAAGGCCGTAATGTTTTTTCTTACTGTACTCATCAATTTTCACAGTCACTAGCCACTCTTTTTTTTGCATCGTAGAGCTTCTTAACTTACGTGCGATATTAGTGGGCTCTACTTTGCTATATTCATCAGTTAAAAATTGGTTGATTACTCTTTCAACTTCGGCTGCTATGGTTAGTTTATCTCCCCTTGCTCTGATTTCTAACAGTGCCCAAAAAATCATAGGTTCTAATCTTGTTCGTAATGTTTTTAATTTAAACATAGATTTTGGAACAGGTATGCACCTTCTAAGTGCCGTAGCATGATTCACTGTTTGCTTTTTGGACGTAGATATTGTTTTAGGTGTGAGTAAAGATAGCTGCTCCTCAGAGTTTTTATTTGGACCTTTTACTTGTTGTTCTTTTATTTTTTGGTTTTGAATCGAATTTTGCTTATTATCTTGAATAGGAATACCAGTAATATTGAGAATGCCTATCTTGATTTCATCAAGTTTCTCCTCAACAATGCTAACCTCAGGTAGACTACTTGCCTTTTGGCTAATTGGACATTCAAATTTAAGATTGTCTAGCAAATAGCGTGCTGTAATTCTTCCAGAATCAGTGCCGATTAGTAAATCTATGCTTTCTGTTAAATTCGAGTCCTCCGCTAGTTCAACTAAGTCTTGAATGCTTTCTATAAAATCTTCAAGTCTGGATGAGCTATGGAAAGGTAAATCATATCCAAGTAAGCAAAGATAGACATAGTTGAACTGTGCGCTCTCAATGAGCATCGCTGATAGTGGAGAAGCACGAAATGTGTGGTTGTCTTTGATTTTATAATTTGTGGTATAGGTCATTTCTGTAGGGACTTGAATGCATTCTAAAAGACGTTGTTGAACCATGTCTTGTAAAGCTTTTCGTGTCCATCTATCTTGATAGCTATACATACGTGTAAACTTTAAAATATGTTCAATTTTTACACCTCTCTGGGCTTCTGTTTGTGGCTTTGCACGAAGTAGAAGGAGTAATATTCTGATTTTTAAGAAATAGCATTTATACTCTTTAAATGTTGGTAAATATAAGTTTGAAAGTGATGCTTTGCGCTCAATGGGATTGGTAGGTACCATCAAACTCCCAATAATTAAGCTGGGAGACCAACTTTGAGTACTGCCAAGTAAGGTGTGAGTCTTTTTCAGAGATCTCAAAAAATATCGGACGTTATGCCAGGCTAAGGCAGCAAGAATGCTTAGGTTTTGTTTGGCGTTGCTCTCCTCTAAAAAAGTCTGCTTGATTATTTTGGCATTCTGTAAAGAAGCTTGATGGAAATGCTTCCAATTTTGTTGATTACGCCAAATTTTCAGTCGATGGTCTCCGGATTCTAAGAGATTCTCTACATACTTAACTCTTTTTGATAGAACCTGTACTAAATCAGGAGCTTTCAAATGAAAAACAGTGTGATCTCTGACATCAGCAAAATCAGAATCTTGAGCTCGAAAGTATGTTACCTCTCGCATCGTAATAATTACTGTTGAACCTGTTATTCTGGCAAGTTTGTTGGCAAAAGCATAGACTTGTTTCTGGAATTCATCAGAAGCCCTATCAATATTGTCTAAAAAAACGACAATACTTTTCCTATGTTGACCTGAATAATATTTCCAGCTTCTGCATAGAAATGCTTCTGGCGACTGGGTTAATTCTTCTATGAGGTCAGCTTCTTTTTCTAGCCAGTATTCTGGCTTAGACTCCAGTATTTGAGGATTGAGGCTTGCTTTTTTCTTTTTAAGTTCTCTGCCAAAGATTTCTTTAAGTGTTTCATAACTCCGTGCTTCTTCAAATTCCTGGCCCCATTTTTCACTCACTTCTGTCCAGAGCCATTGGATGAAATTTTTAGGGCTACCTGAAACCTCATCAATCAAGTCAAGTGTCAAACAAATAATCTGTTTGTTTTGTCGAGCTTCAATTAATACTTTTGTAACCAGTGTAGATTTTCCAGAGCCCACAGAGCCAGTTACTAAAATTACACGACCTTTCTGATCACCGGAAGTGTCAGCTATTAATTTTTGGTAGTCTTCAGGCGACAGTTCTGTAGCATTATCAATATAGGCTGGGGCAGTATCTTTTAAGATACGCTTTAAATCTCCTTCGTACTGATCCAATCTTGTATTAGAGACAAAACATGCTTCAAGCATAGTTCGTCTCCCAGGATCAATAATTTCATCAAAAAATCGATCATAGAAATCTTGCAGATAATCGTCTGAATTAAGATTGCAGGGCCAACTAGAATATGGTAAAGCTTGATTTGGACTTCTATAGTATTCTTCAGGAAGAGAATTGAGATCTGAAAAGTATTGTTCTAGGGAATTGCTACGAACATTCTCTTTAGCTAGAATATCCCAAAATAAATCGAAGTTCGAAACGTTATCTAATAGGTTCCCAAAGTAGAAACAACGTAAACTCTCAATAGGTTCTTGTTTGCTGAATGTTACTACTTGTATAAGTAACCATTCTCCTCCATTCGTAATGACAGCGTAAGGTATCCCTGTAGCATTGCAATATTCTTCTGCTTGATTAATGACCTCACTAACCGCGTGCCCAAAGGATGATCTGATGGACTTTAGCTGATATTCAGTTCGGCGTAATCCACGCTTTGAGTTGCCAAATGTATATCCAACCCTTTTAGCTTCAACAATGAAATGACTAACTCCGTCAGCAGTTATTTGATAATCAGTAAAACCTACTCTGCTAACTGACTTTTCGGGATTAAAATCATCTGTCTCCCATCCTAAAGCACGCAGAATTTCATCTATAAGTAAGAGCCGGGTAGTAGCCTCATTTTCTTCTTCTAAAGCTTTTGCTTTCTTGCCATACTTTACTTTGAGCGTTGCAAGTGTTGCTGCAGCTTGTTCTCTTGTGGGATTTGATAATATTTTCTGTTTCTTCCTTTTTGCCATTATATTTGTGCTACGAGTCACGGAATCGTAGTTAACTATAGGAAAAATATTGAATTTTGCAGGTTTTCACATATCTCTGATTAGAGCCTTGAATTGTAACAGTATACGAACTTGTATATTTATCAACTGACAGCAAAACCGCTGAACTGGCGCTTAAAGGGTGACTGAAAGCCAAGAACAATATCTTTTTTTGGAATGCCATGCTCTACAAGCTCATTGGCAATTCCACCTTCAGTACCATCGTGCTGAATCCAGATTTTTGCGTCTTTAATATCTATATGTAGGACGCACCCATAAATTCGGCGCTTATTAGACCAACCAACATGGACTACCTGATAACGGTCTTGGGCAAGATCAAAAATCGTTTCAGCGTCTACCTCTTCATTACTAGCTTTAATTTCGCTATAACTTTTTAAGAGCCTTTGTACTATTTGTCGATAGTCCTCTACAGTTGCCATTGCACGATCACCTCCTCCTCTGGATCATAGACAATCAAGCTGACTTTGTACCGTTTCACTAAACGGCGTGTCAGTTCTAATGCAAAGAAGGTTCTATAGGTATCTTGAGGTACAGCCAAGTAAAGTTTACGTTCTGGCTCATCCTCTTCTAGGGCAAGCTGATATTTCAGAAACTGACCTAAAGCTGTACTAAATTCAGTCGTTTCAGAAGGACCTACAAAGCTCTTGATTTCAACGGCAATTTTCTGATTATTTCGTTCAGCAGCGATAATGCGTTCGGCACCAAGATCAATGTACATGTCGATGCCGCCAAAACGAATAAATAAAGGATCGTCAGTAATATACCAACCATCCTTTTCTAGGGCATGCTTGACGGCATCATGAAAGATATCTTTGGCAGCCATAAGGCTTCTTAAGCGTAATTAGTATGAGTTTAATAGTACTAATCTTACTAAAGATGCTACTCATGCCGACAAGCGCTCATATGTAGCTGGATCCGCCTTTAAAATGAAAGAATCACCATACTGTATGACTTCGCCTGTAATCTTAATTGGATCGGCGACCATGTTGAGTACGCGACTATTGACGGCTTCACCTTTAAGATCTGAGAGCATAAAGTACAATGACTGGCCGCTGCTGTTTTCAGAACGAAAGACTGGGGGGACGCCACCACTGATGCAACGGATAGCACAGGCTCGGTGGGTTTTAGTACGGCCTGGTTTCATAATGCCGGGATAACATTTGCCATCGACGATTTCGCCTGCGATCGCAAACTCCCCTAGCGACACTGTTTGCTCCTCTACTCTCGCTGCCCCAGCAGGGATATCTATGGTTTCTGCCGACCGGGCCGCCACCATCTCATAGGGCGGACGGCGGACTAGCGTACCCTCTAACTTGACCCAGCTACCTGCATTTTTCATCACAGCTGCTCCGGGCAGCATTTTGCTAAGACCTGATAAGGGATATACCTTAAACGGCTGATCTGGTACTTCAGAATTGGGAACTAACAGATGGGGTGACGGCTCTGCTAACAACAAACCTTCGAATACTTGAGACTTGTTGATGACTTGCCCAGGATTAGCCTGATCAAAGTGAAGGGGGGGGGCAATGATCGCTAACCCTAAGACGCATAACACCAACACCGGTATAAACCACAACAATAACCGTCGCACGCTGGGTGGCACTGGCGCATAGCCAATATAAAAATCGTCGCGTTGAGCCATTGGATTATCCAAACTTTTGTACTGAGGGGAAACTAAAGAGAATATTGGAATTAACCAATTACCGCTGGCTCAACATGTGTGCCGGGTGGTTTAGCGATGGGATCGACCCAGATGCGATCGCCAAAGACTCGGATCTCAAAGGTGGGAATTTTTTCTGTAAATGGCGGTGGTGATGCTCCCTCAGCCGGTAAGTACTGATAGCCATGCCAGGGGCAAGTAATACAACCATCGACAACTTTTCCTTCCCCTAAGGGACCATTTTGATGTTGGCAAACATTAGAAACAGCTGAGAGCTTGCCATCATATTTAAAGATGGCCACTCGCTCCCCAGCTAAGGTGACAATTTTTGCTCGATTTTCTGGAATCTCATCAAGGCTGCCGACATCCACAAACCCTGCTTCATTAGTACTACCGGTAAACGGCTTATCTAGTTTGGCTTCCCTTAAAGCCGTGAATAAATGTAACCCAACAATCCACACCAGACTGATGCCTACACCAAGGGTGAGTAGGGGATGCTGATTTGTTTCTAAAGGACCTAAAATCACATGGCTAACCACCAGACCATAGGCCAAATACACCCCCATGTGTAGCGCCTTCCAAATGGGAGCTGTTAGATTGACGAGCCAGAAGTCGTGGCTGGTGGCCGCCATAATAAAGAAAATAACGAGGGCTACAGCGCCAAGGGTTTCAAAGGGAAAACGAATAAAATCGCCATATTCAGTATTGCTAACAAAAAGACTAACCAGCGGCTCCAGGTTGCCAAAATCGTGATACCAGGTGAGCACACCATCAACTTTGAAGGGCAGCACTGGCAGATTGAGACCAATGGCATGAATCAACGCGAGAAAAAACATGGTGACACCCATGTGGCGTCGATTAAACAAGAGAGGATAAAATCGTTTGTCTAATCGGGTCAGTGGGCCGATGGATAAGATGACATTGAGTAGAATAAATGCCGCAGACCCATAGGCGCGAATCCGGATTCCTTTAGTATCTAAGCTTGTACCTGTATGATGGGCGACAGTGAGAAAGATATAAACATATAGACCAACAGTGCCTAACAAGATAGCGTCATAGATTAGCTTCTGTCGGTTCCACTGTATTGATTTATAGGAAACACTCATGGCAAGACGAAATCACTGCTTAAATGTGCGGTTAACGGTGTGTCAGATTGCAAGGTTGGGTACATAGGTGGCGGGTGTAAGCACGGGGTACTGTACACACAACACTGAAGCTTAAAAATCAGCAGTTAGAGCATATACCTGTTGCCTACTGCTCTAAAAATGCAGCAATGGGATTTTGGTCAGATCCAGTCTTTTTTGAAGGCTGAACAACAATTTTTTGCTCTTTTGTATGGCTGAGTAATTGATCGGTGTCCGGGGTGACCGTCGCGTAGGTAGGGCGAAATAGGAGCCCTGCAATGAAAATGATTGGCATCATAATTGCCAGAGCTATTGATGAGAATAAATGGATTTTTCGACGTGAAATAATCACATAAACCTCCGTATTTTCTTATAAGTCGCTAAATGAATTACTGAGTGAATTTCGCAGCCTGTCGGTGTGCCGTTTGCTCTATGGGATGTTGTTTTCCACCCACTAAACGTAGGGCAAAGAGGGGCCAAAAAATACTGACCCCTGGAATAATCAGTAGCCGGAAGAATGGGGCAAATCCTTGTGCTCCGGAGTCGGTACGCTGTACACCAAATAAGGAGAAAATAACAGCGAAAATTAAGCCGGCGGTAAAGTAGACTTGGACCGCTTTAATCAGAAATTCAACAAAACTAACTGCGAAAGGATTCATGGCAAGACAAAATTATCCCCACAATTACAGTGTGAAGAGTTTGAGGTTAAGCTAAACTCAGTTCCAACGTTAGGAGGATGTTACCTTGTACCTATGAGAAGACGCTTAAAACCCAGGCAAAATTGACATAACGATACTATTCTTTGACACTAGTCCGTAGATGTGTGCTTTGAGACAGCTGTCTTTAATACGTCGCTGCTGTTGTTTCGTTACAGTTATTCTTTTTTGAAAATTTATGGTCACTCGTGTCATCGGCTCTGGGTCACTGGATCTAGACTCTGCGATTATTCGGGATCCTTTAGTGGTTTCCTCGGAGACGTTGGTTATGACTGCTGTTGACCAGATGGCTGGTGCACAGGATAGCTATGGTGAGCGAGCCAGCTGCGTTGTCATTGTAGAGGCAGGCTCTGTGGTTGGCATACTGACGGAGCGAGATGTGGTGCGCCTGACTGCTCGGCAACTAGCCCTCGATGATTTGACCATAGCGGACGTCATAGTTTCTGCTGCACTGACCCTGGGTGAGTCCGACTTTACTGACGCAGATCTTGCTTTGGATTTACTTCAGCGACATAATAGCCGGCATTTACTACTTCTAAATGGGCAGGGGTATCTGGCGGGAGTCGTCACCCAATTAACGTTACAAAGGTTGTTAGCTTTAAAACAGGCTGAACAATGGCAACAAGACTTCAATCTACCAGATCAGCGAGAGGATGATTGTCAAGAAAACGGGCTACAGGATAGTGGTTCCAGACAATCTACTTTGCTCCATGTCCCTGAATCGGTATTGAATCAAAGTGCAGTGAAAAATCGAGCAATTCTGTCAGCTATTCCAGATTATCTTTTTTGTGTAGATGCTCAGGGTGTCTATCGCGAAATTGTGACGCATCAAAAAGATATTACGTTATTTCCTGAGGATGTGAATCCTGTTGGGCTATCGATGATCGAGATGCTTCCGGCGGAGGTGGCGACGCAACAGCTTTTTTATTTGAAAGAAGCGTTACGTACAGGCGTACTTCAAACCTATGAACAACAGATACAGCTAGGTGATCAGATACGGGATGAAGAGGTTAGGGTGATTCAAAGTGGTGATAATGAAGTTCTGTTTATGATTCGCGATATTAGCGATCGCAAACAGGCTGAACGACAGCTGCAAAATCTAATTGAAGGCACTGCTGCAACCACGGGACAGGACTTTTTCCCAGCGTTGGTTCGTCATATTGCCTCAGCCCTGGGTGTGGCCTACGCCATTATCACTGAGTTAGTTGGGGAAGAGCTACATGCCTTAGCGTTTTGGGGCCATGGTGAGCTGCATACACCGACTTCTTATCATCCAGCAAAGACTCCTTGCGAACTGACGCTACGGGCGGGACGCTTTTATTGTGAAGTTTTGCTACAGCAGTCTTTCCCGGATGATTTAGATTTGGCTGAGATGGGGGCAGAAAGCTATTTAGGTATTGCTCTACATGATGCCCAAGGGAATGTCATAGGCGATCTATGTATTCTTGATACTCAACCAATTCAATCGCCCCAACGGGCCGAAGCCATTCTGCAGTCGTTTGCGGCTCGGGCGACAGCTGAACTAGAACGTCAGCGAGCAATCTCATCCCTGGAACAGCTTAACCAAGCCCTTGAAGATAAAGTGGCAGAACGCACTGCTGAATTACAGGAGCGGGAGCAATTCTTACAGACTGTATTAGATACGTTCCCGCTCTCAGTTTTTTGGAAGGATCTCAACAGTGTGTATCTGGGGTGTAATCGTAACTATCTCTCAAATGCTGGCTTAGACTCTGTTGCTGACATCATTGGTAAAACGGATTTCGAGATACCTTGGCCTCGGACCGAAGCGACAGGCTATCGAGCTGACGATCTGCAAGTCATGGTGTCTAATACGGCCAAGCTGGGAATTATCGAAACCTTGGTTAAGGCAGATGGTAGACGGCTTTGGGCGGAAACGAATAAATTGCCGCTACATAATCTGGCAGGTGAGGTGGTTGGGGTATTGGGAACCTATCAGGACATTACAGCTCGCAAACAATTAGAGTTAGAGCTAAAAAACTCCCAAAAACAACTGAGTGAGGTTTTAGATACGGCGATCGCAGGTATTACCCGCTTTCGCTTTTATCCAGATGCCTCAATTCAATACGATTATATTTCCCCTCATTGCGAACAAAATTTTGGCTATACCGCTGATGAGCTTTTTCCAGATGCTGGGTTATGGCAAGCACGAATTCATCAGGATGATTGGGAAATGGAAGTGCTACCTACGCTGCAGTCAATTCTCAGTACGCGCAGCACATCCACCCATCATATGGAATATCGATTCAATCGTAAGGATAGTTCCATCTGTTGGATTTTGGCCAATTGCTTCGTGCAGTGGAATGAGGCAGGAGACTATTGGTATGTCACGGTTGTGGATACGGATATTAGCGATCGCAAACGAGCTGAGTCACAGCTACAGAATTTGATTTTAGGAACTGCTGCAGTGGGTCAAGACTTTTTCCCTGCATTGGCCAGGCATATTGCTGAGGCCTTAGATATCACCCATGTGTTGATCACGGAGTGCAGAGGCCGTCAACTTCATAGCCTGGCCGTTTGGACGGAGGGAGAACTGCAGCCGAATGATGTGTACCCCTTAGTGAAGACCCCCTGCGAGCAGGTAGTGCAAGCGGGCATCTTTTGTTGTGAACAATCTATTCAGCAGCAGTTTCCTGACTATTTAGCGTTGCGTGAAATGGCTGCAGAGAGCTATGTGGGAATTGCTCTACGGGATACGAAAAGAGAGGTGACTGGAATTCTATGCATCTTTCACCAACAGCCATTGCAAGACGTCCAGCGGGCCACCCAAATTCTACAGATTTTCGCTGCGCGGGCTGCGGCTGAATTAGAGCGACAACGGGCTAATACGGCATTGGAGCAACTTAATCAGGCCTTAGAAATCAAAGTGGCTGAACGGACAGCTGAACTTTTAGAGCGAGAGCAATTTCTCCAAACTGTTTTGGATACTTTTCCACTGCACATCTTTTGGAAGGATCGTAATTCTGTTTATTTAGGTGGTAATCGTAATTTTTTAAAAGAATGCAGGCCTAAACTCCTTGGTGGATATTCAGGGGAAAACGGATTATGATCTCCCTTGGACATTGGCAGAAGCGGCAGCGTATCGAGCTGACGATCGTCAGGTAATAGAATCCAATACCGCTAAGCTTGGCATTATGGAGACTCAACGTAAAGCTGATGGTCAGTCAATTTGGATTGAAACAAATAAGCACCCTTTGCACAATCTGGATGGAGAGACTATTGGTGTATTAGGTACGTTTCAGGATGTTACCGATCATAAGGTCGCAAAGGCATTGATTAAACAGCAATTGGCGGCCATTGAGGCTGCTATTGAAGGCATTAGTATTTTGCAAAACGATGTCTACACCTATGTCAATCCAGCTCATCTCAACCTCTTTGGGTACACGCATCCCGACGAACTGTTAGGACAGTCGTGGCAACTCCTATATTCTTCAGAAGAGGTACGACGATTTGAACAAGACATTTTTCCCACATTAGAATGCGATCGCGCCTGGCAAGGAGAAGCCATTGCAACTCGCAAAGATGGCTCCCAGTTTCCTCAAGGGGTTTCTTTAACCTTAATGAATAATGGATTGGTGATCTGTGTTTGTCGTGATATCAGTGATCTCAAACAGGCACAAGAACAAATTACCCATAATGCCCTCCATGATCCATTGACGGGTTTGCCCAATCGACGATTATTGTTAGACCGTATTGAGCTTGCCTTACAACGATCGAGACGCCATCAAACGTCTCACTATGCTGTGCTCTTTCTCGATTTAGATAGATTTAAAGTTGTCAATGATAGTTTGGGGCATTTAGTGGGCGATAAATTACTCATTGAAGTGTCAAAACGACTAAAACAACATCTCCGCAGTACAGATATGGTTGCTCGGCTCGGTGGGGATGAGTTTGTGATCTTGCTGGAAGATGTGGATACTGTTGAGGATATTGTCCAAGTGGTAGAGCGGATTTTGGCGGACTGCCAAACGCCGATTCTGATTGATGAGCATAAGATATTTACCAGCACCAGCATCGGCATTGCCATTGGCAGTGAAGATTATCAGGAAGCCGCTAATCTCATTCGAGATGCTGATATCGCTATGTATCGCGCTAAGTCAGAGACTCATAATTCCTATAAATTCTTTGATGCAGCCATGTACTTAGAGGCCATGAGTCGCCTCACCTTAGAAACCGATTTTCGGAAGGCGATTACTCAGCAGGAATTTGTGATTCACTACCAACCCATTGTTAGCTTAAAGGATAGTCAGCTCACTGGATTTGAAGCATTGATTCGCTGGCAATATCCAGACCGTGGTCTTCTCTCTCCCAGCGAATTTATCCCTATGGCCGAGGAGACAAACTTAGTCACTGGTTTGGATAGCTGGGTGATCAACCAGACGTGTGAACAGCTGATGGTGTGGAAGCAACAGTTTCCCAATCATTTTCCTCTAAAAATCAGTATTAATCTCTCTGTTCAGGACTTACACAGAAGTACGTTACTTCAGGATATTGACGATATTCTGAGCGTGATGAGCTTAACGGGAGATTTGATGATTTTAGAAATAACTGAAAGCATGTTGATTGAGGATATTGATATTGATCAAACCATTGACTTGTTGTCACAACTGGCATCTAGAAACATCCAAATCAGTATTGATGATTTTGGCACTGGCTATTCATCCCTAAGTTATCTCCATCGATTGCCCATTCATAGTTTAAAAATTGATCGTTTGTTTGTTGGCAATATGCATTTGAAAAATCGTAACTATCAGGTAATTAGCACTATCCTTGCTCTAGGTAAGCAGTTGGGGTTGACCGTTGTGGCAGAAGGCATCGAAACCCCTCATCACCTTCAACAGTTGCAAAAACTGGGCTGTGATTTGGGCCAAGGATATCTATTCTCACAGCCACTCACAGCCCATGATGTTGAAACTATCCTCAATAGCTCGACCGGAGTACCCAGGATGTGGGTGTTTTAGGCACCAAATTAGATGAGCACAGTGGAACTTACGAGGCTTGTTGCATTTTTTCTGGCAAGAAACCGGGTAAGGGGACATTGAGCCGCCATTGCTTGTCACCATAGAACAAGACCTGATAAATGTGCATACTGCCATCTCTGAAGGAGGCTTCGAAGGATTGCAGATAGAGATACCACATCCGTAGAAATCTCTCATCATAGTTAGGTGAGAGGGAAGAAATTAGTTCGCGGTTCGCGGTAAAGTTTTTGCCCCAGCGTCTAAAGGTTTCTGCATAATGGGGTTTTAGATTCTCGCAGTGGGCTACGGTTAGTTTTGCTGCCCGCAAATCTCGACAAATTTCGGATAGCTGGGGAGCATAGCCACCAGGGAAAATATATTTGTCGATCCAGGGGCCGTTACGTTCAGAACTCTCGGTAGTAATGGTGTGGAGCATGCCAACCCCGTGGGGTTTCAGCAGGGCTCTAGCTTTTTCCATAAAGGTGGAGAAATTGCCTTTGCCCACATGCTCAAACATGCCGATGCTGACAAATTTGTCGTACTGCCCTTCTGTTTCTCGATAATCTCTAATTTCTATTTTGATTTTGTCTTCTAGACCTTTGTCGGCAATCCGTTTTTTTGCTAAGGCAGCCTGTTCGTCACTGAGGGTAACGCCAGTGCCGGTGATGCCATAGTGCTCAGCGGCATAAATCAGCATGCCGCCCCACCCACAGCCAATGTCTACTAGAGTCTCTCCCGGTTTAAGGGCAAGTTTGCGGCAGATGATTTCATACTTTTGGTTTTGCATGGTTTCTAGACTGTCCTCAGGGGTAACCTGATAGCCGCAGGAGTAGGTGAGGGTAGAGTCTAAAAACAGCTGATAAAAGTCATTGCCGAGGTCGTAATGGTACTGGACATTTTTACGACTATTTTTGAGCAGTAGTGGTACTGTTTTCAGCCGTTGAGAAATGATTTGCAGCGCCAGGGGAATGGTTAGCTTTTGGCTGGCCTTGGAGTAGACTCGGTTGCGATAGAGCATACTGATTAGCTCTGTCAGCTGGTCGTTAGCTTCATCCCACCAGCCGTCCATATAGGCTTCCCCAAACCCCAGCGAAGCAAAGGTAATGATGCTCGCATAGGTGCGTTGGTCGTGAATTTGTAGGTGCACATGGGGCTGAGTGTCTGGGGAGCCAAAGTTAAATATCTGACCGCTGGGGTTGGTGACGGTCAAGTAGCCATCGCTAATAAAGCTGAATAGCTCATAGAGATAGCGTTCAGCGGTCGGTAAATTTTCCATGGCTGGGGCTTAGTAGATCAATCCCAGCGTATCAAATAGATATGGACTGTTTGTGTTGCGTTTGTTGCTATGACGTCAACCATCGGGTGACAATTGCCATGGCTATCTGAAAAATTCCTACGTTTGCCTGAAGCTAAGACGTAGTCCTAACCTGCATCTACCATGCCCCCGTTTAATACCTTGCCCCGATGGGTCAGTAGCCTACGAACCGAAGCTAAGGCCTCACTTCGTCTGGCTATTCCTCTGATGCTGATTCAGCTGTCGGAAGGGGCTGTGAACTTTGTGGATAGTTTAATGATGGGTGGTTTGGGTACGGCAACCCTGGCTGCAGGCGGGCTGGGGGCAACAGTGTTTTGGATGCTGCTATCGTTGTGCACTGGCCTGTTGGAAATGACGGGAGCCATTGCTGCTGAAGCCCATGGTGCCCGAGACCATCATCGTGTTAGTCGGATCAATGTGCAGGGGTTGTGGCTGAGTTTTAGCATCTCTCTACCCATGATGGTTTTGATTTGGCATATGGATGTCATTCTTAGACTGTTGGGGCAGCAGGCGGCTACTGTGGATGGTGCGATCGCATATTTGCATGCCATCGTTTGGGGCCTACCCGCAGCCCTGGGTGTATTTGTGTTTAAGGAAATTCTGACGGCCCTATCGCGACCGCGTTTGGTGGTATTGCTGATGGGGTTGAGCATTCCCCTGAATATTGGCCTGAACTATGGGCTGATGTATGGCAAATGGGGGCTGCCAAAGTTAGGTCTAGCAGGGATTGGCTGGGCCAGTACGGTGGTATTTTGGTGCAGCTTTGGAGTGGCAGTGGTGCTCTTAAAGGTGTATCCGTCGCTGCGGCGACTGCGGTTATTCAGGCAGTGGTGGCGGTGCGATCGCAATATCCTCACCGAAATAATTCACCTGGGCTGGCCCCTATGCGTCGACTATGGCACCGAGATGGGAGCCCTCACAGCCGCTGCCCTGCTCATGGGCCTCTGGAGTACAGAATTACTGGCCGCCCATCGCATCGTCATGACCACCACAGAGCTGTTGCTAATGTTCTCTTGGGGCTTTGCCTATGCAGCTGCCATGCGTACGGGGCATAAAATTGGGGCAGGGGCACCGCGAGGGGCTCGACAGGTGGCCCATGCTAACCTGCTCATGAATTTGGTGTTGGTTATGGTGCTGGCAATTCCGCTCTGGTTTTTGCCCCAAACCATTGCCAGTTTTTATCTGGACGTGAACTTACCAGAGAATACCGAAACTGTGACTATTGCAGCCACCCTGTTTAAAGTGGGCGTAGTATTTCAAATTGCCCAGGGGATTCGTTTAATCAGTGCTGGAACATTGCAGGGACTGAAGGACACCCATCTATTGGCAACGGTAGATGTGTTGGCCCATTGGGGTGTTGGCATTGGTTTGGGGTATGTGATTGGACAACTGCTGGGGTGGCAAGGCATTGGTCTGTGGTGGAGTTTAACCTTCGGACAACTAATCGCCGCTATCGTCCTAACACAACGGTTTCAGCAATTAATCTCAGTCCGTATTCCCTGTATTTCACCTCAAAAATAAGTGTCTCTGTTTCGGCACTAGAGACAATTCTCACCCAAAGGGATTAAGGGGAGTCATGAAAGCTTGTGAGCCGAGTTTGAGAGGTGTGTAGACGTTAGGGACATACCGACGCCCACCTTTTGATGTCAGCCGCAGCAACCTCAAACATGTGTCGCTAAGAGCCTGGACTATAGGTCGTTCAGCGATAGAATCATCATCGTTCCTATACGCTGATCCATGGTTCGACATAATCTGCTAGCCAGGTATTTTGGTTGGTTGATAGTATGCGGTTTTTTCAGTGCCTGTACTCCTCAGACAGAAGTCACTGAAGTGCCCTCCCCACCATCGCCGCCACCTCTGATTCTGGATAATGGTAGACCCAATTTAATGCCATTACCGACAGCGCAGGAAACCTGGCAATGCGAAGTAGTCGTCATTGGTGGTTCCCTGGGTGGTGTGGCAGCGGCTTACCATGCCATGGAGGCCGGGGCGACCACCTGTTTGATCGAGCTGACGCCATGGCTAGGGGGGCAGATCAGTTCTCAAGGTGTATCGGCGGTTGACGAGTCCTTGGCCATGCGAGCGGACCAAAACTTTTCGGCTAGTTGGCAGGCCTTTAAGCAAGAAATTGCTCAGCAGACGGTGACCTTACCGGAGTGGACAGGGAAGGGGGACGTTACGGTAGATGAGGTGAACGCCTGTTGGGTGGGTAAACTCTGCTTTGTGCCCGAGGCTGGCGCGGCGGCAGCCCAAGCACATTTAGAAAGTGTTTTGCCCCAATCCCCTGAAAGTCGTTGGCAGACACAAACAGCCTTTAAGGGAGCCACCTTTGATGACAGCGGTCAAGAGATTGTTGCCATTCATGCTGTGCGACGTATTCCCAGGCGCTCAAACTACATTCCCACAGGTCGATTTTCCCAAGCTCTGGCTAGCTGGTATTCCTGGTCAGCTGATGCCACCTTTGAGAAGGTGTCCCTAAGGTTAGAACCGCCATCGGGACAGCGGATGATGGTCATTGATGCCACAGATACGGGGGAGTTTGTGGGGTGGGCAAATCTACCCCATCGACTGGGGTCAGAGGCTCAAACAACCACTGGGGAGGCTCACGGTTCAGAAAGAGATAATCCGGCCTGTACCCAGGCCTTTACGTACCCTTTTGTTATTGCTCTCAATGATGATGATGGCAAGAGTCTGACTGCGTTAGAGCAAATGTTGCAACAAGAACCGCCACTCTATGGAGCCCATGAGCACGAGAAACAATTTGATATGGAGGGATTTCCCTTTTTTACAGGGCGGAGCTTTTTTAACTATCGTCGGATTGTGAGTACCACCCGCAACGATCCATTTCGGGCCACACCTGTGCTGGGTGATATGACGATGGTGAACTGGAACCGTGGCAATGATTGGACGTGGATGGATCCTCCGCTGATTTTTACGGCAGATCAAATTAGAGAGAGTGGTCAACATCAGAATTGGTTGGGTGGTATTTCGGCGGTAGCCTTGCGCCATGGTGAGGACCATGCGCTTTTATTTGCTCGCTGGTTACTAGAAACTCAGTCACAACCAGAGTTTCCATTGAGTTACCTCATGGGTGATGAGGCCTATATGGGCACGCAGTCGGGATTAAGTTTGGTACCCTATATCCGTGAAGGTCGGCGGATTTTAGGCCGGTCTGCCTATGGGGATAAGGCTTTTCTCATGCGTGAGGCTGACCTGCGAACAGATCAAGTCGGTGGTCGTGATTTTACGCCAACAACGGTAGCGGTCACCCATTATGACATTGACATTCATGGCTGCCGTTATCGTAATGGCGCTCCTTCCTGGGAAGCGAGTAGTGCGCCAGCAAAGGAGTTTGTGGTGCGTCCGGTACAGATTCCGTTAGAGAGTATGGTGCCTCAGGAGGTTAATAATCTGCTAATGGGTGGCAAGAGTCTTGCTGTGAGTCACATTGTGAATGCGGTGACGCGGGTTCACATTAGTGAATGGGGGATGGGTGCAGCAGCGGGAACTACCTCCGCATGGCTAATTAACCGTCCTAACCTGACAGCTGCTGATATTGTTGAACAAGGTTATATGGATGAGTTACAAGAGCAGATGTTAGAACAGGGACTGCGGCTGACTTGGTAGCAGTAATGTTAATGGCGTCGACATCACTCACACCATTCGAAGCCCCAAGCAAAGACATCAGCGAAGAAGGCATCTGTTCTGCTTAGGGCGCTTACTATCTACTAATAGGATTCAAGACACTATGCCTGAATGACAAAATCATTTGCCTCCAGTGTGGGTGCGCCTTCAATAGTGGCAAACTGAGCACCGTTACCAAAGCCATCTTCAATGCCGTTCGGGTTGTAATACAAGTTCCCAGTGTCAGCACCATAGATAATTAAGGCATCACTTAGAGCTGCTTCTTCAACACTGTTGACCACTGCAAACTCATTAGCAGACAAGGTACCGCCCACTGCGCTGGTTAGCTCAGCGAACACAGTGACATCTAGAACAATGCTATCGATGGCCTCAAAGTTTTGAATTTGATTAGTGCCAATGTCAGCTGCATTAAACGCCGCGCCGGTGTCGAAGCCAAAGAAATCAGCACCATCACCACCAATGAGAATGTCATTGCCTGCCCCGCCAATCAGTAAGTCGGCACCATCACCACCAATGAGAATGTCATCGCCTGCGCCACCGATGAGAATATCGTTGCCATCGCCACCGTCAGCAGTCACTGGAGTTAATGTGCCGCTAGCATTCAGGAAGTCATTACCTGCACCACCAGAGAAGAGCACAGACTCTACCTCACTGCCGGTGAGATCGCCAACAGTGAAAGAATCATCACCGCCTTGGCCATTAATCTCAAATTGTTCAATGCCTTCGTTAGTAAGGGTAAAGAGACCCAGATTAAGACGATTGAAAATAGCTTGACCGTCTACTTGGCGAAGATCAAACTCATCACCGGCTCCATCTGCACCATTGACTTGAGTCACGTCAAAGCCTAAACCACCGTTGATAAAATCGCTGCCGTCACCGTTATTCCAGATAAAGCGATCGTCACCCTCTTCCAAGTAAGCTATATCATTTCCTCGCTGGCCCACGACAATATCATTACCGGCTCCAGCAAAGAATGTATCTACGGCAGAGCCACCTAGCAACAGGTCATCACCATCACCACCGAAAGCTTCAATGGTAGTGGAGCTTTCACGGGCATCTAGCGTATCGTTGCCATCACCACCAGAAAAGACAACTTTCTGTACATCGCTACCAGTGAGATCGTTAACTGTCAGGGAATCGTCACCGCCTTGGCCATTGATCTCAAATTGCTCGATTTCTTCGTTAGTGAGAGTAAATAAGCCCAGGTTCAGGCGGTTGAAAATAGCTTGACCATTTTCTTGACTGAGGTCAAACTCATCGCCTGCGCCATCGGCACCATTCACTTGGGTGATATCAAAACCAGCGTCGCCATCAATAAAATCACTGCCATCACCGTTGTTCCAGATAAAGCGATCATCACCGCGCCCAAGATAAGCCGTATCATCGCCACGCTGGCCCACAACAACATCATCGCCAGCACCACCATAGAAGGTGTCTTCAGCAGAACCACCTTGCAATAGGTCATTGCCATTGCCACCGCGTGCTTTAATTTCTGTAGAGCTTTCACGAGCATCTAAAATATCGTTGCCATCACCACCAGAAAAGACAACTTTTTGCACATCACTGTCAGTTAGGTCACCAACCGTTAGCGAGTCATCACCACCTTGGCCATTAATTTTAAATTTCTCAATACTCTCATTGGTTAGGGTGAATAAACCCAGATTCAGACGGTTAAAAATAGCTTGACCATTAGCCTCAGTGAGCTCAAACTCATCGCCTGGTCCATCGGCCCCGTTGACCTCAGTTGTGTCGTTGCCTGCCCCACCATTAATAAAGTCGCTACCATCGCCGTTGTTCCAGATAAAACGGTCATGCCCTGCGCCTAAGAATGCAACGTCATTACCCGTTTGACCAACAACCGTATCATTACCTCCCCCTGCGAATACTACGTCAGTGCCAGCGCCTCCAAGAATGGTATCATCGCCATTGGCACCAAAAAAGATATCGTCTTGGTCACCTCCTTGAAAGTTGTCGTCACCATTACCACCAATGAAGATATCGTCTAAATCTTCAATTTCAGGTGCATTATCAAATATGTTGCCAACAATCTGATTAACAAGAAGAGCTAGAAAAGCGTTCATGGTGTGTTCTCCTATAAGTTTGTAGATGAAAGAAGTGGACATCTCTTAAAAGAAATAGTCAGCAGATTCAACTGGACCGCAGGACAAAGTGCCAAGGCAGTTGTTGCGAATATTTCTAGGGAGAGAAGAGTGAATGAATAGACGTGTACTTAGGAGCCTTTGCCAAACAAGAGCTAGGGCCTGGCAAGAACAAAATTGACACTCAGTTATAGATACGAATAATGTTCGATATTGGATGAGATAAAGTTGAGAGTTTTTGGAATGGGCTGAAACATTCTTGAAGACTGCTAGACAGCAAACTCATACCCTCAGGCACACCATTACACAAACAGAATGTAATAGTGTAGTTCCAATAATCACCTTCGTAACAACAACTTACCTGTAACTTATCTGTTTGACTATTAATACGAATGAGGTTGTGGATCGGATGAAAGTTTTTTTGATTTATCTTGAAACCCTTGAACTTAGCTAGTTGCAGCGACGATTGGGCCGGTGGGTTGAGCGGGTAAATCGGCGGGTTCAACGGTTACGATCACATCTTGTACCCAGGGTCTAGATTGATAAACCGGGGGCATGGGCAACGTGGCGAAGGCCGTGCCGTCTGGAGTGGTTTGAAATACACCGCAGGGAATATATTTGCCCTGGTAGCTCACCCACAGAGCATAGGTTTGATTGTCCGCAAGGGGGGATAGGTTTTCAAATGCGATCGCAGCCTGTAATTCATCTGTATCCACAATCATGTTGCCAAATGTATCGATAGCATTATCGGTCCCGGCAAAGTCATAAAAGCGTGTGGAGGGCTGCTGCAAAATGCGCTGAGCCTGCTGTGCGGGCATCACGGCTACCAAATCCTGCTGTAGCTGTTGATTGGCTAGCCGTAAACGATGATTACTCATACCCAGCGATAGGGATAACAGCGTTGCGCCAGCAGCCAATGCTCCTAGTATCCAGGCTAGGGGTAAGCGGTGCGATCTCACAGGCCTATTCTCCCCAGCCAAGACCGCATCCCTCAAACGCTGAGGCGGCTGCATCATTGGCAGCTCATCAAGCATGAGGCTAACAGTTTTCTCAAGACGATTTACCTCTACCTGCAGTTCAGGCTGTTCTGCAACTAGACGGGCAAATTCATCAGCTTCTTCGGCTGAGAGATTACCAGCCACATAGTCAGCTGCAAATTCATCCAATTTTCGTTCAGAAGCCATAGGACAGAAATAGGTAATCAATCAAAGAGGAATAAGCTAATCGACCAGATCTTGCAACGTGCCTTTGAGCTTGAGTAAGCCCTGACGCATGCGCGACTTGACGGTCCCTAAAGGTATATTCGTATGATTAGCAATTTCGGATTGACTAAATCCATGATAATAAGCTAACCATAGTAGCTCACGTTGTTTCTCAGGCAAGTTTTTCAGTGCTGCCCGTACCCGCTGGGAGCGTTCTCCCAATGAGGCCTGCTCCACAGGTAGCGAAAAGGAAGCCACAGGTTGAGACTGCTGGGGCACCATACCTTTAAGAATCCGCCGTCGGATGCTGCGGGAGCGGACTCGATCAATGGCTCGATTCCGGGTAACGGTACTCAAAAAACGACTAAGGGCACTACGGGTTGGGTTATAGGTTTGTTTTTGCCAGAGGTTCAGAAAAATTTCCTGGGTCAAGTCTTCGGCTTCTGGCCCATTATTTAAAATCCGAAATGCAACGGTATAGACCAATCGCGAATAGCGATCATACAAAATGGCCAGTGCTGATTTATCCCCCTGCTGTAGGGCTACAAACAATGCTTCATCTGTGGCGTCTCCCCAATCTGGAGATTGACTTTCGGGACGTTCAGAAAGCATGGGCGAGGAACCAATAAAAGGTAAATATATGAACCTGTCTTCAAAAGCACTGCTCTATATAATAAGCGTGCTTTGCAGCACAATACGTGGATGGCCTTAGGCAACCATCCAGTATGAGTACGGGAATATACCTGATTTGGATGTGCTTCGGGGGCAGAAATTTTGCGATCGCTGATCCTCAGGAAACTGTAATCTAACGGACATTCCGCAGGTTAGTCAGCAAATCAAATAATATTTCTGGCAGGGCGCGCCAAGAAATCTGAGGATATTCAGCCGTTCAGGTGAGAGGTTGGAAACCTGAGGTTGCTCATTGAGCCAAGCCAGGTGAATTGCCTGAAACTTCTGAAAAATCCACCGTAAGGACGGCGTTTGAGTCGGTCGCTTGCGTTGGTCGAGAAGGGTTTCATTCGCCTGATCCAAGGCGTGTCTCACCTGCCGTTGAGCTAAAGTGTACACCATCAGGGACAATCCCATGATGGTCGCCAAAGCTACAATGCGTTCAGGTGTTTTGAGAAAAACACTGGAGGTAAAAAACAAGGGATCCTTGAGCATACCGAAGCCTTGTTCAGAGACCGATTGCCCTTTGTAATCGGAGAGAATGATTTCGTCAGTCAAGGTGTCATCATCGATGACATTGGTCGCCAAAATGAAGCGTCCTGCCTTTCGCTTTGCCTGATGAATAGCAGCGTCATCGGCGACGATTTGAGCGGTAATTCGATAGGTGGTGTGGGTAGGTGTCGCCCCTGTTTTCGGGCGTCCTGACTGGGCATAGTGGTGCTGTTCGACCACGTCTAACTGGCTCAAACAGTGATAGGGCCAGCGGGTCGCTAGGGCCTCGGCCTGGCGGCGAGCATCGGCGGCACAATTAAACTCAATGGTCTGTTGACGACGCAGTTGTTTTGTTGCCTTGACGAGGTGTTTGGCAACCTGTTTATCCACCTGTTGGCAATCCGTCTCGACCCGTGTCTGATTCTCGACCACGACCCACCCTTGTCGAATTCCCCCATAGGTTGTGCACACACGAGCCAATCGATAGCCGTCCCGTTCACTTGCCACAAAGGCCTCTGGATCGATCTCAGTAACCACCGATTGGGCGGCGGATAGCGTTAACGGGACACGGGTAATCCAACGCAGTGCCCCCAAAATGGCTAAGTTATCGGCACTGTATAAGGCACTGTCAGCCACCAAGATTCCCTCGACACTCCAGTGCTCTGCAAACGTCTTTAATCGGTCTGCAAACACCGCTTTGTCGGATTGATTGCCACTGGCGACCTCAAACGCTAAGGGGACTCCCCCATCATTCGTACAGATTGTCTCCACTACAAACTGTTTTAAGTCAGGTCGGTGGTCTTTCGAATACCCATGGGTGATTTCAATGCAACCCGGCTCTTTGTTCGCGCTTTCATACGCCCCATGCACACTCAGGCTACTACTATCAAGATGATAACGACGGCTATCTAAGCCAAAGGCTTGATAGGCTGCCATCGAGACGACACTGAACAATTTGCTGGGTCCATAGGCCCACACTTTGTCGAGTAATCGACCCAAGTAATCATCATTCAGATGGGAGGGCGCAATCCCCTCGCCAAGCAGATGCTCCGTTGCTTTGCCCACAAAAAATTCTTCATACAGATACAACGGTGCACTCACAAAGCCTAATCCATTCAGAATCATGGCTTTGATCCCTTGTCCCGGACTCACCTTTTGCTGCACATGGGTCCCTAGACAACCATTCACCAGCGCTTCGAGTCCGATTTGGTCTACAATCCCTGCAATGATGCCTAAGTGATCAATATCCTCGACACGCATCTTCTTTAAGCGGCTCTGCAAAAACGTTACCGCTTAAATTACCTGATTTTCAAACCTAACCTGCGGAATGCGCGATCTAAGCAAGACTAATGTCAGGGGGGCTGCCAGATTGACCAATCCCCTCAATCAACAACGGCAAAAATTCTGACCGGAGATTACTCAGCCTATGTTGACAATGGGCAATGTAAACCAAAACTCTGCCCCTTGATTGGAGAACGATTCCACACCAATATGCCCGCCATGGGCCTCAACGATTTTGCGGCAAATGTATAGACCTAGGCCATACCCATCTACTGAGAACTGGCTCTTGCCACGGGCATAGATTTCAAATAGCTCCTGACTTTTGGCAGGGTCAATACCCATGCCATTATCCGTCACCGCGCATCGTACCATTGATGGATCGTCGTCCCAAATGCTGGCGGTTAGGGTAATGGCGACGCCTTTGGGATTGTACTTTAGGGCATTATCAATTAGATTTTCGAATACTCGTCTGAGTTGGCAGAAATCTCCATAGACCTGTGGTACCTCAGACGATACATGATTGCTTATTTTGGCAGTGGACAACGTCTGTTTGGTCTCATAGAAGAATCTCAAATCTTCCGTTAACTGCCGCAAGTTTACATTGTCTTTCTGTAGAGATATGCGCCAAATATCAGACGATTGCACCTCCATCAGGGAATTCATAAGCTTAAGCTGGCGATCGCAACTTTGCTGAATCATAGAAAGCGCCTTGGGTTCCATTACAATTGATGGTTGCTGAGTAGAGTCATGGGTCTTTGCCTTAGAGGCGCGAAAAATAATGCCCTGCACCAGATTGGAAATACCCATAACCAAGTTCCGCAGGTCATGGTTCATGGCATGGGCATAGGTTTGCAATGCGTCTTGGATAGTTTTGCGATCGCGCATTTCCTGCTCTAGCGATTGGGTACGCTCCTGAACCGCCAGCTGTAGATCTTGCTCACGGCGACTCAGCACATAGATCATGTACTGAAACGAACGAGCCAGCTGCCCTGGTTCATCTTGTCTCAGGGTTAACTTGTCTAAATCCTTATCTTGCGGGAACATATCTTGCTCTGATGTAATAGAACAGCTACTCACAGCCTTTGCAGTATTAGTAAGCACTTTGAGCGGCTTAACCACTGTGCGCCACAGCAACAGATTCACCACGACAAAAAACGCACCCAAAGTGCCCAAGAGGGTTTTAGTTACCGTCCATAGGTTCTGACGACCGCGATCGAAAATAATATCTGCAGGCACATAGACCATCTGGGCTGCTACAACACTATTAAGCTGCCAGCCAAAGCCATTGCGATCGCCATACATATTCACAAGATATTCAGGTGCCTCACTAACCTTGCCATGGCACTCTAAACAACTGACATCGCTCATGACTAGAGGCTGCGCCATATAGAACAGCTTCTTGCCATCCAAAAAACGATAGCCAGAAAGACCCTGCGACTCAGAAGTTACAAACTGCTGTAGTTGACTAAAAATATCAGTCTCAAAGGCATCTGCTAGATCGGTAGGATTAGTAGGATTTGGGGTTGCCTCTTTATACAAAAAATCTTCCAGCAGTTCATCTTGTTGCTGAAAGTCAGCAAAAATAGTTCTAGCAGCAAAATTTGGGATACTTTCCTGGATAAAGAAACCCATATCACTACTCTCTTTTAGCACTGGCTGAACATGATCACGAGTGTAATCACGAACTGCTTGCATGCCAGTCAGCACAATTTTTGCTCGTTCTTTTACAGCTTGCTCAGCATGGGCATTGAGGTGCTGCGAAAGCATAGCTATAGTAGAGCCGCTAACCAACAGCCAAACCAAAAATAGAAATAAACTAAACTTTGCCCAGAGGTTCCAGCGTATCATTGAGGGCGCTTATATTTTAGATTTTACGCAGTTTGCAACGTGTCTAAATTAGTTGTGTTAACCCAGATTGCTAACTGTGTACGATCTCTTAAGCCTACTCGATTTAAAATATTACTAACGTGATTTTTAACGGTTTTTTCAGCGATGTGGAGCGTTTGAGAAATCTCTCGATTATTGGCACCTGTTGCAATCAGCTTTAAAACCTCCCGTTCTCGTGGAGTCACTCCCTTCCAATCGCTCACAACTTTAGCAGGTTGAGGAGATTTCAGATGTTGATGCAGCTTTGAACCGATTGTAGAATCAAATTGCATATATCCTTTGTGGGTACTTTGGATAATATGGATAAAATCTTCAGGTGGTATGTTTTTTAACAGATAGCCTGAAGCACCTTGCTGAATCGCATCGTGTAGATGCTGATCTTCTGTAGACGTTGTTAAAATTAGGACTTTAACATCAGGCACCGACTGACAGATCTTACCTGTTGCAGTGACACCGTCCATCATAGGCATACCGATATCCATGAGGACAAGATCTGGTTTTAACTGTTGGGCCTTTTCAACGGCTTCCTGGCCATTAGAGGCTTCGCCCACAATTTCTATCGCCGCTTCGCATTGCAAAATGGCACTGAGGCCATAGCGAATAATATCTTCGTCATCTGCAAGTAGGAGCCGAATTGAACTTTGTGAACTCGCCATACTGTAGCCTTTACCCATAACATCGCCAAAGGACCTGAGGATACACAGGTTCTTCCTTTTAGCCAGAATTATAGATTTGTCCATTTTCGAATAGATGAATGGCAACTGAGAAAGCGCTGTGCTCTGGATAATTATTACTCGTCTCTTGCTTACCCGTACATCCAGTCGCTATTCGTAAAAATAATTTTACATCTTCAAATTGTTTTACATTTTGCTTTTATCACCCTGACTAGTAGATTATCAGGCAACATAAATGAGAAGCGCCTTAAAAAGCCTCTTGCAAACTGAGAGAAAGATTAATCAATGCTTTTCAAATGATACGTTTTCGCTTTGTTTGACTCAGTTTGTTTGGCAACAAAAGAACAAGTTTTGTTTGGGACTTTAGACCTATCCCTGATTTAGGCCCTATGCCTCAAGCGTTATCTCTCGTAGCTTCCTACGATGCAGACATGAACAAAATCTGTTCATCTTATTCGCAACAGATTAAACAAAAGAAACACTTAGAGGCACCCAATCATGCTAGAAGAACTCACTAACCCCATTGTTCTTTCTGATGGTGAAGTTGAAGTTATTGTTGATGATATTCAAGCACCAGCTGGAGAACCTGCCATTGACATCTCAGGTGATCAAGCATTATTAGCCATTATCCCTGGTGGCTCAATAGCAGCGCCTGACTCAGGGAATACAGCAGTTCAGGCCAGCGGTGACAATGCTACCATCCTGAACCTAGGAGAGATTTCGGGAGATCTAAATGGCATTAGTTCCACAGGCGACAACCTAAGACTTCTCAATATTGGCACAATTCAGTCCAACAGTCGTGCCGTCGATATAAGTGATGGTGATGGAAGTTTTGTTCTGAATACAGGTGACATTTTAGGAACAGGGAATCAACGCAACGGCACACTCTATGTTGATGGCACCGTTGATGACCTGGGCTTAGTCAACAGTGGACGCATTGATGCTGGTGAAGGTAATCTGGGCGATGCTGTTTCTGTTCAAGTGGGTGCAGCTGATGACCCTAGCAATGAGAACATTAACATTACAAACAATGGGTTATTACAGGGTCGTGGCGATGGTCCCGATGTGTTTGCCAACGGGGGGCGGGTAGCTGCCAATGGCTCCAGTGGTTTACGCTTCTTCAATGGCTCAGGTGAAGCTGAAGCGACAGTCACTGGCTCTGTTGTGAACCGTGGCACCATTACGTCTGAAGTGAATGTGGGCTTTTTGGGTGGTCTGGTGGTTGAAGATGGTGTGGCCTTTGATGGTCGCATTGTGAACAGTGGTCTAATTTCCGGTCCTCGCAATGGTCTTTACATTGGCAATGCTGACCATGATCTCTCCATCATTAACACTGGACAAATTGAGTCAGGCAGTAGAGCTGTCAACCTCGATGGTGATAACGTGACTCTCTCCAACCAGGGAAGCATCCTCGGTACAGGCAACCAGCGCAACGGCACGATCTACCTTGATGGCACCGCTGATGATATCACCGTCAATAACCAGGGCTCGGTGGATGCTGGTGAAGGCAACTTGGGTGATGCCATCTCTGTGCAAGTGGGAGCCACTGGAGATGTGGTGAGTGAAGATATCAACATTGTGAATAGTGGTCTCCTACAAGGTCGTGGTGATGGCCCTGATGTCTTTGCCAATGGTGGTCGGGTGGCCTCTAATGGCTCCAGCGGCCTGCGGTTCTTCAATGGCTCAGGTGAAGCTGAATCCACGGTTACTGGCTCGGTGATTAACCGTGGCACCATTACGTCTGAAGTGAATGTGGGCTTTTTGGGCGGTCTGGTGGTTGAAGATGGTGTGGCCTTTGATGGTCGCATTGTGAACAGTGGTCTAATTTCCGGTCCTCGCAATGGTCTTTACATTGGCAATGCTGACCACGATCTCTCCATCATTAACACTGGAGCCATTGAGTCAGGCAGTAGAGCTGTCAACCTCGATGGTGATAACGTGACTCTCTCCAACCAGGGAAGCATCCTCGGTACAGGCAACCAGCGCAACGGCACGATCTACCTTGATGGCACCGCTGATGATATCACCGTCAATAACCAGGGCTCGGTGGATGCTGGTGAAGGCAACTTGGGTGATGCCATCTCTGTGCAAGTGGGAGCCACTGGAGATGTGGTGAGTGAAGATATCAACATTGTGAATAGTGGTCTCCTACAAGGTCGTGGTGATGGCCCTGATGTCTTTGCCAATGGTGGTCGGGTGGCCTCTAATGGCTCCAGCGGCCTGCGGTTCTTCAATGGCTCAGGTGAAGCTGAAGCGACAGTCACTGGCTCTGTTGTGAACCGTGGCACCATTACGTCTGAAGTGAATGTGGGCTTTTTAGGCGGTCTGGTGGTTGAAGATGGTGTCGCCTTTGATGGCCAGATCAACAACAGTGGTTCGATTTCTGGTCCTCGCAATGGTCTCTATATTGGCGATGCTGACCACGATCTCTCCATTGTTAACTCTGGACAAATTGAATCCGGTAGTAGAGCTGTCAACCTGGATGGCGACAACGTTACTCTGGTGAACCAAGGTAGCATTTTGGGGACTGGCACCCAGCGCAATGGCACGGTCTATCTTGATGGTACTGCTGACAATATCAGCATCAATAACCAGCTTGGTACCATTGATGCAGGTGTCGCTGGTAGTGGTATCTCGGTACAGGTGGGTGCAGCCAGTGGTCTAGGTGACGGCATTGATGACCTGGAATTATCAGCCGATATTTCTAACAGTGGTCTCATTCAGGGTAGAGGCGACAGCAGCGTTCCTGCAGGTATTCGCTTATTTGTTGGTTCGGGGCTGACTGAAGCAACCTTTAGCGGCGATATTACCAACGAACTAAATGGCGTTATCGCATCGGAAGAACAAGCAGGCATCTTAATTGAATCGGGGGTTATTTTTGATGGGCAAATTACAAACTTTGGCACCATCAGTGGTGGTAATGGATTGGCGATTGATGCTGATGGTGCCCTGGGGAGTGTAGATATTCTCAACGCAGGCACCCTCAACGGGGAAGTCCGTCTAGGTGTAGGTGATGACCGTTTTGTTCAGATATCTACAGGCGATGTTGTTGTCTCTGGTGGTCTCGGTAATGATGAAATTACTGGTGGCACTGGTAATGACAGCCTCAATGGTGGTAGTGATGATGACCTGCTAACGGGGGGACTGGGTAGCGACACCTTCAGATTTGAGAGCAATTCGGGCAATGATGTTGTTACCGACTTTTCGGTGACGGATGACATTCTAGATGTAGAAGCCATTTTTGATGGCTTCCATGACGTGTTAGGCGCTGCTAGCCAAGTGGGTAATGACACCTTGCTTGATTTAGGCAACGATAACTCTGTACTGCTAGCGGGTGTGGATGTAAATTCGCTGACTAGCAACAACTTCACGTTTGCATAAATGCATGTGTGAACAAGACTGAAAGCACGGGTGAATAAGACTGAAACAATCAGTCATCTTTGCTGTTAAGTCTTGACCTGAATCAGCGGTCGTAGAGGTCTGCGATCGCTGTTTTTGTGTTAAAAACAATCGTGATTTGCACCTCAGAAAGTAGCTAGCCACGCTATTGTGAAAGCATGAGTACGTTTGATTTACCTACCTTCGCTGATAAAAATCTTTGGCAGCTAGCCATCACCCACAAGTCCTACGCTAAAGAAAATGACTGCGAGGACAATGAACGGCTAGAATTTTTGGGTGACGCTATCCTCACGTTTCTCAGTGGCGAGTACCTTTACCAGCGTTACCCTGACCGACCCGAAGGCGAACTGACCCCGCTACGTGCTGCCTTAGTGGACGAAAACCAGCTTAGTTACTTTGCCAGCCAGCTGCAATTGCAAAAGTACCTGTGCCTGAGTCGCGGCGCTGAAAATAGCGATAGTCGCAATAGCAAGCGAGTGCTATGCAGCACCTTTGAAGCTCTGATTGGAGCCTACTTTCTGGATAGCGGCCAAAACATTGAAACCATACGGTCCTATGTAGTCCCTATGTTTGACAGTGTTGCTGATACCGTCAGTGAGACTGCGATTCATGTTAACTACAAGAGCCGTTTTCAAATCTGGTCATTGGAGCAGCTTGGTGAAGTTCCTACCTACCAGATTATTGCCGCCAGTGGGCCAGACCATGCCAAACAATTCACCGCTGAAGTGCGTGTGAAAGGATTACTGTATGGCCGAGGCAAGGGAAAACGCAAACAAGATGCGGAAAAGAAAGCCGCCCAGGCAGCACTGAAGAATGTGGGAGTGGAATAGGGAGTTTTAGGCTTCAGAACTAGACAACGCTACATCATCGCGTTCACCTGTGCGGATACGGTACGCGGCCTCAATGGGCAGCACAAAGATCTTGCCATCGCCGATGTCGCCTGTGCGGGCAGCTTCAGTGATGGTGTCTATCACTAAGTCTACTTGGTCATCGGCAACGGCAATTTCTAACCGGATTTTAGGAAGAAAATCGACTTTATAGGTTTGGCCACGATATTTTTGGGTCTGCCCCTTCTGACGACCAAAACCACGGGCATTAGCAACAGTCATACCCACAATTCCTGAATTGACAAGGGCCTCTTTGACCTTATCTAGCTGGGAGGACCGAATAACTGCAATAACTTGTTTCATAAACTCCTGGCGCTGATGACTTTAAACCTGCTTATCCTGCTTGTGTATCTACAGGGTGCTCTGCTATCAAGGACAGATAACGGTGTTATTTGATACAAAAAGTGTGTTTAATAACGCTATCAGGTATCATTACAGGTCTCATATTTTCGTTACAACCTTTGACAGGTTTTTATTGACTGAGCCAGGTGATCGCTTCACGAATCCAGGCTTCAGTGTCAGCGTTTTTACTGAGGGTTTTACTTTGCCCTACGGCTTGCAACGCTTTAGTAATTTCACTATTAGAGTAGCCTAGAGCCAGTAGCGTCATTTCTACATCCTCTTGGACGACGGACACTGGACCTACTGTAGGAGCGGTAATGAGCCCAGCCTGCTGCCGCCACTCGGCTAACTTAGTTTTCAGTTCTAAAATTATGCGCTCAGCCGTTTTCTTGCCGACACCGGGGGTTTGGGACAAAATGCGGGCATTCCCAGCCACAACGGCTTGAACTAAGTCATTTAAGCTCAGGGTATCGAGCAAGGCCATGCCCATTTGGGGGCCAATGCCACTAACGCTGATGGCCAAACGAAAAACATCTCGCTCGGCCCGCGAGCCAAAACCAAATAGTACTGGCTGGTCATCTCGATTTTGTAAGTGGGCAAAAATCTGCACCGGGTCGCCCATGGGGGGGAGATTACCCATCACTCGAGCCGTGACCTGTAATTCATAGCCAATGCCATTGACATCCACGGTAATAATCACACGACCATTGGTCAGCCGTTGGATATCGGCCAAGTTCCCTTTGAGATAGCCAATCATGGGGGGTTAGAACTTACGGGGCGGGCGCTGCTGGGGACGCGGTGGCTGCTGCTGGGGGGGGCGCGTCGGTGGCTGCTGCTGGGGGGAGCGCGTCGGTGGCTGCTGTTGTTGAGGGGGTTGGATATAGGATTGCTGAGTAGGCGGTCGCTGGGTGGCCGGACGACGACTCAAGGGATTAGGGGGAGAAACATCGCTCGCTGCTGGCATTGATGGTGCTGTTTGTCGAGCTCGCTGCTGTCGTTCGTAGAGCTGCTGCCGACCGTTACTGATCACGCCAAGCATCTCACTAAATTGGGTTTCCATGCGCTGTAATACCTGATCGGCATAGGTATCAGCATCTGTCTGGATAGCATGGCATTCAGCGATCGCATTTTGGCGCAGATCTTCACATTCTTGCTTTGTTTGGGTTTGCAGTTGCTCTATTTCGAGCATGGTTTGCGATCGCAACGCCGCACATTCCTGCTCCACCTGTAATCGCAACTGCTGGGCCTGCTGCTCAGCCTGTCGCAAAATTGACGTTTCATTCAGAATCGTGGCCGCCTGCTTTTCAGCAGTCGTCACAATACTCTGAGCGTATCGCTCAGCCTCGCTGAGGATGTCATCACGCTGCTCTACTAATTGCTGAGCTTCCTGAAACGCGCTGGGCAGATTTAACCGCACAGCATCTAGCTGATCGAGCAGATCATCTTCATTGATCATGGTGCGCCCCATGACTGGGAGGCGAGGGCTATCCAGTACAGACTCCTCAATTTGATTGAGGGCATCTTGAATATCAAACCCTGCTATAGGCGCAGGCCCGGCCTTGCCAATCTGCTGCTGAGCCAGGACATCATCAACCTGGGCAGCTTGGCCATTTAACCTAGGATCATTCACCAGCCTGGGGTCATTCACCAGCCTGGGGTCGTTTAGGGGAGGTTCTTGCCGTACCATTTCTGAATATCGTGGGCAACATGATCAGGAACAAGATGACCGATAGCTCCGCCAAACCTTGCAATCTCTTTTACTAGACTACTGCTTAAAAAGCCGTATTCAGTAGACGTCGCTAAAAAGACAGTTTCAAGATCATCTGCAAGGGTCTTATTAGTATGAGCCATTTGCAGTTCTTTCTCAAAGTCTGATAGTACACGCAAACCCCGAATCAAGACTTTAGCATTACGTTTGTGGGCGTAATTTACCGTCAGACCATCAAAACTATCAATTTCTACATTAGTGAGATGCGCTGTTGCCTGCCGAATCTGACCCAGCCGTTCCTCGATAGAAAACATCGGGTTTTTCATCGGATTACGTGACACTACCACAATCACATGATCATATAGACCACTGCTACGGGTAATGATATCGAGATGACCCAAGGTAACTGGATCAAAGCTACCGGGATAAACTGCAATCACAAGCAGGTAGATAATTAGGATATATGTACATAGGTTCACGGTCTTGTACCTACCCCAAAAATGGGGGCAAGATCGTGAACCTGACCAAACATGGGCAATGAAATTTGGCCCGACTGATTATATCGATTTATAGGAAACTCTGACTGATTGCAATGCATATTGAAGGGCACCCACGAGGGCAGCCCCTACGGCACGATACGTTTTTTATAAACCTTGTCACAGCGGGTTGTTTCCACACCCGTTTCCGGCAGATATCCTGAGCTGTCGTACATACGAACAGCCTCTTTGAGAACCGTGGCTGTTTCTAGCCAGATTTCTTTGAAACCACGGGCTGCAATGGTCGCTTCTAGCTGACCTAGTAAAAATCGCCCTAATCCCTGACCACGGGCCATCGGCAGCAAATACATTTTACGAATCTCTACCGCCTGCTCACCCCGCTCAATCGGCAGGTAAGCTGCGGTACCGACCACTTCCCCCGCCTGCTCTACTACCCAAAATTCACCATGCTGGTAGTGTGTTTCCACCTGCACCACATCAATATCCGCGCCCTCCGGTTCCCACTGAAGACCGTAGTCAGTTAAAACTTGGCCAACCAGGTCAGTTGCGGCTGCTCGGTCAGCCGGTTGCCAGTCGCGGATGAGAAAGGATTTGAAGGTGGTGTGCATAGGGATGGGAGGGATAGTTATAGGGGCATGGGCATAGTTTCTATTTCCCTATCAACTATGAACCCTAGGGGCTGGATGCAGCGTTGCCAAAATCTCGCTCTCGGCGACCGCTAATTCTTCTAATCGGGGGGTGACCACATCAGAGCCAAATTCATTGGTGGCTAGTACCCAGTAAGCACCGTAGTGTCGGGCTTCGGATGCCATCAGGCTGCGGTAGAACTTGGCCAGGTCTGGATCGGGGCAATGTTCTCCCAACAGACCCAGGCGTTCATGGCTGCGGGCTTCGATTAAGGCTGAAACCAGTAACAGGTCCAGCTTGCGTTCAGGATCATTGGGACGCACATGCTTGCGCAGCTTAGAACCGTAAGGGCCTGCTGCTAGAGACCGTAGGGACACACCTCGACGCTCTAGCCACTGGTTGACCTGTTTGAAATGGCTTAGCTCCTCCTGGGCAATATCCGTTAGCGCCGCCACCAATGCCCCATCGCCGGGGTACAAAAACATTAGCTTGATGGCAATTCCGGCAGCTTTACGCTCGCAGTGGGAATGGTCCAGCATCACCTCATCTAAATTGGCTAAAGCTTGCTCAATCCATGCCTGGGACGTGGGGCTTTTGAGGAATTTAATGGTGGTTGGACGGCTGGGGGGAGTGGGCACAAGAGTATGGGAAAAAGCTGAGTATATTGTAGATAAAAGGGGGAGTGAAGAGTCGATGACTCAATCTGCCTGATTTAGCAGCAATAGTACAGCTGGTTGCTCCTCAAACTCAAAGGCTATGGCTTGGGCTGCGATCGCAATTACCTGGCCATTTTTATGGGTAATACCAAAATCAAGGGGCATCGGCTGATTTCGGTGGGTATAACACTGACGCAGTGCGTCACAGACTCGGCCTAGATCTTCATAGGCAATCAAGCTAGTGATAGACGGTAGGTGGATGAGAGCATCTGGCCTTTGCCCTAACAGATTGGCCGCTTGCTGATTAATTTGAACAATCTTTTTGTTTTGTACTAACATGGCCCCCACAACCTCAGTGGTTAAAAGCTGATGGCAAAAGTCTTTAAAGTGACTCAGGCGGCCATTGAGCTTACGATTGACGCTGTGTAATTTGGCATTTTCTAACACTAAAGCAATCTGATCGGTCATGGCTCCGATCAGATTTGGAATCGGTGGTTGGAAATGCCTGGGCTCAGAATGGGTTAGGGTCATAATCCCTAAAATGCGATTGCCACTAACTACCGGTGCACACATCGCTGAACATACTTTGTAAGGCTGATCGGGCAAGCTAATCCAACGACTATCTAGACGGGTATCGGCAATCGTCTCCAATTTACGATGTTCCACAACCCAACCGGCCAAGCCTTTCTCCAAAACTTGCCCCACCAAATTATGGCGTTCCTTTTCTGTGGTGCCCGAGCGAGTCAGAATACATTCTGTCACCACCTTGGCGTCATCCAACAAGAAAATACTGCCACTACTGGCCTCAGAAATCACCACCGCAATATCCAGCGTTTGTTTCAGGGTGGCTTTTAGCCGCATTTTACCAGTGGCCGTCCGTGATAGCGCCAGCTGATCCTGAATCCACCGCAGTTGTTTCTGATAGGCAGCATTTTCCTGCTGTAGCTGGGCTACTTTATCCCTTAGCGCAGTGACATCTGCCGTTAGCTTGCCACCCGAGGCCTGCTGCTGGGTCATTTGCTGAGTTGCAAACTGCAATACCGAGACTAGCCCACGTAGTAGTTGTAAATCGTCCTCTGGCAAGGACTTGACATCAGTCAGCTGAGTAATATTTGTGTAGAGCACACACAGCTCATCCGTTAGCGCTTCTTTGAGCAAAATTTGATTATCCATCAGTTAACCATGGCTCATCATCAAGGCCCGTATCTAAAGGCTACAGTGGCTTTTTCCAATCACTGTCGATAATTTAGAATTACTCCTGATGCAGTCATCTGATGACTGCATCAGCTGATTCTTTCAGCCTTCCCAGCTATTAATAGGACTAAACTGGTGCTATGGTCATCAACCCAATCATGCATCGTTTTTTTCTGAAGCTGCTGCGACAGCGACAACGACTGCGGCTACGGCGCAAACTCGTCTGGTTCACACTGCTATTTTTAGTATGGCTGCTGTGTAGCGGTGAAGCCATGGCCACCCCCCTGGCTGAGCGAGTCTCGGCGTTTCCCCATTGGTCCACCAAACCACCTGTACAGCCATCAGCAGGAGACCTGGTCTACCCAGCTTGGATGGACGGTTCATGGCGGATGACCTCAACGCTTTTGGCGATGGCAGCACCAGTCGCCCCAGAGGTGATTACACCAGGATTTGAAGGGAATCGTCAGTTTTTGGATATGCCCATTGAAGCGGATATTCACTTTCAAAAGACACGGGTTGCCCAGGGTAAATTTCTCAATCGGCCATTAAAAACGACAGAAGGTGTGGTGTCAGATCGCGCTTTTAATGGCATGAGTCTGGCCAAAGCATATTTAGGAGATGATTGGGTTAAAGCTGTTAATGTTGATCCTGAAGATCCCAATCGTCAAATTACCTTCTTAAAGGACAATCAGCAGCTGGTGTCTACAGTGACCGGACGAGCAGTAGAACAGCCTGACAACCATACGTTTATCACCACTGAAGTCTTTCAACAGTTTTTTCGGGGTGGCCGACCAACGGTGTACTTAAACGAAGTGGAAAACACAACGGCCTATCATTACCAAGAAGACCATATTGTGGCCGACCAGATGACGGCCATATATTTATCACCCCAAGATCCGGATTACTTTAAGGCAATGGATCGCCCCGTTGCTCTTTATCGCTATGGTTTAGAGCTTTATCCAGTAACTAACAATCGTTAAGCAACAACAGCATCAACAATTCTTTGTTCTCTGTTGGTAATTGCCTATAAAAACTCTTCGTAACGTTGCCAGTGGCTGCGCAACATGGCATAAACTTCATGATCAATAAAGCGATTATATAGCCACTCTGCTTCGCAGGCCGTGCCTTCATGGGTAAAGCCCAATCTCTCAGGAATGGCTCGACTGCGTCTGTTACCAGTGGCACAACAAATCACAATGCGATTGAGATAGAGGGTGGCAAATGAGTAGTCAACCATATACTGGCAGGACCGGGTCATTATCCCTTTGCCTTGGTGAGAAGATGCTAGCCAGTAGCCCATATGGCCAATGCGGTTGTCCCAATCAATGTGATTGTAACCAATGATGCCTGCGATACAATTGTTGTAACAGATGGCTGCAACAACTCCTTCCGTATCGCCAAACTGTTCTATCGCATTGCGAATAAAATTTCTGGTATCAGCTGATGTCGTTGTTCTATCTAGCCATGGCAACCACCGACGCAGATAGTCGCGGTTTGCATCGGTGAGTGCAAAAAGCTCATTAGCATCGGTTAGCTGGAGCGATCGCAACTGTAGCCGGTCATCAATCCAGTGGGAAAACATACAATAGACACAGCACCCTTCGCCACTATATTACTCCTCAACTATCGCTATGCCATATGTCAATATTCAGATTACAGCTGGGGCAACACGAGCCCAGAAAGCAGCGCTAGTCAAGGATGTGACTGATTCTTTAGTACGTGTGCTAGGGAAAAAGCCCGAGCACATTCACATCGTCATCCAGGAAATTAAAGAAGAAGACTGGGGCTATTCTGGCTTACTAACTGACACCTGGAAACAGCAACAGCAACAGTGAGGTCCCTAGTAATTTAGGGCGTGGGAAATGGGGAGTGCCCAGCAGTCTCTAATACTGCACCTTCAATGTCACTTGCACATCCACAGCCTGCGCCCCATCTTCTACGGCCAGGCTGCTAGCAGCAGACCAACTACCGCTGGCATAGCCATCACCTTTAGGAACAGCATCAACTCCCGGTGCTTGGGTGATGGCATCGTTCACCTGGATATCGACTACATCTTCAAGGCTAAAGCCCAGCTGGTCGAGGGCTACTTTAGCTTGGGCTTGGGCATCGGTAATTGCTTTTTCTAGGGCTTGATCGCGGGCGGCTAGGAGGTCTTTCTCGTTCGCTAGATAGCGAATGTTTTGAATACGGTCTATGTTGAGTGCGATCGCATTATCCAACACCCCAATTTCGTCGGCAGGTACCTGAAATTCTATGTTTCTATAGGCCTCATACTCATCTTTTTGCGGTTTGCCATCACGACCATATTTGAGGTCAAGATGAACATTAGATGTCTTAATATTGTCGACTTTGCGGGCTTTCAAGGTTTTTGCGATCGCAGATGTGCGCTTTGCTAGCTGCGTGTAGGTCGCTTTTGCACTATCGCCTTTATCAGATATTCCTAAGGTGATTTCTGCTAGGGTAGTCGGTGCTGTGTGATGGCCATGACCGGTTACGGTTATGATGCGTGGTGGTGTAGAGGCCCCTTGAGCCAACGCGGGTAAACCGCCTACGGTCATCAGAATGAGTGCAGTCAGTAACCATGGCAGCAGTCGCTGCCCGATTTTTGCTAGTCGTTGCATACGATTTTCAGAATTTACTTGTCTAGTGATCCCCGGTGAGATGGGATTTTTCCGCAAGGTGATCTTAAATTGCAACACTATCCAGTTGTTACCATTTACCCAATGAGATTGTTGATAGCCTTACACTCAATATTCATAACAATAAAATCATCAATCCTAAAAACAAAATTATCAGAGGTTTTATTTTCCAATTAAGGAGCTCAGTTCAATTCTTTTAAAATATATACAAGCTGTTTAACCTCTAGAAGTTACTCTCAAAACTCCCAATCTTGGAGGGCTTCGGAGCTAGTCTTCCCAAAAAATGGGGACGGAAGGGGTCTTGACATCTGTAACTAATTAGAATCACCTACGTACAAAGTAAGCGAAGAATAATGCAATCTATACTTTCTGAGTATGCGAGGATCTTCTATCTTGTCTACGAGCCCTACACTATCGACTTAACACCAAGTGTCTTACCCCCTGAGCGTAGATAACCAGGTCACTTCCCCCTCTCCCCGAGAATGCAGAACATTGGCACAATGGTTCATGGCGTAACAATCAACGAATATGACCGGTTTAGAACTGCTGGCGGAACCAGTCGCGGACGGCATTGCCAGCTTTGCATTTAATCTTTTGCCGAAAGTCGGCAGTCAGGCTGTTGCTGAAATACGCAACCTATTCTTTAATGCATCAAGGAAATATGTTCATACCTACAGGCAGCGTCACTGCCAGCTAAAAGTGTTAGGAATGCGCGAACCCGTAGACCTTGCAAAGGTTTACACAGGCGTAAAATTTCTTGATGAAGATGATGTTCTAGGGTTTGAATCTCCTCAGGCATTAGAACAACAGTATCGAAAAACTCGATTTCGTAGCTCCATTGGCCGACGTAACAGTAATGAAAAACGTTCGGGTATTGATGTGGCTAACGAAAAGCAATATCTGATGGTTTTAGGTGCACCCGGAGCAGGCAAATCAACATTCCTGCGTAAGTTAGGTCTGGAAGCATTACGAACATTTCATCACGGACACGTCGCATATCACCATCGAAAGATTCCTGTGTTACTGGAACTGAAACGCTTTGAGACCGATAACATTGACATTGAAATGCTGATCTCCGAGGAGTTTCGTCACTGTGGTTTTCCTGCCCCTAATGAATTTGTTCAACAGGCCCTAAGACAGGGGAAATTGCTGATTTTATTGGACGGTCTGGATGAGGTGCCCACTGCAAATCTCGATAATGTTATCTGCACTATCCAGAATTTTGTTGATCGCTATGATCAAAACCGATTTATAGGGTCGTGCCGAACCGCAGCCTACCACGGTGGTTTTACTCGGTTTAGTGATGTGGGTATGGCCGATTTTGACAATGAACAAATCGAGCAATTTATTAAAAATTGGTTTAGTAGTGCACAAGATGCAGAACGTGGCACCAGCCAAAGATGCTGGGAGACATTACAAGAAGAGAAAAATAGAGCTGCCAAAGAGTTAGCCCACACTCCCTTACTGTTAACCTTTCTATGCCTTGTCTACGACCGCTCACAGCGATTTCCTGCTAATCGTAGCAGCCTGTATCAACGGGCATTACGTATCCTTTTAGAGGAATGGGCCGCAGAAAAGCGGATCAATCGCGATGAAATCTATGAAGGTCTGAGTATTGAGCTGGAAGAAGGACTGTTATCTGAAATTGCCTTTGCTGGCTTTGAGTCCAATCGTTTATTTTTCTCGCGGCGAGAGCTAACAGCTCAAATTAAAGACTTTTTGGCTAGCAATCTAAATGTACCCAAAATTCTAGATGGGGAAGCTGTCTTACAAGCCATTGAGGTGCAGCAAGGTATTTTAGTCGAGCGTGCTGAAGATGCTTATTCGTTCTCTCATCTGACTTTGCAAGAATATCTCACGGCTCAATGTTTGGCAGATAATCACCACTGGGATAGTGTGATTGCGGCCCATGCTACCGATAGACGCTGGCGTGAAGTGTTGTTGTTAACGCCAGGGTTATTGACCGGTAAACAAGGGGCAAACCATTTGTTAGAAGCTCTCGAACACAAGGCGAACCAATGCCTTAACTCTATCAAGCTGCAACGTCTGGGGCAGTGGGCAGCTGCATCAACCAATAACTCCCTGGGTAGCTTTCGTCCTGTAGCTAAACGAGTAGCCGCTATTTACCTGGCTCTGGCCCTGAATCGCGAACTCAATCGTGACCTGGCTCGCACCCATATCCTTGAGCGGGCTCGCGCCTTAGCCTTGGTCCTTGATCCAGACCATGCTCGCATAATTGAGATGAATCTGGCACGGACGCTAACCCTTAACCATGCCCTTACCCGTGTTCATAAGTCTGATCTAGATATTACCCGTGCGATCTCACGGGGTATTACCCTCGCTAAACGCTTTGCTCGCCTTAATATCTTCACCTCTGTCAATTGCTTAGACCTACTTAAAGGGTTGCAAACACTTAAATCCAGCATTCCTACCCAAGAAACGTCTGAGTATCAAAAACAGATATTTCAAGCCAGAGTTCTCAAGCTATGGTTTAGTAGCCTAGGTATTTCTCCCGATGATTGGCATTTATCACCGACGGATGCCCAAGCACTGGCTGATTACTTTTACATCTGTGAGCTGATGGTACGGTGCAAGCAAATGGCTGTCAGAGTATCGCCTCAAATTTGGGCAGGCATCGAATCACGACTCGTGACTGCCTCCACCGAGCATAGAGCATTAGGAGAGCCCAACTGGGTAGGCATGAATACAGTACAGCCATCGTTAGCAAAGCACGCATGAACTACAATCGTTGAGCTCACAGAGTTCTGTTAGATTTGGCTATCAGGGAAAGGTTCCTGCCCTTAGCATTAGCTTGTTCTGCATCGTTAGTTAAATCGTTCCCTGCGATTAGACATCCCAGCGTTATTCCTTATCAATCTGTCGATTAGCATCAACCTTTACCCAGTCAGAAAGCCAGGTAAAAATGCCAAATTGTATTGTTCATGAGATTCATGGGAAAGATCTGATTTGATTCTGAAGCTTCTCTCATGAAAGGGTTTTGGGCCTTAAAAACAGGTTTTTTATCATGTAACTAGCTTAAACTTTAAATCATGATGTCCATATGTTAAGACACAAATAAGATGACTCTTAGAATATTGCTTGCTTTCTAGCAAACTGACAAGCTGATAAAAGATAGATAATTCTCAATATGTAAGCTAGATTATGTCATTGGACATACGGCGAGAGAACGATATTTATCGAGAAATGGCAGCAATCGGTGCATTTACTGTGCAAAATCTAAATCTCTTTGTTCTAACAATCAGAATAACTGTGGCCTCTCGAAAGTTGTTGCAGTAATTTAATTTATTAGAACTCACGCATATCCCATCTGTAACTTGAACAATCATTATTGAGGTTATTCACCGTATATGGACAATATTAAAGAATCTATTCAAAGTGCTCTAAATATCGACGGCACTATCGGAGCCGCTATTGGAGATTGGAGTACAGGTTTTTCATTGGGACAGGCTAGTCGGAATGAACAAGCTTTCTCTTCTGTCAAGTTAGAACAAGCCGTCGCTCTTAACGCCGAAGTGATTAAGGCTAAAAACAGAGCTCGTGAAGGGCTAGGGATTACATCACCCATTGAAGACATCCTAATTACTCTTGCAAACCAATATCATTTGCTGCGTATATGCGATTTAGCTGAAGGTGTCTTCTTTTACCTCGTGCTGGATCGAGAGAAGGCTAATTTAGGTCTAGCTCGGATTAAACTACGCCAGATTGAAAAGAATTTACGGATGTAGTTTAGTTGCGCCAGCAACTTTATAAAACCTTAGGTCTACGCTGAGAGGATAGGTGCTAAACATTTTAGAAAAGCAATGTATCGCAGCGTAGATCATAATTAGCACATTAAATTTTCTTCAGCATGTATGAGTTCAAGCGCGTTCAAGCTGCAGGAGCTGACATCAACAATGAACTACTGAAGATATGGATTGCCCGGTACCTACCAGAGTTCCATAAGATTTCTCATCACGTTAGAAATCATGTTGAGCAGCGTCTGCGGTCATCAATCACCGATGAAGCACGCCAAGCTACCTCTTTTAATATTAATCATCATTTAGAATCGGACTGTGCTCTAGCAGCTGTAGACACACAACAACTTCTATCAAAAAAACTTTCGCCGGTTCCTGATATTTGGGAATTACAGGAACTCAGCCTTAAAATCAAGCAAATTTATGCAGTATTAATTGACTCCTACGAAAAATCTTTTATCTTTTCACCTGTTGTTGACTATATACATGTGATTGACTCAGAGGAGAGGCGGTTAGAGGCCGTAGACCTAGTCATTCCCCACTTTGCAAGCTTGATGCTGACGGTGGGTCCTCTATTACGCGAACTCAAAGCTGTCTATTTTTCATCTGTCAATCATCATCTAGTTGGGTTTATGACAACCCAACTACATCTGACCCGAAAACGCATTTTAAGTCATCTCACGCCCTATGATTGCACTTGGTTAGTTCCCTACCTACATGTCTTAGATGAGTTGATGTGTATGCCATGGCAACGCATCTGTTCAATCGTTCCATCCACATCCAATATGACGCAGTCACTCGCTGTAGCAAGAAAAATGATGCCGCAGATAAGCTCAATCTCGGCATATACCTATCAGCAGGCGCTACAAACTTTCCCTAAACACATTAGTAGTCAAGGCAGAATTCAATCTGCGGCTGTTCAAGCCTCTAGCCTACGTGATCTAAATATGTTTCAGGCCTACATTTGGCTATGTGTTTTGGAGGATAGTTCATCGGTGATCGAGAAACAACTCTTGCCGCTATGCCTACAGGTGTTCTCATTAACTGATGTTCAATGGGAGCTGGTTAACTTTGGGGTACAAACAATTATCAAAACAATCCTAGAACAGCTCCTACCTCATGAACGGGCAATATTTAAGAAACAGGCAGGCATTATTGAGTCTTTATTTCTAAATGCTCAACCCCAAGAAGAGCAAGTGGCTTTACTTCAGCTACAGACATCTGATGCTGTAGACGCTGCCAACTTGACTGGGACGTCTAATTAATCCAGGCCCAATTCTCGCTTTAACACTTCGATGGATTTCTCACCGATATAGTTTTCACAGCAGAACACTTTTGGTGGGCGGATGATGTCTTCTCGAGCTGCTTGCAAGGCTTCTTTAATGGCTGGGAAGCTGGCTTTGTCTAGGGCAGCGATGGTTTGGGCACTGCGCACAACCGCCGAGAGTTTTTGTTCATCTTCGGTTTGTGCTGTCATTACCAGAATCTCATCGCCACGCAAACTGTAGGAGAGTACCTCAGCGGCTCGGAGAATCCCTGAACTGAGACTGACTAGTCCCAGACAAGTGTCTTTCGGGAGATCCTTCAGCTGGCCTAGCTCTTCGGCATAGTCGTAAATATCGATGGGGATCACCCGCACAGACTTCGGTGCTGCGATCGCTTCTGCTTCATTAATAAAGTAGCGGCTGGTCACAACGGTCCCGGAACGTGTCTGGGACAGCACATCCTCCAGTTCTTCCAGGGGCACTAGCTGTACGGGAATTCGTAGTGCCTGCTCCAGTTCGCGCACCATGAGCTCACCTGCACCAATATCCTGACGGGGTGTGGTGACCAACACTCGGGCACTACAGCGTAGCCGCCAGTCAATTTCTCCCAAGAATAGCTCGCGGGCCTGATGCAAAGAGCAACCCTGACGCAGCAATTCATCCAAACTGCTTTCTACCAGTTCCTGGGCCTTCGGGAACTGGGCCAGTAGCGGTGACCGGGGCTTGTCAATTTCTACGCTGCCCTGGGTGCGCACATAGATACCAGAGCCGGGCTGGGCTTCAACGACTCCGGCTTCCTCCAGCTGGCGATATACCTTACTGATGGTATTGCGGTGTAGCCCTGTCTGCATGGCCAACTGACGAGTACTGGGCAACCGATATCCAGGTGGATATTGGCGGGATGCGATCGCAAACCAAATCTGATCGTAGAGCTGGGTAGAAGCTGGAATTTCGCTATCAGTCTGAATGTGAAATTGCACCATAGATCGCGCTCAGTTGCCGTCTAGTAAGAAAATTTATGCGGTTTGGTACCTAGAAATAGCTCCAACCACAACCAGGCTACCCAACATTACATAGAGGTTACTCGCGAAACCGGGTTTTGAGATGTGACAATTGTCATTTAACTGTCATAGGAAACAAAAATTCACAGTCGAGGCGCTGCTTAATAAATGATCGTTGGTCTGACTTATGATTGGGAACCCGAATATTGATGGCATGCTTCACTGCCATCCCCTCAGATACCGTTTACAGATGTGCAAGGGACAAAGAGGCCATGGGGCGGCAGAATAGGAGCGATCAACTAGAGCAATGGAACCATGACCACTCCAACGATTGAGACTCGAACCATTGAGGTCAAAAGCGATGATATGACTCTCCCGGTCTATGTCGCCATGCCCGACGGTGATGGTCCTTTTGGCGCAGTCGTTGTCCTACAGGAAATTTTTGGAGTCAATAGCCACATTCGCGATGTGACCGAACGGATCGCCAGAGAGGGGTATGTCGCCCTCGCCCCCGCGCTGTACCATCGACAGGCCCCTGGCTTTGAAACTGGTTATACGTCTGAAGATATTCAGGTGGGCCGTCAGTATAAGGTGCAAACCAAAGCTGATGAACTACTTAGCGATATCCAAGCCACTATCAACTACTCCAAGACCCTGCCCCAGGTAAAAGATGGTGGTGTTGGCTGTATTGGCTTTTGCTTTGGTGGCCATGTGGCCTATTTGGCAGCCACTCTAAGGGATACGGATGCGATCGCATCCTTCTATGGTGCGGGTATTCCCGACACGGCCTTTGGCCCTGGCCCTGTTGCTTTAGATCGCACCCCACACATTACCGGCACCCTTTACTGCTTCTTTGGCAGCGAAGATGGCTCTATTCCGGCTGAAGCAGTTGAGCAAATACGTTCAGCTCTACAAGCGGCCAATATCGACCATGAAATTTTTGAATACGAAGGTGCCGCCCACGGATTTTTCTGCGATCGGCGCGATAGCTACAATCCCGATGCTGCCGCCGATGCTTGGGAAAAGCTAAAGGCATTATTTGCCGAGAAGCTTGGTTGATTACGGTGTTCTTTTATTAAGAGTTGGGTTTGTTGGGTTTTAACGTTTTCTATAGTTGCTTAAAGGGCAAACCAAATGGCTGTACCCAGCCTACGTCTTACCACACCTAAAAATTAAGATTTCGGTACGCGAAAATTAGCTTACACTTGGAAAACTGACTTTTTTTATGGGAGCCTGTCCTGACAGGCCATAGACCGTTGACCTTTTCTGCTGACGATTTTCTCAAGGCCCTTGATCAACATGACTTTAACTTCCAAAAGGGAGCAGTTGTTACGGGCAAAGTGGATAGCCATACTGACGATGGTGCTTATATAGACATTGGTGGTAAAGCAGCAGCCTTCCTTCCCGCCCGTGAAGCCTCCGTTAGCTCTAGCGTCACTCTCGAAGAAGCAGTGCCCATTGGCAGTGAACGGCAGTTTTTGATTGTGCGTGATCAGGATGCCAACGGTCAGGTAATTCTGTCCATTCGTAAATTAGAAATTAAGGAAGTTTGGGCCCACCTGGTAGAACGTGAAGCTAATAAAGACATCCTTGATGTCACTGTTACCGGCACGAATAAGGGGGGCGTGATCGCAGATGTGGAAGGATTGCGTGGTTTTGTCCCTCGCTCTCATCTGGTAAACCCTCCTGAGGACCTGACCACATTGGTAGGGCACACAATTTCTGTCGCATTTCTAGAAGTTAACGAAGAAAATAATAAGCTGGTGCTCTCAGGCCGTAATGCGGCTCGCACCACTGCTTTAGGTCAACTCAATCCAGGTCAGCTGATCGATGGCAAAGTCGGTTCCATTAAACCCTTTGGTGTGTTTGTTGATTTTGATGGTGTGCGAGGTCTGCTCCATGTTAAGCAAATCAGCAAGAGTTTTGTGCCCTCCATTGGCGATGTCTTTGAAGTAGGACAGCCGGTTAAGGCGGTGGTACTGAACCTGGATGAAGAGAGAGGTCGTATCAGCCTTTCCACCAAGGTGTTAGAAAAGTATCCTGGCGAGATTCTTAAAGAGGCTGATAAACTAATGGCTGAAGCTCCTGAACGAGCTGCAGATCCAGGCAAACTACTGGCGGAGCAAGACGGTTAATGGGTAGCGTATGGGAACTGGATTTTTACTCGCGCCCGGTCTTAGATGACAATCAAAAAAAACGATGGGAAGTGCTTCTCTGTGATGGGGCACAATCCGTTGCTGATAGCTCTAGGATTCGCTACAGTAAATTCCTTTCGAACAAGCAGGTTAACTCCATTGAGTTACAACAGGCGATAGAGGAAGCCATTGAAAAATCAGGAGAATCTCCCACACAGATTCGCTTCTTTCGCTATCAGATGCAGAATATGATCAAGCGTGCCTGTGATGAACTGGGTGTTTCGGCTCGTCTCAGTCGTCGTACCTTGACTCTACAGACCTGGCTTGAAGACCGGCAGGAAAATTTTTATCCCCAGCAACCTGGCTACCAGGAGGGGAAATCACCTGCGACAGTGCAACCTGTGGAAGTTGCTCGACCTTTACCTGATGCCTTAATAGGGCAGCGCTGGGCCATGGTCAGCCTGCCAGCGAAGGAATTTGCCGATATGCCAGAGTGGGAGATTGGCTTTGGTGAGGCGTTTCCCCTGGAACTGGCTGGGATTGGTCCTGATACCATGGTGCCTGGCATCCTGATTTTTTCAGAACGAGCCCTGCCATTAGCGGGCTGGATGTCAGGGTTGGAGATGGCTTATTTGGATGTGCAAATCGGTCAGATATCCCAGCTGTTGCTAGAAACTGGCAGCAATGACACTTGGATTATGGCCAGTCTGAATCGGCCTGAACTGAAGCAGGAAGCTGAGAGGTTCATGGCTGCTAAGGAGGAGGCGAATCAGGTGCATTTTGTGGCGGTGCAAGATAATCCTGACTCGGAGTCTTTTGCTGGGTTTTGGCTCATGCAAAAACGCTCGTTTGGCTAAGGGGATAGACCGTGCTAAAGCAAAAGCGTTGGTGGGAAGTTGTCTTGATTTATGCGCTTTTGGGGGGAATTGCGATCGCAATGCTGCTGCCCCTCCTCTGGCTGATCAGCACCGCTTTCAAATCAGGTACCGAAAACATTTTCGAATTCCCACCTCGGTTTATCCCCCAAGAGCCGACCTTTAGAAATTTTGTCAACGTATGGCAGACCAATCCCTTTGGTCGCTACTTCTTTAACAGCACTCTGATTGCGACCATTACAGTAGTTTTGAACTTACTGTTCTGTTCCCTAGCAGCCTATCCCTTAGCCAGGCTAAACTTTCGCGGGCGAGAGCTGATATTCTCACTGATAGTTGCCACTATTCTCATCCCGTTCCAAATTGTGATGATTCCGCTGTACATTCTCACCGTACAGCTGGGCCTCACCAATAGCTATCTGGGCGTGATTTTTCCAGCCATTGCCTCTGCGTTTGGCATTTTCCTGATGCGTCAGGCGTTTCAGAACGTGCCCAAAGAACTTGAAGAAGCCTCCCGCATTGATGGGTGCTCAGAGCTCGGCATCTGGTGGCACATTATGATTCCGTCTGTGCGTCCAGCCCTGGTAACCTTAGCCATTTTCGTCTTTATTGGCTCCTGGGGCGATTTCCTGTGGCCGCTACTCGTGCTCAATCGACCTGAATATTACACCCTCCCCTTGGGAGTTGCCCGATTAGCCGGCAGCTTCTCCCTAGATTGGCGCTTAATTGCGGCTGGTTCCGTCATTGCCACTGCCCCAATCCTGCTCTTTTTTGTGATTATGCAGCGTTACATTGTCCCTAGCGAGGCTAGCAGCGGCGTTAAAGGTTGATACTGAAGGGGTAAGCTGCGCTTCTATGACAGGCTGTCTTTTGACATATTCTTGTCTAGGGCACTAATATCGCTGGGTTAACTCTATGCATCGACCTGTGATAGACAGCACCCCCACTACAGAACCTGTAACCCCGCGCAAGAAAAGAAAGCTTTTCTCCATGGGGATCGGTGCTCATGGCATCGTTGCAGTCGGAATTTCTGCCCATGGCGTTATCTCTATTGGCGTCATTTCCCACGGTATTATTTCCATCGGCATCATCTCCATGGGGGTACTGTCGACCGGCCTTGTCACCATGGGGCTACTAACATCTGGTCTAGTATCCATGGGGCTCAAAGCATCTGGTCCCACCAGCATGGAATTGATGATGGACCACAGTGGCATGGATCACGGTGACATGAATCATGGCGAAGGCATTCCCGCAGCTGAATAAGCTATGGGACGCTTACGTTACAACGACATGCAGCTGCTGCAACACTGATAATGGGATTTAAGCACTTAGCTAGAATAAGGGCATACAGCGACGGTTTAACGACTTGATGTCTTTATCTAGCCATGGCTTTTAGCGATTACAAAAGCATCACTCAAGTACAAACTGAATATCAAACAAGGTACGAAGAACTTAATTTTATTGAACCTGCTGATTACAGTCCTTCTCAAGTTTTTTTAGACGAATTTGACTTCAATCAAAAAAATATTGATATTTTTGCTTCAGAAGCAGCAAGATGTGAAGCCATTATCTTTCCAATTTTGCGAGAGGTCTATAAGCACTACTATCAGCGCACTTCCCTCTGGGTACAAAAATCAATTGCCTATGATGGTAAACTCAACGGCACTCCCGACTATTTAGTTTCCAAGCGCTCCCCATTGGGTAAAACCATGCTGGAAACTCCAATTATCATAGTTGTAGAGGCGAAGAAAAACGATTTTGAACAAGGCTGGGGCCAATGTCTGGCACAACTAATTGCGGTAGCTCATATTAACGGTGCAGATACACCCGTTTACGGCATAGTGACAGACGGAAAACTGTGGGAGTTTGCCCAGTTTTCGCACAATACGCTGACAAAACAAATCGATAGCTATACTGTGAGTGATTTATCCCGTTTACTAGGAGTAACAAAATCTATCTTCGACCAGGCCATTAGCCAATTCGCTCTTGCGTAGTCGACAAGCGAACTGGTTATATGCTTCATAGCAAACGTGATAACGAATATCGCATACTGTTATACAGGCTCCGATGGAGAGCCAAATCGATACCCTTTGCCATAGACCGTATGAATTAAGGTCACTTCACCATAATGTTCTACCTTGCGGCGCAACAAACGCATCTGAGCCGCAAGGGCATTACTGCTAGGTTGACCGCTGGTGCCCCAGACAGCATCGTAAATCTGCTGATGGGTCAGTAGCTGATCAGGGTACTGCATTAGATAGCCCAGAATCTGAGCTTCTTTTTCGGATAGCTCAATGATACGTTCCGGCAGAATCCCCCCCCCCCGTCTAGCAATTTGATTCGCACTATCTAGAATTAAATCTTGATACTGTAAAGTTGTTATTTGAGTCTCTTCGCGGATGGGGGGACGACGCAACAACGCCCGCACCCTGGCCAACAACTCCCGCAGTTCAAAAGGTTTCACTAAATAGTCGTCTGCCCCGGCATCAAGACCGTCTACACGATCATCTAGAGTGTCTTTTGCAGTGAGAAAAAGAACTGGGGTGGTCAAGTGTTGCTCTCTCAACTGCCGACACATATCCAACCCACTCAACCCTGGCATCATCCAATCCAGAATCAATAAGTCAAACTGGCTATTAGCTGCTAACTCATAACCAGTTTCACCATCATGGGCAACTTGCACCTTATATCCCTCACGCCGCAGTACTCTACCGAGCGGTTCGGTGAGTTCTATCTCATCATCGACTAGCAAGATTTCCATATACACAGGATGTAGGTAACTAATCTTTCTTTTCCTACAATCTCTAACCTAAATTGAATCTCAATCTCAATCTTATTGTCATTAAATTGACACAAGGTCTTGAAAACGAATAACTAATGAGCCTTAAAACAAGTCGTAATCGACGCGATCAGCAGTTTCGCTGCCGTCAATAAGGCGCTGCAAATACTCAAATAGCGTATCGCTCCCTGTCTCAGGTGTGGCATCAGCATCGTAGAGCCCCGTCTCAGCATTGAGCACTAACATCGATTCTGTCGCATAGTAATGTCCGATCCGCGCTAACTCAGCCTTTGCAGCCAACGGCGGTACAACCTTACCTAGACCCTCCAAAACCGCCGCCACCCCGCTCAATAACGAAGCTGGTACGCTCCTAAAGCTGGGTTTGCGGTCCAATATCTTGAAAAGATATTCCCCTTGATCCAACAGCGTAATTGCGGGTCCCGGTCCGCCGATAGGCAGCACTTTGTTCTGTAGTGAAACGTCTTCCAAACAATCTGCCATATACTCAGCTAAGTCAGCATCGCTGATCGGCTTGCAAGCGGTTAGTTTGCCGTCACCAAACAGCAAAAAAGACTTTCCCTTTTTTACCCGATCTACCTGTCCGACCAGTGATTTAAAGTATGCAGTCGGTCGAACAATAGAATAGGTCAACCCCGATTCTATTAACTCTTGTTCAAACTTAAGCTTGGCATGCTGAAATACAAGCCGTGGCTTTTGCACACAAATTGCAGATAATAGTATCATCTGCGTCACTCCGGATTCTTTCGCCAAGGATAGAACGTCTGCATGGGCCTGATAGTCAATAGCCCAGGCATCTTTCGGTTCTCCCGTCCGCGATGCCAAGCATGACAGCACTGCATCAAACTGTTGTTCTCGGAAAACGTGTTCAGCCAGAAACGTAGTATTTGTAACGTCACCGAAGAGGACCTCGGCACCTTGCAAAAGGCGAGTGGTTTTCTCTTGTGTTAATCGACCACCGCTACCAGCTTTTGCTCTAGCAATACAGACGACTTCGTGACCGCGCTTTACCAATGCAGCGACTGCGGCACGTCCAATGCTTCCTGTGCCACCCAACACCAAAATACGTTGTATCCCTGAAGTACTGGAGTCAGTCATATGCAATAGACGTTGTTATAAAGGCTATATCTGAGACGTCCCAATGATACCCTTTAACGGATTAGGGTTCAGCTGTCATAACTCATCAGCAGCCTGCATAGCATTCTGGGTCACTGTAATTTTGATTATTGGCAAAGGCTGACTTTTTGTGCCCAAAGCAGTGCTTTTATGAAGAAATGATACGACTGATAAGGATAATTTCCTTACTCCTCGGAAATTACCTACGCCATTGCTAAAATCAGCCACCCTAAAGATGGGTTGATAGGTAAAGTAGAGTAGCGTTCCCGCTTGCGTCACCATTAGCCGTCCTGCCTGTTGAGATGATCTGCTGTTTAAATCCTGATTGCTTGGTGCCAGTAAACCCTGATGGGGTCACTGTGTGTCAGTCTTGTGGCAGCCCTCTCACAGAGTTACTTCGTAATCGCTATCGACCGATAAAACCCTTGGGACAAGGGGGGTTTGGGAAAACTTATTTGGCGGAAGACATTGATCGCCTGAATACGCGCTGTGTCATTAAGCAGTTCGCACGTCAATCCAGTAATAAAACCTTTGACAAAGCTCTCACTTTGTTTAATCAGGAAGCTGTCCGTTTGAACGAATTGGGGGAGCATCCACAGATCCCGTCCCTGCTTGCCTATTTTGAACAGCAGGGAAATTTTTACCTGGTACAGCAGATCATTGAAGGGAATACCTTACTGCAAGAGGTAAAAAAGGAAGGACCGTTTGATGAGGCCAAGGTTCGTAGGTTATTGAACTACCTGCTACCAGTGCTGCAGTTTATCCATGATCGTAATGTTGTGCATCGGGATATTAATCCGACCAACATTATCTCCCGTCAGAAAGATAACAAACCAGTTCTGATTGATTTTGGTATTGCTAAGCAGCTAGAAGTTTCACTCTCCAATGATAAAGATCATACGGGGACTCGCATCGGCACTGAGGGCTATTCCCCCATTGAGCAACTACGCAGTGGTGAGGCCTATCCATCTAGCGATCTCTATAGCCTGGGAGCAACCTGCATTTGCCTAATGACTGGGCGTAAGCCTGAAAAGCTCTATAGCCCCCTCGAAGGCCGCTGGCTGTGGCAAGAACATTTAATAGGATCAGGTCGGTCTGTTACCCCTGAACTGGCAGCCATTCTCGATCGGATGCTCAAGGATTTTATTAATGAGCGTTACCGATCTGCTGCAGAAGTTTTACAAGAGTTGGAGGCGTTGCCAGCCTATCACCGGTCAGTGCCAGGTTGGACTCGGCAACGACCCGCTGATACGGGTAGCCTGCTGTCGGATGCCATTAGCACTGGCCAAGATGTCAGCCGCAATCTTAACGAACAGCTAATTAACCAAGAACTCAGCCCAGAGTTTAGAGCAGAGCATCCCCCCACCGCTCCGCCCCCTAGACAGTCTGGCAATAGACCGATCTCTAAGGCACAATCTGGGCCGATATCGCAATCGAGATCGACTTCTCAGCCTAAATCGGGCCAGCCTAAATCGGGCCAGCCTAGATCAGGTGCAGTACCGGGCAGACGGCGTTCTGGGCCAGTTTCGATGGGACAGTCTCGTCCCATGTCAGGACAAAAATCTGGGCCTGTTTCTCGAGGACAATCCAGGCCGGTGTCAGGTAGACGTTCGGGTCCGGTCTCTAAAGGACAATCTAGGCCTGTGTCTAAGGGCCAATCTGGCCCGGTTTCAGGTATTCCCTCAGGCCCCATGAGCCTGGGTCGGCCTTCTACCGGTTCTTTGGGATCGTCTAAGAGCCGCATCTCTTCTGGAATACCGACTAAATCGCAGACGTCTGGCCCGCGGAGTGGTCCGTCGCATTGGGTTTGCACCCATACCCTGGAAGGACACAATTCATGGGTTTCAACGGTGGCCTTCAACCCCAAATTTATGGTGCTTGCCAGTGGGGGATTGGATGACACCGTTAATATTTGGGATCTACAGACGGGCACCTTAATCACGTCTTTAACTGGCCATGTGCGGGGGATTAATGGGCTGGCTTTTAGTCCTCGTGGACAGATCCTGGCCAGCTGTAGCGATGATGACACCATTCGTCTGTGGAATGCGGGCACAGGCAGCTTATTGCACATTCTCAAGGGCCACCGCCACGATGTGACCTCAGTGGCTATTGGTCGGCGAAGCTCCATATTGATTAGTGGCAGCGAAGACCGTACTGTTGGGGTGTGGAATTTAGAGCAAGGTAAGCTTGCCAAGGTGTTGTCGGGCAATGCAGGGATGATTCGCTGTGTTGATATATCCCCCGATGAAGAACTGGTGGTCAGTGGTGGTTTTGATAACAAAATTCGTCTTTGGCAGCTGGGGACTGGTGAGGTTTTTCGGGTTCTTTCTGGTCACTTGAATTCTGTGAATGATGTTGTCATCAGTGCCGATGGGCGTTTGATTGCGAGTGCAAGCAAGGATCGTTGCATCAAGCTGTGGAGTTTGCGGTCTGGCAATTTGATCCACACGCTGAAGGGCCATACCCGTGAGGTCAATGCGGTGGCGATCGCACCCAATCAACGGACTGTCGTCAGTGCTGGCGGAGATAGCAGCATCAAGGTTTGGGATGCTAAAACCGGAGAACTGGTGGAGACGTTTTTAGACCATGGAAATTCGGTGACTGCGATCGCAATTCACCCCAGTGGTCGATTTATGGCCAGCGCCAGCTCTGATAAAACCATTAAACTCTGGCACAAAGAATAAATATCGCCAATGCCTGAAGGCCCCGAAATTCGAAAAGCCGCCGATAAAATTGAACGGGCTGTTAAAGCCAAAGCTACCCGCGAGGTATTCTTTGCTTTTGAACACCTCAAACCCTATGAAAGTGAACTAACCGGGCAAAAAGTATGCCAGGTTGAAACCCGTGGTAAGGCCCTCCTGATTCACTTTGATAACGCCCTCAGCATCTACAGCCACAACCAGCTTTACGGTGTCTGGATGATTCGTAATGCCTATAACTATCCAACTACTAAACGGCAGCTGCGACTCGCCATTCACAACCCCAAAAAGTCGGCCTTGCTCTACAGTGCCTCTGATATTGAGGTGCTCACCCCAGAACAAATTCCCACCCATCCGTTTCTAAGCAAACTGGGGCCAGACGTGCTCAGCCCTAAGTTACGGCCAGCTCATGTACTGGAACTGCTCACCTCAAAACTGCATCAACGCCGTCAATTCACCACTTTATATCTGGACCAGCACTTCCTAGCGGGCATTGGCAATTATCTGCGCAGTGAAATTCTCTATGTTGCTCGCATTCATCCCCGGCAACGCCCCATAGATTGTAATGACGAGCAACTAGAAGCCCTAGCCGAAGCCAGCATTGCTATTCCCTATCAGTCCTATCGTTACAGTGGCATCACCAATGATCTAGACTTAGCCAACCAGCTCAAAGCTGAGGGGCAAAAGCGATCCCAGTACCGTCATTGGGTGTTTAGCCGTGCCAATCGACCGTGCCGTGTGTGCAAAACACCTATTGTCAAAGACTTTGCCAGCAGTCGACGTTTTTATTACTGTCCGGTTTGCCAACCCGCTAAAGGTTGAGTTTTTAGCCATAAAATAAAGACTGCACTTCAAACTGGCCATGGCGACGTCTAATCACTACAAAACCCTAGAACTGCACGAATCGGCCAGCCAAGCTGACATTAAACGGGCATACCATCGCTTAGCCAAACAACACCACCCCGATAGCCGGGCCAACGGCCATGGCGATCACGACCATATCGCTAAAATTAATGCCGCCTATGAAGTGCTAGGAGACCCCAAGTCTCGTAAACATTACGATGCCCAGCGGAATGGGTATAGGGTTCAACGGGCCAGCGATATTAGCGCTGAGTATCAGCAGCGGCGCAAAGCTTATCAAAAAGCTGAGGATGCCCTCGCCCAATGGATTCGCAGTATTTATACGCCGACTGACCGCCTCATCGGCAAAATCATTAATCCCCTGAAGTCAGAAGTTCGTAACCTATCGGCAGACCCGTTTGATGATGAGTTAATGGAAGCGTTTCAAGACTATTTGGAAAACTGTCGTGAGTCCCTAGAAAAAGCGAAGCAGAAATTCAAATCCATGCCCAATCCATCCCAGGCAGCCAAGGTGGCCGCGAATCTATATTATTGTCTCAACCAGCTCGAAGACGGCATTGAAGAAATTGAGCGGTTTACCTTTACCTATGACGACAGCTATCTCCACACCGGGCAAGAATTGTTTCGTATTTCTAAACAACTCCGTCGTGAAGCCAAAGCTGACATGCAGGCCATCCTGTGAGGTGGATTGATGTTTGCTAACAATATGCCGAAGTTCATAATTGCCTGATACTGTCCCTGAGTATTCCTTTGAAAATAAAAAGACCTGCCTGGCACAAATTGTTACAATGGTCGTCTGCTTTGTATCCGCCGGTTTCCCATGGCTTTGCCCGTAGTCGCAATTATTGGTCGTCCTAATGTAGGCAAGTCCACCCTCGTCAATCGACTGGCTGGGGCCCGGGAGGCCATTGTCTATGATCAACCTGGAGTAACTCGCGATCGCACCTACCAACCTGCCTTTTGGCAAGATCGCGATTTTATGGTGGTTGATACTGGCGGTCTCGTCTTTGCAGATGACAGTGAGTTTTTACCCCACATTCGTGAGCAGGCCATGCTAGCACTGGCTGAGGCCAAGGCCGCTGTGTTTGTTGTGGATGGTCAGGAAGGCCTGAATGAAAGCGATCGCGAAATTGCATCCTGGCTACGGCAGCAATCTGTACCCGTGCTACTCGCCGTCAACAAATGTGAATCCGAGGATCAGGGCATTATCCAAGCCACTGAGTTTTGGGCGCTGGGGTTAGGTGAACCCTATGCTGTCTCAGGCATCCACGGTAATGGTACCGGGGAGCTGTTAGATGAACTAGTCACCCATCTCCCCCCAACGGATGAAATCGAAGAAGACGATGAGATTAAGGTCGCCATCGTTGGTCGACCCAATGTAGGTAAATCCAGTTTGCTCAATGCCTTTGTCGGTGAAAATCGCGCCATTGTCAGCAACGTATCAGGCACGACCCGCGACACCATTGACATGGTGGTGCGCCGTAAAGAGACGGTATATCGTCTGATTGACACCGCCGGTATTCGTAAGAAGAAGAACGTCAATTACGGCCCTGAGTTTTTTAGCATCAACCGTGCCTTTAAGGCCATCCGCCGTTCTGATGTTGTGCTACTGGTTATTGATGCCCTTGATGGCATGACTGAGCAGGATCAAAAACTGGCAGGGCGCATCGAAGATGAAGGCCGCGCCTGCATCATTGTGGTCAATAAGTGGGACGCCATAGAAAAGGACAGTCACACTATTTATGAATACGATAAAAAATTGGGTGGCAAAATCTACTTTTTGGACTGGGCCACACGGTTATATGTCAGTGCCCTCACCGGTCAACGGGTGCCCAAGATTTTAGATGCGGTGGATGAGGCGGTAGAGCAGCATCGTCGTCGCGTCAGTACTGCCGTCGTCAATGAAGTGCTCGAAGATGCCATCAGCTGGCATTCCCCACCGACCACACGTCAGGGTAAACAAGGGCGAATTTACTACGGTACCCAAGTTAGCGCCCGTCCGCCAACGTTTACGCTATTTGTGAATGCTGGCAAACTATTTACCGACAATTACCGTCGTTACATTGAACGTCAATTTCGTGAAAACCTAGGGTATGAAGGTACGCCCATTCGTCTAATTTGGCGAGGTAAGAAGATGCGCGATCTTGACCGAGAAAGCGCGAATAGGGCAACTAAGGTTTAGAATTCAACACTATTCCCCATGGATCTACTCCGCTCACTACCGATCGGTTTATACCTGGAACAGCCGGTCACCTGGCTGCATCGGATTGATGCACGGGTAAAGCTAGCCTGGCTGCTGAGCTTTTTGCTGACGCCCGTTTTAGCCAATACGGCCTGGCGTATTGCTCTGGTGGTGATTTTGATGTTGCTCACCCTGACCGCCAGGGTGCCATGGCGGGTATGGCGACAGCAGATGGGCGGGCTACTCATTTTGTTTACGCTGGCGTCGCTGCTAATTATGGTGATGCCCGATGGCATTGCTGTGATTAATCAGCCTCGCTGGCCCACACCCGATGCGATCGCCACCCTAGATACCCCCTTTGAAACCATTGGTTCCCTACCAGAAACCAACTATCGCTATATCATTGCTGATTTCCATTGGGTGCAGATTACACAAAAGTCTTTAAAGCTTGCCATTAAGGTCGGCACACTGTTATTCACACTGATTTACAGCACAAACCTATTTTTATTAACCACGGCCCCTGAGGAGATCACAGCAGCTATCGAAGAGCTAATGTCTCCGTTGCGATGGTTTAAACTGCCAGTCACGGAAATTGCTTTGACCTTGACCCTATCGCTACGATTTATTCCCCTCGTCCTTGAAGAGGTCCAAAATCTTGTGCGTTCTGTACGTACCCGCGCCATCAACTGGCGTAAATTAGGCTGGCGTCATGCCAGTCAAATTTGGCTGATGGTGGCAGAGCGTTTGCTCGACAACTTACTGTTGCGAGCCCAGCAAATTGCTGCTGCCATGAAAGTTCGAGGCTTTACCAGTCCAGACCATCACCAGGTCCAATGGCATCAGCTACAGCTACGCTGGTGGGACTGGGTTTTCCTTGTGAGCCTGGTTTTCTTTTGGTGGGGTCGTTTTGCCCTAGGCAATCCCATTTGATTCGTTCCTCACCCAATAATCCTTTTTGGTGGGCCTGGCCCACCCTACCTCCCACATCCTCAATTGTCCCTTTCTTCCCCCCCATCGCTTGCTAAGCAAGATATACTGCCCAGATTTTGGCACCGGCTTGACCTTGCGCAGCGCAGTGGCGCTGATGTCTTCGCAGCGCTGTTTCATGGGTCTGCCATCGCCACCCTGTTAGAGAGCCCAGATCGAGTTGATGGTGCCCCCGACAATTTAATTCGTTATTCCCTATGCGCTGGCGGACCTCGACAGATGGCGAACCAGCCTCAACTGTTTACCCCGTCCCTTGGGGAGATTTTGCCCACCCTTAGCCAGTTACTCAGGGGGCAAGTCCCCAGCGCATGGGTAGCGTACCCATCCTCAGTAACCCCCCCAGATGATCTGCCTTTTGTCGGCGGCTGGTTAGGTTGGCTAGGCTATGACACGGCTTGGGAGATTGAAAAACTTCCCTATCGCAAAGAGGATTCACTGCCCTTCCCAGTTGCCTACTGGTATGAGCCAGAACAGTTTGCCATTCTCGATCATCACCAACAGGATTTATGGTTAGCTGCTGCCTCTCCAGCCGATATAGAAACCATGGTGCACCGTCTGGAACACCTGCCCCACCAAACCCCGTCCCTCGTAGTACCGAATCTTTCAGAAAAACTGACGTTCTGCTCTAGCCAGACCCAATTTGAAACAGCCGTACAAACGGCCAAAGACCATATTCAAGCAGGAGATGTTTTTCAGGTAAATCTTTCCTTGCGGTTTCAAACCCACACCAGTAGTTCTCCCTGGCAGCTATACCGACAGCTTCACCAGATTAATCCCTCTCCCTTTGCCAGCTATTGGCGTACACCGTGGGGACATGTTATTAGTTGTTCTCCCGAACGTCTCGTACAGCTATGGGATCAAACGGCCCAAACCCGTCCAATTGCCGGGACACGTCCCCGTGGGAAGACACCGGCAGCAGATCGAGAGTTTGCTCAAACCCTTGAAACAAATTGCAAAGAACGGGCAGAACACATAATGCTCGTAGATCTAGAGCGCAATGATCTAGGTCGAGTTTGTACTTGGGGATCAGTCCATGTGGACGAACTCATGGTGATCGAACGCTATAGCCATGTCATGCATCTGGTGAGCAACGTCATCGGCACCTTGCACCCTGACCTCAATGCCATTGATTTAATTCGAGCCACATTCCCCGGCGGCACCATTACTGGTTGCCCCAAAGTGCGCTGTATGGAAATCATTGAAACCCTCGAACCCCTGCGTCGCAGTTTGTTTTATGGCTCCTGCGGTTACCTGGATGTGCGCGGTCAACTAGACCTGAATATTTTGATCCGTACGCTGTTGCTGACCCCCGATCGATCAAACCAGCATGTTGTTTGGGGGCAAGTGGGAGCAGGCATTGTCGCCGATAGTGAGGCCCACCAAGAATGGCAGGAATCCTTACAAAAGGCCCAGGCACAACTACTCGCTTTGGGAATTTCCGTCTAGATAGGGGTAGAATGCAGACCTTGCCGCTTAATTCTTGAAGATAGTGCAGGGAAACGCTGTAAACTCTATCAATGTCTTTTCTGCCACCCTGGTAGACTCAGAGCTTAGCTCGTATTGAGCTGAGGTCAGTCCAGGAAGGTGTCCTACCCCTTTTTAAACTCTTGTTTTGGACAATATGGCACTCTAGCCATTGGGCTTGGTAGATTTATCAATGAGCGTTAGGATCACAAGTCTTCTTGAGTAAACTCTGTATTAACTGTCCTTTGTTCTCCCATTTATCGCACCCCTTGAATGAGCACTGAAACTTATCTCAATCACCCTGACTTTGGGCTGTTGTTTCGGATTTGCCTGGTGGATGGCGATAAAGAGCTATTTACCACGCTCTATGCCCAGCGGCTATTTTTTCTGGCAAAAGTTGATCGGGCAGCTGGTTTGCTCTTTGATCCCATTGGTCGAACAGAGGCCCGTATGATGTTAGAAACACGTCTACGAATATTGCGCCAGTCTGGCCAATACAGCGAATTTGAGCATTTAAACAAGGTTTACAAGCGAACGTTTCAATGATGAATGCTGCGGGGACTACTACTCCAGGATCTTCTCCACAGCCGCTTGAATGGCACAGTCAGCAAATTGCTCAACGAGTGGAGCAATTGGAGTTGCCTGCCCATGTGCGCTTAGTGGCAGTCAGTAAAACATTTCCTGCGGCTGCTATTCGGGCAGCCTACGCAGCTGGCCTCCGGGACTTTGGCGAAAATAAGATCCAGGAAGCCATTGCAAAACAGGCAGATCTGACGGATTTGCCAGATATTACTTGGCACTTTATTGGTCATCTGCAAACCAACAAAGCGCGCAAGGCCCTACAACACTTTGACTGGATTCATTCTGTAGATAGTCTGAAATTAGCTCGACGCCTGGATCAGATAGCGGCTGAACTTTCCCGTTCGCCCATCTGTTGTCTACAGGTAAAACTGTTGGCAGATGCCAATAAGCATGGTTTGACTGAGTCTGAACTTTGGCAAGCCTTGCCCGATTTAGCACAGTTATCTCATCTCAAATTAGAGGGGATCATGGCAATTCCTCCCTATGGTCTATTGTTGCCTCAAACCCAATCTTTTTTTGAGCGAGCCTATGCCCTCGGGCAATCACTGGCAAATCATCAAGAAACGCCCTTACCAATTCATCACTTTTCCATGGGAATGTCCCAGGATTTTCCACTTGCGATCGCAGCTGGATCAAATATCATTCGATTAGGAACTACTCTGTTTGGCTCCCGTACCTGAGGGCTTTGGCCATTTATATCATCTCTATTCCTAAAAAAGATCAAGATACTTCAGTCTATTTTGGGAATTGGTGATTTTTTTTAATCGATTCGTGTATACTGTGGCTCAAAGTTATGCCCGAATGATTGTGTGCGGGTATTTTCAAATGTCGACTAAAGAGGTTTAATTCTCTAGGTTGATAGAGCGCTGCAAGCGTCGTCATATTGAATGACGTTTGTTTTTCCATTGCCGTTTGAGCACAAGGGGGTTAGAGTATCCCTGATCTTAGGCAATGGGGTTAGAGCTATCAGAAAATCTCAATTGAGGTTGCTGATACGTCCAGCCATCAATGGCCCACTTTAGTCTCAAATCATCTCTCGACTCCTTTTAATTCAGGTCTTGAGAGATTTTCTAGCCAAGTTAGTACTAGCCATGACGGAGTTTCAGCCGTGAGTACCATTTTTACTAAATTACGTGACTTTGTTGGCCTTAATGACCCGGCCGACTATGAGTATGAATATGACGAAATGGACGGCGAGGAATACCAGAACCTCTATGAACAAGAGAATCAGGCTCCTCAACCCCAGCCTCAACCTCAACCTGTTTCAGGGGTAACGACAGCTGCGCCCGTTGAGACTCGCGCGCCCCGTCGCCGCATCCGTGACCGCGTAATGTCAACCGATTCTGGGATGGTTTCCATGAATAATTCAATGAGTAGTGTTAGTAATGTGATTGGTATGCCTGGTGCAATTAACGGTGTGTCTGAAGTAATCGTGATGGAGCCCCGCTCCTTTGAGGAAATGCCCCAGGCAATCCAAGCACTCCGTGAGCGGAAGTCTGTGGTTTTAAACCTAACTATCATGGATCCTGACCAAGCCCAGCGTGCAGTTGACTTTGTTGCTGGTGGCACCTATGCCATGGATGGTCATCAAGAGCGCATTGGCGAAAGCATCTTCCTATTCACACCCAACTGTGTACAGGTCAGTATGCCCGTTGACAGCGAAGATGGATTGCCTATGGAAGAGCCTGCTATGCCTTCCGCTGCTCCCACACCCGCTTGGGCAACTGAGCAGGTGGCACGTATGGCCTAAAGATGATGCTAATTGGAACTTAGGGCGATGCTTAATGCCCCTTCAATTCTAAGCATTGCCCTAGTTGCCTCTTGGCTGTTCAAGGTTATCAGCCCATTTCAAGGTATTCTTAGGATGCTATAAGCGTGTTCGGAGGCCTTGGATCATTGCCTGGTAAACTCGGCATTATTGGTGGCGGTGTCATGGGAGAAGCACTGCTGTCTTGCCTGCTCTCTAAGAGGATGTATACACCGGATGCCATTTTGGTGTCTGATTTATCCCATGAGCGGAGACAGTTGCTCATCGAACAGTATGACATCCGCACTACCCATAGTAACCGTGAGGTCATTGAGCATAGCGACGTCATTGTTTTAGCGACCAAGCCACAAGTTTTTGACAGTGTCGCCAGAGATTTTTCAGGAATTGTTGTTAGTGAATCTCCTCTGGTTATTTCTATTTTAGCCGGGGTTTCAATTGTTCGATTAGAGCAAGCTGTTCCAGGATGGCCAGTTATTCGAGCCATGCCCAACACGCCGGCCACCGTTGGTTGTGGGATGACAGCCATTGCTATTGGCAGTCGTGCTATTGCCGAGCATGTAGAAATCGCGCAACAACTTTTCAGCACTGTGGGTGAAGTTGTTCAGGTTGCCGAGCCACTTTTAGATGGCGTAACCGGACTATCTGGCTCAGGCCCGGCCTATGTTGCCATCGTAATTGAAGCCTTAGCGGACGGAGGTGTAGCCTCTGGTTTGTCACGCACAACTGCCAATAGGCTGGCTTTGCAAACAGTTCTGGGCACCGCTCAGTTATTACAAAAAACAGGCATGCACCCAGCCGTCTTGAAGGATAGGGTGACTAGCCCCGGCGGCACCACAATTTCTGGGATCGCCTGTTTAGAAGAACTAGGTCTGCGTTCAGCATTGATTGAAGCTGTGAGGGCAGCCAGTAGCCGGTCACGGGAACTGGGCAACCAGTAGGGGCATGGATCAATGCCCTGATTAACCCCTAACTATTGCCTAATTTTGGTTCTGTCCCTGCTAACAATCTAGAAATATTGCTGCGGTGGCGGATGATGACATAGATGCCCCCCAATAAGACCAACAATATAAACGGCAGTGGTTGGCCGGTTAAGAACATAAGTATTGGGGCCGCAGTCGCAGCAGAAATAGAGCCTAGAGACACTGTTCGCGAGAGGCCAAAAACAAGGCCAAAAACAGCTGCTGTCCCTAGGCCAACTGGCCAAGCTAAGGCAAGAATGACCCCAAGTCCCGTCGCTGCCGATTTACCCCCTGTGAAGTTCAACCATACGGAGCGACTGTGCCCCAAAATTGCCAGTAATCCTGCCAGGGTTTGTATCCATGTGGACAGAGTCAGGCTGTCACCAAACTGAGCCATCACAAACCGAGCAATTAAAACCGCAGTTAGGCCTTTAAGCAAATCAATCACAAGCACAGTGATACCGGCTTGTTTGCCCACGACTCGAAACACATTGGTGGCTCCGGTATTCCCTGAGCCATGTTCACGAATATCAATTCCTTTGAGTAGCTTTGCGACCACATATCCCGTAGGCAGCGATCCCAGCAAGTAGGCCAGTACCAATAAACCGACTGCAATCCACCAAACCATGAGTTAACCAGTCCTAAAAAACCAAACCCGATTTTAGTTTAGGGGGTTATGCACGTTTGGAAAACCACGCCCCATCATCCTTTTGTAACGGGTGAACCCTTGTGGCTACGGTAGGGGCAGTCGCCTTAATAGTAATAATCGTCCTGCGAAGGATTTGCCGGGTCTGGGGCAAACACTAACCATAGGGGAAACTGCAAAGCTGCCAATGGCAATTTATTTTCCGATTCATCAATAATTAGCATCGGTAAATAGCCATTATCCATCAAGCGTTCAGCACGCTGCACCATAGGCTCAGGTACCTCAAACAGCATGAGCCCTCGATTAGAACCAAAATCGGCCCGTGATATGCCGAGGCAGTCTTGGAGCCAGCGTCGCCATTCTCCTAGACGTTCAGGGGTATTGGCCAGCACCATAGTGCATAGGCGGTCGCCATAAATGGCATAGAGTGCCGATATGGCTGCCGATGCCACCACCACATTTTGCAAACGACTGCCTAAACTTTTGACCGCCCCACGTCCTCCCTGGGTAAAAAACCAATTAGACACCCGGTCCGCATGGATGGTTTCAAAGGTGCGGCGCAGCTGCCAGGGGGGGCCATAGTAATCGGGTCTGGTGCGATATTGGTCAATGAGGCTGCGTACCCGCTCTCGCTGCTCTTCAAATCGCTGAATAGAAAACGCCGTGGTGGTTATATCTGGCGCTTCAGGGGCTGGACGTTGCTGTGCAGGCGGCTGGCGTGACATCGGCTCAGCCGCCTGCGCAGTTGGAGCCAGCTCTAATTGTTCAGCAGATGTGGCTAAATCTTGAAGGCTACCCACCAAATAATCCTTAAACCCTTGGAGACGCACCGCTAAATCTTGGGATGCGCCAGCAAAGGAGGTGCGCATTTCTGCCTGAATGCGATCGCGACGTCGTTCTAGCTGTTCAATCTCTTTCTGTAGTGTCTGACGGCGCTGCTCTAAATCCTGTAATCCCGCCTGTACCAATCGAGCCACCTCAGCCTCTGAACTACGACTTGATGACGTGCGCAAAGGCGCTAGGGGACTATCCTTAGGTTGCTTGGGTGACTCAGAAAACTCTTCAGTCGGCATGGTAGTTAATGGACTTCTTCTTCGATCTTTAGTTAATCGCAGTGGTTCTCTGACTACTGATTTAACCCCGCAGGGTCGCAATGCTGTTGGAGCTGATCAACGAGTTCCCCAGCGTTAAATACCATAGGTAAAAAGTGAATACTCTTCACCTCGCGAAAGTAGAACAAAATTGGAACCGCCGACCAAAAGACCTGCCAAGCTTGCCAGTCAGCATAGGGAAACCGCCGCAAAATAGTTGTCCCTCGACATACCTGTAATTCCGTGTCCGTAAACGTCAGCCTTATCACCGTCGTTTGTACTATGAGGAACATTCCCAATAGGGCGATCACAAGCCCACCTATAGCTTGAATAGGGGCTACACACAGACCCATTAAAAGAATTGACAGGGATAGACGGTAGTCTGGACGTAAGGTAGTGGCGACAGATGAAGCTGGAGAGAGCGTTGCCATGGTAGAGCCAGGGTACAGTTATTGATTGGAGACCTTACCCTACTTTACCGACAAGTGCTCTGACAGCTATAAAACTAAAGGTTTGGCATTACAGCTCAGCACGAATTGTAAAGGAATAATCCCCACCAGGCTCTAGTTGATAGTCAAACCGTTCTAAAAATCGTCCCAGCGGCTCCTGAATCAAGGCCCGTCCTAACGACGGTTCCACGGTCAGATGGCCACCGCGAAATTTCCATTGAAACTGCCAGGCAAATTCATTAGCATTGACTTCGCCTTCGAGTTTGCCTTGTTGCCAGGATTGATACGTGATGCGCACATGGGCAGTAGTTTCGGGTAAACGTTGGGCAGTCACAAGAAAATTATGCAAAAGAGGCCTTAAAGTTAAGATAGCTACCTCTTTGCGTTAGAGCTACCCTCCCATGCAGAAAAATTAGATACGGAGAGGATGGCAGACTGTTCAAGACAGAGCTAAAGGCGGTAGCCTAAAGGATATCGATTAGCTCGGATGCTGAACGTGACCCCGGTTTCTAACAACCTTACTTCCCCACAGAGACGCACCAAAAAGGTTGGCATCATATATAACGATGTCAAACCTGTCGCCTGTCAGGTCACTCAAGAGTTAAGGGTCAGACTTGAAGCGTACGGTTGTCAAGTAGCCACAGCAACGGGATTAGGTGGACTACTTGGCTATGCCAATGCCAATAAACCAGCTAAGTTCATTCCCATCGAGTCATTGGTGCCTAAAGACTTTGATGACGCCATGGACTTTGCCATTGTGCTGGGTGGTGACGGCACAGTACTGTCAGCGTTTCGCCAGGTGGCACCAGCAGGTATTCCCTTGTTGGCGGTGAATACAGGACATATGGGGTTTTTAACGGAAACGTATCTTAATCAGTTACCCCATGTGCTAGAGCAGGTGCTAGCGGGCAATTACCAAGTGGAAGATCGCACGATGGTAGCGGTGCAGTTAGTACGGCATAACCAACCTGCTTGGGAAGCCCTGTGCCTCAATGAGGTCGTACTCAACCGTGAGCCACTCACCAGCATGTGCCATTTTGAGGTCACCATTGGTCGCCATGCGCCGGTTGATATTGCCGCTGATGGCATCATCATTTCCACGCCAACCGGGTCTACCGCCTATTCACTTTCAGCCGGTGGCCCGGTGATCACGCCAGGGGTATCGGTGTTACAGTTGATTCCCATTTGCCCCCATTCGTTGGCAGCACGTGGCCTGGTCTTTCCCAGTGCTGAAAAGGTCATCGTGTCTTCGGCAAACCCAGATCCTCTGGTGATGGTGGTTGATGGCAATGCTGGTTGCTATGTCGCCCCTGGCGATCGCGTTTGCCTACGGGAAGCAAAGTATCCAGCAAAGTTTATCCGTCTAAAGGATCCAGAGTTCTTTAAGGTTTTGCGGGAAAAGTTAGGCTGGGGACTGCCCCATATTGCTAAACCCACATCGGTGGAACTGCCGTAGTCACGAATACGCAATGCAATTGCTACAAGTATTTCCACAAGGTTTAAGGAAATAAGCCTCTGTTCTGTGTATAGTTAACAGTTCTCTTGCCTGTGTGGTCTATGGCTACTGACAATTCTGACCCATCGAACGTGAGCGGACCTGAAAAAATTAATCGGGGTGGGCGTGGTCCACTAAGGGCTAATCAAAGGGCCAATCAAAAGACTGTATGGCTTTGGTTGGGGGCCAACGTCTTGGGATTTGCGATCGCCACACCCCTTAGCTTTTTGATGAACGTATCAGCTCAGTACTTTGAAGCGCTTTACATCGCGGGTTTGATTGTTGGTGCTGTGGTTGGTCCTCTACAGGCCCTCGTCATGCAGCGGCTTTTACCCAGGCTAAAAATGTGGAAGTGGGTGACCGCCAATATTTTTGGTAGCTATTTAGGGTCCTGGGTTGGCCTATTGGTATTTGGGCTGATTGTGATGTTGCTTCAATTTTTCAACAATTTGCCCGATCCTGGCGATATTGTCACCTTAGTCTTAACCATTGCCATCTACAGTGCCGTTATCGGCATGTGCGTCAGTATTGCCCAACTTTGCAGCCTACCGAGTCAGGTACAGAATGTGCGGCAGTGGTGGATCGCCAATTTCCTGGGCAGAATCTTGGGCTGGGTAAGCGCCAGTCTAGTGGGCTGGTTCGTTTTTGCCGTCACCGGCACAGAGAATTTTTTAGTAATTTGGGGAGCCCTTTTAGGAGCCGTGGGTGGGGCAGTCTATGCAGGGGTGACCACTAAGGCCCTACTCAATCTTCAGCCCAATGCTGTGAAAACTTAACCCAACGTTCTCTCAACCCTTCTTGGCCAAGACAATGGGTACTCGTCCTACAGATAGTCGTCTCATAGATACGATAGGTCAGATATTGATCCTGGCCTATCAAGAAGACACTGAGCAATTGTCATCCTTTCTAGGCACTACAGGCTGTCATGTTGAGGTGCTACGGCAGATGCATCGTTCAGAGTACAAAAACTACTCTCGTAGCTATCTGTGTTTACTCAATCACCGTAAAGCTTGGGAACAAGCACTGCTATCAGAAAAGCCCACCCTGATTGTCGAAGCAGATTTTGTACCGGTTGCCAACTTTGCTCAGCTGCCGTCACCGTTTGACCCTAACGATAAACATCTGGGTATCGCCTGGCTCTATACCTGTGCATCGCAGATCTATACCATTACAGATCAAGGGTATGCCCAGGGGTATTCAACTGCGATGGTGGCCTATGTCATTACTAAGCAAAGTGCTTGGAGGCTGATCGAGTTAGCTGAAATGGTTAAGGCAGACCCTGGCCCAGAAACCTATACTCCCTGGGATTCAGGCATTGAGTATTATTTGCGCGATCGCAACTTCCACAATTATGTTCCCTGGCGTAACTATGGCGAACATGGTGGCATCCCCAATCCTGAACATCAGCAAAACAATCTCAGCACCACCCATCGTGCCGATGTGCTCTATGGTCCTTTAGCTTTTGAACCGGCCTATGGAAAAGTGCTAAAAGAACGTACCTATGGACGCGTTAAAGGGTTGGGGCGTTTGTTGCTTAATAAGTATTTACGAGGTCCTGTGCTGAGTGGTTCGACACATCCAGGGAGGCTGTTGAGGTTTGCCTTGAGTCGGCAGTTTACCTTAAGGCTTTAAAAAGGTTTGAGTTATTGGTTATTGGTTATGGGGGTATCCGTTTAAGTTGGGAAACTCTGGATAGGTGGGGAGTCGGGAGTCAACTATCTATGGGACTGACTGTTAGAATGATGGTTCCCTTTTGTTTAATGTTTGGGGCTGTTATGGGTTGCGCGACTGTGTAGGTGTTTGCTGTGGCAGACTGAATCAAGGGGGATGAAAAGCTTTGTCAGAGCCAATTAGTGGCTTTTTGCTTGTCTTTGGGATCCGCGCAAGGGCTGGAAGGCTTATTAATTCAATGTTTTGTAGGATTAAGGTAACTTGAAGAAGTGCACATCTATTGGGCTGAGAACTATAATGGGGTAGATTCGCGCAAATGTACCTTGAAAACTAAATGCAGCCAACGTTTCAATGGGCTGCCGTCACAATCAACCACTTCCCCTCACGGGGATTGAAACCTTTAAACTGCGGGGGTTTTGGCGTATTTGGTCTCGTCACAATCAACCACTTCCCCTCACGGGGATTGAAACCTCCCAAATATGAAACCAAAGCGCCTGCTAAGTACGTCACAATCAACCACTTCCCCTCACGGGGATTGAAACAGGTGTGGTACTTCTCCCTCGAACGGGCAAAGCTCCGGGTCACAATCAACCACTTCCCCTCACGGGGATTGAAACACACTGGGGCAAATCGAGTACAGTTCCTGACTAACCTGGGTCACAATCAACCACTTCCCCTCACGGGGATTGAAACCAGGCAGGATTTCGGTTAGCCCTTGGCTTTGGTAGTCAGTCACAATCAACCACTTCCCCTCACGGGGATTGAAACATGGATAGCGATCCGATGCCCTGGCCGAGAATCCGTCACAATCAACCACTTCCCCTCACGGGGATTGAAACAAGGCTAACGAGCAGGCAGTTAGGCGTTATCAGAGAGTCACAATCAACCACTTCCCCTCACGGGGATTGAAACATTTGATGGAAGTGCTTTTACATCAATGGTTTGCGTGTCACAATCAACCACTTCCCCTCACGGGGATTGAAACATCTCACCTGGCGCGGGTTAAAGATTGGCATTGAGGTCACAATCAACCACTTCCCCTCACGGGGATTGAAACAGATGCCGCCGACGGCGACGCGTTTTCTTGCTCAGGTCACAATCAACCACTTCCCCTCACGGGGATTGAAACCAATGAGGGCCGATCAATTCCAACCTGAAATAAGGTCACAATCAACCACTTCCCCTCACGGGGATTGAAACTAAGCGATCGCTAGCTAAAGCTCTCGGTTTTGCGGACGTCACAATCAACCACTTCCCCTCACGGGGATTGAAACCCTTCACCGATACTCACCGCAGAGGTGGCATGGTCGTCACAATCAACCACTTCCCCTCACGGGGATTGAAACCCTTCACCGATACTCACCGCAGAGGTGGCATGGTCGTCACAATCAACCACTTCCCCTCACGGGGATTGAAACGTCCTCAGATTGCCCCTGATTACCATTGATGCCAGCGACCTAAGTCACAATCAACCACTTCCCCTCACGGGGATTGAAACGAGGCTGTTTGCTGGCCAGGATGGATTTATACACGTCACAATCAACCACTTCCCCTCACGGGGATTGAAACTCCTACCAACCATCTCACCGTATCCAAACGGTTTTCTGGTCACAATCAACCACTTCCCCTCACGGGGATTGAAACAGATCATGGGATCTCTGATAAGCGCTATCGCTTCGTCACAATCAACCACTTCCCCTCACGGGGATTAACAAATCAGAAAAAGAGGATTCTTCCTCGTGCCCACACGTCACAATCAACCACTTCCCCTCACGGGGATTGAAACGCATTACATGACGAACACATAGGCTGGAACAAGTCCAGCGTCACAATCAACCACTTCCCCTCACGGGGATTGAAACAACCCTACCTCAGGCTGCTGCCCTTCTGACGTGTGTCACAATCAACCACTTCCCCTCACGGGGATTGAAACAACCAAGGCCATCATTTTAGGAGGAGGGAGCTCCGTCACAATCAACCACTTCCCCTCACGGGGATTGAAACGCATCGTCCCCCACCTCTGCGGTAAAGGCTCGATCGTCACAATCAACCACTTCCCCTCACGGGGATTGAAACGGCGTTGGGCATTAGGCTCAATTCAGTGCTGTTGTGTCACAATCAACCACTTCCCCTCACGGGGATTGAAACAATATGCGGCCTATCTAACACATGGAGATACGGCTCAGTCACAATCAACCACTTCCCCTCACGGGGATTGAAACAAAGAGGGTTAGCTGTTCTGCTCCGTTCCACTAGGTCACAATCAACCACTTCCCCTCACGGGGATTGAAACAGAGATGCCCGAACCGCTATTTCTGATGCTGTCCGGTCACAATCAACCACTTCCCCTCACGGGGATTGAAACAGCAACACACATACCTTCATTGCTTGAAAGAATCTTGTTACAATCAACCACTTCCCCTCACGGGGGTTGAAACTAACCGGCTGGCCCCCGGTACGTGGCGTCCTGCGCGTCACAATCAACCACTTCCCCTCACGGGGATTGAAACAAATCAAGAATGGAGTCTCGGTCTTCGACTTGATCGTCACAATCAACCACTTCCCCTCACGGGGATTGAAACGAGCTGCCCGTATTGCCCGTGTAAGCAATCTCATCGTCACAATCAACCACTTCCCCTCACGGGGATTGAAACGTGTATTGGGTATTAACTCATACTCGATATGCGCAACTCTTCGTCACAATCAACCATTTCCCCTCACGGGGATTGAAACTCTAGTGATTTGCTTTTCTCTTCTAGTCGGGTGTAGTCACAGCCAACCACTTCCCCTCACAGCTACAGTGTACATACAAGTATTGGAACCTAGCGTTCGTGGTTGCCTAACCCCCTCTAACTCCCCCTTGGTAAGGGGGAGAACTAGATTTCCCTCCTTACCAAGGCCACTGTGTATACATAAGTCAAAGAGAATAGCCAAATCCCTTAAGATTCAATAGTTTCAAAATAGTCTGCCTAGGGTTCCCCTTACCAAGGGGAACCGTCAGGGAGGGGTTTGAATAACTGCTGCAAGTGTTCGAAACCCCCTCCGTTGGTTCCCCTTATTCAAGGAACCGTTGCCGTCATAGTCGATGTTAATAATCTTCCAGATGTATATACCGCAGCCTTACCAAGGCGATTAAGGAGAGTAATGCAGAATTCTGAACTCTCTGCCGAGATGTGTGTACACCGTGCCCTAAAGCCCCCTATTCAAAACCCCTTACACCGTCGCATCCTGACCAGTCATTTTCCTAACAATCAGCTGAATACCCAACAAAAACAAACCAACGGCAGTCAAACCAAACACACCAGCACCCAAAGCAACAATACCAGCCACCAGAGTCCGCACCGCCACCGAAATATTCAAAACAATCGTATTATCAGATAGCACCGGCTTAGCAGCAAAAGCCGTAACAATAGCCACCATCATGCGATAACACAGAACACTAAGAGTCCCAGCCAAAAAAGAGCCACTAAAGCAACTCAGAGGCGATGTCGATTTCTTACTACCCTTCGTCACCTTATCGTCACCGCCCGATTGCTTTAACGGTTCAGCCATAGCCTTTACCTAAATCCTATCCCTATTTTACTGCCCCATTGCCCATCGTCCACTACCCCCGCCCAACGCCTTAATCATCCCACGCACCCACACCTACTCACCAGGCAAGAACTGATATAGAATACCAATCCATTCATTCCCCTGTGTTTTTATGCCCCGCCCCCGTAAACGGTTTGGCCAGCACTGGCTACGCGATCCTCAGATTTTAAATCAGATTTTAGCGGCGGCAGAACTATGCGACACCGACCGGGTATTGGAAATTGGCCCTGGCCAGGGCGTACTGACTAAAGGACTAGTGCCCTTTACCCAGTCCGTAGTAGCCGTCGAGGTCGATCGAGATCTAGTGCGTCAGCTACAGCAACAGTTTCAAGCATCGGAACGCTTTCATTTAATTGAGGGAGACTTTTTAGATGTAGACCTAACAGCAGCCCTCGCTGACCACCCAAATTTTCAATCTCCCAACAAAGTCGTTGCCAATATTCCGTACTACATTACGGGACCTATTCTAGAAAAGCTGCTGGGCCAGATTCGTCAGCCCAATCCCCAACCCTACGACTCGATTGTGCTGCTAGTGCAAAAAGAGGTGGCCGACCGCCTGTACGCTGAGCCCGGCACTAAAGCCTTTAACGGTCTATCGGTGCGCATACAGTATTTAGCAGAGTGTGAGCTGATTTGCCCCGTTCCCGCCAAGGCATTTAAACCTGCACCCAAAGTAGACTCCGCCGTTGTTCGCCTGCGACCCCGCACATTTTCAGTGCAAGCCAACAATCCAAAACTATTAGATACCTTAGTGAAGCAGGGCTTTTCTCAAAAACGCAAGATGCTGCGCAACAACCTGAAAAGCCTGGTAGACCGCGAGCAACTTACCAAAATCATGGAAACAATGGCCATTGATCCCCAGGTACGGGCAGAACAACTCAGTCTGGAAAAATGGGTTAACTTAAGCAATCAGATTGGTACCTTAAATCCAGCAGAGCCAACCACCTGATTTAATGGCCACGAGGTGCTAATCTGCTTGTGGCATCAACGTTTTGGGATCTTGCTGGGGTCTATGACAAGTTACACACTGCTGTCGGCTGCCAAGATTAATCTGTATCTAGAAATCATTGGGCATCGGCCTGACGGATTCCATGAAATGGCCATGGTGATGCAAAGTGTGAACTTATGCGATCGCATCACCCTTACCAATCTCCCCGCAGCCATTCGACGGCTACAGTGCGATCATCCTCAGGTACCCACCGATAACTCTAACCTCGCCCTTAAGGCCGTTGATCTACTGACCTATAAATTTCCAGAACTAGCGAATCGCGGTGTAGACATCACCATTGAAAAAAATATCCCAGTCGGCGCAGGATTAGCCGGCGGTTCTAGCAACGCTGCTGCCACGTTAGTGGGCTTAAATCTCTTGTGGAAACTGGGTTTAACCCAGATTGAACTAGAAGAACTCTCCGCCCAGCTAGGCTCAGATATCCCCTTCTGCATTCGCGGCGGCACCGCCATTGCCACCGGTCGCGGCGAAATCCTTGATCCCATTTCTAGCCTGACGGACCTATACGTTGTCCTGGCAAAGTACGAAAGTCTTTCCGTATCTACACCATGGGCCTACAAAACCTATCGAGCAAATTTTAGCGATCGCTATGCCGATATTTCCGACAATGCCACCCTACAAGAACGGCAAAAGCGTGTCCATGCAGGCCCCATGGTTACCGCCATCACCCATAAAGATGGTGCTGCCATCGGCTCACATTTACACAATGACCTGGAGCGTGTGGTCCTCCCAGCCCACGATAAAGTCCAGCAGTTACGGGATTACATGGCCAGTTACGGCGGGCTGGGCACCATGATGTCCGGCTCGGGGCCGACCGTCTTTACCTTGACCTCTACCCAAGACGCTGCCGATGAGATTTTGCATAAAGTACGAGCAGCCCTACCTGATCCAGACTTAAAACTATGGTCCACCTGCTTTACAGCCACAGGCATTCGTTTAGAGTCTGAAACAAAAAATTAATCTCCAGTCAGCAAGCTTTAGGGAAACGAAACATATCGGTAGAAGCCCGACAGTTGATTGATCCCGCTTATATACTGATGGCACCTGGCTCCATAGAGTTTGGAGTGTCAAGCAACTTCCTACGAAGTTAGGACGCAGAGTCATAGCAACTTTGAGGGTAGTCGCACTAATCTAGATATCAGGGTTTTGTTGGCACTTAGTCAGTCCTTAACGTTTCCTATGTTCGTCCCTAGAGCTCACATCCATCAGATGAATCTCGTTTTTCGCTCTATTGACCTTGAAGCCCATGCCGAACTGTGTGTTCATTTTCGGCGTGACGCATTTGCCTGCAGTTTTGCAGATGGTGACCAACGATTTGCCTTAGAAGGTGGCGAACATGCCCAGGATTACCTCAATTGGCTAAGCAAGCGCATCAATGCCTGCCCCGAAAGCTGTGTTCATGTCTTTGATGGGCAGGAAATCATCGGCCAAATTGAGACAGAGCTGCGGGGCCAAGAAAAACTTGGCTATGTGTATTTGTTTTATCTAATTCCCAGCCGCCGCGGACAAGGATTTAGCGACCAGCTCCATGACTATGTGATGCAGCTATTTCAAGAAGTGGGCGTCATTCGTGCCCAGCTATCCGTCAGCCCAACTAACGAAAAAGCCATGAATTTCTACAAACGTCACGGCTGGCAAGACCTGGGGCTTAGACCAGGACACACTGACATTCACCTGATGGAACTTGCCATCGAAGCTGCTTAAACTTCTGTAACAACCCCTGGTCGATCTCAGGTTTGGGCACCCATAAAGCTGGAAAATACTGGGGATTTGATCAGAACCCCCCTCTATAAACAGTCATGCCCCGTTTATGGTCCTTGACCCCGGTGCTTTTGGGGGTGTGGTTAAGCAGCAGCCACACCAGCCATGCCCCAACACCCGCGATATCCCCCCAGCATGTGGATGCCGTGGTAGAACACCTCACCCGTCCTATGGATACCACTGAACAAGCAGAGCGAAACTCTCGCTTTGTCGGTGTCCAAATGACCACCTGCCCGATTCAGGTCACGGGGTCAGCGGATCAGTACGGTATTTACCTATATCAAGAGCAGGCGCTGACGGCACATATAGAAAGTCCTTATAGGCAACGTTTTTTGTACATTACCCTCAGCAAAGATGCCACGCGGGTTGAGTCACACACCTTCAAACCGCCTATTCCAGAGACATGGACCGGTCTTTGCCAGCAGGCCACCCCATCGATTGACACCCATGCCCTGGGGGAGTTGGTCTGTGTGGTGTCCTTACGTCCCTCCACCTTAGGTTACGTGGGCAGCACGCCTGCCGAAGGGTGTCCCGTAAATCTGCGGGGAGCCGTACGCCTGACCAACACCATTGTTTTACATCAAGATGGCATGGATACCTGGGATCGGGGTTTTGATGCTAACGGTGAACAAGTGTGGGGCGCGGAAGTAGAACCCTACCAGTATCGGTGGTTAGATGAATAACTGGTGGCAATGGCCAGTCTTTACGATCCACGGAGCGACCTACGCTATCCGAAATTGTCAGCGTTTTTCAACGGGCACCTGCGCTTTTTATAAAATCATCTTGAAGAATTGAGCAAACGCCGTCCGTATTTTAGACGATGAATATAATAATTCCAGTGCATATGAACACGTAGATTAGCATTACTGATGTGTGCAGGGTGCAGCTTGGCACTCGAATATGCGAGTATGTTAGCCTGCTGTTTGTATTGACACCTGACCTTTCCAAACTCAAATGGGTGCGGTTTTGCAGGCCATCTAACCAGCCACAGGTACTTTCAGCTAACTTAGCCAACTCTATCTCGGGAAAATTTCACCAACTTGGTCCGTTATGACCCTGAGTTTGAGTCTACCTGGGGATGATGTATCGAAAAGGCAACTTTTTGCATGATTAACCTGAAAAGTCGATTGATCTGGCTCACAGAGACGGTGGCAATGGGTACAGGACTGCTTGTGTTACTAGCTTGGGTCTTTGACTGGCTAATCTAAAGGACTTCCATCAACTCAATACAAGGCTTTCATCCCAGGTGATAAACCACCTGGGATCGATTTTTATAACATGCCTGAGTTAAATCAACTCAGATTAGCCATAGCATGTATGCAAAAAATTGATGATTGTTCCTGGGGCAGTTACGATAGCCTTGGCAGTAAGATCCGTACTGCTCTTTTCAGAGCAGTCATCAGTTGCTATGAATCTAGGGAAAATCAAGCTCTCACAGTTGCGCGCTTTGGTTGCGCTCGCAACCACCCAAAACTTTAGTGAAGCAGCCCTAGAGCTAAACCTGAGCCAGTCCACCATCAGTCACAGTATTGCCGCTCTGGAGTCGGAGCTGGGCGTCATTGTGGTCAATCGTGGCCGTCATGGAGCTAGTCTGACGCCCGTTGGCGAAACGATCTGTGCCAAGGCCCAGCAGATGCTACAAAGTCTGGACGACATTGGCCAGCTGGCTTCCCAGGCAAGGGGTGTGGAAGGCGGCCAGGTACGGATTGTGGCCTTTCGCAGCATGGCTAGTAATGTATTGCCGAGTGCGATCGCAAAACTCCACACCACCTATCCCAACATCCAGGTCACCATTACTGAAATGGATGAGCTTAGGGAATTTCAGCAAGCTTTAATTGAAGGAAAAGCTGATATCTCCGTAGCCGAACTGCTGCCGGAGAATGACTTTGAAACCTTGCCAGTGATCAATGATCCCTGCATCGGTCTGGTGCCATCGAGCTATTCCATTGAGTCCCCTCAGCTCACCTGGGATCATCTAAATAAATATCCTTTGATTACCTCAGTCCATGGCAGCTGCACCCATCGCATCAATCGAGTCCTAAAGCAGGTGTTACCTCCCGTTGAGGCAGAGTATCGCGTGCGCACTGACAGCACGATTGTGGGCATGGTCAACCAGGGCTTAGGCATTGGTATTTTGCACAAACTATCAGCCCACCCAATTCCTAAAAATGTGCGGGTCATGCAGCTACCCTTCAAAGTTTTTCGCCCCCTAGGCGTGTCATGGCCTAAAGATGCCCTATTATCGCCAGCGGTTTATGCGTTTTTAGATGTATTTAAAGCCCTTCAGCTAGAAGCTCCAGCCGCCTAAGCCTGGGGTCGCCGTCGACTGAGCGTATTCATCCACATAAACAACCCGGTAATGATTAGGGTGAGTAACCCTACGGCATTCAGAATGGGGTAGATAACTTCCAGGTTAATGGTGCCAAACTTGCCACGATGCAAATCTAGCAGCCATAGAAAATCCTCAGCACGGTTAGCCACAGCAGCAAACTGAAAAGCAGTGCCGGTTGTGAGAGTAATCAGCAATGGCAGCACCATAAACGGCACAAGAGCACGATGGAGCTGACGAATTTGGTAGGCCTTCATGAACGAGTTGCACGATGTAGCTGCTTTCTGAGTGTGATGAGTAACCAGGGGAAAATCAAGATCAAACCCAATAGAACTTCGCCAGGACCAATAGGTAAACTAGTCAGCGAGAACGTTGTGTAGAGGGACTGTGGTGCATCAGCTTCTTCAGATTCTGTAATTGGCTCCCCTGTCATATCCTCGGCATGACTTTCTGAAGCAGAACCACTGGAGCCCACTGACTCTGGCTCAGCGGTGACTGGCTCTGCTGGAGTCGTCTCTTGCGGTTGACCATGGAGCACACCATTATGAGCCATGACTGGCGGCACCCTCTGTAGACCAATCGCTAAGGTACTAACTGTTGTGATTGTGTAACTAGCATGGGCCATTAGCAGTTCGTTTGGTTTTTCCTAGGGTCAACATCGGACTATTCACTTTAGGATAAAGCCTCTAGTCAGATAACGGATCAAGCCCACAACACTCCATATCAAGAACTCTATATTTAACTGTAGGGTTTATGATCGGATTAATTCGTTAGGAACATTGGCCATGGCTGTCCGGTTAAGAATCGGTGAGGTCGCAAAGCAGACAGGTCTTGCTGTCGGTGCACTACGTTATTACGAAAACCTGGGTTTATTGACATCAGATCGTGGTGATAACGGTTATCGCTATTACTCTCCTGATGCTGTGCATCAGGTGCAGTTTATCAAGAAAGCCCAGGCCATTGGTTTCTCCCTAGAAGAGATTGGCGAGGTATTGAATTTGCATGAGAGAGGGGATACCCCTTGTGGCTTAGTGCAATCTCTTTTGCAGGATAAAATTGATCAGTTGGAGACTCAAATTCGACAGATGACAGAGTTTAAAGCTGAGTTGGAAGACTATCGCGATCGCTGGGCATCGACTCGGCCACAACCGGCTCCGGGGGATATTTGTCCCTTGATTGAGACGGTTAGTTTAAGGGGATTGCGCAAAAATAAAGATCCTGGTTGAGACGGTGGATTGGTGGATTGTTTAAGCGTAAACGCCTAAGTTCGTAAAGCTGTTCTGTTTTCTAGAAATAACAGCATTTATCCTATGCAGACAATTTGACAGCATTGAGGCTAACTGCTGCTGCAACAATACACAATAGTTACTAAGATTACTCCCCATCTCGCTAAAATAAGACTAACTCAAACTGTCTGACTCATCACCTATGCCAACTCCTTACTCTCCCCAGGTTGCCGCTAAAGAACCCTTTCTTGGAACCATTAGAGAGCTAGTTAGGGCATATCAAGCCTTTGCCAATTACTCCGAGGGCTTTGTCAGAAAACACAACCTCACCCCATCACAGTTCGACGTCATTGCCACCTTAGGCCATGCCCAAGGCATGAGTATGGGCGCTATCGGTGAAAAAACCCTGATTACAAAAGGGACTCTGACAGGTGTGGTTGATCGCCTGATCAAGAAAGGACTCGTCACCCGTAAGACACCTCCCGAGAACCGGCGTAGTGTTATCGTCCAACTCACTCCTGACGGCAAGGCCCTATTCGACCAGGTATTTCCGGCTCACATTGCCGATATGAAACAGCACTTTGTATCCTTTAATCCATCAGAGCTAGAGCTGTTAAAGGTGTTACTCAATCGGTTACGTCAGACCTTCTAGCTGCCTCTGACGTTTTGCGGATCTATTGCCGCGAGCTATATCAGTTAGAGGGAGACTGGTGCAATATCGAGCATGGGAAACAACTCTACTATGCAGGTCTGCCTGAGCTAAATCCCAGTGGTATTGTTCCCGTTGGACCCAGGATTGATTTTGCGCAGGTCCATGATCGTGACTTGATACGTTAGCGCTAGTGCGATCGCACCTATCTGCCCCGAAAACCTATCTGTCCCGAAAACAGTACACCCTTATGTGAGAAAACACCTAAACGGGGTTACCGGTTCTATCAATTTGTAAATCACGTATCCATCTGCTAAAGGTTTTCAGGGAAAATACATAGGCTGGTCATATTCTAGACTAGCCAGCCTCCTAACCAGTCTCCTGAATTTACGAGTGTCTGAGAAAAATATTCAGACAATAAGCCCATGGGTGATTTGAATAGAACGTCTTGGATTCCAGCAGCTCAGCGGGCTGGAATAGCCATGGGTGCCTTGGTATCTACTGTTGCGATCTTAGGACAAATGCCTCGGGGGCAGGCCCAACTCATACCCGATACCAGTTTAGGTGCGGAAAGCTCGACGGTGATTCCCGGTGTGACCATCAACGGAGCAGTGGCAGACCGCATTGATGGCGGTGCAGAACGTGGCAGCAATCTATTCCATAGCTTCAGCGAGTTTAATATTGATGCGGGGCAGCGGGTATATTTTGCCAATCCCGAGAGTATTGACAACATTCTCAGCCGAGTCACTGGGACCAATACTTCTAATATTGATGGACTGCTGGGGGTTGACGGTCCTGCAAATCTGTTTTTCTTAAATCCCAATGGCATTGTTTTTGGTCCAGGGGCAGAGTTGGATATCCATGGTTCATTCACCGCGAGTACAGCAGCAAGTCTGCCGTTAGCCAATGGAGGAGAGTTTAGGGCAACACCCTTAAATAATGAACTGCTCACCTTTAGCACACCATTGGGGGTACAGTTTAATCATCAACCCCAAGGAGATATTGATAACCAGGGAGATTTAACCGTTGATGCCGGTGAACGCCTTACCCTGTTTGGAGATAACGTACTCAACAGTGGCTCCTTAACAACTCCGAGTGGCACTGTGGAAGTGATCGGCAATCACGTGAGTCTGGCAGATCAGGCCACGATCGGCGTATCTGGACAACAGGGGGGACAGGTACTGTTGTCCGCCGATACTGTTGATTTATCCTCGGGTTTGATTGATATTTCTGGCACGGTCACAGGGGGGGACTTGGCAGTTTATGCCGATAAAAGTCTCACCCTTGGGGTAACTGTAGATGCGGCTGGCGGTGGCCATGCTCTGTTTGACCCGCCTACGTTCACTGTGAATGCTGAAGGAGCCAATACCATTGTATCAACCCTAGCAGGCGGCAATGCGACAATCAGCGCATCTGACACCATCAACATCAACGCTGTTGTTAACAGTAATGACCAAACCAATGCCAATACTCTCACCTTAGATGATGAGAATGGAGACGGTCGCTTAGCCATTAATCTCAATGCACCCATTCTCTTGGGTGCAAACCAAACCCTGACAGGCGATGGTAGCACCGTCAATGTTAATGTCACTAACCCAGGCATTGTGCAAAATGGGATAGATGTTGCAGCAATAGATGGCACCGTTAACCTGGCAGCGGGTAATTACCAGGAAGGGCAACCAGTGACTCTCAATCGGAATGTCACACTATCAGGTGCTGGAGCAGGAATCACCACGTTGAATGGTGCCAATGCCCATAGAGTCCTGCAAGTTAATGGTGGAACGGTTAGGGTCTCTGACCTTACTATTACTAATGGTCGTGTCCAAGCAGGCAGCGGTGGCGGTATTCAAGTTGGCGGCAATGGTAACTTTACCCTGGCCAATAGTACGGTTGCCAATAACACGGCTACCGGTGTCGGTGGGGGGATTTCCCTGGTCGGATCTGCGGATGTTGGTTTTGAAAACAGCACCATTGCCAATAATGCAGCCACAGGCAATGGGGGTGGAGTGGATATCAACTTTGCACCGGGTGGCTTTGAGCTAACTGTTAATAACAGTACTTTTAGTAATAATAGTGCTGGGGGAGGCGGTGGGGGTTTTTCCCTCGGCTCGAACAGTAGCCTTAACCTGAATCAGAGCACCGTCACAGAAAATATCGCTAGTTCAGGCAGCGGCATTTCCAATATTTTTGGGGGTCAGGTAACGGGTCGCAATTCTATTGTCACTGGCAACAACGGTGGTAACATTAACGGCACCTTTACCAATGGCGGTAATAACCTCATTGACGTCAGCGTACGTTTAGCTCCCCTGGGAGATTATGGTGGTCCGACCCAAACCCATGCCTTGCTACCCGGTAGCGTAGCCATTGATAGCGGCAGTGGGACGGGCACTGATCAGCGTGGTATTGCCGTTGTTAATAATACCCGCGACATTGGTGCCTTCGAATCTCGGGGATTTACCATTACCGCTAATACTGCAAGCACCCCACAGACCACCAATATTGATCGGGTATTTGCAAATCCTCTAACTGTAACCGTAACCAGTGCTTTTGGTGAGCCCGTTGAAAATGGCATTGTTGTATTTACAGCACCTGAAACTGGAGCTACGGCCACCCTTAGCAACCCTACGGCTATCCTGAACAACGTTGGACAAGCGAGTGTCACGGCCTCAGCAAATGCAATTACAGGAAATTATGCGGTTACTAGCAATATTCTGGATACTAGCGATGTGGCTACGTTTAATTTAAAGAATTCATTGTTCAACAATATAACCGTAGATATTTTGGCTGACGAGAATGATAACAACTTTACGGTTGGCGATGTTTCTTTAAGAGAAGCGATTACGATTATCGAAGATGGCGGGACAATTGAATTCACATCTACCTTAAGTAATGGGACAATCACCCTCGGTTCTGGGCAGTTAACCCTGGATCGTAATCTGACCATTGATGGAGCAGGTGCTCCTAACCTTGAGGTTAGTGGCAACAATGAGAGTCGGGTATTTGACATCCAGGGCAGCGGCAATACAGCCACGATTCAAAATCTTAGAATAACCAATGGCAATGCTGATCTAGGCGGAGGACTTCGGGTTGGCCGTGGTAATCGGTTGGTTTTGGGTAACAGTCGTGTGGAGAATAATGCAGCCACAACAGCGGGGGCTGGCATTTATAGTGAAGGGACACTACAGATTTCTGGAAGTACAATTACAGATACACTTACTCTCAATGCTGGCGCAAACGACATCATCCTTGATGGCCCTAATAATCAATTTGGCACCCTAGAACTCACGGGTAATAACGTCACCATTCAAGAAAGTTCAGATACGGATCTGGGTCCGTCGACTGTCAGCGGGACTCTAGAGGTGACTTCAAGTGGTTCGATTACGGATAGTGGGGATATTGCGATCGCAAACACCACCACCCTAATTGCCAACAACAATATTATCCTTGACAGTGAGAACAATCGATTTGGCCTGCTCAACCTCACAGGCAATAACGTTCTTATTCAAGAAAATGGTACGGCCAGCTTAGGAGAAACCAATGTTCCAGGGGATCTCACCATGATCGCCAGGGATATTAACATCGGCCCTGGATTCTCTGTAAATGGCAACTTATCACTACAGCCTTACCAGAGAGAGCAAGCAATTACGATTGGGTCAAATGCCCCCCCTGGTCTATTCACTATTGATCCAACCGAAATTGAGCAGATCAATACCACTGCCCCCAACACCATCACCATTGGCAGGTCATCCGGTGAGGGCATCCTCAATGTGGCAGTGAATGGTACCGATCCGTTTGATTCCCCGTTAACATTACAGTCTCCTGAGGGGACTGTCGCAATTACATCAGGTGCTCAGCCCCTATCGCTCAGCGATGTAGTGGTTGAGGCCCGTAATATCTCATTAACGGCAATCGGCAATATTAGTTTAGCGAACATTCAGCTGCTGGGTAGCCCTCCAGCAGGCAGTATCATCAATATCGATACTGGGTTAAGCCAGACCCAGATCAGATCGCTCATTTTAGAAGGCTCAGGGGGGATTAATGCCCCCCTGGGATTTGTCAACATTTTCACCGATATTATTGATGCGACCGGAGCCAATAACCAGGATATTGTTACGGGAGCCGTCACCATTACCTCAACGTTTGCTCAAACGCTAGACAACATTTTTGTGCGAGACTCACTCACCGCTGAAAACGACATTATTTCTACCGGCTTTGCCCAAGATCCGTCTGGATTTAACCCTGCGGAAGGCATTAATGAGCTTCCGCTTAATTTCTCCGATGCGTCTGATCAAATTGCAGCAGACTGTCGTGCTAATGCTAGTAGTACAGACCAAAGTGAGTTTGTGGTTACAGGTCGAGGAGGTCTTCCGACTAGCCCTAGCGATCCACTGTCTGCACATCTCGATACTGTTCCCTGGGTCACTTCACCAGAAACAGATCTCCCATCATCAACCATCTCCACCGCTCCCATGGAGTCATCCTCACCCACACCTCTACGCGAAGCTCAAGGCTGGATCACCCAAGCCAATGGTCAGATTTTCTTCGTCACCACTCCATCTACAGAATCATCACCTTACGCATCTGGTACACCGACTGCCAGCCTCTGCGCAGCAGACATTGATTCATAGAACCCTTGTTTGCTTAGATCTTCCCTATATTCTCCATATTCTCTGAACAATATCTGAACAATATATGTGCCATGCTCATTTATCAAACACGTACCCTCGGCACAAATAGAACGTTTGTAGTACACAAAGATTTAAACAGTTTTCGACTAGCCTTCATTGCCCTCGCCATAGTGCCATGCATAGGTACCCCTGCTTGGGGCCAAATATCGCCTACTAACGAACGACTCTCAAACCCCAGCTTACTTACCCAAAATCCATCACCCACCAATCCACCCACCCTGCGAGATCAAGATGTCATCCCTCGCGACACCGAACCATTTCGTGACCTAGAGCCTGCTGCCCCACTGCCGCTACCAGGGGAGCTATTGCCCAGAATTGACACATCTCCACCAGATGACACGTTCTCGGGTAGTACTGAAACACTTTGTGTCAAAGGTTTTCAGGTAAGAGACAGCACCGTTTTTGAAAAGGATGAGCTAAATGATGCCATTGAAGCAGCCTTTGCAGAAGATGCAACCATTCCAGCAATCGACGCATCGGTTGATTGCCAGGGCGGACGACAGCTCACCTTTTCTCAGATATTACTCGCCCGCTCAGCTGTGACTCAGTTGTATTTGGATAATGACTACGCCACTTCTGGAGCCATCATTCCGGCAGATACTCCGTTTATCAATGGCATTGTCACCATTCAAGCCGTTGAAGGCCGGTTAGAAGATATTCGAGTTACTGGTAATGAACGTCTTCAATCAGCCTACATTAGTAGCCGGTTGGGCATCGCCGCCCGCCCGCCCCTAAACGTAGCCAACCTATTGGCAGGTCTACAGTTATTACAGCTCAACCCACTGATTGAAACCATTCGCGCCGATCTACAGGCCGGGACAACCCCCGGCACCAATTTGCTCGTGGTGGAAGTCGCCGAAACCGATAGCTCCTCGTTCACGGTCAACTTCAATAATAATCGCTCCCCGAGTGTGGGCAGCTTTCGGAGAGGAATCAGCTTTCAAGAAACCAATCTGCTAGGGTTAGGCGATGCCCTTGCTCTGGGCTATTCCAATACGGATGGCAGCAACGAATTAAATGGTAGCTATAGCCTGCCCATCAGCCCTTACAACACCACCCTCACCGCCGCCGCAACGACATCCTTTAATGAGGTAGTCGAATCTCCATTTGAAGTGCTGGAGATTAGCTCAGAGTCGAGTAACTATAGCCTCGCCCTGCGGCATCCCATTATTGAAACCCCTGAGCACCAATTTGACTTGGAGTTGAGCCTATGGCGGCAGTTTAGCCAGACTGAGCTAGGCATTGATGATATTGGCCCATTTCCCTTATCAGACGGTGCCGATGATGAGGGGCGTACGGTAACCTCGGCCCTACGGTTTGCCCAAACCTGGACCCAGCGGAACACCAAGCAGGTGGTTTCGTTGCGATCGCAATTTAACCTTGGTCTCGGTAACTTTCTCGATGGCACCCTCAATAGCGATCCAGAGCTTCCCGACAATTCTTTTTTCTCCTGGCAAGGCCAAGGCCAATGGGTACGACGTCTGGGGGAGAATTCCCTTGTTTTATTGCGGGGGAGTGTTCAGCTCACCGATGATAATCTGCTGTCATCAGAAGAGTTTGGCTTAGGAGGACAGGCGACCGTACGCGGCTATCGTCAAGAAGAACTGTTAACGGATCGAGGCGTCCAAGCCTCTGCCGAAGCCCGATTTCCCATTCTACGCATCGCCAAAGTAGAGGGTGTCTTACAAATCACTCCATTTGTGGATTTTGGCCATGGCTGGAATGTAGATGGAGAAAATCCCGACCCCAATACCCTGGTGGGTATCGGCACAGGCTTTCTCTGGCAACAGCCTAACGTGAGCGCCCGTTTAGACTGGGGCATTCCTTTAATCTCAGTTTCAGATGGTAATGATAGTTTGCAAGAAAGCGGTGTTTATTTTTCCATTAGCTACTCTTTTTTATAGAGGCTCTTAGAGCGTGTTCCTCAGACCTGTTGTAATGAGTTGAGAAGCGATGGCCATGGCAAATCTGCGATACGTACTCATTGGTTGTTTGATCCTATGGCTAACCCTAGGCACAGGACGCACCGCCGCCCAAATAACAGTTAATGGGAACAGTGAACAGGGAGTCATCAACTGCGCTATTCCCGACCGTGATTTATCCCTGTCCCAGGCTCAAACCCTCTACGAATCAGGCTGCTATAACGCTGCGGCCACTGTTCTAGAAACGGTCAGTCAACAGGGCGACTCGATCAACCAAGCCATTGCCCTGAGTAACCTCTCTCTAACCCATCAACAGCTGGGTAATTGGCAGCTGGCTACTGACGCCCTGAAAATGGCGTTTGAGCGTATCGAGGCGTCCAATGCTGACCATCAAGCGGCTATTCAAGCCCAGGCTTTAGACGTGCAGGGACAGTTGCAACTGGCTAGGGGCCAAGCAGCAGCAGCGGCCACCAGTTGGGAACAAGCAGCCCAACTCTATAACCAGCTCGATCAACCCAACCGGGCAGCTCTAAGCCAGATTAAACAGGCCCGTTCGCTCCAAACCCTGGGCCTATTTCAGCAGGTCAAGGTTATCCTGGTGGATGTGGCAAAATCTTTGCGGGAGCAACCAACCTCAGACGGGAGCGAGAAGGCGATCGCATTGCGTCAGCTAGCCGATGTTTTATGGATGACAGGTGCCTCAGAAATCTCTCTCCATAAGAGCGACTCTTCTAACGAACAACAAACACGCTCAGTGCAATCTTTGCTTAAAGAGAGTTTAAACATTGGTCGAGAGTTAAATCGAACAGATATTACAGCCGCTGCGACATTAAGCTTGGGCAATTTTTATCGTCACCAATTTTTTAAAGATATTAGTCAACCCACCATTGACCATCAGAAAGCGTATAAAAATTTCTCAAACACCCTATTCATCTATGACCAGGTGATCAATGAGACGAGTAATCGTCCATTAGCATTGCAAGCGCTTCTCAATAAGCTGAGTTTCAAGGTTAATGCTGATATTTATGACTGGTTGTCTGAGGCTAAAGGGTTATCCACAGATCAGCAGCGCGAGTTACAAACAGCGCTGGAGCCAACAGCATTGCAAACGTCCTATGACACCGCTAAGACGCAGCTCAGCATCCTTAGGCCCGGAAGACAGACGGTCTACGCCCATGTAAACCTGGCAGAGAGCTTACTAAAATGGCAACAAATGAAATGGCAACAGAATCAGCCATTGGCCATTGATGGCACAGAAATCTTAGCCCTGCTAAAAACTGCAGAAGCCCAGGCGAGACAGCTAGATGATAAACGGGCTTTATCCTCTGTTTTGGGGCATCAAGGCCAGCTTTATGGACTGTATAGTAAAGATTCTCAAGGGCCTCGGCAAAACGCCTATCTAGAAACCGCCACCATTCTGACACGGCAGGCCCTATCCCAAGCCCAAGCCATCGGGGCTCGGGATATTAGCTATCAGTGGCAGCATCAGCTGGGGCGATTGTTAACGGCACAAGGGGATAGAGACGGTGCGATCGCAGCTTACAGAGGTGCCTTTGACACCCTGCAAACTCTCCGCTCTGATTTGATCGCCGTCAATTCCGATCAGCGCTTTTACTTTAGGGACAACATTGAACCCATCTATCGTGAATTGGTAGCGCTGCTTTTACCCCCTACCAGGTCTCAACAAAGCAAAGCTAATGCTGATGGGGTTCAAACGTCTCAACAAGATTTGGACCTGGTGCGAAAGGTCATGGATGCCATGCAGGTGGCGGAGCTGGAGAACTTTTTCCAAGCTGCCTGTGTCGACACCACAACTGAACTAGGTAAAACCCTACAGCCAGGAGATGCAGGCATATACCCAATTTTGCTCGAACACCGGTTAGAAGTGGTCTTGCAGCTGCCCATAGTCGATAAAACAGTTCAGCAGGCCAACACGACATCAGAACTAACCGAGGATTATACCCTTCAACGTTTCTCCAGCAATGTAGAGAAGGCAGATATTGAACAATTACTAAGTCAAATTCGCAGAAATTTAGATTCCTCTAATCCAGGAGCAGTGCGACAATTTGAACGTGCTAGTGAACGGCTGTACACCTACCTATTTGAAGCCACTGAGATTGGCCCCCAGACAAAGCCTCAAACCCTGGCAATCGCCTTGGAAAATGCTTTAGCTAACAGTTCATCTAAAACGCTGGTTTTTGTTTTAGATGGCCCGTTTCGAGCCATTCCCCTCGGGGTTTTGTATGACGGTGAGAACTATTTGCTTGAGAAATATGCGATCGCTCTCAACCTAGGCATCGAAGTACGAGAGTCAACCACGTTACCCAACGGTGCCGACTTAAAAGTTCTAGCCGCTGGTGTAAGAAACCCGCCTATCCCATTTGAAGACTATGTCCTCCCCAATGTCACTGCTGAATTAGAAAAAATCCAAACGAGTGGAGCCTCTGTCAAGCTATTGCAAGAAGAGGACTTTACCCGAGAGACCTTTAACCAGCAGTTAAATGATGCCAACTATCAGATTGTGCATCTCGCCACCCATGGTCAATTTGCCTCAAATCGAGCAGACACCTATATTCTGGCCGATGATGAACGCCTTCCAGTCGATGAATTAAATGCCCTATTTCGCAATACCCAAGCCATTCAAAACCCCATTGAGCTGATTATCTTTAGCGCTTGTCGTACGGCCACTGGTGATAATCGAGCCGTGCTGGGGCTAGCGGGAGCCACGGTGCAGTCTGGTGCCCGTAGTGCGATCGCTGCCCTATGGAGTGTAGATGATGCCGCCAGCGTCCCCTTCGCTGAGGCCTTTTATCAGCATCTAGAACAACCCGATACCAGTCGTGCCGTTGCTCTGCAACAGGCTCAGCTAACGTTAAAAGAGGAGTACACGACACCTAGATATTGGGCTCCCTATGTGCTGGTAGGCAGTTGGCGTTAGGTACAATCTCCTGAGGGATTATTTACTCAGCTAAGGGAGCCAGCCCTGGAATTATCTGAGGATTAACCGTTTCATCTGTCAGGCCAAAATACTCTAAAAACTCAGACCACTCGTCTGGATACTGATCGCGGTGGGCAATTAACTGGGCCACCATGTCGTACCAGATACCATGCTCTAGATAAACAGAATAATCGTCAGAGGACGACGAGATTGCAGCATCAGAGGTCAGCGAAATCAGTCCGCTCACCTCCTGCAATGTTCTGGCATCATCCGCACCTTCACCACGACAGCGCAAGGCAACCGTCCAGTAATACACACGGTTGGGTTGTAGACCCGGTTGCGACTCAGGCAACGCAATGGTCACTAGGCCAGGATTTTGCGGAAGTTCTAGGGACAGACGTTCCACTAAGAATTGTCGATTCTCATCGTCATTATCTGCAATCGAGAGTTCCAGGATAGCTGTATCTTCTAGTTTGGAAAAAGGAACATATAAGCCCAAGCGGGGATGGGCATTTAAGGTTTTCCCCTCCAACAATAGCTCTTGGGCAGACGATGTTGGATCAGGAGCCGTTGTTGCGGGTACAAATGCCACTAGAACCGGAGGCTCTTCAGGGTTCGCTGAGGACTCAGGAGATTGTGCCATCGTCTCCTCGCTAGTCTCAGTGTCTGCAGACGTGACGGCATCATCTTCAAACAGATCATCTATCGATGGAGTATTGACCCTAGCCTGACCAACACTCGGCGTTGGCACCTCACAAATATCCCGAGTGCCCCCACCTCGACGGGTACCTGTTGCATTCCCCAACTCAGAGTTAGGCCGAAAAATGGAGGTGATTCGGTCAATTAAACCTGCTTGGGCTGGCGACACCATTGTCAATGGTAGCGTTAGGCTTAACCCTATGCTGAGCAGACCTTTAAGCTTTTGCGTATATTGCGATGGTGGTCGATTCATCTAGATGTCTCCCTGCACTGATGAAGCCACTGTCTAATCAATGCTAATTAAGGCTAGAGCACCATTAATTACAGTTGATCAATCAGACTTTCCGCAAGCGATAGTTGTAATAAAGAATGATGCTACCGGTACCTAATAAAGCTGAAATCGCAGGCACCATGGGTAAAAATCCCGCGAAGGTAATCATCACTCCCCAGCTGAGCACATAGATGACTAAAACACCCCCCCCCATGGCTAACACCAGGGGTAGCGGACGATAAAACCCCCATGCGATTAAGCCACCTAAGGCTGACCAAGCAACAATCCACAGCACTTCTCTATCCAACGGCAGCCACCAAATTAACGGTCGACCATCTAAGGCAGCGCTAATCAACTGACTCGCCATTTGTCCATGGATAATGACACCAGGCATATCCTGATAGGCCGTATTCCAAACATCCGCGTTTTCTGAGAGATCAGTAATGCCGATCAGAACAATGCGATCTCGAATCAGGTCAGGCTCAAGATCTCCCTCTAACACATCCTGCAAGGGTATTGACACAGCAAACTTTTCAGGGTGACCATCCACTGTGCGAAAGTTAAGCAGTGTCTGGTACCCCTTGAGGTTCGTAGAGTCAAAATATAAGCCAGCTGCACGACCTCCTGGCCTCAGTTGTGGCACCCCGACATTACCAACCCGCATGCTGTGAGGTTGCAGAAATATACTGCCATGCTGCCCATAGGACGCAGGGGCGGTAAACGCCACCCCTTCACCTTCTAAATAGCGACGGGCCAGGGTTAAGCTAAAAGCCTGTTGCACATCACAAAATTCAGCATCTTCTGTTTTCCATAGATAATGACGCCGCACCCGCAGATCCCCATCATCAAGCAAATCGTTAAACCCAATGCGATTCGGATAATCTTGAGGTAAAACCTCATAAATGGGATGGAAACCCTGTAAATTAGGATCGTCAGGTTGTCCTGCTGCTGCTAACGCATCGGCCTCCCCTGCTTGGGCTTTACAAATACCGATCAAGTTTTCAGTGTTGCGTAGTTTCTGGGCAAGTCGAGGCAGATCAGTTTGAAAATCTCGATAAAAATCCAAGCCAATTAACCTGGGAGAATAGACTTCTAATTTGTCTAAGACATCTAATAATGCTTGATCTGGAATCGTACCGATCCCAGGCTGATAGTCTTTATTAACTAGCTTATCTCGCAAATATTTACCACTACTGGTATCCACTTCAATTAATGTAAATCGGTCATCTAGATGTTCATCAGGTCGCTGCCGTAGCAAATGATCATAGACCGCTAAATCAATAGGTTGAAACAGACCGACCATACGGGCAAACGCCACCAATAAACCAGTCGCTATACTCCATAAAGCAACAGAAATAGGCCGAATTCTTCGTAATGGTAATTCCCGACTGGCCTTGATATAGCGGCATTGTAGTTCTGTTGGTTGAGGCATATTTTGATGTGCCTGGCTCAACCAGGCTTCAGCAGCCGTGAGCCGTCGTCCCCGCAACAAAAAGTCATCATCTTGATTTTCTTGTTCCCACTCTGTCGCCTTAATCAGCAGACGCGTGTGCTCACGAGTATGCTGGGGATTACTCTCAAGGGCACGGTAGAGTCGACCAAAGTTACTTAAAAAATCCCCATCCTGCTGTCTAAAATCAAACCGTGGAAACTCTTTTAGGGATGCAGGCAACTTGGTATCTTGGGTTTCTCCATAAAGAATCACTAAAAGTCGTTTATTGAAAGCCAGTGCATAATCAATCATGCTCTTACATTTGGCTGAAGCAACTGCATCTGGCGACAGAATATAGACAATATTTTTAGATGCGGTAATCCCGGCCTTGAGTTCTTCTTCAAAGTCTGACTCAGGCACTACACTTTCTTGCTCAAACCAGGTGGACTGCCCTTGCACCTGTAGCGTTTCATTTAATTTTCGGGCAAAGTCCAGATCGGCTGCAGCCGACGCAATAAAAACATCCAAAGTCACATCCGGTGACTGTTGCGCACTCGCCCCCACAAAATCTCTCTGCAACTCAGTTGGGCCATATAGTGGCCGCTGGTTAGCCAGTTTAAGCCAGGTCACATAGTGGCTAATGCTATGGCCCTTTAACAAAATACTGGGATTATCTTCTTGACGTTGCCACTTCAGTGCTTTTACTAATAAAGTCTTATGCTCTTCATGGTAGCTAGCCTCATGTTTGAGCACCTGCAAGAGCTGGCTCTCATCTAACAAGTAATCTTCTTCTCTAACATTATCCGTCAGATCAATGTATTGTATGGCGCGTATTACCTCTGGAATCTGCGCAATATCTGTGGGGCAAGCCAGAATTGGAATAATGCGCTTATGTAACGATAGCGCATAGTTCAGCTCATCTTGGCAGTATTTAGACACCATTGCCTCAGGTGAAATCATATAAATGAGATTATCCGCTTGCTCAATGCCACGGTGGATCGCCGATAGAAAGTCTTCCCCGGTAACAATATCGGTACGACTAGTCCACACTGTAAATGCTCTTTGAGTGAGACTACGACGAATTTTGGTGGCATTTTCCCCATCTTCCTCTGCATAGGAGAGGAAAACCTGACACATCAAATTTTGGGTATTTTTGATGCTCTGGGTAATAAATTCACAGTGCAATTCTGACGGTTCACAAGACACTAATTCATTATTACGAGTTAACCACTCTGTGGCCGTTTGGCAGGTTTTTCCGGTGAGGAGATAGCGTGTCTGGTTCTGGTGATCTAACCATGTCAATGCCTGATTGAGCAATTGAGTATGCTGTTGCACATAGTCAATTTCTGTTTTGAGTAAGGCTACCAAATCTTGTAGTGCCAGTTCAAAATCATTTTTGTCGTCTTGAAAAAATGCCCAATTAAGCTTTTTGATCGCTGGATGCATATTGGGATGGCAAGAGTGTCGTCCCTCGGCTTGATACTGCAACCAATCCTGTTCTGTTCCCTGGGGATTTCTTTGTTGCCAGGTCTCGCGTGATATTTCATCGATATGTAGCAGTGGAAGAATCCGTTTTTTAAACTGGAGTGCCCGTTCAAGTTCTAAGCCACAATATTTCGAGTTAACGGCGTGGGGAGAAATGATAAAGATAACATTGTGCGCCTTATGCAGACTTTGATCAATGTATTTTTGAAAGTCAACGCCCAGGGGAATATCGTTTAAGTCTAGCCAAACATTAAAGCCTTCTTCTACTAAACGGGCTTTTAGCTTAATTGCAAATCCCTTACTGTCAGGACGCCCGTAGGAGATGAATACATCTTTGAAGTCTGCCATAAACTGTGGCCATGGGGGGAGATAGACTTTTCTATGGTATCCACAGGGCAAACGGTTGCATTTATGCTGTCAGCTAAGCTTAATCATTAGCAACAAAAGTATCGTTCATGAGAGCAACTGCTTTTTCAAGCACACCCATAGCAGGCAAGACTAAGATGTTGGTCTAGATAATCAAACTATGGAGGCCCGTTGAATGGCTGGGCTTGACTTTGAACTGAGATTGGCAGGTGAATATTATTTCACACCCGGCACAGTATCATTAGACCTGCGTCGAACTGAAGGTGAAAAATTCAGAGAGATTTGAGGCTTACTCCCTAAAGAGACTGCCAACACTTGTAAAGTTAGCTAATATTTAACGGCTCAGAATAATATTGCCATCTACATTGCCATCTACTCAGGAGACTGGTCCATGAGCCCCCGACCCCCTAATAACGACTTCCCGTTAGCAGGAATTCCTACCGAACCCGTCGGTAGTATCCCTCGCCCTCGCGAGTTACAAGATGCTATGGTCGCTTGCCAGCAAGGGACTATGACCCCCGAAGACTTGGATACCTTATTCGACCAGGCAGTGCGTGACACCATTGAACAGTTTGAAGCCACTGGTTCTCCTGTGGTCAGTGATGGTGAACAGACAAAATCTAGCTTTGTTACCTATCCCCTTGAAGGGCTGAATAACCTGGCCGCCGATGGCATGATTATCCCCTTTGAGGATGGCCATATTCGGCAACTGCCCCGCTTAACGCAGGGACCTTTCAAATATGCCAACTATGCAGGCTCCTATTTGCCCCGTGTCAGGAAGTTTGCCACTCGTCCAGTGAAACAGGCTGTTATTGCTGCCTCAGCGATGAGTCTGCTTTACCCAGAGGCTGGTCTTCCTGATTATCCACGGGAGCAGTTTTTGTCTGATTTGATCCAGGAGGCTGTTGCCGATATCCGTAGCTGTTTTGACAACGGCGCACACCAGGTACAAATTGACTTTACCGAGGGGCGTCTGGCGGTCAAACTGGATCCATCAAAGCAGTTATTGCAACAATTTATTGAGCTGAATAATCAGGTGCTTTCTCATTTTGATGAAGATGAGCGTCAACGCATTGGGGTACATACCTGTCCGGGGGGTGACCATGATTCAACCCATAGTGCTGATGTGGATTATGGTGAGTTGATTCCCCTGTTATTGAGGCTAAATGCAGGTAATTTTTACATGCAGATGGCCAGCGAAGCGAACCCTGAAAAGTCTTTGCAGATTATCGGGGAGAATTTACGTCCTAATCAACGGGTCTATGTGGGGGTTATTGATGTGGTGAATGAAGAGATTGAGTCTGTGGAAACGGTGTGCGATCGCATCTTATTGGCCGCAAAATACATTCCCATCCATCAGCTCGGTACGACCGATGATTGTGGTTTCTCTCCCTTTAGTGATGACGTCGTTACCAGTCGAGAGACCGCCTTTGCAAAAATTACAGCCCGTGTTCAGGGTACACGCATGGCCTATGAGAAATTAAGATAACCCCGGTTGCCAGATATCCACCAAACCGAGCTGATTGCCCTGTGGCCACCCTATAGTTTTAGGCCTATAGTTTTAGGCCTATAGTTTTAGGTAAATCGAGGTACTCTAAAGGCTGACTTCAAGGGAGAAAGCACTCGATGACTGGTGGTAAAGTTGAGGTTGCGATGGCAATCATCTATCAAAACGATAGGTTTCTGATGCAACTACGGGACGATCTACCAACGATTCTATTTCCTGGTCACTGGGGCTTTTTTGGTGGGCATCTAGACCCCGGCGAAGATCCTGAGACGGGTGTGCTAAGAGAGCTCCAAGAAGAGATTGACTATACGCCCACAACAATCACGTTATTTGAAAGGAGTGAAGATGAGCGCGTTGTTCGTCACTTTTACCACACCGAATTAACCGTGTCCGTTGCAGACCTGACGCTGAATGAAGGCCAAGACCTGGGTTTGTGCACCATTGAAGATGTGCAACGTGGCTATAAATACGCCCCGAAGCTAGGCGAAGACAGACCCCTGGGTGCCCCCCATCAAAAAGTCTTACTTACATTTATCGATCAGCTTTGATCCAACGATTTCAGGCCCATCATGCTCCCGTCTCTCACAAGATGCATTACCCTGTGAAGAGCGAACAAATCAGTCAATAATGCCTATGGCCGAGGTGCCACCCAAAAATCAACCTCCAGCTGATCCCACTGCGGATGACGCCCCACCAGCTAAAATCCAGGCTGCCCCACCTAAGCTACGTCCCTATCAGGTAGACCTGGTTAACGACCTTTATCGAAAACTGAATGAGGGCTACAGCCGCATTGCCATTATTGCTGGCACAGGCGCAGGCAAAACCGTGATCAGCGGGCAAATTTGTGCCCATGCTGAGTCAGCCGGTCGTAAACTGATGTTTTTGGTGCACCTGGATGTACTTGTGGGGCAAACCTACGAGAAAATGCAGTCCTTTGGATTGGACTGCGGGTTTATCAAAGCAGGCTGGCCAGAAAATCCAGAGGCTCCCATTCAAATTGCCAGTATTCAAACCATGGCCAAGCGGCGTTGGTGGAAGAACTGGCCTGCCGATGTCGTGTTTTACGATGAGGGACACATCACCATGTTCAGCCAAATTGGTAAACAGGTGATGCACAAAACCCACCCTGATGCCGTGCATTTGGTGATGACAGCCACCCCTCTACGCCTGGGCAGAGAGCAGTTAGGGGATGTGCTTGACACGTTAGTGGCATCGCCTGTGCCCAGCGAGCTACAGCAAATGAACTACCTGGCTCCCCTCAAGTATTTCAGTATGCCCATGGACAGCATGGCTAACCTGGAAAAGGTCAGTACCAAGGGCGGTGACTATGATGAGAAAGATCTCAAGACCGCGTGCGATCGCCCCGAATTGGTAGAACGTATCATTGAAGAATGGCAGCGTCTGGTGCCCGGCAAACGCACCATTGCCTTCTGTGTTGATGTGGAACATGCTCGCAACGTAGCCAAAGAGTTTCGCAAGGCAGGCATTTCAGCGGATACGGTCGATGGCAACACACCCATAAAAGAACGCAAGCGCCTCTACGATGCCCTGGGCCAGGCAGAACTACTCGTTTTGACCTCTTGCAACGTTATTAGCATCGGCTTTGACGAGCCCAGTGTGGAAGTCGGTTTAATGCTACGCCCTACCAAATCCAGTGCACTGCACTTTCAGCAGTTGGGACGGGTGATGCGGATTTCCCCACAAACCGGCAAACGTTATGGCATTATTCTGGACCAGGCCGGTAATTTAGAGCGTCTGGGCTTTCCCGAAGACATTCGTGAGTATACCCTACCCACCCGCAGTCAGTCCTCTGGTCAGGGTGGTCCTGCCCCCACTAAACCCTGTCCTGCCTGTGGTCTGATTGTCTATTCCTTTATTGTTAAATGCCCTGAGTGTGGTCACCAGTGGGTCAACGATCGGCCCATTATGCTAGAAGACATGGTGCAGATATATTCCTCTCAGCAAGCCCATCAAATCAACGACATTCCCACCCTGGTGCAACTGTTTCACGGCCATCGTCGACGAGCCTTTAAAAGTAACTATGCACCTACCTGGGCTGAGCGTTCCTTTTTTGAACATACGGGGCGTAAAGCCCAAGCAGAATGGTGTCGTGGGTCTATCTATGGCCATCGCCCCAGTTGGGAACAACAACTCACTATTCTCGACTATCTCAGAAAAAGCGCTCGTCGTTTAGGTCGACGAGACGATTGGGTTGCCTATGAGTTTGAAAAAGAAGTTGGCCCTGGCAGCTGGAAACAACTAGCAATTCATGAAGGCATGGCTCAATCTCAATAACGGGTTCAACGAATACTGCTAATACTGATTTAAAGTGATTGGACTAGCCAGATTACATCCTATTGGAAAACTGCTTGAGCATCTGATAAGCGCCAAAGTACAGATTTCAGAAAGGCATATGGCTGATTTCTCATCCCTATTTATTTATTCACGCAAACAGCCTGTGTGCCTTTGAATTAGGTCCATACAAAAACTCTTAGAACATAAAAGTAAAAAAATAGTCCGGATTCTAGACTACCCACGGGGCTTTAGAAATAACGGTGGGGCATAAATAATAGTGGAGAGCCTTAGCGAGCTCTCTTGCTATTTCTTGCTTATGAGTACAAGCAGATATACAAATATGAACGTGCGTCTTATGCTGCGACCCAAACGATTGAAGCAGGTCATTTTAGGCTCTCTAGTGGCGACAACGGCCATTAGCATCACCCTCATACCCGCATGGGAAGCTCAGTCGGCAGCAGAACGATGGTTACGAGTAGAGCGCATCTCCGGTAACGTGACCACATTAGCAGGTGGTCGTAAGAATGCCCAGATAGGCGATCATTTAACCGCTGTAGGGCATGGGTTAATTACAGGCAATCGCTCCAGCGCGCACCTATCAGCCGATGATGGTATTGGCACGATTGCCGTCGCTCAAAATACACGGCTTACTATCCGACAGTTGGCTGTTTTATCGGACGGTAGCAAAACAACTGTTATCGATGTCCCTCAGGGTCAGGCAAGACTACAGGTCCGCCGATTTACTCACCCAAACTCACGCCTAGAACTACATACGCCTAGTGGTGTGGCGGCAGTACGAGGCACAGAATTTGGAGTTTCCGTCGATGATGCGGGACAGACTAATGTGGCTACCCTAGAAGGGCAAGTGGAGGCCAGTGCTCAAAATGTAGCTGTACCAGTCGATGCCGGCATGGTTTCAATCATTCATCCAGGGGAGCCCCCCACACCTGCCCGTTCCCTAGACCGTAAATTGGATATTCAATGGGAACTTTATGAGTGGAGAGATGATCACTTTTATATGGCTGGTCGGATTGATGCAGCCAATACTCTCTTGGCCCTGGGAGAAGCACTATCGGTGAGTCGTACCGGACATTTTGAGCAAAAACTGGAGTTATCTAGTCGTAACCAGCCTGTTATTTTGACAGTTCAAAACGCGGTTGGTGAATCTCGCACACATCGAATGTTGCCCTGGTTATCCAATGATTGAAACAAAGACATCCAGCACCGATGGGAACAGTTCTCTGAATGATGGACTATGAGGCAGTTTTTGCAGCAGGTTCAGGATAACATTCGCAACGGGTTCGGTCAGGCGCGATCGCACTGGGTCAATATGTTCTTAGGCCCAAGTTTGGCAGCAGCAGGCCTAGGCGTAAGCCTCTTTGGCTTAGGTCTGTGGGAGCCCCTAGAGCAAATGGCCTATACTGGCCTTTTCCTAACACGCGATCGCATTGGAGCACTCCAGTGGGATGATCGGATTGTCGTGGTTGCCATTGATAATGACAGTTTGGCAGCCTATGGTCCATACCCCTGGTCTCGCGACCTCTACGCCACCTTGCTAGATCATTTAATGATAGCGCAACCAGCGGCTGTGGGGTTCGATATCCTCATGCCAGAAGCCACCCCTGAAGATGCACAGCTAGCAGAGAGCATCAGCTTTAGTAGCAATGTCGTTCTGGCCGTTGGCGGAGATGGCAAAGGTAACAGCATCCAGGTTACACCTACCTTGACAACACCTGCCCAAGGGTTCTTCCAATTAGGGCATGTCAAACATACACCAGATCTAGATGGACTCAGCCGTCAAGGGTTTCTCTACGAGAGACATCAAACATCATTTGCCCCCAGCTTTGCCATTGCCCTGCTGGACGTCTACCAACAGAATTTGACACAACTCATCACAGAGACCCCCACCACATTATCAGAACAATCAGTTCAGTTTTTAGAGCATCCTGAGCAGTTTGATCAAACTCAATCCATGCTGATCAACTGGCCAGGACTGACACGTCCTGGCAAAGGCCAGAAATCTCACCAAGGGCTAAAAACACTCTCTTTCTCAGAGATCTTAAATGGTAGTGCTGTTATTGATCAACTTCAAAATAAAATTGTTTTAGTAGGCTACACGGCTACTGGAGTGGTGGGCACAGTGGAAGATCCTATTAGAACTCCCTTTGAACAAGATATTCCCACGTCTGGAGTATATTTACATGCAGCTCTTTTAGACAACTTATTAAACAATCGTTTTCTCAATCGACTTCCCCAAGGCTGGACCCTCGCCTTAATCATGCTGAGTGCCATGGGCAGCAGCCTGATATTAAAACCTATGCGGCTCTGGGGACGTCTCATCTTTGTAATAGCCTTGATTCCTGCGTGGTTTGTCATCACTTACCTTGGCTTTATAGCCGGTTTGTGGCTACCGATGGCTGCCCCCATCGGTACAACACTTTTAGGTATGATGTTCCTCCAAGTGGCAGAACAACGAGAGCGTCAAGCATTAACCGATCTCTTTGCCATTAGTTTATCTCCAGAGATGGCCAACTTCATCTGGCAGCATAAAGAAGAACTATTGACTAAAGGGCAAATTCACTCCCAAGAATTGACTGCCACCTTATTATTTACTGATATTCGTGGTTTTACAACAATTGCTGAGACATTGCCATCTGATCAATTACTCTCGTGGTTAAATCGTTATTTTGAGGTGATGACTGAGTGCATTATGTCCCATGGTGGTGTCGTCGATAAGTATATTGGTGATGCTATTATGGCAGCATTCGGCGCACCAGTATCGCGATCAGGTAAGGATGCTGTTCAGCAAGATGCTCTAGCCGCCGTTGGTGCAAGTATGGCCATGGTAGAAAGATTAAAAGATTTAAATCAAGAGTTTACGGCTCAAGGATTACCCACCGTGAGATTTGGCATCGGGTTACATACAGGTGACTTAGTGGCTGGGACCGTCGGCAGTCGCTATCGAGCTAACTATTCTCTCTTTGGTGACACTGTCAATATTGCAGCAAGGTTGCAAGATATGACCAAGCAGCTTACTAAAAACTCTCCTTATCCAATTTTGATGAGCGAGGCCACTTATCAACATGTGGCGGATCAGTACACTGTTATTGCTGAGAAAGCCCAAATTCAACTGCGGGGACGCACGGCTCAAACAACTGTATATACCTTAGGTGAAATGGGCAAAGTCCAAAGCTAAGTTTCCCTAGCCTTGAACTTCTAGACGTTCGTGTAAGCTGGGAATCCAGTTTTACACTGAGCCAAGGCATTGCTGCCGGGATCAAGTTGATGCCAACTGGAATAGCCCCTTGATCAACTAGCAGATAGAGAAAGAAGACTTGAGAACGTGTGCCGACCAACTCAATTAACCCCAGAAACTGGGAAATTTCGCGGCTGATTTGTCTCAACTTCTTTCTCGATGGCCTCTCGATAGGTACTGATGTAATGGTGGGGGCCAACATCATTCTTTGAGGTGACAAATTCCCAGGGCTCGCCCCCATGAAGATAAACCAGATCTCCAATAGCCGTGGGCGGCACGATTGTGGTTGGATCGGTTAAGTTCGCGACTCGATAGCTATTGGGCACTAACTGATGATGGGCACTGACAAAAGTGGGATCACTTGGCCGATCGCAGTCGCAAATATCGGCTGCCACTGCAACCTGTATCTCTACTAAGAGATCCTCAAGACTCGCTGTGGCCGTGCCCACGCCACCCCTCGCATCAAGGTTTCGACCAAACCGACTGAGGGTGGCAATATCGACAAACAACTCTCGGGCTGGGTATTTTTGCAAAATTTCCAGTAGTGATGCTTTGTTGTCATCCGCCGCCGATAGCAAAATTGTCCCCCGCAATGCCTGGATATTGCCCTGTCGAGACGGGGTATGGATAATCCGTCCCAGCTGAAACAAGATATATTCTCCCAATAACTGGTTGAGAAACTGATCCAATGACAGTAGATCTAGTTCAAATTCAGACGTGAGAATCTTACGAAAATTCTCTTTGTCCACACCAGCTATCTTCATGTAGAGGGGCCAGCTAGGTGGCAGTTCCCCGGTTTCTACAAACGTGACCAACTCATCCGTCGAGATCGATATCAGCAAAGGCCCCAGGGTGGTGGTGACTTCCACGGGATGTCGTGGCTGGGGTGAGGTTTCATTGACGCTATTGCTGGTTTGCTGGCTAAGGAACTGGCTCTCCGACTCGGGTGTTCTAGATCCTTGAGCCACCGTGGCTAGGGCTTTAGTTCTTGCCACGGAGATAGTATGTTCTGAGGGACTACAAGAGTGAGTTGCCAGGACAGAATCTGCATAAGCCACGTCTGTAACATCACAGTCACAAACCAAGTCGGGCAGCAGCTCACTAAAAAAGTTAAAGAGAGGAGTCAGCGTTTCAACAAAAAGGTTGACATCTCGATAAACAATCCCTAGCTCTCGGATATCAAAGCGAACTTCATCCTCGGGATAGCGCTTGATTAATTCCAGAATTGACATATTATCGTCCAAATAGGCAGAATTAAGCGCCTGGGCCAATGGGGTCAAATCTGCCCGGATAGAAGGGTTTCCTACTATTTTGTTGAGCTGATATAAGAGAAACTGAATATCGCTATCCCCCAGGGGAATACCCGTGTCAGGAATGGCAGCATCCAGTAGAACAGATAGGGCGTCTACTGGAATAGGTGTGCGCCCCAAAAAGTTCTGTAGTGCTGGCGATAAGGTGCCATCATCAGCAAATTTTTCGAGATCGCTGACGGGCAAACTAGCCCGTAAATCAAGAAACTGCATGGTAACGGTGTCGGCGGCCTGGGCGACTCCACCAAACAGGGGAGAAATGCCCAGGGTAATGCCCGTAATGAGACCTGCCACTAACGTTTTGACAAGAGGCAGATCAGGGTACAATCTCGCAAATCCTGACTTGTCAGGTTCCATAGTCAACTTCCTTAATTAATGGCAGGGGCATTACAGGCTTGAGCATTTGGCAGACCGAGCATTTCGCCCAACGAGAAACAGGTAAAGGGATTTTCAGGAATGGGGATGTCTCCGGCGGCCACCCAGAACCGTAAGCTTTCAGGGTCAAATACCACCTGGCGGAGGGAGCCATTGCCGCCGATGCTGGTGTTGTCGTCATAGATCGATAGATCACTGACTTCACCTGTATTGGGATTGGTGCGATCGCGCAGTACCTGTACCACTTTCTCAGGGTTCATCTGGCCATAGAGCGACCGGGAGCCACCGGGCTCTAACAGCTGCTGAAAACTTTTGAAACGACTAAAACTAGACTCGCCATAGGTGCGATCGCGACCTACATAATCTGGGTCAGCAAAATGGTTGGTCATATACAACACACCATCATCACTGAGTTCCCGCAGCCCCATCTCATCCCCCAGCAGTTCAAACACTCCCGCCTGCTTAGATTTATAGTCGGAAATAATCACCAGGTTCGACCGCATCCGCTCATGGGAAGTCATAATCGCTTTAGCTTCGTCGTAGGTGCTGGCATACTGCGCCACCTGGGCCATCAGCTGCACTGTACTACGCCCCTGCAGCGAAACCTCTTCATAATCCGCCGGGCGAGACGTGTTGTTAGATACAACGATGCCCTCTGCATTAAGCCCCGCATTGGGCCACACCACACCGGGAATCGCAATAAACGCATGGGGAATTCCCTCATTGGGCTGACGGATCATAATCGTCGGGTGATCAATCCAGTAGGGAATCGGCTCTTCTCCATTGTCCAGAGTCCAACCGTGGTACATTTTCCCATCTACTGTGGCGCTACCAGAGGTAATAAAGTGAGCACAGCCAACATTAAACAAAACATTGGGGATCAAGTGTGTGAAATAATCCTGATACACATCCCCAAGGGCCAGAACCATGCAACCGTGATAATTGAGGTCACTCCCTTCTGCACCGTCAGCAAGACCGCGACATTCCTCTGCCACACCGGGAAACGACCGTTTTCGAGCCAGCCGAGAAAGGGCCAATCCACGACCCAAAAAATTTAGGGAGGAAATCACTTCACGCCCCATAGAAGCAATCTCATCCTTGAGTAAACTGCCTTGTTGGTAACCCATCTCGTAGGGCGTTCCCTGGAGCCAAACCACCTTGATTTTGCCGTAATCTTCTCGGTGGGATGGCACTGGTTGCCAGGTGCCGGTTTTAGGCTGCCATGGGCTAGCCACGATGTCAGTAGGTGTCTGGGCCAATGATATTTGTGAAGCGCCCAACGTACTTGAGACAGAAAACAGGCCTGCCACCAAAAGAGCAATGGCCAGAAATCTGAGCTTACGATTTATAGAATGGCTCCATAGATGCTTAATGCCTTGCATAAGGGTAGTTACCTCAGCCGTTAATAGGGTCAGTATTGTTCCACTTTTTCCTAACTTGAGAAGTGTAAACCATGGCCTCTCCACCGAATCCTCGGGAAAACGATGATTTTTACATTTCAAGCCTGATTCTTTACAAGGGTTAAATTCATGGGTCAAACGATCAGAATGAAAACCCAATACATTGATGGAACGGACCCAACCTTTGAATGGGAGCCTCACCCTGAGGATGGTCAGACTGTCAATATGGCAAGTAATCTTCAAAAAGTCTTAATTAAGATTCTGTTGTTGAACAGCCCTTTGATCTAGAACCATCGTTTGACTCTAAATGTACAATGGTCAGGCTAGTGGTAGTAGGCTATGTTTCGAACCAAACATCAAAAAGCGGGTGTCAATGCCCAGGCAGCCTTGAACCAGTCGTTGTCTAAACCTCTTCTATACGTACTGGCCCATGGTGAAGCTTCCGGTGATCCTGGCCAGATTAATCAAGCTGTTTTTAAGGGACAAACAGATGTATCAATTGCCCGTGGGGAGCTTGAATTAAGAAAGGCGATCCAATCCTTGGCCTTTATCACTGAGACCAGTATTAATTCATTGCCGACGCTAACCGCGTTGTCACTACCAGGGGCGGCCATTCCCCTATTTTGGACAATTCATACGTTTCTTCAACATCAGTATGAGAAACCTGGTTTAGATAATCGTATTAATCGCCGTAACCACGATGCCCGACTGCTGTTTAAGCAGCTAGCCCAGCTGGATCTATCGCCCTGGTATGCTCAATCGGTCACTCAGGTCGCGCCTGATAACTTACCTGCTGAGGTGCATTTTCCCCCTGAACATCCGATCCCAGGACAAATGTATCGACATTATCCCTACAACATTAAGGATAAGGGCCATCTTTACTACCCTGTAAACAACTATTTTTCAATGTTGTTTGAGGAACGAGAGCAAGAACTGATCACGCTATTAAGTGATTTAGGTGCCACTCAAATTATTATTGAGTCAGTGAGTGGTGATGAAACGGTGGCGGATAAAGAGGGATATCGCAAGGTCTTTGAGTATGCCCCCCGTCCCCTCACGGCCCCCAATGCTATTAACGTCCAGGGATATCACTGGTTAGCCTATGAGCCGACATGGCAATCGGTGTTAAACGAACGTTTTCGGGGACTGACATCGATTGAGTTTACGTTTGATATGGATGTGATGGGATTGTTGAGAACCCAGATTCAATCCATCGATCAGCTGATGTCTGAGCTGGATTCGATGGTGCCACCTGCTGACTACAAGGAGGTCATTTACCAACAGGTGATCAAAGTTCGCCGCGTACATGTGCAGTTTGGATGAAATCTTTCCATTTTATGGAAGAGACCCGTCTAATCGCCCTGTTTGGTTTGGCTGACAAGGTTCGAGAACAAGTGCGCCAAGCTGTTGATCGATTACAGCAAATGGGTCTGTAGGTCGTGATGATTGCAGGGGATGCTGAGGCTGTAGCCAAGACAGTCCCTGAGGATATCGCCAAGGAGAATAGTGCTCAGGTGTGAAACTTAATCCTAGTAAACTTCTGAGTTTTGGTCTGTTTGCCAAGTCATCCACAATGGGTATCCATTGCTATCTCGCAGTTCAATGGTGCGGTTGGCATGGTTGATGGCTGAGGCCGCAAAGGTTGTTTCTCCACCCCAGGCACCCCGAATGCCCGTCACTTCAATCGTGTCATCCGTGGTGATGTTGACCTCTTGGTTTTCTAAATACCAGGCTGGACCCAGGTGAACTCTAAAAGTCTCTTGGTCTGTTTCAACCTGTAGCCATATGCCTTGTCTTGAACCTACTCGCTCAATATTAGTCACGCGACCACCGATTGTTTCCAGCGTACTGGCATCATAGGCTCCGTTGTACATTGGGCAGGGGCCTATGCCACCCCAGTGCCTACCACCATGTCTATGCCCATGTCTATGGCCATGTCTCCAACCATGACCTTGGCCTCGTTGTGCATGTCTGGGCACCACCCAATCAGACTGAGCATTTGAAGAGTCAAACATCGGTCTGTTTACCATTTGTGCTCTTAGGGGTGTGGCGATCAGAGCGAAGTAAGTTAAACCAGCTCCAGCTAAGGCGGGAAGAGTAACGTAGGCAATGCGGCGTTTCATAATACGCTCTCCCTTAAGCTCTAATATTGCTTACGGTTCTAGTATAAAGCCTCTAGCTGACTAAAGGCTCCAGTGGTTGTTATAAAAATTAGCGGCTCACTTCGGTTCAGGATCTCAACTGAGCCAAATGCGTTCACCTCATTGCAATAATCTGACTTGAGAGGCTTCTGCCCGCTTTGTTCTACGTCGCATTCGCTTAACAGTTTCTGTTACATCGTCTACCAAGGAATAAACGACTGGCACAACCACAAGGGTCAAAATTGTGGACATCACTAGACCCCCTAAGATGACAGTGGCAATGGGAGAATAGGCATCCATACCGGTTTCTGGGAAAAAGGCCAGCCGGACAATCACAATCAGGGTGGTGACAGTGGTCATGATAATGGCTTTGAGGCGGATAGGTCCGGCCTGGCGGATTGCGATCGCACGTGGCACCCCCTCCTTCCGCTTGGCTAAAATCAGCTCCAACAACAGAATTGCCGCCGACAGTGAAATCCCCGAAAGAATCACAATTCCTAGAATCGATACGGTGGACAGGGTGTGATTAAACAGCAACAACGCACCAAATACCCCCACCAGCTGCAGTGGCACGGACAACATCATCACCAGGGGATGTATAAACGAGCCAAACTGAATCACCAAAATGATATAAAGCAGCACCAGCGACACCAGTAATCCTTTCAGCAACCGGGCAAATTCGATCATCATGTCGGTCATATCGCCCATGGAGTCGATGCCATAGCCCGGTGGAAAGCTCAGTTCTTGACCGGCCTGCATTGCGATCGCCATGGATAAATCCATAGACGCAGGTCCATTCTTGCGGTAATAGCCATTTACATACACCACCCGTTTACCATTCACCCGCTCAATCAATGTCGGACCCTGTTGCGGTTCGATCGTCGCCACCACGCTCAGCGGCACCTGTTGGCCTGTTGTTGTCGTGATGTAGGTATTTGACAGATCCTGCATCGTGCCGCGAGCATCTTCGTCGTACCGCACCAGAATGGAATTCTGTCGCAGGTTGGGACGATTGTAGTAGCGGCGCGTCATGCCGCCATTGAGAGCGTAGTACGCCTGCTGAGACACCGCCTGTACCGTTAACCCTAGCTCCTGGGCACGACGGCGATCAATATTGAGCCGATATTCGGGCTGGGAGAGGGCTGAGCTTGTAAACGGCATCATAATGTTGGGGTTGGCCTCTGCAATGTCTAAGACCCCCTGAGCCAGGCGATGCAGTGTCTCTAAGTCATCGCCATATACCGCCAGCTGAATGGGAGCCGCAGAGGTGGCCATCACATCCACGCCCATTTCTTTAATGGCAATGCGGCGGGTACCGGGAATCGTCCGTTTCGCTTCGGCTTCAATGCCGTCCATAATCTCCCAGATGTCGCGCTGACGTTCATCCAGGGGAGTAATGGTAACCGTCATTGATGCGGTATTCACACCGCCCATGCTGTAACCCGTAAAGTAGGTGCTGTTCCGCGTTAGCTCAAAGCCTATCTGGGAAGAGACTTTCTCCACCTCCGGCTGTTGCAAGATAATTTCCTCAAACCGACCTGCCGCCGCATTGGTGGCTGCAAACGAGGTACCTGCCTCCATTTCTAAGGTGGCGACAAACTGTCCCGAATCCCCCAGGGGCATCATCTCCTGGGGAATAAGACCGTACAGCATGATCGCCAGCACCACCGAAGCCCCAGCGATGGCCAGGGTAATCTCTCGGTTTCGCATACACAGGTCTAGCAGCCAGGCGTAGCCCCTTTCCAATCTGTTAAAGCCAAAACGAACAGGTGTCGTTAGCACCTGTAGCCAGGTTTGTCGCTTCGGTTTGTCGCTGTGGGGCTTGAGGGTAAAGGCTGCCACCAGAGGAATCAGCGTAATCGACACCAGCAACGAGGCCACAAAGGCAAACACCATCGGCCACACAATGCCCACAAACATCAGACCTGTGAGACCACCCGAGAGAATAGTGGGCACCAGGGCCGCAATCATCACACAGCTCGCCGCAGCACTGGCTAAAAAGACGTCTCCAGTCCCCTTAATCGCCGCTTGCACGGGCATCAACCCTGCCCGTAACTTTTGGTCAATGGAGTCGAGCACAATAATGGAGTCATCCACCAGCTTACCAATGGCCATCATCATGCCAATCAGCGTGGAGGAATTGAGGGACATGCCGATGGGGATAAACGGCAGGGTGGAAAGGGCCAGGCTGGTGGGAATGGAGATCATGATGATAGCCGTGGACCGAAAGTCTTCGAGAAAGACTAACATGACCAGCCCTGCTAACACGACGCTTACCAACAGCTCCTGGAACGTGCTGCTGACAATCAGGTTGACCAGGTAAGAGTTGTCATAGGCTTCCTGGAATTCGATGCCAGGATACTCGTTTTGGATAGCCTCCAGTTCCATCCTGACCCGCTTGATCACCTGGGGTGAGCTAGAGTCTGGCCGCTGAATCACATTGACCGCGAGGGCCGATTCTCCATTATAGCGGTAGCCGCTGCGGCGCTCTTCATAGGTGTCTTTGACCGTCGCCACATCCCGCACATACACCACCCGACCATTTTGTTCTAAAACGGGGTAATCCATCACCTCAGCTGCCCCCAGGGTTCGCTCGTCGGTGCGAACCAAAATTTCGCTATCTCCCTGGGTTAGGGTACCTGCACTCTGGCTAATGTTATTGGCATCAATGGCATCTCGCACTTGCACAATGGAAAGACCATAGGCTGCCAGCTTCTCGCGGTCTACAATGATCTGCAGTTGACGACGATAGCCTCCAAAGATGGACACGGCCTGCACATCTTCCACCTGTGTCAGGCGATCCACTAACGCATTGTCAGCAAATTCCCTCAGCTGCAGAGGATCCCAGTTCTCACCCTTGAGTGCTAACGTCAGCACGGGTCTGTTTAGCGGGTCAATGGGCAGCACCCAGTAAGATCTAAAGTTAATGCCATCAAATAACAGATCGCCTTCGGCTGCCGTCATGATGTTTTGCACTGACTGCACAGCCTTATCGACATTGCCTCCCCAGGCAAACTGAATGGTGACGATGGAATTGTCCTTTTGGGAACTAGACCGGATAAATCGCACCCCGTCCAGTACGCTGAGCCGCTGCTCGATAGGTTTGGTGATATAGGTTTCAATTTCCTCTGGAGATGCACCAGGAGCCATGGATACCACCGACACCAGCGGGCTTTCCACATAGGGCATCATCCGCACTGGCAAGAGAAATAGCGTCAGTAACGACAGCATAATCACCGTAATGTAAAGAGCGGTGACAACAACTGGATTTTTGATAGACCAGTGGGTGAGAAATTCTTTCATAGAAAGTGTTGGGAATGACTAGGGACGCTAAAAAACGAAGAGATTGCCCTAATTAGTGATCAAATACCGTTGGCTTCGGCTTCGCTCAGCCAACTCTTATTCGCTCAGCCAACTCTTACAGCCAGCGTCCCCTGAGCGGAGTCGAAGGGGACATTGACAAAGGCAGTTCATTTTCTGATGGCTGAATCCAGCTATTGTACTTCAAACATAAAGTAAGCTTTGCCCTCTTGCTCCCCTTCATTAACAGTGGTGTTAACGGCCCACATGCCCGCCATACCAAGGTAAGTCGTGACCTTATACTGACCCGGTTCAGCATCCGGTGAAACTTCCGCTTCAGTGGTCATATCCTCCATATCCTCCATGGGCATAAAGATCTCCACTTTCAGGTTTTCAGTGGTGACAGGTTCACCTGTGGCGGTATCTTTCACGGCAACCAGAAGTTCTGCATCTCCTATGGGTACCGCATCAGGGCTCACCAGGGTAATCTCTACATTACCTTCGCTGGTGGCTTCCATTCCCTCCATGGTGTCCATTGCCGCTTTATCATCAGTGACGGTTTCAGCAGTATCCGGTGCCTCTGATGTAGTGGCGTCAGGAGTGGATGCTCCTGCACAGCCAGTGACCAACGCGCTGACTGCAATTAGACTCAATAACAGGTTTTTCATGGTCTTATTGATTCGAATGGGGGTATGTGTAACTGAGAGAAGTGTGTGAGCAGCAAAACCTATTTCACTGGCACGGTGAGGCGGGCTTTGCCAGCCTGTTCGGCATCGGTCACGGTGGCTTCTATAATCCAGTCACCTCTCATGCCTAAATGGGTGTTAACTTTGAATTCTCCGGGGTTGTCTGTGGCCGCCAACTCCACTTTGGCCATCATCGGTGCCATGTTTTTCATGGGCATGGTGATGTCGAAGGCTATGTCATCGGTAGACACGGTTACCCGTTCTTCAGTCTCCGTATTATTTAAGACAAGGGTGAGTTCATTTTTTCCAGCTTTTACCGTGTCAGGACTTACCAGGGAGAGTTCTAATGCACTGCCTGTGGGACTTACAAAATCATCGGTGGGGTTACCCAGGGCATCAACAACGGTCACGGCTCCCCCTTCGATCAATCGACTGTTTCCCGAGGTAATGATCCGATCGCCGGGTTGCAGACCGTCGGTAATCTCGATGCGATCGCGACTCATCATCCCCGTTGTCACCCGTCGTCGCTGGGCGTTACTGCCATTCGCGACCCAGAGCGCCGCCTCACCGTTAAAGTCCACCACAGCTTTTTTCGGTACCGAGAGCGCCTCGGTGCGTCGCTGAGTGATAATCTCCATATCCACAAACTGCCCGGAGAGTAGTCGTCGCTCCGGGTTATCCACCACAGCTTCCACAGTAACTGTTCGGGTCTCTAAATCCGCTTGGGGAAAAATGCTGGTAATCTCCCCTTGAATAACGCCTGTATCCGTGCCCTGGATCTTCGCCAAAATTGGCGTTCCCACTCGGATTTGATTGGCATCCTGTTGAGCCACATTGGCCTGAAGTCTCACCTGCTGATAGTCGCCAATCTTGAAAATCCCCATTCCAGGCTGCACCACAACACCTGGATCGGCCATGCGGGCTTGCACAATGCCGCTAATCGGGGCTGTAATTTGGGTGTAGCCCTCAAATGCAGATGCCGTCTCTATCTGAGCACGGGCACGTTCTACCTGAGCCTGATCGCTGGCCACCTTGGATTGCAGACGTGTGAGTTTGGCCTTAGCGCCCTCTAACATGGCTTGTTTGGCATTTACCTGGGATGCCGCCAAATCATACTGAGATTGAGATGTGGCCCCTTCTGCCGTGAGGGTCTTAAAGCGATCTCGTTCGAGCATGAGATAGTCCAGATCCGCCTGAATTTGGACAATTTCCTGTTGTTGTTCTTCTAGCTCAAACTGGCTAGCGTCAGCCGCCGCAAGGAATGCCGTGGCCGACGCCTGGGCTTCACTCGTCTGGCTGACCCGCTCAAGGGCATCCAAGTTAGCCAACAGCTGCCCCGCATCGACCCAGTCACCGGGATAAATAGCATAGTTTGAGAGCTGACCCGCCACACGGGGATAAACAGTAACCTCTGTGTAAGGCAAAATTGCTCCGGTATAATTAACACTGACATCCAGCGGAGCCGCCTTTACTACCTCTACGGTAACTGGTGTTGGGTTGAAGGCTCCATCCACCCGCATCATCTCATCATGGGACATGCCCTCCATATCATGGCCGCCCATGTCGTGGTCTTCCATAGCAGACGAGGAGAGAATATGGGTGGCACCGACAATGCCTGTACTCAAAACAGCAAAAACGCCTAACCCCAGTAGGGCTTTACCCGATGACTTCCACCAGGGTTGGGGAGGTGCTACATGTTCAGGCTTGTAATCTTCTTCTGATATGGGTTCTTCAGTAGATTCAGGGGGATAATTCATTACACTGCGATGCGACTTCAGTGTGCGCAGTTCAGACTATATCGGTCAATTGTGAAATCAGAATGAAATGTTATCGATAAGTGCCAGCTAAACCACGTCTAGACCTGGAGTTTCCTCTACGACAAAATTCCAGGTCTGGATGTGGTCAAGGTCAACTCAGGCAAATTTGAATCTTCATCCTCATTGGCATTTTCCTCATACTCACCTACGGGAGCCCGGAGAACATAACCAATCCCTCGTACAGTCTTTATCAGGCGTGGTTCTCCAGTAGCTTCTAATTTGTTTCTGAGACTGCGCATACACACATACAACACATCTTAGAGACTAGTAAAATACTATGGGCTTCCATAACACACACCTTTTATATCAACGCGTTTCTCACGATAAATGTGTGCAATGAAATCATGATGAAATTGGCAGGGAAACTGTAAACGTGCTGCCTTTACCGAGCTGACTAGAGACTGTAATGGTGCCTCTATGGGCTTGGGCAATGGCGGTTGCGATCGCAAGCCCCAAACCCGAATTTCCCGTCTGTCGAGATCTGGCCGTATCCACCCGATAAAACCGATCAAAGATTTTTGCCTGATCGCCTGGCGCAATACCTACACCTGTGTCTGTCACTAAAATGAGTGCCTGCTGTTGTTGTTGCTGAAGCGTGAGAGTCACACGTCCGCCTTCTGGCGTGTAGGTTAGGGCGTTGTTGACTAGATTGAGTAACAACCGATAGAGATTTTCTTCATCACCTAAAATAGTGACTACAGAGTCGGTTTGCACAGCAATATCTAAGGTAATCTGCTTCTGCAAGGCAAATGCGGCCATCTCTTCGGCAATATCATGGATTAAATCCACCAAATTACAATAGGCCTGCTTAGTGGGATAGGACTGAATATCCAGCTTCGAGAGCAATAGTAAATTACTGACCAGGTTGGAAAGCCTCTGGTTTTGGCGATGAATTACCCCCAACGTATCTTGAGCTTCCGCTTCTGATAAATGGGGTAATCGCAAGACGGACTCTACAGTAGCCCGAATCGCGGCTAAGGGCGTACGTAATTCATGGGCGGCATCCGCCGTAAATTGTTGAATCTGGCTGTAGGAACGGTAAATGGGGCGCATGGCCAGAGTAGCTAGCCACCAACTGGCTGGAGCTACCAGAAACAACGCCACTAATAATCCTAGCAAAATTCTCCAGCGGACTGACGCCAGGTATTCGTCAAAATCTTGAAATGAGCGTCCCACGACTAAATAGGCCCAACTTTCTGATTCAACAGCCGTTAGACTTACAGTTGGAGAGACATTAGGAAAGAGTTCTAAGGCAACTTGGTGGTAGTGTTGATCATTAGCATCCCATACGGTTTGCCAGGTTGCTGTCGGCACGGCAACGGGTATGCCTTGAGGTCGATCTCCAGCTGTTGCTAACAGTTTACCTGTCGGGCTGATGATGCGAATGTAATAGCTTTGAAGATAGGGACTACCGGGTGTTTGTTGCGTAGGTTCCAGGCAATGCTGGTCAGCAAGACATAAATCAGGGAGTAGTTGGGGCGGTAGCTGTTCCAGCTGTTGCTCATCGGCAAGAGTCACTTTCAAGGCATTCTTAAGCGCATCGGCAACAGATTTAATTTCCCGATCAATCGTGACTTCATGGGCATGGGCAATGGCACGATACATCCCAAACCCTAATAATGTCAGAATTACCCCCATAACACCGGCATACCAAGCTGCTAATTGGAGGCGTGATCGTCGGAATAGTTGATTTTGGGGTTTACTCGCTCGGCGGCGGGGTAAATCGATATCCCATGCCATATACAGTTTCAATCGTGTGGTCATACGGTCCCAGCTTACGCCGTAGCAAACGCATTTGAGCAGCCACCACATTACTGCTGGGTTCAGCGCCGATTTCCCATAGTTGAGTCAACACCTGATCGCGGGTGAGAATTTGATTGGGATGCTCCATAAAGTACTGCAACAGTTGAAACTCTTTTTGGGTGAGTTCAATTTGTTGTTCGGCGGATGTTCTTGGATGCAGAAAGGCGAGTCTGCGATCGCAATCTAGCAACAATGGTCCATGCTGTAGCTGGGCTGTCTGAAACGCCGAAGGTCTGCGCCGCAGCGCTCGCAGCCTTGCTAATAGCTCCGCCATACTAAAGGGTTTAACTAAATAATCGTCAGCCCCAGCATCCAGGCCCGTAATCCGATCTTCGACACGGTCCTTAGCAGTTAGCATCAGCACCGGTAAACTGTAGCAGTGCTGCCGTAACCATGCACATAGCTCAATACCGGAATGTCCCGGCACCATCCAGTCAAAGACACCTAATGTATAGAGGGAAATATCGTGCTCTAAATAGGTGAGTGCATCGTTTCCAGACTGCACCCAGTCCACCACATACGCTTCTTGGCTAAGGGTACGTTTAATCGCCTTACCAAGATCCGGTTCATCTTCAACGAGCAGAATGCGCATCAATCAACATTAGATAACCAGAGAGTATTTTCGAAACTAACTTAAGAATATGAAATGGCAATGAAATGTATAGGTTCCAGCCAGGGACTATCTGTTTGACATAACTCCTGCACCCTTGATCCTACAGTTCACTATAGGGTTTATCGTAGGCGTATCAAATAGCCTGGAACCGCTACGAACCTTAATTTCAGGATCAATTACCATGACGACAACCGTTTCTAACATACCCATAGCACAGTCTATAGCCCAGCCCGTGCGCCTCTACCGCATGGTCACCCCAGAACACTCATGCTCCTGGGGACAGCGAGCGGTTACTTTATTGCAGCAGGAAAAGATTGATTTTGAAGACATTCATCTAACGTCTGCTGAATCTGTAGCCGACTTTAAGGCGCAGCATGCAGTCCCTACCACACCGCAAATCTTCTTTGGAGACAAACGCATTGGTGGGTATACCGACTTGGCCAATTATTTTAAGATAGAAGCCGAAACGGCTGATTATTCCTACACGCCCGTCATTGCCCTCTTTTCCACCGCAGGACTAATGGCCCTGGCCACTTCTCTAGGGCTGAGCGGCTTTATGGGCATTTCTCTCAGTATGCTGGCTTCTCTGAAGCTGATGGATCTAAATGCCTTTGCCGAAAGCTTTGCTAAATACGATCTCATTACCCAGCGCTTGAAACCCTATGCCAGGGTGTATCCCTTTGCTGAATTAGCCATTGGGTTAGGCTTCCTCTCGGGTATTGCTCCCTTAGCCACAGGTATTGGCTCTCTAGCGGTGGGTCTCAGCGGTGTCGCCTCGGTAGTAAAAGCCGTGTATATCGATAAATTGGCCCTCAACTGTGCTTGCGTCGGTGGCAATTCTAAAGCACCCTTGGGAATTGTTAGCTTTGCCGAAAATGCCATTATGACCTTCATGGGAGCTGCCTTGATCGTATCAGCTGCCCGCAATGTCGAAGCTAATGTGCCAGAACCCACACCCCGTTCCGCCGTTGTGCAACTTCAAGAGGGTGTCTAGCCGCAATTTCATTTCTATTTCATGATTGCCGACTACCTTAGTGCCAGACTGGGACTATCCAGGCTATCCAGGCCAGAAAATCTGCCCAGCTTTAGCGTTTACACGTAAACGACCATGATCAATCGCATTAAAAGACTTGGGAGCATAGGACTGATCACCATAGGATTGATCGTCACTGGCTGTAGCCTAGCCCAGGGACCCGCTCCTATTTCTCAAGCAGCCTTAGCTAGCGAAATTAACGTATTTCGAAGTCCTACCTGTGGTTGTTGTGGTTTGTGGATCGAACATATGCGTGACGCGGGCTTTGAGGTGAATGATCAAATTACAGAGGACATGGCGGCGATTAAAGAGCAGTACGGTGTACCTGAAAACCTCAAGTCATGCCATACCACTGTTGTGGACGGTTATATTGTTGAAGGCCATATCCCCGCAGAAGATGTCGCTCAACTACTCACAGAAAAACCGGATATTGCCGGTATTGCTGTACCGGGGATGCCCATTGGTTCTCCTGGCATGGAATCAGGAAATTATGTTGAGTCTTACACTGTATTTTCGTTTGAGAAAGACGGTTTAATTGCCACTTTTGCTGAGCACTCATAGTTGTTGCTAAAGCCAGGCAGCTATAACAAGATAAATTGAGATTTTCAAACATAGAGAGGATTAGTATCATGAACAGTTTAATGTTGAAATATCCACTTGCATTGGGAAGTAGCGTGTATATAGCACAATTATTAGTACAGCCTGCTTTTGCCCATGCCAATCATGATCACTCAAGGGCTACAGAGCAACCATCGGTTACAGTTGATGAAGCTAACAAGGTCAACCCCGATGACATGATGGATATGTCATCGGATGAAATGCCGATGGATGCAACTGAAATGCCTATGCATACGACTCAAGAACCTACTGATGTTCCTGTTGTTGAGGTAGCTCCGTCAGTCTCTCAAGCGAAATTACTGGATGGATTTTCTATTGGCTTAGGTGAAGCTTTATTAGGTCTGATTCTAGTAGGCCCCTTTTTGCTAATGTCTTTGAAAAAGAGACTTTAGAGAAGTGATTATGCTTATTAAGCAAGCTCGACTACGCCAGATACATAGAAGATTAGTGCCTTTTATGACCATCCCTTTGCTACTCACGCTGATAACTGGCATGTTTTTCCAATTTGCTGTGGTTATTGGTCGCACCGATGAATTTCTATGGCTGCTAGAGTTACATCGAGGCAAATTCGGCAGCATCAATCTAGAGCTGATCTATCCAATCCTAAATGCAATAGGTTTACTGACGTTGGTCATTACAGGATTGATGATGTGGCTTCAAACTAATACACGTAAGCAGCGCAGAGTATAGGAAAGAACTTGAATTAAAATTCATCTGGTAGCTACATTAACAAGGGAGGCCGAGACTTGAGCAATGTCCGATAGCAACACTCTCTCAAGACACAGAATTTTTGCTACGAGGTTCTTTGGGGTGTTCAATTCCCACCTGATCAGCGATTGTAAGTGTTTCTTCTAGACGTTCTTCTATAGTTATACCAAATCCGAATTTATTAAACCCGATTAAAAATAGACCATCCTGTAGGGGCACTCCCTTGTGGATGCCCTGCGATACCGGGTGCTATCAGGCAGGATTTCGTATTACTTGATCTGTCTTGCGCTGACGCTTGGCCATAGGAGAATCCCTGGCAATAGATGGGGCACCTGAAAGTTATAAAAACTCAAGAGCTATCTCTAACCAATACAAAAACTACCAGCACCTGATCGCTATGGACCGATGCTGGTATAAAACTTTATTTTCAGGTAAACAACTTTATTGTCGTTATACAAGTGTTTAACTCATACTCAATGCTTATTCAACCGTGACTGACTTGGCTAAGTTGCGGGGCTGATCTACATCCAGGCCTCGTCGTGCTGCAATGTGATAAGACAACAACTGTAAAGGTAGCACCGTCAACATGGGTGAGAGCAGTTCATCTACCGTCGGCACAGGCAATAAAGTATCGAAGGTGTGCTCAGCCTCAGGGTCATTGGCTGGGGCAACACCAATTAGCTGGGCGTCGCGGGCTTTAGCTTCTTGAGCGTTGGAAAGAACTTTATCGTAGACAGTGCCAGGGACTGCGATCGCAACCACCGGTACCTTCGCATCCAACAGCGCAATCGGACCATGCTTCATTTCACCCGCTGGATATCCCTCCGCATGGATATAGCTGATTTCCTTCAGCTTCAGCGCCCCTTCCAACGCAATAGGATAGTTAACACCACGGCCAATAAAGATAAAGTCTTGAGTTTCCGTAAAGCTATGGGCCAGCTCTTCGGTATAGCCCTCCTGCTTTTCAATCACATGCTCCATCTGGGTGGGCAGTTGACGCATCGCCTCAATAATTTCCGCCAGCTCCTGGCCAGATAGAGTCTTCCGCTGATAACCCAATTCCAACGCCAGGAAGTAAAACGCCATCAACTGCGCCACAAAGGTTTTAGTCGCCGCCACCCCAATTTCAATGCCCGCATGGGTCGCCACAACATTGGGCACCAGACGTCCCAGTGAACTTTCTGGGCGGTTCGTGATCCCTAACATGCGTGGGGCAAAGGCCGCATCACCTTTTTCAACCCGTCGAGTTTGTTCCATATCCAACGCCGCTAGCGTATCTGCCGTTTCGCCAGACTGGGTCACACCAATGGTCAGGGCATTAGCAATCAGTGGCGTGGGGGAATAACGAAATTCTGAAGCATAGTGCACCACGGTTGGAATGCCCGCTAACCGTTCCAGCAAATGCTTACCAACTAAACTAGCGTGCCAGCTAGTACCACAGGCCAAAATTTGTACCTGCTCTAATCCTGCTAGCAAACTTGCATCCAGCCCCAAATTCACCGGAGACGTGTCACTTTCAGGGGTCCAATCACTGGCTAAATACGTTTCTAGACTGGTACGCACCACCCCCGGCTGTTCATGGATTTCCTTCAGCATAAAGTGCTTGAAACCCTGCTTTTCCACCATGGTGGGGCTAATGCTGAGGGTGATAGGGTGCTTTTTCAGACGTCGCCCGGTGAAGTCATAAATAGCCGCCCCCAACGGCGTGAGCATCGCCAACTCGCCATTATCTAAAGGCAGCACTGCACGGGTGTGGGGCACAATTGCTGGCGTATCGGATGCACAGAAAAACTCACCCTGACCAAAACCAATGGCCAGCGGAGCCTGTTGCCGCACCACAATTAGCTCATCGGGGAAATCGGCACTCACCACAGCCAGGGCAAAGGCTCCATCCAGGTCATTCACCGCTTGGCGTACGGCCTCTAGCAAGTCGGATTCGTGAGCTAGTGGCCCCTCCACACCCTTAGCAAGGTAGTCGGCAATCAAATGGGGAATCACTTCGGTATCGGTTTCAGACTGGAACTCATACCCTTTAGCAATCAGCGCTTCCCGCAGTTCCCGGTAGTTTTCAACAATGCCATTTTGCACCACTGCTATGCGACCACTGCCATCCGTGTGAGGATGGGCATTGTGCTCTTCGGGCTTGCCGTGGGTGGCCCAGCGGGTATGGCCAATGCCTAAACGAGCGGGGTCCTCCAAACCGTCTAGTTTGTCCTGTAAGTTCTGGAGTTTACCCTTAGCCCGCACTCGGTTGAGTTGACCTTCGCTAATAGTTGCAACACCGGCTGAATCATAGCCGCGATACTCCAGCTTACGTAAGCCTTCAATCAAAATATTGCTAGCGGCCCGAGTGCCTATATAACCGACAATTCCGCACATATGATGTCTCCTTTAGCTGTGAATCCAACGCTTATAATCTGTTGGTTTAGTATTGACCAATAATGAATGCTGCTGGGTTACTGGACTATCTAAACCCAAATCCAATTTTCCGCCAACGGTAATACAATTTTGGCTGCCATCTGTCCAGGTACTTGTTGTTCTCAATACGGTTGCGAATCAAGAATTAACGAAGATTATTTGAAGATTAGACGACTTAGCCCTCTAGAGTTAAATTTTGGTAATGAACGTGCAGATCTGCTGCTGCCATGGCATGGACAGTGGCCATATGGGTGCTTCAGCCTCTATTCCCCTTTGTGATGAAGCTAAATTTAGGGGCGAGGTTCCTGATCAACATTGCAGACTTTGAACATATCTTCCCTTGGGGTCATGGCGTAAAATAGCAAAAATCCCATCGTGACACAGACTTTATGGTTGCCACCTTACCCTCCAAAAATGCAAAGAAATTGGAAGCCCGCCTGCGGGGGTTAGTGGGTAAAGCTATTCATGATTACACCATGATTGAAGCCGGTGACAAGGTCATGGTGTGTCTGTCCGGAGGTAAAGACTCCTATACGATGCTGTCTCTGTTAATGTCGTTGCAGCGTAGTGCTCCAGTCAAGTTTGACTTGTTAGCCGTCAACCTTGATCAAAAGCAGCCCGATTTCCCAGAGCACATACTACCTGAGTATTTAAAATCTGTCGGCGTGCCTTATCGCATTGTGGAGGAAGATACCTACAGCACGGTGACCCGCATTATTCCTGAAGGCAAGACCATGTGTGGTCTATGTTCTCGTCTGCGGCGCGGAATTCTCTATCGGGTTGCCACTGAAGAAGGTGCAACAAAAATTGCCCTGGGCCATCACCGCGATGACATTGTCGAGACGTTGTTCTTAAACATGTTTCATGGTGGACGTATCAAGGCGATGCCGCCTAAGCTCCGCACAGATGATGGCAAGCACATTGTTATTCGCCCTCTGACCTATTGCCCAGAAAACGACATCGCGCGTTATGCACGCTATCGAGAATTTCCTATCATTCCTTGCAATCTCTGCGGCTCCCAAGAGAATCTTCAGCGCGCCAACATTAAACAGATGTTACAGCAATGGGAAACAGAATTTCCGGGGCGTACTGACAGCTTATTCCGCAGTATTCAAAATGTTTCTCCATCACAGCTGGCTGACAGCGAATTGTTTGACTTCAAGGGGTTGACTACGGAGAAAAATTAGCTGTTGCGAATAGAGGCACGGCATCTAACTGGCAGCATGAGCTTAGGAAATAAAATCAATTAGCTGCCAAATTTTGGGTGTACAGACGTTCCATGGAACGTCTCTTCAACCTTTACTTTTAGAATTTATTGATGGCTTGCTCCTTGCCTCCGTATTTTTTAGATTAAAGTCTGTCGAGGATCAACAACGCCCACAATTGAAGGACTGCCCTAAAAAAGAGCAGTCCTCTATCCATCAGCATTTTAAATTTTTAACCTTGGCGTACTCCTAGGAGGCCACAGTAGTTTTTTCAGCAGATGATGCCTCAAAGCTCTTTTCCAGCTTCATCACCTGCTTAGCCTTCTCCGACAGAGCGTTCTTATTCAACCAGTAGGTCAGCAGACCATCAATCGAGAACAAGCCTGCTCCGTTGACCGTAAAAAACAAGAAAATAGCCGCATAAATGGCCGATAGCTCTAAATAAGGCAGACTAAGGCCAGCCACTTTAATGTGGTGATACATGGCTACACACATGGTGCCCAAAAGACCAAAAGCCGCAGGTCTTGTGAGCAAACCAAAGGCAACCAGTGGAGCACCAATCAACTCAGTGTAGGCCGCCACATAGCTAAGAAAAATAGGGAATGGCAATCCTAGATACTCTACGTAAGCAGCCGCAAAACTCTCAATGTTGGCCAGCTTGTCAAAGCCGTTATGCACCATCATGATGCCGACTACAACCCTGACTATAGCGAAGGTAGTCTGGGCACCTAAATTTAACTTGACGTTGGGCCTGAATAAAGAAACGAGCAAAGAATTGAATGCCATGGTTATAGGGTGCGTGTCAAACTGCGTTTTTCATATATTAAAAATTGTAACCAGTTAATTAAGAAACGTAAATGCAACTTATTGAAGATTTCACCCATGGATGGTCTGAACCTTTAAAAATAAAGGCTTAGGCATTTATGGGTGTCATTAATGGCTGGTTGGTATGTGCCCATAGCTATAACGCCTCCAAGCGATTACACAGATTTCACAAGTATCCGATGCAGTATTTCAAGAAAGGTGGCGGGCTGTTCCCAGGGGACTCGATGCCCTGCTTGCTCAATGCTGATGTGGCGGAGGCTAGGTACTTGATGAGCTAACTCCACACCGATTTGGTGATAACGCTTATCCTCACTGCCTGTGATGTAGGTAATGGGGATGGAGAGCTCAGCCAGGTGCGATCGCATATCATCCATCTGTCCTTTGGAATACACTTCAAATGCCCGCGCAATTTTTGACCGGTCAAAGTCTGCTTCCAGGCGAGGCGTCGCACATGGCCGATTACAAAAAACAGGCAGCCGATCCCATTCGGTCAATAGCTCTTCCCAGGGCTCCGAGAGAAATCGATTGGCCCAGGTGCGATCGCGCCTTAAACATTGTTCTTTCTGTTGAAGACTGACTATGCCTGGATCAGCACTAACAATAACAGCCGCAGACCAAAGGGCGGGCCTAGCGATTAATGCATGCCAGGCTAGCCGCCCACCCAGAGAATATCCCAACAGATATTGTTGAGTCTCTGGCTGGTCAGTTGCTATTGCTTGAACTTTTTTACAGAAAGCATGCGCCCAAGCCCAACAGTCATCATCCAGGGTATCCCATAGATTAACCAGATGTATCTTTAGCTCTGGCATCCTAGACTGTAATCCCTGAGTGATCTCACTCCACACCTCAGGTTGTTGCAAGTTACCGTGGAGACACCATAGAGTCTTCATTAGAGTCTTCCTTTTGCCAAAGGTCTTTAGCGTGTACTGTTTGCACCCATTGCGATCGCACATGCCTCAAAGGCGGCTGTTGCCTCTACAGTTTGCTCACTGTTAAAGAATGCTTCAGCAATCCGGGGTGCAAAGGTGAATGTATTCAAGCCTTGGGTTGCTAAATAGGCAATATCGTCTACATCACGGATACTGGCTGTTAAGATGCGCGTTGAACTTTCTACGCCATCAAGCGCCTGTTGCATTTGAGCCAGTGTCTCTCGTCCATTACGGCCTGAATCATTGATTCGTCCTAGATAAGGAGCTGCGTACTCTGCACCTAGGGCAGCAGCAACCAGAATCTGTGGCACTTCATACACAGCCGTCATGGTTACTCGAATGCCGTCGGCAATCAAGGCGGCAGCAGCGGCTGTCCCTAGGTGTGTAATGGGAACTTTCACTACCACACGCTGATCAATCTTAGCTAAAGCCTGCCCTGTAGTGATTAAAGCCTGTTTGTTATCACCCCAGGTTTGCAGCTGAACTTCCTTAGCTCCTAGGCTAAACGCTTTTGCAGCTAACTGAGTTAATGAGTCAACAGTACAGGCAACCTGTGCCCGTTCTAACAACAGCGGGTTAGACGTGACCCCATAAAAGATACCTATGGGTAGCCAGGTTTCCCAGACAGCAGTGTCAGCCGTATCTAGATACAGACGTAAATTCACAGTAGAGCTCCAGTAACTGCACCGAGTATTTCATAAGAGAGGGAGAATCGGGAGTAGAAACTAGAGAGATTTTTAGGAATTCAGCACATTAATGTCTCGTAGCATCTCCAGATGTTGTTTAACAGGCGCTAAAGTATTGGCTAACACCATACCGCTGGCAGCCACGGCAGGTAAGCCAATGCCTGGAAATGTCGAATCACCGCAACACCAAAGTTGCTGGATTGGTGTACGTGGACCAGGGAAAACACCTTGCCCAGCACGAATGGCAGGACCATAGGATCCGTGGTGGCGACGGAGAAAACGTCCGTGGGTTAGGGGGGTGCCCACCAGGGTAACGGCACATCGAGAGCGAATATCAGGAATAATACGTTCCAGCGCTTGCCACATGACCTCAGCTCGCTGCTGTTTTAACTGGGCATACTCAGCACTCTTGCGATCGCAACCAGCCCATACCCCATAGGGTTCATTGCCAGGCGTGTATACGTGAATCGTGTGCTTGCCATCTGGTGCTAAGTTTGGATCTAGCACTGACGGAATAGAAATTAGTACTAGATTTTGGGGTGCATCTATCCCCTGACTCCAGTCATTAACAACAATGTAGTGACAGGCCAACTGATCCAGGCCAGTGGCGTCAATCCCCAGATGTAGATGCATAAAGCTGTCGCACTCAGGGGTGGCCTGGCGCTTTTGCTCAAACCGCTTATACTTTGCAGGTAGTGCCGGTAACAACTTGAGAGTGTCCCAAACCGATGCATTAGAAATGACTGCCTTTGTAGCTTGAATCTCCTGTCCATTACGCAAACGCACCCCAACCGCCTGATCCCCCTCTAACAAGATCTCTTCAACGTGGGCATTTAACCTGATGTCACCACCATACTTTTTTAGCCCACGCTCTAGGGCAGCCACTAAAGCAGCACTGCCACCTTGGGGATAGTCAAGCTGTACACCGGGGCGATACCAATCAGCAAACATAAAGGCCACTGCCGCTGCTATGGTCCCCGTAGCGGGTAATCCAGAAAGCAGGAAGCACAGCATATCTAACCAATGACGGGCAAAGTCATCATGCACTATGCCATCCATAATGCGGCTGAAGGGGCCAGTGAGTTTAGCTACATGCACGCCTTGTTGGAGCAACGACGGTAGAAAATGCCTAACGGTCTGAAAAGCTCCCAGGTCAAATCGCATCGCGGCAGGTGGTAAAGCAATGGCGGCAGCCCCTAAGGGCCGCATGACCTGTTGTAAATGCCGCCACTCGCGCACCGCCTGTGCCCCCCGTAGCTGTTGTAGAACATCACAAAACTGATCTGAACCCACCGTGGTGTCAAAGTCACCTTCTGGCAAACAGCATCCCCAAGTATCATAATTAAGCCAATTTGCATCTTCGCCAATGGCATCTAGCACCTGTCTTAATGGATTGGGAGACGGGCTATGGGATAGGCCTGAGTACAGAGACGGACCAGAATCAAATAAAAAGCCACCTCGCTCAAATCCATGGGCTGCACCACCCGTGATGCTGTGGCTTTCGCACACGATGACATCGTAGCCATAGCGCCCTAATAACGCTGCACAGCAGAGGCCACCAATGCCACTGCCAATCACAACAATTTGCGTCCGCTCCATGCAATCATCGTCTCCACTAATTAGGCATCACAACTCCCCAAGCTTTAACTTTATTGGCGTACAGATGTTGCATGCAACGTCTCTGCAAAATTATTTTTGATTACTGGGCAACACCACAGCTACTACCAGCCGAGGGTACTAATGCCACCGCATGGGGTACCGTCCGTGACTCAAACCCGATCAGAGATTCTCCTTGGTACACCAGGGAAGTACTCGCACCGGAATCTAGCATGACTGCATGGTGAAAACCTGCTTGCATCAGCAATTCACCTAGACCTACCGAATCAATTTGAGCGTGGGTGGCACCAACAACAGGTTGTCCTTCCATGTTTATGCCCCAAAATGCCCGGAATCGATGCTCCTCATAGGCAAACAGATTCTTGAATGTAGCTGCAGATTGGGGCTCTTGTTCCCGCACCAACCAACCTGCACCAACAAACGCATCGGTTACGTCCGGCATCTCTTCTTGAATGCCTGTTAATGTGTTGTGCTGTGCTGGGTCAAAAGGAAGAAACTTGGCTTCCTGAGGGCTCATTAAAACTAAGGGACGACCTTTGAGCTTGTAAATATCACCTTCATCTCCAGGAATAAATTCCCCTGTGTTTTGACTGAGCACCGGCCCAATCATAGTGTTAGAGTCCAGGAATTCTAGAGAGAAGAAAGTACCATCCACAGCAGCAATCGCATCGGAGTCAGCAACAATGTCAGCCAGAGGGTAACGGCTATCAGCATGGATGGTTGTAGGTTGACCACCGCTAATCAAGGTCATCGGGATCTCATCGATCTCGATCTCCAATCGTTGAATAGGAGATTTGAAGTTTGGGGTAGGTTTAAAGCCTGACAACGGAGGACCACCCCACGCTGACTCAATAACTTCATAAAAACGAGATTCACCAAATCGCTCAATGGTCAAAAGATTTTCTGACTCTCCTGCAAATCGACCTGAATCATTACGCATAATCAGTGCAGCCTGATAGCCTGCTGCTTCGGCAGCCTCTACAACACGCTCATCATGTTTGCCTTCTGGATAGGTAAAGTAATGAATTGGGATGCCGAGTTTTGTCTCTAAGCGTTCCTTAGATGTCTCTAATTCATAGCGCAAGTCTTCATCTGGCAGTTCTCGCAGATCCCGTGGATGCGTCACGCTGTGAGAGATAACAGTTACTAATGGGTCTTGGGCCATTTCTTCCACTTGTTCCCAGTCAAGGGTGGAGCGTCCCACAATCTTGCCGTCAACTTTGTCTGTAAAGATAGAGAGGGCTACCGGATAGTTGTAATACTTAGCTAACTTGTAAACATAGTCGTAATGACCTACATACCCATCATCAAAGGTCAAAACAACAGGTTTTTCAGGCAGAGGCACCCCGGTTCTAAGGTGATTAACCAACTGATCGAGACTAATGGGTGTTAGATTTTGAGCACGAATCGCTCGAAAATCTTCGTTTAAGCGTCCAGGGGTAATGTCGAAGAAAACTTCTTTTTCAGGGAGTACATCGTGATACATAATCACAGGTACTTTGGACAATTGGGCACGGTCATGAAGCTGTGGCCAGCGTGCAGATTCGATCTGTGCGGTCAGACTAGCCACCCATTGCGAAATTTGGCTCTGACTGTCTTGATTTACCTGAGTGCCTAGAGCTGACAATGTGTGCCCAAGACTCTCGGTAGAATCCGCAGATTGCGGAGCGGGCAAACAATAATAGTCAGTAGCTGAGAATGTCTGTGACGGTGTTGTTTCAAGAACATCATCGGCCAAGTCTTCATCAACCCAGGTATTGAAAACAATGGGAGCAATGGCAGGGGAGGGCAAACTCGCCTTTACTCGCTCAATGCCATCCAGCAGCTCTTGATTAAAGGCAATGGAAGAATCAGCCGTTGTATGGGTATCTACTTCACTAGCACCGTATAAAAGGCCACCACTACAAATAACAAGCAGGGTCGCTATAAGTGCAGACCTGCCTCGAAATAGGTGTCGAAACCGTGCTTGTGACTGGCCTTGGGACGAAACATCTAAATCACAAGCCTCCATGCAAGGAACCCTTAACGCTAACTTTAACAATAACGGAGCAAGACTACTGCACTCAGGATAAGATAACTTCAGCAGAAGATTAAGAAAAAATAAAAATCTGCGCATAACAAAGCCACCCCAACTAGCAGAGCAGCATTGCTGGAGTGGCCTTAGTATAGGTGCTTTTAAATGAACCGGTTCGGTATTGAACTTCAGAGGGTCCTAAACTCTGAAGACTGAAGTCAGTTTATCTAAGGAGTCGTACGAATTCAGCTATTTAGTAATAAAACGCCAATGTCTCTTGCAAAACTTCAAAAATAGGAGCTTAGTTGTTTACCAAGGCAATTGACTGCCATCCCATGAGAAAAATGAGCCGTTATCGTCTAGGGTGACGTTACCTAAGACATTCATGAGGAGTCCTACGGTTTTTGGGACTGGGAACAGTTTATCGGGAGGCACCCCCCGTTGAAACGGCTCTGACAGTCGTGTATCCGTAGTACCAGGATGAAGCAGCACAATCGCTGTTTGCTGGCTCCGGCGACTGTATTCAATGGCAGCTGTTTTGAGGAGCATGTTCAAAGCCGCTTTAGAGGCTCGATAGCCATACCAGCCACCAAGGCGATTATCTTCAATGCTGCCGATTTTGGCAGAGATGGTGGCGAAAACATTGGGCTGTTTGTGATTAAGCAATGGTAGTAGATGTTTTGCCAGTAGGGCTGCCCCAATGCTGTTGACCTGGAAATAGCGCATCAGATGATCTGGCTGTAGCTGTCGGAGTGCTTTTTCTGGCGCGATCGCACCATCATGCAAAAAGCCCACGCAGTTAACCACAAAATGTAACTCAGGGGTCATCGTTTTAATCTGAGCTATCCCGCTTTCAATCGCTGCTTCATCGGTTAGGTCCATGGCGATGCAATGCAGCCTGTCATGGGTTTGGGCAAGCTCCAGAAGTTCTGACGCAGCAGTCTTAGTCCGGTAGGTGGCAAACACCTGATCAAACCGCTGATCCTTCAGCAGGTGTTTGACAAAGCCAAGGCCGATGCCCCGGTTGCCACCGACAATCAAGGCCTGACCTGACCGTATGCTCGCAAAAATAGAGGGTGAACTTATTAAGGGTTGATCGGTCATGACATGGGGATGGGGTGTGATCGAGCATTAGCGTAAGATAGCGCAGGCAGTTTGCACAGGCTAAGCAGCATGAATGAATTAGCAGCTCCTGATATGAAGGAGCCGTCCCCCTTTGCAATGCCCTCAGGTTTTATTGCAGGCGTTGATCCGACGGCAGCCCCTGCCGGTTTGGGGTGGTGGTTTGGGTTTTGTGGCTCTCGGATGCTGGTGACCCTTAAGGTGGAGGGTACGCAGGAAACCATCGGGATTCCTCAGGTGGAAACGTTAGAAGACTTAGGGGTTAGGGTGGTGCGATCGCAATACCTGGGCACCTTGGTCAACTCACCCTGCTACGGAGCAGAACTACCCTCAGATTTAGAGCTACCGGCAGGGCTCGACCTGAGACCATTGCGAAACCTATATGGTCTATTAGGCGATCCATTCTTTGCCTTGGCAGGACGCGCCACCCAGTTAGTGGAATGGGATCGCACCCACCAGTACTGTGGCTGCTGCGCTACGCCCATGGAGCAGTCAAAACATGAACGAGTCAAGTGCTGCCCCCAGTGTGGCTTCAGGCAATATCCCCGGCTATCGCCTGCGGTCATCATGCTGGTATCTCGCGGATCTGAAGTCCTACTAGCCCGTGCCCCCCGGTTTCGGGAGGGCATGTACAGTGTGCTGGCCGGATTTGTTGAGCCGGGAGAGTCCTTAGAAGAAACCGTAGCGCGTGAAGTGCGAGAAGAAGTGGGGGTTGAGATCAAAGATATTCGCTATTTTGGTTCTCAGCCCTGGCCTTTCCCCAATTCACTTATGATTGGATTTACAGCCCGCTATGCCAGCGGTGACATTGTTGTCGATCCAAATGAAATTGAAACAGCAGGGTGGTTTACCAAAGACTCCCTGCCCCCTGTGCCTGGCAAGCTCAGTATTGCTAGACAACTCATTGATTGGTTTATCGCGGCAGGGGATTAGAGGGTAGGGAGTAAGGGGTTATCTTGCAAACCCATTCTCTAATCCCTTGCCAACCATTGCTTACGATTCCCCCATGAACACCCCGAGCCACGTCATCCTTAACCTTGCACTGCTGGGCCATCGATCGCGATCGCACCTCAACCCCTCCATTTTTTGGGGAGCACTGGTGCCAGATCTAGCCATGTTTGGCTTTTATGGATGGGCCAAACTGATAGTCCAGATGGATGAAGCCACCATTTGGCGTGAGGCCTACTATGAGCCGTTCTGGCAAACAATTTTTGATGTGGGCAATTCGATTCCGCTGGCGCTGTTAGTCATTGCCCTCGCCCTCTGGGTGGGAAGACGTTATCCAGTCTGGCAGCCCTTGAGCCTCGGAGTTATTTTTCTAGCCGCTAGCGTCATTTTGCACTGCCTGGGCGATTTACCTGTGCACGTAGACGATGGTCATCGGCATTTTTGGCCCTTCAGCAATTTTCGATATGAAAGTTCAATTTCCTATTGGGACCCTGATCACCATGGGGGCATCGTGGCCCTGGTGGAATTTCTTTTGGTGATGGTGGCTAGCATACGGGTTTGGCAACTATTGCAATCACGCTGGGTTAAAGGCCTGTTACTAGTTAGCAACGGATTAATGTGGGTGATTTATGCCGGGTTTTATCTGTAATCCAAGTCATCCCACTTCAATCCACCGGTGTCATGGCTCCGTAGAGTTTGATAGAACAACTCAATCGGTGTCATGGCTCCGTAGAGTTTGATAGAACAACTCAATAGTATGCTGACAGCATTCGGTCCTTGCCGATGTTATTAATATGCCTGTTCAAGCTTAGGAGTCTCTGATTAAACCTATGGGGCCAATTGAATCTTGGGAGGAAACGGCTACATCCGATGCCATTTCCTCCGATGCAGATCTGCTGGCATCCTTGCGAGCTGGTCAAGTAGAGGCTCTGCGGATGCTGTATCAACGCTATGGCCGCTTAGTTTATACCCTGTCGCGTCGCATTCTCCACAGTGATGAAGAAGCTGAAGAAATCACCCAGGATGTATTTCTGACGCTATGGCGCAAGGACGCCTATCAGGCAACACGAGGCTCCCTCAGCCGTTATCTGGTCGTCCTGGCACGATCACGCTCAATTGATCGGTTGCGATCGCAAACTTCCCATCGCCAGCGTTTGTATAAATGGCACCTCATGATGGCAGATGTAGCCTCCACCCCCCTAGACATGGCCACCCTGACGGAGCGAGGAGAGCGCACCCGCCAAGCCCTCAGCAGACTCTCCGACAAAGAACGCCAGGTCATCGAAATTGCTTACTACGAGGGACTTAGTCAGTCAGAAATTGCCCAGCGCCTGGATGTCCCCCTAGGCACCGTTAAGTCCCGTTCTCGACAAGCTCTGCGTAAGCTCCGCCAGACACTACAAGACCACCTTTAGCCCCCGTCTAACGTACTATCCCAACTTTTGCCAGACCACACTTTTGCCAGACCACACTTTTGCCAGACCACTATGTCGTTCGATTCGCCACCCACTACAGACCCGCATCCCGATTGGCATGACTTACTCGCAGGCTATGCCCTCGGCGATTTATCACCGGAAGAGCAGGCCACACTTCAACAACTTTTGGCTCAGCGACCTGAACTGCAAGCCGAGGTATTGGCATACCAAGAAACCTTGGCCCTGGTGCCCTATGCCCTAGATCCCCAATCTCTACCTGGCGGTTTGGAAGAGACTATCGTCGCCTCAGCCCAACAACTCAAGCAGTCGCCTATGGAGCCTAGAAAACCAGCAACCAGAAAACCAGCCCTCGGATCAAGGCAACCCAGAGCATGGCAGCGCCGCTGGTACGCGGTCGCCATGGCAGCGGCCCTAATGATTGCCATCATAGGGACAGACAACTATCGGTTGCGGCAGCAGCAGACGAGCCTGCAAGCCCAGTTAGACAATGCTCGCATGGAACAGCAAGCCGCAAAAGCTGAGCAGCGAACTCTACAAGCCAAACTGGATGAATCCCAGGCCCAGCTAAACGAGGCCAACGTTGAGCCAGTGATCGATATTCTCCGCCAGCCCAATGCCCTGGTGTATTCTCTGCAAGGTACCGGTAATGCTGTCAAGTCATCGGGCAGTTTATTGACCCTGCCTGATCATTCAGAAGTTCAGCTGGTGTCCCACAATTTACCGGTATTACCAGCAGGACAGATCTATCGTCTCTGGTCAGTGGCAACAGAAACGTCAGACCCCATGTTTTGCGGTGAGTTCAATAACACTGAAGTGGGGAATGTGCAGTGGACAGTCCCGGACACCCTCTGCAACGCCACCCCTTTTAGAGTGATCATTACCGTTGATGCCATCGTCGATCCCCATGTTCCGAAAGGTCCACCTGTATTAACTGGTGAGATTTGACCCTAGAAACATCACTGACGAGTCGTGTAGTCTAGGCTACAAAAATTTAAGATTGGTTTAGGGCCACCTCAGTAAAATCTCAGACTTAATGCTCATCCTGGTAACTGAAACAGTCTAATTTGATACCAGGAGGTCCCTATGAAAAGCTGGCACGCTTCAAATAGGCTTTCGAGCGGGATCTTAGCAGCCGGATTAGCACTGGCAATGCCGATGCATGCGATGGCTGCTGTTTCTCCACCACAGCTCGAAACCGATAGTCCCCAGTCCCATACGACCATTACGGAATGGCATTGGCGCGATATGGTGTTCTAGGCACATGGGCCATTAACTGAGGTTGAGCGGATCGACATCGATGGTGAGCCTGACGGATTTGGGTAAGTGCGATCGCAATGATGTCAAATCCGGCACTGGCCTTTCCAATGGCAGTTTTAGTAACACATGCCAGCGGAAGCGTCGCGCCACCCGCAAGATAGGTGCTGGCGTCGGACCCAATACACTAGGTCCCGCCAGGTCAAGATCGTCCAATGACGCCGATGGGTCCTTAGTGGGGGCAATCAACTTCTGTAGCTTCTGAGCACATTGTTGCGCAGCCGCTTCAGCCTCAGTCTCCACTGGGCTGGTGAACCTTAACAGCACTAAGCGACCATAGGGTGGATAGCCTAACAGCTGCCGGTGCTCAATTTCCTGACTGATGAAGTCATGATAGTTATGGTCCTTAGCAGCCCCAATTACCGGATGATCTGGGGTGTAGGTTTGCAAAATGACTTGTCCTGGTCGTTCACCTCGTCCGGCTCGCCCAGCCACCTGGGTCAAGGTTTGGAAGGCGCGTTCCCCCGACCAGTAGTCCGGCATGTGCAATAGTCCATCGGCAGCAACGATACCCACCACCGTAATTTGAGGCAGGTCAATGCCTTTGGTCAGCATTTGCGTACCTACCAAGACATCCGCCTCACCGGCTGCAAACCGCTGTAACAAAGCCCGATGAGCCCCCTTTGCCCGCGTCGTATCGCTATCAAACCGTAGACAGCGCAACCCTGGAAACTGATTCTGCAACTCATGCACAATCCTCTGGGTACCACTGCCAAAATATTTGAGGTAAGGCGATTCACAACTGGGGCACAGGTCAGGATGTCGTTGCCCATAGCCGCAATAATGACAGCGCAGGTAAGCGGTACCACCATCCTGCGGTTGATGATATGCCAGGGATACATCGCAGTCTGGGCACTGCATGACATGGCCACAGCTGCGACAGGAAACAAAGCGACTATGGCCACGACGATGAATAAAAAGTAAACCTTGCTCACCCTTAGCTTGCATCTGTTCTAAGGCCGTTGTGAGCGAACGACTAAAGACAGAACGATTGCCAGCCTGAAGTTCAAGGCGCATATCGACCACATTAACGGGGGGTAACGGCCGTTGATGCACACGATTGGGCATGGTCAAATAATGCTGTGTGGGCGTTCCATGGAATGCTCCCACAGCATTATTTGGATCTGTCACCGCAACCCAGGTGTCCAGCGCAGGCGTTGCCGAACCCAACACTAACGGACAATCCGCCATCTCTGCCCGCCACCTGGCCACGGTGCGGGTGTGATAGCAGGGGGCTGGCTGGTCTTGCTTAAAACTACTGTCGTGTTCTTCATCCAGCACAATGAGTCCAAGGCGGGGGAGTGGCAGGAAAATGGCCGAACGGGTACCAATTACCACCTGGGGTTCGCCATCGAGCATCTGTCGCCAGGTGTCATAGCGCTCACCTTCGGACAAACCACTGTGGTAAACACACACTTGCTCACCAAACCGCGCCCGAAATCGGTCTGTTAGCTGGGGGGTAAGTCCAATTTCAGGCACCAACACTAATACTGAATCTCCCGCCTTTAAACGCGGCGCAATGGCCTGTAGATATACCTCCGTTTTGCCAGACCCCGTTACACCATGCAGTAAGACCTGGGCATAACCAGACAGCTGATTGAGGGTAGATAGCCCATGAAACTGCTCATCTGTGAGTTTTTTCGGATGGTCTGCGGGAGCTTGCGAGTGATGACTCACCCGCAAACGCTCTCTTGGCTCAATCAGCAGATAGCCTTTAGTTGCGAGTCGCTGCAGAGTGGCACTGGTCGTTTTTAGTCGCTGTAGGGCATCACTGAGCCATAGGTCACCCCCATGACGTTTCAGAGTGATTAAAATTTCCTGCTGTCGGTTAGTTAGGTCGTCTGTGGGAACATTAGGAGCCAGTAAACTCACGGCCTGGCGCTGTTGGGGGCGGGGGGGTTTGGGAAGCGCTAGATAACTCTCTACCCACCCCTGATGCAGTAGCTGATCTAACCCCGCCTTGGCCCGTTCATGTTGACGTCGCAAATAGCGCCATGTGTAATCGCCTTGAGGCGAGCGACGCAGGCTTTCTATCAGAGCCTGCGCAGGCGGACTCAGGGCGTCTAACCCAGATAAAAAGGCCGTATCTTGGGGTAAAGATTTGAGGCGAATTCTGCGTTGAGAACGCCCTAACAAACCAGGTGGCAAAGCTGTTCGAATCACCTGAATCAGGGGAGTCTGATAATAATCAGCAACTTGTTCTAATAATTTCCAATAATCTTTAGAAAAAAAGCCCTGACTGATAATTGTGTCGATATTACGGAGCTGATAATCCAGGTTTGGCATTGTTGCCATTGAGGACAAACGAATTGCGATCGCACCTAGCTGACGTCCCCCAAAGGTCACACTGACAATATCGCCAGGTTCAACGCATAAATTCCCAGAAATTCCATATGTATAAAGTTCCTGTATCCCAGGGCAATCTACCAGCACTTCAACAAGCTCAACAGCATATGGAGAGGGGGGTTCAGGTTGAGGCATGCAATCTAAATTAATAATAAACATAGACGTCTATAGACGTCTAACAAACAAAAAATAAAGGACTTAAGTTATTAAATAAAAAACAAAAATAAGCGGTTTTTAAGCATGATTTCCGGATTAAATGTCATGAAAACTTTACATGGCGCAACGAATGGAATCAAACGTTACAAAAGCTACAAAAACCTTGATAAATAAGAGTTTTCATCGTTCAGAAAATATCACAATGGACAGTGCTCCAGAATCAGATTGGTATAGTGTAATTGGGGCTGCATACAGTCTCATCTGAATTGATAGTTAACGACGTCCTTCGGCTACATTTTCAGAACCCTTCAGGCACAGATTTTTTCTTGCGGAACTATGGCTCCTTCTGTTAATTCCCCAGAAACAGCAGTAATTGAACCTTGGACTGAGGTAGACCAAGCGCCCAAACCCGAGAGCGAGAATCGTCAAGATAGTCAGTTTAACGAAGAATCAAATCTCCCTGGTTGGAATCGATCGGAGAGTGCTGATCAAGAAGAGGAACTCAATGCTGATCCAGCCGCTGAGCTGACCGCAGAAGTAGCCTCTGCCTATAAGAAGACCCTGGCTGATGATGCTGTCGGAGCGTTCTTTAAAGAAATGGCGCGCTACCCTCTGCTGAAGGCTGATGAGGAGATTGAGCTAGCTCGTCAAGTTAAGTTTCTAGCTGATGTAGAAGCTTTATCCAAGAAAATGGGTGAGGAGCTGAAACGTACTCCCACTCGCCTGGAAATGGCCAGTGCCTTGCACTGTAGCGAAGCTGATTTTCAACATCGCCTACAGTATGCCCGCAGTGCTAAGCGCAAGATGATTCGCTCTAATCTGCGTCTTGTCGTTTCCATTGCCAAGCGTTATCTCAATCGAGGTGTGCCATTTCTGGATTTGATTCAGGAGGGTGCTCTGGGGCTAAATCGCGCAGCTGAAAAGTTTGATCCAGACAAAGGCTATAAGTTTTCTACCTATGCCTACTGGTGGATCCGCCAGGGTATTACCCGAACGATTGCCAATGATGCAAGAACCATTCGATTACCGATTCATATTGTAGAAAAGCTCAATAAACTTAAGAAAACTCAGCGAGAGCTTCGAAAACAGCTGAACCGCACCCCTACTGAGGCTGAACTAGCGGCAGAATTAGATTTAACTCCTGAACAGTTGCGCAGTCTACAGCAGGTGCGGCGCAAATCTTTATCTCTGAATCATCGCGTAGGAAAAGGCGAAGATACGGAGCTAATGGAACTGCTGGAAGATGGCAGTACTCTGTCGCCTGAGTCTCGGATGAATGAGTCCATGATGCGTCAGGAAATATCTGATGTTTTGACAGAGGTACTCACAGAGCGTGAAAAGGACATTATTTCTTTGCGCTATGGTTTGACCACAGGTGAACCCCATACCCTTGAAGAAGTGGGTGGTATTTTTAATCTCTCTCGGGAGCGGGTACGTCAAATCCAGACCAAAGCAATGCGCAAGCTCCGTCGTCCTCAGGTTGCCTCTCGCCTGAAAAACTGGCTGCGATAGCATTTGGCATCTCTAGGACAGCTGATGTAGTTACTTTAATAATCGTCTAAACCCCCTGATACAGGTTGGTATCAGGGGGTAAGCGAGTGATTCCTTAACAGTGCAAGGGGATCAGGATTGGTATGTACTGTTACAAATTACGCTGTAGCGTTGGGGACACATTTTTTTTAATATTTTTCTTATGATATGTCTGAACACTACGGGTGTAAGGGATTATATGGACTATAAGCAGGAACGAATCACGACGATTCATGACTTTGGTTGCGATATATCGCGATTGGAGGAGCGTTCACTGGAGCTGACTCGCGATACGCCAACCGCTGTTTTAATTCCATCCCTTTATGACGAGCTAGAAAGACCCGCTCTCAGCCGTATTCGCGATCACCTTAAGGATTGCGCATTCGTGAATACCGTCGTCGTCAGTCTCTATGCAGATACGCCAGAGCAGTATGCTAAAGCGGTTGAGTTTTTTGACCCTCTACCTCAGAAGACTCATATCATTTGGGAGAATGGCCCCCGCGTCATAGCGTTGCTCAAGCAACTCCAGGATAAGGGGCTTGATATTTTGATGCACCGTGGTAAGGGTCGAGCCGTCTGGCTAGGTCTGGGATTGGCGACGCTGCATGCTGGCGCGATCGCACTCCACGATGCAGACATTATTACCTACGATCGTGCCTATCCCCTCAAGCTTCTCTTTCCTCTCTTAGAGCCTGAGTTTGGTTTTGCCTTTACCAAAGCCTACTACGCTCGCATCGGCAGCGAACCCCGAAAAATCAATGGTCGCGTCACGCGCCTGTTTGTTGCCCCATTACTCCATTCTTTGATGGATGTATGGGGGCACCGGGATTACATCTCTTACTTATCGGCTTATCGATATCCCCTCTCCGGTGAGTTTGCCCTAACCAGCGATTTAGCATTGACTACTCGTATTCCAGCTAACTGGGGTTTAGAAGTTGGATTGCTAGCCGAGGTTTATCGGAACGTCGCCCTCAAGCGAATCGCCCAGGTAGATCTGGGCACCTTTGACCATAAGCACCAGGATGTGGGGCAATCACCTAGCCAGGGACTGCAAAAGATGTGTCGCGACATTTTGCACTCCCTACTGCGCACATTGACGGAAACAGAGCAGGTCGTCATTGGCAAAGATCAGTTGCGATCTCTACGCATCAAGTTTCGCCGTGAAGCGCAAGACCTGGCACGGCAGTATTTTGTCGATGCCAAGTTCAACGGGTTACAGTACGACCGTCATAAGGAGGAAAACACCCTTGAACGGTTCGAAGAAGTGATTATCAAAGCCGGTGATCAGTATCTAGAGGACCCCACTGGGACTGAAATTCCTGATTGGACCCGTGCCCTGGCTGTCATGCCAGATCTGCGTCAGCTTTTAGGTCAGGCAGTTGCTGATGACATGCAGGAGGTAATCGACAAACGTGTGCTCCCTTTTGTCAATTTGGGTGAGAATAACGGTCACGAAAACCACTCAAGTGCTGAAGATCTGGTTTTCACCTCATGAATTATGACTGTGTGGGGTCGTTCCATGGAAAGACCCCACACAGTCGTTAAAGCGCGACTCGGTTGCTAGAACTGCGGAAGGTGACATTTACACCTTCGCTCGTTTGTTCCAGCACTAACAGTGGAGTAGGCTTTGCTTTTTGATCCCAATGCATGGTGGCTAAGCGCCCTAACAATGTGGGCTGCCAAAATTTATCGTCTCGATCAGGGCTTAGGAAGTTCTCGATACAGTCGATAATTTCTTGAACCGTGATCGACGTTGCTTGAGTGGGTAGCTTGACCAGCTTAATTTGAATTCGAAAGAGCACTCGCTTTTTCTTTTGGTTGTCTTGAACCGTCTGATACTCGACATCAAAGATTTGGTCTACAGCCCGTGGTTTGGAGGCAATGCCGACGACTCCCTGCTGTGCCTGTTGTGGACGGAGTGCCACAGTGATGCGCTGCTTGACCTTCACCTTAAGCTGGTTGAGCACCGAAAAATGGAACTGCTTCTCTTCCATTCTCATCCTGAGGTAATCGAGGTTGAAATCTCGAGAATGCACCAAATCAGGATTTTTCTCCATCTTGCTGATGGTCGTCAGCGCCAATTTAACGCGCTTCTGAAGCTCTTTATTCTTGTAAGCCTCAAATTTGAGCTTTTTGCGTACCCGCGAAAACTGTATCTGAGAAACAATTCCCAGAATCAGTAATAGCACCGCTAAACCGATCGAAGTATACAGCCATGGATTCTTTGGTTGAGCGACAGCTACAGGAGTCTGAGCTATCAAAGGATTGAGCTCACTAACAGAATGAGACATAGCTAAGGAATAGTGCTATCCGGTTACATTTAGCATGCCCTGGGCAAGGGTTTCCGGACTAAGAGGATATATCTAAACACATGTAAAGCCTCTGTGAATTTTCGATGGCCATAGGTGCAATTAGTGACGCCATCGTGCGCGATATCCCCGAGCATCCAAATGGCTCAGCCTAGGGAAACGGCGATAGCGCCCTAATCCACCGGGCCACCAAGGATCCAATGCCCAGTAGATCTGATCTCCAGAAAGACCATCGACATAGAAGTCGATGGCATCACCCACAATGTGACGACTATTGGAAGCTCCACCCACCTGCCGATTGATATCGGGTGGACGATACCAGCTGGTGATATGAAAGGGACGACCGATGCGATCGCGAGCTTGCTGAGCCAGCTTAGCAAGGCGCACCATAGCATCTACAGTAGACTGATTGGGAGGCATGCGTGTACCGCCACGGGTAGCCTCAGCCCAGGTAAAGTTGCCATTGGGAATAATTGAAGCCCCTAACTGAAGATTATGGGGTGTCCAACGGCTGGGGCGTGGTGGCAGGGGTGCAGGTTTCGGAGCTGGCGGTGCTTCGACCGAATCACGATTAGCACGGGTCATACGCCGCACATCATCGAACAGCGACTGAATCGAATCTACACGCCGGTCTAGCTTTCGCCAGATTTGCACCAGGCGGATCAAAGCCTCTCGTTGCTCTTCGGTCTCTTTATAGACATTGGGCACATTGTCGATAAAGGCCAGTAAAGCCTGATCGACTTGCTTAGCCGCTTTTGCTAGGGCAGGGGGATTATTCTTATTGGCACTGAGAAACTGTGGCGTTACCCCTAGCTCGCTCAAAGCGGTCGGGCGTGAATCCAGTTCCTTCCACATCCGATAGGTTTCCGTCAGTGCAAATCGATGATAGCCATCCCCTTTGTAGTGGTCAGGAAGCCGTTGCACAAAAGCAATCAAGGCCGGATCTACAATTTGCAGGTTGGTTTCATTGGCCCGTGGATCATGGGAGCGCAGCCACTCGATCGCCTCTTCCCGGGAATCTACCTGCCGCCATAGTTGGGTTAAGCGCAACAGTGCTTCTCGCTGATGGGGATAGCCAGAATAAAAGCGAGATACCTGGCGGATAAAGTTGGTTAGCTCTTTATCCAGGGCTGCCTCATCCACTACATCATTGTTGATGGGAACTTTCATGGCTTCAATGGTACTCCGGTGAGAGTCCAGCTTGCGCCAGATGCGGGCAACCTCCAGTAGTGCTTCTCGCTGAAAATCTAGACGACTGTAGTTGGGGGCGATGCGATCGGCTAATGCCAGTAGCTCATCATCTAATTCGGCCAAATTATGGGGCAACTCCTGTGCACCATAGTCATAGCTAATGTCTTCAAGATAGGCCGCTAAAAGCTTTTCAGCATTACAGCTTTCTAGGCGCGCGGAGTTTTCTTCAGCCCCTGGTGGCATATAGCCTTCAGCAATCCGCTCGATGAAGCGATCGCTGTAGCGCCCCTTGGGGGCATCCCATAAATCGCTGCCACTCCAACCATTGGCAGTCAGGGTATTGGTTAGCCCTCGTAATGTATTGGCAGCATACTGTACCTGCTCAGGAAAGGTGTTGACCTGAGCCACTGCAATCTTATTGGCAGGTGCTATACCCAGACCCGTTTCACCATCCATCAGCCGGGGAGCCTGATGTACCGTATAGAGACCCGCCAGAATGGGTTTATGAATACCGGCTCGTTCCGCCTCTAAGAGATAGTAGTAGTTGCGCTGATCGGGTACGAGTGTTGCCATAGATTAATGGGCTCAAACGTTTTACCTTGACAAGGATAAGTGACTATTGGGTGTCTGCCATCTGCACAAATTACGGTAGAGCAATTAAGAGTTGGCTGCTAACGCTTCTAACGTATATCAGTTTCTTGATAACAAGGGAATTACTTAATCAAAATCTAGTGCTTGTCTGGCACCATAGCCCTTAGAAATAGGCAGAAGCAGTATAGCAACGATGGCATCAAATCGGTTACAGGCACTCACAACCCAGGCATGTCGCCAAGCACTGGCTCAAATTCGGCTATTGGCAACAGATATGGATGGCACCCTCACCCACCAAGGTGAATTTGCTCCATCTTTGCTAATCACCTTAGAAAAGCTCAAAGCATCAGGCATGCCTGTATTAATCACCACTGGACGTTCAGCAGGTTGGGTCAATGGGTTACTACACTATCTGTCTGTGGAGCTTGCGATCGCAGAAAACGGCGGACTCTATTTCACCAAAACCAATAGACATCCCACATTCCTACAACCGCTCGCCAACGACCATAGACAGTTGCTATTACAACAATTTAACCGGTTACGCCAACAATACCCTCAACTCAAAGAATCCAGCGATAACCCTTTTCGTCTAACGGACTGGACCTTTGATGTGACCGGATTGAGTCTAGACGATTTGCAGTGGATGACTAGCAACTGTCATGAAAACGGTTGGGGATTCACCTACAGCACCGTGCAATGCCACATCAAACCCTTGCCCCAAGACAAAGCTAGCGGTCTAGCCCAGGTCGTCGCCCAGCAATTTCCAGATCTAGCCCATCACCAAGTACTCACCATTGGTGATAGCCCCAACGATGAAAGTATGTTTGATCCTGCACAATTTCCCCATTCCGTTGGTGTGGCCAATGTTCGTCACTATTTAGATACGCTGACCCATCACCCTTCGTTTGTCACCCAGGCAGAAGAGGGCGCAGGATTTGGTGAGTTGGTGGAAGAACTATTCGACGCAATCAATCGATGAATCTAGAGATGAATGTAGAGGCGTTCCATGGAACGCCTCTACATAGGTTCCATATTTCTCCTTTTCCATTGCCCCGCAGCGTTAGACAATATTATCCGACTCAATTCTCATAGCTATGGCAGACATTCTGCGGGCAAAGCGCTGGACAATTTCACGAATACTTATGTGGATGGGCATCGCCATCACCCTGTTGTTTGTCATCGTTGCCCTGTTTGCACCGCTGATGCAGAACTGGGGATGGATCCAGGATCCATTGGTGACGTTGGAAAACCCCATTCATGTACCACCGTCTGGTGAGCATTGGTTTGGCACCAGCCGCCAGGGCTATGATGTCTTTGCTCGTACCCTCTTTGGAGCACGGGCAGCCTGGCAGGTGGTGCTGTTGGCAACGGCCATGAGTGTGGTGGTGGGCGTTCCCTTAGGCATGGTCAGCGGTTATCTCGGTGGCAAGCTGGACCGGGGTCTGCTGTTTTTCATGGACACGATCTACACGCTGCCAGTGCTGCTTTTGGCCGTCACCCTAGCCTTTATTTTGGGTAAGGGTGTGGTGAATGCAGCTGCGGCCTTGAGTATTGCCTATGTGCCTCAGTACTACCGGGTAGTGCGTAACCACACCGTTAGCCTGAAAACGGAGCTGTTTGTCGAGGCGGCTCAGGCCATGGGAGCTTCGACATGGGCCGTGCTGTCTCGATACCTATTTTTGAATGTGGTGCAGAGTGTGCCCGTACTCTTTACCCTCAATACAGCAGATGCGGTACTCATTTTGGGGGGGCTGGGGTTCCTAGGCTTGGGACTTCCAGACGAAGTACCTGAATGGGGCAGTTCCCTACGTCAGGCATTGGACGCCCTCCCCACAGGTATTTGGTGGACCGCACTCTTTCCAGGACTAGCCATTACGGGCATGGTGACCGGGTTATCCCTCATCGGTGAGGGCTTAAATGATTTGGTTAATCCCCTAGTGCGCAAAGAAAACTGAACGGCGTGAGTCTGCGATCGCAGTGATCACGATCACATGCAAGATTCAGTATGACTTAAGTCACTCTTATGCAGAGTTCAGGGTCGTATCAGATATCGGTTAGCTAAAATTGAGATAGTTAGAACAATCGTTCATGACCCTTTGGGGGTTACTACCATGAAAAAAGCACTGACTGCATTGTTTGTTACTGGATTGACTACTGTTACCTTGGGTTCAGTTCTGGCAGCACCCAGTTCAGCTGACCTTCTGGAAAGCATTGGCATTGGCGCTGGTACAGGTATTGTGACCGGTACCGTTGTCGGTGACAACGCAGGTGTCGACGACATTGTTAACGGGGCGGCTGCTGGAGCGGCTGTTGAGGCCGTACGCGGTAACAATGACGATTCCAGTTTGGTTCAGGATGCTGCTGTGGGCGCTGCCGCTAGCGGTGTCGTTGGCATTATCACCAATGACGATTCCTTCATTGAAAATGCCATTCAAGGGGGCGCTGCAGGCGCACTGATTAATGTTCTTGACTAGGGTCAAGGCGTTCTTGACTAGGGTCAAGGCGATTTCAGATTAAGTTTTTGCACAGTTATTAACGCTTCAAGACAATGGGTCATATAACCCTACATAGAAAAAGCCCCGTATCTACCTACCGATGCGGGGCTTTTTTGTACATTGTCAGGACAGGAGCAAACGGACTAGACATAAGGCAGGGTGGCACAAGGCACCACCCTTACGAGATATTTGTGAACTGAACCAAGGCATTAAATTTAGTGTCAGGAGGATTCAAGGCGTCTGCGCCATTCGTCATCAATTTTGTCTCGGTTCTCGATCTCTTGGTCAATCAGATCAGTCTCAGTGGTGTAAGCCAGGTTGTCTTTACTAACAATGGTTTCCATCGCAAACTGCTTGGCATAGTCAAGTTTGCGTTGCACCGTTCTGCCCACAAGGTTCTTACGCTGAGTATTACGGTCTTCAATTTTCTGGTTTTGCCGCTGCATTCTGAAGTAGCGAATGGCAGGGATGCCGAGAAAAGCAACGCCATAGGCTAGGAAGAGATCGCAGAGGGAATAGACCAGATCAACAAAGCCTCCGTCGGTAAAGTCAGCCGCAATAAAACTGAGATAGATGGAGCCAACGACTAGCAATGTGCCAAGACCGATGGCAATGGCGACTTGATTGGAGCTGGCACTGGTAAAGCGACGTTTGGCTTCTTTAAGAAATGCAGGTACTGACTGGGGTTTCTGATTTTTAGCCGTTACCTGGAGCTCGGGGAAGTAATAGACGAGGTCACCTTGGGGACTGACGTTAGGCCGACCGTTAAAACGACTGAGGGCAGGAATTACGTAGTCTTCAAGGTCGTCGTCGAGGTTGGCGTTTTCGAGATAGGGAGCTAGCTGTTCAGCAGAGACGGCACCGCGATTGTTGCGAATGACGGTTGCGATCGCACCCCACCGCCGTTCATCCAAATCCTTATTCGGGTCACCATCGCCAAACAAGAACGAATACACACCTTCCAAAAAATTCAGCTCACTACCCTGGCGATTGCGATCTCGTGACGAATAGTCATACTGCCGACCATACTGCCGACGGGGGCCATAGCTAAACCAGTAAAACCAATCCCGACCAATCCACAGCCAAGGATTAAACCCTATACCGCCACTATAGCTGCCACCGCGATTATCATCTTCCCGCTGGGACTGCATACTAATTTGAATCGCAATGATGGCCGCAAATACCAGCACCACCGCCAGAATCAGCATGAGGCCAAAGGAAATGCGAATCAGGTAAAACAGAACCGCCCAAATTTTTTCCCAGGTTTCCTGCCAGCGCAGTTGCCAATATTGATTACGCAGAATTGCTCGAAACTGAGGGGAAAACTCATAGGCAATGTCCCCCGTCTCAGACACTTGCATGTGGGCCTGGGTTTCAGATGCTAAGGCCAAAACCCCAGCTTCCGCCTGGCTAATATTGAGACCAGTTTTAGCAGCCACATCACCTACGGTTACCCGATATTTCAGGGTTTCGACCGCTTTCATGATGTCCTTATTTAGCTCCATAGGTTCCTTTAGGGGCCTTATTGTAGCGATGATTCTTAGTATAGAAAGCCTTATCGATCATCTGCCATGACGGTAAAGGTGTGGGTTTCCATATCCATATGATCCACCACCTTAGACGGTCATGTAGGCGGAGCGCTCTGCCAGATCTCAAACACCAAAAAGGCTGAATGACTTAGCATCCAGCCTTTCCAGATTTTGCAATGTGCATCAAAATGTTTGGAATTGTAGTCAATCAGTAGCAACTATTTATTGCCAGTAATCTGATCCTTTACATCCCCCAAACTGCTCAGTAACTCGCTGCGATTGCTGGCTTTTAGCAAAAATCGATAGATAAACCAGCCCGTATAAATTAGACCAATAAGCTCCATCGTAGGAGCTAGTACTGGGATATCGTTAATCGACGCCAAGACAGCAAAGGTTAGTTTGATGGCAATGAGGGCACCGAAGACTAGACCAATAACTGTGAGTGGCCGTTTGTACTCATTAAACGTCTCAACTACGTAAGTCGGTGAATCCCCAAGTACACTTGCAACCTTAGCCAAAATTTCTTTGGCCTGTTCAGTGGTATCGGTCGTACTTTGAGTTGTTACGTTCTCTTCAGGGGGATTGATATCGGTGCTCATCTTTATATGGAGTATTAACAACCTAGGAGCGGATTTCCCTCGCTCATTTGCCATGCGGCTAATGAACCAGCTTAGTTATCAGCTTCTGAAACTAAACTAGAGTTAGTCCAAATGCAAGCTGCCAACCGCGCATTAGGCACATGCCAGATCTTGCATAGCTGTGTGCAAATCAATGCACTTTAAAATAGTTTATTCTGACTTCATAGAAAAATATTATCGTTCATCGACATATAGTCAATTTCAATCATTGGCCCCAATGCATTATCAAAACATTTCAATTTGAGACTGCTTTGTCGTTGAGGTGGATGTCATGACTAAAATGAGAGCTACCGAATTCTGCAAGGGCTTATCGAAACCATCTACGGCGAGCTGAAAGGTCTTAAACCTAGTCAGCTCAAGCAACTACGTCGTCTATATCATCAGCGCATTCCGGGTAGTCAAATCACTAACCGTGAATTTGCCCAGCGTCTGGCTGCCATCAGTACTGATATCAATCAGCCAGTTTGTAGTTATATTGACCGGCGGGGGCATGTCATCCGCGTCGGTGTTGGCTCCCCACGGCAAACTCAAATTCCAGCCATGGAATTACCACGATATGGTGCCGAGCGACTGAGTGGTATTCGCTGCATTGCCACTCAACTGAAACAGGAACCACCGGGAAATGCTGCGTTGACGGCCATGGCCCTACAGCGGTTGGATGCGCTAGTGCTGCTGACGCTAACCGGCAGCGGTTTTCAGCGTAAGGGCGGTGGTGCCACAGGTTACATTCGTGAGGCTTACTTGGCCCATTTAGTTCCCGATGAGACCCAGCGCTGGTCAGTATCAGCTCCAATGGATTTGGAAAGCATCAGTCTGGAAGATTTTACTGACTTGACTGAAGGTTTGGAGGAGGAATTTCGGCGTCTGTTTGTGGCGCAGCAAGTAGATGCGAGCCACGACCGTGTACTGTTAGTGGGTTTACAAACCGATCGGATCTCTACCCGACGCTTTCAAAGCGGTCTGGAAGAAATCATTCGACTCGTGGAAACTGCCGGTGGCGAAGTTTTAGAAACCCTCAAACAAAAGCGAGCTAAACCTCACCCTCAAACTGTGCTGGGGGCGGGTAAGGTCGATGAGGTGGCCCTAAAGGCTCAAACCTTTGGTGCAAGTTTAGTGGTCTTTGATCGGGATCTATCTCCAGCTCAGGTACGCAGCCTGGAGCAACGAATTGGGGTGCGAGTAGTGGATCGTACCGAGCTGATTTTAGATATCTTTGCCCAGCGGGCGCGGACAGGTGCGGGCAAGTTGCAGGTGGAGCTGGCTCAATTAGAGTATCAGTTGCCGAAGCTGACGGGGCGCGGTCAGGCCATGTCTCGACTGGGGGGTGGTATTGGTACCCGTGGTCCCGGTGAAACCAAATTAGAAACTGAACGACGGGCCATTCAAAAACGAATTACGCGGCTACAGCGAGAGGTAAATCAGTTACAGGCTCATCGTTCGCGGCTGCGACAGAATCGACAGCATCATCGGGTGCCTTCTGTTGCCGTGGTGGGCTATACGAATGCAGGTAAGTCTACGTTGTTGAATACGCTGACCAATGCGGATATTTATGCTGCAGATCAGTTGTTTGCAACGTTAGATCCAACAACAAAAAAATTATCCGTGGTGGATAGTGACACCCATGAGAAACGGTCTATGGTCCTGACCGATACCGTGGGGTTTATTCAAGATTTGCCACCGTCTCTTATGGATGCATTTCGAGCCACATTAGAAGAAGTTACCGAAGCAGATGCGCTGATGCATGTGGTGGATTTGTCTCATCCGGCTTGGCAAGATCATATTCGCTCGGTGATGGGGATTTTGGGACAAATGCCAACAACACCAGGGCCAATTTTATTGGTATTTAACAAATTGGATGCAGTGGATAGTGATACTCTTGCGGTTGCTAAGGATGAGTATCCCCAGGCATTGTTTATTTCAGCTGCGCAGAAGCTGGGGTTGGAGACGTTGCGACAGCGTTTAGTGCAGTTGGTAGATTATGCTGTGGCAGGCTAGGAAAGAGTTAGTCAATAGCAGCGATAGATTTTGCAAAATTTGAGACTGAAGAAACCAGACCTGAGGCCGATAAAGTGCTATTCCTCACAATATCCTCACACTTCCCGCGTAGTCTAAAGATGTTGAAAATGCTGGTTCAGCCTGCTGTTAAATGATTGCAGCTCACAGTTGTCATCTTGGGCATAGCGTCAACAAGATAGCCAAACCCGATGACCGTTGTATCAGTATTTAGCTGTAGTAGGAGATAACCCATCATGATCCGCATAAATGGCAACTCTCTTAAATGGAAACCCCTGAAGTGGTGGCTATTGGCATTAATGGCTCTAATTTGGGCGTTATGGGTTAGTCAAAATCCATATTTAATTAGACCCGTTTATCTGTTGTAACATCTTGAAACTGTTTTGTCGGTAGGCCACACCAGCAATGGCTCTATCACCTATATTGTGGTTAGAAAATCACAATTATCATTTCCTGAACCAGCTACAGGGCAGTAGGTTCCAAATTGACTGTCCCAACTTAGGTGAGTGGCTCAATATATTTAATCGTTACAAAGCTATCAACTGTCTCTATCCATCAAATTATTTAGCGCTCTAATGACCTCTAAAGTGACTAAAAACATTGGCATTCTTACCAGTGGTGGTGATTGCCCTGGTCTCAATGCAGCGATTCGTGCTGTTGTTAAATGTGCAACCCAACGGCAATGGCAGGTCTATGGTATTCCCTACGGTACTCAAGGCTTGATTAACTTAGAGCAGGGCAACTGTTCGAGACAGGATATTCAATTGCGAGACCATGGGTTTGATATTCCAGGGGTGCTGCATGGTATCGATATTCTTCAGTTTCTCAGTGGTAGTATGCTGGGTGCTTTAAGCAACGGTGACCCCAGCAATCCTGATATTGCTCGTGAGATGTTAGAGGGGTACCGATTGCTCGATTTAGATGCCTTAATTACCTTGGGGGGAGATGGCAGCTTAAATATTATTTCTGATTTAGCACAACAGGGTAACTGGAACTGGATTGCGATTCCTAAAACCATCGATAACGATGTGCCGTTTACTGAACAGTCACTGGGGTTTGATACAACTGTTGATACGGTGACCCATGCCCTATATGATCTCACATTTACGGCGGCCAGCCATAATCGCATTATGATTGTTCAGGTCATGGGGCGGGATGCCGGTCATCTAGCGCTACGGGCGGGTGTTGCTGGAGGAGCCGATATGATTTTGATTCCAGAACTCACTCCACAGATTAATGACAAGCTACTGGATGGTATCTGTAGCAAAATTGTACAGCTGCGTCAGACTGATCGGCAGTTTGCCCTAGTGGTCTTGTCTGAAGGGGTGTGTAATCAAAATGGGGTTAGGGAAAAGTACATTGGCGATACCCTGGCACAACAGATTCAGGTCCATGCTCAGCAACTGTGTGAGACAAATCAACCTGAATTTTGTCATTTACAGCCATTAGAAACGAGAGCCACAATCCTTGGTCATATTCAACGCAGTAGTATGCCATCATCGCTTGATCGGCTGATTGCAGCAGCCTTTGGATGTAAGGCAGTGGAATTGATTGCAGCTGAGAACTATCAGCAATTAGTAGTGTGGTCCCATGGGCATGCAGACAGTAAACCCTTAGATCAGGTGATACCGCGAATTAAACGGTGTCATTTAGAACAACGCTGCCCTAGCCCGGTGGCATTGGACGATCCTTGGATAAAAACAGCGCGAAATTTAGGTGTTTACATGGGTGAAACCATCAATAAACCTGAGAAAACAAACTTAACTTTTGCCAAACGCTGATTTGAAAACATTACTGACTGGGAGACTAAAGAAGCCTAACTGTTTCATGTATGGTTAGTGGTTGCTGCTGTGGGGACTCAATGCTGTTGATTGAGCTACTACAATGCTAGATGATGTATTCTTGAGTGATTCATGCTTGGATTGTGGCCTTTGTGGCTCTATCCAGGCTAGAAATAACTGATGAATTGTGCTCTCATAGCTGCGTCATCGTTCGCTGTTGGGTTGAATATTCGTGAGCAATACCTGACCTGTTTGTGTCTGTGTTTCTAGGTCACAGCAATAACTTAGAGAAATAATTGTCTCCTCAGATATGATGTACATACCACCTTTGACAACAGATTCTCCGTCTATGTATGGATGCAACTGGGTACTTTAAACCATGAATCAGGTATCAAGTCACTGGAAACGTATTTGTAGCGTAAGCATCAGTTCGAATCTACCTTAAAACTGATAATCTTCCTGATAGCGTCTGCTAAGGCACCAGGGAACCCATGACTCAAAACTCGCTCAAGCGCATGTTTTTTAAGCGACGGCAGGTACTTAGAGGTGTCACTGGGCTGAGTGCAGCTCTGTTGGCATCTAGGCTAGCCGGTTGTGCAACCACCACCGATAGTGACGCCACACCGACTGCTGGGGGAGAAACAGCCTCTTCTAGTGAACCGATTAAGTTAGGTCTTATTGCTGCCATTACAGGGCCTTCAGCCGTGTCAGGTGAATCGATTACGCGGGGATTGACCATTGCCCTAGAAAAAATTAACGCGAGTGGTGGCGTCATGGGGGGGCGTCCGTTGGAACTTGTCATTCGTGACGATGAATCCACCCCAGCTAAGGGAGTAGCGGCGGCTCGGGAATTGATTGAGCAGGAAAAAGTGGCCCTGGTTTTTGGTGGCTTAGATTCTCCCGTATCCCTGGCCATGTTGCCTGTTTTCCATGAGTTAGAAGTGCCTTACATGGGTGTGTGGGCTGCGGCCACAGGCATTACCCGCAACGAATTTGACCCCAACTTTGCCTTTCGAGTCTCGGCTAACGACAATATTGTAGACAGTTACCTAATGCGCTACGCCAAGCAAGAATTAGGGGCCACTAAGGTGGGTTTAGTACTAATCAACAACCCTTGGGGCGAATCGAATCAGGCTGGGTTTGAGGAATGGGCACCGAAGTATGACCTGGACATTGTTGGTATTGAAAAGTTCAACGATGGGGACACCGATATTTCTCCCCAGTTAGGTCGTTTGCAGGAGGGTGGGGCCGAAGTGCTGCTGATGGTGGCTAACGCCGCCCCTTCAGCGGTAGCGATGAAGTCTTTGCTGCGCCTGGATTGGGATGTGCCAGTTGTCTCCCATTGGGGACCGACGGGTGGTCGTTTCCCTGAATTGGCTGGTGAGGAAGCGGCTGCTCGGGTGGTATTTATGCAGACCTATAGCTTCTTTGATGCCAAAGGAGAGCGCTCGGAAGCACTGATGAGCAAGTTACAAGAGAAATATGATGTCAAGGGGCCAGAGGATGTCATTGCCCCAGTGGGAACGGCCAATGCCTATGACGCCATGAATCTGGTTGCCCTGGCTTTAGATACGGCAGAGAGCTTAGACGGACCCACATTGCGAGACTCTTTCTATGATCTCCCAACCTATGAAGGTTTGATTAAAACCTATGAGCAGTCCTTTTCACCCGATAACCACGATGCCCTGAATGAAGACGATTATATTCTGGTGCAGTGGAAAGATAACAAATTAGTGCCCTTCCAAGGGTAAAGACACTGGATAAATGCAATGTGGTCCCAACTGATCCTTTCAGGGATTGCTGTTGGTAGTCTATATGGCTTGGTGGCTCTGGGCTTTCAGATTACCTATGCGGTCTCGAAGACGATGAATTTTTCCCAGGGCGCTTCTGTAATGGTGGGAGCTGTCTTGTGCTACAGCCTGAACATCACCCTGGGAGTGCCTGCCTGGTTGGCAGTTCCTCTCACGTTGGTGGCGACCTTTGGGTTAGGCATGCTAATTGAGCGGTTTGTGGTACGTCCATTTTCAGAAGGGGGCTCCAACAGTTGGCTACTGACGACAATTGCCCTGGGCATCATTCTCGAAAATCTCGCCATGCTCACATTTGGCAAAGAGACACGGGGCTATCCTTCTGCCTGGGCGGAAACGCCAGTCCAACTGCTGGGGTTTGGTGTGTTTCCAGTAGAGCTGCTAATTCCGGTGGTGGGGTTAGCGGTTGCGATCGCACTCCGTTTCCTATTTACACGAACTCTCTTAGGCAAAGCCCTGCAGGCCGTCAGCGAGAGCCATGATACCGCTCGGCTGATGGGCATTCCGGTGGAGCGCATGATCAGCGTCACATTTGGCATGTCTACCGCACTGGCGTCGTTGGCGGGCATGTTAATTGCGCCGGTTAGCAATGTTTCCGCCACCATGGGCACGCTGCTGGGTTTGAAGGCCTTTGCCACAGCCATCATCGGTGGCTTGGCGAATCCCTGGGGAGTCATGGTGGCGGGCATTCTATACGGTTTAGTGGAATCGGCAGCCGCTGGTTTATTGGGGGGTAGCTATCGCGAAATTATTGGCTTTGCGGTGGTGATTTTGATGCTGGCAATACGCCCCTATGGTCTGTTTGGCCAGGCTCAGGTTAAAAAGGTTTAGGGCATCAATATGAAGCTGCGTCGCTGGATTGGAATAGGCTTGTTATTGGGTGCGATCGCAGCCACACTATTCGCGCCCAATACCTACTACCTTTACACCATTGGCATGATTGCCATTACCACTATGGTGGCCGTTGGTCTTAATATTTTGGTGGGGCTGTCAGGGCAAGTGTCCATTGGTCATGCCGGGTTCTTTGCCATCGGCGCGTATGTCGCTAGCCTGTTGATGCTGAGGGTAGACTGGGCGTTTCCAGCGGCAGCGGGTGTCGCCATCTTGGCCACGGCTGGCATGGGAGCGGCCTTAGGGGCTCCCGCCTTGCGGGTTACAGGCCCTTACCTGGCAATGGTGACCATCGCCTTTGGCATCATCGTCGAGCGAGTGTTGATCGAGTGGGTTGGCCTCACCGGCGGCTTTGGTGGCTTGAGCAACATTCCCAAACCGGTGCTATTTGGCCTACAACCCGCTTTGAGAGATGTCGTTCTCATTGCTGTGGTGCTAGCGTTTGTTGCAATTTGGTCCTTTGACCAGCTCAAACAACATCCCTGGGGCAAAGCGTTTCAAGCAGTGCGCGACGATGAGACAGCCGCCATTTCTCTCGGGTTAAATCCCCTAACGGTGAGAGTGATGGCATTCACCGTTTCGGCGGCATTTACGGGTCTGGGGGGAGCCTTCTTTGCCTCCACAATTGGGTTTGTCAGCCCCGACAGCTTTACCCGGCACCGCTCAATTTTATTTCTGTTGGTGGTCATCTTAGGGGGGATTGGCACTGCCGAAGGGGCATTTGTCGGCGCGATCGTGCTTGTTCTTTTACCAGAACTGATTAAGGACTTCGCCGATTACCAACTGTTGGTCTTTGGTGTGTTGTTACTGCTCACACTGTGGTTAGCTCCCGAAGGCTTGACCCAACCGCTCAAGCGTTGGTTTAGCCAACCGTCTCCGGTACATCCCCTGACCACTCCACCAGAAATGCCAGCCCTGATTACCCGCAATCAGGCAGCCGCTGCACTGAAGGTAAATCAGGTTGGCATTCAGTTTGGCGGCGTGCGTGCGGTCAATGAAGTGAGCCTAACAGTGCAACCTGGTATGGTGACTGCGGTGATTGGCCCCAATGGTGCCGGTAAAACAACCCTGTTGAACTTGATTGGGGGCTTTTATCAAACCCAAACCGGCAGCATCATGCTTGGGAATAACGACCTAACACAACAATCTGGTCTTGCGATCGCCCGTTCCGGTGTGGCTCGCACCTTTCAGGCAACACGATTATTTGACTCACTTTCAGTGATTGATAACTTACGAGTCGCGGCTAAAGGCGTTCAAACTGGCTCCATTTTTTCCGCTCTAGTGGGTCGAGGCAAAGCACCGAACCATCCAGAGAAAACGCTGCTGGAAGTTTTATCATTTGTTGGCTTTAGGGGTGATGTTTATCAGACGGCAGCTAACCTGCCCTTTGTGGATCGCCGGTTAGCCGAAATCGCTCGGGCGTTAGTCTTGGGACCTCAGCTGTTGTTATTGGATGAACCTGCGGCAGGGCTGAGTAAAGACGATAAGCAAGTGCTAGCAAAGCTAGTGCGGCGGATTGCCAGCAGCGGTATTCCCGTCATTTTGATTGAGCACGACATGGACTTGGTGATGGATATTTCGGACCAAGTTGTGGTGCTAGACAGTGGCGATCTCATTTCCATGGGTTCTCCTGCACAAGTGCAACAAGATCCAGCCGTCTTGGCGGCATATTTAGGCGTTGACTCACCTGACCTAACGCGCCCAGCCCTCTCTCAGCCATATCCTCTATTGCAAACCAAACAGCTGGTTGCTGGCTACGACAAACTGAAGGTATTGCAGGCGGTTGACCTGACGGTGAATGCGGGTGAACTGGTGGCCGTCATCGGTGCCAATGGTGCTGGTAAAAGTACTCTGATGAAAGCCATTACCCAGCTCATCACTCCCTGGTCTGGGGATATTATTTGGCAAAACCAATCTCTCTTGGGAACACCCGCCCATGCCATCAATCAACAGGGTATTGTATTGGTGCCTGAAGGACGGCAGGTGTTTAAAGAGCTGACGGTGATCGACAACCTGCGTCTGGGAGCCTTTAACCGTCAAGATGCTGAAGTTGACGGCGATATCCAGAAAATTCTCCAGCGGTTTCCCCGTTTAGTTGAACGGCGCAACCAAAAAGCGGGGTTGTTATCAGGTGGAGAACAACAAATGCTGGCAATCGGTCGGGGCTTGATGGCCCGCCCTAAATTGTTGTTGCTAGATGAACCGTCCCTTGGTCTAGCACCAAAACTTGTCACCGATCTGTTTACCACCCTGGCAGAGCTACGGGATGAAGGACTGACCATTTTATTGGTGGATCAGATGGCCAGCCTGGCTTTGGCAGTGGCGGATCGGGCCTATCTACTGGAAACGGGGCAGGTTGTGCAATCGGGTACCGGCAAAGAGATGCAACAAGATAGCCAGGTCATAAAAGCGTATTTAGGGGTTTAGAACAGGTAGGGACCTCCCCTTGTGGGTGCCCTGGATACCCTACGCCATGGTCCGATCATTGGTTGGGAAAATATTTGATCAATGAGAGCAAAGAGTTGGAGAGTGGCAGTTGCGATCGCGGGTTAGCAAAATTTTGGTGGATCGCTCCCAATGCTGCCGGGGTAAGCACAAGGCATTACCCCTACAGGATGATCCATTTTGAAGTGAGGATACTGAATACAGAGGCAGACAGCCGATCAAACTCTGAATGGCTCTGATTTTTCGTCAAAGTGTAGAGGCAAGACACTTTCAATATTTTCAGTTGGGTGGGGCACGGTGTAGTGGGACGTAACTTTCCCATTATTAGGGCAGGCGTTAGCAGCTTTTATCCCCGCTTCCATGGCTCTGTTGACCTCAGCCACACGTCCTCGCACCGTTACAAACTGACGTCCGCTATCGGCCTGATTAATTCCTAAAAGGGAGACATTACCTGCTTTAACCATGGCATCCGCCGCTGCCAGCGAAGCTGGATATCCGTGGGTTTCGATTACACCGATAGAGTAAAGCATAGGGAAATGAGCCGATTGGGAAGGTTCATTTTCTAATATACCTGAGACCCGACACTCAACGTTGAGACTTCGGCGTGACCTCAGTCGAACGCTCAGTCGAACGCCTAGCCAAAACGTACAAGGTATTCCCCCTACGGGATTATCTATTTTGAGGTGGGGATACTGAATGCGGATTCTGCACAATTTGTATCGCTATTGAAAACCGATTCGTTATTCTATCTGCTCTTCGAAACTGCGCCTAGCATTCTGTTTGAGCTGATTGGGCAGCCAGCACTAGCACCAGGGTATCGCTTTAGCTCAGTTGAACTAAAGCAAACCGCTTTTCGCATTGATGGGATATTTCTGCCACCAGAGGACAGTGGTCAGCCAGTCTACTTTGTAGAGGTGCAATTCCAGAAAGATCCGCTACTATATCGCCGTCTATTTGCGGAAGTATTTTTATTTTTACAGAAGCACCCTGATGTTCAACAGTGGCGTGCAGTTGCCATTTACCCACGAACTAGTCTGGAACCTAATGACCATGATGCCTATGGTTGTTTACTTCAAAGTAACCAATGCCAACGGGTTTTTCTCGATGAGCTAGATCCAAGCCAATCGGTGACTCTAGGGTTAGTTAAACTAATAGTAGAGCCTGCCAGCACTGCTGTTGCCCTAGGCAAGCAGTTAATGCAACAAGCACGGGAGCAACCTTTACCCAACTTATCCACCAAAACCATTCTCAATATCCTTGAAACTATTATTGTTTATAAGTTTCCGCACCTTACATCCCAGGAAGTAGCCGATATGTTTGCCATCAGCGATCTAAAAAAGACAAAAGTTTATGCGGAAGCATATCAGGAAGGCCGGCAAGAGGTGCTCGCTCAGGAACGGGCTTTGGTGATGCGTTTGCTTAGACGAAAGGTGGGGGCATTTCCTCAAACGACTTTATTACAGATAGATCGACTGTCGTTGATGCAGCTGGAGGATTTAGCTGAGGCATTATTGGATTTTGGTGAACTGGCAGATTTGGACAACTGGTTAGGGCAGTTGACAGAGAAAAGAACTGAGGTAACAGAAATGCTGACCCAACGGTTAGGGGCGTTGGAGGTATCAGTTATGGAGCAGATAGAGAAACTGACTTTAGGACAGTTGGGGTTATTGGAGGAAGCTGCACCGGGAGTTATGACGGGCGATGGGTTGATGGATTGGTTGGAAGAGCATTCGGACAATGCTATTAGCCAATAAAGCTGAGGGATATTTTAATGCCATAAAACAATAAATGGTTAGAACACTTGCCCCGCCCGTTGAAGAAAAACGAGTTGTCTTGCCCAACGTTACCTGGCAGGGCTATCAGCAGGTTTTGCATGCACTACCGGCTACTCGTGCTGCTCGCCTTACCTATGACTGTGGTGTTTTAGAAATCTCGATGCCTCTAGAAGAACATGAACGTGCCAGCGAGTTAATTGGTCTTTTTATTCGTATTTTGGTGGTGGAATTGGGTTTACGGCTGAAGTCGATGCGATCTACGACGTTGGACCGGGCCGATCTCGATAAGGGGGCAGAGCCGGATAATGCTTACTATATTCAGAATCAGCCTAAGGTTTCTGGTAAGACGGTTGACCTAAAAACGGATCCACCACCGGATATTGTGGTGGTGGTGGATATTACCCACACAGATATTGATAAGAATCGCCTCTATGCCAGTTTGGGAGTGCCAGAGTTTTGGAGATTTGATAGTGAGGTTTGGCGAATTTATTGTCTGATGTGTGATGCGTATGAAGAAGCTGAAACGAGTCCGACGTTTGGCTTTGTACGGAAAGAAGATCTCTATTGTTTTTTAGAAGAGGCTAAACAGGATGAGGTTGCCGCCGAGGTTAATTTGCGAAGCTGGGTGAGAAGATATCTGGACAGTCATCGTTAGAAGATAACTCTTCGCTCAATAAGTTTTGAAAGAACAGTTTTATATTCTTTTGTAAAAAATAAATTATGAGAAAACTTCACTGGAGTCACATTCTAAATTAACGTGAAGCTGAGCGGTGGCAGATATTATGAAATATTTACTGATCATCTCTGTGCCGTCAGCACCAACGCCGTTATGGGGGGACGAATTATGGGGGGACGAATTATGGGGGGACGAATCGGGAAATAACCGAGGAGACGACTATGCAACGAACGACAGTCTGTATGTCTACTAACATATCGCATCGCTCCTCATTTTCACTCATCCCAACTGTCAAGAAAAGCGTAAAGTCAAAAAATGGGGTTTGTCTGCTAGGCCTCGAGGACGACTAACCAACGCACGTCAGTCAATGACTACTAACATATCGCCTCGCCTCTGGTCTTTGCCCTACGTGTCTTAAACGAACTCTCAGGGAAGGGGATTAAATCGCTTCCATAATCTTTTCGCTCTTCAAGTAGGTAGCAGACGTACCCCTATTAAACAAATTGGCTTCTAATCTAACACAATGACAATAGCCCCAACCATAACTACAGACTCAGCTTCAGAAACACCTCTGCCTAAGGCCATCGAGTCGATTGACTATGTGGCCTATGTGGGCATTGACTGGGCTGACCGAAAAAATGATATTGCGGTATATGACTGTGCAACAGACACCTGGAAAAATAGTATTATTCAAAACCATCCTCAAGCTATTCTTGATTGGGTCACACAACTCCGAGAACGGTATGGCCCTGGCAAAATTGCGGTTGCTCTTGAACAACAGCGAGGGCCTCTACTCTATGCGCTGTGTCAGTATGACAATCTAGTGCTGTTTCCCATTAATCCCAGAACGGTGGCCAACTATCGAAAAGCGTTTCAGCCATCACGAGCCAAATCTGACCCCGTAGATGCCCGTATTCTGGTGGAGTTAATGCGTAAGCATGGCAATAAACTAAAGGCCTGGGTGGCAGGGTGTCCTGAGCATCGTGCCCTCAGACAATGGGTAGAATCGCGTCGGATGTTAGTGGGCGAAAAAGTTCGTTTGACTAACCGCATCACCGCGTCACTCAAATCCTATTTTCCTCAAGTTCTTGATTGGTTTAGAGATAAAGATACGCAGGTCTTTTGTGAGTTTATTGAGCAGTTCGACGATGTCAAAGCGGCCCAAGCAGCTACCTCTGAAACAATCACTCAGTTTTTCCATCGTCATCATGTTGTTCGACGGACAACTATTCAGCGTAGGATTCAGCAAATCAAAGTTGCAGGCCCACCGCTGACTGAGGATGACGCCATTGTGTACCGGCTAAAGCCCTAACCTTGAGTCTAATCACTCTGCTCAAGGTTGTTTTACAACAATTAACTGAATTTAATCAACAGATTGCTAAACTGTTTGCATCCTTGCCAGATGCCGAGTTATTTCAGGCCTTACCGGGAGCTGGGCCGCATCTAGCGCCACGACTGTTAGTGGCGTTCGGTGAAGACCGCACGCGATTTACGTCAGCCCAAGCCTTTATGAGTTATATCGGGATTGCTCCAGTCAAGGAGGAAAGTGGTAAAAAGTGCAGCAATTCCAAATTCCGACTTAAGAACAGGTGTCTGTGTCCTGGAGCTAGCAATCGAGTTGTGCACAGCGTGCCCCTATCCGATACAGTCAATTCATTCGAATGGGTCTTGCCCTTGGCAAGATAGTCGTCATGGTCTCAAGTGTGCTCGGATTCGACAGTGTGCTCGGAAGTCTGACCTCATGCATAGGAATGATGAAGGATGGACGTCAGCCTAGTAACGCGACTCGTTATAGCCTTCAAGATGCGGTCTTAGGAGCATTTAGTGCGTTTTTCATGCAAAGCCCGTCATTCTTAGAGTACCAACGACAGTTGCAAAGCCGTCATGGTCAAGACAATGCCCAGAGTCTATTTGGCTTGACCAACATTCCGAGTGTCGAACAAATTCGTAATATTCTCGACCCGCTTCCTGCGAGGGGGCTATCGGGTGTGTTCATCTTGAATTATCAGGATTTAGAGAAACAGGGATATCTGCGTGGGTTTGAGGTACTTGGCAAGCATCTATTGGTCACCCTAGATGGAACCCAATACTACAGTTCGCATGAGGTAAGTTGTCCGTGTTGTTCAATCCAGACGCATCGCAATGGCCAGGTCACCTACAGTCATAAAGCTATCTTGCCAGTGGTGGTGTCGCCGAGCCAATCATCGGTGATTTCGTTGTCCCCTGAATTTATTTATCCTCAAGATGGTCATGAGAAGCAAGATTGTGAGCAGGCTGCAGCTAAGCGTTGGATAGCGACTCATGGACGGATGTTCGCTCAGCGAGATGTGATTTTGCTCGGCGATGATCTATACAGTCGTCTACCGATGTGTGAAACAGTCCTAGCTCAGGGAATGAGTTTCATCTTCGTGTGTTTACCGGAGTCGCATCCAGTGCTCTACGATTGGATTGAGTTCAATGCGGCCAAGGGTCAGGTCAAAACCATCGAGAAAACGCGAACTCAGGGTAAGGAGAACGTCCACTATCGGTACCGATATTTAACCGATGTTCCATTAGGTGGCACCCCGTCGGACCGGGTACTGAATTGGTGTGAGGTCACCGTCACTCGACAACGAGACGGCAAGCGACTCTATCACAACAGTTGGATCACTCCACTAGAGCTCAATACCCCGCAGCAGGTCATTGCTGTAGTTGAGGCGGCTCGCAGTCGTTGGAAAACTGAAAACGAAAACCACAATGTCCTCAAAACGAAGGGCTATCATTTAGAGCACAATTTTGGCCATGGGCAACAGCATCTAGCCTCGTTCTTATTGACCCTAAATCTGTTAGCATTCCTGTTTCATACCATCTTGGGATATGTAGACGAACGCTATCAACGAATTCGACAGATTCGAGGTACCCGAAACGGCTTTTTTCAAGATATTGTCGCCTTGACCAAGTACCTCTGGTTTGAGAGTTGGAACGCATTGATTGAGTTCATGCTCGATGATACCAAGCCGACGGGTCCCTTTCGAAATACCTCTTGATTCTCATCGTGACTGACATCCTCAACAGGAGTCTCTCTTACATACCACTCCTGTCCGTACATTGGAATTTGGAATTGCTGTAAAAAGTGCTGGGTACATTGGCGCTGGTCGTGTCCGATTTTCCTTAGGCAGACATTTGTTGAATGGGTGGACCAGGCGCGTCGACATTCGACTTGGTCGCAAGCCTTTTATCTTCAACAGAAACAAGCAAGCAAAAGTCACCCAAAAGCGATTCGAGCCTTGGCCTATAAGTGGGGAAGAATTCTCTGGCGCTGTTGGCAAGATGGTGTACCTTATGATGAAGAAAAATATATAGCTGCATTGAGGCGCAATAAGTCTCCACTAGTCAAGCTAATAGGCGTTCAACACCAGCCTAAACAACAATCACAATAAGAACAAGTAGTACTTTAAAAACAGATGATAACAACCACAACAAGATCGATCACTCGATGCAGTCATTTGGAGCAATATCCGATGAATAGCTAGTCCGTATCAACGGGGCTTTGGTGCGTGAATATTTTGGCAGACAGATCGGTCCTCTGGGCCATCGATCTTAGCCTTCAACCGGGTAGCTATCAGGCATTCCTAAGTGAGTGAACTTATTGAGAATAGAACATTCCAACAGTAATTCTGTCGTTTGATTTTCAATACACCGTTCAGACACCTCACCTGTGAAAATGGTTTTGATTCGATACATGGCCGTTTCGCTCAGAGACCGTCGATGATAATTAATCTCTTCTTTCCAGTTAGACCGTCCCTGTTTACGAATCGCCTGTAAGTTTTCATCCCGTGGATGAGGGTCCTGTTTACAGTTGCCATGAAACCATATTTTGGCATCTTTGCGAGGGGGAATCGCAGTCGTTGCGTCTCGCTCATCAATGGCATCGTAGCAATAGGTTCGGTCGTAGGCTCCATCGGCGCTAACTTGGTCAATGTCGTCTGGGATTTGGTCAAGTAGGTCTGGCAAGATCTCACCATCACTAATGGCGTTTGATGTCACGACTGCCGCTAGGATTTCACCCGTTTGCTCATCGACCCCCAAATGCAGTTTGAGCCAAGTGCGACGTTTACTCACCCCATGCTGACGAGTTTTCCATTCACCTTCCCCATACACTTTAATCCCCGTACTATCGATCACCACATGACGTCCCCTAGTCGTGGGTTTCGTCGATAAATCAATTGTTAAGGTCTTTTGCCGACGCGATAGGGTTGTATGCACCGGTAAGGCTACCGATACCCCCATCAACTCAAAGATAGATCCCGCAAAGCCGATGGTTTGACGCAACGCCAATCCATAGATCACTTTCAACGTTAGTAATGTCTCAATGGCTAAGTCGCTATACGTCTTAGACGCCCCTGGTTTGCCTGTCTTTTGAGTATTTTCCCACGCTGCTATTACCTCATCACTGATCCATAGGCTCAGGCTTCCTCGCTTGACCAAGGCAGCGTTATACTCAGACCAGTTGCGGAGTTTGTAAGTGCGTTTCATCGGTACCGTGTTTGTGTGGTACCTACACGTTACCGGCTCTTACGGCTCCGTAACTTCCTGATTCACGCACCAAAGCCTATCAACGGTCATGCAGCAGAGCAGACCTCTCCTAAAAGAGAACAGTTTCCTCCCTGAACAACTGAGTGTCAGGTCAACCCTGAATGTCTGAATTTACACTCAAACTTAAACGAGAAAAGAAGTTTAGCCTTTTCTATTGACCTCGTCCGCCTCAGGGACTATGTTAGGCAATGGCCCGATCAAAATTTTCTAAGTCGCTCGCATCATTTACAGAGGTCTTCAACTTCCCCTTAATCTGAGTTGATGTAGCTTAGAATCACTCGATTCTCCCTTTAGGCCATGAATATAGCGAACAAGCATAGCGTAACGCTTGGGATCTACATCTGAAACGTAGTCGAGCCACCCTTGAATATGCACGACGTCATTGGTGTCCGTACCACAATGGAGTCTATGGATTTGGGCACGTAGCGTTCGAAGCCTGCGACGCCCTATTCCAACTCCTCCCGAATAGACCGTCAAGCCAGTAACTCTTAATGCCCTCCCAGGGCCTCCAATTCTTGTCTTTTGCTGATTTACAGCAAAGCCGGAGTCTCGGACGATGTGAACAATCAAGCCCAATACCTTACTGAGTACTTGGGGGGAGTGACTGGAGAAGGTCAAATCGTCGGCGTATCGCGTATAAACGAGCTGGAGATGATCAGCCAAGCCTGCAAGGCGCTGGTCCATTCGCCAGCAAACTAGATTCGCTATTCGGGGCGAGGAGGGTGCACCTTGAGGAAGGGTGCCTTGGTAAGAACACAGTCGGCTGAGCATCAAGGCGGAGGCTGGAGAATATCCTGCCAAGGTAAACACGTTTCTTGTACGTGGTATGCCGATAGAACCGAAAAAGTCAGCTATATCCAAAGTCAGTATGGCCTTTGCATTTTTGTGCTGAAGCGCGTTGTCTCTTAGTTTAGCTCCTGGATAAAAACCATAGCAATGAGATGAAGCTTGAAGCCGATCAAGTATTGCTCTGAGAACCCATCGCTGAACCCTCTTCAGTAGTGAATTGGGTGTACAAATAGTTCTGTTTCCACCTAATTTCTTTGGTATATCGAAACACCGATAGAAATCATCAGCTTTAGACTGCATATTCCAAAGTTGCCAGACTGGACATCCTGTGTGGGCGGCGAGATCGCTGATCGAGTTGATCACAGGAAGGCCGTGAATATCGAATTTTGCCTGCTGACCCTTGGTTACCATTAGGAGAGAAGCTCTTACCTTCTAACATCGTTGTGCGATCACGAAGTGTCCCGCACAAGCTCCATACATGGATTACACCTTGAGCGACGTACACATCACTCAGACGGGAACGGTTTAGCCGACCCCGGCTAAGAGCTTCTCAATGGTATATTATCGTCAAAATCAACTCAGGACAACTTGACTTATTGGGTGGTAGAGCGTTTTGAAACCTAGTTTATTGTGAGCCTAAAAGTTTACTTGCAAAAGATACAACAGGATCTGCAATGTCCATCCCACCTTATAAGAATTTTATCGAGCCGGTCCTGCGCTTCCTGGCGACCGACGAAACTCAGGTTCCCGTTCAAGATCTGCGCGAAGCTGCTGCAAGCTGCCTTAATCTTACTGAGGAAGACCGTGCTGCCTGCTTAAAGAGTGGGAAAAAGGTCTACGAGGATCGCACTGCATGGGCGCTAAACACTCTAAAGCACTCGCACTTGGTAGATTCTCCAACGCGTGGGATATGGTGCTTAACCTCGCTGGGAAGGAAATTCGAGCAGAGCCATGATAGGTTGACCGATTCGGATTTGAACGAGCTGGTCGCGATTGCGAAGGGAAAGCAACTTCCAAAGGAACCCATCCGATACCAGCAGCATGCTGAATATACAGGAGATCGACGTGCCTACCGTCTTACCTCTCGACCAATTGGGATAGGTGGGCAGTGCGAGGTATATGAGGCTACACGAAAGTCCGATGAACGCATCTTTGCACTAAAGCGTATACGGGATCGAGGCTCCTCATTTGCAGCAGAGCGAATGAAAAGAGAGATCAATGTTCTTGCTGCCATGGATTGTGAAGCTACTATGCCAATTGTAGACTGGGATTCAGATAAGTTCACTTGGTATGTCATGCCGAAGGGTCGCCGCTCGATGGCTGAACTGCCTCGTCCGCTCTCTAAGGAGTTGCTTGCAAGAATTCTTCGTGCGGTGATTACAGCCCTCGCTGCTGCCCATGGAAAAAGGCAGCCCCATCGAGATGTAAAACCTGGCAATGTAATTGAATTAATTGATGCATCCGGTCAACCCCGTTGGGTTCTTGGTGACTGGGGTCTTACTCGTCGGCCATTGGGAGAAACTACAACGCCTCTAACCAAGACAGAACATATTCTAGGTACTGATGGATTCGCGCCTCCCGAAGCTTATCAGCAGGCGCACCTTGTGGATGCTGTAGGAGATATCTATTCACTTGGTCAACTTATTGCGTGGGCTACCGGGACTGACCCTGTTCCAAATGTTCCTGCTGTTGCTGCTGAGCCATGGACTTCAATAGTTGAGCGCATGAATCAACTTGCTCCAGAGGACCGCGTTCAGACCATCGGCAAGGTGCGCGAACTCTTAGAGAAACATTTGTAACTGTGGGCTTAGCATGCTGGCAATCCGAGCGTCAGCCTAATCCGCTATATGGGGTAGATAGGCGGAAAGTTTCCCTCTAATCAATTGTTATGCCGCAAGTTCTCGGGAGGACAATTGACCGTTAAATTATCCCTCTGGCAATATGTCTTGGGTGACTTGGTTACTTTCTGAGTGAACCCATCAATTTCTTGGTGAGCCGGTCTGCTATGGTAGATTATTTTTATGTAAAATAACGTGTAAGCATGCAACTTCTTGATTGGTCTGACTTACATAAGATTAAAGTAGCTAGATATGCTTTTTTCGATGGAGATAATATTGGCAATGCCATAGAGAATTTGCTTAATAGTGGCAGAGTCAAAGAAGCGACACATCTATCAGAAAGTATTAAGCTCGCGATATTCAAAATAGAGCTTTTTGTTGAGTCAAAGAATGGTGCAGAAATTTTGATTTCTGGTGGAGATGACATATTAGTTAAATATGACTTCTCTGAAAATGAGAATTTATTTTTAGAAGAAATAACAAAAATCTTCAATAGTTTTACTGGCTTATCCATGAGTTGTGGAGTCGGCAGTAATGTAAATCAGGCGTTAGCCAACTTGATGACTGTCAAGTCGCAAAATAAAGGAGAAATCCTTTTGGAAAATGAAGGATTGAAAGTCCAAGATGGTTTAGCAACACAATCTAAGCTATATATATTTACGACTTCCAAACGTCCATATCCTTATATAAATGTAATTGCTCATTGTGCTGCCAACTACCAGTATCTTAATCAGGTTACTTTAATCGGTATAACAGAGGACAGAGGAAAAATACTTTCTGAAACCGATACGCTAAAAAGGATAAAGCAAAATATTACTGATCGACTTGATGAGCTGAGTGATGGTAAATATCGGAAAAAGATTGATGACCAACAGACTTTATCAGATATTCAGATGGAGCCTGCTGACCGAAAAAGATATTCAAGTTTAAAGGGTCTAACTATCGAGACAAAGGTTTTAGATTATCAAATTCTAGAGAAAGAGATTTCAGGTCTAATACACTCTCCTGATTCATGTAAACATATATTTGATGTAACTGGGTTTGCTAAAGGCTATTTGGTGGATATCTATGTTATTTTGAGATTCAAAAATATTAGTACTGTTCATACATTTGAAATTTTAAAAGAGCCTAGTTTTGACGAAAGGGATTTGATTCATAATCTGGTTTATAAAAAGACATATGCATATACTTGTCTTTCAGAAACTACTCATACCAGAAGCAAAATAATTTTGGGTGAGGGCTCAATTGTCTCTGAAAATGAACTCAATCGACTTCAATCCGATTTTCAAATGCTAGAAAATGAAAGAATCGAACTTGAAAGCCAGATTTCAATCGATTTTGCTAGATTCTGGTCAATGCTATACTTCTTCATACTTTTATCCCTTATTTTCTTGAGTTATTGGAAAATCACACAGCCAGGAGGCTGGGATTGGCTTGAACCCACTATTTATGTCGTCACCTCGGCATGGCTCCTGCTAATTTTCTTACTGCAATTGATCTTTAGTGGAAAAGCACCTTCTTTTGATCCTAAAGACTTATTTATCTCCTTAAAAGATTGGAAGAAGAAGAAACTAGAGAAAAATAGAACTGTAACTAAAAGAAGATAGGAATTGCATGGCAGAAAGGATGATCTGCCATAACAAACCTGGTGCAGCGGATTGGCAAGTATTATCGACAAAGATACCAGGTCACTGGCAACCGCTGGCCAGGCACGGGTATGGGTGATTAGGTAGAAAGTTTCAGTATAATCATCCCCTCTGAATTGGGCTGGTGCTACTTAGGATTTATTTATTCTCCGATCCTATACCTTAATTTTTAGGATTCGGTGGATTACGCGAGTAAACGCTAATCCACCCTAAACAACCGATTAATCGACTCTGACTCGCTTGGTTAAAATTGCCATTACCTCATTGGGTCGCCCGGTGGGTAAGGTCTTACTCCAATCATTGGGTTCGGCGTAGTTGAGTTTGTGCAGCAGCATAATGGTATTGCGCACAGCGGTCAGGGTGCCAAACAAAGTATGGCACACCACCTCAAATTGGTACTCTGGCAAAGGAGCGGGCTGAGCTTTTGGCACGTCTGCGGACTGGTCTTGAAACATGGATTCTGATCTCCAAAACGTAGCGTTTACAAAGGAAACCAGAACCGAATGCCTTAGCAGACCGTATGCACACCGGGGATGCTAAGGCATAATAACCAAAGCCCGCAGACCGGTAAAATGCGTTGCAATGCACACATAAATTCAAAGCCACACCTCGATACATTCGTTGATTATTCGAATCATCGCTGAGCCAGCTTGCACAAGCTACAATATAGCCATGAATACAGCACATCCAGATATTGTCGTAGTCAGTCCTGATGGGGAATATTTAATTGTCGTTGAGGTAAAACTCAATAACAGCTTCACTCATCGTCCAAGTGCTATCCAGCAACTCAAAAGCCTAATGGTTTCCATGGGTTGCTCAGTTGGCCTAGCTGTAACTGGCGACCATATTTTGCTTCTCCGTGATTCTCTAGAAAAGTCTCATGGTGAATCGATTGCAGTGGTTAGTGAAGCAATGCTACCAGAGCATTTATTGCCTTCTGCAAATGAGCAATGGAAAGGGAACTATGGCCTGGAATTTGAATCACGGGTTCAACAGTGGCTTGAGACATTAAAGCAAACTTCAAGTTTAGAAAATTTGCCCAGTGATTTAAAGCAGCTTTTTAGTGAGCCCACCATTAGTCTTCTGAGACTTGGTGAAATTCGGGCAGCTGGCCCCAGGTGGAGCAGAGTAGCCAGTTGAAACCCAGCATAGTTTTAGTGGAAACAAATTGGGTTGTAGATCTTGCGGCACCAGCCCATTTACAGAGTCCACAGGCAATTCAGTTATTACAACGAGCTGACGCTGGCGAGTTTCGGCTATTTGTTCCCGCGATATGTCTGGCGGAAGCTCGTGAAACTGTACCTCGGAGATTTACACCCCGGTCGCGTTCAGAAGATTTACGCAAATTTGTGCGATGGGCGAGGGATGAGGGGCGCATAAACCTTGAAGATGCAGAAGCCGCATTTCGGGTATTTAACCAGTTTGATGGATTAGTCGTCAATGAACTGACAAAGGTTTCAGAAAGATTAGAAATGTTAGCCTCCCACCCAGGACTCAGTGTTTTTCCACTGTCCGAGTCGATGCTAGAGCGTCAAGTTACGATTGGTGCTATGGGCCTTTCTTTAAAACCCTATGATTTGGCGATTTTGGCAGCTGTGCTCGTTAAATCTGAAGAACTACAGCAAGATGGCTATCCTTGGGTTGGCTTTTGTGAATTGGATTCCGATCTTCAACCTTGGGATAGGTTGGGTACCCGCAAACCAATTCTCAGTAATCTTTATAATGACTCTCGGGTATGGGTTTATGGTGACTTCTTGTTAGAAGAACTTAATAAATTGCCCGAGGGTTGGATCTCTCAAACCTAGCAACTAGAGCCTCACTTCAAGGTCAGCAGCACTTGCTCATCAGGTGTCAATAGAATTCTCTCACCTTGATTTGTAGGATTCGGTGGATTACGCGAATAATCGCTAATCCACCCTACATTTGTTGTTAATCGACTCTGATGCGCTTGGTCAGAATAGCCATTACCTCATTAGGTCGCCCGGTGGGTAAGGGCTTACTCCAATCATTGGGTTCGGCGTAGTTGAGCTTATGCAGTAGCTTCATCGTGTTGCGCACAGCGGTGAGGGTGCCAAACAGGATATGACGCACCGTTTCAAATTGGTGCTCTGGCAAGGGAGCTGGTTCAGATTTCGGCATGACTGCGGACTGGTTTTGAAACATGGATTCTGATCTCCAAAACTTAGAGTTGGCAAGGAAACCAGAACCGAATGCCTTAGCAAACCTCACAAGATGTATGCACACCGAGGGTGCTAAGGCATAATAACCAAAGCCCGCAGTCTGCCAGTTCAGCTGTGGGTCAGCTGTCGGTTAGGTGTGCCACCACCTGCCGACAGTGCCAGGTATTCAGTTCTGTAGTAGAGTCGCCATAAAAACGACTTGCGAGAAACTATAAATCTCTTTTAGAGCCGAGTCAAGATATAGATTGTTAAGACCGATGACAAGAGTTGTTGCTTCGCCTAAAAGCAATACACCTCAGTAATTCAGGCATTGTTATGAGAATTCATCAAGTATTCTTGATGAATTAAACCAAGTTTATCGATTCGATTGATTATACAGATCCTGGATAATCCAACCTACACAAGGTTGTTGTCCATGCTGTCTATTTCTTCAACAGATAAACCTACCACGCCAGCAATAGCAGCCGTATCCATCCCCGACTGTCGTAAATTTCTCACCACCTGCCGCAACCGCGCCTCTGCTTCATCTGCTCGCTGCGATTCACTGACCGCCTTTTCTGTGGCCTCATCCGCCCGCTGGGATTCTAATTCCGTATCTGTCAGCAGCCAGTTACCCGAACCATCACACCACCGCAGCCAGCCATGGTTAATGCCTTCAAATGTCCCAGTCCAGACACCCAATCCCAACTCTAACTCCGGTATCCATAGCTGCGGCTGAGTCTTCTGCACCACCTGTTCCTCATACCGTGCTCCTACAAGTCGAAAGAACCTAACTATGCCTGTATAGCGGCTAAACACTACATAATAAGGCACCCGCAAAATCTGCTCATATACTTGCCACTTACGTGGTGGTTTTGACTGACCGTTGGTACTCTGACCATTCGTTGCGTCAGTAGCCTCCCCATAAAACGGGCCTAAATCCTCCGCCTCAGTCCCCGGCGACAAAAACTCAACTACAACCAGCGGGCTAACACCCTCCTGCCACACCACATAGCTATTGCGCAAATCCTTGCCACCATAGAGCCTTGGCACATCCACCGCCAAAAACCAATCAGGTCGCTTATGCCACAGCGGGTTGCGCACATCATAGTAGAGGTTAATGTCCGTACCCGTGAAATAGTTATCAGCCGCATACTGAGTCAAGCGCAGAGTGCGACTCAGCAGCTGGGGTTGTAAATCATGAAACTCGTCAGGCAAGCCAGGTTCCTCGGGAAATTCACTCGGCAGATCATACATCGTCGGCAAACTCTCCGACGGTGGCAACGGTGGCACCGGTTGTCGCAACTCTGGGGACTCTTTAGCCTGAGTCATACAGGTACAGTTGTAGGTGTACATCTCAATAGTACTCTGCTACTCCGTAAACCACATCTAAATCACATACCAAGAGCTATAAAGCCCTTTTACCTATAAAGCCCGAAAGACATAGCTGTCTCTCGGGCTTTGAGCAGATATGTAACTATCGAAATATTAGATCGATAGCTGATGTTTTCTCTTCTCTAGTTAACACGACAGTTCTGAACAATTGCCTGAGTGACTTGCTTCACCTCAAGCGCCCACTCTTCATCATTCTGCACAGCTTTCTCCACACTCTCTAGAGCCTGATAAAACAACTGCCAACCAGCTTTCTCACCCTCATAGGTCTTTTGCAAGTCGCTGGGTTCTCCCTGGATAAAGTCTAGACCTTCTTGCAGCTGGAAAACACCTGTTTGGATAAACTCAGTTGCCTCGTCTGACTTGCCGGTATTAAACAGATTTGCCACCTTAAGAGAGAATCTCAACATCGCTACTGTGATGGGAAGTCGAGATACAAAGCAGCCTGTAAACGGAGCAATATCTGCCTTAATGCTTGCTGTCGCTTCGGGGAGTGCCTCAGCATACTTGGAGAACAACAGAATCCGTAGATAATCTCCTACCTGCTTACCCACCTTAGCCATGGCAATGGCTTCCTGGGCAAAGCCTTCTTTGTCATGGCGCATAATCAAACCAGACGCATGGGCATATCCCAGGTTAGGCTGCTGCCCACGGGCCGAGAGAATGTAAGCTTGATCTTCTGCACGACCAATAAAGCTAGGCGTAAATGTGTGATAACGGCGTAGAGTATCCACCAATATCCCGTTGGTACCACCGGTCACGTGAATCCGCTGAATTGCCTTAGTCTCTCCATCAAAGTCAGTGCCCGCCTCATAGCGAGTCATCATTTCTGCCTCTGTGGATAGCGCCTGGGGCAGTTTGCTAAAGAACACATACTCATCGGGAGCAAGCTTAGTTCCTGGAACTGTCACGTCAGGTGTAAATACACCTTTGTGAATATCCTTTTGGTTAACCAATGCGCCAGCAATCATGCCTAGCTCAATGGGCTGACCGGCGGAGTCTTTGCCTGTTGCACCCCAGAGAGGTGTCTTTAGATGGCCAAAGGCAGTGTCACCAGTTTGCTCTAGCAACTTAGCCTGGGGAAAGACCTGATCCAGATCAATCTTAAATGTGGCTTTAATCTTAGGATCGACTAGCGCATTCCACAAAGCAACAATCGCCTTTAGGAAGCTGTAGTGGCGGCCATAACGACCATCCACGCCAAAGACAGCCAACATTTCTTTGGCATCTTCACTAGAAGAGGATTTCTCTAAGATAGGCAGTAAGACTTTCTCAATTAGCTTATTAGTATCTGTCTCTGTGAAGGCAAAAATATTCAGATGGTCCAACGGCTCACTGGCCGCTAACACCTGCTTTAAATAGCTCTTACCCAATGTTTGCAAGCGCTCATGGGTGACTGACACTGACAACACACAGTTGACTTTGTCGGTGCTGCCTGATTGCTCATTCTCGTATGCAACTGCATGGTTCAGGTGCTTGAGACCATATAGAATCTCATTGTTCTCAGCGGCGACACCAATGGGAATGGGGTGGTCATACCAGTAAAGCTGAGGATCATCCGCCGCATCTGCTAGTTCGGATTGAAAGTCAGCATCAAATGCGGACAAGTCTGCTGAGCCCAGGGGCATTGTTAGCAGAGCATTAGAGGTGAAGAGCACCTGCTTGGCAGGGTTCTCAATTGGATTGGGGTTGAGCTGATCAATTGAAACTGTACGCTTTTCACGCAATGCGGCAACTTGTTCAGCTTCTCTTTCCCAAATGCCAGTACCTTCGGGAAACAGTACAGACCAAACTGTATTAGCGGCAGCAATTGTATCATCAGCTACACCGTCCAGGGTGGTGGCTACATACTCCAACTTGGACTTTAGATCAGCATCTTTCTCGCAAACTTGCTCTAATTCTTGAGCAATCAGCTGAGCACTTTGGATGTAAAACTTAGCGGCTTTACCCCACTCTGGTGACGTGGATAATTTCTCTAGATAAGTTTGAGCGTTAGAAAAGCTGGGGTGGGTCTCACCAGCCAAAACCATAAGAAATGCCGCGTTAAGACTTTGCAATGACGCTGTTGTATCTTGCCCATCAGCGACACTTGTTAGCTCTAAAGGCAAAATCGCTGCAGTCCCAGAACTTGAGGGCTGGGTTAGAAAATTCAGAATAGGATTGAGGGCTGTCATACGTTTAAAAAAACCGTTTATGGGACAACTCAAACGAAGTAAATGGGATACACCCCATACAGTTTTATGCGAATTTGCCCTTGAATATGGTGATGCGGACTTCAAAATAAGTCGAAGTTCTGCTGAAGTTTTTTGCGAATACTCAAAATTGTGATGAAAAATTTTCGGCCCACGCGAAATGGGGTAGGCACAAGGCACTACCCCTACGTGATCCAACATCATTTTTGATACATTAAGGTGCCTGTGGGCATGGCTAGGCCGTTGCAATGGGCGATTTAATCGCAGCGATCGCAAACCCCATACACAGTCACTTCATAACTATCCACGGTCAACCCAGGACGCAGCTGCGCCGTATCCAAACACTGAAACTTTTCCCACGGGATATCTTCGATGGAGCCACACACCTTGCAGCGAAAATGGTGATGCTGGCCCACATTGGCATCGTAACGGCATACACCTTCTTCTAGCAGCACCTCGCGTACCAGGCCGACATCCCGTAATGCCTGTAGCGAACTATATATGGTCGCCTGGGAAGACCGGGGCACATCCTTATTAACATCGCTCAGGATTTGCTCAGCTGTTGGATGATCCTCACGAGAAAGCAGGTTGGCATAGACTGCAAATCGCTGAGGGGTAACCCGCAGATGCTTAGATTTGAGGACTTTTACAATTTCTTCCGTCTGCAGAGACATCGCCGATTAAATCTAAAGAGAATGTGAATGGAGTTTCACACACAAAAGCATTAGAGCATGCAAGATATAGGCATGTATGACGCTGATAGTGCGAGCAAAGTAGTACCATCTTAGCATTCACATTATCTAACAGCTACTTCGAAATTTGAATAATTTCCAATGTTGACATTTTTTAAGATAAGAATTATTCTGATTTAGGAAGTGACCACTCAATGAAATCTGTAAGTCTGTCGTTTGTTCAGTTTGAGCTTTGCTGACAAACAGACAATACGTTTTCAGTTACTGATCCACCTAACAATTAATCTACAGGAAATTATCATGGCTGTTATTGAGAAAGTGCCCAGCGTTGTTTTTAAGACTCGCGTTCGTGATGAGTCCGTTGAAGGCCCTAACCCCTACCGCTGGCAGGATACTACTACCCAAGATATTTTTGCTGGTAAAAAAATCGTTGTCTTCTCTCTTCCTGGTGCGTTCACTCCCACTTGCTCCTCTAACCACTTACCCCGTTATGAAGAGCTAGCTGATGAAATAAAGGCTCTGGGTGTTGATGATATCTACTGTCTCTCCGTTAACGATGCCTTCGTTATGTTCCAGTGGGGCAAGCAACAGGGGGCTAAGAACGTGAAGCTATTACCCGATGGTAACGGCGAATTCAGCCGCAAGATGGGGATGTTGGTAGACAAGTCTAACCTGGGTTTTGGCATGCGCTCTTGGCGCTACTCCATGGTTGTTAACGATATGGCCATCGAGAAGCTATTTGCTGAGCCTGATTTTGGTGACAACTGTCCCACTGACCCCTTTGAGGTCTCTGACGCTGACACTATGCTGGCTTACCTCAAGGGTGCTGCTGCTCCTGGTGTATCTGCCCCTCGTAAAGAGTTTGTTGGCTAAGCCCCATCAAAATTAAATCCTATGGGCACTGAGACTTGTGTGTTCAACTGAGGTTTCAACGGTGAGGCTTCGACGGTGAGCTCAGCCGAACCGCTCACGCCGAAGTCCAGCCCTGCAACACTAGACGGCAAAGAAGGCTAATGGTAATGTCTTCTTTGCCGTCTGTATCTCTAGGTACTCAAGGTGTTCTCATTGCTTGAGATAAACACCCATGGAGTTATCCATATTCACTACCAACAGACTCATCCCCAACGCCCGCTTAGGGCAGGTTAGAAAACAATGAAACTATCTAGTGCAAATATTGAAAATCATCTTGATACCCTCTATGACGCGATTGTTGTCGGTGGTGGTATGGGAGGCCTATCAGCCGCTATTTATCTGGCGCGCTACGGTCTGAAATGTCTTGTTATTGAAAAAGGCAAGGGACGCTCCCTATGGATGCAGGATACTCGTAACTACCTTGGCTTAGACCCTAACACTCCGGGACGAGATATCCTCACCCATGGTGCAAAGCAGGCTATGGATTGGGGCGCTGATCACCTGCGAGCATTTGTGGAAGAGGTGACTGACGAAGGGGATACCTTTGCAGTCAAGGTGAAAATCGGCAAGAAAAACGTCAAGTACTATACGCTTCGCAGTAAGTATTTGATTGCCGCCTCTGGCGTCATTGACGTCTTACCTGAGTTAGACGATATGCAAAATGTCTACGATTATGCGGGCTACACGCTGCACGTTTGCATGATCTGTGACGGCTTTGATATGTGGGACCAGAAAGCGGTAGTCATGGTCAGCCGCGAATCTCAAATTAATGTGGCCTTTGTGCTGAACTGGTTCACACCTTATATTTCTGTGCTCACTAATGGTTTCACCGTGGGTCCTGAAATGAAGCAAAAGTTAGCAGACCATGGCTATCCTCTCTATGAAGCACCCATTGCTCGTGTTTTGGGCGAGAACCACAAGATGAGCGGTGTGGAACTCAAGGACGGCACCATTGTGGAAGCGACCACAGGGCTGATTAATATGGGGTCGATTTATCATAATCATTACCTCAAAGGAATTGAGGGTCTGACCTGGGATGGTGAAAACTTGGTGACTAATGGGATGGCTCAAACGACCCACGATCGTATTTTTGCCGTGGGCGATTTGAAGCAGGGTCTGAACCAGGTATCGGTGGCTGTCGCCGACGGTACATTGGCGGCAACCCAGATCTGGCGATATATTCGCCGCGCCAGTGCACCACGGAAGTGGGAAGAAAATCTGATGTCAGTATCGGTTTAGATATCTGTCTAAAAGACCATTAAATACGTCCCCATGGGAGAGACGGGGCCATCAAGTGTTAAGCTTCTGAATCGGTCTATCCTGACTATTGGGCCCGTTTACTTATTCGCTTATGCCGTGGATCCGTATTGCTAGTGGTGGAGTTGCGATCGCAATTGCCCTACTGATGATCATCTTAGGGGGGTGGTATTTCACAATCGCGTTCGGCATTATCGTCTACCTAGGCCAGCTAGAGGTCTTTGCCCTGACCAAAGCCAAAGGTATTAACGCGGCTGTTAAAACCACCCTGATTGTCAGTCAGGTGCTGTTGATGTCAGCCCACATCGCCCCACCCCTAACGGATGCGATTTTATCTTTGGCAGGCACGTGCATCTGTTTTTACGTGTTATTCCAGCCCAAGTTTGCCACCATTGCTGACGTGGCAGCGTCTATTTTAGGCTTGTTTTACGGCGGCTATTTACCCAGCTACTGGATTCGCCTACGGGACTGGGGCAGTGATTTAACGAATTTGCCCCTGGGTGGCTATTGGCCCACCAATTGGCATTTAGAGAGCTTACCCATTGGTTTGGTGCATACCTTTTTAGCCTTTGCCTGCATTTGGGCGGCTGATATTGGTGCCTATGTAGCTGGCCGCACCTTTGGTCGCACTCCCCTGACCAACATTAGTCCTAAGAAGACGGTTGAGGGAGCCTTTTGCGGCATTATCGGTAGCCTATTCGTGGGTTGCACTGGAGCCTGGCTGATGCAGTGGCCCCTGTGGTGGATTACCGGCCCTGCCTTTGGCACCATGATCGGTGTGTCTAGCCTTTTGGGCGATTTGACCGAATCTTTGATGAAGCGCGATGCTGGTGTTAAGGACTCAGGTACCTTAATTCCAGGCCACGGAGGCATTCTAGACCGCACGGATAGTTATGTCTTTACCGCACCGCTAGTGTTTTATTTCATCACCATGTTGTTGCCTAGTTTGCCTGGTGTGTGGCCAGGTAGCTAGGGCTGCACCATAATTCGGCACTGGCACATCAGCTGATCATCTTGCACCTGAAGTGACTGCAAATCAGTCTGTTCGCCTAGATTCCAACAGAAATCTGTGAGGGCATCGCTGCGCACATGCTCTCCAGAAGGCAAGCGCCACTGGGCGGTGGTTAAGCGGAGGATATGGCCATGATCAACGTCTAGAGATCCCCTCAGGCCAATTTCTGATTGCTCGTTACGCACAAGATGCAACATCAAATCTGTGTCCAGGGTTTGCAATTTTGATTGGTACTCAGAGAGCTGTGGATCTTTGAGGGCGGCAATGTTGGCACCATAGTGAGTTGCTATTTCTGTGGCCACATCCTCTTTAGCCACAAGGGTTTGCCAGAAGTCAAGAAGACCATCCGCCAGAATCGATTCTGTGGCAGATGCTGCGAGCGCATCCATATCGAAGGCAACCTGCCCCTCAATGGGAAATTCCTGTTGCAGGCGTAAAGGCTTACCTCGTAGAACCTGACCAATATTGATCTTGATGTCACTGGCTTGCACATTGACATGAGTAATCCGCACGCCCTGATATATCGCCTGCTGTGCCGATAGGGTAATGCCAGGAATATAACCCGATAATACTTGCCGATCGGTGGCTTGAATTTCAAAGGCCAACTCCCCAATTTCATCGAGCTGCGTTTGCAGCCAAAATTTCACAGCCACAGGCAACACACGACTAATGAGACGGCTGCCTTTTGGTGCTGATGGGGCTTGGGTCATAGGACAGTGCTGAATAGTTCCGAACCAATCATTGCATATCTGCTAATGACATATCTGCTTATGGCATATTTGCCGATTGCTGGGTTGCGATCGCACACCCTACGTTCATTTCAAGCAGCATAGGCGAGAACTGATCCCCAAATGTCATGAAAATGTGACATTATTTGCGGGCTAAGTGGCTGCATGGGATCAATAAATCATGAATTCATGACATTTTGTTTCCTGAAAATACTGAATTCTCGATGTGGCCTTGATTTCGTGGGGATCATTTTGGTTGATCCCCACGGGCTTTCCTGGCATGATGAATTCCAAGAGCGATCCCCGGTGGGAGATTTAGCTGTTTGTTCTGCAGTGCTGGAAGTCAAAGGTATGGCCATGGGTAACGGTACAAGGGTTCCATTAGAAGAAATGACGTTGCGACAGCTGCGTCTGGTAGCAAGCGAGTACGAGGTATCTCGCTACAGCCGTATGCGTAAAGTTGACTTAGTTGAAGCAATTCGTTCAGCACAGGCGGCTCGTGGTGAGAGTGCACCTGCTCCCAAAGCGGCAACGGTTGCAACAACTATTGAAGCGCCTGCTCCAGGTATGACCATGGAAGAGCTAGCCGCTGTGGATGATGGGTTTGGTGATTTGCCTGGTGGCTACGGTGAAAGTCGCATTGTATTAATGCCTCGTGACCCTCAATGGGCCTATGCTTACTGGGATATTCCTGGTGTCCACAAAGAAGAAATGCGTCGTCAGGGCGGTGTGCGTCTAGCAATTCGTTTCTACGATGTGACTGACATTGATATCAACTCTGTTGCTCCCCACAGTCTTCAGCAGTATGAATGTGATGAGATGGCACGGGAATGGTTTTTGCCTATACCCGTTAGCGATCGCGACTATATTGCTGAAATCGGCTATGTGGCTGCCGACGGTCGTTGGTTGTTGATGGCGCGCTCTGCACCCATCCACGTTCCTCCCGTTTATCCCTCTGACTGGGTCGAAGACCACTTCGTTTCTGTTAACTGGGATGAAGATCTACGCGGCAAGACCGTGATGACCCTGGTGCCCCCCAGCAAGAAAGCTGCTGGTGTGATGGATGCTGAAGGTAACCCCATTTACGATGAGATCTTTGCCAAGGCTCAGTCCATGGAAGCTCAGCGTATTGCGGGTTCACTGTTTGGCTCCATGCATCAGGTCCCTGAGCAAGCCGTTAGCTCCTTTGTCTTCCCCTCTGGTGTGGGGATGTGGGCCTTGCCAACGGCCTCTGGTATTAACATGTCGGGCGTTGGCTTCTCTGCTTCTGCTCCGCCGGTCCGTCCTCGCAAGTTCTGGTTGATTGCGGATGCTGAGCTAATTGTTTACGGTGCCACTGAGCCGGATGCAACTGTTACTATCGGTAGCCGCAAGATTGACCTGAAGCCCGACGGTACATTCCGCTTCCAGATGTCTTTCCAGGATGGTCTAATTGACTATCCCATCAAGGCTGTAGCGGCTGATGGTGAGCAAACTCGCTCTATCCATATGAAGTTCACCCGCGAGACTCCCGAGCGTAACACCAACACTAAGGCAGAAGCGGTTGAAGAATGGTTTGCGTTTTAGTCTAGTTAACGCAAATCGCTTGAGACACGGAAGACTGCTTCCTTAAATCAAATTAGATAGGCAAATTAGATAGGAGGTGTGCGATCGCACACCTCCTTTTTTATTGGGCAAAGTTAGGCGCTAAGTTGCGTTATGGTGCCATAAGGAGGTCTGCCATGGCCGTTGTTTTTGTTCATAGATGAATGACTCCCCAAGATATTACCCACCTGCTTCAGACACGCTTTGGTAATAGCGCCAGCAAAATGGATACGCCTGACGCTTGGCAGGTAGAAACCCCTGAAATGCGACTGCTAGTCCTTTTTACCAATAGCCAAACCTGGCTACGGCTCCTTGTCCCCATTGTCCCCATTGCCGAAGCTCAGCCTTTTTTAGGGGAGATTCTAGAGGCCAACTTTGAACAGACTCACATGGCTCACTACGCTAGCTATGACAACAATCTATGGGGAATATTTCGCCACAAGCTAGCCACCTTAGAAACGGAAACATTCATGTCGGCAATCGATCAATTGCTCGCCATGAAAGAAGCCGGCGTCAGTCCTTTCTTCAATACCTTGATCGAAACTCGGGTACGCCAAATCATTCACGCGGCTAAATTACAGGGACAGTCCTTAGAAAATACCATGCAACTTATCAACCGTTTCTATGCAGAGGGCATCATGGGTGATATGAAAGACAGTGACTATGGTGATCGGGCGTTAGCTGCATGGCAACGTCAGCTAGAGCGGTTATGGTCAGAGGTTAATCCATCAGAATCTGCCAAAAATGAGTGAGCCAATAGCCATGACGGTAATCGAGCAGATTAAAGCAGATTATGCCCGTTTTCCTGAGGCGCAAAGCTATCAAATCTATGCTAAGGATGTCTATTTCAAAGACCCCATGAATGAGTTTCATGGCATAGAACGCTATCAGCGCATGATCGGGTTTATTGCACAGTGGTTCCATAATATTGAGTTGGAGTTGCACAAGGTAGAACAGCCTCAGGCGAATACAGTTATCACTCGATGGACGCTGCACTTTACAGCGCCTACGCCCTGGCAACCCAGAATCTCTATTCCGGGTTGGAGTGAGCTACAAATTAATACAGAGGGGCTCATCTGTGCCCACATTGACTATTGGAATTGTTCACGGTGGGACGTATTCAAACAGCTATTCGCCCCATGAAATCTCCTATCTCAGTACCTTGCCATGACCAGTCTCAACCCAACGGAACGATTTTCAGATCGAGTGGCAGACTACATTAAGTATCGCCCCGACTATCCAGAAGCTCTTTTTGCACAATTAAAAGAACAGTTTAGTCTCTCAGCATCTCATGTTGTGGCAGACATCGGCTCAGGTACAGGTTTGCTAACAAAACACTTTTTAGACAATGGCCATCGGGTGTATGGAGTAGAACCCAATACCAATATGCGTCTTGCTGCAGAAAGTATTTTGAAAGCATATCCTAGGTTTACCAGCATTAATGGCCAAGCCGAAGCCACCACTCTTCCCGATGCTTCTGTCGATTGGGTGGTGGCTGGTCAGGCTTTTCATTGGTTTGATCTAGAAAAAACACCCGGAGAATTTGAACGCATTCTGAAACCAGGCGGTCATGTCGCTGTGATTTGGAATGTTCGTCTAGAGAGTGATCCGTTTCAGCAAGCCTATGAAGAGTTTTTGCTAACCCACTGTATTGAGTACAAACAAGTTAACCACCGTCGTCTAACATCTGCAACGTTAGCGGATATTTTAGCCCCACGTTCTATGGAAATGGCCGCCTTTGAAAATTCTCAAATATTTGACTATGAAGGATTGAAAGGTCGCCTGTTATCGTGCTCCTATGCCCCCAAAGCAGATGCGTCTAACTATGACATGATGCTGACTGAGCTGAGAAACCTCTTCAATCGCTATAGCCAACAACGAGAAATTGTGTTTCGCTACCGAACTAAACTCTACTACTTTGGCACGTAGCCTTGCGAATAAAGCGGCATCAATATTCACTCAATGGCCCTGATCTCTTCGCAGAAGAGATCAGGGCCATCAGATGCTTCAATTTTGCAACCGTCTTAAGCGGCAAACTTGATCTTTAAATAATCATCTTCCATCTTGGCACCAGCAGGTTGTAATGCGGCTAAAGCCTGGGGTAGAACCAAATTACGGCGGTGGTTACCAATACGAATATTCAATTCATCAGCACTTTTACTGAGTTCAATTTGGCTCTTAGGAATACCTGGTAGATATACTTCCAGACTATAATTATCCTGCTCTTGAACGACCCGTAATGTAGTCTCCTTATAATATACCTGGGTAGGATCTTCATCGCCGTAAATTGTCTCTTTGAGACGCTCTAGAGCTTCAATGCCACACATCTCTTCAGAGAATAGGGGGACTTCCTTCACAGGCAAGGGACGGAAGTCATCATGAATCTCTTGTCGATAAATTTGCTGATTCTCTTTCCAACGCTGAAAGAACGGATCAGTAACCGTCTCTGGAATGATTCGATTGGCCACCACCATGTCGGTGCCCACATTGTAGAGACTGAGATATGCATGGGCACGAAGAGATTCTTTGATAACCATCTTTTCAGGGTTGGTTACCAGCCGTACGGATGTGGTAGTAGTATCGGTGAGCACCTTCTCCAGCTCGACTAGCTGCTCGTAGAATTCATAAGGTGCATCCATCACCTCAGTGGTCGGCAAAGAGAACCCGGCAACGGGGCGGAAGAGAGGCTCCACAATGGGCCTTAGGGCTGCAGATACGGCCTGAAAAGGCTTATATAGCTTACGCATATACCAGCCTGCAACCTCTGGCAAACTCAATAAGCGCAGTGCGGTACCGGTGGGAGCTGAGTCAATAATCAGCACATCGTACTCACCTTCATCATGGTGACGTTTCATGCGCACCAGACTAAAGATTTCATCCATTCCTGGCAGAATCGCAAGCTCTTCAGCTTCTACCCCTTCTAGACCACGGGCCTGCAGCACCTGAGTGATATAGCGCTTGACCGCACCCCAATTACCTTCGAGTTCACGCAGGGCATCCAGCTCTGCACCCCAAAGATTGGGCTTGACTTCACGCGGTGTATGCTCCAACTCCATATCAAAGCTATCGGCTAAAGAGTGTGCTGGATCAGTACTGAGCACTAAAGTCTTGTAGCCAAGTTCTGCACAGCGTAACCCCGTCGCCGCTGCCACCGACGTTTTACCCACGCCGCCTTTTCCAGTCATCAGGAGTACGCGCATATATACCTTAGAAACGTTTACATTGTTTTACTTTAGCGACTTTTCGCCGCTTCCGGCAGAAGTCTTTAGACTGCATTATGAAATCCTATGGGTTATGCAGCCCAAGGGCCAATTTTAAAGATAGCTAAGCAACTCGTACCCTCCATCGGTAACAGCAAAACATCTGTGCTTAGCTGCTGCATCACTAGCACGACGTTTAAGAAAAAACATGGCAGAGCTTTGCAACCGATAGCTTTGCACTGCTGAGGGAACTCTGAAGAGGATAACGGCCCATTGTCTGCGATGGCGGCCTCCAGCGTCTGCCATAACTGCCATTTCTCGGGCCTCAATCGCCAGCTATGGAACGCATCAATCCGTTAAGTCGGCTTCTACCTATAGAGGATTTGTCATGCTTAAAAACTTACTTTTTCTAAGCTCTGCTTTGGTGATCGCGATCGCGACTCCAGCTGTTCGAGCAGCTGACTGTGTCTACCGATGTGGCTCTAATGAAATCCAATTTGCCCCTGGCCAGTCAGTAACACTGCAAGTCGTCAACCGTACCGGGGGGCGCGTGAGCCTCGAACGTGTTTTGGATTTTGAACCCTACGGCATGTGGCCTGATCAGACCATCACTATTGATGCCCAGATTGGCATAGGCGATTTATCAGTTGTATTTTGGGAAGCGGCTCAGCGCCCGATTGAAGTCAGGCTGCATCGCCCAGAAGCAGATACCCTACAAATTGAATTGCTACCCAGTGGTGCAGTTAATGACAGTGCTGTACACATTGTTAACGACGGACGCGTGATGATTTATTAAACGATATAGTACATTTGTTGCCGTTGCTGATTTATACACGTAAAAATTAGCAGCCATCATTTGTCTTTATCGTTGGTTGAGTTGTCATGGCAATCATTTCTTCCAAGCAGCCGGAATCAAATAAGCCAGACGATCAGCCACAGAAAGCTCAGTCAAAACCATCACCACCGGCTGCTCCAGCCAAAAAAAACCAGCTCTTAGAAACCTCAGCTCGCCCCGATGAGGTGAGTCGTAATGAAGACGGTATCCGACCTCACAGTTTGGATGATTACATTGGCCAAAAAGCGCTGAAAGAAGTCCTACAAATTGCGATTCAGGCCGCGCAATCCCGTAAGGAGCCCTTGGACCATCTGTTGCTTTATGGACCGCCGGGTCTGGGCAAAACCACCATGGCCCTGATTCTGGCCCAGGAAATGAAGGTGGATTGCAAAATTACAACGGCTCCAGCCCTAGAGCGCCCTCGCGATATTGCGGGTCTACTGGTCAATGCAAAAGCCGGAGACATCTTATTTATTGATGAAATCCATCGGCTGTCGCGGGTGACCGAAGAAATTTTGTACCCAGCCATGGAAGATGCTCGCTTGGATATCACCCTTGGTAAGGGGCAAAGTGCCAGAACCCGCAGTATTCCGCTCCAGCCCTTTACCCTCGTAGGTGCGACTACAAAAGTAGGTGCCCTAACATCACCCTTGAGGGACCGGTTTGGTTTGATCCAGCGGCTACGGTTCTATGAGTTAGATGAACTGACCAGCATCATTTTGCGTACAGCCACCGTGCTCAAAACCGATATTGAAGAATCGGGAGCCATGGAAATTGCCCGGCGAGCTCGGGGCACACCGCGTATTGCTAACCGGTTACTGAAGCGGGTGCGGGACTATGTGCAAGTCAAAGCGTCAGGGCCAATTACGGAACAGATTGCTGGGGAAGCGTTAGAGCTGTTTAATGTGGATCCCTGCGGTCTCGATTGGACCGATCGACGGTTGCTATCGGTGATGATTGAGAACTTTAACGGTGGTCCAGTGGGGCTGGATACCATGGCTGCGGCCACTGGCGAAGATGCCCAGACCATTGAAGAAGTCTACGAACCCTATTTGTTGCAAATTGGCTATTTGCAACGCACACCGCGAGGCCGAATTGCCACACCCGCCGCTTGGAAACATTTAGGGTATGAAATGCCTGATCGCCCAACTCTAGTAAGACTTTTAAACATCAATGACGATAATGATCAGCTCTCGTTGATGTAATACTACAAGGCTCAAAAAAGCAAAGTGTTTCTTATAAAATCATCGAAAACTTTCACGGTTAGCAGAAACTTTTGAGGCCATTGTTGGAGCAATTTATCAAGATGGCGGCTACGGTATCATCAAAAAATTAGTAGCTAAATGGTTCAGGTCACAAATTGAAGCACTGCAGTCTGACAATACGTAATCAGCTCCTGATAACGCTTTGCCTGACGATTACCTGATAAGATCGGCAGGTTATAAATTTTAACGCGACCTTGGGTGTAGAACTTCGTAGCTACGTATATATTGACAACTTGCAACCTCAGCACGCTGCCTATATGGGCAGCGTTTCCATTGGCTTTTTGCCACTGCCGGGCGACGCTTCTTTATGGGTTGAAATTTCCCCCGGCATTGAGATTAATCGTATTACTGACGTTGCCTTAAAGTCGGCTGTAGTTACCCCTGGTGTACAGATTGTTGAACGTTTATATGGTTTATTAGAAATTCACTCCGGTAGCCAAGGTGAAGTGAAAGCAGCTGGGCAAGCGATTTTAGATGTGCTTGGCGTGAAAATGCGCGATCGCTTAAAACCACGCATGGTGTCTAGCCAGGTGATCCGTAACTTGGACCCGCACCATGTGCAGCTGATCAACCGCACCCGACGCGGCAATATGATCCTAGCTGGGCAAACCCTATACGTCATGGAAGTGGAACCTGCAGCTTACGCCTCCTTAGCTGCCAATGAAGCCGAAAAAGCCGCCCAGATCAACATTCTGCAAATTTCCTCCATCGGTAGCTTTGGCCGCCTATACCTGGGGGGTGCAGAACGGGATATTTTGGCCGCTGCACGGGCAGTTGAATCAACTTTGGAAAATGTACCGGGTCGCGATCGCAACACCCTAAAACTCGAATAACCGATACCCCATAACTCCAATCACAAAAAAGAAATCACAAAAAAGAAAATCAACGACCATCCCTAGCGCGTTATCCAAAGGATGGTCAGTTGATTAGCACTTTGCGTCCTGCCGCCAGAAAACCCGATATCACTTGATCAACGTCACTTGCTCAATGTTAGTGAAAGGGTCAGCTGCCAATGGCAACGAAAACCTGAACCGGGGATGTTATTGGGTAGATGCTAGGGACAGATATGGCCCATAGATACGGAGGACGCAAATTGGCAGTTGACCGCCAGTGCATTTGCTATGTGGATATACGGTAAAGGTAAACAAGGTTATGCAGTTCATAACCAAAGTTATGAATTAAAGCGGACTCATCACTCATCGCCCCAAAATTGTCAGATCTAAACCAAACATCCCTTAGTGCAGTTCCAATTCTTGGGCCATCAGCACGGGTACATTCCTATCAAAAATAAACTCGCTATAGTCTGCTAAGTCATCGATCCCCAGCATTGACAACACAATTTCTGCTGCTAACCACACAAAAAATTTACCGAAGACAAATCTCCATCGAATATCCATGCAAGGCTTCCTCGACTGACCTGTGCATCGTAGAAAAGCTGCCAATCAGGAGCGCCATAACTGTCGTTATGAATTTAGTGTGATTACCAAAAAACAAACAGGCCCTAGCGTGATCCCCTTATGATAGAGACGCCTATGTGGTTGATGGTATTAACGTGCGTTCTAAAAGCCTGACAAAACGATGGTTTAAGCTGCTCATACTGGCCATAGCGGCACAGGTGCTATGTCTGGTGTTGTGGGGGGTGACCTGGCCAAAACCACCCGCCACAGAACTTTCGTTTGTAGTTCCCCAAGATGAGGTGCAACCTTGGGAAACTGTCATCACCGGCTTTGAAAAGAAATACCCCAATATTCGCATTCACCTGGTTACCGATTTAGAGATTGGCTACACCACGGACCAGCGCAAAGCCATCTACACCGCTGATTTTCAAGCCAGTGTCGCCCAATACGACCTGGTGTATATGGATATCGTCTGGCCACTACAGTTTGCAGAGCATTTACGGGATTTAACCCCCTATGTCCAGAAAGACCACCTAGATTTGTCAGATTTTTTAGCCAGTGACGTGGCAGCGGGGCAGCTAGATAACAGCCTGTATCGCTTACCCATGCGGGCAGATGTTGGGGTTTTGTACTATCGCCAAGATCTGCTTAAACAGGCAGGCATGACATTGCCCCAAACTCTGGATGAATTATCCCAGGCTGTGGACACGCTTAAATCCTCTATCAATACGGGTTACCTGTGGCAGGGCAGTCGTTATGAAGGCTTAATCGCGAATTTTGCAGAGGTCATGGATGGTCTGGGGGCTCAATGGATTGAACCAGAAACGGACAATGTCGGCTTAGATACGCCCCAAGCGATCGCATCGGCCAACCTATTAAAACAGCTGATTCAACAGAGGATCTCACCTGATGAGGTGATTACTTACACCGAAAAGGATGGGCTCCAACGGTTTTTGGAGGGACAAACCGTATTTTTGAGGGGCTGGCCCTATTTTTGGGAAGAGATACAGCAGTCAGACCTGGCTGGGAAGGTTGCGATCGCACTCCCCTTTGCTTTCAATAACACCCCTGGCATAGGTTGTCGTGGCGGCTGGGGGTTTGGCATTGCCCAAAATGCCGCCCATCCTACAGAAGCGTGGACAGCCATCAAGTACTTCACCAGTGCAGCCGCCCAAAAACAATTTGTTCTCGCCTCCGGCTTTTTGCCCAGTCGCGCCAGCCTATTCCAAGACCCAGAAATTGTGGCGAAATACCCACAAATGCCCCAGCTACTGGACTACCTGGAAAATTCATCCACATTTCGTCCCTTTATCAAAGAATACGGAGCCGCCTCAGAAATTTTGCAAACAGCCCTGGGCGATGTTTTAAGCGGACAACAGTCCGCCGAAACCGCTATGAAGTGGGCCCAAGCTGAGACGGAGAAATTGCTACGCCCAGTATCTCAGGGCGATTAGAGGTTTGCTCAGTCATGCGCTGACGTGCAGACCACCACTGCCAACCCACAAACAGTTGCAATAGCAACAGTCCTATATTGACGGCCATTAGCCAACGAATTTTGGTTTTCTCACTGTTGCCGTTAGTTTGCTGAACTAGAGACGGATTATTCAGCCGCGCCAGGATGACCTCGGCGTTGAGGGGACGCTGCCCTGGGAAGGGGGCCATCATGTCATCCAGCAGTTGGACAAACCAGGCATCTAGCTGAGCTGCCTGATCCAGCCAGGTAAGTCGCCCAGTGGTGTCATCTTCGGGTAAATCAATGGGATGTTTGCCAGTTAGCAGATATACAAAGGAGCGACCCAGGGCGTAAAAGTCAGACTGAGGCACGGCACGGCCATTGATCTGTTCCAGGGGGGTATATCCCGGTGATACCACACTGGTGATATCTCGCTGACCGGCCACTTTGGCAAAGTAGGTGCTGGTCATGGGGCGGACTGTGCCAAAGTCCACCAGGGCCAGCTGACCCGTGGGACGCAGCATAATGTTGGCTAGTTTAATATCCCGGTGAAAAAGTTCTTCCTTATGGAGCTGAGCCAGCAGATCCACCAGCTGTCTGATCCAATCTATGGCCTGAGCTTGATCGATGGGGCCATGCTGCTGTAACCATTTATCCAGGTTCACCCCCTGGATATTCTCCATCACCAAACAATACAGCTGTCGCCCTTCAATCTCTAACGAGAAATAGCCATCGGGGTCTACCTGAGGAATACCCGGATGCTTCAGGGTTTGCAACGTAGCAGCTTCGCGCTCAAACAGGGGCTGCAAAATTTTCTTTTTGAGCACCTTAAGCACTTTTGTCTGGCCCTGGTCATCAATTTCAAACACCTCAGACGGTTCCCATTCATCTAACTCCCGCAGCGGTCGCAGCAGGCGATAACGACCTTCTATCAATAAAGGCGTTTGACACGACTTACAGTGGGACAGCCCGTCGGGGTTATCGCGATGGCCACACCGAGGGTTAATGCAATAGCTCATGGGTGATTCAGGACGGTAATGTCCGATCGGGTCTTAGGGTAGCTGCTCACGCACATATTCCATCACCACGGGAATCAGGGTAAAACCAGCGGGGCTTTTTTCAATCAGGGATTTACTTAGGAGAGCACTGATGGCAGCGAGTCCATCAGGATGTTTGATGTCTTCAATGGACATGGGCTCTGCCTTTTCAGCCAGCTGCCCCAGAATATCTTGTTCTGCTTCGGACAGACGCTCATACTGCTGATCGATGAGATATTTAATATCGCCAAACATGGTTCTGCCATGTCTGCGGAAGCGATCCACATCGCCATCAAACAACTCCTGAATAGTCATGGCGACAATTCTCAGCATCAGTGGATTCCCCCGATACTGGTTGATCAGGCCTTTCCAATGGGGCTTACCTGAGGCGGGTAGCCGTTCTTCAGTTAAGAGCTGCGCCCCATCATCGTACTTTAGCCCCCCTAATTCTAAATAACGAACAGGACTATTGGTGGCCCTCGACCCGGCAAGTTCGCGGTTACGTTCACGACTGGTGACCACGATACAGCTCTGGTGAGGCTGTTCGCCCAGACGCTTTAATAGCTCGCGATAGTTGCTGTAGTCTGGTGCATACTCACTGACAAGACTGCCGCTGCTGAGAATACTTTCTAAGTTATCGAGTACCACCAGACAACGGTGCTGTTGCAGGTAAACCATTAGAGCGCTGAGCTGGTCATACCATTCATCTGAATGGGGCATCACATCGTCCGGTAGTTCATTCAGCCACTGACCTAGAACATTATCGAGGGTCGGTCGATGCCGCAGGGATTGCCAAATAACCCCATCAAACTGAGTTTGCACGACCTTGGCCAGGGTAATGGCGAGGGATGTTTTGCCCATGCCCACGGGACCAATAATGGATACAAATCGGCAGGCTGATGTGCCTAACATCCATTGTTGGAGCTGATCTAGCTCTACCTGACGACCATAGAGGACCGGGACATCTGGCATTTGGTCCCAGTTAATGGCCACTTGGGTGGTGCGATAACCTGCTGCTTCGAGCCAATCGGCAACATCACGCCAGCTTTCTAGGGCGTTGCGATCGCGACCCGTCAGTTGCTCCACATAACGATACAACCCCTGGCTTAAGGCAACTTCCACCGTACGCGCTTCAATCCCCTCATGGTCAGAGATTGCCGCTGGGCTATACCTCAGCAGTAGGCCCCGCAGTCGCGTTTTCTCTAAATCCGTCAGCCCGTAGCGCTTATGGGGCATTAGTTCTGACTTAGCTTTTGCCAAATCCCCATAAAGCTGATCTAGATTCCACTGTGCCGCCGCTTGGGCAAAAAGCTGTTCTGTAGCCATCGATAGGACAACGAACTATGAATGATATTACCCGATCGTCTTCAGCGATATGCATCTATACACCATCAGTCCCAACATTCAGGTTGAAACCCCTTTGACAGTCTCAGGGCAAGACCTACTCCCCAACAATTCATAACCTAATCCATAACCAGCAATAGCCTCTAACCAACAATCAACGCTCCTAATCTGAGGTCATGCACCAAGAGGAATGAGCTTATGATTGCCGTTAAACGAAGAGCGGGTTGGCGATTATGCGCCGCCATCTTTACCTGTGTTCTCTGTTTTAGTATCAGCCTGGCCCAGGCAGCCACACCGTTTTTTTGGGATTCCATTGATGTGGATATGGCCCTGGAAGCGGATGGTGACCTATTAGTAACAGAAACTCAAAAGTATGTATTTACCCAACCCCACAGCAACGAACGCTATCGCTATATTCCCTTAGAAGGGATTGATAGCATCACAGATGTGGCGGTTTATGAAAACAATGAACCGTTAACGGTTCAAACGGGTCGCCGCAATCATGATTATTGGATTCGTTGGCAACATTCCTTGAATGCTCCTGCTGCCCATACTTTTGTACTTCAATATCGTGTTGTGGGGGGTATTCAGGTCAAAGGAAACCGTAGCCAGCTTTATTGGAATGCTCTCTTTCCTGAGCGGAGTGCTCCGATTAATCGCGGTAACGTAACGCTGCATGTGCCAGAGGTGTTAGCCGATCAAGTGAATAGTTTTCAGGGTGAAGGGGTGGCGAGTCGCGATCTCAAACTCAATCTCACCACCTATGAGTTTGTGACCAGTGGCCCTCTGGCACCACAACAGTTTTTGAATATTCGGCTCGAATTCCCCACCAGCGCGTTAAATGTCCCACAGGCCCAGACAGATTATTGGAGCGTCAAGCAGTCATCTTGGGCTCCATTCTTTAGCTGGGCAGTGCCAGCAATCTTTGTGCTCGGTGTTTTTGGCAGCATTGTAGCGATTAGAAAACGTTGTCCCAATTGTGGCCAGATGACTCTGAAACGAACTAATCGAGTTGTGCAGAAATCAACCCGATCTAGGCGAGGGACAAGAGAAGTCAGACACGTCTGCCAAAATTGCAACTACGATCGCAGGTTTAATCAAACCATTCCTCGTAAGTCGGCTTCGAGGTCCCATACGACTGTGTGGGGTGGCTACTATGGTGGCGATGGCAGTGGTGGCAGCGGTGGCAGTAGTGGTTGCGGCGGCGGTGGTTGCGGCGGCGGCGGCTGTGGAGGAGGTGGTTAATGCATACAACTCAACAGCTACGGATGAATTCTCAACAAGTAGAGCTTTATAACCGGCTTCAGATATATTCTCTGGATCAACCAGATGCACAGTTTTCGTTTAGTCAGCGTCTCGCCCAGGAAAATTGTTGGTCATTTAAGTACACGTGCAGAGTAATTGAAGAGTATAAGAGATTTGCGTTTTTGGCGGTCGTTGCTGGACATCCGGTAACGCCGTCTGACCAGGTGGATCAGGTGTGGCATTTACATCTCACCTACACGCGCTCATATTGGGAGGATTTTTGTCCCAAGATTTTGCAAACGTCGTTGCACCATGAACCAACTCAGGGAGGAGGTATGGAGCATGAGAAGTTTGTGGATTGGTATTCGCGTACTTTGGCTAGCTATAGGCAATTGTTTGGTGAGGAGCCGCCTAGGGATATTTGGCCTGAACCGGGAGAGCGGTTTGGGCAAGAGTTGGAGTTTGTAAGGGTGAATTTGCAGAGGAATTGGCTGTTGCCTAAGTTAGGTATTATTAAGACTTTAAAGTGCTGCTTACAGTGGGTTAGACAACGATGTTGGAGAGTATCGCGTCGTTCTATCAAATTCTTTGCTTCATAGTGATTTTCGTTTGAGCCATCTTGTCAAAATACTGATAAATGGGGTGATGGGGCTGCTCAGGGCTTTCCTCCCTGAAACCCTCCTGTTCGTGGGGGCCTAAACTCCCCCACACCCCCCGACAGGGTAGTCGTTTATGGCAACTATTTTGGGTTGGGAGAAGGTTACGGCTAAGTCGATTATTAAGGTTCAGTATCCGTCACTAGATTGGCTTTACGATAGACGTCTTTTAACTGTTATACTCTGGCGATGATGGGGCCATGTCAGATAGCTGTTCGCTATCTTCTACCCAGGGCATGTCGACAGAAAACGTTGTGCCAACGCCCACCTGACTTTCTACTTCAATTTTGCCACCGTGGAGTTCTAAACATTTTTTGACAACGGCTAGTCCTAAGCCACTGCCAGACAATGATTTTACGTTTTGACCACGATGGAAGGAGTCAAATAGATGTTGCTGGTCGGCGGCTGGAACGCCAATACCTTGGTCGCTGACTTGAAACCGAGTTCGACTGTGTTCACCCCAAATATTAAGTTGAATTTCACTTTCTGGGGGTGAATATTTGATGGCATTAGTCAATAGGCTCATCAACATAGCGCGTAATAATCTCTCATCTAGAAAGGCTTCGTCATAGGTCCCTTTTTGCTGTACTAAAATATGGTGCTGCGACTGGGTATTAAATTTGACTTCCTCGACCAGGTGTTCGCAAAAAGATTGTAAATCAATCGTTTGAGGGTTAAATTCTAGCTTGCCTGCTTCAGCTCGGGTCAGTAGCAAAATATCGGACAACAGCTGTGCCATAGTCTTCGCGGCAGACTGAATGCGTCTAAGATTACGAGAACGTTTCTCTTCAGACCAGGCTACATTGCGGTTATCTAACAATTGTGCAGAGACTAAAATGGCGCTCAAGGGGGTTCTCAGTTCATGGGAGGCCAGGGAGAAGAAATTAAGTTTTAGATCGGTTAATTCCTTGGCTTGTTCAATCTCTTTATAGGTGGTTTCGATTTCCTGGCGACGGTTAAGCTCAGTGATTAAAATCTCTTCTGTATTTTGTAAGGCATTTGTTTTAGCTTGAAGCGTATGGGTGAGCGTCTCTGTTTCTCGTTGCTGTGTTAACAGGGTTTGCTGGTGTTGCTTGAGGGTTTGCAGCAGCCAGCCGTACAAAATACTCAAGAGAATCACGCCAAAGCCAGCTACCAACCCTGTCAACCAAAGATCATTATTGATGCTGACGCTGGTGTCTGCCATTTCCCACTGTAGTGCGGCGCTGCCCTCGTCTAACAATGCCTGCATCGCCAGATGGGCATCAACGCGAACTTCACTGCTTTGCTGGGCAATGTCTAGTTGCGCGGTTAGGTCCAGTTGTCCATTGTCATATTGTTCAATGCCGTCTTCTAAAATTTGAATATGGGTTTCAGTGGCAACCCGTAACCGTTCTAAGGCTTCTCGATACACTAAATCTTCTTCAAATGCGGCTTCTTCGTCTTCTAGATTTTTATGTTCTGCATCCAGCTCTTCAACATAGCTATTAATTAGTTCCAGCTTTGTTTGATAGCGTTCTAAGGCTTCTTCCTCACCTGTATTAAGATAAGAACGATGACTGGCTTCTGCTTCTGCGATCGCAACTAACAAGCCATTCAAATAGGCATATTCATTCCCCTCCACCGCCACCCAGTCAGATGGATTAACTCGACCGACAATTGCATTACGCGCCAGCAGGGCAGTCCCTAATAGCGTTGCGATCGCAACACCAAATCCTACTGTTAGCCATTGCTGAGTGCGAGAACGATTCATCGGACAGAAGGGGGCAGACCCCTACCTTGAAACTTAAGCTTGCAGGATCCACCATAATCTAGACAGCGCGATTTAACCGTCGTTATAGTCAGAGTAAGGGTCGTTGTTGATTGGGGACATCCCGTCGGAGCTGTGATGACTCTGAACCTCACAGCTTATTCGTACCAAGGATCAGCAACGCCGAGTAATTCACTGGCAACATTTTCCCATGCGCATTCTCTTAGTCGAAGATGACCTACAGCTAGGTGAGGGATTGAATGAAGCACTCACCGATGAAGGGTACGTAGTGGACTGGGTAACGGATGGAGAAATGGGTTGGATTCAGGCAACTGACTTAACCTATGACTTGATGGTACTGGATGTCATGCTACCCAAAATCAACGGCATCCACTTATGTCGACGGCTACGAGAAACGGGCAGACGTTTGCCAATCCTGATGTTGACCGCTCGCGATACCAACACTGATAAAGTTGCTGGCTTAGATGCCGGGGCAGATGACTATGTGGTTAAACCCTTTGACTTACTGGAGTTGCTGGCCCGATTACGGGCGTTATTGCGGCGTGGCACTTTGAATGACACTGGCACAATGCTGGTGTGGGGACAGGCCCAGCTCGACTCAGTCACCCATGAAGTGTTTTACGATGGCTCTCCTCTCCAACTAACACCCAAAGAATTCAGCCTCCTGGAACTATTTCTACGCAGTGGCCGACGAGTATTAAGTCGATCCGTCTTGATTGATCAGTGCTGGGCAACCAATGCACTGCCTGACGAAGAAACCGTCAAATCCCACCTGAAAAGCCTACGCCAAAAGTTGAAAAAAGCCGGTGCTCCCGCAGATTTCATTGAAACCGTGCATGGAGTGGGCTATCGATTAAAGCAATCATAGGGGTTACAGCCACTAACCGATTTCTACCCGAATTATTCCCTAGATTCTTCCAAACTGTTTTTTAGAGTGGGTGACGTAGCCTCAAGGAAATCTTGATTTCCAAAAGATTATGAAACTTAAAACTTTGTCTGTTTTACTAGGCACACTCTCACTTGTGGCAATGCCTTTAGTTCGTCCAGTGCAAGCTGAGGAATTGGTCTGTCCAGACGAGTTCGAGGGGATTGAACTGAGCGAGGACCAACAGGTGCAATTGCTAGCATTAGAAGAGCAGTTGGACGATAGAATTGAGTCCATTATGCCTGCCACGCCTGAGTCAGAGGCGCAATTGGAACAACTGGAACAAACTTTCGAACAGCAAGTCTCATCAATGTTGTCACCTGAACAGGAACAGCAAGTGGGTCAGCTCAATGCCTGGGTTGACGAAAGCGTTGCTAGCGTCGCTCCTGAGCTAGAAATAGAAGAGGATCCTGCCCTCTCAGCAGATCAGGAGGCAGCATTAGACATGATCGCAGAAGAATACGATCGCAACTTTCAGAGCATTTTGACACCTGAGCAACAGCAGCAGGTTGAAGTGCTTGAAGAACAGCTAGACGCCGAAGTAGAGGCTACCATGCCAGAGCCCAACGCTGAGCAAGCAGCCAGTATTGAAGCCGCAGAAGCAGAATATGAACAGGCTGTGCTTCAGGTTCTTACCCCAGAACAGCTACAGCAAATCGAAACCAATTTGGCCGCCTGTGCCGTAAACGAGTTCTAAATCACTCGGACACCGATCTTCTAGGCAATCCTGACTGATAGTGCTCGGTATCGCAGGGCATGGCTTCGACGGTGAGCTCAGCCGAACCGCACAAGGGAGTGCCCCTACAGGGTTGTCCATTTTAATTGGGTTTAATGGATTCGGATTTGATATGACAGGACATTCAGGGTGCTTCCTTTAGGATGCTTCCTTGACAAAAGGCGGTAGAGATTATTGGCTTGGATCTCTACCGTTTTTTATGGAAAAATATGTTGTACTTTTTTCTCTTGCCTTTTCAACAGGGCAAGCTCCAAAGTAAGCTAGCGTTGGGTCAGTAATAATACTTTAGAGCCTTGTTCATATGCGAAAGTCTCTTCTACATTGTATTGTGCTTTAATTTGCTGCTCAAAGTTGGGATAGTCTTGCTCTTTCACCTTTAAAACCAGCCATAGTCGAGTCGGCGCATCTGGAAAATTATCCAACCACTGGCCGATTTCAGCCTCACTTTTGATGCCACGACTCTTATTTGAATAGATCTCTAAAGACCCTTGGTAGTAATGGCTTAAGACGAGCTTTCGAGCAAAGAGAGACCACACAACCACATCTTCAGGTTGCTCATATTGTTCAATGGTTTCAACAATAAACTTATAATCAGGCCGATCTTGCACAGTGTAGTATCGCGCCAATCCACCGCTTACGGCGATTAGATAAGCCAGGCTGACAACTATGGCTGCAATCCGCCACTGTCGCCATAGTCGGCTCAACCCAGCCGCTAACAGGAGAAATAGGTAAGGACTAACAAAAACAAGATAGCGATTGACCCAAATCGGGATCGATATATAAGAAAAGGCTAAAATCGGCAGCAATGGCAAGGCAAACCAGGCAGCTGCCCACAAAACCTGGGGGGACTTATGCTTTTGGAAAAGGGCTAGACCAATCAATCCTGCTAATAGAAAGGTGAAGAACCTATAAAACGAAGATGCGATCGCATCACTCTGCACTGAAAATGGCCACACCGTCCAGAACTTCAGGGTGCGTACCACATTGCTTAACCCTGGAGGATTGCGCCCAGGATGGTGTGATGCATAGGTAGAGTCTGGAGCAATGGCTTGAAAAACAGATAAAACAAAGGGCGACCACAAGACAAGTATCAAGACTAGCCAGCCTGCAAAGCGGATCAAGGCAGCCCGGTGCTGGCGAAAGCGCAAACCATAGATGACAACATCGGGCAACAATAGCACCACATTGAGCGGCACAGCCAAAATTGCCAACCAACGAAATATACACCAGGCAGCCAGGGATACATGGCTGGGAGCCCCTGTTTTATCTGTGGGTTCTTCCATCAGGGCTTTAGCCAAATACCATGTGCCCGCTATCCCCAAACAGGCAGATAGCACATACATTCTGACTTCTTGGACGTGGTTAATAAATAAGGGAGAAAAGGCTAAAAAAGCTGCTGCTGCCACCCCTTCTACTTTTCCTAAAAGCCGAGATCCTAATCGGTAGATTAAAAAGATGGATGCGATCGCAAAAACCACCGACAGACTACGCAACCAGGCATCACTACTGCCAAACTGTTTCCATCCCGTCAGTAATATGTAGTAAAGCGGCCTTAACAAGTTTCTACCAGATTGGATGGCCGGTAGCTGAGAATCTTCGATACTACTGAGCTCATCCAGCCACAGCCCCTCTGCATTAATGCGATAAAAATATAGAACTGTCGCTAGGAGCATCAATAGCGTGATCGGCAGCCATTGCTGAACATTAAGCCTAGTATTCTGATAGGTCTTCTCAACAGGGCTGATTTGATCAAGCTTCATCTAAATATCTCCCCTAAACAGAATAATTAAGATGTCTGACACGCTGTTCTTCGAAATCATGCTCAAATTGAACCAATCCCCTAAGTAGAATGTTGGGAAAGTGTTGATTAGTCAACACAATAGCCACAAAAAATTAGAAGCTAACCTTATCGCGAATACGATAAATGGGCTTATTCTGAGACTCATGATATGTTCTCATCAGCAATTCACCCAGTAGCCCAAAACAGAATAGCTGTATACCTGAGAGAAATAAAACCACAGCCAGCATCAGCAGAGGGCGATCACCAATGGCCTGGTTGAGAATAAATTTAAGAAATACGAGATAAATTGCCAGAAAAGACCCAACTGACAATGATGTCATCCCCAAAACCCCAAATACATGCATGGGACGGGTCAAGAAGGTTTTCATAAAATAGACGGTGAGCAGATCCATCATGACTCGAAATGTTCTGCCTAAGCCATATTTACTCTGCCCGAAACGGCGTGGATGATGCCGTACGGGAATTTCTGTGATTCTGGCACCTTCAATAAACGCTAATGCAGGCAAAAAACGGTGCAATTCTCCATATAACTTCAGATCTGAAACTAGTTCAGCTCGATAGGCTTTGAGAGAACAACCATAATCATGGAGCTTAACGCCTGTCACCTTCGCAATTAACGAATTAGCAATTTTTGAAGGAAGAAGGCGTGTTAAGGCGGCATCCTGTCTCTGTTTACGCCAACCACTTACGAGGTCATATCCCTCTTTCATCTTCTCTAATAGTCGAGGAATATCTTGTGGATCGTTTTGTAGGTCGCCATCTAAAGTAATAACTATTTGACCTTGGGCATATTCAAACCCAGCCGCCATGGCCGCCGTTTGTCCATAGTTGCGGCGAAAGATAATGGCGCGCAGTTGCCCATGGGTTTGGGAAAGATCTTTTAACCGTTGAGTTGAGCCGTCTTTAGACCCATCATCAATACAAATAATTTCATAGCTATATGCTTCTTGATCTAGGACGGTTGAGACTTGCTCAATGAGCGTAGGCAGGTTGTCAAATTCGTTATAAATGGGAATGACTACAGACAGATATAGGGTCTCCTCAGATACTGCCGGTTGCTCAGACAAAAAATTGTTCGGCAGAACATTGGGATGTACAGAAACCGAAGAGACCATAGTGTAAATCCTCAAACTTAGCGAATGATATAACCGCAGTCTAAAAATAAATTGAGAATATCCAGGAAACTAATTGAGTAACGAAAATAGAAAAGCCGAGTAGCTACAGAAATCACAATAAAAGACAGCTCTTTTTGCCCTAGTCCAGAAGCAAAAAGGTCAAATATTGATTTAAATATCACCAGGTCAGTACTTAATAAAACAGAGGCACTGTTACTGACTGACCATCATCCTGATTATAGAATACCTGGGAGATGCGTATCTCTACTGAGAAACATGTACGTTTTACGTAATCTTTACAAGTAATTGAGAGGTTTATGGTTTCTCCACACTTACACATGTACTACAGAGATTCTAACCGTAAACTCAGCCAGCTTTACGGCATATATCAGCAGCTAAACTCACTGGCTTTTGTCAAGAAAATAACGCTAACAACTATTTACTAAAGCCTAGCTTTTGTTGCAGTTGGTTAAGCATTGTGCGATCGCTACTTTCCAGACCGAACGTCAGCACCAATGCTGTATAAAGGGTCACAATTATGCCTAAAGTGCAGCTCACCCTTGTTAAAGTGGACCACCCTGCAAGTCCAGCGTTGATGCCAATACCGCATAATAGAGAAATACCTCCCGCAGTAATCACCTTAAGATATCCCCACTGAAACCCATGTATTTTTAACACAGAATACACTTGCAAGACACGTAATAGGTTAACCCCCAGAATGCTGATGCCTGTTGCGATCGCTGCTCCCATCAGACCCCATCGGGGAATCATAACCATGTTCAGGCCAATATTAGTGATGGCTAATACAATATCTCCCATAAGTTTGAGATTTTGATGGCCTGACATGGATAAAATATGCATAGAAAATCCTCCAGGACCAGCCCTTGCCAACTGGCCAGCAGCAAGAATAATCAGGGGCAGCCAGCCAATTCCAAATTCTTGACCAAATACTTTTAGAATATCTTCGCCAATCACTGCTACGCTCAAAAAGAGAGGCAGTGTCAACGAAAAACTCCACCGAGAAGCCACGCAAAAAAGCTTATCCAACTCCTCTAGTTTGCCGCTGCTGTAAAGGTTGGCAATCATCGGGGTGAAGATAGTTACTAGCGATCGGGTAAACAGCGTCATTAGCAATGCTGTCTGGGATGCGGCTCGATAAATACCAACCTCAGCGGGCGGGCGAAAATATCCCAGCATCAGAATATCCGTCCACAGCATAATCAGCCACAGAAAACTCCCCAATGACAGTGGGATAGAAACAGCTAATAGCTTTTTGCTCTCAAAAATAGGACGAGGCCGTTGTTTGAAAAGAACAGGGCAAAGTCTTTGCAAAACACTGAGAGTGGCTAGCAGCGAAACAATGAGTGCTAACGTCCATGCCATAGCAGCGCCTCGAAGTCCCCAGCCCATATAAAATAAGGCGATCGCCAACACCAAATTTAGTAATGGCAGTAAGACTTCCCAAATCAAAACCTTGTAAGTGGCTGTCTGAAATCCAGTGGTGGCAAAGACACCAGCTGTCATGCTAGCTCCAAATGGAAGCGCTACCGCAAAAGCCTGTAGGGCAGGCACAAGCTCGGGCTGTCCAAAAACAATCTGAGCAACAGGCTCAGCAATCAAAAATAGAGCTGCCCCAAAAACGAGCCCACTGATCAAGGGAAAGCCCAGAGCCTGGAGCAACACACCTTTCAGTCGTCTCTGATCGTGTTGATCGTGATGAATTGAAACGTAGCGAATTGCGCCTGTTTCTAGACCCATCCTGGGAAACAGTTCTCCCAATTGATAGATAATAATACCTAAGGTATACAGTCCAAAGACCTCTGCACCCATTAACCAAGCGAGCAGCACTTGAGTCAGATACTTCAAACCAGTACTGATAACTTGGCCCAGGAAGGATAACCCAGCGCCCTTAATCAGCTTATTAAAAGTGGTATTTATCTGAGCCAAGCCCTATCTCCCGTGGTTAACTAGAAAAAATCTCCTATGATATCGCTATAACCCTAATCTGAGACGGGCATAAATCTGCAGCCTGCGCAGACCATCAGTATGACCTTTCCTATTTTTCAACATAGCCAGGATCTTTCGAGGTGGATGCTCCAGAAATCGAAATCGCATGGCTTCTAGAGCTGATACACGCGGCTGGCTTAGTTGTGGTGTATAGCCATACTGTTCAAGGGTAGTCCCAGCCACTGCTTCAAAAATATGGAGCTGTCGCGCTGTCATTTCAAGCCGCCATTTGCCAATGTTGCTAACTAGCGGTGGTTTAGACAGATTTTTCTGATTATTACGATCTGTGGGATAAGCTGTATCTGTTTTATAAAAGGAAAGCATTTCAGGAGAAAACTCTTCATTTAGAAAAGTGCAGATCCTATGCACAACACTTTCGGGTTTTTGCAAGAGTTCTTCGTATTTCACATCCAAAAAAGCACCGTCATCCAGTTCTGATTTAAGGGCAGATGCGACTTCAAGATGTTGCTTCCATTTTTTGGCCAGTGGATACATATGCTTGGGACCAAAGCGTGCTTTTCCCCAGGACAGAGCTACGTCCCGACCATCCCGCACAATATGTAAAACTTGCATCTTGGGGAACGCACTCAAAATTTCACGCCAATAAAAAAGATGTGCAGGCGTCTTTTCTCCCCAACGCTGTTTACCCTGGGCCTGGGTCCACGTTCGTAGAATGCCGTCCACAATTCCATGAAAGTTATACTGGGATATGGTTGCTAGTACCTCTTGACGGCTAAGACGAGGTGACCAATCTCGCATAACCTCAGTTGCAAGAATGTCATCCACCAAGCGCTCACGATTTTTCAGCTGACCCAGATCTCCGTAATATTTGAGCCAGGGGTAAAAGGTATTATAGAGATGAGATTCAAAAGGGATGGCAATTCTGGGATGACTCCCAATCAGTCGACTCAGTAGGGATGTTCCTGAGCGAGGACAGCCAAAAATAAAAACAGGAGATTCAACAGTAGTGTGGCTCGGGGCTCCAGATGGGGACAGATAATTGATAATGCTTTGCTTGTTAGTCATTTGGCTAGATCTTTATAAAGCAGTAGCAACAATGAAAACGAAAAACACCATCACTCGGAGCGCTGACGCACCGCCTTAGCAGGTACACCAGTAGCTACGGTATAGTCAGGTAGGTTTTTGGTGACAACGGCACCCGCACCGACAATACAGCCCTTACCAATTTGAACGCCATCTAGCACAATGGCTCCTGCTCCTAACCACACATCATCACCGATCTTGACAGCACCTTTGGTATATACACCTTGTTGCATAATGGGCAAATCCAGCCGATCGGTAATGTAGCGTCCTCCACCGATGTAGCAATTACCCGCAATCAAAACAGATTCACCAATGGAGATGCCACCGCTAGAGGAAATAATGGTGTTACAGCCAATATCTGTATTGTTACCAATCGTGATAGCAGCGGTTTTACTTTGAATCACACAGTTACGAGACACAATCACATTATCCCCTAAGGTAATGCCTGCTGTGGCACCGCTAGCATCTAGTAACCCATAATCATCAATGGCGACACCTTGCCCAAGCGTTATTCGACCAGGACAACGCAGGGCGATCCCTTTTCCAAAAATAGCCCCTCCACCAATGTCTTTAAAGAGCATCGGATAGAGTTTTTTCCTGAGCAAATACCCTAAGGTGCCTGGCAGATCGCTGAGGAAGAATGTGAATACCTCATAGGTAAGAAAAGGTAAGAGCTTTGTGCTACCTAGAACCTTAGCCTGATATTTTGCCAATGCAGAACCATTCCCTTGATTTAATTGTTCACTCAAGGGTGTCTTGTCAATTCGTTTTTGACCTTGATTTTGATGTTGGGAAGATATCATGGCTAACTTTTGGATAAATAGTTCACTATCAAGTTCAATGTCAAAGCTGCGGTTAGATTACGCTCTTTGTTTTGGATGCCTATGGGTTAGCCAACCGTTATCCAGGTACCATTGAGCCAGTTCGATTAACCCATCTTTATCTTGATGACTGGGGGCAAAATTCAACAGTGTTTGCATTTTGCTGGTATTAAAAGACCGATCTTTGGTGTAGAAAGCTAAACGCCGCCGATAGATTGGCGGCTCTATCCCTAACGGACGAAAGATGAGTTCACACAGATCGGCCAGGGCAAATAATGGGCTGGCTGGTAAGCTGAGAAATCTTGCAGAGACTCGATAGTAGTTGCCAATTAAGCCGACCATCTCTCGAAAGGTAATAGCTTGTTGACTGCCACAAATAAACACTTCACCAATAGCCTGGGGGTGAGTTGCAGCGTGAATAAAGAAATTAGTTAAATCATCCACATGGACAAAGTGCAACAGATTACTACCGTTGCCAATGGCAGGCACCCAGCCCTGCATCACCATCTTGTAAATCTTTAGTAGTCGCTTTTCTCCAGGTCCATAGATGCCCGCTGGACGCACCACAGTCACGGGCAAGCCTGATTGTTGACCAAAGTCCCTAATCCAGATTTCACCTTCTAGCTTGGTTTCTTGATAAATATCTCCTGGTTTTAGGGGACAGTTCTCGTCACCAGGAGGCTCATCCACATGACCATGGACGCCAATGGTGGACACATGAACAAAGCGACGGAAGTCTGGCTGTTCTAAGGCTGCTTTTGCCAGGAGCTGAGTGCTCAAAATATGGACATTGTGATAGCCAATGTCTGGTGACTTTGCTTCCCGAAAAGGGGTCACCATGTGAAAGGTATAGTTCACATTTTGGGTGGCGGCAGTAACTAAGTCTGGGTCAAAAACATCGCCTTGAAACCATGTGACTGGCAAGCCTTCAAAGGGCTGAAGGTTGGAAGTTTTACGGGCAATGGCAACAACCTCGACCCCTTGCTGTATCAGCTTTTTTACCAAATTTGAACCGGTAAAACCAGTGGCCCCTGTAACCAGGGCTCGACTCCCAGATGGCAGTTGGTACTGAGTGCTTTCCATATATGTTTGAATATGCGAGTTTAATCAGTCAAAAGATTACCTGAACCCTCTAACGCTTCTGGAATTTAGCAATCACAGGTGAACCCAATAATCGCGTTAACCCTAGCAGTCGGGGTGCTTTCTCTAATAGCGAAGAGACTTTTGGCTTCCCTAACGTACGATGAAGCACCATCGGCCAAAAGAATTGAGCATAGCGTTGACTTGGGTGCCAGCCGATAGACTCGCAGTGGTCAATAATTTCTTGTTCTTGATAACAAACAAAGGGACGGGTATTGCCTTCTAAGCCTTTTTTGAATTTGAAGAGGGCGGGTGCGATCGCATTTACACTACGCACCGTCGGATAGTCCACAATAACAGCCTTACCAGCCACTCTGATAAGCTCCCTGAGAAACTGCTGCCACTGGGTCACATGGGCCAAAAAGCGATAGCTAATCACCACATCAAAGGCATTATCTGAGTAAGGCATATCCAGCACATTGCCTACCTGAAAGGCGCACTGCCTCTGGTCAAGATAGTTCTGAATTCGGGCCTTACAGATCTCGGCACTCCCCAGCACAGTCACGTCATATCCTTGCTCTATCAGGACTTTGGTCAACTGACCGTGACCACCTCCCACATCTAGCACCTTCGCCCCTGGGTAAGCGGCCAACATTTTTAAGGTGGCCGCTTCTTGTACCTGTAATAGCCACTCACCAATGGCCCCAGCAAACCGAGAAGCATAGTCCTCAGAGGATGTTTCGATATCGGCAGTTTCAGGAAAACCGTCAGGAGCTAGCGTGTTTTGAGTTGCCATGGGTGGGGGTGAAGATGGCTGGACTCTCCCCCTAAGGGGTACTCCCCTTAGGCACCCCACCCTGAGGGTAATTTGATTGCGCATAAAGTGCCAGGGTGTCTCTAGGCTACCGTAGGGTTGCCAGCTCACGGCTGGATTGAGCAAACTCGATTTTATGTAATGCCCCGGTTTGTGGCCATCAAATTCTCCCAATCGCATGAGACCATATCTACCTGGGCGAGAAACTTCTAAACTCAAGGGCAACGGATCCGTACCTAGCAAAACGGGGCGTCCTTGCTGCTCTACTTGCGAGAAATACGGAGGCCTTAGCCAAAATTGAGGTCGCCCACTGTTATCTCCCAGAAATAGGGGGGATAGGGATTCCTGTTGGAGCAGATGGGTAATTAAATTTCCTCGTTTACCAACCCATTTGCCCACTCCCCAGGGCAGTACAGCAATGCCTCCAGCCGCTTGAATGGCTTCAATAGTGGCTTGGGTCGATAACCCATCGGGGAAGGTGCGATCGCAAATTAACGCCGCCACTTCTAACTTTTCAGCCGTAACAATTTGTCGACCCGCCACCAGATAAAGGGTTCTACCTTGAGTATCAGTAGCTCGCAAAGACAAGGTTTCTGCGGTCGCATGAAAGGTCCAGCGATGGGAAGATTCACCCACATGTGTCACTAGGGACTGAAACCAGTTGTGAGATTTACTCTCCGTCAGCAAGAGCACACCAGTAAACCCAGCTTGATGCCCAGTCTGACTGTAAAAATTTTGCCAGGCTGAGTCTAGGAATGTATCGATATTAAAGCAGTCATAAATATGAACATGGGTGTCAATCAGAATAGGCTGACTGCTGGTTGAGGGGAAAGTTTGAGGGTTGGCTCTATTGACTTCAGCGTTGGTTAGAGAGGTCATAGGATTAATCAGTGCTCAGAAGGATTTGGCTGTTCTAGCTCAATCGCATCATGTAATAGTTACTGTTCAAGGCGGGATGTCTTATGTTTTTGCTGCTGCCTAAATGATTTCCACTGAGATAATCCCCACAATAAAAGAACCGTATAGGTAAGCTCAAACGTCAGAAAGAAGAGGTGGATGGAATTGAATAGACCATGGGAATGGTGCACCGCTGGAAACAAAGGGACGGCGGACTGAAACATCTGATCACTAACAGGCCACAGTAACGGGATACCTGAGCCTCCTTGGGTAAAAAAATCTAGAACCAGGTGAGAACAGTAGATAACCAGGGTGAGGGCAAAGATTCTGAGGTACTTAATAGCAGTCCTATTGCTGGCTAATTTGCTCACCATCAAGCTAAATATAAGCGCAAAGATCAGACTGTGGGTAAAGCCGCGATGGGTATTGATCCCAGCCACAATTTTGGGCAGAAAATCAAAATCTGCTGCGATCGCAACAAAGACCGCATATAACGCCAGAGGTAAAACGCTATGAACTTTAGGAAACTCCAGCCCTCTGGCGATGGCATAACCAGAGACGGAATGGGCAATAGGAGATGGCATAGGTTAGTTAAATAAAAGATAAATAAAGCAACAGATCAGGTTTTGAACACAGCTACACGGTGACAACATCTCGACTAGACGTTTTATCTCCAGACATTAGACCTTCGATTTCTGCTTGGGTTTGAGCATAGCTCCAACCTAGCTCTTGAGCCATCGTTTCTCCACAAAGGCGAATCATGGCATCACTAGGGACACCAGCCGATCCCAGATCAGTGCGGCGGAAAATCACATCCTTTAATGTTTGAGCCATTTCTGTCTGTACGGCATGACGAACTTGAGCGACAATCGCTTGGGTTGAGTCTGCGCTTTGACCTCTAAAGATATCCGAGTAAACACAACCATAGTTGTAGACAAGATGCCGCACTTCAGAGGGATTTAGCTGACTATGGTCTTGTTCAAGAATCTGTTGAATAAAGTCTTCAATATTTTCAATGGATCCACCTACCAGTGTTGTACTGGCTGAACGTGAGGGTGGGGGTGTCTGCTCCCAGGTACGGAATAAATAATCCACAACCTTTTGGGCCACGTCTCGTGAGGTGGTGTATTTAACACCGGTCACCGATAACAGGCCTCCATAGCCCTCAGCGGCATGGTCCCGAATACAGTAGCGTTTTGCCAGCCGAGGTTCACCACTGCTAGAAAGGCCTATTTGTGGCAGTAACCCACCATGGACAAAGGCCACATCCTCTCTAGTCAGTTGAGCAGGTCGGTAGGCTTGGTTAATCTGTCGCAGCAGGCTTTGGATTTCCGCTTCGTCCACATGCCAACTATCGGGTGACTTGTCACATACACTGTATAGTGTGCCGATCATGGATGTGCCACGCCAAGGTGCTACAAATAGCATCCGAGATTTTTGCTGTGTCTTTTGGGTAACCATGCCTTCAGGTAAACTTTGCAAGGCAATGGCGTAGGGTGTCTTCAACAGCGGTCGACGCAGCACCACATTCCAAGCCTTAGCAAATGCCTGGGGTGATGGAGGCTTAGGCAATCGTGCTAAGACCTGGTTCAGCCAAGGTCCGCTGGTATTGATAACGGCTTTGGCTCGAACATCAAATGATTCATGGGTGAACGCATCTTGGGCAACAATGCCTTGAATCCGATCCCCGGTCTGTAAAAAATCCGTTGCTTTGACATAGTTCGCAACAGTGGCCCCTTGCTGAACGGCTGATTGGATAAAAGCTAATGTCAAGCGTTCAGAATTATAAACTTGGGCATCGTGGAAGGTGGCTGCGCCCGTTAATCCCTGTGTTGTAATCTCGGGTACTTGTTGCTGACACCATTGCCGAGAAAGAACCCGACCCGGAGGGATATGCTTTTGGGGATCGCTCAAGTGTTGGTTGCGATCGCAACTAATTAAATCATTGAGCTTCAATGCAACAACCATGGCCTCTTTCCCCTTCAGACCATGCCCATAGGTAGGCACTAAAATCGGCAAGGGATGAACCAAGTGGGGGGCAATACGCATCAACGTCTGCCGTTCTTGAATAGACTGCCGCATGCGTCTAAAATCGGCAGTTTGCAGATAACGTAATCCACCATGAATGATCTTGAGACTGTTGGCCGATGTGGCTGCCCCAAAATCAGACTTGTCAATTAGAGCAACTGACAAACCCCGTAATGTGGCCTCCCAAGCAACACAGGCACCCTGAATTCCACCCCCGAGAACCAAAAGGTCAAACGATTGATTGGATAATGCCTGTAAGTTTCTCTGCATAATTGTGCCCGTGCTGCTGTGAGCCTCAAATCAACCTAGTTGAGTTACTGACCAGAGACTCTCTTAACCAGAGGACCCTCTTAGTAGCTATTGGAAAGATTAGAGGGTTGAATTTCACCTAATAATTGAGTCTGTAGCCAGTCATATAGCCCAGTCAATTTATCGGAAAATGCCTCATAGGTATGTTGCTTTGCAATCAGGGCTTGAGCTTTAATTCCCAGCTGCTCCCTCAACTCTTGATCTTGCATCAAGTGCAACATTCCTTGGGAAAAGTCCTGGGCTTCAGGCGCTGCAAGTCTAGCCACCTGATGGTTAAGCACCTGAGTATGGGTGGGTAAATTAGTCGCCAATAAAGCCTTACCGCTATCCAGGTAGGAATATAACTTCATAGGCGTATTATTACCCTGGGTACGGGGAGAAACCAGAATATCAGCCTGAGCTAAGTAGTACGCCAAATCTTCTACGGGGCGCTTACCAATAAAGTGTACGCAAGCGTCAATCCCTAACTTTCGAGCATATTGCTGATAGTGCTCAATATGCTCAGACACGCCACCAATAACGACCAGATGGACTTCATCCATCTGAGCTACAGCTAGCTTAAAGCTATCTAAAAGTAAATTGATCCCCTGATATCGTTCCAGGTTGCCCACATACATTAACAGGGGGCCTGTGATTTTATAGGTCTTTCTTAACTGAGTTAACTGCATTGGTAAATCCCCTTTTTTGATAGAAGCAAACACAAGCAAACACAAGCAAACACAAGCAAATCAGCTCTAGCGAGACTGATGTAGCAGTGAGATATCAGGAATTACAACAACTTTCTTGTTCGGGCTGTAGCGCTGCACCTCAGTAGCCAATGCCCGACAAACAGGAATAACAGCCTCTGCATTTTTCACAGCCGTCCCCTCAAATGCACGCAGCAAGGTCTGGAAAAACCGTAACCTGGGGTACTTATCAATTAGCTGACCTACAAGGGAGGAATCCATATCGTAAACGTACGGAATACCAAAGACTTTCTTTATAAATAACGCAATAAAAACAGCTTCTTCACCCGCATGGACAAGGTCATACCGCCCAGTCCTAGCCAATTGAACTGCCTTGATGAATACAAAAACGTCGCAGAGCAACTTTTTTCCAGAAAATCCAGGACGAATATTTCGAGTGAACCTGAATGATGGGGTGCGATGAATTCTCACATTTGTGTAGTACACATCCTTGCCTTCGGCAAATGTAATAACATCAATGTTTTCACCACGACTTGAGAGAACTCTCAGCACAAGGTCAACTGCGATAGGGGTACCCCTTGCCTGGTAAAAGGGATGTGGAGCAAGCATCAAGATGTTCATCGAAACTCTTCTATGCTCGAATGTTGTTAAAAACGGACAATCACACCGAAAACACAAAACCAAAATAAGCCCTACGAGTTATGACCTCACTAGGGACTAATTTTTAACGTTTCTATTATGCTGTTACGTAAAAATGGATACAGACAATCGAGAGGACTAAGTCCGCTGGATATTGAATCCATTACTTAACAACATTTCCAATAAGAAGCTAGAACCCAATTGGAAACAGTTGGTACTGCCTACAGCTCCTAAAGTCTAGGATGGTACTCCTACTTTACGGACCCTCGTAAATTTTCGGATATGTAACCACGAATATATCCATATATACGTAGTTTTTTCAATAGCTGGATAGGCTTCATTTATGTAATATCTATATTTTGAAGACCTGATTAAAGATTGTGTGAGCTTGGTTCAATTAAGTGAATAAGCTTGCATACTTCTAACTTGGTTTGCCCTACAGCTTGCTCGCTATGATTGATCCTATGATGGTTAGGCTAACATAGCCACCTGGAGCTCCATGGGTTCTCCCCGCATACACCCAGATACCATCGATGATGTGCGCCAGCGAGTGGACATCGTTGATGTGGTGTCCGAACATGTGGTGCTCAAAAAGCAAGGCAAAGACTTTACGGGCCTCTGTCCGTTTCATGATGATAAGTCCCCTAGTTTCAGTGTCAGTCCTTCGAAACAGTTTTATTACTGTTTTAGCTGTGGCGCTGGGGGAAATGCTTTCAAGTTTTTGATGGAATTGGGGCAGCAATCGTTTGCGGAAGTCGTCTTGGACCTGGCGCGACGGTATCAGGTCCCTGTCAAAACCTTAGAACCTGCCAAACAACAAGAGTATCAACGCAAAGTCACCCTGCGGGAACAGCTGTTTGAAATTCTGACAGTGACCGCTAAATTTTACGAACACGCCCTATATCAGAGTGCTGGGCAGGAGGCATTGGCCTATTTGCGATCGCAACGCCAATTTAGTGATGACATTCTCAAGCACTTCACCTTTGGCTATGCCCCCGATGGCTGGCAACCCCTCTATGGTTATCTGGTGGAACAAAAAAACTATTCAGTCAAACTGGTGGAACAGGCCGGTCTGATTTTACCTAATAAAAGAGGTACGGGTTACTATGACCGTTTTCGCAATCGGGTCATGGTCCCCATCCATGATCCCAACGGACGCATTATTGGTTTTGGGGGACGCTGTCTTGGGGATGAAAAACCCAAGTACTTAAACTCACCGGAGACCGAGCTGTTTGATAAGAGTAAAACTCTGTACGGGTTGGATAAGGCAAAGGGGGCGATCGCAAAGCAAGACCGCGCCATTGTTGTCGAAGGCTATTTCGATGTGGTTGCCCTCCACGCGGCAGGGATCACGAATACTGTGGCCTCTTTGGGGACTGCCCTTAATGCCGGACAGGTGAGACAGTTACTGCGCTACACCGAATCAAAGCAAATCATTTTTAATTTTGATGCTGATGCTGCCGGGGTTAAGGCAGCACAGCGAGCGATTGGTGAAGTTACTGAAATGGCTCACCGAGGTGATGTGCAGCTACGCATTCTCAACATTCCTGACGGCAAGGACCCCGATGACTACCTGAAAACCCATGTCGCTGATGAATACAATGCCTTAGTTGATGCCGCTCCGCTGTGGCTCGACTGGCAAATCCAACAAACCCTACAAAATGTAGACCTGAAACAGGCCGACCAGTTTCAAAAAGCATCCCAGGATATCGTCAAACTGCTGGCCGACATTGCCAATGCCGATACTCGCACCCACTATATTCGCCACTGCGCCGAAATCTTTAGCCAGGGTGATGCGCGACTAGTGCCCCTGCTGGCCGAAAACTTTTTAGCCCAGGTACGCCGTCAGCGACGCTCCCCAGACGACGCACCTCAAAAGTTTAAAGTCGCCATTAAAAAGAGTGCGCTGGAAGAAGCAGAAGGGTGGCTTTTACGGGTCTACATTCACATGCCGAAAAATCGCCAAGCGGTTAAACAGGCTCTGGAAGAACGGGATTTGCAACTGAGTTTTTCCCATCATCGTGCCCTCTGGCGCATGATGATGCAGTGGCAGACCGCCGATGAGGCTCAACCTGACACATCCCCCATGCGCCTACTGGAGCAGCTCCGCAATTTAGCCTCAGAATCCACCGGCCCCCTTTCCCAGGTTCATCACCTGCTTTATCTCGATGAAAAGACGCAGCGTGATATTCTCCGTGCCCCTCTAATTATTCGAGCATCCGTGGCCTGCATGGAGAAAACCCTGTGCGAAAAGCGGTATCGTTACTTTCTAAAACTGTGGGAAGAAACTGACTTAGAAACTCAGCCTGATGAATGCGCCTACTATCAAAAGCAAAGCTATGCCGAGAAAAAGCGGATCGCTGAACTAGAGCAAGAGCGGCAGGTCGCTTTTGAAGATTTGGCCAGCTTACCCTGGGTTGGTGAATTTTATGGTCAGTTGGATGGATAAGCGGTGATCGAGCTGCAACGGTAGCCATAATTATTACGCACGGCTCCCTTGGAATAGACGCCCCCAACCGCTCCCAGGGCCTTCAACCTCAAAACGAGCACCTAAATTTTTATAGCTGTAGTGGCGATAGGACCCATCGGTCGAACCAGGATAGCCACCATTCACCAAGTCCATCTCTCCATAGGGGTCGTGGATAAACATGCCACTGTCGTCGTAGCCCACTGCCAAAATCATGTGACCACCACCACGGGGGCTACTGACAGGCCCCTTGTGCAACACACCTAAAACGACCGGACGACCTGCATCAAGTTCTTTTTTGACATCATTCATGGAAAGCGTAGTGTGCCATGCCGACTCCACCCCCAGGCTTGACAGTGCTCTAGTCTGAGCGCCATGATCCGTAGTGTCTCCGTAGGTTTCTACTTTAGGTAAGTAGAAATTGAGGTCTGCATTTTGGTCTTCGCCACATTCTTCCCAGAGGGCCGTTTTCATGTAGAGTGCGCCCATCCAACAGCTGGCGGTATTACACGTCCGATGCGCTTGGGCCGCGTTGTCACGCTGGGAAAAGTACATGACCGGCAGCTTTTTACCTTTCTTGGCAGGCTTAGGGGCGGGTTTTGCGGGTGCAGGCTTTGCGGGTGCTTTGGCGGGGGCAGGCTGGGTACTCTTAGTTGCTGACGCTTTAGCTGCTACTGGAGCCGTTGCGTTAACCTTAACGAGCCCCTGTTGCTGCAAGCGCTTTAAAATTCCGGCTGCCCCCATTTCAGGGGTCTTCTTTGCCAGGACATTGGTGCTGCCCCACACCCAAGTGGACTGGTTACCTGAACCATCTTGAAAGCCATTCCAAAGGTCAAATCCCCAGAGATAGGCGGCTACAGTGCGAGTAGTTGCTTGGTGATATTTTTTGTCAATGAGAACTTCTGCCACTTTCTTTTCAAAGAGGGCAGGCTCGCGGAAATTCCATTCTTTGTAATGCAAAATGCCAGCAAACCACCAGGGCACAGTGGTTGATTTTTCCACAGCATCATAGTGCGATCGCAAAGCCACCAATCGATTAGTCACCCCCTGCGCTAACCCTAAAGACTCTGACCGTACTGTGCATCGGTCAAACGCTTGTTGATACTCTGCATAAAGGTCCGCTTTTAGTTTTTGACTCATGATGCGCTGTCTAGCCAGGGGATTTTGTGCCATATTACCCAGTTCTCTGGCGATTTTCATCGGTAGTTAGCAGTACTTGATTTTATGCTGACAGCCCAGGGCAATCTAGCTCGAAGGCTTAAACAAGAACGGCTATGCCTGATCAAGATCTGGGAGTGTATGGCGAGCAACTAGTGGAGACCTGGCTGATGCAGCAAGGCTGGGAAATTCTTTATCGACGATGGCACTGTCGCTGGGGAGAACTAGACCTTGTGGCCCAGGGCTACAACACCCAAGGTGGCCAGCTGAGTAGCGAAATGCTGGCATTTGTAGAAGTGAAAACGCGCAGTCGGGGCAACTGGGATCTGGATGGGCTATTATCCATTACCCGCGCTAAGCAGCGAAAACTTTGGACCACGGCTCGCCTCTTTCTCACCCGCCATCCGCATCTGGCTCAGTTGCCGTGCCGTTTAGATGTGGCATTGGTTAGCTGCCATGGGAAGGCAACACAAACAGCCAGGGCTCAGCTAAAACTGCCGGACGGTGCGCGATACCTGGTGCTACAAGATTATTTGGTCAATGCCATTGAAGGATGGGCTTAACCCCCACCCTCCATGAATAATTAATTACGCCAGGGTTTCAGGGCAATAGCCTAAACCTTGAACAAACTGCTTGCGAAATTCTTCAATTTCGTAGCGGTCAGGTTTGCCATGGGAAACAACAGCGACCTGGTAACGACGCATGACATCTACGGATGTTTGGCCAGTTTCCAAACCCCATAACGCCATCCGCACGCGATAACCAGGTTTGGAACGACCGCCCAATTCATCTAAAAAAGCTTGAAAGTTCGATGCCGTATCCGGAGAGACACTTTCATGCAGCCTAACCCGAATAATCCAGCCATCGATACGATGAATAACACTTAAGAACTCTAACGGGAGCTGAGTGAGGCGATGTAGCCTTTCAACAACTCGCAGAACAAGACTGGCATTGGATAAATAGTAAACGTAATCCATAGGTATAAAGCGGTGCTACAGTCTAGATCGTTTGAATCACTTAGGCAGCCGGTCCCTAGAAATCCATCTAATAGTCTGGCATTAAATCCCTCGGCTTAGTAAGGCCGAAAACACGCCTTTATCAAAAATCAACGGTATTTCATCTGATGTTCTTTATAAACTATGTCTCCATCTAATAGCCGTCAACCATCCCATAGTCAAGAATTGATCGATCAACAGCAGGCAAACAGCGATTATTCCTTGATGGCTTATCAATATGAACTACCGCCAAGTTTGATTGCACAGGAACCGGTTATACCCCGAGATCACTCTCGCTTAATGGTGATCTCATCAAACACCGATCACCAGCATGCCTATTTTAAAGACTTGCCTAAGTTTTTGTGTGCTGGAGACCTCCTCGTGATTAATAATACGCGAGTCATTCCGGCAAGAATGTATGGATACAAACCAAGTGGGGCGAAGGTTGAAGTTTTATTACTAGAACCCCGTATCCCACCCCATCAATGGTTGGCACTGGTCAAACCAGGACGACGCTTAAAACCAGGGAGTTCAATCTATTTTGGCCCAGATTTAGAGAACCCTCTGCTAACGGCCAGGGTAGAGGATTGCGATCTCGACACCAACGGTCGATTACTCACGTTTGAAACCACAACGGATACCCCCATCGACAAACTTATGGACGCTTTCGGGGAAGTTCCGTTACCGCCTTACATCACCGACTCCCATGCGGAGCCGGACCAATATCAAACAATCTATGCCCAAAACCCCGGTGCCGTGGCAGCTCCTACAGCTGGTTTGCACTTTACCCCAGAGGTATTTCAAGCGCTGGAAGAAAAAGGTGTGCAGCGAGCTGAAGTTACGCTGCATGTAGGGTTGGGCACCTTTCGCCCGGTAGAATCAGAAGCGATTACTGACCATAAGATGCATGCAGAATGGGTTCATTTACCCCAAAGCACAGTCGATCTGATTAAAGAAACTAAAGCACGAGGTAACCATGTTTTTGCTGTCGGCACTACGACCACTCGCACCTTAGAAGGCGTGGTTAACCAGGAAGGCAGTCTCAAGGCGTACCAAGGTGCGGTTAATTTATTTATCTACCCTGGCTATCAGTGGCAAGTGGTGGATGGATTGATCACTAATTTTCATTTGCCTGGCTCCAGCTTGCTGATGTTAGTGAGCGCACTAGTGGGCCGTCAGCGACTGATGGATCTTTATCAAGATGCGATTAAACAGGCCTATCGCTTCTATTCCTTTGGTGATGCCATGGTGATTTTGCCGGATGTTTATCGTTTAACTTAGGGAACTCAAAAATAGCCTGTTCGTCATTCTCCATGTCCCCCATGGAGAACGTGCCGTCGTACGAGCTTCTTTTGAAGTTATGTTTCGAGGCCGTTCTCCCTTTCTTACCATGGCTTGCAGAACATTTCAGGACGGTACTGCATGCATCCCTAAAAGATCAGGTTTCTTTCCATCAATACAGGTTTACTATGGTGGGTGATATTGGCTTGCAAGCCAGCACTGATGCGATCGCACCGCTATGACTCCAACGGCTCACTCCGATTCAGGTACTGAGAATCCAGTAATTGGCACAGTCAAGGGCCCTGGCGAAGATGGCAACCAATATGTCTTTATTACTGCCGATAACAAGCGGGTCAAAATCGGTGAATTTGTCTTTTATGCCATCGAAGCACCCGATAGTAATGGCTCCTGGGAAATTTTAGGGAAGATTTCTGACCGTCGACTCATTGATCATCTACCGGATCGGATTTTTGCTGACACACAAATTAGCCCAGATACCATTGCCTCACTGATTGGGTTTGCGTATCCCAACCCAGAAATTTATGAGGTCACGGTGGATGTTATTGGCTACTTCCATCCGGCCCTTGGGTTTATTAACCCTCGCATAACCCCAGATCCAGGGGCCAAAGTCCATATTGCAGCAGATAGCCGCCTACAACAGGTCGTCAATAAAAAGCAGCCAGGCGAGGTGGGATCTGCCCAAATTGGTTCTCTACTACTGCGTCCTGGCGGCAGTGTCCCCGTCGCCCTGGACGTGAAAGAAATTGTCAGTACCCACATGGCTATCCTGGCGGGGACGGGCTCAGGCAAAAGCTACACAGCCGGTGTCCTCATCGAAGAATTTTTGCAGCCCTATAACCGAGCAGCGGTGCTCATCTTCGATCCCCATGGAGAATACAGTACCCTAGCAGAAATGCGAGGTCATTCAGCCTTTCATGACAGCGATGGCTATGCCCCTAAAGTCCAAATTCTCACACCTGAAGATATTCAGATTCGGATGTCGTCCCTGGACTATTACGATATTCTGACCCTACTGCCCGAGATGAGTGACCGTCAACAGTCCATACTCAACAAAGCGTTTACCATTTTGGGTAAACATAAACGGGGAGACTACCGGTGGAATGTAAATGATCTCATTGCAGCAGTCTACGAGGCTGACACCACAGCTGATGATGAGGGCAATGACAAGGTGGGCTCGTCTGCGCCTGCGTTGGAGTGGAAGCTGGACCGTCTAGCTCGATCTCCTTACTTTCATCAGATGAACCACATGGCCCCCCGCGATTTATTTGAGCCGGGGCAGGTGACCGTCTTGCAGATGAACGAAATCAGCCAGGAAGAACAGCAGGTTATCTGTGCAGCGGTGCTACGTCAGAGCTACCATGCGCGCATCAACACGGCCCGCGATAAAATCGAAGAAGGTGATGAAAACTATTTACCTTTTCCTGTATTCGTCTTGATCGAAGAAGCCCATCGCTTTGCCCCAGCCAAGGAACCATCTCGTTGCAAAGCAGTGCTCCGTACAATTCTCAGCGAAGGTCGTAAGTTTGGCTTGGGTGTGGGATTAATCACCCAACGGCCCGGCAAGCTTGATTCTGATGTGCTCTCCCAGTGCATGAGCCAGTTTCTTATGCGCATTGTGAACCCAGTGGATCAAGAAAGTCTGAAGTATGGTGTAGAAGCTGCTGGGCGCGATTTACTTAAGGAGTTACCAGCCCTCACTAAGGGGCAGGTGATTATTTCTGGAGCCTGTGTTAACACTCCTGTCCTTTGTCAGGTACGTAAACGCCTTACTCAACATGGTGGTGAGACTCTCAACGCTCCCCAAGAATGGCAGGGATATTTTCAAAAGCATCGACTACGCACGCAACAAATTAAGTCTGCACCTGTGGCAGCTAAGCCTAAGGCAACTACCTTTAAAGGGGTGAGTATTGAGTAAGAGTGGGTTCATAAACAAATACTCAGCAGCCTGAGGAGTCTTTGACGTCCACCATCGTCGATTATCGGTTAACCGACGCAGCCTTAAGCGAATCATGATCCCATAGACCGCTCCTTCATGGTTTTCAGGTAACATCTCATAGTCTCGGTACAGATGTCTGGCCTTATCTAACCAAGATAATGTTCGCTCAATTACTCACCGATAATGCGCAAGAATAAAACTCTCTCCTAGTTTTGTTGTAAGTTCTAAAATACAGTGATAAACCTGTTCTATAATCTCTCCTAAGACTCCCAGAATTAATATCCATAGACTCTTGCAAGGGTGAGTATTGAGTGAGCTTGGCCATAGGCCTTTCTGGGTTCTTCAGCTCCAAAATTCGTCTAAATCGACTTCGGCTATTTCCTGCTGTACTTCCTGAAAGTAGCTGCTGGCAGTTAGGGTGGCGACTTCCTCTTGCCGCTGCTGCTGATCGATTTCAATTTTTAGCTCGGCCAGCTGGCGTTTTAGCTCGTCTTCGCGCCGCTTGCGTTCCGTAATGTCTTGGACAATGCCCTCATAGTAGAGCACTTGACCTTGGGAGGTGCGAACGGCTCGGGCGTGGATTTGGGCCCAAATAATACTGCCGTTTTTGCAGTAGCACTGATATTGAAACCCGGTAATGCTGTCTTGCTGGTCGATTTTTGCTTGAAAGTCTGCCCGTTTTTCTGGATCAACATACAGCTGCGTACCAATGTTGGTAATGCTATCGATCATCTCTTGGGGAGAGTCATAGCCATAGATGTTGGCTAGGGCTGGGTTGACATTGATAAAACGGCCTTCAGGGCTAGATTGAAAGATCCCCTCCAGGGCGTTTTCAAAGATGCTGCGGTAGTTTTCCTCGGCAATGCGGATAGTCTCAAAGGACTGCTTCAGCTGCCGAGTCATTTTGTTAAATGAGTTGGCCAGGGTATCAATTTCGGCAATAAAACTGGACTTCACCTGCGGGTCTAGATGGCCTTGGGCCAAGCGATCGGAGGCTTGAGATAGCCGTAGAAGCGAACGGGTGATTCGACGGGCCGTCAGCACGCTTAAGGCAATAGCAACCAGCAGCGCTAGCCCACATAGCAGGATGGTATTGCGGGTGTTGGCATTAATCTGGCCCATAAAATCGGCTTCGGGCACAACGACCACAATCAGCCAATCGAGACCAAACCCATCTTGGAACGGCAGCACTTCTAAAAATTGGCGTTTACCGTTGAGCTGTAGCTGTAGCTGCTGAACTTCGGTCACGTTAGTAAACCCATTGAATCGCTGGGCGAGGTAACGGGCCGTATCTCGGACTAACTGATCGCTGCTATTGATAGCTAGCAGGGGGGTGGCAGTATCCCCATCGTTGACCATCAGGGGTTCATCGGTTGAGTTGGAAATCAGCTGCCCCTGGCGATCGATCACAAAGGCTTGCCCGGTTTGCCCGATTTGTAGGCTTTGTAAAAAGGTTCTAAATTCCTCTGGGAGCACCACATCCGTTGCACATACTCCCAGCACATCTTTGCCGGAGCGATCATACACAGGGAGGCTGGCAGTAATATTGGGTAGCCCAGTGGTAAAGGCAATGTAGATATCTGTCCACTGGGGCCGCTCGGCCAAGGCTGCCGCTTTATACCAGGGACGTTGGCGAGAATCATAGGGTGTATCTGCCTGCCATAGAAAGTTAGTGCGTTCTCCCCGGACATCTAAGCTGTAATATCGGCGCAGTTTTTGGGTGGCGGGATTACTATAAGTTAGCTGCAGTGCACCATTCTCAGGTGATCGCAACACTCCAAAAAATTCGCCACTGCGGGCGCTACCGCAGTAGGCCAGGGCAATGGTGGGGGCAATCCGCATCTGTTGATAGAGCTGGGTTTCACCAAAGCCTGCTCCGTCTACATCCAGTATGCCTCTGGCAAAGGCGCTGGCGTTGAGTCGATTGATCTCGTGGGGGGTTTCAAAATAGCTCTGTAGTTCTTGTTCAATCCGGGCTGTGACCTCATGGCGTAGTTGGATAGCCAGCCCATTCACGGCCTTTTGACCATTGCGAAAGGACAGATAGCCCACTAGACCGACGGCTCCGACAATTTGGCCAACAAACAGCACAATCAAGACCACTCGTAGGGGCAGATTGTTGGGCGACTGCAGGCGAGCTGGTAGTTTCATGGGGTATCTACCAGCTATCCACATCGTTGCCATCAATCCAGGCTTGCAGCTCTCGCTCAGGCTTGGCGGCGTTAAATAGATGTAAGCCAAAATCTGTAGCTAAGGCTTCACAAACTTTGATGCCCCGGACGCTGTTGCCTTTGGCATCTAGCGGTGGGGAAAAAGTGCCTATGCCCAGCTGCTTGGGCACTACGGCTAAAATACCGCCGCCGACACCGCTTTTGGCCGGCATCCCCACTCGATAGGCCCATTCGCCAGAGGCATCGTACATGCCGCAGGTGAGCATCACGCTAATTACGTCTTGTACATAGTGCTCATCAATGGCGCGTTCTTGGGTGACAGGGTTGATGCCGCCGTTGGCCAAGGTGGCGGACATCATGGCTAAATCACGGGCGTTGACCATGATCGAGCACTGCTGAAAGTACAGGTCCAGGGTTTCGTCAATTTTGTCGCCCACCATGCCAAAGTTGAGCATCAGGTAGGACATGGCACGGTTACGGTAGCCAGTGGCCTTTTCGGATAAAAAGACAGGCACATTGATGTCGTGTTCTCGACCGGTGTAGCGCTGAAACATGGCCAGCATGCGCTTGAGTCGTTCGGTGCTGCTGCTGCCTTTGATCAGGTCTGTGGTTGCGATCGCACCCGCATTCACCATCGGGTTATAGGGGCGATTCGTTGCCTCATCCAGCACAATGGCATTAAACGCCTCCCCTGTCGGCTCTACACTCACCTTGCTATTCACATACTCACGACCATGATCTTCTAGGGCTAAACCAAACACAAACGCCTTAGAAATCGACTGAATCGTAAACAGCTGGTCACACTCCCCCACTTCAAACACCTGACCATTTTGGGTGACCACACAAATCCCAAACCACTCCGGCTTGGCCAGCGCCAGTTCAGGAATATAGTCAGCTACAGCACCGTCGTTAATGGCTTGAAACTTTTCGTGTAGCTCGGTCAAATAATTGCGAAACGGGGAGGTGACCGCTGTGATTGAGCTGGCCAGGGACTGCAAATCTCCGATGTCTGACATCCTGGCTAATCCCCTACGATTTGCTGGGCGACTTTACGAAATTCTTGACTGACTGGATGCTCCGGGTAGTTCACACAAAATACCCCTTCACTCGCCAGCTGGACGATGTCCTCAGATAGAGGAAACAGACCTGCTACGGTTTCACCGTAGGTTTCCTCCACTTTTTGCTTGAGGGCGTCCATATTTAAGCTGCTATAAACCTTATTGATCGCCAAGAGCATTTTACGAACCTTGAGCTGTCGGGCCACATCGACAGTCACTGCCGTGCCCTGATAGTCCTGTTTATCGGGACGCAAGATCAAGATCAGCACGTGGGAAATGGCAATGGATAAAAAGGTTTCTTTAGATAGCCCTGGGTGGGTATCGATGAATAGATAGTCAAGTTTTAGCGTCTTGACTAAGCTACGAAAGCCATCGTTCATCAGCCTGACATCGTAGCCATCCTTGAGAATGCGGGCAATATCATCGGCCCTGACACTAGAAGGAACCAAGTAAAGCTTGCCATCGCCAGCCACACCCAACTTTTCACCCACATCATAGGCGGCATCTTCAATAGAAGTTTCCCCCCAAAGATAATTATTTAGGGTTTTGTGGGTGTGCTCAGGCTCTAGACCAAATAGGTTATGAATACCAGGGGAAGGCACATCAGTATCCACAATACCGACGCGATTACCCTGGAGGGCGATAGTGGTCGCTAAATTAGCAGTAAAGTTGGATTTACCAGTACCGCCTCGATAAGAATGTACCGAAACAACTTTGGGCATACCTGGGAAATTATGTTGGAAGCTTCTCAAGAAAATACCAGATATAAATCTGCTATCAAAGAAAATGCCAAATTCCTTAGTAAAGCACCTCCTGACCCTGTGTTAGATCTTCATGACATCAGGCAGAGCTACCCCTGTTAGCAGAGCCTGGACCAGGGGTAGCTCCGTCTGCTTCAAGATGGCAGGAATATTCCCAAGGCGCGCAGAGGAGTGCAATCCTCTCCCCAAGGACGATTCCTGAGCGTCAACCCAGCCCTGGCCAAAATTTATGGCTATGACTCTCCCCAGGAAATGATTGAACAAATCACTAATATCGGTAAACAGCTATACGTTGATCTAGAGCGGCGAGCCGAATTTAGAGAACTGCTAGACCAACAAGGCTTTGTCAAAGACTTTGAATATCGCTGCTATTGCAAAGATGGCGATATTATCTGGACTCAAATCGATGCTCGTTCTGTAAAAGATAACAACGGTAATGTGCTGTATTACGAAGGCATTGTGCAAGACATTACCGAGCGCAAGCGGCGCGAAGATGAACTCAAACGGCAATTAGAAGAGTTGCAAATCGAGATTGATCACAAAAAACGGGAAGAAGAAGTTAAAAGCCTGACTTCAAGCACCTACTTTCAGGAAGTACAGGAGGAGATATCAGATGTCAACCTAGATGAATTCTGGAGCTAGAGGTAGGATTTAAGGGAAAAACACTTCAGTAGTCAACTTAAGAGCCGGAAGAGCCGGTATAAGACAGCACGGGCTGCCAAACGTCCTGACTGTGCCGCACCATTCATATAGCCCTGGTATTCATCACTGGTATGTTCTCCAGCAAAGATTAAGTTCCCCACAGCAAACTCTTGCTCCTCTTCCCCTTCAATATAGACATAATCTTGCATAAACCCGGTGTACTGCCCTGGTTGCCAGCAGGCATAACTTCCCAGGGCATAACTATGGGTTGGCCAGTGTAGGCGAGTTGCTTTGCCATTCCAGGCTGTTGCTAAACCAGGAATTAGATCATTGAGCATTTGTGTATAGATTCGAGCATTTTCGCGAACGCTATAACGCTTGCTCTCAAATCCAACATTTCCCCCTAAGTAAAAGGTGAGAGATCCTGTTTCTGTTTCTTGAAGTTGCGTGGTTTCAAAAAAGGTTTGGTAAGGAAGATTGGTATGCCCCACCCCACTTAATTTTTGTTCTCGCCAAATAGATTTGCTGTACCCCGTAGCGACTTTGACATTATTGGCATAACCTACTTGATGAATGAATTGACGTAGGGATCGAGGTAGGTCCAACTGTAGCGGAATGCGGCGAAGAACGCTAAAGGGAATGGCAAGAATAACAATATCCGCCTCGACATCCCTGTAGTTAAATGTGAGTCGGAATCGTTCACCCTGGCTGCGAATAGAAGTCAAGGTCATTCCTGTTTCAATTTGGCCTTGCACCTGTTGGGCAATCGCGTCAGTGATGGCCTGAGTCCCATTTTGGACAAGGTATCGTTCGTCGGAGTCTCCCGTCGCTTCGACGATTCCGTCTTCGTTGACACTGGGAATCAGCCAAACTAAATTGAGAGCAGTGATCTCGTCAGTTTCAAGTCCCATCTCTGCCACCATAACAGTCTCAATAAACTCTCGCACCCATCCTGAAATGCCAAGGCGATCGCAATAGTCAGAAACCGAGAGGGCATCCAGTTCAACGCTAACCGTATCCCAATCTTCATCCAGCCGCTTGGCATCAACGGCAATTCGTTCGGCAATGGGGATCAGTGCTTCTCCCAGTTCGGCCTCAGAAATCGTGCGCCCGTCGAAATAATACAGATTCTTCAATGCCAGCTCATCGGGAGTAAAGCGATCGATCAGGGGAATATTCAGTTCTTCAGCCAGGGCGATCATATCCTCATGATCGCTATTGATATACTCGGCTCCGAGGTTCACCCAGGCATTTTCTCCAATGGCATCGTGTACTGTATACATCCTGCCCCCGACACGGTTCGAGGCTTCGTAAATTGTGGCGCGATGGCCTGCTTTTTTTAATTGGTAAGCGGCATTAAGTCCGGCAAGGCCTGCCCCCACAATCACAATTTTCGGAGGATTAACGGCCTGGGCAAGCACGACATTTCGAAACCCTTGACTCCCATTGGCCAGCATTGTCCCACCTCCAAAGGCAGCAGCTGTTTTCAAGAATTTGCGTCGTCCCAGTCTGCCTTTCTTTTGATTTTTTTGGAGTTCATACAGTTCATCAATAGGCATTCGGTAAAGCTTCGCAAGAGTTGCAGACCTCAGAGCGCGAGAAAACAAGCTAAATAGAGGAGTCCGTGCCATATCCTGTAGATTTCTCCAGTAGATTTGGTTTAAAGAAAAGCTAGATGTGAGAAAGATAAACTAATTTCAGCCAAGTCAAGAGATAGTTGAGTTAGTATTTAATTACATAAGAAAATGCGGACCAATAAAATGATCCGCATTGGCAAACATCAAAGAGTCTTTTCAAACTTTTAAGTTGCCTTTTAATTTGCTGTATTCTCAGTTGTGAATACATTACATATATAGCAAAAGACAAAAGTAAGTAAAGTCGGAAAAGACGGCTGAAGAGCGACTTTACGCATTCTTTTTATTTCATATGAAATGATACTTTTAAAGTTTGAATCTTCATGGTGAGCGAATCAAAAAACAGACTAAAAACAAGGAAATGTTGATGTTTGCTAATTCTGTATCTCTAAACACTAAGTTGTTGTTGAAAGTATGAGCGATAGATATTGCAGCTAGGGATGGCCTGATATCCGTTGATGGTAATAAGACCAAGGCTTTCTAAACGATACATAGCAACAGCATCTAGTTCCACACCTGTTGTGGAAGAGACCACCTGTTTGAAAGAAATAGCTAACTCTGGCTCTTTTTTTAGGAGCGCTAGATAATTCCGCAGATGAGTCCCATAAATACCGGATGGCATGGATACTGTTTTGAGTAATGTATCGATCGATAGGGACTCCGTAGCCAGATAATATAGAAAGATATTTACCAGATAAGGATGTCCGCCGACCAAATCTACAAGGATTTTTCCTAATGTGTCATTGCTTTTTGCCACACCATAGCGGGCTGCTAATTCCGCCACCTGGGTAGCAGTGAATTTAGGTAATTTGATGGCTTGACCAATGTTCAAGGGTGATTGATGGATTTTTAATGGAGCATAGATTTCGGTAGCATGTGCAATGACAATACGGAGGTTACGCCAAAGAAAGTTCCATCGAGCTTTTTCATGCCAGGAACGCAGCAGCGGAAAAAAATCTTGGGCGATCTTAGGATGTTCAATCAGTCGTTCAGCTGCATCAATAATCAATATCGTAGGCGTTTTCCTATTTTCCAGCAGATATTCCTGGTAATAGAGTTCACTGCTGACCTTGTGCCCCATGGAGGCATCCCAAAAATCAAGGAGTTTTGGCGCTAACTTTAATGATTGGCTGCTGCGTACACAAAACCATTTTAGAAACGTGTCAATATTGCTAAAGACATCTTGATCCACGGTTTGTAAATCGAGATGGACCGTTTGATAATTGTTTTGATGGGCAATTTCAATCAATCGAAACATCAGGGAGGTTTTCCCCATCTTTTGAGGTGCCTTGATCCGCACAAAACCTCCGGGGCGCTGAATTTCTGAGTATGCTAATTCTTCGCCTGGAGAACGCTGGATATAGAACGGAGAATCAGGCGGTAGGGGGCCAGATAGGTACGGTCGTCGTGCTGATAGTGCCTCTGTATGTAAAGGCACAAAAGTCTTGGTTAGATTCGACGATGATGGGAGCGGTTGTAGGTGTGATGATGAGAGCGGTTGTAGGTGTTCTTGTAACACGAAGAGTAAACTCTTCTTAGTGACGCGCTGTCCAAGAGCTTGAGAGATGGCTCGCCACAGCTTGTAGCCTGTGTCTTTGAGGTGAGCATCTCCGTAGCCTGAATGCTTGGCCATTTGATCATAGGTTTGTTTGTTCCAGGTTTGTCCTAGAACGATCCGCTCTGCTGGAGTTAGCTTCCGTTTAAGAAATCGCTCTTCAATGGCCAGAAGAACTTCATCAGAATTCATAGGCGATTACAGGAACTAGAGATTCTACAGGAAATCACCTAAACATTCTCACATAAATATTAAACTCAGGTAAGTTATTAGAGGTCTTCCGACTTTTCCGACTTTTCTTACCTTTGTTTGTTTATATTTTGAAATATACTACATCTATATGTCTATTTGTCTAGTAATCTTTGCAGAGGATGCGATAGATGATTCCTTGCAAAGAAATCATCGCCTATCTATATTTTTGAATTTTCTCTAAATTTATTGGATAAAAGAGATTTGTTTTATAGTAATCTTCCAATACTCCTGAGGGATTACTATCGGAGTACTGACCATGATCGCACGTTCCCTAACGTCACTGGAACGGTATCTTTTACATCAATTGTGAAGCGGAATACCTTTTTTGCTCGATGATTGTTTTCTGGATCTAAAAACATCAGTATCACGTCCCAGCAGTCGCTATTAATGCGGCAGAAAGAGCTTTTTTCAACCTCAATGCTATCAAGTTGCATCCCTAGGGCAATCGCTTCAGCAAAAGTAGATGCAGCTTGGAAGGCATTAGTGGCGGCAAAGTTAAGGGCGCGCTCCCGAGCAAGTTGTCCCAAATTTCCCAATTCAAAGTAGATGCGCTGCAAAAAACTGTCTAATGAACGCTGCATGGCGACATCGGTAGCTGTGGGGATGCGATCGCGAACCATTGTAAAGGCCGAACGGACTAATTCATTGACTTGCCAACCATACATTCCCCGCGAATTTTCAATTTCGACCACAGGCAAAACCTGTCCCGAAAACAGGTCTACCGTTTTATGTTGCAAGCGCCCAGGTATGCTCACCCGCTCAATATAATCTTCGCTGTTTTCCGCTTCCAACTGCCCCGCTAGCATTTGGATTAGAGTCTCGTAAATATCATTAGCAAACGCATTCTTAGGCTCAACCACATAGATGGGATTTAAGTCTAAGTTCAGTGTCCAGATGAGCGATTTTGCTGCCGTTGGGTTCTGATCCAGATAGTTCACCATCTGACGAGCATCATAGGGATTGGCCGGCACGATCGTGCCATCACTGGCAACAGCTGGCATCTTTTGCTTGAAGGTGTCGCGTCGCGCTTCAGTGCCAAAGTCATAGCCGATGGTTCCCAAGGCATACACTTTGTTGGAGACTGCACTGGGTGTCACAGTCGCTGAAGAAAGGGTAGTCGCTGGCGGGGCGACTGGAGCAGAGGTGGCAGCAGGGAGAACAGTGGGGAGAGAAACGGGTTGTGAGACCGGAGCTGTCGCCGTTAGGATTGGTGTTGGTTCAGGGCTAGGTGCTGCTTTGAGGGGTGCAACTGGGGCGTGGATCGGTGCCGGTTCAACCAGGCCGAGGGCCAGAAGATTGGCCGTGGGCCGCGTTATAGTTGACGGCATGGCCGTAGCCGGTTGCACCCCAGGTAACGATTGTCCAGTCAGGCAGTGATAAGCACCCGCAAGATTTAACCGACCCGCCAAACAGCGCTCGGGTTCTTCAACCGTTTCAGGATCGCAAGGCAGGGCGCTATTCAGCCAAGCCAACCGCACAGCTTCTGCATTCGGTTGCTCACCGCGTTGCAGTTGCAAACTCATTAATAACGCAGAGAGACCGGTCATCAGGGGGGCGGATAAACTGGTACCTTCTTGACGAGCAGGTTCATTAGTGCCTGGTTGAGCGGCTACAATGTTTTCGCCCGGAGCGAGAATGCCTTGATGCTGATACTGTCCGCCCCAATTGCTATAGCTGGCAGGTTGCCCATCATCTTTCATCATGCCGACGGACAGAACATTGGGAAGCACGGCAGGAACACAAAAGCATTCCCCCTTGTCGTTGCCTGCCGGAGCCACAATTAGGATATTGTTTTCCTGGCATTGCTGGACGGCTTTCTGAATCATTTCGTGGGCAAATCCGGTTTGGGTAGGGTGGCAAGCCGCACAATGAATGATATGTACCCCCAGGTCCCGTGCCAGGTTAAAGGCATGGGCCAGACTCAGGGGGGATAGGGCTTCACCGGTTGTTGCCGTCTCAAACAGGGGAATGTTGATTGCTGTGCAGTGGGGGGCTATCCCTTCGACTGGAGAGCCCGGTTGCCCAAACATTGTGCCAAAAATACCTGTGGCGTGGAAAACCCCATTCAAACGTATTTTCACTGATTCAGGAATCGCTTCTACCAGCTCTTTTATTTCTGCTTCTAAGGCGTCAATGGCAGCGGTATGGTCAATGTTTTGGAGGGTTTTGGGCGATGGCGATGATAGTTGCTTGGCATCCCTTAACTGACGATAGTGCTCCCGCAAAGGGGCATCCATGTCTTCTAGCAAAGCATGAAAAATGGTTTTCAGTGGGCCAGTCGTGCACCCTAACTCAGAGGGTGTCACCTGAGCATTTAATTGCGATCGCGGCTCATCGTTGCCATCGGTTGGAGTCGAAGGGATAATCTCTGCATCCTGCTTTTCGCATTCCTTCATGGACTTTTTCAGCGCTTTTCGTTGCTCCGTCAGTGCTCTGATTTTGAGTTCCTGCTGAATATAGACCGGATCAATGGGCTCCAGCTCTTCTTGCCAATAGGGGTTGACTCGGCTCAAATTGGCACCTTTGAAACAGGTGCGATCAAGATCGGCAGGCCCGTCCAAAACCGCGATTTTGATGCGAGAATCTCCAAGGGTCAGCGATTGGAGGGCAGCAAATCCAGGAATAGCAGCAAAGTCAGGCATGGTAGCTTCAGGTTAAATGAGAGGTGAATGGCGTTATCAGACAGGTGAAACGTTTAGGGCAGCTCGTGATTATGTCGCTTTAATGAACCGAGACTAAACTCTCCGACAGATGCTTCTTCAATCTCATCCAGGGCGGCCACTTTACAAAATTGCTCTGAGTTCCCTGATCCGATCGCACAGGGGGCTAATTGCATCGCTGTGGCCACCAAATAAAAGGTCTGATATAGCACGCCAATATGTTTCAAAATTAAGCCGTAACCAAAACTGGGGTATTTCCAGAACAAGCGACCAAATCGGGCTGTAATGATTAACAGAACCTGGGGAATATCTTGTTGTCCCGTTGCCTTCCAGGCATCGTAAAGCAAATTTTCTACGGGAGATTGTCCATCAACAAGTAGGTGTAATGTGTGGGCGAGGGGTTGGTAATGATAGAGCCCTGCCGCCAACCCCTCACACTCATTGATGACGGGATAAATTTCTAATTCATATAAGGCTCCGCCACAAGGGTAGGGGCGCTGAGTGAATTCTTTAATATTGAGCCAATCTTCTTCCAGGGTAGAGAGTTCTTTCACCCTGGCACAGCGATATAAGAACTCTCCCAATTGATCAATCGAAATGGGCTGATCGTCATATTCTCGAAGGGACTGACGCGCCTCGATCGCCTGGGTTAGTGACATATCGTTGGCTGTCACATGGGCCAGATCAGGTTTGACTAATGAAATCACCTGATCGCCCATGGGGGGTTTGAGGGTGGGATAGCGATCGCGATCTTCAAAGAAAGGCAATTCCGCTTGGTGTGGGTCGTCTAATCGTTGCAATCGAGTTTGACGATGAAACAATAGGCTATGAAATTCCCAGTGGGTCAACGCCTTAGGTTCAGGTTCAACAATTGCCATGCCAGTGGCGATTAATAACTGTATAAAGCGTTGGGCAGTATCTAGATCAATCAGTGTCTCTGTAATCTCCTCTAAGGTCAGAGATTTATTAGGGGTAGCCAACTTTGCCACCATCGCAGCAGCTCGATAATCCCACAGAACAATCTTGGCTTTGGATAAGGGAGACTCTAGAACGAATTGCTGGTTGTCCTGATGCAAAAAAGCAAAGCGAGAAAGCGTTGGTAGTTGCCATGGCCCATCTGCACTGCCATCTGCACTACCATCTTCGAACTGGTAATTATCCGTAATTGGAATAGCCGTTACCAGGGGAAGAACAGAATGGCAGATCCAGCCCAGGCGAATCAGTTTTTGTAATTCAGGCTCAAAGGTGAGACCCGCTTCAGGCCCATCCAGTTCTACCACCTTAGCCACCAACTGGGTGAGGGTGAGTGCTGAATATTTTAGGTGCTCTAAGGCGGCCTTTAAACCCGGTTGAGGATGATCCAATGTCAGGGTCTGTTGGGGCGATCGCAAGGCAATCTGCTCGGCTTCCACCTCAAGGGTAATATCGGATCTAAAGGAGAGAGTGAAAAGATCAGCCATCTTAAAACACCATGGGCATGGGATTCATCTGCTCTTCTGCCAGCGATGCCGACAGCCAACCTAGTTTTACCGGCACATCGTATAGGCGTCCGGCCCCAAAGCGTGACCAGAAGTGGCGCAGTCCCGGCACAATAACTTTAACCACAGGTAAGCCAATGTCAGGGCGAGTCTGGTTCAACACCAACATCTCTAGTCCTGCTCGTCTGACGACTTCAACACACTGCAAGACATCTTGATGAATGTCATCACTCCACTCCTGCTGATAGTCAGTGTATTGTTTGAACGGGACTTGGGGGGCAGGAGCCAGATAGGGCTGGTTGGCGATTGTTGCCTGGGTGAACCAATAGTTCAGGGCCGAATCTGCTTCGGTGGGAGGATGCTTTTCTGGCAGGTGGCCTCCCATCTGGTTCACCTCTGTGACCGCGCGTGAGATGGCAATTTTAGGGTCGAAGTGCGCGCCATAGCCAGCAACAATGTATTCTTGATCGTCACCGGTATACCGAGAAACCGCAGCAAAGGCTGGAATGTTTAAGTCTGTTGTTAAGTCTAAGACCCACAGTTCTCGCTGGTGAGTTTTGTACCAGGCTTGCAAATCTAGTAAATAGGGGTCGTTGAAACTGGCTAAATCTACCCCCGGACGCGGTAAGCGGTTGTACCACCAGAGAGCCACGCTATCCCGTTCCGCCAATTCTAAAAAGCCCTGAAGAATGGCATCCTCTAATGTTCCACCGGCTGCATTGCCGTTGGAGTCTGCCGAACAGAAGCGCTGCCCTTTGGGTAATTTGTAGTTGTAATAACAAAATGCGGTGGGGAGATATTTATGGGTTTGTTCGGTGAGTGACCAAACAGGCGTCCAATCAATGGTTTGAGTGTTATCAAAGGGTTGAGCAATCCAATCATGCTCGACCCGTGCTGCCTGATTCAACTGCTCTCGATTTTGATATTGTCGCTCACTAAATAGCAAACATTGGTAGGGATGAATGGCGGCCCCGTCCAACTCCATAAAGGTGGCGCTCACTTTGGGTTCATCGCCCTGATAGATGCCCGAATAGCGTTCAATCGCTTCACAGAATCCACTGGCTTTTGACTGGTGATCGGTTTTGCCTTTGCCACCACTTTTGTGCCGCAGCGATTGCCGCAGTTGATTCAGGCTAGCCGCCGACCCAAAGGCATGCACAGCACTGTAAGTATGCACAAAAGAATTATCCGGGGCGGACGAGCGCACCAGACTGCTGACCACGCCGGTAATCGGGCTAATCAAATGCTCATGACGGCTGACAATTTGTTCTGGGGTAAAAGCCCGATGTCCCCCATCTTGGGTGAACAACTTTTTGCGACTTTCGAGGGCAAGCGGCTGATTAACTTGTTGACTGATGCAGTCAGCATCGCCACAAGCAGGACATTGCGGACGATGGGGTGATTGATGGGTCTTTAATGTCAGGGTGGCCTGATCCAGTGTGATCACTTTTCCGGCTAACGTCTGGATCGGTGAGTCTGTGATGCTCTGCTGCACTAGCCACTTTGCGATCTCAGTTGTCGTCAGCCCAATGGCTGTCTGCACCATCGCCGGAAACTCAGCAAATGCTACGGGTAAACACGCCTGATGATCGCTTGCGTTCCCGCGCTGACCCAGCTTCCCTTTTTGCCGTAACACCGACGATTCCACCTCGCGATTGCCCCACAAGCGCTGCGCTAAGCAGGCCCAACACCCCGTTTGACCGGGATGAAAGATGGGGCCGAACCAAAGCATATTCCCCATGGGCTTGATCAACAGCCAGGGTTGCTGAGTGCTCAAGGCGTTTTGATTAATCTGTCTGAGCTCAGGCTGAAGATAATCATCCGTCAGCACAACCCATAAAGAATTCTTGGCTTCTGTTTTCCTAGCTGCCCCCGCTCCTAGGCAGTCCTTTAACTGTCGTTGTTGCACTGGAATGCCAATCGCCTGGAGAGCATCGAGCAACGGCTGAGGATTCGTTGCTCCAATCGCCGTCACCGTTACCTGGCTCTGCGGTAAGTACTCTGCCACCTGCTGAGGTTCCACACCCAACCCGCTCCAAAATGCCGCCATCTCTGGGGTTAGTTCATGGGCCGCATCCGTTAGAAAGCCTCTGTCTTGCAAGCGATCGAGCACGTAATGTATATGCTCAGGTGGCACTTGACCATCCAGTTTTTGAATCAGCTCTTCACGGGTGTGCTGTCCATTCAACAGGGGCAAAATTTGGCAGTAAAGCCCTCCCGTGAGTGCTTGGGTGGAATATTCACTCAACAGATAAACGTGTTTGGGCTCAATGATTTCTAGACGGAAATGGGGCTTGATTTGGGGGTTTTTCATGCTTCATTCAGATAGACTGAGGTGCTTGCGGCAAGAAGAAGAGTTTCCAAGGGCACTCATCGCCAGATCCGGCCCCGCAGGAAAGGGGGATCTGCCTCTGTCTTTGCTTTCTGTTGTTTTGCCATTTCTCTATACCAGTAGCCATAATCTTCCAATCCGGTGGATCGGGTTAATCGCTCCTGGGGTTCGAGCTGTAGTTTTAGGGGAACGTCTACTTCTTCATAGGTGATTTCACCCATCAGATCTCCGGGTACTCGGTAGGTTGTTTTGTCGGAAATCTTGGCTCCAGAACCCTCATTCAATGGCCAGTAGCGGATCAATCCCAGTTCTTGACCGGTGAGGCGGTAGGACATATTGGCTTTGATTTCTGCTTGCGATCGCACCAATCGCCAGACCCGAACCTCGGTTAAATAGCCCTGGAATTTCGCATCAGCCAGGTTGGGATGGCCCCCCAGGTAGGTGCTGCCACCTGATGCGATCGCGCCACTCGCCAGCTGATTATCATTTCGTTCACCACTGAAATAGAGCTTTGTCCCATCAGGCTGGGAACCGCTGCAAACCACCGCAACGTGATACCAATTGCCCGCCGTCAGGCCAGCATTTTTGGAGGCCAGGGGCTCAACATTGGCATTAGCTCGAAACTTAAGGTCGCCCCCTTCCAGATAAAGCATAGCTTCCCCATCTGCCAGAATCACTTGCTGTCCAGTGATGGTACTGGGGCAAACCCAAGCTTCCAGAGTGAATTGTCCCTGGGGCGACAGGGCACCGCTACCAACGGCAATTCCCTGATGATTTTGCCCCAGCTTTAAGACAGGCTGACAACTTTCGATAATAGAGAGTGGTGCAGGAGAAGTTGTGATTGGAGTAACTGGAGTAGGTGATATAGGAGTCGGTTTCTCTGGGCTGGGGGCCACAGGGGCGATCGACAGGCCAGCGTTAGACATCCAAATGGCCCCCTTCATGGTGCCGTCGTAGGCATTGCCAACTTTGTTGAGAATTGTGTTGCCTGCACCTCGCTGCATTGGGTAGTAGCTGACTAATCCAGCTTCAGTTCCCGTGAGTGCAGAGTTCATAGACTGCCGAATTTCGGCTTGGGAACGGGCGTAATTCCAAAACTGAACTTCCGCCAACATGCCTTGATAGTGATAAGAGCCAGCCGCATAGCTGCCAAATTGGGCTCTTATGGCATTGGGGATTGGGAGTGTCTTGCCTGATCCACTGTGCCACAATGCACCATTCAAATAGATTTTCATCTCGCCCGTTGCACAGTTTTTAGTAAACGCCCAATGGGACCATTTGCCTTTAAACTCAGCTGGACTACTCTGCTTATTTATTCGGTCATAGGTGCTATTAACACAGCCACAATCAAAATATATAGATCCATTCCCCCAAGGTAAATGGATGTTTAGAAGGCGAGTTCCCGCCGCATCAAATGCAGCAAATAGTGAATTATTATTGGGTAAGGCATCTCCGCCGAAAGCCCAAAAGCTACAGGTGATTTCCTTACCAGAAGGAATGCTTGCCGGTGGCAATTCAACATAATCATCTATCCCATCAAACTGTAAAACCCATCTCAAAGTAGACGTTGTTGTATCAGGTTGTGTTGTCATGGCTGGTGGACTCGTGGTCTCTGGTGGACTTGTGGTGTCTGGTGGATTCGTGGTCTCTGGTGGATTCGTGGTCTCTGGCTGACGAATTGTCTCCGGTTGAGTTGTTGTGGCATCTAGCTGATGAGGGGTTCCAGCTGCGATTGGTAAGCCAGACGAAGTTGTCCAAGTGGCACCATAAATGTTGCCTTGCTTGGCATCCGTTGTCTTATCATTTGTGGTGTTGCCAACCCCTTCACTGATTGGGAAATAGGCGACTAACCCCGGTTCATTACCGGTCAGGCGGCAGGTTCCATCTGCCTGAATCTCAGCTTGAGTTCTAGCTCGATTCCAGATGCGAATCTCACTCAATTCCCCCTTAAATAGACATCCGCGATTACGATTGCGACCAAAAATATAGTCTTTAAAGCTAATGGTTAAGGCTTTCTTCCGTTGGTTAGCAATCTCACCATTAACGTAGGTAACCAAGGTCGAGCCATCATAGGTCACAGCTAAGTGCAGCCATTCTTCACTCACCTGTGTGAACAAAAGCTGAGTATTGCTGTGGAGAAACCGATAAGAGCCATTCAAGATATCTAGTTGGAAAGACCCCTTTGGCGTCGCTCCATCCCAACTATTGAACAAGGAAGAGTAGTTTCTCTGGGAGATAGTTGCAGCCTTAGCCCACAGTTCGATGGAAAAGGTTGATGTTTCCCAGGGGGCAATCGCAACGGCTACATAATCATCCTGGCCATCAAACTGTAATACTTGGGGAGACTCTGATGTTGGGGTGTTGATTGTTTCCAGCACCCACTCATTACCAACGCCCGTACTCCAGCTGGTCACGCCTTGGATCGAATCAGGGCGATGCAGGTAATCCCCTTTCCACGACTTCAGCTTGATTTTGTTGTTATCGATCGCTTCAACCGTCCACTCGTTACCAACGCCTGTATGCCAGGTCGTCACCCCTTGAGCCGAATCAGGGCGATGCAGGTAATCTCCTTTCCACGACTTCAGCTTGATTTTGTTGTTATCGATCGCTTCAACGATCCATTCGTTCCCAACGCCCGTACTCCAGCTGGTAACGCCTTGAGCCGAGTCAGGGCGATGCAGGTAATCCCCTTTCCACGACTTCAGCTTGATTGTGCTATTGTTAGGCAGCGTTACTGTCGCGATCTGTGCAGAACTTTCAGCAGCTTCAGTGGGATTGAGGATAGGTAAGGCTGACTCGCTCCAGCTCGCTCCACTAATGGCTCCATGGCTTGCATTTGTAGTGTGGTCATTAGTAGTAGTACCAGTCCCTTCAGCCATGGGCCAATAACCTATTAAACCCGCTTCTGTACCGGTGAGACGACGACCCATTGCTCCCTGAATCTCAGCTTGGGTGCGGGCGACCTCCCACAAGCGCACATCGGCAATGCTGCCGTGAAAGGCGTAAGTCTCATTATCATCCCGGTACATCCCAAGTCGCAAATTGTTATCGGGGACGTAATCAATGCTGGAATCAGCCAGGGTTTGAAGCGCTTTTTCCACACCATCCACATACACGCGCAAGCACTTGCCATCATACGTTGCAGCGATGTGATGCCATTCTTTCAAGGGCACAGTACCGGCACCACTACTCAGGTATTCCATCTGGTGACGAGGAACTTTTACACCAAAGTAGACGCCGCTATTACCATCTAGCAATAGCCCGTACCCACTTTCCGTAGACCCCGTATCAAAAATCTTAGAGATTAGGCCGGCCCATTGTCGTTGGCTTTCGATCCAGACCCAAAGTTCTAGCGTCAAATGTTTCTGGACTTTAAAGTGTGGTTGTACCCCTAAATCAACACAATCACCCTGGCCATTAAAGGAAAGAACCGATAAAAGAGCAGGAGAGTTCGAGGCTGGGGTGTTATCTGGTTGCTGGGATGAATTTACTTGAGCCATAGCGCTAAATCTCTATACTGATGAACCGCTGCTTGAGTAATAAGATAGCCACAAGGCGATCATCCTCCACTGAGGGAAAACAACGATTCGGGACTCAATTACTTTTATGACTTAAAAAGTAGAGGAGGGTATCTATCTTCTATGGCCCCAACTAGAGCCTTTGAGTTGTTGATAAGTACGGTGTTGAAAAGCGGGTGGATCGTTATAGTTAGCGCCATGCAGCAAGTCTATCCGAATGGAGACCAGTTCCTCAATGCTGCCGTGAACAACATCCACGGTTTCGTGGGGTTGGATTAGGTCAGGACGCTTGACTGGTGATGATTGTTTGGGAAGTCTCATGGATTTAGTGTCCTTTGACTAAATTGAGATAAATCAATAATGAGAAATTAGGAAAAAAGGAGGATATGAGTTGCTCTCTTTGTACTTTTCCTAATCTTTTCAAACAGAATATGTTACTAGAAGCAGACCCTATTCAACGCCATCTCCGGCATAGGAGCAAGTGCCCAAATTCGCGTTATTAAAGCCACCCCCAGCTGCCCCAAAGAAACCAAGGGCATTGCAAATAACGATCCTGAAACAGAGAAGACCGGCACTACTAGACGGTACGATGTTTCCTTCGTTATAAGTGCATAAGGTCTCTTCAGACAATTCTGCCAGTTCTGGAGGCAGTTGACCGGTAGTGATGCGACTAATTGGGTGAGCCTGGTTGGGCATCAGGTTTTTCTTATCCATGGGTGTCTTATTCTATATTCAGGATTCGTTTGAGTCTTGAATGGCATTTGAAGAAGCTTGACGTAAAAAGGTAAAAGCTAAATGCTATTTCTAACTTCTACCTTTTCACGTCTGCCTCATGATGTTATTAGGCTCTATTCAGCATCATCTCCGTCATGAGAACAAAAACAGAACTCGGCTCTATTAAAACCACCAATGCCGAAACCAAAAACACCACCAGCAGCACAGGCGATAGAAGCACTACCGGCATTAGACGGTGCAATATCTCCTCCGTCATGGCTACATAGGGTTTCTTCAGCTAGTTCCGCCAATTCTGGAGGCAGTTGCCCTGACGTCAACCGACTGATCGGATGGGCTTGGTTAGGCATCAGATTCTTCTTGTCCATGGGAATTTCTCCTAATATTTTGCTTGATTCTAGACCCGTCTTTGAAGCAGTAAATAAACTGAACCGTTAAAAGTCAGCTATTCATTTTCTGTTTCCTTTTGCCTGCTTCGAACGGTGGGTCAGGCCGCTTCTTTGAGTAAAAGAAGACTGTTGGTATGCAAACTTTTTTTGCGAAAAGCTGTGGATTAACCCACGCTGCCAAGCATCTCTTAAAATGCTAAGCAAAAATGAGAAAATGGCAGTAGAAACTACTCGGTGTCATCTCCCTCATAAGAGCAAAGGCCAGCACAAAACTTAGCATCATTAAAACCACCAATACCGAAACCAAAAACACCACCAGCAGCACAGCTGATATTAGAGAAACAGGAACCAGATGGTGTGATCGCTTCGTCGTGGCTGCACAAGGTCTCTTCGGCTAGTTCTGCTAGTTCTGGAGGCAATTGCCCTGTAGTCATCCGATTGATCGGGCTGGCCTGGTTAGGCATCAAGTTCTTCTTGTCCATAAGACATTTCTCCTATCATGAGTTCATTTGAGTTTCGACCCGTCTTTGAAGCAGTAAATAGACTTAATCGTTCAAAGTCTCGACTGTCAGTCTACTGTGGCCTTTACCTACTTCAATCGGTGGGTCAGGCCGCTTCTTTGGGTGAAAGAAGACTGTTTAATAGGGTGACGACCAGGTTCTAACTTCGCCCAGTGTCACAGGAATCAAATCACTCACATCGATTGTGAAGCGGAAGATCTTCTTAGCGCGGAGGCTATTTTCAGGATCAAAGAATTTCAACTTCACATCCCAACAATCGCTATCCTGTCGACAGAAGGGACTTTTCTCCACATTGATGCTGTCCAATTCCATCCCGGTGGCCACCGCTTCAGCAAACGCAGAGGCGGCTTGAAACGCATTAGTCGCCGCAAAGTTAATGGCCCGATCCTGGGATGTGGTGCCCAGGTTACGCAGATCGTAGTAAATCCGGTTGAGGAAGCTGCCCAGGGTACGCCGCATCGCCTCTTCACTGGCACCTTCAGCCGTTGTTTGCACCGTTTCCATGGCCGCACTGACGAGGGTGTTAACTTTCCAGCCATAGATTCCCCGTGGGCTTTGGGGCACAATCAGCGGCACCACCTGGCCCGAAAATAGCTTAACGGTACGCCCCGTTAAAATACCAGGGATGCTGACCCGTTCCACATAGGATTCGCTGCTTTCAGACTGTACCTGTCCTGCCAGTAATTCCTGCAAAGCAGCATAAACATCACGACCGTAGGCCCCTTCAGGTTCGATCGCATAGACCGGTGTTAATTCAATATTCAACGTCCAGATCAGCGATCGCGCCTCCGACGGGCTCGCACCTAAGTAATCCACCATTTGCCGAGCATCGTGGGGATTCGCAGGAACCGTCACGTCTCCCGTAGTATAGGCGGGCATCAGTTGCTTAAATGAATCGCGTCTGGCTTCAGAGCCAAAGTCGTATCCGAGGGTGCCAAGGGCATAAACAAGTTGGCTATCGACCAAATCGCTCGGCGCTTGGCTGGCAGTCACAAAGTTAGACATGGAGGATTTGCGATTAGATGATTGATGAGTGGATATTTGATCAAGCGATGGCTGGGCCACCGCAACAGCGGGAATTGACGGAGTAACTGAGGTGCCAACGGGCGGAGCACTGCCCGCTGGCACCAGGTCGCGCGGTACCTCAGGGTGAGCATTTTCTCCCACTTCAGACTGAGCCCTAACCGCCATCTGTTCGTCCGGTGTACCTGATGAGCTAATCTCTTCCATTTCACCTTCTCCAGAGCTGTCTATATCTGCCCCACTACCACAGCCACAGCCAGCTGCCACAATGGTTTCGGATGGTTCTGACATTATTCCTCCTGTAAACAATTCAAATAAGCCTGCAGTGTTTAACATTCCTGCCAAACATTGATGTCCCTGTTCTGGATCGGCATGACAGGGCAATGCCGTTTGCAAAATAGCCGTCCGCACCTTTTGAGGATCAGGCGTTTCTCCTCGCTCCATCTGTAAACTGAGCAACAGCGCGGCCACACCAGCTACGATCGGTGTGGCAAAACTCGTGCCGCTCAGCTGAACGGTACCCCCGTCAGGTCTGGCTCCCAAGATATTTTCCCCAGAAGCCAAAATGCCTTGTTTCTGATAGATTTCTCCCCAGTTGCTAAACGCCATCGGTTGACCTTCGCCATCCATGGCCCCTACCGCTAAGACAGCGGGTAAGGCAGCAGGAACATGCAAACAATCGCAGCCATCATTTCCGACGGCGGCAACAATTAAGACATTGTTGTCTTGACAAAGCTGCACCGCACGCTCTAACCAACCTTCCGCTTCTCCTTCATCCGTTAGTTGTCCTCCACTGATATTAATGATGTGTGCGCCAGCGTTGACCGCCTGTTCAATTGCCCGAGCCAAATCAAGCTGGGACGGGGATCGTCCGCCATCAGAAAAGACTGGAATAATTAGCCCTTTACAGCGAGGAGAAATTCCAACTACCGGACTTCCTGGCTGACCAAAAAGTACGCTAGTAACATGCGTACCGTGAAGTGACATTCGGCCATTGGAGACTACTTCATCACTCACGAGAGAAGGAAGCAACGTCAAGTTTGCCCCTTGAAAGCAAGGATGATTCAAGTCAACTTGACCATCTAAAATAGCAATACAGACTTCTGATGAGCCGAGTATTTTTTGCGGCATTACTGAAGAGCTGAAGAGTATTCAGCCTTTGGATGACAATTTATAGCGTTTCTCTATCTGATGAGAGATAGGTTTAAAGCGTAAAGGCCTGACAGCTAATGGGTTCGATGCACCTTGCGTGAGTGAAAGTCGTTATAATACAAATGCTAGAGAATCACTCACATCGTTATCTTAGCCTCAGATATTAGCGAAGTAAAGTCGGATTGTTTGGTAATTTAATCTTAAGCTAAAGGGAAAACAACACAGTGATAATGAATAGTTCGGAATTGACGGAAGTGTCGCTCATAAGTTAGCTCCAACTCAGACGATCGGCAAACTAAAGTCAGCTTGTTTGGTAAATTCACCTTAAATGAGATCATCCTGATCTCATCTCTAACAGAATAATTAATAGCATGAATTATGGATGATGCTACAAGTTTAGTCCACATCAAATGACTGCATCCTTCAATGTTTGAATGCTTTATGGCATTGGGCTACCACACTGATTAGAATCTTTACCAGAAAGTCTCCCATTGATGATAAATTCTTTACCCATTAACGCTTGATTCCATTTCACAATCTTATCAGCCTATAAGTAGTAAATCTTGAAAATCGCCTGAGTTTCAATTTATAGCCGACAATTCCGACTTATTTATTTTTCTTTATATTTAATCTGACTCAAACAGGCTAAATGATCGAATAATCAGGCTTTACGCTGACTGCCTTCTTAGCCTTCAATAATGTGCAGACACCTTTCCTGTGAACATGGTTTTGATGTGATACATCATGGTTTCATTCAGGGAACGCCGATGATAATGGCTGTCTTCTATACTCCCATCAGCTCGAAGATAGACCCCGCAAAGCCAATCGTTGGCCGTCAAGCCAGGTCATAGCCCACTTTGAAGGTCAATGCTGATTACTCTCCCTGAGACACAGACACAATAAACAACGTACATGAAAGAGGATGTGTGTTTTTTCTTTTGAAATGTCGATTTTTTCCACAACCTTAAACCCATAGTCGTTTAAATCGTATTCCAGCTCCATTGCTGAAAACAAACGAAACTCAAAATAATTTTCTCTCTCTGTATCTTCTAAACTCGAAATAGCCTAGATGCGTTTACCAATTAATCGTTGTTCAAGGTCGACAAAATCAAATGTTGCTTTAGATATTCCGGCATATTTGCCCGATGGAATATCATATGTAACATGGGTCTTGAAATTGCCTACACACAAAAAAGCATTGTAAACTCCAAGAATCAATAAAGTTCCTTCGCGGGCATGTTTGGCAAATGTTTTAAAAGCTTTTTAGATCCTTCCCAATGAAAAATTCCTGCGATTACATCAATTAAAATCCTGAGCATGGTCAGCGTATGTTTGAGCTTGCCTATGGGTAAGTCAGCCTGTGTCTGTTGTATCCCACACATACGACCATAGCGATGCAAGTTCAAACCTCACCAATATCCACTTGCGATCGCTATATCAAGTTATCGAGAAAGATTAGTTCAATGGATATTCTCTGAGAAATAAATAAGAACCTTCAATGTCAGGGGTAAGAACGCGGTCAACATCTAAAAACGGAACTACTTGTCGATAATCATTGAAGAAAGATCGAGTTGTTCCCGATAATCTCAAATCTGGGTAGGCTTGCTGTCTCAAGTCAATCGCTTGAGCCACATGCATCATTTCAATTCCCAGAATGTAATAGTGGTTGTCAATCATTTGGTGAAAGCGCCGAACCACGCGAGGGGCATTCGTTGATGTATCCTCAATGTTCCCTGCGATTGATACCAAATCCATAGATACGGGAAGCGCCAACGATTGATTCTCTGCGGCCAAAGATGCGAAGACTTTTTGGATGGCACCATAGGCATGAAAGGTATGTTCAGTGCCTAAAAATCGACTGAGATAGGTAAAGTGCGGATCTGCCAGTTTAATGGTGCGCTGAGCCGAGGCATTGGACAAATGGCTGAGGGCGATTGCCGCCTCCTGAAACGAAATTACCCAGGGCAACGGCGAAAAGTTTCCCGTTGGAATCAAAGCGCCTGTCAGCCCGTCTTTATCCACATAATGGGACACTTCTTCAGGCCGATCCGAAGGGGCCACAACGTCTAGAACCACAGCAGGGTTATCATCTGAAGAATTGAGTTGAATCTGCACCTGGGTTGCCAACGCTGCTAGCGATCGCTCCACCGCACCCAGGGTATAGGCTCCCGTGCGGAAACTTAGGGGATCCTGGAGGGCTCGATTTTCGGATGGCTCCCATAAATAACTATCTGCTAACAGTGTGCGAATATCCATCGCCACTGAATTGACATAGGGGAAGGGGCGGATGACATGGGTATCTTGCAGAAACGGTTCAATATTGCCATCCAAGGCTTCCAAACTCAGGACAAACAAAAGCTTATTGACTTCCAGCAACTGCCTTAAGTCTTCAATCGCCAGTGCTCCAAGGGCGGCTGAATAGGCATTGGAACTAAGAATGGAAAGCGCATCTTTACCAAAGGGGACTAGCGGTTCTAGCCCAACGGCATCCAAGGCTTGACGTGCTGGGACTTTTTGACCTCGAAAATACACATCTCCCTCGCCTATCATGGCGAGCCCGATATGGGTAATTAAGGTAATATCAGCCTCACCAACGGACCCTCGCGAAGGCGTGACAGGGGTAATATCATTGTTCAAGAAGTCTCGGTAGAGTTCTGCAACTCTAGGCTGGACACCCGTTGAGCCGAAGAGAATAGAATTGAGCCGAGTGGCCATAATGGCTCGCACCACCTCCTCGGACATTTCAGGCCCTGCACCCGCGCTGTGGGCGTAGATCAATTTACGGTTAAATTCTCTAGAGAGCTGAATCACTTCTTCACTTAAGCCACCGCTAGCATCGACAAATGCCTGATCTTTATTCAGCCCTACTCCGGCAGTCAGTCCGTAAATCTGGTGTCCACTTTCAGCCGCCAATAAGAGGATGTCATGGGAACGCTGAACGCGCGCGAATATCTCATCACTAATGGTGACCCTAGCTCCATGTCTAGCAACCTGAACCACATCCGCTGTGGTTAAATCTTGACCTGTAAGAGAGATTGTTTGGCTGCTCTGACTGAGTAGTGCGATCGCTTGTGATGTTTCTGAATTCGTTAAAGCAGGTGTATTTTCTAGATAATTTTCCAGATTCTCATTAGCACGCACACTTACTGCTGTTGAATTAAGACATAGGATTGTTAATACAGATAGACTCAGAGATTGGACTTTGATTTTCATGGTTTACCTCTGGCAATCCTTATATCAGTAGTATTGACCCTGTTCACCTGATTTGAGCTGACGAATACCGTTTTTGAGGGGTTGCTTGCTTATACAGCAGTAGCATTGAATAATCAATAGCTAAAATCGTCTATAACTTCAGTGCCCAAATTTTCTCGCTCTGCTGGCCAGTGTCAATAAAACCAGCATAAAGGGAATGATGCAGATCCTAACAGATTGGAGATATATATTTTTACAAATCAATTGTTATGAGGAATGTCAATCCTTTTAAAATACAGCACTCAATGAGTCGAAAAAACAAATGTTTGACCGACCTTTCCGTCTTTACTTTTCCTAATTACCTTGACTACGATGGGGCCAGGTAATTTCAGGAGAAATTGATATGCCTCCATCCATTATTGCCAGTACGTCACCCCCGATCATCCCCCCTCCCTTAATTCCAACTTCTGCAAGCGTAACAGCAAGTACTTCAGGGGTTTGGACTTCGGTTAAACATAAGGGAGATACGGCAAAAAGTAGACTGAGTGGAATTGCTACAAGCCAGGTCAATTGGGGGGTGCCTTATACTACAGACAATCCACAAAATCGACAAAGTGCCTATCGATTTGATGGTTTAACTCAGGCAGTTCTCACCCTAGATGGGGAAGACTGTTTATTAGGGACATTTACTCATTTCAATTATACGATTACAGGGGATTATAGTATCTCCGGGGCAGTTCTTAACCTGTCTATTAATATTCAGGGCGCAGGCATAAAAGAGTTTGACGTCGTATTTCAGCACAATGAAACTCCCAATGTTCCTGGGCCTGTCCCAGACATTGTTTCTATTCCAGAAATTACGTCCCAAGAAAAAGTCACCATTCAGGGAAAAGTTTACGCACTGACCATCACTGGTTTTTTGCAGGGTGGAAAAGTCACTAGAAACTTCAAAACGGCTGAGAGTCGAGATAACAAGGCTGAAATTTATGGCAAGTTGGTATTGATTGAGGATCCATCACCAGAGATTGTGGAGCCAGTTACAGTCCCGCCCTGCTACGTCATTGTTTGTCCGCCCTGTCCCTGCCCAACACCCGTGCAGCCAATTTACATAACCGGGCAACCAACCAGTGTAATTCCAGGGAACCTAGCCCCAACGGTGATTAGTGGCGGTAAGCTAGGCCCAACCGTCATTGGCGGTGGCAACCCCAACCCAACAGTCATTGGTGGTGGTAACCCCAACCCAACGATCATTGGCGGTGGTACCTCTGGTTCAACGATTATTAATGGTGGTAAAACAAACCCGACAGTAGTTGGTGGCGGTATTTCTGGTTCAACGATTATTAATGGTGGTAGCAGGACAGGCCCAACGGTCATTGGTGGCGGTACAACAGTCATTGGTGGCAGTACTACAACTGGGACAACAATAACCGGGAGTGGTGGACGTCCTGGAACAGGTTTTCCGGGTGGAGTAGTAACAGGCCCAACGGTCATTGGTGGTGGCACAGGAACGGTCACACAACAAATATCGTCTACCGTATTCTCTATCAGCAGCCTTGGGGTTTGGTTAAATGTCCTAGAATCTGCACCTGGCTACACCTATTTGAACGGGCTTGGGACTAATCAGATTAGCTGGGGAAATCCTGGTTCTCAAGGTAACCAAAGCGCTTATACCTTTGAAGGTATCGCAGCGATGTCCATTGCTTTAGATGGTACTTACTTTACCTTAGGAACATTTAGCCACTACAACTATCCTATCTATGGTTATGGTATTCGCTCTGCCATCTTGAAGTTGATAGTTAAAATCAACGGTGTTGATGTCAATTTCAATTTCCAATTCAACCACAATGAGGTGCCTAATAATGGCATCAATGGAACCTGCCCTCTAACGCCTAACTTTTCTCCACCTTGTCCTGATGTTGTTTCAATTAGCAATAATTACTCTCAAGAGACAGTGACCATCAATGGTAGACAATACGCTTTATGTATTGTTGGCTTTTCCCAAAACAATCAAATTGAGAGCAAATTTATCACTTTGGAGAATCAGGTGAATGTTGCTCAACTTCTGTGCCAGTTTGTGGAAGTGAATACCCCTTCTGCTGCTGTTAGCGCTAACTAATACTGCTGCTGTATTTTTTTATTGCCATCATGTCTAAAACAATGCTTATTTCTGAGAGTAAGCAGATCTTAACTGCGAGCTTAAAACTATACGTCGCCCCTACTGGCTCTGACGAAACGGGGCAAGGGACCGACACTAACCCGTTTGCAACCATTGATTATGCTGTTGTTTGGGCCAATAGAAATTATGACTTTAGCCAAAACTTTGATCTCATCATTGTGGTTGAACCAGGGACCTATGATGCGATTCAAATCTATGGTCATGATGCACGACAGGTAGAAATTATTGGCTCTCCTACTAATCCTGGTGTCGTGAAAATCATGCCCATACGGGAAGATGCTGACTTCGGGCTGGCGATAAGCTATGCTTCTTCTGTGATTGTTAAAGGGTTAGATTTAGCTTCTGTTAATGTCACAGGTTTTTCAGATCTTGAGATAGAAAATTGCCACCTATCTCCATCATCATCATCATCGCCTTCGCTCGTCTTTTGTAGTAACCATAGCTCAATCAGCATTGAAACGGCCTTGGTTAAAGCAGGACGCATCGGCAATGAACAAAAAAGCTCATGTTATGAATGTGAACTGCATTCTCATATTGAAGTCGCTGAAGTTGACTATGAAACGACTGTTGACTGTGGGATTTTTTGTGATGCGCGATTTTTTGCCTCTATTAGCCTAGAGGCAGATATGGACACAAAGAATAATGTCAAGGCCGCGCGCCTGGGTCGTGCCATTGCTCAAAGTGTCATCTGTGATTCAGATTTCTTCCCTGAGCGATCAGAGCAACAAAACCTGGTCAAATTGGGAGGTCAAGTTGGACAGTTTCAAGATATTTGAATCTAGAATTTTCCAACTCTGACATCTGAGAAATATAGTTGAACACCTTTGTTATTCGTTGAGGAGAAAATTATTCCTATGGGTTGTCGTAGAAGAAGTCCTCGTTGCCGCCCCAAATGTCCTAAGCCTTGTGGGCCTTGTGGGGGTGGAGGAACCGTATGTCCCCCGACCAAACCTACCATAGACCCACCTGTCCAGCCGCCTCCCGGATCAAGTAAGCCTCCCCAAGTACCACCAATTTTTGTGGTTTGTTGTTGCCCACCAGATTCTGGGAGCTCAGGGCAAACAGGTTACGTTATTCCTGGCCAAACGGGTTACGTTATTCCTGGTCAATCTGGAAATATCATTCCTGGTCAATCTGGAAATATCATTCCTGGTCAATTTGGAAATATCACTCAACAGATATCATCTCTCGCCTTGTTTGTAAGTACTGTTGGGGTTTGGTCAAATATCGTTGAAGCGGTTCCTGGCTCAACGTCTTTAACTGGTGTTGGGACGAACCAGATTTGTTGGGGACAGGGAAATTATACAAGCCAGCAAAGTTCCTATTACTTTGAAGGCATTAGTTCAGCATCAGTTTCTCTGGATGGTTCTTATTTTGTTTTAGGAACCTTTGTTCATCACAACTATCCTGTTTATGGTTACAGCATCCGTTCTGCTACTTTGCAGTTAACGGTAACCATTAATGGAGTTGAAGTGAGTTTCAATTTCCAGTTTGACCATAATGAAACACCGAATGATGGTGTCAATGGAACCTGTCCTCAAACACCTGGGTTTGGCCCACCTTGCCCTGATACGGTTTCTATCAATAATAGTCGATCTCAAGAAACTGTAATCGTTGATGGGAAGCAATACGCTTTATGCCTTGCAGGCTTTTCTCAAAATAATCAAGTAGGGGGGCAGTTTGTTACTTTGGAAAATCAAGCAAATGCTGTCCAGTTGCTAGGACAATTTGTCGAGATAAAATAGGGCTCTTCGCGGCTGTTGCTAGTGTGCATCTACCCAAGACTATTTCACTCTAAAAAGATGTTTTAGTCTTTCTAATGCTAGATTACCTTTTTCACACTTTGGTATCTACGCTACCCAAAGCTTCAGACTCAATCAACCTGATTGAGAAAATTTAGGAAGAATACATGTTGAATATTAATCGTTATGTCTTGGACTGGGTGCCGGACACTGGGGGTTATCGGCTCTGGGATTTCGACCCCACGAGTCGTGATCCATTGCCAGGTTCAGCGGTTCAAAGTGAAGCTGAAACCCACGTTGGGTTCAAAACCCAACGCTAATTGAGGGCTGTCCACTCAAGGGACAAGGTTGGCTGGGCAGCTCTAAATATAGAGCTTTTAGGGATTCTTTAACCGCTTGAGCGGTTTTGAGCCAGTTAGCCTTGCGACTTTGAGTCCAATGCGGGTTAATGCTGCCTTGCCAGGTGCAAGATCTCAGCATAATCTTCTCCGGTTTTACTCAAGAGATGATACGTTTGTGGTTGCGCAGACTTTTTTTGAAAACACGAAACTCCCCCATCCTTGTGGCAATCATTGCCTGCTGTGTACAGACATGAGTGCAACCGCTCAGTCAGAAAGAAGATGGTACAAAGAGAAGACCCCGACTTTTTCTCTATCCTTTACTAAAATTCACTACTCCATATTTCTCGCGCTCAGGAACTCTTTCCCATATCTAGGCCGGACCGGAAGAGCCTGATTTTTCCCCACTTCACTCATTTGATCTACCATGAATTGGGCTTGCAAATTAATGACCTCTCGATACATATCGGTTGATTTTCTATCCCAAAGATTATGTCCTGCATCAAGGATGTGCAACTGGTTTTTTTCGTCATTGTCGGAAAATGCTTTCAGTGCATGAGCGTACTGGGGAAACAAGTTAAACGGATCGCCCAAGCTAACCAGCGTCAAGATTGGCGATAGCGATCGCATAGATGGATAGTCAAAAGAAGGCGTAAAAGTCTTGTATGCTTTCCAACTCCGATCATGTAGGGTCACCCCTGGAGCATGGAGGAGATCAGCCAAAACATTGGCCTTATCCTCTAAGTATTGAACAGTGAATCGAAATAGTTCAGGATCGGGATGGGGCGGATTGATCGCAATTGCCCCAGCTAGATCCTCATAATGCTGAGCATACAAAATAGCCGCTATACCGCCTTGGCTACGTCCAGCCATAAAAACTGGTCGATCGGGATAAAGTCTTGACAATACAAGATGCACATGACGCATTACCGTCATCAGTCCCTGCTTACTAGCAAATTCAAATGGGGCATCCGACCCCATGCCATTCAGTGGTAGATCAGTGGGAAAAGAGGCCACACGGAACGTTTCATCCCCGGGCAGTAATTGAGTTAGCAAACTTTGGTTACTTTTGCGCCCCCCTCCACGGTTCTTGCTTTTGCGCCCATGAAAGGTTCCTGCAACATCACAGAGTGTCTCAGCTACAGAGAACGTGGTGCCTGTGCCTGGTAACAGAATTTGGATGGCGCGATGGGTTTCATTGACTGACTTCTTGGGTTCTAAGATACCTGTGAAAGCCATTGGTAAGTATAGCTTTGTGAATGGTAATTGTTGACCAACCCCATGGGTTGCCCCGACTCGATGAACCAACTCTTGGCTCTCTCGAAGCACGTTCATTTCCAATAACTGATGACGGTCAATATCACCGAGCTTTTCCAGTTCCTGATTAATGCATTCGAGTTTTTGCAATTCTGAACTCATTGTTCACAAAGATGATTTTGTTTTACGCTCTAGTCGTGCTGTGTGCATAGACATCGAGTATTGGCCTAGGCAATCTCTCACATTCCACCTTAAATTAAGCGTAAATTCTATAGGCGAGAACATGCACCGGATCGTCATAAATCGGCATCACTTTAGTATCAATCAGCGTCCAACCTGGCTGATCAAGGACGCCCTGGAGTTTAGACAGAAAGCTCCGACGTGCAGTGAAAACCAAGATACCTTCAGGCTCAATCCTTTCTTGCAATACCCTGAGTTCCGCTGAACCAGCATGAGTTTCAGCAAAGACACCTGTGGCAATAATGCCATTTACCCGCTCTAGATCCCCGAATCGTTCATCACCGATGGCGCAGCAAATCAAGGAACGATATATCCTTTTTTCATCGGCTTGTTCTAACATCCCAGGCGAGATATCAATACCTATCAAATTGTCGAATCCCAATTCTGCCAAGGCCATACCCACCAGACCTGTACCAACCCCAACATCCAAGATCACGCCTCGTTTGTTGCTTATCTGCTCTGAAAGCATGAGAGCAGCGGCTAATGGAACTGGTTTCCATACACTACTAACATCGATTTCATAGGTAGCGGCCCACTGATCGTAGTTCCTACGTAGCTCATTTGGATTCTGGCTAGAGCAAATCCATTTCAACCACTCATTGGGTAGTGTTTCAGGCATTTCCCTCATCAATATTCACTATCTGAAAGTTGTTAACTTGATATTATTTGTGCCTTTTCTAGTTTTCTAATCAATGTAAAGCATGGGATCTTGGGACATCTTGCTGGTCTCGATGTAGTAACGACCAAAACGGTTTGCGAGAAAATCATCTAGATTGATTTGCTCTTGTTTTACGAAACCACTTTGGAGAATTTTGCCATTGAGATACATATCCACGACTGCACAAAGAGAGGCAGCTGTTGAGATCTGGATAGAACTCAGGGTTTCTCCATATAAATTCAGCGGGTAGATCTTGCGGGCATCGCTGATTTGTTCGAAACGACCGTTACGCCAGCCACTAATGGTGCAGAAGCTAACTACTACATCTTGCTGAGTCGTGGGAATGGCACGTTCAAAAATTTCTTTAAGTAGGTCACGTTGATCGCTTAAACGTAATTCGTTGATTAAAAAGGCCATGAGATCTCGATGGCCCTGATAGCGTACAGTTTTGTAATTAAGAGTACGCACCTTGCCATCGAGAGTCTCGCACAGAGTTCCTAGCCCACCAGACGTATTAAACGCTTCGTAATTGATGCCATCTAGGGAGAAATACTCCACCTCTTCCAAGGGAATCGCTTCGATTTTATGACCGTTGCGAATAGCATCACAAGGGTTACAGTATTCGTTAATGAGCCCCTTTGTAGACCAGGTAAGGTTGTACTTCATCTTATTGGAGGGATATTGCGGCAGAGCACCAACCCGCATTTTGACCTCGTCAAGCCTCTCAAAGTAGCTGCACAGATGATGGGCAAGGATACTAATAAATCCTGGAGCTAGACCACATTGGGGCACAAAGACCAAGCCATCAGAACTCATCTCAGCAACAGTCCGAATGGCATTGGTGGTTGCGATATCTTCGGTTAGGTCGAAATAGCTGACCCCAGCTTTTGCTGCGGCACGGGAAATTCCTGGATTGACCCAATAGGGACAAGCAGAAACAACACAATCTTGATTCTCTAACTTTTCCGCGATCGCAGCTTCATCAGTGACATCAATAACAGATGTGTTAACTGGCACTAGCGCAGATAAATGATCTAAGGATTGACTATCAATATCGCCAACCAACACGTTGTAATCATCGCTTCGATGTAGGAGCTTAGCGATCGCGGATCCGATTTTTCCAGATCCTAAGATAGTGACATGATGCATAGCGTTCTTATTCAGGCGTTTCCTATAGAAATCAGAGAAGAATTTGCTACAAATCTAATGGTGGATGGGCATTTCTGGAGGTAGACATATATTTGAGAATAATCAGGATTACTCTCAGCTTAATTTTTATCTAGCCGGAGTGGTAAAAGAGGGATATGACATAAAACACTCGGCTTATTTTAATTCCCATAGAATGGGCTATAAATAAGGGGGTCATTAGAGTATCTTGGGAATCCATCATGGCCGGTGTCCTCAAAATCGAGATTAGTGAATCAGCAGATCTCTTGAAAACTCGCCGCCTAAATGAGACCCTTGCTGAGTATGAAGGCTAGGCTTCAACAGCAAACTCTAGTTATAGGTTTCTTCAACAATCCACTCATTTACTTGAAATTTGAATCTTGCTTTTGTCCCCATTAAAATTCCCACTAAGCGATCACCTAGAAAAGGAAGACGTCCATGGGCAACTCTAAGATTGTCTAAAATCAATAAATCGTTCTCTCTCCATCTATCAAAATAGAAAATTCGTGCCAGTTTAACAGCATCTTCCATTTCATGGAGCAGTTCTTCAGGCAAAGGTTTGCTATCATTCCATTGCAGTGACAGCTGTGGCTTCTTATCGCCCATTACCTGACGATACCAGTAAGCCGCTGCACCTACCACAGACGCATTTAAACAAGTTCTGCCTTGATAATGATAGACAAATGGACGTTCGAGTTGAGTTTCTAAAACGTCGATTGGTGTTCCGTTGTAATCTTCTTGATATAAAAGACAGGTGTAGCCTAAATTTTCCCAATGAGCGATCGCATCTTGACTACTTCTAGCTGAAATATCTTGCCAACTAGAGTCATACTCTTCATGATCTCTTTGTTCGACATGTTTTCTTACAAAGACGACATTCCTCCCTCTTATTTCTTGCTGGCAAGTAGATGACAGGTTTTTGAAAGCTTGTTCACAATCATATATTGTTGTTTCTCCTCCATGCTGAGCAGGTTGTTTGCACATAAAGCAAACATATTTCGGAAATTCCGTATGGTGACTTAGTTCATTATGCGGCAGTATTTCTTCCTTATGTGACCAGGGAGTAACATAGGAAAAAATTGAGTGAGGAACCTGATTTCGTGCGTTAAGACCATGCTTATAGCTAATAAGCTTGTCTTTCCCACCAATTAATTCGGTAATTTTCTTCTCATCAAAAGGTTGATCTGCTCTAAATAGGGCATATCCATGCTCACTTAATTCTTTATCTAGTTGATCCTTTGACATTGGGAGCTCTGCAAATGTACTGCTAGTAACTGGAGGTGATACTCTAAGTACTTGCTGACAAACATTCTGGTTCAATAGGCTTTGTTCACTCAACCGATACTCTCCAGGAAATAATTTAGCTAATTGCTCTAAAATATTAAGCGAAACCTTGTCATAAGAGGATATTTTATCCCCTGGTTGTATCTCACCTGAAATATGGAGCTGTTTAAGGGTCTCGAAAATATCAGATTTCCCCAAATCTTGTTGATGCAAAATAAGATTCCAAGGATGCTTTGAACAAAGGTTTGCTAATTTCATATCGCAGGATGTTCAGTTATCTAGTGTATGAACCCAGAAATAACGTTAGGCAATCTGACTCGCAATATATATCGAAGCGGTTAAACCATCCTCATCATCATTGGAGTATCTATTTTGAAGCTTGAGATTTGATATGATTTTTAGCCGTTCTTCGTCATTTTTATAATTACGCTGACGAACATGACCAAGCTTCCGCAAATGTAGATGAGAGTCATCAAAGATTTCTAAAAAGGAGTCACAAATAAAACTAGCTAAAGAAAAATAAAAATGCTTTACATTACTTTCTCCTATCAGTTTGATAAGGTGCTTAAAGTTATCGAGTCCTATATAGGTTGTAGCCCCTACACAAACTAGTAAATCAGTGTCATTTTTAACAACAGTGGATAGTTTCTCTGGCCATGGATTTGTTAGATCGCATATGTGGAAATGTTGACATAGCCCCACATCATAGGCAAAACGCAAAGGAGCCTCATTAATATCTACCATTGTGATGGTCAAGTTAGAGTTGCCCTCTGAAAAGATATGCTTTTTAGGATCACTAGCCAACCAATGCTGCAGAATTTTTTCATAGCTATAGCCATACTTTAAAGCGGCAACTTCTGTGCCATGGCCGCTACCAAGAAATAAAACATTCAAATTCTCAAAGTAATCTAACTGTTTAAGGTGACTGCTTACAATTTGCATTGCATCAAAAGGAAGCGTGTATTGAGTTTCCTTTAATAGTGCCTGAACGTAGGGTTGAGGTGAGTAAAGATGATAATACTCGTTAAAAGATGCTTTTGGATTTGATATCTTCGTTTCTAGTGTCATAGTTGCATTAGAGATTCTCAGTACTACAGTACAAGATTGAAACCTAAGCGATAATAATTCATAAGAGGAGAATCTATCTAACTGGAATTAAGTTTATTCGTGTATGTCTTCATCTCAATATAACTACAAATCACATATTTCATTACTGTATTATCTCCATAAATTCTTATTTTTAGTTAACTCTAAGGATTTATCAACGCCGTGGTGGCATTGATGCAGATAAGCAGTCAGTTCTTTAGCGAGAACCTGGATATGGGGCGATCTCATGATCTCGTAATGGTCGCCCTCAATCGTGTTAGTTTCAAACTGACCGGTGATAATTGAACGCCAACCTCGGCCTTGCTCTGCCGAGGAACTCGCACAAAACAAGACAACCCGCCCCGAATAAGGCTGGGGTTGATGGTTCCCTAGGGCAACTCGGTTGGCTTTGAAAACATGAAACAACTGCTCCATTTGCTCCATACCAATCCCCGGCGGTAAAAGATGCAGACGTTTGGCTACGGAGAAGATGTGCTGTAATTTTTCTTGAGGCTGGAGTTGCATCAGATTAAACTGTGCCAGGGACAGTTCGGTTTCCAGTAAACCGCTTAAATCCGCTACTAGAGAATTGGCTAAAGAGACTTCATCCGTGGAGTCTAGGTCGGTCATGGTACTAGGGGCATAGCTATCGATTAAAGCGACGAGCGCCACTATTTGCCCAGCATTTTGCAATTGCTGTGCCATTTCCATTGCAATGACACCTCCCATGGACCACCCTCCCAAATAATATGGGCCATTGGGCTGAATTTCCTGCAAGGCTTTGATATAGGTTACCGCCATTTCCTCGATTCTGGCTAAGGGGTCTGACTCACCAGATAACCCCGAAGACTGCAAGCCATAGAGCGGTTGATTGTTACCCAGATGACGGGCTAATTCTGCATAGCAGAGAACATTGCCGCCAATGGGATGCACGCAGAATAAGGGCGGCAACTCTCCTGACGGTTGAATGGGGACCAAAGGAGAAGAGGATCGAACATCGTTATAAGAGTTCAGCAAAGTGGCTTGGCTTTCAATGGTGGGTTCGGTAAACAGTGTTGTCAATGGTAGATGAATGCCCAACTGCTGTTCGATACGAGCCATTAAGCGCACGGCTAGTAGGGAATGCCCTCCCAAATCAAAGAAATTGTCTGTGACGCCAACAGCACTGATATTGATAACCTCCGACCAAATTTGAGCTAGTTGCAGTTCTGCTGAGTTGCGGGGGGGGATAAAATCAGACCGATCGGAGATATCGTCAGCATCAGGTGCAGGTAGGGCCTGGCGATCGCGTTTGCCATTGGGCGTTAGAGGGATTTTCTCTAAAAAGACGAAAGCAGAAGGCACCATGTAGTCGGGTAGCTTGCTTTTCAAGAAACTGCGCAAATCAGACGACGTTACTTCTTCTTCGGCAACGACATAGGCAACAAGGCGCTTATCACCTGGAGAGTCTTCCCTGGCAACAACCACGACTTCCTGCACTTTTGGGTATTGGGCGAAGGTGGCTTCAATTTCTCCAAGTTCGATGCGAAAGCCTCGAATTTTTACCTGGTTATCGATGCGTCCGATAAATTCAATGTGGCCATCGGGGAGATAACGGGCTAAGTCTCCAGTTTTATAAAGACGTTCTTCTTTTGAGTTTTGAGTTTTGAATTCTGAATTGAAAAAGGGATTGGGAATGAACTTGGCTGCAGTTAAGTTGGGACGGTTGAGATAACCTCGGGCTAACCCTGCACCGCCAATGTGGAGTTCCCCCGGTACACCGATGGGGACAGGTTGGCGATGGCGATCGAGAATATAGGTTTGAGTGTTTGCGATCGCAGTCCCGATCGAGACTGAGACATCTTGGTGATGCGCTATTGTATCTAAGGTACTCACTGGACAAACCGTTGACCACACGGTCGCTTCCGTAGGGCCGTATAGGTTCCACACAGAAGCCCCTTTTTCTCCCAGGTTAGCGGCGAGTTGCATCGATAAGGCTTCGCCACCACAGATGATTTTCAACGATCGCTTACCCTGCCAACCAACCGCCAGCAGCATCTGCCAGGTTGCTGGGGTGGCTTGCATCACCGTCGCACCAGAGTGTTCCAATTCTACTGCCAGTTGTTTGCCATCAGCAGCGACGTCTCGACTGGCGATAACCGTTTTTGCGCCGACGATGAGCGGTAAGTAAATCTCTAGGGCAGCAATATCAAAACAGAGGGTCGTGACCGCTAAGACCACATCAGCATCGGTTAAACCTGGGGTAACTCCCATTGAACAGAGAAAGTTAACAAGAGATTGATGGCAGATTTCTACGCCTTTGGGATTTCCAGTAGAGCCGGAGGTATAGATCACATAGGCCAAGTTATCCGGTTGGACATTGGATTGGAGATTATCTGTGCGGTGGGTAGAGATCACGTCCCAGTCATCATCATCTAAACAGATGAGGTGCTTGGGTAAGCAAGGCAATTGGGCGGCTAGTTGATGGGTGGTGACTAGGGCCGTTGCCTGGGAGTTATCAACGATATAGGCGAGGCGCTCGGATGGATAATTGGGGTCTAACGGCACATAAGCCCCACCCGCTTTGAGAATGCCTAACAATCCCACCACCATTTCGAGGGATCGCTCGATGTAAATCCCCACCAAGACCTCTGGCCCAACGCCCAAGCTTTGCAAGTAATGGGCGAGTTGGTTGGCGCGATCGTTCAACTCCTGATAAGTCAGTTGTTCGTTTTCAAAAACGACTGCCACGGCATCCGGGCTGCGTTTCACCTGTTCCTCAAACAATTGATGAATGCACTGATTTTGGGGATATTCAGCTTGGGTATTATTCCACTCGACGAGCACCTGATGGCGTTCTGCTGCGGTCAACAAGGGCAGTTCGTCAACGCCCATTTGGGGCTTAGCCACGAGCGCTGCAAGCAACGTCTGAAAATGCCCAATGGCCCGACGGATGGTGGCTGCCTCAAATAAATCGCGATTATATTCCCAATATCCCCTCAATCCTGTTTCTGTCTCCTCCATGGACAAGAACAAGTCAAACGGGGCTCTGGCATTTTCGAGGGGCAGCCAGTTGAAACTCACTTCCGGTAACTCCAGAGTGGCCATCGGCGCATTTTGCAGGGCAAACATCACCTGAAATATGGGTGTGTAGCTGAGGCTGCGTTCCGGTTGTAAGGCCTCCACCAACTGCTCAAACGGAACATCCTGGTGAGCGTAAGCATCCAAAGAAGTCTGCCGCACCTGATTTAATAATTCAGCGAAAGTGGGATTGGCTTCAAAGCGCGATCGCAACACCAGCGTATTCACAAAAAAGCCCATGAGTCCTTCTAGTTCGCTGCGGTTGCGGTTAGCAATGGGCGTGCCCACAAGAATATCGGCTTGGTTACTATAGCGATACAGTAAAGTGCTAAATGCGGCCAATAGCGTCATAAATAGCGTCACGCCATTTTCTTGACTCAGACGCTTGAGTTGTTCCGTGAGTTCGAGCCCGAACTCAAAAAAATCTTTGCCCCCTTGGGAAGTCTGCACTGTTTTACGAGGGCAGTCTGTGGGCAGTTCTAAGAGAGGTGGCGCTCCTGCTAACTGTTGTTTCCAGTAATCCAGTTGAGGTGCTAGGACTTCAGCAGTTGTAGGTTGTCTCTGCCAGCCAGCAAAGTCTGCATATTGGATGGGCAGTGGGGGTAACGGTGACGGTTTCCCTTGAACAAATGCTCCATAGAGTGCTGCCAATTCATGGCAAAATACCCCTGTTGACCAACCATCCGTAATAATGTGGTGCGTGGTGAGCAACAGCACATAATCATGGGTCGCCAACTGCAATAAAGTCACTCGCAGTAGGGAATCGGTGGCGAGATCAAAGGGTTTCTGAATTTCTTGCTTACCCAACTGTTGCACTTGCGCGAGTTGTTTGTCCGTTGGCAATTGCTGTAAATCAACAATGGACATCTTTAAGTCTAATTCAGAGCGAATCACCCGCACGGTCGAGCCATCCACAGCCTGAAAATTAGTGCGTAATATCTCATGACGGCAGACGATTTCTTGCACCGCGCTCTGTAGCGCTTCTATCTGCAGTGAACCGGTCAGACGTAACGCTTCTTGTTCGTTATAAGTTGTGCTGCCTTCTTGCAGTTGATCTAAAAACCATAATCGTTGCTCGGCAAACGATAGGGGTAAATCTCCCCCCCGTGGAATAGGTTTGATTGCAGTGAGTTGCTGGCACCTTGCGCCTAAAATATCTTCACTAAGTTCCGCCACTGTTGGGGATTCAAACAACCGATGCAGCGACAGTTCAATTTTGAATGTATCCCGTACCCGTGAAATCAGTTGAGTTGCCTGAATAGAGTCCCCCCCAAGAGAAAGAAGTTATCGGATACTCCTATCTCATTGAGGTTCAAAACTTCTGTCCAAATGCCTGAGAGGATTTCTTCTGTGGGTGTTCGCGGTGCCACTAGCTCTACATCCAGAATCGGACGAGATCTATCGGGGGCCGGTAAGGCCCGTCGATCTACCTTTCCGCTAGGCGTCAGGGGCAATGTGTCTAGCATGACAAATGCCGAGGGCATCATATAATCCGGTAGCTTTTCTATGAGAAAATCCCGTAATTGAGGAATTAATTGACTGGGTTTGAAGCCAATATATGGCTGATTGGTATAAGTACTCCAATGTTGAAGTCCGCTTTGTGGAGGGGAAATGATTGTACTGTCTGCAATGATGTTGATATCGTTGCGCACGAACACCACATCATAGTAAGCTTCGCCCCCATCACCAGACCCGCTAATGTTAATCTGATAAGGGACCTCAGACTGCCATGCCCACCAGTCTTCTGGTTCAATCCCCTCTGGAGAAATCTGTTGGCGCAGGTCTCCTACGGTTTCAGGACAATCGGGATTGGCTAATAGTTCCATTGCCTTCACATCTGCCCAAATTCTGGCATTAGGCACATGGGTGACAACGAGTATCTCTGGGGAGGTTTCTATCAGCTGCTGGCGAACGGTCGCTGCCGTTAAATTATCCTGCTGCCAATTGAGAGAAATGGGAGAAGGGGTGGGAGGAGAGACTTTTTTGCCTAGGTGCAAAACCACATCGTAACGGAAGCGAGTTAGTTCATTTTGATAATGTCCCCGCTTAAGTTGAATTTCCACATGGCTAATTTGAGGCAAGTGCTCTTTAAGGGCCACAAAGAATTCTGGTGCGATCGCAAGTTTTTGAGTTTGTGCCGTGTGCTTTTGAATGCGATCGCGCAGTGCCACTGTCGATAAGGAAGCAGAGGCTTGCGTCCGTTGCACCGATGTGTGGAAAGCCTCCAGCAAGGGAAAGCTCTCCACATCCCCAATAAAAATCGTGCCGCCCGGTTGCACTAACTGGACAACTCGTTCAACCACGCGCACCAGGTAATATGCATTGGGGAAAAACTGGACAACTCCGTTAATCACCACCGTATCAAAGGAGTCGGCAGCCATGCCCTCAAGTTCATCCGCTGCACTGTGATGCAGGGTTACCGATGCCTCTAAAGGGCTATCTTGAATCTGATGCTCAATATAGTTAAGCCCTTCGGATGCAATGTCAGTACCGCAGTAATCCTGGCAATGGGGCGCAATCTGGAATAACAGCAACCCTGTACCGCAGCCAATTTCCAATACTCGCTGAGGATTTAGGGATAGAATCCGTTTGACTGTAAAGTCAACCCATTCCCGTACCTGTGGCTCTGGTAGAGCTTTTCCAGTGTAGGTATCGTACCAACCACCAATGTGAAAACCTGACTCCCAATCATCTGCAGGCTGCCCGTACGCTTCGTCCCAAATTTTTTCCCATTGCTGAACTTGCTCTGTCTCAATGTGACCCTCTAACTTTGGCGATTCTGCTCCTTCAGCAACCGGCACCACATAAGCAATCAAGCGTTTGCCCCCTGGACTATCTTCCCGAGCGACCACTGCAGCTTGTTTCACCGTTGGATATTGGCTCAACACCACCTCAAGCTCTCCAAGTTCAATGCGATAGCCACGAATTTTTACTTGAGCATCGATGCGACCGAGAAATTGAATGTTGCCATCGGTTAGGTAACGGGCTAAGTCGCCGGTTTTGTATAGACGGGGAGAAAATTCTGGGCTGAAGGGGTTCGGAATAAATCTTTCATGGGTGAGGTCCTCTCGATTGATATAGCCCCGCGCCAAACAGGCTCCCCCCACATATAGCTCCCCGGCCACACCCATGGGAACAGGTTGTAGGGACTCATCTAGCAGGTGAACCTCAGTATTGTTGATGGCACAACCAATGGGTGGCAAGGTTGACCAATCCTGGGGTAAACCTTGCAGTGTAAAGGCTGTTGTCACATGGGTTTCTGAAGGGCCGTATTGATTGTGAAGTGTACAATTCGGCAATTTTGCGAAAAAGGAAACAATCGCCTCAGTGACCTGCAACTGTTCCCCCGCCGTAATGATCTCTCCCAAGTGCCTCGGTAACACCTCAAAACTCTTTGCGACTTCAGCAAGTTGCTGCAAGGCAACAAAGGGCAGAAATAGTCTTTCTATTTCTCTATCTGTCAATAAATGCAACAAGGCTACGGGATCTCGTCGCACTTCCTCTGAAATTAAAACTAGCGTCCCACCTCCACACAAAGTGGTGAAAATCTCCTGGAAAGAGACATCAAAGCTAACAGGAGAAAATTGCAGGGTTTTGGCATTTTGAGACAGGGTTGTCTGTTCTAGCTGCCAACAGATTAGATTGACTAGGGCACCATGCTCCATCATCACACCTTTTGGCTTTCCCGTAGAACCGGAGGTGTAGATGACATAAGCCAAATTATTTGGGATCGTACAATTGGGGAGATTGCGATCGCTTTGGGTTGAGATTGCTTGCCTATGGGTCTCTATACAAATAACCTGCGCTTCACCATCGGGCAGCCGTTCCAGGAATTGGCTTTGAGTCAACAACACCGATGCTTGCGAGTTAGCCAACATATAGGCTAAACGCTCACTTGGATATACAGGGTCTAAGGGCACATAAGCGCCCCCTGCTTTCAGGATCCCCAACATGGCGATCACCATGTCTAAAGAGCGCTCGATACAAAGCCCCACTAACACGTCTGGCCCTACCCCCAGCCCTTGCAAATAGTGTGCAAGTTGGTTAGCACGATTGTTCAACTCTCGATAGGTGAGATATTGCTCCTCGAATACCACTGCTATTGCATCAGGAGTTCGTTCCACCTGAGATTCAAACAATTGATGGATACACGGATAATCTGGAGACTCTATGACAGTATCGTTCCAGGGCAGCAGTAGACGATATTGCTCTAAAATTTTCTCCATCAACATATATAACTTCCTCTACTTAAAAACTGAGGGAAAAAATCTTCTGGACTGCATCCACATTCACCATGATTGAAGACTTCTTATCCGCCCATCAGGCAAAACTATGAATTGTTTTGGCAAATGTATGCATATACTCTATGAGAGAATTTACAGCTTCTAGTGAGACCCCATCGGTCGATAACGCAAGAACTTGAAATATCGACATCGCTGAGACATGGGCACCTCAATGATCTCGTCGCCGTCGACAAGTAAGACATCTCTGGCATCGGCGTTAAAGAACCCGGCCGACTCAAAATAAGGGGTTTTGAAAACATGATCAGCATAATCGACCGGTTCTGGTCGTCGGATAATGCCCCCTCTGCCTCAAGCACTTCTTGAAGGTTATCAAGGGCTTTGGCCGCTTTTTTAACGAACTCTATAGGGTAAGGTTCTTTCCCATATTTCCGATAGAAGTTCCAGTAGTCTTTTCAGAGGAAGGTTTTCATTTCATGGGTCAAAACAGGTGCCGTGATCCCACTAATTGTGCCAACCATTATTGACTTAGGAGAACCTTTTCACTCATCACAAGCCATTAGCTTCATGGTTGTGTGGACGGTAGTTGACTGGCTACAGCAGATGATAGTTGAGTTGCCATTGTGTCAGCAGCACTCTGGCCAAACTTAATTTCTTGAACAGGAGCTGCTAACTCAATGCCCATCTTGTCAAGTCGTATTTGCAACTCTTTCAGCAATTCAATATACACAGTCCAATAGACATCTGTTTTAGTCCATGCCGACAAGCCGACACAAATGTGGTAATCGTAATGGCCATTCCAGGGAAACCAACCCGGTGCAGGATCCTCTAAAACTTGTGGATGCGAGGCAGCAAGCTCTATCCACATCTGGTAGATCTTGTCCAGATCCTGGGTGAACTTGACATAGATGTAAATCATCTGCTTCCGAATGTCTGAATGGGTGAAGTTAATGATGTCACCGCCCCAAACGGTATTATTCGGTAAAGTTACTACACTGCCATTAAAGGCTTTCAGCTTGGTACTGGCTAGGGAAATCGAGTCTACATACGCCCAGTATCCAGCAACTTTCACTTCATCACCCACATCAAAGGGTTTATTCACCAGCAGCATGAGCCCACTGGCAAAATTGCCTAAATTGCTTTGGAGCGCAAAAGCTAATACAAAACTCGCACCCCCAACCAGTGCCAAAATTGGACCTAAGCTCACCCCTAGTGATGCCAGTGCCAGCAGCGCACCGGTCACCAGCACACCGCGTTGAACCACCATGACGGCAAAATCACGAAATAGATTGGATGTTCCACCAATGCGAGTAAGCACGCGATCAATGACTCTAGCGAGTAAGCGAGAAACGATCACCGAGGCTAGTAAAATGCCGACAAATTTGGCAAGATTCAGCCCCCAGCGGAGTCCCCCTTCTTCTGATCTCAACCAGCTCACCAGTCGAACGCCCAGCCCCTCAGTATCAGTAATGTCAAGTTCAATACCACTGACAGCGTCAATGTATTTCCGATAGGAAGTGGTATCGCCACCCTTTTGGTCTAGGGCATCTAAAACCACGGTGAAGCGATCGACAAGCCCAGTTTGCTCCCCTTGCAAAGCGGTGACATTCACGACCAGTTGATTTTTTAAATCTGACTCGGCATCGGCCACGGCCTCAAGTTCCTCGGCCACACCTTCCAATTGCTCTCCAGAGTTTTCTGCCGCATCGGCGGCGTCTATATCCCCACCGGCTTGCACTTCGATCACTGAAGGTGCTTCAGTCTCAACGTTATCCCCATCGGCCTGCTCTTCTGCCGATTCAATATCAGCAGCAATTTTCTCTAGTGCTGATTCAGCCTCTTCAGACTGTATTGCTCCTTCCTCGGCGGCTTCCTCAGGTGCTAACCCTGCCTCAGAAATGGCCTCGGCAGCCTCCATTACTGCCGCCCTTGCCGATTCAACTGCTCCGGTTAGTTCCTGATGTTCGGGTGAGCCCGGAACGGCTTCTTCTAGTGCTTCCTCTGCTGATTCCAGGTCAATGAGAGCCTGGTCTAGGGCATCAATCCTCTCCGTAGCCACATCGTAGGCCGCCGATCCAGCCGTGAGGTCATCTCTTTCATTTCTCGCCTCTTCTAGAATTTGCCGAGCAGTGGCAATCTCTTCCTCACTCTCAGCTTCCTCCAGGGTTTCCCGTAGCGCTTCGTTCTCCTCTAGATCGTCACCGGTTTCAACGGCTTTCTCAACTGCCTGGTTGGCTTCCTGAAGAGATTGCTTTGCGGTTTCCAGTTGTTCGGCGGCTTTCTCATATTCGGAGGTCCCAGGCGAAGCTTCGGCCAGAGCTGCTTCCGCCTCAGCCAGAGCCGCTTCTGCCTCTGTCACCGCCTGGGCCGCTTCTTCCTGAGAGGCAATGGCCTCATTTTGGCGCTTGATGGCAATTTCGGTCTGACTAATTTCTTGAACTTTATCTTTCAGGATTAAGAACCAGGCGGCAGCTTCGACCTGTAATTCTTCCAGGGTCAAGGGTTTGAGAAATAACTCAAGCTGATCAATCGGGATTGTCAGATCTTCTACCGTAATCGCTGTGGCTGGATCAACATCTCCTACGATGGTGGATTCCACTAAAATAGATTGCTCTTCGGTAGATTCTGTTTCACCGTCCGCTTCTTGAGAAAAGGCGGGGAACCCGGAAACCGAGAAGATCGCAATAATACCCGTTGCAATTACTGCGTGAATTCTGACCAAAATAACTCTACGCATTATCTCAAAAATCCCTTGAACGTTAGACTGTTGCTAGCACAAAACTCGCTATCTGCGAGCACCCAAAAGAATCTGACCTTAACACCTTAGAGTAGTTAAAAACCTGGTGTAGATTAATTCTCTGATCGAAAAATTTCTCGATTAAAAAAATACCAGATCGCCTCTTTTGACTGGCTCACATATCTAATCAAAGCGGATGGGGAAAGTAAAGACGGAAAAGTCGGTTGCCAGCTATAAATAAGTAACATAGAGCACAAATAACTTAAGAATTTGACCTTTAAAAACTCAACTGCTGTTGAAAATATGTGCGATACACTTCACAACTGGAGACAGCCTGACAGCCTTTGACTGTTATGAGCCCAAGACTTTCTAGGCGATACATAGTAACGGCATCTAGTTCTACGCCATCTTCAGAAGAGATCACTTGTTTAAACGCGGTAGCTAGATTTTGTTCTACTCTCAAAAGAGCTAGATAGTTACGTAGATGAGTGCCATAAATCCCAGAGGGGGTCGAGGCTGTTTTGAGTAGGCTGGTAAGAGCTGTAGGCTGGGTAACAAGATGGTAGAGAAAAACATTGACCAGATATGGGTGTCCTCCCACCAAATCTAATAGGGCTTTCCCCAATGTATTATTACGCTGCTCTAGGCCATAGCGAGCAACTAATTCGGCCACTTGATCAGCCGTAAATCTGGGCAATTTAATGGCTTGACCAATATTGAAGGGCGATTGATTAATTTTTAATGGGACGTAAATTTCTGTAGAATGAACAATAACGATACGCAGGTTACGCCAAAGAAAGTTCCATCGAGCTTTTTCATGCCAGGAGCGCAATAGTGGAAAAAAATCTTGGGCTACTTTAGGATGCTCAATCAGTCTCTCAGCCGCACCAATAATTAGTACGATGGGTGTTTTTCTATTCTCTAGGAGATACTCCTGATAATAGAGTTCACTGCTGACCTTGTGTCCCATGGATGCATCCCAATAATCATCGAGTTTGGGTGGTAGATTTAGGGCTCGACTGGTTTGGGTGCAAAACCATTTTAGGAATGTGTCAATGCTGCTAAAAATGTCTTGATCAACGGTTTGCAAATCGAGATGTACCGTCTGATAGCTGTATTGGTGTGCGGATTGTATCAGACGAAACACCAGGGACGTTTTCCCCATTTTTCTGGGTGCTTTAATGCGCAGAAACCCACCAGGAAGCTGGATCTCTGAATGGGCTAAGTCTTCGCTGGGCAGACGCTTAATATACAGTGGAGATCCCGGTGGCAACGGCCCAGATGGGTATAGTGGTTGAATCGAGCTTGCACCTAGTTGTTTACTTAATGCTGGGGATGTAGTAGACGTTGTAGCTGGCGTTGAAGGTATAGAGACAGTTTTTAGATATTCGCGTAATACAAACAGCAAACTCTTTTTTGTGACCCGTTGTCCTAATGCTTGGGATATGGCGCGCCATAGCTTATAGCCTGTGTCTTTAAGGTGGGCATCTCCATACCCTGACTGCTTGGCCATTTGATCATAGGTTTGCTTATTCCATGTTTGCCCTAAAACAATCCGCTCCGCTGGAGTAAGTTTACGTTTAAGTAGGCACTCTTCGATGGCAAGAAGAACTGCATCAGGGTTCATAGAAGGTAAAAAGACAGGAGGCAATCTACAGGAAACTACCTAATATTTTCGCATAAAATATTAGGTCTCAAATAAATCATAAAGAGCTTTCCGACTTTTCCGACTTTTGGGTCAGGCATGTTCATACTTCGATACATTGATACATTCTTGATTTCTCAAATCTTTATAGCGATCTCGTCGAACAGATCTCATCGAACAATTTAAATACGGTAAGTGTAGTCGATAAATGCATTTTTAAGCACAGTAGGTTTTCTATGTTGTCTATAGATATTGATCGGCAAATTGTTGGACTGACTTAAAACTCACGCTCAATCTTTGCTGTCATCTATTAGGCAAAGGCTACGGATTGTTGTATTTTGTGGGATTTAATGTTTTAGACGGGAATGTGGGCCGTGAGTAATGAGTAGGATTTCAGCGATGACAATCATTTGATTGCTTTCTTCTTTTATCCCAATCTTGAATCCTGGTGAACCACTAGCAGTTCATGATTTCAGGCGTAGTGAATTCTCTCAAATTTTCTTCTGCTATACAGGTGTTCAGACTTTTCCGTCTTTTTTGCGAAAATTTATATAGCAGCCTTTTCTTAAAGGAATAATAATTCTGTCGGGTTAACTACATTACATTCATGACAATTATGCCAAAACATATAGGCAGAACTCTTGTGTATGCATAATGTTCTGTCTATTGTCATTGTGCAGTTCTAATACTTTTCTCCACCAGTAGCGTTTGTTACTGCTTTATCTATGATTTGCTGAGCTTCCTCCTTGAGGAGGCAACTTTAGATGTAGTGAATTTGTTACTCTTTTTTAATGGACGTTAGTTATCAAGCGTTAAGCGAGTTTCAGGCATTATTTTCAGTGCCTGGTAAATCTTGGCAGAGCGTGCGATCGCTATCCACCACGTCAACGTTTGTCCGCAAATAGTCAGCAATCCAGTCGCATGCATAGCTCAGCTCATTTAAGGCTAGTACTTTCTCCAGATTCCAATGGGTGATGTTGCCATCTTCAGCAACGGTCAATAATTCTCCATTGGGGCTAAACTTCACACTTTTGAAACCTGCTCCATTGCCATAGAGGGTTTTGATTTTGTTGCCATCTATAGACCATAGAACAAGGGTATTATCAGAGCCAGCGGTGGCTATCATTTGTCCATCAATACTGAAATCCACCCCGAATAGGCCATTCGTATGGCCATCAAAGGTCCTGACCAATGTGCCATCCCAGCGCCAAAGCTTAGCGGTTTGATCAACACTGGCGGTGATAAAAAATTGACCGTCAGGGCTGACCGATAGAGCAAAAATATCTGCACCATGGGCCTCAAGATTGTGGAGCAGCTCACCGTCTGTAGTATTCCAAATTTGAACGGTGCCTCCAGACCCTGATGAAACTAATTGCTGGCCATCTCGACTAAAGGCGACCCGATAGACGCGCCTCTGCTGGCCCTTCAAATGATGGATCAGTTGGCCATCAACGGTCCATATTCGGATGGAGCCATCTTCTGCACCAGCGGCAATGCGCTGACTATCAGGGCTAAAGGCAACATCCCACGACTGGAATTGGTGGCCTTCTAGATCTCGTAGAAACTGCCCATTCTGGGTCCATAGTTTTACAGTGCCAGTGGTGCCGACAGCGGCGATCATCTGTCCGTCTGGGCTAAAATCAAACCCAAACAGGGTCCCTTGCTCTGCTTCCAGGTCAGTCACAATGTTGCGTTCTGTATCCCAGACCAAAGGCCTAGAACTATCACCAGAGACAATTTTTTCACCACTGGGACTGATCGCAATATCCCACAAATCATCCCCCAGAAAGATAGTTTTGAGCAGAGGCGTTTCCCACTGTCTGAGTTCAGCCGTAGTGCCTGTCCCAGAGATGACAACAGAACGACTATCCGTGGGAGAAAAGTTTAAGTTGCGAATATCACCTGGGGTTTGGACAATGCGCCAGACAATTCCCTTTTTACCCCAAATACGCAGGGTTTGATCCAACCCTCCAGAGGCTAGAGTTCTGCCATCGGCGCTAAAAGCCAAATGCTCAATCCGTTTTGTATGCCCTTTCAAGGTTCTAGTGGCGTTTCCATTGGGCTGCCACAATTGAATGACGGCCTCGTCGCCTCCGGTTGCGACAGTGGCCTCTGTAGGGTTAAAGGCCACACTCCAAAGACTATTGCCTTTAGTCTCACCCCGCAGAGTACTCAGGAGTTGACCCGCAGACGACCAAAGTTTGGCCGTGTTATCCAGGCTCGCCGAAGCAATCGTCTGCTCGACTGGACTCACAGCCACCTGCCAAACCATTCCTTCATGTCCGCCCAGGGTGTAACGTAGGGTCCCATCTAGGTCCCAAACTTTCACCTGCTCATCAGCTCCACCAGAAACCAGAAAATCTCCCTTGGAGCTAAAGTCCAAATCCCAGGCTGCGCCTCCATGGGCCTCTATCGTTTGTAAGAGAGTGTTTGCATCTAAGTCCCACAGCTTTAGATGGCCGTCCAGATTGGTTGTCGCTAGCACAGGACGCTGGGGATGAAAGGCAACACCAAACGTGACGCTGCTATCTTCAAAGGTGTGCAGCAGTTGACCATCCTTGGCCCAAAGCTTGACCGTCGTATCTCCACTGGTAGTGGCAATCGATTCTCCATCAGGGCTGTAGGCAACCCCTAAAACCGGCCCCTGATGTCCTGACAATCGATTACGCTCACTCATCCAGTAAACAATTTGGTTTAGAGCGCGATCAGCCTCTGCTGTTAGTTCGGGATGGTCCCCCTGGAGCGTTTCAAGCTTACGCTTGGCTTTAATGGCATCGATCAAGGCCTCTAATTCATGGTGAGAGGCAAACTGTCCATCTGCTGATGAAATCAATGCTCGAATTTCATTGAGTCGGGCATCCTGTTCGCTTAAAAGGGCCGCTTGTTCACTGCCGACGGCTCGACGATATTGCCAAAAGGTGGCCAAACCCAAAAGTGACACGATGACCAATGCCCCAGAGGTTAGGCCCAAGAGAATTCGTTGCAGACGAGCCGTTTGCTTGGCGGCCTGTGCTTTTTCTAGCTGCCGGGCTCGCTGATTTTCTGCCTGCTCCTGGTCCTGGCTTGAAGATAAAAAACGATAATCTAAATCGCTGAGACTTTTACCCCGTGCCCAGACTTGAGCATCATGGAGTGCCTGCCCCCGTAGCAGTCGCGATTCGTCAGTTTGCTGCGAGGTTACCCAGGCATTAAACATTTCTGAATAGGGGCGCAAAGCGGTTAGCTGGCGCTGCACCCATTCCAGGGTAAAAACATTTTCATAAATTCGATTTTTGGCTTGGAGATGGCCATCGTGTCGCACCATCAGGCCGCTCAACAGTAAGTCAATTTGATCCCGGCTATCGTCAGTGGGAATGGCTTGCCCTTCTAGCCACTGTTGATACAGGCCGAGCAGACGGCCTGCAAGGTTGTCATCGTAGAGCAGTCGATCGCGAATCGTGCGCAGATGCTCTGGCTCATCTTGGGATTCCCAATGGGTCAGAATGCGATCGCGAACCACACTGTCTACCCAAAAGTGTTCCATCCCAGGGGGAATACTCAAGGGCTCCTTCAAAGCAGTTTGGCTAGACGCTACCAAAAGTTGACACACCTTCTGAGTCAAAAAGGGCTGTCCGCCAGTCCAATGCAGCACTGACTGCAAAATCGCTTGAGTATTGGGCGTTTGTATATTTAATCCCTGAGCAAGGGGCATGGCTTCTGCCAAACTAAAGCCCTTTAATACAATTGCTCGACCAATGTTGAACGGTGTACGCTGTTTATCCGCAATCAAATCCGTGGGAGTTGCCACCCCAAAAATGGCAAAGGTCAGTCGTTTATAATCTGGCTCAATGGTCCGTCGGTTATAGCAAAAGCGAATCAGCGCAAAAAAGTCATCAACGGAGAAGGGCAGATTTAGCAGACTGTCTACTTCATCGATAAAGAGAAACAATCGCTGCTCCGGGCACTGAACCAGCAGCATTTCTATAAACTGACTCAGAATTTGTGTGAAGGACAGATGACTGCGATCCTCCCACCAGATGCGGATGTCACGGGTGCGTAGGTGAAACTGCATTGCCAGGGTCCCCATCATGCCTCGGTACCACTGCGCCGGCGTAATGTGGTCGCTGCCAATGTTGGTCACATCTACTACCGCACAGCGATGTCCCTCTGCCTGCAAACGATGCCAATTGCGCACCATTAGAGACGACTTGCCCATTTGGCGAGAGTTAAACACGTAACAGAATTCGCCTGCTAACAATGCAGTGTAGAGATCTTTATCCGCCTGCCGTTCGATATAGGTGGGGGCATCAGAATCAAGACTGCCACCGATTTGATAGTAGTTAGCCATGGTTCTATTAAGACGGATTAACTGTTGTTATATCTTTGCAGAGGGTGCGATCGCTCTCCACCACGTCGATATTGGTCTGTAAATAATCCGCTATCCAGTTGCAGGCATATTCCAGCTCGTTCAATGCCAATATCTTCTCCAAGTTCCACAGGGTCAGTGTGCCGTCTTCCGTGGCAGTGACGAGCTCTCCTGTGGCGCTAAATTTCACACTTTTGAAGCCAGAATCTTTGCCGTATAGGGTCTTGATAGGTTTACCGTCTAGAGTCCACAGGGTAATCGTGTTATCAGCGCTGGCAGTAGCTACCATGTGTCCGTCAGGACTAAAATCCACCCCGAAAAGACCGGTGGTATGTCCTTCAAAGGTGCTGACCAATGTGCCATCCCATCGCCACAACCTAGCGGTACGATCGGCACTGGCAGAGGCAATGAACTGACCATCCGGACTTACTGCTAACCCAAAAATATCTGTATCGTGGGCTTCAATTGTATGGAGGCGATTCCCATCAGCGTTCCAAATCTGTAGCGTACCATCTGAACCTGCTGAGACGAAATTTTGATTGTCAGGGCTAAATGCTACACGATAAATGCGTTGTCCATCATGACCGTCTAGAGTCTGGATGAGGTCTCCTTCAACAGTCCATACTCGAATACTACCGTCTTCTGCACCAGCGACCACCCGTTGACTGTCAGCGCTAAAGGCAGCATCCCAAATCTGTAGTTGATGCCCCTCTAAATCTCTTAGGAAACGCCCCTCCTGGGTCCAAAGTTTAAGGGTGCCATTGTGTCCAGATGTTGCAATCATTTGGCCGTCTGGACTAAAGTCAAATCCAAACAGAATTGTGTCCGTTTGTAGGGTGGCAGCGATGTTTCGCTCGGTGTCCCAGACATTAACTGTTGAGCTATCGCCAGAGATGATTCGATCACCTTGAGGACTGATGGCAAGATCCCAAATCTCGTCATTTAGAAAAATGGTTTTGAGCAGCGGTGTTTCCCACTGTCTGAGTTGAGCAGTGTTCTGAGTTCCGGTTGTCACGATGGATTGCACATCGGTTGGAGAAAAGCTGAGTTCGCGGATATCTCCTGGAATTTGAAGAATACGCCAGGGACTGCCATCTGTGCCCCAAATCCAAAGGGTTCTATCCAGGCTTGCGGATGCGATCGTAGCACCATCAGCAGCGAAGGCCACGTCTTCAATGCGCTTTGTGTGCCCCTCCAAGGTTTTGCTAAGGTTGCCATCAAGGTTCCAGAGCTGTATCACTTCACCGTCACCACCGGTAGCTAGTAAGTTACCCATCGCATTAAAAGCCAAACTCCAAAGACTGCCACCGTCGAGGGGACCAGGTAATACACTTAAGAGTTCACCATCGGCAGTCCACACTTTGGCGGTATTATCCAAGCTGGCCGAGGCAATTGTTTGCTCAATTGCACCCACCGCAACTTGCCAAACCATGCTTTGATGCCCCGACAGCGTTTTGAGCAAATTTCCGTCTAGAGTCCATACCCTAGCGTGATGATCGGCTCCACCTGAGACTAAAAATTCTCCTGTGGGGCTAAAGGCCACACTCCAGGCAGCGCCTTCATGGGCTTGAATCGTTTGCAACAATGTTTTGGATTCGAGATGCCAAATTTGTAAGCTACCGTCCAAATTAGTTGCCGCTAGTAGGGGGAGATGGGGATGAAACGCGATACCAAAGGTAGTGGCATTACCTGCAAAGGTGTGTAGTAGTTGACCGTTCTTGGCCCAGAGCTTGACGGTTTGATCGCCACTCGCCGTTGCGATCAATTCTCCATCTGGACTATAGGTAACGCCCAAAACATGTCCTTCATGGCCTGACAGGCGATTGCGCTCACTCATCCAGTAGATAATCTGGTTAAGAGCCCGATCTGCTGCGACGGTCAACTCTGTAGGAGCTTGCTCAAGTTCCTGAAGTCGGCGTTTTGCCCTGATAGCATCGATCAGCGCTTCCAGTTCGTGGTGGGAGGCAAATTGCCCTTCTGCCGATGAAATTAGCGCCTGAACTTCGTTGAGGCGGGCGGTTTGTTCACTGGCGATCGCCCGCTGATATTGCAAAAATGCTGCCGCACCCAGCAGTGAAACGATTGCTAATGCCCCTGACGTGATGCCTAAAAGAATGCGTTGTAGACGGGTGGTCCGTTTGGCGGCTTCAGCCTTTTCGAGGTCTAGCGATCGCTGAATCTCAATCTGCTCCTGTTCTTGTCCCAGGGCCAAAAAGCGATAGTCTAAATCGCTGAGACTTTTTCCCCTGGCCCAGGTTTGGGCATCGTGCAGTGCCTGTCCCCGCAGCAATCGGGATTCATCAATCTGCTTTGAAGCCACCCAAGCGTTAAAGGCTTCCGAGTAAGGGCGGAGGGCGGTCAACTGCCGCTGTATCCACTCCAGATTAAAAACGGTTTCATAAATTCGATTTTTGGCACAGAGATTTCCCTGTTGCTGCACCATCAACCCGCTTAGCAATAGATCAATCTGATCGCGACTATCATCGGTGGGTATTGTTTGACCTTCTAACCAGCGCTGATAAATCCCGAGCAAGCGTCCTGTACGACGGTCATCATAGAGTAATCGGTCGCGAATGGTGCGCAAATGCTCAGGCTCATCCTGCGATTCCCAGTGGGTGAGAATTTGATCTCGTACTACACTGTCCACCCAAAACTTTTCCATCCCCAGCGGTATATTTAATGGGTCATTGACCGCTGTTTGACTAGAGGTAACTAATAACTGACAAACCTTCTGAGTCAAGAAGGGCTGTCCATTTGTCCAATTCAATACCTCTTGTAAAATGGCTTGGGTATTTTCGGTTTGAATCTTTAAGCCTTGGCCTAAGGATGCGGCTTCTTCGAGGCTAAATCCTGTGAGCATAATTGCTCGACCAATATTGAACGGTGTGCGTTGTTTGTCGGCAATCAAATCAGCCGGAGCCGCCACACCAAAAATGGCAAAGGTAAGCCTTTGGTAAGCTGGCTCCACCGTACGACGGTTATAACAAAAGCGGATGAGCGCAAAAAAGTCATCGACTGAAAACGGTAGATTCAGCAGACTATCCACTTCATCGATAAAGATAAATAACCGTTGGTCTGGACACTGAGCCAGTAACATATCAATAAACTGACTCAAAATTTGAGTCAACGATAAGTGGCTGTGTGCTTCCCACCAGCTCCGAATGTCTATTGTTTTTCGGAGACCAAACTGTAGTGCCAGGGTGCCCATCAGCCCCCTGTACCATTGTTCGGGGGTAATGTGATCACTGCCAATATTAGTAACATCGATAACGGCACAGCGATAGCCTTCTTCCTGTAGACGGTGCCAACTGCGCACCATAAGAGAAGATTTTCCCATCTGGCGAGAGTTGAATATGTAGCAAAAATCACCCGCTAACAGAGCGGAGTATAGCTCTTTATCCGCTTGTCGCTCAATGTAGGTGGGGGCTTGATAGTCAAGACTGCCTCCAATTTGATAGTAGTTGGCCATGATTAAGCTGGGCTAGAGGGGGAACACTGTCGCAGAGATTGCGATCGCTAGCTAAGACATTACGTTAGTACTCAAGTGATCCTTGAGCCAATCGCAGGCTTAGCTGAGTTCATTAAGTGTCAAGATTGTATCCAGACTTTCCATGGTTAACGTTCCATTTTCGGCAACGGTTGCTAGTAAATGTGGGTATTGCTGATCTTTGGGATAACGTTAGTTGTGAGACACCGTCAAATAGCAACGGTGCTAGGCTGGTGCATTCCCTAAATAAACAATCGCTAAATTTGCAACGAGACTAAGTGTTACATAGTTGAAACTGGAACTGTTGCTTTAGAGACTTTTTGTTCTCTCTCTCTCTAGTTTTATGATCTTGATTTAACAAGAATTTCCCATGGCTCTTATGGTCTTTAGTCTGCAATAGTCTTCTCCCTCAGTAGAGCTAGCAACAACATCCTTGCTGTCGCCATCTAGTGACACTAAACAACAATTGCTCGATTTGTTGTGTATGAAGATCTTGTGTGTTGTTTCTCTCAATTGTCACTATCGATCTTTATCGATCTTTTATGCCTGAACCACTGGTTCCATTCACTTCCAGGCAGACTGAATCGATGGAGTATAATCGAGCGAGCGATATGAAATAGTGTTTGTTGTGTGGCTGCACTCAGATTCGCTGGTGCAGCCACCCCAAAAATGGCCAAGGTAAAACGTCGATAGTCAGGCTCCACTGCCTGCTAAGGGACTGCACAAAAATAAAACCCCGGTTGGGGCTGTCGATGGGTGGATGAGTGATGGGTAATGGGGTAATTATTTAAGCGCAAGCGTCTAACACACTGTTACTGCTGAGTAGTGGTTATCAATACACCTAATCTACCTGTCTGGCTTTTTGCAGTAGACTCTCGCTATTTGAGCGATAAGCACTCACCCTATCCTGAGCAATTTGATAGCGCTCATCAGCCACTGGCACTTCCGCCATTAGATCAGAGGCTTGCTGCCAGCGGGCGGCTAATGCTAGCCAATCAGATGACGTCTCTGCCGTTGAACCATCCTTAGCAGCTTGCTCAGCAATGCGAACGGCTCGGGCAAACGAATCATAGGATTCAGGTAGAGGCAGATGAGCCGAGGCTGTTTGCTCTGAAGAGTCAGCAACTGAAGGAGCCGTTGCCAACCGTTTATAAGCCCAAGCAGTGATACCAATTAGTAAGAGAGCAACGGATAGACCGCCAATAATGTTGCCAAGAAACGACTTACGCTGCCGCAGATCAGACTTAGAAGCTCCCTCTGGCATGTCCGTTCGTAATTTAGGACGCCTTAGATCACGCAGGGTGCGCTTAAACCAATGGGGTTGCTTGAGGATAATCGTTTCTGCCCAAAGCAGATGATTATCAGGGTCGCGGCTAATTTCTTCAAGCCAGAGTAGCTGCTGTTCTTGGACAAGGCGACTATTAATTTTGACTCGCCGAATTCGGCGAGGGGCAATATTTTCTAGAATATTTCGAATATTTTCAACGACCACCGATTTCTCAAGCTGCTCATTGGTGGGAGCTTCACACAAAAGTTGAAGCACATTATCGACAAAGACAGCACGAGTACGGATGCCGTTGTTTGCTAACCGATCGTTAAGAATTTGAATAATGGCCGCTACGCTGCCGTCTTGGGCTTGCCCAAAGACATCATTGATATCAGTAAGTGTAGTAGTATACATGCAAATAGTCTCCAAGAGACCATCACTACAATCATCCCAGAGTGGTAGAACACCTGGTTACAGCTGACATCTAGTTGCACAAGATGTTCCAGGTGCTGGGCATTAAGGTTACCTCAAAAATGTCATAGCTATCCAATTTGCTCCGGAATTTCCGTATATATATGGATAGCCTGCAAAAAATTGAGTGCCTTGATGGTTCAAGTATTCTGCCCTAGATGGGGAGTTTCATTAAACTTTAAAATTTTCCAGCACTCTGAGTTATGCTGACGGTCTTTAGTCAGATCCGGATTAAGTAGCCAGAACTCAAATAGGGCGGTGTGGCGAATGGGAATTTGCCAGGTGCGATCGCACCCTAAAATCACCCTGATCAGCTGCTGCATAAAGCCCCCATGGGTCACCATCCAAACCCAATCACCTGGTTGATGGCGCTGCCACAGGGTTTGATACCAGTTTGCCGCCCGTTGATAAGCTGCCACTAACGTTTCGGCTTCAGGTACGGGCTGATAATCTAACGTTTTTGTTAACGCCTCACAGATCTGGGGATAACGGTTACTCGCCTCAGCCCAAGTTAACCCTTGAAAAATTCCCTGGTGTAGCTCTTGTAGGGCGACTTCATACTGGATGGGGCGTTCAATTAATGCGTCTAAATAAACCGCCGTCTCAACCGCCCGCTGTAACGGACTGCTGTAAATGCAGACAGGGTCAGGTTGATATTCCTGTAAATACGCTGCCAACTGACGAGCCTGCCATTGACCCGTAGCAGATAGAGCCGTAGACATTTGCCCTTCTAAACGGCCCTCTAGATTCCCAAGTGATTCACCGTGCCGAACCAGCAGTAACTTCAGATACTCAGCCATCCCTTATCTTGCAGCGCTTGACTCAATACTCGTGAAGTATAGGGATATATGAATTACCAACAAAGCTAAAAAATCGCCCATAAAGCGGTTGCGAGGAAACGTTTACAATATAGGCGTCTTCAACCATGCAACTAAATCCATGCTGCTCAAGTCCACCACACGTCATATCCATATCTTTGCGGCAGACATTGAGAACAATGAGCTTGTACCGAGTGAGAATCAACTGACGTTAGACGTTGATCCCGACAACGAGTTTAATTGGCCTGATGAGGCTCTGCAGCAGATTTATAAAGAATTTGATCGATTAGTTGAAGCCGCCACCGGGGAAGCACTTACCGATTACAACTTACGTCGCATCGGCTCTGATCTTGAGCATTTTGTGAGAACGTTGCTGCAATCAGGTCAAATTAGCTACAACCTGAGAAGTCGGGTACTCAACTATAGTATGGGCTTACCCCGCGTGGTATCTGAGAGTGATTAAGTGTCCAAACCCTGAATGTCAGGTCATTAATCCAGAGGGCAACGAGCATTGCACCTCCTGTCAAACTTTTTTGCCCCACCGTTACCTATGGGCCGTGGGACAGGGGAAGTTGGCTCTTGACCATCTGGATAAACGCTATGCCTGGCAGCATCAGCAGATTGTGCTAGATACTGAGCCTGGAATTCCTCCGGTATCACCGGAACCTGTTCCAGCTCATATTTGGCCATATTTGATACTGGCCTCCCACGGACTACATGTGCCCCAACCCTATGCCCTGCTCAACAAAGGCACAGGGCGTGAGATGTTGCTTTTAGATGCAGCCGCCATTGCTGCTGAACCGGGTGATAACCAGCCTAAACTGCTGCCTACCCTCATGAAGGAATGGCCGATGGCTTCACCCCTGAGGCAGCTGAACTGGCTGTGGCAAATAGCAGGTTTATGGTCAGACTTTACCGAGCAACAAGTCGCTAGCAGTCTGCTATCTAAGACGCTTTTACGGGTTCATGGTTCGTTGGTGCGGCTGCTGGAGCTGAGCAATGATTTGCAGGCGGTCACACTTAGTGATTTAGGAAAATTTTGGCAATCACTGGTCCCTGAGGCGCAACCCTCGATTCGAGAGTTTTTCGAAAGTCTGTGTGACCAACTTACGACTGGCAAGATTAAGACACCAGAGGTCTTGGGAGCTTGTCTGGACCAGGCAATTGCGGTGACAACTAAAGGCTATCAGGCGGACTATAGTCTGTCAGTACTGACCGATCAAGGGCCTAGTCGCAAGCGTAATGAAGATGCTTGCTATCCAGCCAGTGGGACGAACCAAACCCATGCTGCTGGACCTAATAGTAAGCGCCGCAGTCAGCAACCCCTGTTGCTACTGGTCTGTGATGGAATTGGTGGGCACGAAGGTGGAGATGTGGCCAGCCAGCTTGCGATCGCAACGATTCAACAACAACTGGCCCCGCTGTTAGATGAACTGGCCCATCAGCCCCAGCATGACCCCGTAGCAGTCAACCTGGCCATTGAACAAGCTATTGGTGTCGCTAATGACAATATCTCTGAGCATAATGACCGGGGGCAACGTCAGGCTCGCGATCGCATGGGCACCACCTTGGTCATGGCGCTGATTGTCGGTGCCCAAATTTACATTGCCCATGTGGGCGATAGCCGCGCCTACCGCATCAGTGCTAACAGCTGCCGCCAGATAACCTTTGATGATGATGTAGCAGCTCGCGAAGTCCGCCTGGGATATGGATTCTATGCTGATGTGGTGAATCGCCCAGCCACAGGAGCATTGATTCAGGCTTTAGGCATGGGACATTCCACTGCACTCCATGTAGCCATAAAGCGCTTAATCCTTGACGATGACATCGTTTTGCTCCTGTGCTCCGATGGATTAAGTGACTATGATCGGGTTGAACAATCTTGGCACACCCATCTATTACCAGTACTAACAGGCCAATCAAAGCCTGCCACAGCTGCTACTAACCTGGTCAAGCTCGCCAATTCCTATAACGGTCATGACAACGTCACCGTTGGAGTAGTTGCAGGTCGCGCCCAAGCCTTAAAACCACCTAGGGTACCGATACCGTCCCCCAATCAACTAGCCTTTTCTGTCCCAACCCAGTCTCAACGAACGGTAGCCTCCTCCCAGGCAACGGTAATTGCTAGAGAGGCCCCCCCTGCGGTCCAACCCATCAAGAAAAAGTCGAGCCTATGGCCAGTTTTACTCGGGCTAGTGGCCATTCTTGGTACAGCAACCACGTTGACCATGGTGTTTTTTAGGGAGCTTTCCATTAGCTCAGAAACTGGAGTTCCCGAAACTATTCAGGAGGAAACTGGTCAAGAAACACAGACAGTAGGTATTTCTGACGATGAGCTGACCAATCCACTTTTAACGCCAGGAAGCTATTTACAATTGAGTCAACCCGTTGAGCTGGTGGCGGTTCCCCAAACCCCCGAGGACGATAATAGTGATCAACTGGGACAACTTACGGATGGTGCCATTGTCCAAGTTTTAACCCGACAGGAGCCAGCGGCTGATCAATCCCGCTGGGTCAAGCTAAAAGTTTGTGCTGTTCCTGCGGTTGGTCAGTCTACTGACCAACCGCCAACCAGCACCGAAGAAACTGGACCACGTACCAGTGAATTAGATCCAGCTAATTCCAATTCAGTTGTCACAACCCCTGGAACCATTCCACTAACTTCCGGAGAAGAAGGCTGGGTGCTAGAAGCAGAGTTGGCGCAAATTGCTCGCACTGCTGAGGTACTCAACTGCCCTCCCGAATAGGTGTGTATTGTATTTTTACTGTGGCAGGACGTTTATGACCGCTTCTATGTCATCTTCTTCAGAGTCACTTTGTCTATGGCTTGCATTGGATCGGCTCACGGCAGCTGATCCAGAACATTACGCTATTTGGGTGCTCAAGTCTCCATTTCCCAGTGGCCATGTGCATCATGACCGGATTTGGAACCATACCTTATCCCAAGCCTGGCAAACCTGGCAGTCAATGTTTTCGTTACGCGGTTTGCCCCAGGTTCCCCACATACCCTCCGCCTATGTACCCCAATTATTGCTAGACGAGAACAATGATTTGTCCAAGTCTAGTCAGACCAATAGCTACAGCAGTCGGTTAATGCAGCACCTGGGGCTTAATCTTTGGCAGTGGCTGTTTGATGGTCCCGTCCAAAGTAGCCTGGACCACAGCTGCGGTATTGCTCAAGGTCAAAGCACGGTCATGCGCTTGCGGTTAGAAATACGAGATCCAGAACTGATCAGCGTGCCCTGGGAAATTATGCAGTCCCAACCCGGACGTCCGGCAGTGGCGCTTAACCAGCAGATCTTGTTTAGTCGCACCACCAGTGACGTTGATCCCTTAGCTGATTGGGGCTTGGACAATGGGCTGAAAATATTATTGGTTGTCGGTCATGACGATGGGGGGGCGTCAGACGATCGGGCTGCAGCCACCCTGAGTCTTGAGAAAGAAGCCGATCTGCTCAAAAACATTCTGGAAAGCAGAGCCGACTCCAGACCCGGTCGCCGGGTGGTGCGTCAGGTAGATGTGCTGCTACAGCCTTCGCCAGCAGAGCTTGTACAACATTTAGAGCGCTATCGTTACAATGTCTTTTTCTACGCTGGCCATGGCATCCCTGCGCCCGATGGTGGCCTCTTGTTTCTCCAGCCCAATGCCACCCTCAACGGTACAGAGCTAGCCCAGGTGCTCACCCGCTGTCGTGTGAAGCTAGCTGTATTCAATACCTGCTGGGGTGCCCAGCCCGAATGCAGCGGCCAGCAGGCCATTCCCCGCAGCAGCCTGGCAGAGGTCTTACTGCACCATGGTGTCCCCGCTGTATTGGCGATGCGGGATTCCATTGCGGATGAGGAAGCTCTGAGCTTTATTCAGAAATTTGCCCAAGCATTAGCCGAGCGGAAACCTGTGGATGAAGCGGTTGCGATCGCACGTCAGCACTTGCTAACACTCTACAAATTCAATCAACCCGCATGGACCTTGCCCGTGCTCTACATGCACCCCGACTTTGATGGGGAGCTACTCACCCCCATGCCCACAGACATTACCCGTCTCCCAGGCGATTCCGGCATTGGTGGCCGTGCTGCTGCCCACACCATCAGCATTCGTGAAATTGGTGGCGATGGCAAAGTATGGCCAATTTATCGAGGTTTAATGCGCGTGGGACGTCTGCCCGACAATGATCTGGTCATAGGAGAACCCTGGGTATCTAGCAAGCACGCTGAAATTTTCTATCGTCGTGCCACTGCTGCGGAAGAAGCCTCAGAACCCACCTACTTTTTGCGGGACTTCTCACGTTATGGCACCTACTATCTCAGTGACGAAGGATGGCAGCAAATCCATCGCCAAGAAATTCCCCTATCATCAGGCACACAATTGCGTTTTGGTAGCTCAGATGGCTGTTTGCTAGAATTTTTAATCGAGCCCACTGGAGAGACCTAGAACTCCCATAATTTGGTCAATCTCAGAGCTGCTTTTAGACAAAATTTCGATGTTTGGGTATACGAACTTACGTCTTTTAGCGTAAGTTTGCCGTAAGTTCAATAATTAGATGCGGAACACTTGGAATCAAGCCTGTATCCTCTTCCTGTCACAGCTCAATGAACTTATGGGAGGGTAAAACTACCATGGTCAACCACAAAAATTCTTCTTCGAAGCAACATCTATCTGCAGAAAATCTAGCTCAGCAGGAAATGCTGCAGTCAATTTTGGCACTTCAAGAACCTTATCCATGGACCCCTGCAGAATCATCGAATTATTTTGCAGAGGCTACTGCTGCTGGTGATGAGCTAGCACTGTCAGATGAGGAAGCCAAGATTGGTTGGCAAGCATTCTCAGCTCAACTAGATGCATTTTGGGGTGGAACATCTATCCAAGCAGCTTTAGCCCAGCGTTTTGCTAGTCGTCTATCTAAAGACGTGATTAATCAAATCACGGCCAAAGCCACTCAAGTGGTCAATACCGGTCGCCCTCTAGCAGAGCAGCTAATTACCTGTGTTCGCGACACTCTCACTGGATGGGATGATGCCGATCTGCAAGTTATGGCCCGTCCTTTAGCTCACGCCATGCGTGGTCAAGAGGAAATATTGGATGCCACCATTAACTCAGTGCGTGACATCGAATGGGAATCCCTATCATCGATGGAACAAGCCCGTATTAGCCTAGCAGCAGCTAGATGGGCCATTGACTATGTCACTACTGAACAAAAATAAATAACTGACCCTAGCACGATCTATAGAAACATCTAAGGGGTGACGTATAGTCATCAAGCTTCCCTTTTGTTCAGAAGTGTTCGCTTACCCTTGGTACGCCTATGCAGCTGATGGGCATGCTTGATTCTCCCTATGTCAGGCGGGTGGCAATGTCCCCAGCCTGCTATTTACCCACGCAGTCGGATATTACTGTCGCTGTGGCCTGGTGGTTTACCCAGCTATACATAGCTGACGTCAATCAACCCCGCAAATTACCCAAAGCTTGCAGCCTTCTCTGCCAACGCTGAAAAGTTACCAGAGTTTGCCTCCACACCGGTAGAGTAAAGTTTTGAATTTTGAGTTAGCTCCCAGGCTACTCTGAGAGGAGTGGCACTCGGTTAACCAACTCAAAACTCAGCACTTAACACTCAAAACTGGCAACAGATGGGGCAAAGCTTTCCTAAGGTAAAAATCATTGCGGTCGGCAAAATTAAAAAGGACTGGCTCAAAGACGGTATTGGTCTATATATTCAGCGGCTACCCGAAATTGAGTTCCTGGAAATCAAAGATACTGACCCAGATACTGAAGCAACCAAGGTACTCGGTGTACTGAAGACCTATGACAAACTGATCGTGCTCTCAGAGGACGGGAAGCATTACGATTCAGTTGCCTTTAGCCAGTGGTTAGGTCAAGAAGCTTCTGGTGCATTGGTATTCTTTATTGGTGGTCCTAATGGAGTTAGCTACCATCTCAAGCACAAGGCTTATCAGGTACTGAGCTTATCGGCGATGACATTCCCCCATGAAGTCGCAAGATTATTGTTGTTAGAACAGCTGTATCGCGGTAAGACTATCCTGCAAGGCGGCAGCTATCACAAGTAATGCATCACTACCTGAAGTGCAGCACTTCACCCGATAATTGTCGTGCCGGTCTCTGTTAAGTACCGGTAAAGACTACGTGTTTTGTCAGAACATTTCCTCGAATTGACTATCTAGCGTCACGTCTGTGACTCAATCTATAGTATTGTAAAGCTTTGTGAATCGGCTTTAAGGCTTGATGCGGGTGCTTTTCCAGTCCGTAATATATCAGGTTGCAAAGCTTGATTTTAGATGTCAAACGTAGGTAATAAGTGCAATTAACTACCCGCCCAACTGGGTCTTCAACCCAATCTACGAGCGAGCTTCCATTTACCCTTAAAGATCTAAAGGATGCGATTCCGGACTACTGTTTTGAACCGTCTACTAGTCGCTCCCTAGCTTACTTTTTTCTAGATATTGGTATTATTGCTGGCCTGTATGGCATAGCTTACGCCTTCAACTCCTGGTTGTTTTTCCCTCTCTTTTGGTTAATGCAAGGCACTATGTTCTGGGCCTTGTTTGTTGTGGGTCATGATTGTGGCCATGGCTCTTTTTCAAAGCACAAGTGGCTAAATAATCTCATTGGTCACCTTAGCCATACCCCCATATTGGTGCCATTCCATGGCTGGCGAATTAGTCACCGTACTCACCACGCCAACACTGGCAACATCGACACAGACGAAAGCTGGTATCCAGTTTCTGAAGATGAATATAACGAAATGGATGCGATTGGCAAAGCGATCCGTTTCAATCTGTTTCTTTTAGCCTATCCTTTTTATCTATTCAAGCGTTCACCTGGTCGTAAAGGATCTCACTTTATGCCCGGCAGCGATCTATTTCGCCCCTCCGAAAAGTGGGATGTGATTACAAGCACAACGCTATGGACCCTGTTTATCGGCTTCCTGGGTGCGATTGGCTTACAGTTTGGCCTAGTCTTTCTGTTTAAGTTCTACGTCATGCCCTATTTAGTCTTCGTGATGTGGCTAGATTTGGTCACATTTCTACACCACACAGAACCTGATATCCCCTGGTATCGCAATGATAGCTGGTACTTTCTCAAGGGTGCACTGTCTACCATTGACCGCGATTATGGGTTTATCAACAACATTCACCATAACATTGGCACCCATGTGGCTCATCATATCTTTTTGAATATGCCTCACTACCACTTAAAAGATGCAACTGAGGCAATCAAGCCAATCTTAGGAGATTATTACCGAGAGGGTAAAGACTCTATCTGGACTAGCTTCTGGCGCTCTGCTCGCGAGTGTATTTTTGTGCCCAATGAGGGTCAAAAAGTATACTATCAGCCTCGTCGATAGTCTGAGGTTACAGTGAGATTTTAAAAAAGAGCGTGCAAAATATTTTGCACGCTCTTTTTTTACACTCTTTCTTTTAAAGCTTGAATTAACTACCCGCTAACTTCGCTTTTACTAACGCCTGCACTTTGGCACCATCGGCCTTGCCTTTCATTTCTTTCATGGCAGGCCCCATCACTTTTCCCATATCGCGAGGACCACTAGCTCCAGTTTTAGCAATCAGCTCATCGATAATTGCTGCAATTTCATCATCAGACATTTGCTCAGGCAAGTACTCTTGCAAAATAGCTAGTTCTTGAGCTTCTTTCTCAGCCAGGTCGTCGCGACCTGCACTCTTGTATTGTTCAATCGAGTCCTTACGCTGTTTAGCTAGCTGAGTGACAACTTCAATTTCTTGTTCAGGAGTCAGCGCATCCTGACCCTTGGGACGTACTTCTGTTTCTTTTTCTAGAATGACTTTCTTAATACCACGAACGGTTTCTAGGCGAATCTTATCGCGAGCTTTCATTGCAGCTTTAATTTCGTCGCTGATGCGGTCTTTAAGGGACATGATTAAAAAGACGTTGCTTGCAACGTCTGTACACAAAAAGATGAGCTATTGATGGAACTGAGCCATTGTCTTTTTAGAAGACAATGGCTTAAATCCTTCTCGTTAGAAAGGGATTTCGGAAGAACACACTAAATTTAGTACTGAGGTACTGAGGGATCGACCTCACGACTCCAGGCCAGAATGCCCCCCGTCACGTTGGTCCCTTCAATGCCTGCATCTTTGAGAATAGAGAGTGCTTTGGCAGAACGACCACCCATCTTGCAATGGGCGATGAGTTTATGGCCGTTCACTAATCCTCGAACTTTCTCAACCCCAGCACCGCTCTCAATTTCGGAGAGCGGTATTAGCACTGAGCCGGGAATCTGGGCGATTTTGTATTCGTTTGGATCACGAACATCAAGTAAGACATAATCACTGCTGTCGCTGTCAAGCAACTGCTTGAGGTCAGTCACACTCATTTCGTCTATAGCTGCCTTCTGTTGAGCTTCAGCTGCCTTAGCATCGGGGATACCGCAAAATTGCTCATAATCAATCAATTTTTCAATCACAGGTCGCACTGGATTGGGGCGTAGCTTTAACTCACGGAACGACATATCCAGAGAGTTATATAGCAATAAACGACCGCTGAGGGTATTGCCCGCACCTAAAATGATCTTAATGGTTTCTGTGGCTTGAATAGAGCCGACAATACCGCAGAGAATACCTAGAACCCCTCCCTCTGCACAGGAGGGGACCAGGCCCGGCGGTGGGGGCTCGGGATAGAGATCGCGATAGTTGGGACCATCTTCATAATTGAAGACCGTCGCCTGGCCTTCAAACCGGAAAATAGAGCCATAGACGTTGGGCTTGTTGAGTAGCACACAAGCGTCATTCACCAGGTAGCGGGTGGGGAAGTTATCGGTGCCGTCTACAATGATGTCATAGGGTTCAAAAATCTTGAGGGCATTGTCAGCACTTAGACGAGTATTGTGTAGGTCGACTTGACAATGGGGATTGATTTCAAGAATTCGATGCTTGGCCGATTCGATTTTAGGTTTATCGACCCAAGAGGTGCCGTGAATAATTTGGCGTTGCAGGTTGGAGTAGTCAACTACGTCGAAGTCGACAAGGCCGATACGACCAACGCCAGCTGCTGCCAGATACAGAATTAAGGGAGAGCCAAGACCGCCCGTACCGATACACAGTACACTGGCAGCTTTTAGGCGCTTCTGACCGTCAACGCCTACTTCGGGCAGGATTAGATGCCGTGAGTAGCGCTCATAGTCTTCTTTAGTTAGTTGGATGTCATCCAGATTTGGATTCAGCATGGTTCCTTGAGAACGAAAAGAGATGTAATGGTCTGTTGCAACGCTACGGGTGAGCGTTTTTCAAGTTTCAGGACGACAAGCGCGGCATTCGATCCTTTGCCGCAGAGGCTGGCACAATTTTTAGTGGTTCAGGCTGAAATTGATGATTGTTATCTAGCTGCCAGTTGCGGATATCCACAGCGATACCATTACGGACAGACACAATGATGTAGGCATAAGCAGGCCAAGCTAGATCGCGATCGCACTGCGACGGCACCGCGTCAGCATCAGTATGCGAATGATATACCCCAATAATGCTCAGGCCTTCTTCCCTAGCCTGGCGCTGGGTTTCAAATAAATCTTTGGGATCAATCCAATAGCGTCGCGTTTTTGTCATCGCCGCCGAGTCACCCTGGCCTCGTTCAGCCAGAGCCACAGCAACATCAGCAGACCACGCATTATCCAATAGAACTACATTCGCTAATGTCTTTTGGTCGGTTGCAGCGTCAAACGTCCCCACTAGCAAACCGCACCCCTCATGGGGATAGGCTTGCTCTGCATGGGTTTGCATGCGTTCAATATGCTCTTGTGTAAGGATCAGAGCCACAACCAGATGAAAGTGTCAGATTTTTTATTGTAGAGCAGATTCTGTGACCCTTAATTAATATCCTTAACGATCTAAGACTCAAGTAATGGCTTCACGACCTTATCCATTTCCACTGAGCGTGATGCTTTGAACAGTAACCGATCGCCTGACTGAATAAATTGCTGTAGGCGCTGTGTTAAATCAGTATGGCTCGTAAATTGCTGATGGGGTATGGCTCCAGACCCCGTTGCCATTGCCGCAGCTTCAGCAGGGTCCGCCAAGATAAATAGATGATCGATACCTAACGTTTGGACCACTTCGCCGATGGCCTGGTGCAGCTCTACAGACTTGTGCCCCAACTCTTTCATGGTGCCAAGAACGGCAATATGGCGCTTTCCTGGCTGATCTTTTAGTAACCTTAGGGCCGCTTTCATGGACTCAACACCAGCATTGTAGGTTTCATCCAGCAGCACAATGTCATGGGCCAGCTCATATCGTTTAGCCCGACCTGCGGGCATATTGACATCCAGGCCTTTGGTTAAACCAGACCAGTCAAGGTTTAGGGCCTGAAGAGTTGCGATCGCACTTAAATAATTCAGCGCATTGTGCTCACCTGCTAAGGGCAATGGCAGCACCTGACCATCTACCACAACCGTTTGCCCCTGAAACTGACCATGGACATCGCCGCCAGTTAAGCCATAGGTAATGGTTTTACCCGACCAAACTCGAGCCGCCGTCTCCATCAATCGGAGGTTATCTTGATTGAGCACAGCAATGCCATCGGGCCGCATATTAGCCAGTAGCTCGCATTTAGCATTTGCAATTGCTTGTTCGGAGCCTAGCCGCCCAATATGGGCCGTACCCACATTCGTGATCACAGCCACATTGGGCTGAGCTATCTGCGTCAGCACGGCAATTTCCCCGGGGCCTCGCATCCCCATTTCCACAACGGCATAGTCATGCTCGGGGGTGATCTCCAAGAGTGTCTTGGGTACACCGATTTCATTATTAAAATTGGCACGGGTCTTATGGACGCCCCCATGTAGGCCCAGGGCTGCTGAGATCAGTTCTTTTGTCGTCGTTTTACCCACAGAGCCAGTAATGGCTACCACGGGTAACCCTAATCGCTGACGCCACCAGCGGCCTATGCGTTGGTAAGCCACCAGGGTATCTTTTACTTCTATACGGGGCACCTCAGCCGTAATCACACCTTGGCGAGTGATGGTTGCGATCGCACCAGATGCCAGTGCCTGCTCGACAAACCTATGACCGTCAAACCGCTCACCTTCTAACGCCAAAAACAAGTCATCGACCTGGATGGTGCGAGTATCTGTACTGATATGTCCCACCATCTGGTCTAGCTGAGTAGGCCTCAGAGTGTGTCCGACCAATTCGTCATCAAGGGCATCTAAAAGCTGGGAAACGGCAGCAAAGCTAGACATAACAGTATTGTGAGAAATTTAAGCAGGCTCTGTTTCATCAGCACTGTTTCATCAGCATTAGTTATGCTAACCACATATAGGCTTGATGAAGAAAGTTCTGTGAATTTACAGAAGCTTCAGCAGAGACGGTGCAGTCGCATCCTATCTGAAAATCCCTGTGGGTTAAACTAGTAAGACGTTAGTCTATTGTGGGGAAGAACACGAATCTAAACTTAGGGGGATGTTAGTCTCAGTTTGCGCCGCTGTAGACCCGTAGATCAAACCTACCAATGTGCCTCCGTTGAAACGCTTGTGATTTAAGTTAAACCTTCGACCATTTCAGCTTTAAGTCTAGTTATGCTGCTAGATTGCCCCCTCTTCAGCATCTCTCAAGGTCTTTTGTAAGTTTTTATGCTGTCTTAGGTCATCAGGAGCAGTTAGACTTAAAAATAAGTTTGTCTGTAGTTTCGATCGCCGCAAGTTTTCCCTGTAGAAGTTTGTCTTTACATAAGGTGTATTTGCTGAGGTTTCACTGGTGAATGTCCAATCAGGCTACTCGCAATCTGATTATGGTGCGCGATTAGTTAGTCCACAGGAACAGGTGCTTTACGATCATTGGCTTGGCTGTGTAGATTCCGAGCGACCTGATGTACTAATTAATCGCTTCAACACGTTATTTATCGACGGTACTGGATATGGTGATTACCAGGTAGTCACCAGTCTCGATAAGATTCTGCTGGACTCCCATGCGGATATGTATTTCCACCATATTCTGAATCGTTGCTGTCATATTCTGATCAATCGATGGCAGAAAAACCGAGATCATCAGCCAGCCATTGCGGAACTCGTCAGTCTCTTTGAATATGCTCCCAGCCATGCCGTCCGTGAGGTGTCGAGGGCACGCTCCGTGCGTCGTTTGAGAGAAATTGTGTCTCAGTTTAGAAAAACTGAGCAATACCTCATGCTCAAGCGCTTGGTCCAGGTCATGGAACGAGACAGTGACCCTAGCTTGCGCGCTCGTCAACCCCTAGGCACTCTAATTGGTCGCTACCCATATTTATATGAGCATTGTTTGCTAAGTGAAGAAAGCCCTAAGGAGCAGCAAACCCACGTACGACGGATGCAGCACCAGGCTCAAAAGAAAGTGGAGTTGGATCTGTCTCAGTACGTAAACTACCGTGTACGCCGCTCACGACTGAAGCGAGAGGGGCTCTTAGAAAAACAAGGCCAATGGTTACGACCATCGAATAATCCCACATTACTTAGCGATCGCGAGCTGGTTGACTCCCTACAGCAGTTCTCTGGCAGGGATGCCCATGGGCGTACCTATAATGACTTAGCCCTAAAGTTTCGTAGCCAATGTTGCGAGACAGCATCCTTCAAGTCGTTTAAGGATGATTTTTACGAATATTTGGTATCAGGTGTCGACCCTGCCTATGGGCGTCAGCACTTCAATAATGCTCTGTACCAGAATCTAAAAGATATCTATCCTGAAAATGATAATCAACGGCTTAATGACTTTTTGCTAGTGCGGACATGCTCTAACTTGTTCAACTTTTTAGTCGTTGACCCTGCTGGTTCCCACTCTCACTTTGTTTTCATTGATCTGATCAATAATCTGGGTGCAACCCTGACAACAGGCCTATTACTCAGAATTTTGCTGTTGTGCCGCAAGGTTAAGCCTTACCTAGAGCGTCGGTTGTCCACATTGTTTAATCACTACGAGTTAGCCAAGCAGGATTCTGTCGGCTGGCTAGTGAAAATTCTGGAGACCTTGAATTTAGCGCTGAGCTTAACATTTGGCCATCTGGATATATCCCATACATTTGCGTAGGTATTACGTTGAAAAATAACTGCATTCGCTGGGTATCATGCGCAGTACATGCAGTTATTTTGTTGCACAAATATAAACAATTGGCGCTGAATACGTTAATGTGTATTATTCGTCTCAAGCAACCAAGAGCCGCTGCAAGTCTTCCAGTGCAAGGGTTTTGTGCATATTATTTATATAATGCGTCAGAATATTTTCTATAAAATCGAAATTTTCCTTTTCAGTTTGCTGTATACTCTGCTAACTTTCTAGGCATCTTGCCTAAGAACAATCGGCTATTGTTGGTCCGTCCGTAGCCCCCCACTGTCAAATCGTACATGTCAAGTTATGAGCCAATCTAGACAGTCCAATGCCGCCGCAGCTGCCCCTGCAGGCACGTCCCAAGAAGCTGACACTTTGGTCGATGCTTATGCTGAAGATTTGATGGATGAAATCTTTGAGGATGTCGACCGCATTTTGGCGGGTGAAGAATCCGCTATTTATGCAGATCCTGGTATTCAAGCCTCTCAGGGAACACAGTCCTTGCTGAGCGATCAATCGGTTACAGTCCCGGCGATGATTGTGCCCATTACTGCTACTCAAGCAGTAGAGCAGAGTGCTAAGGCCACAACCACAGACACTAAAACTAGCTCAGCTAAGTCTGACAAACCAAAAATATGGTCTAGCAAGCGATTCAGCAAGAAACGCCTGGGCAATTTTATGCTGGGTGCATTGTGTTTATCAGGTTTAACTGCCGCTGGTATCTGGTGGATGCGACAGCAACCTAATGTGCAAACAGCAGATTCCTCAACCGCCCCAGCTGCCCTCCCAACGGCATCAGAAGAGGCTGTCTTACCTGCCATATCCCAGGAAACTGCTTTTGGTGAATACCTCAAGCGGTCGCTAGGGGTGATCCGGGGTGAGCGCAGTGCTCAAACTGAAACCCAGTCCCCTGGTGCCATTGCTACAGTACCTGGCAACCCATCCGGCAATCAGGTGGCAGCAGGAAAACCTTCCAACAATGTGATTGAACGTGTCTTTGTTCCCCTGTTACAGCCTGGTTCAGGGAACAATCAAGGTTCACCTTCCAATGTTGTGACATCACCGTCTTTACCTGCTCCCAACGGTGCAAGCACCGAGTCGCCCAACACAACAGCGACTATTCCGAACATTTCTACTGCCAATACTTACGAGCTCGTCGGTGTGCTGGAATTGGGAGAGCGCTCGGCAGCTTTGTTTGAAGTCAATGGCACATCACAGCGAGTCTATATTGGTGAAACCATTGGCAGCAGTGGTTGGAGCATTGTATCAATTAGTAATGAAGAGGTCGTTGTTAGACGTAATGGTGAGGTGCGCTCCATCTACATTGGTCAACAATTTTAAGTACACTGGGCTTGATGGTTGATTGCATGGTGTCGGCATAGCAAATATATGAGCATATTTGATGATTTCAGCCGCTTTTTGGAGACCCGCTTAGATGAGTTCCTCAAAGCCCACCCTCATTTAGAGATGATGGCTCTTGAGGAACAACTACGGGGTCAAGAAGAAGATGCGATCGCTACATTAGCCACCCTCAAACGTCGTGAAGCCGAGTTGGAAACAGCTGTTCTAGATACCGCAAAGGATATTAAGCGTTGGCATGAACGTATTGCTAAGGCAGAGTCTGCCCAGCGCCTTGATTTGGTAAAGCCTGCCAAAGAACGGGAGGCAACCTTGCTGCGCCAGGGGAATCATTTGTGGGGCCAGATGAAGAGCATCAAGTCACGGCTGGCAGAAACTCAAACCCTGCAACAGCAAATCCATGCTAAGCGACAGGAATTGAAAGCCAAAATTGCCACGGCCCAAGCTGCTGCTCAGACACCTCCCAGGGATTCTAGTACTACCGGTTGGCATCGCAGTCCATTCCAATCCAAGCCGCTGGATCCGTTAGAAGAGAGCTTTCAGCGTTGGGAAACTGAGGCGGAACTGGAAGAATTAAAACGCCAAATGGGTAAGTAGGCAGGGATTAAGCTTTCTACAGAGATCGTAGTGCCTGCACCGTTTCGACAACCGCTTGACCCACCTGCTGAATCTCTTGTTCAGTGGTAAAGCGGCCTAAGCCAAAACGTAGGGATGCGTAGGCTAGCGGATCGCTGCGCCCCAGAGCCTTAAGCACATGGGATGGGGCCGTGCTCGCTGAGCTACAGGCCGAACCTGAGGAAAGGGCGACCACTGACTGGAGCCCCAGCAATAGGCTTTGGCCGTCTACACCGCCAAAGCTCATGTTGAGATTGCCTGGGAGTCGCTGGGTGGGATGGCCGTTGAGATAACTGTCTGGCAATGGGTTGAGGTGGGTTAGGAGTTGCGATCGCAACCCCCTTAAACGCTCACGTTCTGTAGTCATCTCTGCCGTAGCCAGCTCAAGCGCTTTGGCAAACCCCACAATCTGTGGTGGATAGAGTGTACCCGAACGCATTCCACGCTCATGACCACCGCCGTGGAGTTGAGCTGCCAGATTTACCCGAGGATGACGTCGTCGCACATAGAGAGCCCCAATCCCTTTTGGCCCATAGACTTTATGGGCCGTCATCGACATCAGATGGATATTCATCGCCTGAATATCCAAAGGTACTTTACCAATCGCCTGGGCCGCATCTGTATGGAACAAAATCTCTCGCTCTTGGCATAGAGCCCCAATCTCTTTCAGCGGTTGCAGCACTCCAATTTCATTATTAGCCGCCATGACCGAGACCAAAATAGTCTCTGGACGAATTGCCTTTTCTAATAAGGGTAGAGACAATAAACCATCAGGCTCTACGGGCAAATAGGTCACTTCAAAACCCAGGGATTCTAAATAGCGGCAAGGGTCTAAGACTGCGCTATGTTCTGTTTGCACCGTGATGATATGTTTGCCATGGCTAAAATAAGCTTCCGCAACACCTTTGATGGCTAAGTTGTTAGCCTCAGTAGCACCACTGGTGAAAACAAGCTCTTCTGGTTGTGCATTGATGCTATGTGAGATAGCTTCACGACTTTTTTTAATAGCAGCTTCAACCGGCCAACCATAGTGATGGATGCTGCTAGGATTACCAAAATGTTCTGTAAAAAATGGCAGCATTACCTCAACAACCCGTTGATCAACGGGTGTTGTAGCATGGCAATCAAGATAAATCGGAGAGCCTGGCATAGGATTATCCCACGGTTTGTTGAATAGGAATAAATCGGTTGAAAATTCCTAGTATTCTCACCCGCACCGCTGGAATTTCTGTTGTGTATAGGCTAAAGACCCAAAAGTTTTGGCGCTGAGTGTTGTCTTCTATAAATTCCGTAAGATCCTCTTCTCCGATGAGGGTTCCATTTTCAATGGCCGTCTCACAAATATTACCAAGAGCTTTACCCAAATCCCCTAACCAGTCATCAAGTTCGTCTGCCTGGCAAAATGCCGCGCGTGCTTCAGTTTGTAGGGTTTCCGCTGCAAATGCATTGTACTGCTCTTGATCTGGGTTAGTCGCGATCAGCACGGCTGCCAATGCGCCTAACCCTACTATTCCTAGAAACGCTTTGACTTTCATTGATCTGTAGTAGAGTCCTGGTAATTATGGTTGTCCTACCGTTCTAACATAAGCAGGTCAATGAACATGGGTTAGATTATTTACACTACACATCATCCCAAAGTTTCAATAGCTTAATGCACGGTCAGTGAAGAAGATGGCCCATGACTTACTCATGCAACCTGTGATTGAGACTCAAACCAAATAGCCGTATAAATTTGGACTGTAGTGCAGCTATATTCGTGGGCAATGTCTTCAATCGAGTCGCCTGCATTGTAGAGTTCGGCAATTATTTTCGTGGGCACACCACCAGTTCCAGCTACGATCAGAAACCTGTTGTTTACTTTTAATTTTCAACGCTGTGTCAACAACATGCATCCAAACAACAATTTTTCTGGAGAGTTGCTTGAAGTGTTATGGAATATCAACGCTGTACTGATTCAGTGTTTAACATTCATCTCTTAGACAGCGTTAGCTCGAAACTAACAGACACCTGATAACTGAATATTTAGATTTTCAAAGCGGGTGGGGGGAATCGAACCCCCATCATTAGCTTGGAAGGCTAAGGTTTTACCACTAAACTACACCCGCAAGTTCAAGCTTATGCTTGACCAGCGTAACAGCAAGCATGTGCTTGACTAGCTTTACTTTGAGCATTTGCTCAACCAGCTTTGCTAGGTTAACACAGTTTGCCATAAGAAAGCTGGTTGAAAATCAAGGCTTTTATCCTGGGGAGAATCGTAATGTGAGCTGCATTCGATCGGTAATGATGGCTTGCTGGCCAGTGTATGCAGGCGCAAATCGGATCGCAGCAGGATTCACGCTGAGGGCATGGGTGAGTAAGCAGCTGGCAATTTGTGCTGACATCGTGTCCTCATCAGGCGGGGCAAAAACCTGGATAACAGAGCCATCGGCTGCGATCACCAATCCCAACGTGACCTCGCCAGCCGGTAAAGCGTTATTACACGTGTGATCAGTCACGCTCAATGCAGAGGCACTCTGCAACGTAGGCAAAACATCTGGCCAATCACCTGGGGTGCCAGGCGGCACAGTCGAGGTGCCGACAATGCTGATGGCAATTGCGCCATCACCTATTGCGGACTCAGGGTTTTGGGGCTTTTCGGTGTCGTGGGTCTGGTGATCTGAAGCTGGTGGATTCTCTGTAATAGTTCCGTCAGAGCTTTCAGTGCCGTTGTTTGGCTTGGTGGTGGGGTTCTCAGAAGGATCGGTATTTACAGCCTCTGGTTCAGGCTTTTGAGCTAGACCGTTTTGTGGCGGAGCCTGCTGTGCTAATCCCTGATTCTGGTTAGTTGGCTCAACCGCTGGGTCTTGGCCACCAAGGGCATTGGGCTGTTGTAAGGGGGCTTCAGCTGGAGGAATGTCTGGTGGTGGACTGTCAACGGCAGCAACTGGCATATCCCCTTCACCCACCAGGGTCACCGGAATGGTTACAGAATTATCAGGGGGCGCATCCACCTGTAAAATGATCGGTAGGCTCGCGACTAAAGCTCCAACATGTAATATCAACGATGCACTGATAAATGCTGGCCAGGGCAACTGGGTTAACTGTGTGAAATTGGTTTCAGCCATAGATGCTCCCCACGCAAGTAGGTTATGCCTCTTAAATTAGAAGATGTGCGATCGCATTCCCCTATCACTGGCACACTTTCCTAAGTGGAAATTGCCTGAATGTCTATCATAAAAGCGTCTACCGATGGTCGATAGACGCTGTAGGAATTTGAATTTTGCATGGGAGTGCTACGCAGCCAACGGCGGCGCAACCATTTCCTTTGAGGGAAACCCATGGTCCATGGGCGGCAACCCAGAGGCAAGTAAAGCTCGCAGTTTCGGAATTTCAGCACTGTTATAGACTCGAAACTCACTGTGCACAGTGGCAGCGGCCTGACGTACTGCTTGATTAATCACAAGGGAACCCTTGGGGTCCGACTCGGACCGATGGAATGTGCCCGGTGGAATCCGCAAAATATAGGCATTTTGCTCAAGGCGTACCCGATGGAACGGATAGTCCCAGCTAAAGTTAACCAGATAGAACGTCCGTCCCCCAGACAGTGCCAACAGATTATCTTCTTGGCGCGGGTGTAAATAAAATTGCCAATCACCGGTTTTAGTGCTGTGGGGGCTAATGGCAGGGCCATCGTGAAACACTAAATCACGGGCATTCGACTTGGGGACTGTAATGTCAAAAAATTGAACGCTAGGAGTATCTCGAAACTTTTCGAACGGATATAGTTCAAACATAGAAATTAAACTTTGCTGCTTAAGCGTGATGATGCATTTAAGCTAACGGCCTCCATTTGAAGGATCAAATCGCCCAGCGGAAAGTATCTATGCGCTAACCGAATAGATTCTATTGATGAACATTTCCCAACTTCAAGTGCTCGTGACCATTGGCAAATGTGGCAGTTTTTCGGATGCGGCCATGCAGTTGGATATGTCTCAGTCGGCGGTTAGTCGTGCGATCGCATCCCTCGAAAATGAACTCAATGTCCCCTTGCTTGTGCGCGGGCGCATGGGGGCCAAGCTCACCACCATTGGCGCACGTGTAGTCAGCCATGCAAAACAGATTTTAGAATTGCGTGAATCGATCGAATACGAAGTCAATCTCGAAAAGGCTCTCTACAATAGCCGTCTACGTATCGCCTCTTTTCGGAGCGCCTCCACTCACATTCTGCCACCTAAAATTGCCGAGTTTCAACGGCACTACCCACGGGTAGAAGTGAGTCTGGATGAATTTGACCCAGCCGGTGTAGAACAAGCACTACGGTCTGGCGGTGCAGACTTGGGGTTGCTGCCTTTACCCCGCTCCGAAGACTTTACAACCTGGGAAATTACTCGGGATGAGTATGTAGTACTCCTTCCCAAAGCCCAACATCCTACAGCCAAGCCCATTACTTGGGATGAACTGTCCACCCGCTCTTTTATTTTGCTTAACTATGCCGAATGCACCACCGCAGTCAGAGAACATTGGTCACGCTGGCAACAGCCATTGAAAGTGGCCTACAACGTTAAAGAAGATTCCACCATTGTGAGTATGGTGGCCCAAGGCCTGGGAGCCGCTATCTTACCGCGTTTAGCAGCCATGCCCATTCCTGATACGGTCGACAGTTGTCCCCTGCCTGTCCCCCTAGAACGGGTGATTGGCGTCGCTATCTTGGCTAACGTGCCACCCTCACCGGCTGTCACCAGGTTTTTAGAAGTGATGAAGAACAGCTAAGGAACACTCTGAGGAGGCCACGCCATGAGCATGACCTTAACAACGTCAGTGAGATTAAATCGAAGCTAGAACAGCCATAGCCTGATAATGTCATCAAATCTAGACAAATTAGGCCTAACAATTCTTAATTCACAGGGAATCAGATAAAACTGTTGTGTATTATACGGTTATCAAGATTAAATTGTTGCTTCTGATACCGCAGTAAGGATTTTTGGCATTATGGCTCAGCTTACCGTTAACGAAGTGCTCTCCAAGATTAGCCATCAGCAATCGTTACGTCGAGCTGAGCTGAGCAAGATAGATCTGGGAGGAGCCGCACTGGACCGAGGGAATTTTGCCCATGCGTATCTACGGCAAGCAAATTTGACCGGTGCGTCCTGTGAAGGTACTGACTTTTCAAAAGCCACACTAGTTCTGGCGGTACTTTCAGACGCTCGCTTTGATAAAGCCCGATTGGATGCGGCTGAATTGACCCGTGCTCGTTTAGAGCGGGGGATTTTCCGTGAACTACAGGCACCTAAAGCCAAGTTTCATGGCGCGCATCTCACTGAAGCTGACCTATCATTTGCCACGTTGACCCAGGCCGATTTATCCAATGCCATTGGTCATCGCACCCGCTTCAGTTGGGCAAATCTAGTCAAGGCGCAGCTAATTGATTCTGACTTTAGCGAAGCGGTCTTTGAAGGCGCTAATCTGACTCGCAGCAACTGGCATCGTGCAACAGTGCGAGGCGCTAATTTTCAACAAGCTGACCTGGAGGCAGCTCGGTTGCGCGCAGCTAACTTGAATGGCGCTAATTTAACTAAAGCGAACTTGCTCAACGCCATTCTGGAGCAAACACAGCTAGACGGTGCTGTATTGATGGCAGCCCAAGCTGACTGGGCAACACTGAATGGAGCCAGTTTAATTGAAACTGACTGGACTGATGCCTCTATGATGGGTGCTCAGCTAGAGGGGGCAAATCTTGCAGGCGCTAACTTGGCAGGGGTGAACTTGCAGCAAGCAAATCTTGAAAATGCCAACTTGACAGCTGTTGATTTTACCGATGCTCAAGTCGCAGGCGCTATTTTTACTGATGTACAGGGATTGACTGAGGCTCAGATTGTCTGGCTCAAGCAGAGCGGGGCACTAAATTTGCCTGGTTAAAAATGCTACACCACCTAATGTAGAGTGCTACAACATAGGTGCTTACGCAGTGGGGAGAGTTGAGTTGTTTCACCTCTTCAAGGTTATGGATATCCTCGCTTTCTGGCAGCAATATCACCAAACTGAACGCAGCTTTGTTGGTATTCGTTTGTACCAAGCTAATTTCTATCAGGCTAATCTAAGTGGCTTAGATTTTAGCCGCAGTGATTTATCTAAAGCTAGTTTTATTTGGGCTGATATCAGCGGGGGCATATTGGTAGCTGCCAACTTGCAAAACACGGTCGGCATCTGGCTACAAGGATTATGGGCTGACTTAACTGAGGCTGATGTTTGTCACGCTGATTGGAGCTGTGCCAACCTAACGGCAGCAAAGCTAGACCGGGCGGATTTTGTCCTAGCTAAGCTGACTGGTGCAACCTTGTGTGAGGTATCTGCTCAAGATTCTAACTTTTCAAACGCTCAGCTCTGGGGAACTTTGGCCATAAAAGCTGATTTTAGTGGCGCTTGTTTACATCAAACCAATTGGGCAACAGCTCGACTGATGGGGACCCAATTGGTGACAGCCGACCTTAGCTGGAGCAATCTTTCACAAGTTTTGGCCACAGAGGCCAATCTGACATCTGCAAATCTAGAAGGTAGCGATTTAAGTGACGCAGATTTCACAGGGGCATGCTTTAGAAAAGCTGACTTAACAGCTACTAATTGCCAGGGAATCTGTCTACAACGGGCCAACCTACAGCATGCTGATTTACGGGGAGCTGACTTAACAAACGCCAATTTATCAGGAGCTGATTTAACTGGAGCCAATCTCAAAGGTGCAAACTTGACTAACATCCTACAGACCGATGCCATAGGAATTACCAGTCATAGTAAAGTTCCTACAGAATGGCCACCTGATGCGCGTTGCCATAGTGCCCAACTCTTCAAAAATCGGGCTTTTCAATAAGGCAGAAAAAGGTTAGAGCAGCTGTACAAGCGAGGGTAGCTGCTGCCGATGCGTCACACCCTAGCGCCTGCATTGGAAAGTAAAGGCAAATGGCCAGCACGCCCGACAGGCCAGTGGGGGTAGTCAAAAACTCGAATACCTCTTGGGCTGCTTCTAGAAATTCTAATAGTTTGAGAAATCGATCTAATAATGTCATAGCTATATCATTCCCTATCCAAGCAACTGGTCAAAAACATTCGCGAGGATGGGTTTTGGCACTTTGCCAACCCATGTTTTGACCTCATCATGTTGGGCATTGAGCAGCGTGAACTGAGGGACACCAGATGCACCATAGTCTGAAACTTGATTCGCCCATTGAGGATCATCAATGTCTAGCATAACAAAGCTAATGGTATCGCCATACTGCTGATGTAGATCAGCAATCGCAGGGGACATGCCCTGACAGGTCGTGCACCAGTTAGCGTAAAACTCGATGAATGTAGGGTTTGGAGATGCGATCGCAACTTCATAGGGCGTCGCCTCAGCTGCCATCGTTTTTAAGGTCATCAATCCTGAAAGGGGCGTGAAACTGGTCGTCGTTGCCGCCGGACGCGTAATCAATAGGGTCACCAAAATCGCTACCAAAATCGCAATCATGGCACCCACTAATTTGATTGACGAGCCAGTTGCACCGTCCTTCGTCGTAAAAACCATCAACTCACTGTCCCCTTAGCGATAGTAGTAAGCCAGGAACACATGCACCCCCAGCATCAATATAAAAACACTGACTAGAAAAATATGGGTAGGCAGCCAAACAGCCCGCATATTGCGGATCAATGGCCCCTTCGTCATCACTAAATCTTTATTCCCTGGTACACCAAAGAATTTACGTGGTGACTCAAGTATTCCTGTTTCTGCCACTACTCCTACAAGAGCAGAGAGGGTAACTGCAAAAAACACCCACAAAAATAAATAATTGAAATTAAGGCCAGTAGCCCCGATGGTATGGACAACTACAATCGCTAATAGACCCACGCCCAGGAAAATGTGCACACTGCGCCACAACATCACAGAACCAGGCAGTTTAATCTTACCGAGCCAGCTCCGACCTCGCTTACGTAGCGATAGCAACATTTCAAAGACAACAAATGCTAGAGCAACATAGCCTGTCACCTGCTTGTAGATTTCTCCACGGATAAACTGATGAAGCTCCACCGAACGATCCCGTAGCGCATCCAAATAAATCGGACTGATCGCAAAGGGCAACAATAACAAAGCACTCGCCAGTGTCAATAAAATTAGCGTGGAAAATTTAGGCTTCATTACCCCAAGGCAACAAACAGCAACAGTAAATAAACAACATTAGGGATAGAACTATTCGTGCAACCAACACAACTACCCCTAATGTTAGAAGAGCCTCTTAAAGACGCCCGCTAAAGCTGTGTCAAACAACCGTTATGCCAAAGGGCAAACTAAGAAGCAGGCATGCTTTCAACAGGAATGTTAATAACAACACCACCCATCACTTCACCCATCTCAAACTGCTTGTCGGGATAGCGTTCAAGGTGAATGGGGTGGGTGTTGTGGCAAGTCACACAAGCTTCAGCAACGGCTTTATCGGGGTACATTGCCGAGAAATATGCTTGACCACCCACTTCTTGATAATCTTTATAGGCCTCACCACTGGCTTCCATTTCCTCTAGAGCAATTTTTTCAAAGTCACTCTTAGGTCCATGGTTGTCGTTGATATACCAAGTAGAAATCAAGTTATAGGTAAAGTAACCAGATTCATTGGCAATCTCAGAACCCAGGCGGAACATCTGTGCAGGCAGAGGGATACCATCAGTTTGCTGCCAGCCTTCAGTAGATTCAACGTCAAGTACACCTTTGTCCTTAGACTTACCCTCAAGGGTTTTTACGCGGTTTACTACGTGCTTGGTGTAAGCAGTACGATCCGCTGCTAGCACAGTGTGAATGTAATCAGCAACAAGATCAGGGGCAATACTAGGACCTGTCGCAGTTGCTACGGTGGAAGAAGCACCACCACTACAAGCAACAGCAGTAAAGCAAACTGCAGCGGCTAAGCCCAGTAACCCAATTGTCCTAGCGCGAATGCTCTGAAACCAATTTATCAACATATTAGTCATCTCCTGGTACATCCGGATATTTCAATCTTGTTCACGACAGAGGATTCTGAACAACAACCATGCGCTATTCAGAGGCATTGCCCGATCTCCTCGCCTCAGCAGCCTTCATCATGTCAAAGGTCTCCATTTCAAGGGTTGGAGGTCGGTCAAAATTGGCTTCGACCAGTTCAGGGTCGAAAATACTGTTATAGCTATACTCAAGGCCGTGACAATTCATGCACACATCCCCCACCATGCGATCCTGTGGTTTGAGGTTGTATGTATTGTTGTGATTCACCTTGACAGTAGTACTATCATCTTGGCCATGGGGCACACGGGGTAAATGACAAGTAGAACAACTCACAGCACCCGGTCCAGGGCGAGGAAGCTGCTGACTCGCTGAAAACAACTCAGCATGCCTGGAATTTTGATAATTCAGGGAATGATTGTCGTTATGACAGGTTAAGCATGCATCAACTGACGCTTCCACCGTGTTAGCAGAATGCACATCATGACAAGCATTACAGGTCATCTGCTTGTCCATTGCATCATGCTTCATAGGTAGTCTGGCCATCGCCGGGGTTAAAGGCGAATCACCTTCTAGCAGACGGACACCATGCTTACTTAGTAAGAATGTATCCACCGCTTGCTCGTGGCAAGATTGACAGGTCTCGTGATTAGGAGCTGCCAGAAACTCTTTAGTCTCACTATGCTGATGACAGCTGGCGCAATTCACATCGTTAAGAGCATGGGCGCTGCTTTGCCACAGACTATTAATATCACTTAGCTCTTGCTCTGTCGTCGCTCCAGCTATCTGACTAGGAGCAAAACTCACTAGCAGTATCAATCCAAAAAGCACGAGAGAACGCAGCAGCCTAGATATCTGACACATCATGAGCCACCTCCCAAAAACTCTTTGCTGAGGTTAGGCTCAGGGGCTGCTTCTAGGGATGTAGTCACCACCCGATCAGGGACCTCCTGAACAGGCAACATCTCTGGCGCTCCCATGTTCTGTCGCAAAAAACCCGTTGATACCGTGCTGTGATCATGATAGTTGTGACAACCTGCAGTCCAGCAACCGTCCGGAGCAAATCCTTCATGGCTCTTGAGCTGTGTCAGGGTCAGCTCCTCATGGCAAGCCATACACAAATCAGGTTGCAGATTCACTCCCCGACCAAACATGTGCACATGCTCATTGTGGCAAGCCGTACAGGTCAGTACGTCAACTCTCTCTCGATACTCTGCCCAGCGGGGGTCTCGAAATTTTTTCACCCCATGCAAATCATCAGCTAGCTCGGCCCCATGACAACGGGTGCAGGTCTCATTACTAACGGGTTTAAACCCTTCATGACAAGAAGCACAGGACGCCTCAAAGACATGATGCCCTTCAGAGGTTTCACCAGGTAGAAAAACCTCTTTCTTATCTAGAGCAAACGCTGCTGAAACCCACACAAGCAAAATAACCAAAGCCAGAATGATGCCTGTCTTGAGGGAGAATACGTTACCTAGTCTTTGCTTAAAAGAGCGTGCCATCAAATCCCTAAGCAACCACCATTAAAGCAACACCATCAGTAGAATGACGAGGGCCGCCGCACCGCCGCCGATAATGCCCGCCGTTGTTCCCGCACCAATACCTTCTGGCACCTCAGTTGGCACAGCTGCTACAGATTCCAACTGAATATCCTGCTGATCGTAGTCAGCTCCTTCAAGCATCAGCTCAGTGATGGCACCGTATGCACCAACCCAAGCATCCTTGACATCAGATGTCCAGGCATCACCTGCATATTGCTCCAGAGTCTTCAGCAAACTATTCCCCACCAAAGGATAGTGAGCAGGCAGAGCACCATACTTAACATGACGTGCCCCTAAGCCCTTTAAGGCTTTGCTCAAAACATCTGGCTTACGTAGGTTTTCAACCACCATCACCAGACCACCCTTAAGCATCTGCTTCTGCTTGGCCATATCCGTGTGCTCAAATAAGGGGCGAGCATCTGGATAATCGGTAAACAGATGCTCGTAAAATGTCGATACTAAGTCATCGGCCTTAGGAGCAACCAACGCAAAGCTTTGTTCGAGCAGCTCTACATTAAGACCACCCTCTTCGGCAGGCGCACTTTCTAATGCCACTTCTTCCTGTGTATAATCAGCTCCTTCAAGCATTAGCTCAGTAATCGCTCCATACGCACCGGCCCAAGCTTCTTTGAGATCCGATGTCCACGCGTCACCGGCATATTGTTCAAGGGTTTTCAACAAACTGTTGCCCACCAGCGGATAGTGCTCTGGCAAAGCACCATACTTGACATGACGAGCACCCAAGCCCTTAAGCGCATTACTCAGAACCTCCGGCTTCCTGAGATTTTCAATAACCATCACCAGAGCACCTTTAAGCATCTGTTGCTGCTTAGCCATATCTGAATGCTCAAACAATGGCTGAGCTGCTGGATAGTCTGTAAAAAGGTTGTTATAGAAGCTACCTATAAACTCATCGGCTTTGGGCTTCACAAGTTCGAAACTCTGCTCTAACAACTCAACGTTTAAGGACATTCCTGTTAGTCTCACTTCAACAAGTTTTCGTCACAAGCATTGTTTCAAGGAACCAAAAAATGCCATGCAGAGATGCTTGGAAAGCACAAAGCATTCCAACAAATCAACTAAATGCACTGAAACAAGCTAAGTGATGATTGTGGGGCTCGATTCCACAGATGCCTTTTCAGAGCACCCAAGGCAATCAAAGACAAATACAGCGTCATGAAACCAAATGCCTGAGACCAGCTTCGGCAGTAACAAAGCTTTATGTCTATGGATCGGTATCTGCGTATTTGACTATCACCGTATTGCGATCACAACTATTTTTTTGTGGCTTCAGATACCAAAATGACAGCTAAATCCCTTTAACGCATCTGATATTTGCAAAAATTGAATCCATCTTGCTTTTGGAAAATAATTTTGGAAGACAACATTTTTTCATTTAAACCAAAACTGCCAAAATTCTTTATTTAAGAAGCTTTCACACTTCTATTCATCTCCACTCACATATGTTTTTTGAGTTCTAAATAATTACGAAAATAAGTGTTCATTTGCGTTTATCGACATAGATCGATTCGTTTTTTGAATAATATCGGTCGCGATGATAAGAAACAGAGATTTTCTGTGCCCATGTATACAAACAAGACATCAAATCACGGTGAAGATTGTCAAATGTTGTTGTTTTATCGACAACCCAGCAATGTGAGTAATCTGGTAATTCCTCGCTTATGACCTCTGCCGTGGTTCAATTTATAGGTTCGATTAGACTAGCTGTTCCCTTGTTGGTGATTATTGGCTCTGTTCTTATCGGTGCAACATTTTATGAGTCAGAGGTAGGGTCAGCTGTTGTTCAGCAAGAGATTTATAAGAGTCCATGGTTTGGGGCTCTAATGTTTCTGTTAGCCGTGAATCTAAGTCTTTCCACATTACTCCGTTATCCCTGGAAGGGGGCTCGTAAAGTTGGCTTTGCCATTGCTCACTGGGGTTTGGTGGTGATTATCGCTGGGTCAGCGGCGGTTATTCATTTAAGTGTTGAAGGCATGCTGTTGGCACGTACAGACGGTGGTCCTGTTAGTACCTTGCGGGTGGAGGGTGACCTGTTGGAAGTTGCCGCCCTTGGTCAAGAGACACAGCAGGCATCCTTATTCATTAAGGACAATGGCAGTGTTGTTCCCAGTCACCTAGGAGATTTATCTCTACTGGGCTATACCAATCACGCCATTAAGACGGCTCACTTTACAGATGGCGCAACCATTGACAATCCAGCTGTAAGACTGTCTCTCAGTAGCGATCGCATGGGTCAAACCCTGGAGCGTTGGCTAGCGGTTGCTCCGGCGTCCTATGATCGCATGGATATCGGGCCTGCTGAATTACAAATCATCCAGGTGCACTCTGGTCAGGAGCTGCAGCAAGCGTTAACCATGCCTTCTCCAGGCAGTAATGCTGTCTGGGGCACATTGACTCTTAATCTCCCAGACATGACTCAAACAGTAGATGTGAAATCTAGTGTGAATCAAGCCATCATGCTGAGGGATGTTGAACTCGCCATCAAAGATTTTTGGCCTGATTTTCGCCTTGATGGTGATGGCAAGCCAGAAACTGTAACGCAGCAGCTGCGAAATCCAGCTGTGCAATTGGAGCTATCGATGGGTGATGCAACTGAGCGTTGGTTTATCTTTGGCAACCCAGCGTTCGAACCCATTCGTGCACAGTTGTCCGGAGACACCCCTTTGGCTGTGGATATCAACTACGAAATTTCAGCTAATGCGCAACCGGATGCCTTCTTTAAAGTCGTTGTAGATAAAAAAGGTGAACTGCATTATGCGGCCAAGTCATCTAAAGGCTTTAAATCTGGTCCTCTTGGTTTAGGCGAAGCAGTGACACCCGGCTGGGCAGATTTTGAAATCACCCTTGAAGATTATGTGCCACAGGCACGAATTGAGCGAGATATTGTGCCTTTACCAGAAGGTTCCGAAGGTGGGGAACCCGCTTTGCAGGTTGCAACTGCAAATGGCCAGACAGCTTGGGTGCCATGGGGTGAGCCAACCACGATTACAACCCAGGCAGGCGACTTGTACGTAGCCTTCAGCCCCAAGCTGATGCAGCTACCCTTTGCCCTTAAACTCAATGACTTTATCGTGGAGCGCAATGAGGGGAGCGAGTCTGTGGCCATGTGGACAAGTCTGGTTACACTGATGGAGCCACAAACCGGTGAATTGACAGAACGTCGAGTGTGGATGAATCATCCTACGTGGTTTAAGGGGTGGAAAGTTGCTCAGGCATCGTGGAATCCGGGTGATTTAGCCCAGTCTACGTTGCAGGTTAAGCGTGAACCCTGGTGGGTGACAGGCCTGACTTGGCTGGGTTCACTCATGGTGACCCTGGGCGTAGCCATCATGTTCTACGGTCGAGCTGTGGCTAAAAAGCTGAAATTTGTGGGTGACATCTTAGGGGCTGCTGAAGATAACCAAGATGTTGGTACCAAACAGATTCCCATTTTTAACGTTTTCTCTAATGGTGCAGGCAAAACCGCTACATAGAGGAAATAGTTATCTGCATCATCCTATCTGTATCAAAATAGGGACTTAAGTCCCTGTGATTCGAGTATCCGCATTCATAAGTCACATCCCATGAAACTTCTTAAATTTGCGATTGGTTTATGCCTTGGGCTATTGCTGATTGTTCTGCCCATCAGTCAGTTTCAGCCGTCCGCCCTGGATAGCCTACAAACCATGACTGTGCAGCAGGGTGGACGCAAAAAGCCACTGGATACCGTTGCGCAGGAGACCGTTGCTAAGATTCATGGGGCAACGACCTATAAACACGATGGCGTTCAGGAAAGTGCCATGGAAACTTTTATGTCTCTTTGGCTTAACAATCGCAACTGGAACGAAGAGCCGTTTGTGTTGGTCAGCTATCGTCCCTTAAAGGAGCTAGCGGGGCTGGATGTGGAGCAGAAGCATTTCTCTTTTGAGACGCTGATGCGCAACCAACCGTTGGGAGATGTGGTTAGAGCGGCCCATCGTAAGCAGATTGATGAAGAGGATTTGACTCGCGACGAACGGGAAGCCCTGACCATCGAGGACCGGTTGCAACTAATGCTGAGCATGGTGAACGATGATGCGATCGCAATCGTCCCTCACCCCAGTGATATAAAAGGCAAATGGGTGGGCATCAACGAGGCTCAAACCCTTTACGATGCAGAATCTGTGGCTCCACTGCTAGCCAACTTCGCCATTATTAAGCAGACAATTTTGTCGGGTACCGATCATCTGCCCATGCTTGCTCCCATGACCCAGTCTCTCAAAGCTGGGCTGGCCTCCCTTAGTCCTGACGTTTATCCCGCAGATGGGGGCATGCGCCGCGAGGTATTTTTCAATCACTTCCATCCCTTTGCCAAGGCCTGGCAGCTCTACGGCATTGCTTTTGTCTTAATGCTTGTGGCCCTGTGGGTACAGCCCTTTAATCTGTACTGGACTGCCATTGGCACCTTTGTGGCCGGTGTCGCTGTGCAAAGCTTTGGCTTTTGGCTTCGGATGCAGATTGCCGGTCGCCCTCCTGTAACCAATATGTATGAATCAGTGGTTTGGGTAGGGTTTGGCATTGCAGCTATTGCCCTCATGTTCGAGCTTTTGCATCGTTCTAAATACTATTTGCTAGCAGCGGCTCCCCTGTCAGTGGTGTGCTTAATTTTGGCCGATAGCCTACCCGCTGTGCTGGACCCCAGCATTTCACCACTGGTGCCGGTACTGCGGGATAACTTCTGGCTGAGTATTCACGTTCCCACCATTGCTCTCAGCTATGCCAGCTTTGCTCTGGCCTTAGGGTTAGGTCACGTAGCCCTGGGCAGCTATCTGTTTACCCCCGATGCCAAGTCACGCATTAAATTGCTGTCTCAGCTCAACTACCGGGTGCTGCAAGTGGGTGTGCTACTGCTGACCGCTGGCATTATTCTTGGCGGTATTTGGGCCCACTTCTCCTGGGGGCGCTTCTGGGGCTGGGACCCTAAGGAAACCTGGGCACTGATTGCATTGCTTTGCTACCTGATACCACTTCACGGTCGTCTAGTCGGTTGGATTGGCAATTTTGGCATTAGCGTGGCCAGCGTGGTGGCCTTTAATGCCGTACTGATGGCTTGGTATGGCGTCAACTTTGTTTTGGGGACTGGGCTACACAGCTATGGTTTTGGCACCGGTGGTTCTGAGCTGATGATTGCTGGAGTCGTCGGTTTAGATTTACTGTTTGTGCTAATCACTGCCATTCGTCATCAAGGTTGGCTGGGTGGCATGCAGGCAGCCGAGACCCGTACCTAATCGACAGGTAAAGGGTCCGGCTTTCAAGAACATAAAGAGAGAGGACTTTATATGAAACGTCGTGAGTTTGGCAACCTGTTTGGGTTGGGATTGTTGGCTACATCTTTGCCGATTGCGATCGCAGCCTGCAATCCCACAGAAACTACCTCTGAAGCCCCAGAACCTGATGATGCTCCAGCTGCCACGATCGATGAAACACCGAGAGAAGATGGATTTGCCGCTCTCGGTACCGTCACCGATTTAGACAGCGATGGTTATCTAGCCAAAAAAGGCTTTATTGCTGGCCCTGTGATTGTCATTCGCGATCCAGCCGCTGCCGATAGCGTCATCGCTCTTAACTCCATGTGCACTCACCAGGGCTGTAGCGTCGAGTGGAAAGATGACGCATTTGCCTGTCCCTGCCATGGCTCAAAGTTCAACACTGATGGCAGCGTGGCCACCGGTCCTGCTACCGACCCCTTAGCCTCCTATGAGGCGATTATCGATGGCGATTTGGTCCTGGTGAAAGCCACCTAAGCTGGGCGCAACACTAGTAAGATGGGCCTGACCGATTTTCTGGTGATACCTTGAAGACTATTGCGGCCTGGATCAATCAACACGGCCTCCGTTCCACCCCCCAAAATCAACGTATCTGGTTAGCAGCGAGCCTGATTATTGCCATAATTTATGGCATTTTGTTCTGGCGAATTGCCTTTGCGGGGCCGTACACCATTGCAGACGACGGTCGGCAGCACCTATTTTGGATGCTGCGTTATGTTGATCCTGGCCTATTCCCAGACGATATTATTGCCGACTATTTTCAATCAGTCGCTCCCGGTGGTTATAAGGCTCTCTATTGGCTGGGTGCAAAAGTAGGACTGCATCCATTTCTATTGAGTAAACTGCTGCCTCCCGTTTTGGGCGTCATCGGCACAGCCTATGCCTTTTACCTGGCCATCGCCATTATCCCTGTGCCGCTAGTCGCGTTTACCAGCACAATTATTCTCAATCAATCCCTGTGGATGTGGGATGAACTAGCCTCCGCCACCCCTAAGGCCTTCAACATTTTGTTGATTTTGGCCTTTTTACTGTATGTCGTGCGGCGACAACTTATCCCCTGTGTAATAGTGCTCGGTCTCCAGGGATTGTTTTACCCCCAGACTGTGTTTGTCTCACTGACGCTGTTAGGGCTACAGGTGATCTGGCCGCCACGAAAACCGGATGCTTGGAAGTTTTTGGCTGTAGGTCTGGCAGTGGCTAGTCTTGTATTGTTACCCTACGCCATTGGCACCTCACCCTATGGCCCTGTGGTCACCCTAGAACAAGCCAGGGGCATGGCGGAGTTTCAACCCGGTAGTCGTAACGCCTTTTTCTATAACAACCCGCTGAGATACTGGTTATTTGCCGCCCGCAGCGGTCTGCTACCGCCCGTTGTTCCTGTCACCATTTGCGCTGCATTATTGTTGCCCCTGCTCTATCGACTGCGGCTGCCCCTGCTAAAAACAATCACCCGCAACGGTGCCATCCTTCATCAGCTATGGCTTGCCTCAGTCATCATGTTTTTCGCCTCCCACGCCCTCTTATTTCGTCTGCACTTACCTAGCCGCTACAGCCGCCACAGCATTAAAATCATTTTCTCTCTAGCCGCCGCCATAGTATTAGTGACGCTATTAGACGCAGCTCTCCGACGTTTGCATCAGTCTCATTTATGGCGGCAGGGAGTCGCTCTCAGCTTGGTAATTGGCTTTACTGTAATTACCGTAGGTTATCCGGGTTTACTCAACAGTTTTCTAAATGTGGTGTATGTGAACTCGAATCGCACCGCACTCTATGGGTATTTACAACAACAGCCCCGCGATATTCGGATCGCTTCTTTAGCGAAGGAAGCTGAGAATATTCCAGCCTTTACAGGTCGTTCAGTGCTTGTCAGCCCAGGGCATAGTTTGGCCTACCACCAAGGCTATTACAGCCAAATTCGATCTCGTATTTTAGACTTGATGGCCGCCCAATATAGCCCAGACCTATCCAAACTCCACTCAGTTATTACTGACTACGGTATTGATTTTTGGCTGATCGATGAGAACTCGTTTAATGCCGATAATATGCCACGCCAGTGGCTACGACAGTTTGACGCAGAGCTATCATCAGCCATAGAACTGCTACAGCAACAACCCTCTGCCTTACAGCAACTCACACCTGCCTGTACCGTAGTCAGTGATCAAGGTAAAACGCTGCTTTCAGCAGATTGTATACTTCAAATTCAGGGGTGACCGATCATGTAATCGTCTTCATTTACAAAAGATCGCCGTAATGCAAAATGCAAAATCAAGCACTTTAAAACTGACATTACTCATCTTCACATCCTTCAGTAAACACGTCTCCACTGGGCATTGTTGCACCACACAGTCTTGCCTCAGCGAGAATATCTTCAGCAACAGTAGCCCCCGTCAGATCAGCACCTCGCAGAGCAACATCATTGAGATTTGCGTCAGTTAAGTTTGCACCCACTAGTTGGGCATCAGCTAAAACGGCATCATCAAAGTCAGCCATGGAAAGGGTACTGTTAGTGAGATCAGCACCTCGTAAATTGGCATAGAGGCGAAATCGCTGAAGTCCTAAAAAGGGAATAAATCCTGTGGAGGTGAATTCTGTTAGATCGGCGTTACTCAGGTCTACGTTGATCAGGTTAGCCCCTGCCAAATGGGCACCACCCAGCTCAGCATTCGGCATCTTGGCATCCTGTAAATTCGCTAAGGGCAAACTGGCGGCATGTAAATCAACAGCATCCATGGTGGCGGCTGATAAATTTGCTAAGCCTAGCTTTGCCCGACTAAAGTCCGTTTCCGTCAGGTTGGCTCCACTCAAATCGGCACCCACCAGATAGGCTTCCGAAAAATCAGCGCCTGATAGATTCGCACCAGCAAGCACAGCCCCTTCCAAATTAGCCTTATCCAGATCTAATTCACTCAAATCGACCCCGCTAAGATCACAACGAATGCAGGCATTGGTCTCCATTAGCTGTTGCCGTGCATCTTCAACAGAAAAATTGGGTGTGGTTAGTGTCGTTGTTATAGCGCCAATATCTCCACGGCCTAGCTGCTCTAACAAGTAAGCACCAAACTCTTCTGTCGACGTCACACGCAAAATATTGCTGCGGTGTCCATCGGTCTCTGGAGACTCAATAAAGCCAATGGCAACTTCAGCAAAATCTTCTTTGCCACGCCCTTCTCGTTCATCGCTATCCCCTGGCACATAGTCGCGCTCAAAGCCACCATATTCTGCCTCGTTGCGTTGAATATAGAGTTGGCCACCTACGAAAAATGCAGTGGCATCGATTTCTCTATCCCAAATACGTAAGGCTGTGGAAAAAATCTGATCAAAGGGGATGCGAATCTCTCGACTCCCTTTTTGGTTATCCAGAGGCTCAATGGGATCACCCTCTTCTGCATACACGACGAGGATATTGTCTTCAATCAATAGTCGACAATCACCAGAAGCATCAACCTGAGATAAATCTAAACCACAGTTCACCTGGGTGCCATCTCGATCATTCAGGGGTATCGGTGCTTCAAACCCCTCACAACGAGAATTAAAAGGAAAACTGCTGCAAAGCCTGTACAGTTCGTCTAAGCTGAGTTCTTCGGTCTGTGCCCTACTTGTTGCACTCAGACCTAGAAGCAAAGCAAAAGGAACAATAATCCCTAGACGTGGCATCAACTGCACAAGCCCCATGGTAAATACCTCAACTATATTCGGTGAATAATCGAATATAGTTGATACTACCGATTGAATGCCAATTTCTATGAATATAGATTAATTAGCCAGATTAATTAGCCCGTGATTGTCCCTGTGAGAGGAGAACTAGCACTTGCATAGGCTTTCACTGGAATACGACCGGCTAAATAGGCGAAGCGTCCTGCCTCAGTCGCCAATCCCATGGCTCGACCCATTTTCACAGGGTCTTGAGCTTTTGCGATCGCAGTGTTAATCAACAACGCATCCGCCCCCATCTCCATAGATTCGGCAGCTTCACTGGGGCTACCAATTCCTGCGTCTACCACCACCGGTATGGTGGCTTGCTCAACAATAATGCCAATGTTAGCCGCGTTGCGCACCCCCTGACCTGACCCAATGGGAGAGCCCAGCGGCATCACTGTTGCACACCCAGCTTCCTCAAGATGCTTGGCCAAAATCGGATCGGCATTGATATAGGGCAGTACAGCAAACCCTTCTTTTACAAGTTGTTCCGCCGCCTGTAGTGTGCCAATGGGATCAGGCAACAAATATTTTGAATCTGGAATCACCTCTAATTTCACAAAGTTGTTGTCTTCCTGCCCCAACAGCTTTGCCATCTCTCTGCCTAAACGAGCCACCCGAATCGCCTCATCGGCACTGGTACATCCAGCCGTATTGGGCAACATCCAAACCTTCTGCCAGTCAATTGCTTGAGCCAGACCTTCATGGCCAGGAGCATTGGTCTGCACCCGACGTACAGCCACCGTCACAATTTGGCTACCGCTAGCGGCCAGACTAGCCCGCATCGTATCAAAATTGTCAAATTTACCCGTACCCGTCATCAACCGTGACGAGAAAGACCGTCCGGCAATAACAAGAGCATCATCATCAGTCGTAATCGGAGGAGCAGAAAGAGTTTGCATTTTTGTAGGAATCGAAAAAAACGTAGGTTGGGTTGAACGGGTGCAACCCAACGACTCGGAATTAGGGGCGGCAGTAGAATTTTTTGAATCGGTAGGATGGCCGCCGCCCACCATCCCCGCAGCATCGGCAATACCCTGCTTCGCTGCCCCCATAAACCGTTCCCAATGGAACGTTGCCAACAGCGGATCAGGCTGACCTTGAATCGATTCAACAATCAGCTTGGCAGTAATTGGCGTCAGCAGCACACCATTCCGGTGATGCCCCGTTGCCAAGGTCAGATTATGGCATTGACTAGGTCCCAAAATAGGTGCTTCGTCAGGTGTTGTAGGGCGATATCCCCACCAACAGTCTTGTAAGGGACAATCAGCCAATGACGGATATAGCCGTACTGCCTCGTTGAGCAACTGTGCCACACCAGCAGGCGTATTATGGGGGGTAAATCCAACATCCTCATTGGTTGCCCCCAGCACAATCCGTCCATCTTTGCGCGGCACTATGTAGATATGCTCCCCATACAAAACTCGATTGAGGCGATGGGGAAAATTGGGCGGTGTGCCTAGAGCGGCCATTTGTCCCTTACGGGGGATTATGGGAATGGGCAATAGCTCACTGGACCAAGCACCAGCCGCCAAAACGTAATGCCCCGCCTGCTGCTGACCATTGGATGTCAGTACCCCAGTGACCTGCTGATTATGTTGCAAAAACGCCTCAGCACTCACCCCTTCTTGGATGTCCACTCCCAGTTCTTGGGCTCCAATGCGCAGGGCCTGAAGCAGGGCGCGAGTATCGACCTGCCCCTCTTCGGGGTACCAGTAACCCCCCTGAACATTGGGGTTAAGGTGGGGCTGATAGCTATGAATAGCGGTCTGGCTGAGTAAACCTGGTGAAGCATGCTCTAAAGAGAACACAGGGGTGAGAATCCCACAGGGCCAAAAGCCGGTATCTTGACCCGTCAGTTCCTCTAACTTACGACTCCAGCTGGCATAGAGGGCAAGACTTCGCTGGCTCAGATCCAACAGAGCCCCTGTTAAGCCTTCAGCACTCGGAGCTAACATGCCTGCAGCCGCGTGTCCCGCAGCCGCATTAAAATCACGACTGAGTACGGTAACGGTAGCCCCTTGCTGGCGAAGTTCGGTTGCGATCGCAAGCCCAACAATCCCGCCACCAATCACCAGCACATCTGCCTGACCCATAGGTTTTTATCAACCACCTCTTCAATAAACAATGTTTGCAAGAATAAACAATGCTTGCAAGCAATAGCCGCCCAGTAAGTCTTAACGACGGTGCCAATTTTAGGAAGACATTGTCTGTAATATCTAGGCGCAGAACAGACCTTAACAGATTGTCCTGCCTCGAAGATGAGTTACATCCTGAAACACAACAAGCGCATCAGTCTACCCTACCAAAGCGCCCTAACAGGTGGCTGATTTTGGTTCTGATTGGTGGGTTGCGGCTGCGCTTGTCCCTGATTTGCAGGGGGTGTTTGCGGTGTAGTTTGAGCCGTCTCTCCAGCCGTGGGGTTGGGCTCAACAACAACGCCATCGGTATCATCCCCAGCATTGTTGGTTTGAGCATTGATACCAAAGGCCGGAGCACTTTGCACACCGACAACTTGACGTTGAGGAATCTCCCCTGCCTTTTCTAACGGTGTTCGACTACTAATAATTCCAATGGAATTACCATTCGCATCATCTCCATTCAGTGCTACTACGGTGCCACTGGTGGCATCGTCAGCCGCCTCAAAATTAGTTTGGGAAGACGGGTCATCATCGGTTTGGTCCACCCAAGATGCTACTTGGTTAGACGCACTGGTGCCGTAGATGGCCATCAGTGAAATCGCCGCCAGAATACCACCCAAGATAAACTTATTCATACGCCTATCCCCTCCTTACTACCACCGCCTTTTATCATTACCCAGTTCTTGAAAAATGGAGCCACTATTTGCAGGAATTCAGACATTAACTCTAACAACTTTGGGTCTAAACTTTAACGCCTCACCACACTAACGTTTGTCCCTGTCCCCAAAACTGATCGTATTTAGTCACTGTAATATCCCCCAGTACAGTGGTTTGGCAGGCTAAGCGCAGGGGACGCTCAGGGGTATGGGGCGGTAGTGACCGTCGACCCCGATCCTTCCAATTTGCCGCTGATACCTCACCCTCGATCATCACAGCACAGGTTCCACAGCTACCGATACCACGGCAGTTAATCAAATTAGCGCTGCCATTGTATAGAGCAATGTCGTTATCTAAAAGCACACGTCTGAGATTGGCACCCGTTTCACATTCAAAGGTTTGTCCTTGAGCAGTCACGTTTGGCATGGGAATCATTGTGTTAAGCATTTCAAACTACATTCCAGTTTCTTATGTGGCAAATTCAAGTCTGTGTAGATAGTTTGATAAATAACAGTTTAGATGTGTAAAACACTTAGGCGTTTTGATTTAGAAACATTGCAAATATCACTAAATATTTATCAGTGAATTAAGCCATAACCTGAAGTTTTCGCAGCTTTTCCATGGCCTTCATAAAAGTAGTGAGATGATATGACTTAAACGACTCAAAAAATAGCCTGTCACAAAGAGTATAAAATGCTGCCAAACACTTGTGGTTAAGAGGATTGATCCTCATCCGTTCATTTCCCATTTTGGGTTGTGAATATCTTCATCAAAGGTCTAAACTCGGTACACAGGGTCTTTAAATTGCCACGTATCTAAAAAATAAAAATCAAATAAAGTTCAGAATTCGACACTCAGCAAATATCACAGGAAGCATCCTCTACATCTACTATTTCTAGGCTTCATTCACTACATTGTGTTCTCTGTTGCTATGTCTCAAAACACTCAGCTTTGGATTTACGACACTACTCTGCGGGATGGTGCGCAGCGCGAGGGGTTGTCCCTTTCGGTTGAAGATAAATTGAATATTGCTCGCCGCTTAGACGATCTGGGGATTCCCTTTATCGAGGGGGGATGGCCAGGAGCGAATCCGAAAGATGGGCAGTTTTTTTCTCAGCTCCAGCAGCACCCATTGCGTCAGGCTGAAGTCGTTGCTTTTTGCTCGACTCGCCGCCCCCATATGCCAGTGACAGAGGATGTCACCTTAGCAGCAGCTTTAGCAGCAAGAACTAACTGGTTAACCCTGTTTGGTAAGTCTTGGGATCTCCACGTTACCGAGGGGTTAAAGACGGAGTTGAATGAAAATCTATCCATGATCTACGACTCCATTGCCTATTTAAGACGGCAAGGACGACGGGTCATCTACGATGCTGAGCACTGGTTTGATGGTTATGTAAGCAATCCTACATATGCAGTCCAAACCTTGGAAGCTGCGCTTCGGGCTGGTGCGGAGTGGTTGGTGCTATGCGACACCAACGGCGGCATGTTACCCCATCAGATCACGGAGATTGTACGCACAGTTGGTCAGTGGTTGGCCACGTTGAATTTGAAAAATCCTCCTCAGTTAGGTATCCATACCCATAACGATGGCGATCTGGCCGTTGCTAACTCTCTGACAGCTGCCCTAGAAGGGGTCACCATGGTTCAAGGCACCATCAACGGCTATGGCGAACGATGCGGTAATGCCAATCTATGTTCATTAATTCCCAATCTTCAGCTGAAGCTTGGCTACAACTGTCTACCGGCAGAAAAGTTGGCGACTCTGGCGGAAACCAGCCGATATGTGAGTGAAATAGTCAATTTAGCGCCAAATGAGCATGCTCCTTATGTGGGGCTGTCAGCTTTTGCTCACAAAGGCGGTATTCATGTCAGCGCTGTAGAACGAAATCCCAAAACCTACGAGCATATTGAACCGACTGCTGTGGGTAATCTGCGCCGCATTGTAATTTCTGATCAGGCAGGGTTAAGCAATGTCATGGCTAAAGCCCGCAGCTTTGGTCTCAAACTAGATCGCACCAGTCCCACCTCGCGGCAGCTACTGCATCGGCTAAAGTCCTTAGAAGACGAGGGCTATCAGTTTGAAGCTGCGGAGGCTAGTTTTGAATTATTGATGCGAGAGGCCTTGGGGCAACGGCCCAAAATGTTTGATGTGTATGGATTTCAGGTGCATTGCGAGCGGATGCCCTACGCTGGCAGCGGCGTGAATTGTTCCCCTGAGGACCCAGCGGGCAGCTCTTCTTTGGCCACCGTCAAGGTGTCTGTGGATGGCAAAATCTTACTCCACGCAGCTGAAGGAAATGGCCCTGTAGAGGCTCTAGACCATGCTCTCCGCAAGGCATTAGAACGCTTTTATCCAGAGTTAGAGAGATTTTACTTGACCGACTACAAGGTGCGCATTCTAGACAGTGCTTCAGGTACTGCTGCGAAGACCCGCGTGCTGGTGGAATTTGGGGATGGCGAACATCGTTGGACCACCGTAGGACTTTCTCCCAACATTTTGGAGGCGTCCTATAAGGCGGTCGTTGAAGGTTTGGAATATGGCTTGCTCAAGTTGAGATCGGAAGTAAAGGCTAAGCTGGTAGCGTGTCAATCTTGACCCTACTCACCTTTTACCCCGTTCTCTCCCATGCACAATTGGACCTGGCAGACCTGGCAAGGTCAGCCCTATTTAACCTGCGATCTGATTGCCCAACCCCATGGCTTCTTCACTTCGGCATTTGCGCCCCAACTCCCTGAAGTTCTCACGTCAGCGTTGAGCAAGAATGCCGAGGTACTCAGAACAAAACAAGTCCATGGCAATGTCGTCCTTGCTCCAGAGGCCGTCAGAACCGGGACTAAGACCCTCGTAGCCAGTGGTAGCAGTCAGGTCTCAGATGAGGACATTGAGCGTCCCCATGCAGATGGTTGCTTTAGTAGTAAAGCGGGTCAAGCCACGTGGGTTTGCACGGCAGACTGTACGCCTGCACTGATTGCGGACGAACGTACTGGGCAAGTGGCCGCTGCCCATGCGGGCTGGCGTGGTACTGCGCAGAAAATTGTCCCCACCGCCATTGCGAAGCTGCAGGCTCAAGGCTCGCAACTCCAGGATTTGCGTGTTTTGCTGGGACCTGCGATCGCAGGTGAAGTCTACCAGGTGGGAGAAGATGTTGCCACCCAAATGGGCCTCAGCGTCGTCGATGCGGACCAATTTGCCAATCCAGCAGACATCGTTGCCCATCTATTAACGGTAGATAGTCCACCCCTATTACCCGATAACAAGCCCGGTCATGTGCGTCTAGATGTCCGTCGTATCAACGAAATGCAGCTAGAACAGATGGGCCTCGCATCGGACCAGGTAGCCACTGCACCCCACTGCACGTTTCAAGAACCCGAGCGTTTTTTCTCCTACCGTCGTACTAAGCTTAAGCAAGTACAGTGGTCAGGCATTATCAGTGTGTAGTAAGTACTGTGGTAATGGCTAGTTCTGCCTGATAGGCAGTCTCCAGGTTAGTGACATAATCAAAGGTATTAGGTGCTAGGGGTTAAATTTTAAGACAGTCTTCTGGCCGCTCGGCTAATTCACCTAAGTCTCTGACGCGAGCTATGCATTAACGTGCATGAAATATTCACTGGAAGAGCCTTAGGCTGCCGCCGCTGTCGTAACCAGCGCTAACTCCACCTGATCCTCAGGCAGTGATTCAATTTCAGCCCGAATATTAGGCCCGAAGAATCTCTCGATTTTTTCATGCTTTTCCTGCCAAGTTTCTAAGGCCATGTAAGGTGAATCAAACTCCAGCACTAGGGCATATGCACCATCCCGCAGCTCTTCACGCAAACCACTAAGAATAGGGCGTTGCTTATCGTTAGGGCTCAATCCTAATCGCTCTAAAGCAATATCTAGGTGAGCTTCCTGTCCGTAACGATAGCGAGTGACATCCTTACGAACCTGATTTTGCGTTTGGGTTGCCGTTTTATCCCGCAGTGTAACAACGGTATCGCTAGCTGGTTGAGTATAAGGTACCGGCTCTAACTCAGCAGCCCGCAACGCTGCTCCCCCCAAGAGCAGTGGAATTCCATAGAAAAATCCCGCCAAATTTAAGGTGGCCATATCTTTGAAGTAGGCTACAAAGCCCACCAGGGTCAGGATAGAGCCAATTGATAGTAGAACACCACCGAGGGGAACTTTGCGTAGCATATGTAGGATTTAAATTCAAAAATGAACGTCAGTGGTGAATGATGATGTTTGCTTCGTGCAATTAGACACAGGTTTGTGATAGCAAACCTAGTCTTGCCTAATCCCAATCTTGTCTAATCCCATAGTAAAGGGATTTGCCTTTAAACCCTGCTCAAAAATTAGATCCGACCTGCACGGAATCAATACTCAGGGCCTTTGTAAACATGGAAGTTCTAGGATAAATTTCCTGCAAATACAAAACGAACTCACGACTATACTAGTGACTGTCTGTCCGTATATTCATCATCTACGACTGGTCCAGCTCCTGATAGCATTAAGCACCCAAAGTTGCTTATTCTGGAGTTGGTAGACGGTGATATCAGACATAACTATGCCTCTAGAAACGCTTAAAACTCAGATTGAACAAATCAGGGCTAAACGAAATTCCTTGGTGCAGCTACTAGAGCAGCCTAACCTAGGCACACTACGGATCGACGTCAATCAGGCTTTAGAAGAAATGGATGATTTGCTAGAAGAATTTGAGCGTGTTTTCAAAGAAAAATCTCAAGGTTAGGCTGTCATACTTATCTGATGGCAGCCTCTGCCTTAAGCTAATCATTCAATACGCTTTTTAATTTTTTTATTTAATCCACTGGTCACATGGCAACCTATTCTGTTGAAATCAAACATCAAGGGACTGTTCAAACCATCACTGTCGATGAACAGGAAACGATTTTAGCTGCGGCCCAAGCGGCTGGCCTAGATCTTCCCACCTCCTGTGGCGCAGGGGTCTGCACCACATGCGCTGCGTTGATCACTGAGGGGAGCGTATCTCAAGAAGATGGTATGGGGGTCAGCCAAGAACTTCAAGATAAGGGCTATGCCTTATTATGTGTGGCGTATCCCACGTCCAATATCAAGCTAGAAACAGAAAAGGAAGACGCAGTTTACCAATCCCAATTTGGCCAATTTCAAAATTAACCCTATAGCGCTAAAGCAGGTCAACATCGGACATAAAAGTCGGACATAAAAGTCGGTGCTGTCCACCACACACGGGCATGACGGATTTGGACAATAACTCATCAGATTGCAGCACATTCCTGACCACAGAGTTTGTTTTGATGACGGTCGAGCTTCAGACTACGGGTATCGCGCTTCGTAACCATATTGAAAGCCAACTGCGCACCTATGGTAAACCCCTGCGGTGGGCAATCACATCGGTAGAAAAGACAACCGCCCAGATAGAAGCGGTGGTTACAGTGGTGCCCAAGGATCAAGCATGAGCATTGTTCAAAATGGCCGCCCCCATACCACTATGATGATTGTTCCTACGGGGGTAGGGGCAGCGATTGGTGGCTATGCAGGGGATGCCTTGCCCGTTGCTCGTGCGATCGCAACCGTCACTGATCGTCTGATTACCCATCCCAATGTGCTCAATGGGGCCCAGCTCTACTGGCCCCTACCCAATGCCTACTATGTTGAAGGCTATGGCCTCGACCAGTTTGCTGCTGGACGCTGGCACCTACAGCCAGTGCATCAAAATACCATTGGCTTGGTGCTAGACCAGGAGATTGAAGACGATCTGCGTTGGCGACATTTGCAAGCAGCCGATGCCGCTCGTGCCACCCTTGGTCTCAAGATCCATGGATATGTCACTACAGATGCTTCCTTGGGGGTACAGCTAAAACAGGCAGCAGCAGCTACTTGGGGCACATTAGAACGCCCTGATAGCCTGCTGCGTGCGGTCGAGCATTTGCTGCAATCGGGCTGTACCGCCATTGCTGTCATTGCCCGTTTTCCAGATGATATGGATAGCGATGCCCTCACCGACTATCGCCAGGGCCAGGGTGTCGATCCCCTCGCTGGCGCTGAAGCCGTCATTAGTCATCTGGTGGTACGCGAGTTTCAAGTGCCCTGTGCCCATGCCCCAGCCCTTCAGCCGCTGCCGCTTGACCCGAGCATTTCTCCACGGTCTGCCGCTGAAGAAATTGGCTATACTTTTTTACCCTGTGTGCTGGCAGGACTGAGCAAAGCGCCTCAGTTCAGCACCATGGCCACCGCCCGCAGCATTAGCGCCCCCGACGTTGATGTCCTGATTGTTCCAGCCAGTACATTAGGGGGCAGTGCTACTCTGAGTCTCAGTGGCACGGCTACCCAAATTATTGCGGTTAAAGACAATCCCACTACCCTTGCAGTTGATGCTGCCGCTTTAAATCTAAATGTGGTCAATGTGGGGTCTTACTTGGAAGCCGTGGGTGCGATCGCAACCCAGCGAGCGGGTATCGATATCTCGGCATTAAGCCCCCATATTCCTCATCTACAGCCGCTGCTTCAGCCATCGCAGCATTGGTCAAATCCTAAACATAGCGTTGGCCACCTTGGTTAGGACCATGATGCATAATCCCTTACCCTTGCATACGGCCTGATCCATTAGTTTTCCATGAAGTTTATTTCAACATTCCTAAGATAAATAAGAAAACGCGCTATTCTGCTCCCCTGCTTGACTATCCTAGAAGACTAGCTTCGGTCTATTTGCATATCCCTTATGTCTACCTTGAGCGCACAGCCCCGAGACACACTTCAAAAGGCGTGCCATATTCAACAAGATGAAATCCTGGAACTAAACGTCCCTGAGCAAGCTTGGCAGATCCGTTCAGGCACCGTTGCTCTATGTCGGGTGGTTGATGGCATCCTGCACTGCTTTTTTACCGCCCATGAGGGTGAAGTGATTTTTGGTGTGTCGGCTAAAGATAGTGGCATGATTGCGATCGCAATCGAACCTGCTGTTATTACCGCTATACCGTAACGGCCTGCAACACCCCTGCCATTTCATCATCCGTCTTCCAAGCCTGACCATCTAGGGCCATCTGCTCAATCAGACTTGCCAACCGCAACGCTTTCAGCGCTTGCTCACCCCCTACAGAAGGCTTCCCTCCCCCTCGGGCACAGTTCACAAAGTGCTCAAGTTCTGCATGGAGGGGCTCAATATTACTGGTGTAGACCTTTTCAATCAGGCCATCCTGACGATAGAGCACCTGGCCATAGTCTGTCATCGTATTCGCCGTTGTCTGACGGTGAATCAAAATCTCATTGTTGAGAAAGTCAGCCTCAGTTAGGGAATTACGGCAGTGGGCCGCAATGCTACGAATCTTGCGATGAGTGACCTTACTGGCCGTCAAAGTAGCGACAATGCCATTGGCAAACCCCAGTGTGGCTGTCACATAGTCTAAATACGGCGAATCCCCAGCTCGACTGCCGCTAGCAGTCAACTTGACCACCGGAGCCTCCGCCAGCTCTAGCAACAGGTCGATGTCATGGATCATCAGGTCGAGCACCACCGAGACATCATTCGCCCGTTGAGAGTAAGGGCTCATGCGCCGAGCCTCAAGGGCTAGTAGTTTTTCGGTCTTGAGGACATTATGTAATTCCTGAAAAGCCGGATTAAAACGCTCAATATGGCCGACTTGTAAAATGCAGTTTGCCTCGGCAGCAGCATTTACTAAAGACTCGGCTTCACTGATATTAGCGGCAATCGGCTTTTCAATTAACATATGCACGCCAGCCTGCAAACAGGCCATTCCCACTTGATGGTGAAACCGGGTGGGTACAGCAATGCAAACGGCATCCACATGCTTCAGCAGCTCATCATAGTCTTCAAAGAAACGCACACCATACTTGCCAGCGGTCGACAAACCACGTTCAACATTTGTATCCGCAATGCCAACCAACTGCACATCTTTAATGCGACTCAGTACACGAGCATGGTGTTGACCCATGTTGCCAACACCAATTACGCCAATGCGGAGCAAGTCCTCGTGACTATCACTTGCAATTTGAGAATCTCGTTGTTGCACGCCAGGGTCCCTCACACCAGAGAGCAATTTGCTCCCAGAATGACTTTACTTTCCTCAAAGTCAACCAGATATTACCACAGCAATCCTTAGTTCTTTGGTTGCATGCTCCACTTATAACGTCAAACCAGTCCTTCTATTGTCAGAATTTTGGCCATAGGAATAGCAATCTGCCATCCCGCTGTGTCAATTTCCTGTCTGTCTGCGAGGGATACGACGGCGTAGTGGCACATTATGACGTGTGATCTGAATCTGCTCTAACTTCGGACCTTTAACCGTTTTCACCGTGAAAACAAGGTCATCACCATAGTTCAACTGCTCCCCTGCTTCAGGGATTTTCTGCAATGAATGGATGACAAACCCTGCCAGAGTTTGATAATCATCGGTGGTGGGCAGTGCCAACGTAAACTGCTTATTGACCGCATCAATTTCCATTTGAGCAGGCACTAAAGCTGAGTGGTCATCTACATAGGTAATGTCTCCCGCTAGCATCACCTCTTCGTCACCAATCAGCTCAGCCGTTACATCTGCCCAAGTCACCAATCCAGCCGTGCCACCATAGTTATCCACCACAATCATCATTGAATGATTTAATCGCTGCATCCGGCTGAGTAAGTCGCTCAGTGGTAAATCTGTTGGCACCACCCGTGCAGCTTTCATCCACGGACGGATCTCGGTTGCATAGGTCAGCTGCCCTTTCGCCAGAGGCTCAGCCATCGCCTTAAAATCAAGAATGCCGCTGATACTATCCAAAGACTCGCCGACCAAAGGAAACTGAGAATATCCTGTCTCTACCACGATATTCAGTAAATCCTGCCAGGTCGCTGTATCGTCTAGGGCCACAACTTGGGTTCGCGGCACCATGATGTCTTCCACTGTAAAATCCCTGGACTCAAAGACATTATTGAGAATATCCCGTTCTTCTTGATCCAGGTCAAGCACCGCTGTTGGCGTCCTGATAATCATTTGCAGCTCATCTGACGTGAGCTGAGTATCCGACTGACGTCGCTCCTGTAATCCCACCAGTTTAAGTAAGCCTTGGGTGGAAAAATTGAGAAGCCATACAACGGGTGAAAACAATCGAGCCACGGTAAGGCTGACAGGCCCTAACAGCCGCGCTGCTTGTTCCGAATAGCTCAAGGCCAATGATTTGGGAATCAATTCCCCCAGAACAATCTGTAAATAGGCCAGACTCCAAAACGCTAACATCAGTGCTAGCCCATGGGAAAAAAACGAGACAGGAATAGGCAGCTGCCGTAACCAGTGATGCAGCAAGACCGCTAGGGTGTCTTCCCCAATCCAGCCTAGGGCTAGGCTAGCCAAGGTAATACCAATTTGGGTCGTAGGCAGCAGGCGGTCAATGCTCTGCTGAAGACTTTGAACGGTTTGTGCCTGGACATCACCAACTGAGGCCAGCTGATTAATCCGAGAGCGCCGCACCGAAACAATAGAAAATTCTGCTGCCACGAAAAAAGCATTCAGAATAATCAGCGCCACGATTGCCAGCAGACGGGCCATGATACCTGTAGCGCCAATGGGTAACCCACCGCCGTCAATCATGAAACCCTGCACAACCATTGACAGCCCCTTGGGGGGGGTGGTTCATCTATTTGTCCCATTTTTCGACTACTCAGCAGTATCCAAGCCACCTTCAATACGAGCCTTGATGTTTTTGAGGATATCCTCCTCCTTCAGCAAGACAAAGTCACTCGTTTGGGTGGTATCTCGGCTACCCGTTGAAGCGCTGGCAGGACGAGTTTCTGGTTGGCGAATACCGGTCAGGGCTTGCCGCCCCAAGGAATATCCCCAAGATGCGCTAACAATGCCTGAACCAAACATAGCGGCAAGCAATATCAAGGTAAACGCGATTGCTGGATTAACTCTCATAAGGTCAGGGGATATTCTGCCAGGCACTGTTAAATTAAAACTTAGCCAAAATAGCAATATGGATTAGCGTACCCTTAGAAAGGGCCGCTTAAATTTAAATATATCAAAAACTGTTACTCATCTATTTTCAGGAGTTGACTATGATATAACAGGCCTAATAGATATACTTTCTATAGCCAGGGTTGGCCGAGCGGATTAGGCAGCGAACTCATAATTCGCCTTAGGCAGGTTCGATTCCTGCACCCTGGATTGTAAAAGCCCCGATGCCTTTAAGACACCGGGGCTTTTTATTAACGTCTTGGCAACGGCTCAAAGTTTAGCTCAGTGCCGACTACTCGGCTGCCTGCTTGGGAACCAGGCAGCATCTGAAGTGAGGTGTTGTAAGGATTAGCCAGATCAGGTACTCGAATCGCTGGGGTATTGCGGGTTTGAAGAAACATGAGTTCGTTATAGGCTTCATTAAGCCCAGCACTGTTGCGATCTAACTCCAATTCAGGGAAAGCTGCCCGTCCTGGAATCCCAAAGCCAAAAATATGAGCCGCCTGACGACCAATGCTGCGATCTCGTCTATAGCTACCGCTGTGACGAGTGTTAATGTCATCCATTGTTTCAAGCACAGTTGGCTCGGTAAACGTTGCGTTCTGTGCGTTGGCGCGGCTGGCCATGGCTGACAAGGCTGCGATCGCAACCGCAGTACTGAGTACTAATCCCTTAAGTTTCATGATGGGTCCACCTCACAATTTGGGGCATATAGTACCCCGGTTCATAAAAATCGATAAACTAGCTAAGCATTATTCAGCAGTCAATAATGAAGCCACCAAAAGCTAAAGCAGAGTTATCAACAAAAGTTGGCCTCTATCTTATCCGTTTTAATCACTTTTGCAATGCTTCATAGACACATAATGCACAACATTAGTCAACGCTTTTTCAAAAGTACCCATCCCATCCAGTGATCTCTAACACCATGGCTCCTTCGTCCACCGTCTCCACTGATCTCACCACCGTTAAACAGCAGTTGCTTGATTTGATCTGCACAGATGCTTACAAAGAGGGCGATTTCATCCTGTCCTCAGGGCAACAGAGTACCTATTACATCAATGGGAAATTGGTTACCTTGCACCCTCAAGGTGTGCAGATGGTGGGGCAAGTCATGCTTGATTATTTAGATGACAACGTTGTTGGTGTTGGCGGTCTTACCTTGGGTGCTGATCCAATTGTTACCGCAGTCAGCGTTGTTGCAGCCTATACAGGACGTTCTATAACTCCTCTCATTGTGCGCAAAGAAGCCAAAGGCCATGGCACCCAAGCCTACATTGAAGGTCCCGTCCTACCTGAGAATAGCAATGTTGTCATTTTGGAAGATGTTGTTACCACCGGACAGTCCGCTATGAAGGCTATCGTCCGTCTGAGAGCAGCTGGTTACACCGTCAAACAGGTAATTTCTTTGGTCGATCGACAGCAAGGGGGAGCTGAGCACTATGCTCAGGAAAATATTGACTTTAAAGCAGTTTTCACAATCAGCGAAATCCAAGCACGCTGGAAAGCCCTAAACCTTCAATCTGCTTAGCATCGGTTGTTTAGCAAATTCCGGAACAAAGTAATAAATTTCAAGAATATTTGAAATTACCCCTAAGGGTACTGGCGATTGCTTTCACGGCTTTTAGATTTGAATCAGATACATCGTTTTTAGATTTTCGGTGCCATGAGCATCCGTAGGATCTAACGTTTCGTGTAGGAAGATTCATATGTCTGATCGTCGCCAAGAGTCCTATGCTGTTCGTCTGGAAGCAGCCGAACTAGCTAGAAGTCGCGAGTACCCCACCCATAAAGCTAATGGGGATGAACAGCGCTACGCTGGAGCCCAGTATTTTATGTCCTTTACCAAAGGACTACCCCATAATCCTGACACAGGCTTACTGCAAGATCCTCAAGATTTCGTGGAGTTTCGCCGGGCCATTGACGATGGCTTTATTGATCCTTTTACAGATCGCGTCCGTCACGGTGCCAAGTTCCAAGTGAACTATGCAGGTGAGGTTGTCCCTGAGACAGATGTAGAGATTACTGACAAGTTAAGACAGTGGGAAGCACCTACCGCTGGTGTCGTTTATGGGCTACAAGGTCCTGATGCCCAGGCAGTCACCATGCCGCCTGCACCACCACTGTTGGATGAGCATGGCAATGTTAATCCAGAGCTTGCCTTGGAAATGGCTGAAGTTTATGAGCTAGCTATTCTCCGTGATCAGCCATTTAATGCCTTTGAAAATGGCAAATCCACAGGAGAGATTGATAGTGCGATCTCGCGTCTCAACACTCTAAGCTACGTAAGTAATCAAACCGGTCGCCCTCGTAAGGTCAATAATGATAAAGAATTCGACCCTCAAACAGTCTTTCGTGGTTCTTCTCCCGGTGTTGAAGTCGGTCCATATCTCTCTCAGTTTTTGCTGATTGGTAATACAGATGTCAATCAAGATGAGGATGGTAATGGTGGGGGACGCGTCGTCGAAGGCAAAATTACCTATGGTGTCCTGCAAATCGACCAGAAGGTTCCTATTGCTGAACCGTGCAAAAACTACATGATTACCATGCCTGAGTATGTGAAGGTACAGCGTGGTATCAAGCCTCCTAGGGAAACCTACGGTGCCAAAAAAGGTCAACCTGTTTCAGCGCCAGCTCGCCCTCCCCGTCGATTTATTTCTACACTTCGTGACTTGGCCACTTATGTCCATTATGATGCGTTATACGAAGCCTACTTAAATGCTTGCATCATCCTGCTAGGCATGGGCACCCCCTTTGATCCGGGATTTGATCAACTCTCAGGGGGGGCGACTTTTGTTGGCCACACGAAAACGTCTCGTAATGCAGGGGGGTTCGCGCTTTATGGTGGCCCCCACATTCTCAATCTTGTAACAGAAGTGGCGACCCGAGGTCTAAAAGCAGTTCGTTTCCAGAAGTTCAACAGTCATATTCGTCTGCGCCCCGAGGCGTTGGCTGGCAAACTTGAGCTACTACGCTGTGGTGCCAAAGTTCCTACAGCATTAGCATCAGACATTGGTGTCCTAAGAGATGCTTTGGGACGTACTCTAACCGCGATCGCAAATGGCCCTGGTTGTGGCACCCATTTCTTACCCATGGCGTTTCCAGAAGGCTCACCTATGCACCCTGCCTATGGCGCAGGTCATGCCACTGTTGCAGGGGCCTGTGTCACCATTCTTAAAGCCTTCTTTGATACCAGTGCTGTTTTGGCTAAAACTAAGGGCGGTGCGATCGCTTTCAAGCGTGAAGAACACGGTGACAAACCTGTTGTTTTCCGTGCACCTGACCTCTCCCATCCTTCTACGGGCGAAGGTGCACCTACAGGGTGTCTTGTGGAGTCTACTTGCAGTGAGTTTCTCACCCTAGAGGGTGAACTAAACAAGCTTGCAGCGAATATCTCTATTGGTCGTGATATGGCTGGAGTCCACTACTTTAGTGACTACTACGATAGTTTACGTATGGGTGAAGAGATCGCCCTCGGTATCCTTGAAGAACAGGCCTTAACCTACTCTACCGATCCGTTTGTGCTCTCTGTGCCCACATTTGATGGTGATGTTGTCAGGATTGGCCGCCGATGACCCGTTTACCCCGTCATGCATCGAAGGTAAAGCCCCCCTTGCGGGGGCGGGCGGCTACGAAACAGTATCGTGGAGAGTTTGCTCCTGTCGCATCCGTACGTCGCCCCCTGCATCCCTATGGCTCTCCACAAGAGCTACCCTGCAAGGAGATAGACCCTCCCACGCTTCCTCCTAAGGATGTAGATCCTCCCATCACTCCCCCCCATAAAACTAGTTTGTTCGCAGACATCGTTCAGTTTTATAAGAGTTTTGCCAGACTCCTAGAAACCTTGAATCAACCCTGGCAGTGGCTATTAGCATTAGCTACTGTTCTCAGTGGCCTGCTTTTGCTAAATCGACTCCTATGACAGGACAGTCTGACTGAATTAAATGCTATAGGCAGTTTGGAATCAAGAACAAGAGAGATAAACAGCTCTCTTCAAACCCCTAAGGACAGCACAGATAAAACCCCTATGCCGGAAGTTTCGAAGGTTGCCCCTCGCCAAACTTCCGGTTTCCTAGTATTTAAAGTTCAAGTCCTTTCATGCATATCTGCCATCATTAAAGTCAGCCAATTTTAGGATAATGCTGCGTTAATAACCTCTGGCTTGAGGGCACGTTAAGTTAAAAGCTCCTTGAGCAAAGCCTTGATCAGCATGCGAGGGAACCCATGAAATTTACGCTTCAGTCCATCCTTTATCCCCTAATGCTAGCTGCGGTTGTTGGATGTGCAACCCAACCTAAGTTTGACTCGGTTTACACTCGCTTAGAAACACCTATTCTCAAGGCCGGTAGCGCAATTCCTAAGCCCCAGGAAGATGTAATCTTAACAGTCTCAGGTAAAATTGGTGCAACGAATGATGGCCAAAAGATCATCATGGATATTCCCACCATTGAGTCAGTAGGACTGGTGGAATATACTGTTCAAGATCCATTTGAAAAAGAAGAACACACATTTAAAGGGGTCTTGATGAAAGATCTACTGGAATTATGGCAAGTTCCTCCTGAAGCCAGCGTGCTGGGTGTGCTTGCCTTAAATGATTTTCAAGTAGATGTCCCCATCCATTTAGTTCGTGACTATCCAGTCATTTTTGCATTACAACAAGATGATGAATACATGACTCCCGATTATCGTGGCCCGGCCATGCTCGTTTTTCCCTACAATGACTACAAATTTGAGCTGGGTACAGATTCCTATTGGGTATGGCAAATTAAGAACATTACCGTGAAAGAGTAGTGATACTTCAAGGTTTATGCGATAGTTGTCATGCGTATACCTTTGACTCCGGTAGAAACCAAACTTATGCCTGGGAAAGGCTTCAAAAGTTTTCAGACCAAAATCGTGATGCTGGCAACAATCTCGGTGGGATTATTTGGAGCCATTACTTTCAGCGGTCTCAACCTGATTGATTACTTAAAAGCCCAAGATGAACTCCTAACCAGTGGCCTCAATCGTTCTGAGCGGGGGGTCAATCAATTGAACCGGGAAGTTTTACGATTAGCCGTTCTAGCTAGAGCTAGACATGGCGACCTTGACGTGATTGCTATTAAGCAACAAGTTGATCTTGTGAAGAGTCGTCTGAGGGTAATTCAAAAGCATCATATCAGTAGCGATCTACCTCCTGAACTTGCTAGTAAGCTCACTGAATTTGACCGTGCCTGGCAAATATTAGAGGTAAACCTGAATCACTGGATTACTGATTCTACAAATGATGCATTACAAACTCAGCTTTACGAACAGCTTGTCGACTTTGAGTACCTAATCAATGATCTGGGCAATAAACACTCTCATCAGAGACGAGATCAGTATGTACAGTTGGTAAATCTACGATCTGGCGCAATTCAGCTTATTACAGTCATTTCTATCTTATTTCTCATTTTTATCTGCTTTGCAATTATTAATACAGCCCAATTCATTCAAGAACGTCAGCGAATTCTCGCCACCATTCGAGAGCAAGAGGAGCAATATCGCCGTATTATTGAAACTGCTGAAGAAGGTATTTGGCTCTTAGACCCCCAAGGAAAAACTACCTTTGCCAATTGCAAAATGGCAGATATCTTAGGCCTCGATGAGATAAAGCTAAAGGAAGCTAGCTTATGGGATTTTCTTGCTTCCCGTGAAGATAAACTTAAAGTCCGTGAGTATTTGACTGCTCTTCAACGGGGGTCGCGAGTGCCCCATGACCTACAGTTAATGCGGCCAGATGGAAAGACTTTATGGCTGTTGACCAATGGCACTCCAATTTTCGATGACATTGGCCAACATACGGGGACACTCTGTATGCTGACCGATGTGACTGCCCGAAAGCGGTCTGAAGAAGAACTCAAAATCGCAAAACAAAAGGCAGAAGTTGCAAATCAGGCAAAAAGTGAATTTTTGGCTAACATGAGCCATGAACTTCGCACGCCTCTGAATGGTATTCTTGGCTATTCTCAAATTTTGAGAAGAAGCCAAACGTTAACTGCACGAGAACGTAATGGAATTAGTGTTATCCATCAATGCGGAACCCACCTGCTCACCTTGATCAATGACATTTTAGATCTAGCTAAAATCGAAGCTCGTAAACTGGAGTTAATACCTGTTGCAGTAGATTTACCAGCACTACTCAAAAGTGTTGTGGAAATATGCAAAATTCGCGCTGACGAAAAAAACCTGAGATTGATTTATCAGCCCAACCCTCAATTGCCAACTGGGGTCATCGTTGATGACAAGCGTCTACGGCAAATTTTAATTAACTTATTGGGCAATGCTATCAAATTTACCAATCAAGGGAGTGTCACCCTAAAGGTAGATGTGCTGATGCTTGATCAGATGCAAACATCGTTACGATTTCAAGTCATTGATACTGGGGTAGGCATTGCCAAAGCTCATCTGTTTAAACTATTCCAATCATTTGAGCAAGTAGGTGATCGTCACAAACAGTCGGAAGGGACAGGTCTCGGTCTCGCAATTAGTCAACGTATTGTGCAGTTGATGAAAGGTACTATCCAAGTACGCAGTCAAATTGGAGAGGGTAGTGAGTTTTTCTTCACGGTTAAACTTCCTTTAACGCAGCAATGTAAGGAACGACCAATAACCTTCAACATCCGTCATATAATTGGTTACAAGGGTCGTCGTCGTCAAATATTAGTAGTGGACGATCATTGGGAAAATCGTGTTGTTTTAAGGAATCTACTAAAGCCATTAGGTTTCGATATTGTTGAAGCTGAAAATGGTCAAGAGGGGCTGGACATACTTGGCTCCGGGTCTCCTGATTTAGTGATTACTGACTTAGTGATGCCCACAATGGATGGGTTTGAGTTTTTAAAGCGCATTCGTAATTCTGAGGACCTCAAACAAGTCAAGGTTATTGTCTCGTCAGCCTCAGTATCCCAAAGTGACCAGCAAAAAGCCCTAGCTCAAGGCAGCGATGGTTTCATAGCTAAGCCTGTAGATGAGACTCATTTATTCGAGATCCTGTTAACTCATTTGAAATTAGAGTGGATCTACCAATCTCAGCAGGATAGTCCCCTACAAGCAGCATCTGCCAATGCTGAACTCATCTTACCTCCAAGGCAAACATTAGAGATGCTGTTTACTCACGCACGAAAAGCTAATTTAAAGGTGTTGCGATCGCAAGTCGAACAGTTAGTGGCTACAGATCAACGATATCTCGTCTTTGCCGAAACCATTCTACAGCTGGCCAAACAATTTCAAGTCGAAGAAATTGAAGAACTCCTGCAACAACATCTGACAAATATGTAACTGCCATAGAAAACCTATGTGAAGCATACAGAAACCAATGTCTCTCCAGATAAAAGAAAGGAGCAGCATCAAGCCGCTACCTTTCTTCCCAAATATTATTTAACCCATCAACATCTTACTTCATAAAGAAAGTCTCAGATGTCTTTACACTGTTGCTGCTTTAGCTAAGAACTTCTCTAGTTCTGTGAGTTTGTCTGCGTCTACTTTAGTCTGCATCGGACAGAACTTAGGACCACACATAGAGCAAAACTCAGCTGTCTTGTAGATATCAGCCGGTAGTGTTTCATCGTGATACTCACGAGCACGCTCAGGATCTAAGGACAGTTCAAATTGTTTATTCCAGTCAAAGTTGTAGCGAGCGTGGGAAAGTTCATCATCGCGATCGCGAGCTCCCGGACGATGGCGCGCAATGTCAGCTGCATGGGCTGCAATCTTATAAGCAATTAAGCCATCGCGGACATCTTCAGCATTGGGTAAACCTAGATGTTCTTTGGGGGTTACATAGCAGAGCATAGAGGTTCCATACCAGCCCGCCATAGCTGCACCAATGGCGGAGGTAATGTGATCGTACCCGGGAGCAATGTCAGTTACTAAGGGTCCCAGCACATAGAATGGCGCTTCTGAGCACTCTTCCATTTGTTTGCGTACGTTAAACTCAATTTGGTCCATGGGAACGTGACCAGGCCCTTCCACCATCACCTGGACATCGTGTTCCCAAGCACGTCGGGTCAGCTGACCAAGTGTTTTTAGTTCTGATAGCTGCGCCTCATCCGAAGCATCATGGAGACAACCCGGACGTAAAGAGTCACCAAGACTAAAGGAAACATCATACTTTTTGAAAATTTCGATGATGTCATCAAATCGGCTATAAAGAGGATTTTGCTTATGGTGATGCAACATCCATTGGGCAATAATGCCACCACCCCGAGAAACAATACCGGTAATGCGATTTTTCACCAACGGTAAGTATTCAATCAGTAGTCCTGCATGGATGGTCATATAGTCCACGCCCTGCTGAGCGTGCTTCTCAATGATGTGAAGAAAATCATCCTCAGAGAGATTTTCAATGCTGCCATGGACACTTTCTAACGCTTGATAGATGGGAACTGTACCGATGGGAACGGGAGCAGCATTAATAATGGCAGTACGAATCTCATCTAGGTTGCCACCACCTGTGGAGAGATCCATCACGGTATCAGCACCGTATTTCACAGCAAGGTACATTTTGTCCAACTCTTCGCTGATATCAGAAGAATTGGGAGAAGCACCAATATTGGCATTCACCTTGCACTTACTGGCAATGCCAATAGCCATAGGCTCTAGATTGGGATGGTTGATATTGGCTGGAATAATCATCCGTCCCCGAGCAACTTCTTCTTTAATCAGATCAGCAGGTAGATTCTCTCTCTTAGCTACATACGCCATTTCCTCTGTGATCATGCCCTGACGCGCATAGTGCATCTGGGTAACATTCGCTTGTCCTCGACGGGGGGTAATCCAGTTTGTTCTCATCTTTAAACCAAAATAAAGTGGGGTAACAAATGGTGACGACTTGGCCAGGTCGGCCCAGGAATTAGGCTGGCAAGCTGTCTTCAGCTTGAGCTACATAAGGTGTAGCTTGTAGCTGATCGTAATTAAAAACGGGAGCTGTACCATTTTGTTTTGCTAAGGTAGTCCAAACTAGTGTGACCACTGTTGAAGTAATCAGCGCTGCTGCAAAGCTATGGAGTAGATCTGCACTACCAGGCACCATTGGAAATAAGGGTGAAAAGTCTGGTTTTTGAAAAAACAGTAATCCTGCCACCATCCCTATGAGCGAGCTAACAAAGGCATTACACCCTGTAAGATGGCGACTGTATAAACCATATAGCATGGGGAATAAGACGGCTGCACAAATCAAATCGGCAACAAAAAATAAATACAGTACGCTGTAGCCTTGGGAGGCAATTGCGATCGCAGGCACCCCTATCAAAACAGTTAAAATTCGTGAAACTCTCAGCACATTCTTCGCTGACGGGTCAGGCAACACGCGCATAAGATCTAGCGTGAACACACTTGAAATACCATTGAGCATGGTGTCCAGGCTGCTCATTACTAGAACCAGAGCCAATACAATCACACTGACTAACACCCAACCAGGCATCGCGAGTTGGCTCAACAAACCAAAGAACGCAGTTGCACCAATAATGTCCGGTTGTTCTGCTGCTAAGGGAACTGCCAACACACCTAACAAGCCTGCAATAAAGATCAGTGGCAAAATGATAACTGCCGACCCCAGAAAAGCTCGACGCACTGTTTGGCTGTCACGACAGGCATAAACTCGTTGCCAGTTGCCCTGATTAAAAACCTCTGCGGCAACAATAGCAATGATCAGTGTGGCTCCAAAGCGAACACCATCAATGTTGCCCAAGGATAATAGCTCGGGCTGCTGAGCAGAAACAGCAATAAAGGCATCTGTCCCCCCCAAAGCCACAACAATCATCCCTGAGCAGATCAACAACAAGGGCACAATCACCACAAACTGAACCACATCAGTCAAGATAGTGGTGCCTAAACCTCCTACCGTCGTGTAAATAAACACTGCTGTAATCACTACCAGAGCGGTGACTCCTAGAGGAACATCGGCCACTAGCTGCAATGCCTTGGCAATAGCTGTTAGCTCTGCTGCCAGGTAAATAAACATGTAAAAAACAATTACCGTCTCCACCAGCCAGTACATGGGGCCGCCAAAGCGATGCTTTACATACTCATTTAGGGAATGACCCTGGGGCATTAGGTGGCGTAGTCTTGGCCCTACGATAAAAAATAAGGCCACGGCCCCTGCTGAACCAAGACAATAACCCAAAATAGCTGACACTCCACCAAACGCGGAGCCTGCCTCCTGGGGACTAAATAAAATCCAGGCTCCCAAAGCTGAAGCCGTCACCGTTGCCAAGGCTGACCAACCACCAACCTGGTTGCGATTGACCATGTAGCTTTCTAAATCAATCCGTTGACGCCCAGCATAAAGCACACCAAGTAGGGTAAATGCTGCTGCCGTTACTAGAGTCACTAGTAGCGCGATCGCTCCTATGGACACCATGCTTCCTCATTGCGTTGGGCAGAATACTAGGAGCGATGAGCATAGTCTGTAGATAACAGATATCACCCCTTGACTTTCCCACGGATGCATTCAGCAGTAACAGTCAACTAAATCGGCTGCTTCCCTACGCTGGCATGACCCAGACTCAGGTTCCGAGGGTATAATCTCAGCCCGTTTGAGTGGGCACCCCTAGCTATGTGATTGATATTATCACAGTAATTATCAGAAGGCAGTGGATCGGGTTCACTGCAAAGAAAGGTTACGTAGCTGTTCAGAGAAAACTGGTTTTACTTGGCCAAGACTTCGAGGGTAAGGGCGGTTAAAGATTGAGTCACCAAGGTATTCCCACTGGGGCTGAGATGAATATGATCTCGATAAAGATGTTCAGGTATAGGGGTATCTTGGAACAGTTGTAAGAAATCTATATAGGGAATCTGTTGCTGAGCGACTAGTTTATCCACTCGCTCACGGGCAACAATCTCATAATCTCTTGGACCATGGAGCACCTCCCGTTTAAGAGGGGTCATGGCTAACAACAATATGCCGTTGTTGGTAACTACATATTTCTTGATCTCAATAATGGCTGTTAGATTTTTGCCAATGCGATCTCCTTTCTCGTTCTGAACCTCTTTTAAACCTGGAATAGGTTGTTGTTTCTTAAAGCGGTTAAAGATTTCTAAGATAGCAAGCAAAGGCTTTTGATTTGGATAACTGCGGTCTTTACCCACCTGAAGCGAATTAGGCTGGACACCAAAGAGATCATCAGTGTTGATCACCAGTATGACAATTTGTGACTCAAAGATTCCAAATTTTTGTAGATAAGCCAGTTCGTTGCGAGGTCCCCATGAATTGGCAGATGCATTGAGCACTTCAGCCCACTGTATCTCATCATATTGAAGAAGGCTATTCTCTAGTCTTACCGATAATGTAGAAGATTGATCGGTCCACCAATTTCCGTTAACAATAGAGTCGCCAATTAGAAATACCCTTAGAATATTCAACGGTCGAGTTTTTTCAATCTCATTCGACCGCATGGAATATTGATTGATGTTAATTAAATTACCGAAGCGTCGCACTCGCTGATTGGGGGCTAACAGATACCCGATAGTATCATCAGCTACATAGAGAGGTGGATTGCCAAACCCAAACAAGAGCTTCAGGGCTAACTCCACTAAGAGAAATCCTACTAAAGCAAAAAGCAATCCTAAAATAACAAACTTCACGGATAGCCCCCGTTTAGAAAGAAAAATATCAAGAATAAGAATTAATCTTCACGCTACCATGCCCCCATATAAACATTTTGCCAGCATTGCGCTATAGGCAATTTAATCTGATATTTTACAGTTGGCTCAATTCAATAACATGACCATCTGGGTCTTGGACAAATATCGCTGCACGACCAGACGAACTGGCTTGCATCGGTATATGAGCTAACTTTAATCGCTGTTTGGCAACGTCTAAATCTGTAATTGCAAATGCTAAATGTGCTTGACGCCCCCACTTTTCATCAGGGGCTGGCTGAGAATAATCACGCTCCGCTACAATTAGGTGGATTTGAAAAGAGCCTAGCTGGTACCATGCTCCAGCAAATTTCAGGGTTCGTTCTACTTTGGTTAGTCCAAGGACTGTTCCATAGAAATGTTCTGCTGTTGCCAGATTTGAAACGTTGATGGCGGCATGCAGAATTGACTGTAACATCTCTTAAATTTTCTAGTCAGCTTCCTTATTGTAGCTAGCCGCAGTTGGGGTTAGCTTGACAGTTCAGGTATATTGCATCACTAGCCAGATAACTTCTATCAATCGTTACTCCAGAATTAACCTGGGTTTACTAATATCATCAGTCAAACACAGTCTGGTGTGATTCGATGGGTATCGTTATCCTGTGAGTAGCCCTCTCTGTGTACTCCTGCAAGTCTTTATGAACACAGTCAGTCCTTTAAATGCAGCACAAGTTTTGACCAGGCAAAAACCTCGGCTTCTAGTTGTCGATGATGAACCCGACAATTTAGACTTGCTATACCGCACATTCCGTCGCGAATATCAGGTTTTGAGAGCTGAGAGCGGCAGAAAAGCATTAGAGGTATTAGAAGATGATGGCGAAGTTGCGGTCATTATCTCTGATCAGCGGATGCCTGATATGAGCGGCACTGAGTTCCTGAGTAAGACGGTGCCTGACTTTCCGGACACGGTTCGTATTATTCTTACAGGGTTTACAGACGTTACAGATTTGGTTCAAGCCATTAACAATGGCCAAGTCTATCGCTATATTACTAAGCCTTGGGAGCCAAATATTCTAAAACAGCTAGTTCAAAAGGCTGCCGACACCTATGAGCTGCTTAAGGAAAGTCATCATGCACTGTATGTTGCTGATCGGCAATCTCAGCTCATGGGCAGAGTCGCTGAGATTGCCCACATGGCGATGCAGGAAAGCGAGGCACTACAGTTTATTGCTGATGGATGGGGACAAACGCTATCAGCTCAGCTATGTGTCATCAAGTGTGTAGACAATGGGGCAACGGCTACGTTTGGCAACTTGGGTGGTCAAAGCCTAGACAGTAACCCGTTAGTGCAGGCGGTAATGGCAACTCGTACTCTGCAAACCTTGCCCGACGTGAGCGCTAGCAACGTCAATGATCATCTCTACGAGGCAACAGGTACACGAGCTCATTTAGTTGCCCCTATCATATTTCAAGAACGTCTGTTAGCAGTGGTGTCACTCCATTGGGCCCACAGCTATCGCACGCTCACTGATGTCAGCAATATTCTAACGATTGCAACGAATCAAATGGCTCAAGCTCTAGTTGCAGTCCGCTCTCAATAGGCTCAAGCGGCAGTATGATAAAAGGCGGATTCAGTTGCCGTAGTCAGCATCAATTGTATGCTAGGGTCGCTGATCACACTTGTCCGTAGGAAGGAACTGATGGCTCAGGCTGCTCCCGATGCCAACTATATTCGTGACTTATTCGACCGGATTGCACCGGTCTATGATGACTTAAACCAATCTCTGAGCTTTGGTCTACACAAGGTTTGGAAGCAAATGGCTGTAGATTGGAGTGGTGCCGAGTCAAGGATGAATGTTCTGGATGTATGCTGCGGTAGTGGTGATTTGGCCTTACTGCTAGCACGAAAAGTGGGGGCTGATGGTCGGGTGACCGGGGCAGATTTTGCGGTTGAGCAACTTGCGATCGCAGCCCAACGTGCTGCCACCAGGGGCTATACCACCCGCACTACTTGGGTTGAAGCTGATGCCCTTAATTTGCCCTTTGAGACCAATCAGTTTGACGCCCTGACCATGGGCTATGGTCTACGCAACCTCATCAATATTTCCAAGGGGCTGAGTGAACTCCACAGGGTCTTAAAGCCCAATGGCAAAGCCGCTATTTTGGATTTTCATCGTCCGAGTTCTGCTTTCGTTAAGCAGTTCCAGCAATGGTATCTCGACATCATTGTGGTGCCCACCGCTCAGCGATGCGGTCTGACCGAAGAGTATGCTTATATCGGTCCCAGCGTAGATCGTTTCCCTATGGGTAGTGAGCAAGTTGCCCTGGCCCAAGAAGTCGGTTTTCGTGAGGCTGTGCATTATCCTCTCGTCGGGGGGATGATGGGTGTCCTGGTGGCGCAAAAATGATCGCAGTTTCTCCCATTGTGTTGGTTGTGCCCCCCATTGTGGGTGGCATTATTGGCTATTTCACTAACGATTTAGCCATCAAAATGTTATTCCGACCCTATCGTCCTATCCACCTGTTTGGCCAACGACTACCATTTACGCCAGGGTTGATTCCGAGCAACCAAAACCGTCTGGCCAAGCGGATTGCCGATACGATCATGGGGTCACTTTTGACGCCCGAAGAGCTACAGCGGCTGGCGAAGCGACTACTTAAAACTGAACGTATGGAGGGTGCCATTCGTTGGCTCTTGAACTTAGCCCTTACCCAAACCCAGACTAGCAACCAGGACAAAACAGCCTATATCCTCGGCAATATTCTTCAGGATATGCTGGGCCAATCTTTACCCAAAATGTTAAAAGTATGGGCCCGGGATGAGAATTTTCTGGCTGATCAAATTGACCATATTTTTGATCAGGTCCTGCTGAATTTTCGTCTAAACGAAAATCAGGCCAAACAAATTTCTACCTGGGTGCGCCAGGGCATTTTGCCGCCTGATCGTCTACGTCGCTTAATTATTGACTTTCTCACCGATCGAAATATTAAGGTGATTGACGAAACTTTACGAGAAAAAACTAGCGGTACGTATTGGGTGGTCGCCAATATTTTGGGCGTGCGCAATGCTCTCACCCGTCTACGCACCTATTGTTTAGATGAACCGGCCAAGTGTAACAGTCGCATTGCTGAACTGATTAACGCTCTACGCGTGGAAAATCGGTTTCAAGAATGGTTGCAAAATTTCTCACTCCAGGATTTTCCAATATCGACCGTCCAACAACTCAGGCTCACCCTGCGGCAGACTATTCGCAGCTATTTACAAACAGACGGGGTGCCGTTGCTCAGGGGGTTAAGTGACTCCATTGACTGGCACAAGGTAGCCCAGCGATTACTGAAACGATTACAGACATCCTCAGTCGTTATGGATTCTCTGGATACTGCTAGTCAAGAACTCGCTCTTATCCTGGAACGATATTTGGAAGAAGATTTGGAAAACATTGTTGCTAAGGCAATTCCCATTCTTGATATTGACCAGGTGATTATGGAACGGGTCAATGCCACGTCCCCACGAAACCTGGAAATGGCGATTCAAGGCATTGTCCGCAATGAGCTACAAGCCATTGTTAACCTGGGGGGAATTTTGGGTTTTACTATCGGTCTCATACAAGCCGGAATTTTATTATTCCAGTAGGGGGATTGCATGCAATCCCCCTACCGCATACAAAAAACAGGGCACCTACAAGAGATGCCCCTACGGAGATAATTTGAAACGCTTGGATGATGTGGATAGCCAACCGGTGAATTAACCGAATCGGCCAGATACATAGTCGCGGGTGTATTCTTCGCGAGGATTGCTAAATATCAACTGCGTATCGTCATATTCCACCAGATACCCCATCTTGCCACCAGCTTCAGTGGCCTGTGCATTGAAGAAGGCAGTCTTATCTGAAACGCGGGATGCCTGCTGCATATTGTGGGTCACAATCACGATTGTGTATTGTGTCTTCAGGTCATGCATCAACTCTTCGATTTTTAGTGTGGAAATGGGGTCAAGGGCAGAGCAGGGCTCGTCCATGAGGATGACTTCGGGTTCGATGGCGATCGCACGAGCAATACACAAACGCTGCTGCTGCCCACCTGATAGGCCTAAACCACTGTCTTTGAGCTTATCTTTGACCTCATCCCAAAGGGCTGCCCCTTTTAAGGATCGCTCCACTAGCTCATCCATATCACCTTGGTAACCATTAATACGAGCACCAAAAGCAATATTTTCATAGATGGACTTTGGGAAAGGGTTTGGCTTCTGGAAAACCATGCCCACGCGGCGACGTAGTTCTACGGGATCAAATCGCTTAATGTTTTCTCCGTCAAACAGAATATTGCCGTCAACGCGAGCACTTGGAATCAGATCGTTCATCCGATTAAAACATCGCAGCACAGTACTTTTGCCGCATCCAGATGGACCAATAAAGGCCACAATTTGGTTACGAGGAATATCCAGAAAAACGTCTTTAACCGCCAAGCTAGATCCGTAGTAAACTGAGATTTTTTCAGCCTTTAAAGCTGTATCGGTCATAGTTTTAGGACGTGTATCTTGCATAATTTATAATTCCTGCGAATACCCAATATCTTGGTAAATGAATGCGGTAAACTAGTGCGTCTTCTGAAAACGATTACGCAAGTAAATTGCGATCGTATTCATCAACAGCAGCATGACCATCAGCACGATAATTCCTGACGCTGCGATATGGTGGAATTCTTCTTGGGGACGGCCAACCCAGTTGTAGATTTGAATGGGCATTGCCGTAAACGGACTTTGCAAGTTCTCAGGTGTAGAGCGAATAAACGCAACCGCACCAATAGCGAGCAAAGGTGCTGTCTCTCCAATAGCGCGAGATAGCGCCAGAATCACCCCAGTTAAGACACCAGGCATTGCACTGGGTAGCACGTGATGCCAGACAACCTGCCACTGATTAGCACCTAACGCAAAACCCGCCAAACGAATGCTGTTGGGTACTGCTCTGAGAGCTTCTCGCGTAGCCACAATAATCACTGGCAAAATCAGTAGCGAGAGCGTTAACCCCCCGGAGAGCACACTGCGTCCACCTGTTAAGGGCTCAAGAATACGCACAAAAACAGCTAGACCCAGCAAACCATAAATAATTGAGGGCACACCAGCCAGGTTCCCAATGTTTATTTCCACCAACCGGGTAAACCAATTATCAGTGGCAAACTCCTCAAGGTAGATGGCTGCACCCACACCAATGGGGAACGATACCGCTGCCACAATCCCCATTACCCACATGGTGCCGAAGAAAGCTGCCTTGATACCGGCCTGCTCAGCTTTTCGTGATGGGAATGCTGTAAAAAAGTTAGGGTTTAGCGTGCCTAAACCATCTTGCAAAATCGTAAACAACAACCATGCCAGCACCACAACAGAAATGATAGTGGCAGTCCATGCAGCTGTTGCAAATACTTTATCTAGGTTGTAGCGACCGGACAAATCCTGCTTAAAGTTGCCAGTTGGTACATCCTTATCTTCAATCCCTTGAGCCGTCATGTCCTTGTATTCCTATTTGCTCACTTGCTCTACTACTCATCACACGGTCTGCGTTAACTCAGAAAACGCTTTCATTAGTCGTACTTCTGACGGAAACGACGCACAAACCAAAAGCTAAAGACATTGAGAGCAAGGGTAATTAAAAATAGGGTCATGCCCACTGCGTACAGAGTTTCGTAGGCAATGGTTCCATGGGGAGCATCCCCCTTTGTCACCTGCACAATGTAAGCTGTCATGGTCATGACGGGTACGAATGGATTAAAGCCCAGGGTAGGGTTTGCGCCTGCCGCCAAGGTCACAATCATGGTCTCACCGATGGCCCGTGACATCGCTAAAATCAGGGATGAAACAATTCCTGAAAGCGCAGCAGGCAAAACAACAGACCAAACCGTTTCACGCTTGGTGGCTCCCAATGCATAGGAACCATCACGTAAGGACTGAGGCACAGAATAGATGGCATCCTCACTCAAAGACGCCACCATAGGCGTAATCATAATTCCCAAAACAATGCCCGCACTTAGGGAATTGAAACCTTCCACAGGCTCTAAAAATGCCTGCAAGAAAGGGGTAACAGTCAACAGAGCGAAGTAACCATAAACCACCGTCGGCACACCCGCTAGAATTTCTAGAACAGGTTTGAGGATTTTACGTAGTTTGGGACTCGCATATTCGCTCAGGCAGATGGCAGCTAATAGTCCCAAGGGGAGGGCTACCGCGATTGAAATAAAGGTGATCATCAGCGTCGCACTGATCAACACAAAAATTCCAAACTGCTTACTCGCAAACAAAGGTGTCCAACGGCCAGCCGTTAGGAAATGAATAACCCCTTGAATATAAGAGACGTTTTCGCCATCCTTTGACAGCTCAGCTGGTAGATCTCCAAAGAAAGAAAAGGCCTCAAAAATGAGCGTTGCGATAATACCAATGGTGGTGACAATCGAAATTGCAGCAAATGCTCCGCAGATGATCTTAACGATCATCTGAATAGCTTGAGAACGACTGCGATTCGGTTGCCAAGCACCAGGGGCAATATCATTTAAGGGAAGCTCAGCTGTCATGCATAAAGTCCTCAGCTTGGGTTTAGGCTACACCACGTCCAGGCACCTGCTTACTCTGGGTCAAAACGACCGTTTTGGACGTGGACAATGTTCGAGTGCATCCAATGTTTAAGCCAATGCTTTAGGTCAGCTGTCACTCTCGTTTGCAGGGAATAAGAGTATCAGATGCAAAAATAGACTACTAAATTTTTGTCCAGAAACGATGCATCCAGCGATGCAGAACAGAACTTAGCCAAAGAGAACTGGGGAGAGTTCACTCTCCCCAGTTGCAATGACCAATCATCAGGCAGAGAGCCCCTGATGGGTTTAAACCCTACAGGTTGGTAGGGTCGCTGCCTAGCTTGGCCTCATCAACACGAGCCTTGGCATTAGCTAAGATCTCATCAGGCAATGCAACATAACCAGCATCACCAATTAGCTCGCCATTCTTGGGATCAAGCATGAAGTCAACAAAGGCCTTGACCTGCTCCTTAGTGTCGTAGGCTTCTTTCTTCACGTAGAAGAACAGGGGCCGGGACATGGGGTTGTAGGAGCCATCAGCGATAGTCTCAGTAGAAGGAGCTACACACTCACCAGCTTCGTTCTGGATTTCAACCGCCTTCAAAGAGTCAGAGTTCTCTTCAAAGTAGGCGTAACCAAAGTAACCTAGGGCACCCTCTTCACCCGTTACACCCTGCACGATTAAATTATCATCCTCACTGGCAGCATAGTCACCACGGCTCGCACCCTCTTCACCATTCACTTCATCGGTGAAGTAGTCGAATGTACCAGAGTCAGTACCAGGACCATACAGATCTAGTTTCTGATCGGGGAAGGACGGATCTACCTGGTTCCAGTTGTTAACTTGATCTTCAGCATCAGGAGACCACATGGTGTTTAGCTGCTCAGTAGTCAAGCACTGAGCCCAATCATTAGCCTGATTAGTCACAATGGTCAGACCGTCAAAAGCGACGGGCACCTCGATAAACTCAATGCCTGCCTCTTCGCAAGCCGCAACTTCTTCATCCTTGATAGGACGAGAAGCATTGGAAATATCAGTCTCACCAGCGCAGAATTTCTTGAAGCCACCGCCGGAACCCGAAATGCCGACAGTTACATTGACATCAGGGTTAACAATGCTGAATTCCTCACTCATTGCTTCTGCAATGGGGAATACGGTACTAGAACCATCAATTAAAACATCGCCAGAGACACCACCAGCAGCAGCAACTTCAGTGCCACCGTCAGCAGGTGCATCGGCGGTATCAGTTGTAGTGCCACCGCCGCAAGCAGCCAGGCTAGTTAATAGAGCAAGCAGAGTCGCTGAGTATGCGTAGCGCATTTTCCGTGCTTTGAATTCCATGATTGCTTTGACTTAAACTCCTCACCAAAAATGTCTAAAGACATTCTTGGTGAAAACTACCGAGCTCAGGTAAAGGCAAGGTTAAGAAAAATTTGAAAATGTGCTTAAGCTAACATGCATCATTCCGTGATTTTGTGCCTTGAATAACGTTCTTAATGTATAGCAAGCTACATTGGAGGTGCCTTAACACCGGGTCAAGCTGACAGGTTTTATTCCTATAGTTAAGGAATAAACGGGTGTGATGCATGGGCTTAAATCTATAGTGATTTCCTAAAAAGCCTGATTTCTAAGCTGATTTTTGACTGCTCTGGATATTGAATATAAGCTCTCTTCCTGTAAGTCGTCTGTGTCCGGCTTGTACCTATTCTATTTAGAGTGATCCCTATGCACTGCGTAATTTACGATGGCGACTGTAATCTCTGTACAACCTTAGTCCAATGGTTAGAGTGGCTTGATCGAGGCCAGCGCTTTCATTATGGGTCGATGCAAGATGCTGAAATCCTGGAGCAGTTCAACGTTACAGCTGCTGATTGTGAGTTAGGGATGCTACTAATTGATGAGGCTAATCCTAAGAGGCGTTGGCAGGGCAGTGCTGCTGCTGAAGAAATTGGAGCCTTGCTACCAGTTGGTGCTCTGTTTGTGGCTGCTTACCGTAGCTTGCCGGGCCTGAAGCGTTCTGGGGATCAGCTGTACATATTCATCCGTGACAATCGATATAGGTTATTTGGTCGGCGTGCTGCTACCTATGAGTCAATCCACCGCGTCTGTAAGTCAGACCGATGTGATCAATATTTTTAATCACCACGTTAAGGTCGGGACTCCTAAATACTTAAAATGCGCTGTGTAAAGTTAAGGACCCGCAAAAATGGCATCTTCTAAATCTTGACGGCTTAGGGAATATTTGAAACCCCGTTGAATGTCCTCCCCGGTATCGCCTGCATCTAAATAACGCACAACTAGCGAGTCCGTTTCTAGAATTAAATCTGCTCGCCAGGTTGCCTTGGAAATTTCCCAGCGATTGAGTTCAGAATTGTCTTGCTTGCAACCCTGCTGGGTCAGCCATAGCTCAATGTCAGGCAGCGTGTGGTTGTACAGAGGTGTATCAGTGGAGGGAAGGGCCATGGAGTATTGCTATTGCTAAATTAAGGCTGTAAGACAGACAGGGTAAAATCACTATCGGCGATCCCCAAAATAAATACTAGGGCCAGGCAGACGGCAAACGTTAGCCCCAGTATAAACAGAGCAAATATCTCCCCTGCAGATAGGGGGCGATCGGTCGGATCAAGGTAGGTATAGCGAGACTCAAAGGGTGAATCTTTGCCAGAACCCGTCCTAATATCTTTGGGGGCTTGGCTCACGTAAAACCGAGAATAGCCTATTTTACTATCGTAGCTAAGACGTTGTTCTGGATTGCTTAGGGTGCCATAGGCTTCATTGAGGGCTTGAAACTTTTTGGTTGCGATCGCACTTGATAACTCAGTCGTATCAGGATGATAGAGCTTGCTTAACTCCCGATAAGCGCGACGAATTTCCTGGGGGGAGGCCGTCGGCTTCACCCCCAAAAGTTCATAGTGATTTTTGGGACTATCCTCAGAGACGCTATTTGTCGTCATATATGTCTGCCAAATTATGCCGCCGCTTCCAACGTTGCATGATCGGATAATAAGTTATCCGAATCGCGGATCAATCGAATTTGGGCCAGAGTAAATACGACTGGAATCACGCGAGTATAGTTTGAGGCAATTGCTCGCCAGCCTAGATCGACGATAAACCAAGTCCATAGGGCTGGCCCTAAGCAAGCAAATACACCCCGTACAGCACTGTATCGTGCCGTATTAATAGCCATGCCGCGGGAAGCCAGATGGATAGCCGCTTTCCCCTGCACTTTAGTGCCCAAAGTAGCGGCCCCGCGCAGGGTTTGTTGAGCCACCTGATAACGTGCCATCTGGAGCGCAAACTGTTTTGCAATTTGCTGCAGTAACCAGGGGCGAATCACCGAACTAGCAGCAACGGCACCGCCTCCCTTAAGCACTAAGGCCATAGGGTTTTGTTGTAATTGAGGCGATAGCCGTTGAAACTCTTTCATCTGCGCCAATTCATTGGTCAATCGTCTTTGCAGCTGACGTTGCTGACTGGGAGGTAGCTGCTGCCAGGTCCTTTCGAGTAACTGCAAAAATATTTCGGCTTCTAAATCGAGGGTGGATAATCGCGTAGACAACCGAAGTTTAAGGTGACGGTTGAGCTGTAGCAGAATTTGTCGATAGCTCAGCTGCTGGGTGTCTTGTCGCAGCACCGTCAAACCATCAGCCGCCAGATAGCGCAGTCGAGCGTCTATTTGTTGGATACGATGGGTGCGATCGCAACTTTGCACCTTCTGGGGGGAAGGGGTACACCAATAATCTAAAGGATTAAACTTGGGTCGAAATAATACCTCGGCCAGGGCGGCCAGTTCAACGTGGGTTGCTAACTCTAACCCCGTCCTGAGTTCATCCACAGGTCAACTAATTGTGTTGAGACAGCATAATTTTGTTCTTCATTCTACATAGTTCTCTAGAGAAACGGGATGGACCAGGGGGAGAAGAGGAGTCGGTGCATTCAGGACACCATATAATTTAATAGAAGTTTTATGCCAATGCAGAATGCTCCCGTTTTACTGGAAGCACCGTTCCTATTGCCTACTACCCATGCCTACTTCTCCAGTCTCACCGCATACCACTGCCAGGACACCCCGGGGGTAACTTCAAACTCACAGGCAGTATCGCGTAGATGTAGAGCTTGCTGTTCAACTAAGTCAAATTTTTGTAAGTCTCTGGGAAAGGGGCCAGGATACTTCTCTAACATGGCTTTGAGCTTAGCCAATAGCTCATCAGGTTCTAAAAAGACCTCCTCGTTGCCAGGAATCAGCAACACAAACATCTCTTCGCTGTACATGGTGGCATCTGCCATAGATTGAGCCTCCGCTTGGCAAGATAGGTAACTCAATCCTAAGGGCTTACCATGGATAAAGTGGAATCACTGCAGCCCAGTCTTGATTTTCAGCATCAGATAACATTTGGCCAGAGAGTAACCACTCACAAAATGGTTGGCAATGATACCATTGGGTATACACCACTATCCCGAGCGGATTACCGGGAAATCAAAATCTAACGATTTACCGGGTAATACCGTTATTGACTAGCTATCTGACTACAATTTAGCTCCGCTAGTCTAATCAACCGAGACACTTAAATATTAGGCTTGGATGCTTTTCCATAGCCTGTTTCGTTTTTCGGATTCATCAGTTCTTGTTCTGCTATCGACCGCTGCATCATGGTTCAAACCCCGATTTCTACTAATAGCCACGTAGCTCAGTCGTCGGTTCCGGCGATTAATCCTGTAAAGAAAGTATCCAGACTGGAAGGGATTAAGGAACGTAGTCAGTTTCTCCGGGAACCTGTAGCAACCGAGCTTGCCCAAGACACTACTCATTTCAGTGAAGACGGTATCCAGATCCTGAAATTCCATGGGTCTTACCAGCAAGATAATCGCGATAACCGAGTGAAAGGTCAGGAAAAGGATTACCGCATGATGTTGCGGACCCGCAATCCTGGAGGTTTAGTTTCACCGGAAATGTATCTGACCTTAGATGAGCTGTCGGACAAATACGGCTACAGCAACATTCGGGCTACCACTCGCCAGGCGTTCCAGCTCCACGGCATCCTAAAGAAAAATCTGAAGGCCACCATGGCGTCGATTATTCGTAGCATGGGGTCCACCCTGGGAGCCTGCGGCGATTTGAACCGCAATGTGATGGCTGTACCCGCTCCCTTTAAGGACAAACCAGAGTATGTCTATGCCCGGGACTATGCTAACCGGATTGCTGACTTACTCACGCCCCAAACTCCCGCCTACTATGAAATTTGGCTAGATGGCGAAAAGGCCGTCACTGGTGAAGAGCACCCAGATGTCGTCGCTGCGCGTCAGAGTAATGGCAATGGCACCACCTTCCAGGACAGTGTCGAGCCCATTTACGGCACCCACTATATGCCGCGTAAGTTCAAGTGCTCGGTGACTGTACCGGGAGACAACTCCGTAGACGCCTATACCCAGGATGTCACTCTGGTGGTAATTGTTGATGAAAATAAGGAGTTACTGGGCTTTAACGTATTGGCCGGTGGCGGTATGGGACGTACCCATAACAAAGAGGAAACTTTTGCCCGTATTGCTGATGAAATTGGTTATGTAGATAAGGAAGATGTCTATGACCTGGTAAAGGCAATTGTGGCCACCCAGCGTGATTATGGTGATCGTGTACAGCGCCGCCATGCTCGGATGAAGTATCTCATCAACGATTGGGGCGTTGAGAAGTTCCGGGCCAAGGTTGAGGAGTACTTTGGCAAGAGCCTGCAACCTTTTAAACCTTTGCCAGAATGGAAGTTCTATGACTATCTAGGCTGGTATGAGCAGGGCGATGGCAATCTCTTCCTCGGTGTCCATATTGAGAATGGCCGGATTTATGACAATGGTGCATTCAAGATCAAGTCAGCGCTGAAGGAAATTGAATTACGTTATCGGTTGCCCATCCGTCTTACTAGCAACCAAAGTCTGTTGCTAACGGAGATCAACCCAGCTGATAAGGACGAAATTGACCGTATCCTAACTAGCAACGGCATTGAAGCAGATAATCAAATCAATCTGCTTCACCGCTATGCCATGGCTTGCCCAGCTCTACCTACCTGCGGCTTGGCGGTTACTGAGTCGGAAAGAGCTATGCCCACTGTGCTTGACCGAATTCAAGCACTGCTGAATAAGCTAGGGCTAAAGAAAGAACACTTTGTGATTCGCATGACCGGTTGCCCCAATGGCTGTGCCCGCCCCTACATGGCTGAACTTGGCTTTGTGGGTAGCGCGCCTAATTCCTATCAGCTGTGGCTCGGAGGTTCGCCTAATCAAACCCGATTAGCCCAGCCTTACATGCAGAAAATGAACATTGATGATCTGGAGAGTACTCTAGAGCCAATGTTTGCCTTCTTTAAGAAAGGTCGCCAGTCTGGTGAAAGCTTTGGTGATTTTTGCGATCGCCTCGGTTTCGACGCGATTCGTAACTTTGCTGAATCCTATGTACCTGCCAAGAAGGCATCAGGTCGTCGTAAGCACCGTGTCGGTGTCTCTGGTGAAGTTTACCTACAGCTGAAGGAAGCCGCCGCCACCAAGGGCATGAGCATGGCACAGATTGCAGAGGATGCGATCGCGACTTATCTTAACAACCAAAGTAACTAGGCCCTTTTCCGGGTTAATCAATGGCTAAATTCACCAGTACTCCCAATCGCTGTGTCATCGTTGACGGCGAGGAGCTTTGGATCAGCCGTAGCGTTACCGTTCTGGCCATTGTCGTGGTCGTTTGTGACGGTAACGCCTACGTCCCCCTGAATAAACGTGGTCCTGACCTGCCGTCTGAGGTCGGCAAGTGGTGTTTAGCAGGGGGCTATCTAGACTATGACGAAACCATCGGTGGGGCTATGCTTCGTGAAGTCTGGGAAGAGCTGGGTCTGGATCTTCAGGAGATCCAGGCAAACCATCGACTAGTGGGTTCCCTTGATCAACCTAGTCTAGTTTTTAGTGAGCCCCGCCACTCCCAAAATGTCACCATGCACTATCCTGTGATGGTGTTTCTCAGTCAAGGTGCAGACCTACCGCCGTTAAATCCTCAGGTAAGCAAGGGCGAAGTCACAGACGTTGGCTGGTTTGAGTTGGAGAAAGCCCTGGAAATGGAATTAGCTTTCAAGCACCAGGAAATTCTACGTCGCTGCCTTAGCAACGAATTTGCTAAGATTTGGCCAGCATCGTGTCTGACCTAACGATATCCGCTCAGACTTTTACATCCGCTCTCCATAATCGATATGCGGCCAATTTCTAAACGTCCCCAACAAATCGCTGACAGTCAGTATCAAGCCTTAAGCACCCAGCATCTTTTTAGTCAGTACATGCTGCAGGACCAAATGCGGGACCAGGTGTTTATGGCGTCATTGAGTACCTTCAAAGCTGAACTACAGCGGATCAAAAAGTCGGCATCACTACGTCATGCAAGCCTTGATTGGTATTTAGACGAACTCAATGAGTTAAGACAGCAGTTTGATACCTACGTCAGCACATTACGTCGCAAAGGGTTAATACAGTTCACTCTACCCATGGAATTAGCCTTATTCGCCACCCGCAGCCAGTGGTTTATAAACTACCAAGGACCACAGATTCGTCGGGGATGGCAGCAAGCGGCCCAAGGCTTTCAGCAAATGTCTAACCCAGAAAAATAATAGCCACTAGCCTGAGTGTAGTTGTACGTTGACAAGACCCAAATCAAAATAGTCAGGATCAAAGTCCCCACCGACTTCATCCCATCGGGTCAAATATTGCGGGTCATCGGGGTCATCGAGAATTTCTATTAGCTCGTTGTAACCCCAAATACCGCCACAGCCTTCGGGAGGGCAGCGTAATTCTCCGGTGATGCAGTGGGGATAATGGCCTTGAGGGTCGGCGGGCAAAATCATTTCCACCTCTATAGTGTGAAACCAACCGTCACGTAGGTCATACACGTAACAGAACTGCACCAGATCATCCCTAATGATTTCATTAAGGGGCATTTGCAACAGAGAGGGCTCAGTATCAGATCGCTGCTTACCAATGCGGTAATGATAGTTCGATAAATTTTGCCACCCCATGGCAATTTGCACGATGCGATGCAATTCTTCTAAGTTTGTGGTGGCATTGACCAATAATCGTCGCCATATAGGCGGTTCGCTATCGGTTAAAGTCAGTTTGATTTGATAAATTCGCTCATTGGGCATCAAAGGGCGGCTCCATGTTCGGCTAACCAATCCTCACCCAATTGAATTGTAATATCTGAGTTAAGGTTGCCAGTACTTTCAACCCGCACCTCACCAATGCCTAAAAACTGCTTTAGCATTGATGCACTGGCACGATCACCACGTTGAGCAACGATGCGGGTTTCAGCAAGTGCCTCGTTCAAATCGTAGCCAACACTCACATTGCGATAGCCACTATCGTAGAGAGTATCCACCAAAGACTGGATTGCAACTTCATCACCAGTACTGTCTTGAATCACCACGCTTAAATAGGAAGGGCTGGTAGCCTCCATCATCTGAGCGGCATCTAACCCAAAGTATTGCTCAACCATCTCATCAATTTTTGCGTAATTTGGGAGCCAGTAGCTAAGACTATATTCTGTCGGACTACTAAAGTTACCTGGCAGCATCAACATCTGCACGTCTGAACGGCTAGTTTGAGACCCGTAACCTACCAATGCCACCAATTCTTCTACTGAGAGGTTGGTATCAACATGGGACTGAATAACTGACAAAATCTTCGGGAGTCGGGCGATGGTTGCTGGATTAAGCGTTTGCTCAATGACAGCCCGCATCATTGTCTGCTGGCGCTGTACCCGCCCAATATCGCCATTCTCGTCGTAGCGAAACCGTAGAAATTGCAGCGCCTGATTGCCGTCTAAAGTTTGTCGACCCGCTTTCAGATTGATGTACAGATGCTGGCTATCGTCCTGATATTTCATATCCTGTGGCACATTAACCGTCACGCCGCCCAGAGCATCCAGCAGTTTTTCCACACCCTGCACATTGATACGAACATAGCGGTCGATCGCCACCCCCCCTAGCAAGTCGCTGATGGACTCTGCTGTTAATGCAGGCCCCCCATCCAAATTAGCTTCATTGATTTTTGTCAACATACCATTGACCAATGCCCTGGTATCACGGGGAACAGACATCACCACGAGCTGCCCCGTGCGCGGATTGAAACGCAGCAGCAGCATAGTATCTGATAGGCCCTCAAAGGAGTTAACCAGGGCGTGATATCCCAAGTCCTCTGCACCTGCAACAGACCGATCGAGATCAGAGGTTAGAACTTTGACCCCAAGCACCAGAATATTCACCGGTCTGGTCAAACGGGGGAGGCGCAAACTACTGGTCGCAAGGATAGGTTCATCCTCGCTGAAAACAGCCGCTTCTTCAGGTGACAGCTGACTCTGTAACAGTGGCTGACTATTCATAGACACCGCCAGCAATGCCCCCGTAGCCGCTGAAAACGTCGCTACACTGGCCAATGACACAGTGATCCATGCCCACTTAGGTATGCCCAACCACCCACGACGTTTACGCTGCTTGGGCAATACCGCCTTCTTTATTGGCTGTTTAGCTGATTGTTTTTTGCGGTGTGGGATGGACACAGAATGACCTCAAACCTGGAGAATAATAATTGAGAAGAAGGGCTATGAAAGCGGAAATGTAGCCGTTAGTTTAGCGACTATTGGCCACAATTGACTAATTAATATAGCTACCCTTGCCCAAGGTAATGGAAAACTGCCATACATCAGGGACAGCAGTCCAATTTTTAGCAGAATAGTAGCAGTATTTTTCTGAAAAGACGGATCTTTTCAAAACGCAACATTAATCCGGTAGCCGGCGGCTTAGCTGGCTAACGCCTGGGAGCTTAGTCGATTTCCCTTGGAATATCCGTAGCATCAGCCATAGATTTGTCAGAAAATAGCCGCTCCCCACAAAGCTACTCGCAATCCAAAATCGTAGGGTCGCCAGCTGGGAAAATTCGCTATGGGCACCCGCACTCAGCAACACAGTTGCTAATAACCATCCCATTCCCAAGACAACGGCTAAGCGACTTACTTGCTTTAGCTGGGCATCAGGTTCATGGGGAGTACCATAAAGAGTTAACAGAGAGGCAGGAATGCCTAAAACTGGCACAAGGTTTAGATAGAGCCGTAGCCGCAATAGATAGTTAGGTGATGATTGTTTCACAAATAACCTTGACTGCTAACTACCGAAAAACGAGAAATAAGGCTGAATAACGAACAGAACAATCGATAATGTGCGCTGAAAGCTTAAGTGTTTTAGCGGAAGAAATGTATATCTATATTCAATATTATACTTTCACTTTGTAGATACATTTTGGGCTGGAAGGATCGTAATGAACGAAGCATTTTTAACCAATATAGCTAGCAATGCTACCAGCATTCTGATCGCAGTTGGTCTCAAAATTGTTGGGGCGCTCATTTTCTGGATTGTAGGTCGTTGGCTGATCAAGTTTGCCATTGGTTTGTTGACCCGTAGCCTTAAAAACACCACCATTGATCCAACACTAATTATCTACCTTAAATCTACCGTTGGTGTTGTCCTAAATGTTGTTTTAGTGGTTGCCATTTTAGGTTTCTTTGGCATTGAAACTACATCTTTTGCGGCCCTATTAGCTGCTGCTGGCATTGCAATTGGCGCAGCTTGGAGTGGTCTATTAGCTCACTTTGCAGCTGGAGCGTTTCTAGTTATTTTGCGTCCCTTCAAAGTCGGTGATTTTGTTGCAGCAGGCGGAGTGACAGGCACTATTGAAGAAGTTGGTTTATTTGTTACCAAAATCAACACTATGGACAATGTAATGACGATTGTCGGCAACAACACAATTTTCTCGGATACAATTCAAAACTTCTCTACCAATCCCTATCGCCGTGTTGATTTAGTTGCTCAGCTCGATAATGCTGTGGAGCCTAGCCAAGCGATCGCACTACTTAAAGAAAAACTAGCTGCCATTCCCAATGTCATGACAGAGCCTGCTCCAGATGTCGAGATTCTGGAATTCAATCCCATGGGTCCTGTTTTGGCAGTACGCCCCTATTGCAACAATAACGACTACTGGCAGGTGTATTTCGATACCAATAAAGTGATTCGCGAGGGCTTTGGTCAAGCTGGTTTCCCAGCACCTGCTCAGCACTTTACTGTGCATCAGCGAGCAGCCTAGAAACGAAGTCTCTCAAGAAACTGACATGTAGATGAAACGGTGAAACCATACCAACGCTCGGCAACACCATTTTGTTAATCCTAACGATTGACTAAAATCAACCTCAAGAGCGATAGACACGTCTATCGCTCTTTTTGATGGAAAGTTTTGACCGATAGCTAGCTGAAAGACAGTTAAGCGCGTAAGCAAAGCAGTATGATCAAGCACTTAGCTCATATTGTCATGCTAAGCACATAAATCCATGAATGCGCTAGGTCAAATCTCATCTGCTCAGTCTAATCAGCTATTGACCCAAGTTCGAGATATCTCTGTAGATATTGGCTTACAGATTATTGTTGCAATTATCATTCTAATCGTGGGTCGTTGGATGGCCTCGTTTGTCAAGCAGCTGATTAAAAAGCTAATGGCAAAGGCTCGCATTGAGCCAACGTTAATCTCTTTTGCTAGTAATATCCTTTATTACGGGACCTTAGCCTTTTTTATTTTGGCAGCCCTGGGTCAGCTAGGAATTGAAACAACATCGCTGATTGCTGTTCTGGGTGCTGCAGGCCTGGCGATAGGCTTGGCCTTGCAGGGATCGCTGTCAAACTTTGCCGCAGGCATCTTAATCATTTTATTTCAGCCCTTTCGAGTAGGAGACTGGATAGAAGCGGCTGATATCAATGGCATTGTGGAAGAGATCCAAGTGTTTACAGTTATCCTACGCACCTTGGACAATCGCACCGTAATTGTGCCGAACAGCAAGCTGACCGATAACAACATCATTAATTATTCAGCCAAGGGAATATTGCGGGTGGATCTGGTAATCGGTGTGGCCTATCAGGAAAATTTGGCCAAGGTTAAACAATTGACCTTGGAAGTTTTGGCAGGTCAAGACTTGGTGCTAGCAGAGCCTAAACCTACGGTAGGTGTCCTAGAGCTGGCTGATAGCAGCGTTAATCTGGCTGTGCGGCCTTGGACTAAAACTGAGAACTACTGGAATGTATATTTCGGCGTTCAGGAATCCCTTAAAACACGGTTTGATGAAGTTGGCATTAGTATTCCATTCCCTCAGAGAGAGGTTCATCTAATAGGGAGAAATAACGGGAATAATTCCTAAAAAGCTATTCTATTTTGAGTTTGAGAGGAGTCCATTGAGACGTTCTACAATCTTTTTATCCCTGACGCTATAAGGATCCTGGGCGACTGCTGAGGTGGAATTGCGTTAGGATGGATGTAGAATCCAAAGAGTGGCACTCTTTTGCCAATTTTTCCGGTCTAATATTTTTTAAGATAGCGTAGGGGTAAGTGATGCTGGAATCATATCGCAAACATTTAGCTGAAAGAGCGTCATTGGGGATTCCTCCACTACCGTTAACTGCTGAGCAAACAGCTGATCTCTGTGATCTACTTAAGCAGCCGCCTGAGGGTGAATCTGAGTTTTTGATGCATCTGTTGTGCGATCGCATTCCCCCCGGAGTTGACCAAGCATCCTACGTAAAAGCATCCTTTCTAACCGCCATTGCCAAGGGCGAAACCACGAGCCCATTGATATCGCCCCTAAGAGCCGTGCAGCTACTCGGCACAATGTTAGGTGGTTATAACGTCCAGTCCTTGGTAGATCTACTTAAATCTCCAGATGCAGAACTGGCCCAAGCTGCCACCGATGCACTCAAGAAAACACTGCTTGTATATGACGCCTTTAACGACGTACTAGCGCTAGCCAAGGGCAAGGATAAAGGCAGTGACTACGCCCAACAAGTCGTAGATGCCTGGGCTACAGCGGAGTGGTTCACCAGTAAGCCCGAGGTTCCCGACACCATCGATATCACTGTTTTCAAGGTCCCTGGCGAAACTAATACAGATGACCTTTCCCCTGCCCCCCATGCCACTAGCCGTCCAGACATCCCCCTGCATGGTTTGGTGATGCTCGAGTCTAAAATGCCCAATGCCCTAGAAACCATTGCCGAGCTAAAAACCAAGGGTAATCCGGTGGCTTACGTAGGGGATGTTGTTGGTACCGGGTCCTCTCGCAAATCGGCGATGAACTCTGTTATCTGGCATTTGGGTGAAGATATCCCCCACGTTCCTAACAAGCGGACAAGCGGCTACATCCTCGGTGGCAAAATCGCGCCTATCTTCTTCAATACAGCAGAAGATTCGGGTGCTCTCCCCATTGAGTGCGACGTCTCCCAGATGGAAACTGGCGATGTCGTTACCATCCATGTGCGCAAAGGCGAAATTACCAAGGATGGCGCTGTCATTGCCACCTTTAGCCTCACACCTGACACCCTGCTAGATGAAGTCAGAGCCGGTGGACGCATTCCCCTAATGATTGGCCGTGCGCTCACAGATAAAACTCGTGCAGCTTTAGGCCTAGCACCTAGCGATGTATTTATTCGTCCTGCTGCGCCTACTGAGACTGGCAACGGTTACACATTGGCCCAGAAAATGGTGGGTAAAGCCTGTGGTTTGCCCGGTGTGCGACCGGGTATGTCCTGCGAACCACTGATGACGACGGTGGGTTCTCAAGACACCACTGGTCCGATGACCCGCGATGAGATGAAGGAGCTGGCCTGTCTTGGCTTTAGTGCGGGGCTAGTGCTACAAACCTTCTGCCATACTGCAGCCTATCCAAAGCCAGTGGATGTAGAGACCCATGCCACATTGCCAGATTTCTTTTCCTCTCGCGGTGGTGTTGCCCTACAGCCTGGGGATGGCATCATTCACTCATGGCTAAACCGCATGCTGATGCCCGACACTGTGGGCACAGGCGGAGATTCCCATACCCGTTTCCCCTTAGGTATTTCCTTCCCAGCTGGGTCTGGTTTAGTCGCCTTTGCAGCTGCCATCGGTGCAATGCCTCTGGACATGCCCGAATCGGTTTTAGTCAAATTTAAAGGTGAATTACAGCCTGGCATTACACTGCGGGACATCGTTAATGCAATTCCCTACGTAGCTATCCAAAAAGGTCTACTCACCGTCGAGAAGAAGAATAAGAAAAATGTTTTCTCCGGTCGCATTATTGAGATGGAAGGAATGCCTGATCTGAAGCTGGAGCAAGCCTTTGAGTTAACTGATGCAACGGCAGAGCGTTCTGCAGCAGGCTGTACCATCAAGCTTAGCGAAGAGACTGTGGCTGAGTATCTACGGTCCAATGTGGCACTGATGAAGAACATGATCGCCCGTGGGTATGCCGATGCTCGTACTTTGGCACGGCGGATTGCGGCGATGGAAGATTGGCTGGCCAATCCCAGCCTGATGTCAGCGGATGCAGATGCAACCTATGCAGAGGTGATCGAGATTGACCTCAACGAGATTAAGGAACCTCTAGTGGCTGCACCGAATGATCCTGACAACATCAAAACTCTTTCAGATGTTGTTGACGACAAAGTTGATGAGGTCTTCATCGGCTCCTGTATGACTAATATTGGCCACTATCGAGCATCAGCAAAAGTGCTAGAAGGGGCTGGTACTGTTAAGGGACGTCTTTGGATTTGTCCACCCACTCGGATGGATGAACAGCAGCTGCGTAAGGAAGGCTACTACGGCACCTTTGCCGCCGCTGGAGCCCGAACTGAGATGCCTGGATGTTCGCTTTGCATGGGGAATCAGGCCCGTGTGGAAGATGGTGCAACAGTCTTTTCTACGTCCACCCGCAATTTCAATAACCGCATGGGTAAAGGTGCTCAGGTATATCTAGGTTCTGCAGAACTGGCAGCTGCCTGTGCATTGCTGGGCCGAATTCCCAATATGGAAGAATATTTGGAGATTGTTGCGAAGAAGCTCGATCCCTTTGCAGATGAACTGTACCGCTATTTAAACTTTGATCAACTCAAAGGTTTTGAGGACGAAGGGCGTGTGCTTTCAAAAGATGAAGAAGAGAAGATTGAAAAAGAAGCACTCTCAGTAAACTAAAGAAAGCTTTAGGCCAGGGCTAACTGTATGGGCTCTGGCCTGTTGAACTCAGGAGAAGAAAAATGAGTGATTCATTAACCCGTCAAACCTGTATTCCTTGTAGTGGCAAGGTTCCACCCGCCAGTGAGGCGGAAGTAGCGGAACTTAAGCCTCAGATTCCGGATTGGGATATTATCTCCGTAGAGGGCATCCCTCAATTACAACGGGTTTACCATTTTAGTGATTTTCAGACCGCCCTGGGGTTCACCAACAAAGTCGGTGATCTGGCTGAAGGGGAGCAACATCATCCGGCTCTACTGACTGAATGGGGTAAGGTCACAGTCACCTGGTGGACCCATGCTCTAAATGGGCTGCATCGAAATGATTTCATTATGGCTGCCAAAACCGATAAAGCTGCCCAAGGATTAACCAGTGATGTTATGGCACCATCTCATCAGGCTGATTGAGCGTATGCCATGTATCTGGAATCTCATCATCGGCAACTAGGAGACGTCGCATGTCCCGGTGAAGGCATATGCTTGGATGTTAATTCTGGGTGTTGATTAAAATTTAGGCAATTAAGCCTTCTTCACGGGCACGAATCTCAGTTTGAATGCGTATATTTTTATTCGCTTCAGGGTAAACGTCCAGGGCATCCTGGACCTTAGACCAATAATGACGAACGGTGCGTTCTGAAACGTTCATTCTTTCGGCAATTATTTTATCTTTGAGACCTTCTTTGAAGGCTAATTCCAGAACCGTGAGCCATTCGGATCTAACTTCTAAACTTGTCCGCATATCACGGGGTGTATAAATCAAGCCTTGCAAAGCCCAAGCGACTTTAGTCAGCATTTCTTTCATCGGCAATTTTTTATCGATAATGGTAAAACCTGCCTGATGAATCGCAATCTGAGGCTTGAGCCGAATCAGTGAACGTATATGGGCACTTTGTACAACAATATTAAGTTCTGGGTAGGTTTCCATGACCTTTCGTAGAAGCTCAATGCCTGTATCCACTTCAGAGGGTGTTTGAGCATCCTGAGGAATGGATAAGTCCATGATCAAGAGATCGGGTAATGCGATTGATAATTCCCCTTGGGCCGATTGAGCTGTGTTGGCTGTGGTAATGGCTGCGTCAGGATATTCTTGTGATAAGGCACTGATAGTGCCACTTAAGATTGCTTCATGATCATCAACAATAAGTATCTTGTTACAGGGATAGTCAGAGGCCATGATTTAGACTTGCAATAAAAGATGCGGCATTTTATTCAGGATTTGAGCTGTATTTGCCACTGCAATATCTAACTTAGCTGATCCAGTTGGTAATCTTATCTGTCTTTAGTGTGAGGTATAGGTAGTCAGTGTTAGGGAGTAGGCCAGTTAGCCTCGTCCTAGTGACCAGAAAGCAGACCTAACCCCTAATTCCTTAGTCAATGCTTAAACTTAATCAACTGCCGAGATTTGTCGAAGTTGAGCCCCAATTTCAACATCTTCAAACTCAGCCAGACTAGTTAGTAACTCACGTCTATAGTCATTTTCCTCAGGGGTTAGCAACGGATCTGATAGGAGTGCCATGGCGTCGTACCATAGCCCTGCGATCGCATATTCTTGAGCCTGTTGCACCCGATTACCGTCTACCGCACTCAGGTCAATGGGACGGCTAACCACCTCAAACTGTGCGCCTGTGACCTGAGCACTGGATGGACGATCAGGGATGCAAGTTAGTACAATTTGCCACTCATAGACACTGCCTATTTCCAACTCTAGGGTGGCGGGTACCGTATAACTCATATAGCCTTGCGTGCTCAGGCCAATGTCTAACCCTTCCACAATATCGGCCCAACCCTCACCGGTATATTGGTATAAATTTAGCTGAACGTTATAGGCCTTGGCATCAGGTACATACCAGACCAATGTTGGTTGTGTTGTCAACGTTTGTCCCACTGAGTGTTGTGGGGCAAGGGCTAGTAAATCAAGGGCTGAGGCATCGTCACATCCCCCTCGACGTCCCCCTGAAAGCGTCGGTCCTTCGGGGGGCTTTGTATCTTCCGATGGCATGTAGGCTGCGATCGCAGACATTGAGAATCCTACAATGGTACTGATCAGCGCTAAGCAAGTTATCCGAGTCAATCTACTACCTAAAGGGAGAAATGGCATATTAAGAGACTTTAGTATGCTGAAATCTTGCATTTTTCTTGAGCTTAGCTAATTTCACCTAGATTTGGAAATGGGCCATCTTAATTCGCAACATGTGCCATGGGGGGATACTGAAAAGCGTTTGAATTGTCCCTTTAAGTGGTGAGCTAGCTGCTGAGCCTGCCAGGTGCCTCTACCTCCTTCTAGCCGATTGATGTACTTAGAGTCGTCCTTAAGAACAGTTTTGCCATTATCCTGAACTAAAATGAGGTTTTCGTTTTCTGTGGCCAGGCAATTGACTGTTAACTTTGTAGCGCCCTGAGCGTATCTACCTACATTACAGAGGGCTTCTTCGAGGAAACGACAGAGATATCGCTTTTCTTCCCTGCCCAATCGTGAATCCTCCATAGATTCAAATTGAACTACGTTAAATTTAATGGATTTAAAGTGTGGAAAATCTCTTTGTATTGTTTGCTCAAACACTTCATAAAGCAACTCATGCAGAACCATATCAAGGTCTAAAGTAGGCCCCTGACTTTGCAGATGAAGTTGGTTATTTTGCGGTTTAAGTTCTTCTTCTAAGGTGTTGTAAACAGCCCGAATCTCTTGATTGAGTTGGTCAAGCTTAGCGGATAGTTGGGGGCGATCTATCGTTTTATCTGGATCATCAACATCTTTTAGAATGAGAGCTAAGGTTTGTAGGGGACCGTTGTGAACAGCATTGTATGTGTGTCGGATGACCCGTTGACCAGCTTCGATGCGCGATCGCAACATCTGGTCATATAGCAATATCCCCGGCAAGACTAGGCCATTCAGTAAAAAGGCAATCAATGGCGGCTCTAATGGTAGCCACCAGCCCACGGACAAGGCCACATAGCTGGTAAACACCAAACCTACGCCCGTCATCAGCACCAAAATCAAATGTCGCGACGGTGTGGGGACCACACCCACCAGCACAATTCCCGCAGTCCCCCACCATAAAATCCATAGGTATTCTCCAATGTCTGGCAGGCTGCGCAGTAGGGGACGATTATCTAAGACAGCACTCAGAATCTGGCTGACTACATGGGCATGGATTTCAACGCCAGACACGGCACCAGGATTTTTACCGACGAGGGCAGCGGATGTCACATTATCCTTATGACCTGGAGAAATAATGCCAATGAGAATAACACTGTCTTTAATCCAACTGGGGGAGACATTATCCGCTAACACATCCCTGAGCGGTACCATCCGAAAAGGCTCAGGCCCACTGCGGAAGTTAATCAGTGTTTGTTGGGCATTCGCATCAGCTCTTACGTAACCGCCCGTATTAGGGTAAAACGGTTCAATTTCTACAGCCCCAAAGCGCATAGCATCAGGATTCTTTAAACCATTTTCTAATGGAATGCCTTCATGCCGTAAATATTCAGACGTGAGACGCATGGCCAGGGAGAATTGATAAACACCAGAGTCTTTAGGTCTCCCTAAAAGACTTCTCCGCACAGCGCCATCATCATCTAACGGATAATCTGAAAACCCTACTCTTTCGTAAGGTAAGGTGGGGGGTGGGCCAATACTCTCACCAGTCTGCCCTAAAAATTCGATACCAAAGACATAGGGTAGATCGGCTAAGGCCTCTACAAAATCTTGATTACCTGATTTTTCGGGTAAATCACGAAAAATATCAATGCCCACAGCCCGGGGCTGATATTGGTCCAACTGTCTTAAAAGGGTTGCTAAGGTTTGACCAGGTAACGGGTAGGTGCCCAAGTTTTGAATATCAGTTTCATCAATGGCAACAACCAGCACTCTTGTATCTGTTGTTTCTGCAGATCGAAGTCGTAAAAATAGATCTAACGTTCTCCACTCGATAGCTTGAAATACACCTAAAAGTCTAACTATGATAATTAGCCCCGTTAAGGTCAATCCTGGTAATATTGACAGCTGCCAGTTTTTTAAACTATTGGGTAAATGTTGCCAGGCAAGAGTAATGTTAGTGTTGTGGGCCATGGGTTATACCCTAAATCAGCAATCGCGAGAATAGCAGTACGCTGACTATTGTCATACAGCTTACCAAATTTAAACAGCGGCTCAAAATGGCTAATCGTCATCAAGAGCTAGATTAAAACAAACGCTAGATTAAGACAGACAAATGAAGACAAAAAATGGACAGATGACATCTTTACTGAAGTCATCCGTCCCATGGAATAAGGCATTCTATACGACAACAAAGTCACTTCTCGTCAGAGATGTACCTGCTGATAGGGTGGCAATCTGGACAGCCTTCGCAGAGCCTGAGCCATCAATATCAAAAGATAACGCTCCAGTTGAACTATTATAGAGCACACGGTCATTGGCATCGGTTGCAGACCCCAGGACAAATTGCTCTGCACCTAATAAACCTTGGGTTAAGCCACCACCTAAGCCACTGGCCACCAGTGTAATTCTGTCGCCTTGGGCACGGACAAAGTCAGTAATGGAATCGATACCATGCTGTAAGGACTTAAACTGGAATTTATCCGCTCCAGCACCCCCCGTAAGGATATCGTTACCAGCACCCCCCACGAGTTGGTCATTGCCTTTATCGCCATTGAGGCGATCGTTGCCAAAACCACCTGTGATGATGTCATGGCCTGCCCCACCATGAATCAGGTCATCATCAGCTTGACCATTGAGTTTATCATTACCAGAAAAGCCATAGAGCCGGTCATTACCAAAGCCACCGTAGACGGTATCATCACCGGTGCCGGCCTGAATCTCGTCGGCCCCTAAATAACCACGAAGAACGTCATTGCCTGCCTTACCTCGGAGCACGTTATCAGCGTTATTGCCGTGGATGATGTCGTCACCGGAACCACCATTGGCATTTTCGATTAATGAGCGATTATCCCCATCGTACTGAAGAGCATTATAAACATGACCCTGGGCGTGCTGATTGGGACCTAGCTCTGCCTGTTGAAAGTTACCATCTCTATCTAAATTGCTCCAGTTGCCAGGGCGTAAGTCAACGGAGAGATTGGTTGTATAGTTAGAGAAATCGTAGGTGTCATTGCCATTGCCATCCCAAATGGTACGGAAGACTTTATTCCCAACCGGTTGCCCTTGACCAACACCGTTGATCGACAGTTCCCCCGTGTCTGTTGAAAACCTATAGACTGTATCGTTGGAGTTATGGTTAAAATTGGCACCATACATCTCTTGTATAGCCCTGATGTCATACATCATCATGGACTGGGGATAACTATCTTGTGCGATTGTATAGCTCCTAACTGGGCTGCCTACGTAAGAACGGTAAGTCATCACCGAGAATTCTATGGAGTCTCGATTGGCATCCATGGCAACTGCTCGCACGCCCTCTTCCGTGCTGTGACCATGTTTAAGACCTAATGCATGGCCAATTTCATGGCCAAAGGTGAGATAGGCATAGTCACCCATTTGAGGATTGTTAAACTGGTTGTTGTCAAACCAAATATCTCCAGCTGCAAAGCTACTATCACTATGCTCTGTACTTCCTGGGAAATCCCCGACTCGAGCTGGATTGGCAGCACTAGATTCTGCTATGCGGATAGTGGCATTCCGATCCTGAGCCCCCGTTAGCTCCGTTAACGTTAAGCCAGAGACACTTTCATACATATCCATCCATTCGCGAGCCACAGATCTTTGGGTGGCGTTTAGAGTTTGAAATCCATTTTCAAACTCGGCTGGATAATCTGTTTCTTCCTCATAGTCATTTTTAAAGTTGTTGGTGAAACTGAACGTTACGGTCGTATCTGCCCATCGATGTTCAAGCAGTAGGGCATCGATATTGTTATCCCCTGTAGCTGTATTGTCAATAGATTGAGTGATTTGTCCATATGTCATGGGTCGAACTCCATTAATGCGTTAGGTATTTCAAAAGCGGATTGAGCCCTTCAGTAGCAATGCTTTGTTCTAGGAAATGGATAGAGAGATAAAGATGAAATGCATTGCTTGTTGGCTCATTCATACTTCCTAAATTAAGGGTTATTTTCCTTGAAGTCAGGAGAGTTTTATGACACAAGAGATTCTCGCTGTGTCCAATCGGTTATCCAAACTTGAGTAAAATAGCCATATAAATGGAGTGTAGATTTTCCGTTTTCTGAGGCGAGCATTGCAGAAAACTACATTTGATTATGGGCAGTCTCGCCCTAGCAGCAAACGACCATCGGCCAGCCGATGCAGGACATTGGGTTCGACGATAGGTTGATCAACGTGCCATAGGCTCGGAGCGTCTTCGTTAGTCAGGGGTTGCACTGGGAGCGCTGAAAACCTGGAGCTAGCAGAGTCGTTAGGACGTAGTGGAAGACCATCAGAGCCCGTAGTGATAAAAGAATCTGCATTTTCTTCTGTGCGAACAATGCAACTGCCAGTGGTAAGTGTGGTGGGATCTACCAAGGCATCTGGCAGTTCGGTCAAGCTGTTTTCAATAAAAGAGATATCAGAGATAGTAATACTGCCGTCGATGGCACCACTGGCATTTACATCCACTCGATCATTGCCATTAAACGGTGGTGGACTGCCCGGTACATAATTTTCTCCAAAGAAGGCTGTGTTGAAGGTAATGTCCCCACCGCGTCCATCATCAGCAAACGCTAAAATATCACTGTCATCAAGGGCAATAACCGCATTACCATTAAACGTAATGTCTCCTCCTCCTGATGCGCCGATATTTACAAACGTAACAATATCGCTATCACCTATTAGTAAGACGTTTGTAGCATTGATAGTTATACTGCCTCCAGCAGTATTCTCTGCGTTCGTGAGAATACTGCTATCGTCTGCTCGAAAACTATTGTTGACAGTTAAAAATATATTGCCTGCATCACCATCCCCATCGGAGAATGCACTGATTGTTGCAGCATTACTCATTTCCAAATTGTTGGCTGAAACAACAATATCTCCACCAGTGCCGATGCCATTTTTTCTAAGATTACTAAAAATGCCACTCAAAGAAACAGGATCAGAGTCACTGATAAAGATGGTGTCAGTGACTTTGATCCTCACATCCCCTGCATTGCCAATGCCATCAGAGCTGGCCACCACCCTGGCTCCATTGACTATGTCAAGATTAGCAGCCGTGATGGTGATATCTCCCCCCATCCCGACGGCATTGGGTTCAATGTTGGTTAACGCCGCACTTGGGAAATTCCCATTGGGATTAAACCCATCGAAACGTGCTGTTTCTCTAACATTGAGCACCACATCACCTGCCTGCCCTTGACCAAACACTAACGCACTCAACTGTGCACCATTTGTCACGTCAAGATTACCAGCTGAGATTTGCACTAGGCTGCCATTGCCAACTCCGTCTGAATTCACATTACTAAAAGCGCCACTGCCCAAGAAATTAATTGGATTAAAGCCATCAAATCTAGCTGTTTCAGCGATATCAATGACGACCGTGCCAGCGTCACCTGTACCATTGGTTGATCCTTCAATCTGGGAGCCATTGTTGACTTCCAGCGTGTTAGCTGAAATGTCAACCAAGCCGCCATTGCCTCTCCCTCCAAACCGAATACTACTAGAGATGTCACTAGCTCTACCGTTCGCAGCGTTAAAACCAGTGACTTGCATGGAGTCAGAGATGGCAATGATCACACTTCCCGCATCACCTAGACCATTTGAGGAAGCAGCTATTGCTGCCCCATTGGTGACATCAAGCTGATTGGCCGTAATGCTCACCACTCCGCCTGTGCCTTCCCCATCAGAATTAATATTGCTAAGGGCCGCACTCGGAAAGTTTCCCTGTGGATCAAATCCATCAAAGTGGACCGTTTCTGCCACCTCAAGCATCACATCGCCTGCATCACCGGTACCGGAGACGGATGAACTCAGTTGTGCCCCATTGGTAACTGCAAGATCATTGGCTAAAATTTGAATCACTCCACCCTGGCCTGATCCAGTACGATTGACGTTGCTGAAGGCACCACTAACGATTCCTGTTGCATTATTTACTCCATCAAAGCGGGCCGTCTCAGCAACATCAATTATGATTTGACCTGCATCACCAATGCCATTGGTTGACGTACTAATCTGTGCACCGTTAGTCACGTTTAAACGTCTGGTATTTAACTCGATATCTCCCCCAGTTCCTGCCCCAGGGCCACTCACCTCGGCAAAAATACCACTGACAAGTGCATTATTTTCATTCAATCCATCAATGGTAGATTGATTAGCGATCGCAAGAAAAATATTGCCACCATTACCCGTTCCAACCAAGGCGGCAGATAGTTGAGCTCCGCCTGCAAGCATCAACTCAGAGGCTCGAATAACGATATTGCCACCGTTGCCTGTACCATTGGCAGCAACATCACTAAAAACCCCTGTTAACCTGCCATTGGTGCTGATGAAATCCACCTCATCATTGGCCAGTATCGTAATATCGCCAACGTCTCCTAAAGCAGTAGTACTAATAACACTGTCAGTAACAGACACATTGTTGCGAGCGTCAATAACTATGTTACTGCTTTCTCCATTCAAGGTGCCGACAACTAATCCATCATTAAATCTTCCATCACCCGTAATCGAAATTGAGCTATTCAACACGGTTGGCTGTGGAAAATATTGATTTGTCAACAGAATCAATCCATCGGGCTGCTCAATACGTGCGTCACCTACGCTGATATCAGCAGTAGATGGGTTAGGTGTAGCAAAGGCTGGTGCAAAAAAAATATCCGTAAACGGATTGAACCCAGTTAAGATTTCTAAAGGAGGATCGCCGATTATCTCGGGTCTAACACCTGCCCTAATATCCAACGTTGGTTGAGCTAAGCCATCAACTGCCAACAGCGTACCGTCCGACAACTCAATTACTTCCCGGATCGCATCAATGCCCAAAATGCCTGGATCTGAGCCAGTAATTGTAGCTGTTCCTAGGGTCACTGAACCACCGGCCAAAATATGGAGCGATGCCCCCTCATATTCATTAATAACAACATCTCCAAACGTTCGAATAATAGGATCGATTGGACTGAATAAGTTACCAGCATCACCATTTAATGTCTCAACCCTAAACCCTCCTCGACTCCAAAAATGAGCATCTCCCCCCACCTCATTCGCACTCTGTAACAATAAATCTCCACCAGAATAAAGACCACTATCTGGATGACTCAACACAACAATATCAACCGTCTCATTTCCTTGAATCCTTAAGTTTCCTGCTGCTGCGGCTATGAAAGGAACGGTTACGGAATCTCGAATACGAACCGTATCTGTACCGAATAGATTAAGACTTCCACCGGATATGACTGGTCCTTGTAAATCCACCTGATCTGCAAACACTGTTAAGTCTTGTCCAGTCGCAAGACTACCTTGATTGAGCACCACAGATTGTTCTCTTGGTGCTGGTCCCTTCTGTAGCCCCAGTGGGACACTCACTGTCAAAAGTGAACTATTGTTCGGCCCCAATGTACTAAACTCACTACCATCTTCAAACCCAATCCCCTGCGCCGTACTCACAAAGAACGAGCCCAACACATCTAAACTCGCTGCTGGTCCAAAGATCACTCCATTGGGGTTCAAAAAATATAGGCTAGCTGTCCCATCGACTCCTAAGACTCCATCAATCGACGATGGATTTCCCCCGGTTACCCGACTAAAAATTCGCTCAGTTGCCGCAGGATTGGCAAAATAAACCCGCTGATCAAAATCTACATTAAAGTCCCAAAAACTATGAAAAAGATTAGTATTTCGCCGTGCTCCTCCCTCAATCAGCTCCGTAGGCAAACCCTGTACCGCCGCGCCAGACGTTACCACCGAAGACTCACCCGGCAACGTATTATCCGGCAAAATCTGAGCCATCATAGTTCCATGGGAGAGCCCAACCAAGCTGCTCGTTAATAACAACGTACAGACATGAAACCAACCAGCAGATTGAGTAAATTTCATGGGACGATCTCTTGATTAATAACGATTCAGACATCTATTCTGTTACATTTTGGGAGTGGATCACGCATTGTACAAATCTGCTAAGTCCTTTCATGAGACATCTGATGCCGTAATGACGTCACAGCTGGCTCACCCATATATCAATAGTCCTATTGCAAATTAACAATTTTCTCCCCTGATAATATTTTGATGAACATTCCTTGGCGGTGTTTATTTGTTAACCGACTTATTAACCGACGTTGGCTCAAAACTCTATTTGCTGTCAGTCTGACCTTAGCGGTATGGATTGGTCATAGTTCCTTTATCCCTGGGATGGCATCGGCAGCGAGTTTTGCTAAAAGAATTGCTATCCAAGGGGTTCAAACGGTGCAGGCGGGGGTTGATGATTACAATATAGGCAACTATTCTGCAGCTATTGAGCATTGGCTGGAAGCCCTCAATGGTTACCCGGTTGACGATCCGGTGCCTGAGAAAGCTGTGATTCACACTAACCTAGCCAATGCCTATCAGCAGCTAGGACAACCCCATAAAGCCCTAGGGGCTCTGATTGAGGCGGGAAACATCTATGACCAGTTAGGCATGGTGGCAAGGATGGGGCGAATACAAACTGAACAAGCCCAGATTTACGCCAGCTTGGGACAATACCGGCGAGCAATTGCACTGATCTGTTTACCTCAAAATGTTGATACTCAAACTACCAACCCTATAGATGTAGATGAGCCACCGAGCCCTGTCACCCTGTTCCAAAACTGTGTTGAAGATGGAGCTTACCCGCTTGCGCTCTCCACTCAAGATCTAGCAGGACAGGTTGCAGCCTTGGGGAGTTTGGGGGATGCCTACCAGCTTCAAGGCGACTATGGGAGTGCGGTGGTAATTCTCACCGCTGGTCTTCACTTAGCGCATCAGGGACCCCTCTCAGATGCCTATGAGATTCCGATGCTGAATAGCTTAGCCAATGCCTATGGTAGACAGGCTCTACTCAGCTATCAACGGGCTGAAGCGGCTAAAAGTCTGACCTTTGTCAGTTCTGCCCAGGAGCTGAAAGTTAAAGGTGATGGGCAGTTTGACAATGCTATCAGCTATGTAGAAGAGGCTCTGCTTTTAGTGCAGCAGCGGTTTGAATTAATTGACGAGCCCCTAACTGACGGACGTTCTCTTATACCGTTATTAACAGATGAACTGCGTACCCAGCTAACGCTGTTAAAACTTTCCCAAAGAAGACATCCTGTTCCAGATCTCTCCTTAACACAGCAACGGATTGGTCAATTATTACAACAATTACCCAATTCCCGTGAGACCGCCTATGCTGCCATTGCCCTAGCAAAATCGTATCAAGAAAATCTACAGGCCTTTAGCTGTTTTTCTCCAGGAACTGACTCTATCGTCCGTACGGTACTAGACCATGCCCAGATAATTGCTAAAGATATCGATGATTTTCGGGCCCAATCCTTCGCGACGGGGCAGTTAGGCCATTTCTATGAATGCCAAGCTCAAACATCGTTGTCACCGACACAAAAGCTCACCTATCAACAAGAAGCGCTCAGGCTCACTAAACTAGCTGAGTGGCAGGCCAATGAGGGACGAGACGCTGCTGATAGTCAATATCTGTGGAAATGGCAAGCGGGTCGCCTCTATGAGTCCCAGGGCGACTACACCCAAGCGATGGCCAGTTACCATCAGGCGATTACAATCTTGGACAGTATTCGTGACGATATTTTAACGGCCACTCAAGATCTACAGTTTGACTTTCGTGATGCTGTCGAGCCACTTTATCGCAGAATGATCAAGCTCCAGCTTGAACTAGCGGACAATACCTCTTACCAACTATCAGTAGAAAACGGAAACGACGATGTTCCTCTCAATAGTCTAGAAGGTGCGTTACAGACCGTAGACTCTCTCAGATTAGCTGAATTGCAAAATTACTTTGGGGATGATTGTTTACTCAGTCCAATCCGGCAAGAGCAGGTGATTGGGCTAATTAATCAAAATACAACCTCTGCCGTGATTAGCTCCATTACGGTGGGTGATCAAATGGCGCTGATCTTGACTGTGCCGAATGTGGCGGCGCAGCTGACCTGGGTGCCAGTCAATACCGAACGTCTGGTAAAAACAGCCATCGACTACCGGCAAGGTTTAGAAAGATCCCATGATCGTACCTATGACTATCATTCTGCTGCACAGCTTTATCAGTGGATCATTACTCCCTTTGATGAGGTTTTAGCAGAGACCCATGTTAAGACCCTCGTTTTTATCCAAGATGGCATCCTTCGCAGCATACCCATGGCGGCTTTATGGGATGGCGCACAGTATTTAATTGAGCACTATGCGATCGCAACTGTCCCATCACTGACCTTAACCGAGCCAGAAGCACTGCGACCAAAAGAGCTAGAGGTCTTAACCTTAGGCTTTAGCGATGGTTTATGTGATGAAAATGGTAGTAACTGTGAATACGCACCGATCTGGCATGTGGAACAAGAACTTCAATCTGTTAGACATATTTTTCCGGGTAGTCCTGCCCCACTTCTAAATAGAGAATTCACATCAGAAAATCTGGCCAAAGCATTAAAAAAGAACCACTATTCCCTATTGCATATCGCCACACATGGAGAGTTTAGTGCAGACCCTGACAGCACATTTATTGTGACGGGTGATGGCGAGAAACTTACCTTTGGTGCATTAGAGCAATTAATTCGAGATAACTCATCCAATACTCATCCGATTGAACTGATCGCCTTGACAGCTTGTGACACCGGGTTAGGTAGTGATCGTTCAACCTTAGGGTTAGCGGGTGTCGCACTTCGGGCTGGAGCCAGAAGTGCGATCGCGTCTCTATGGCTGATTGATGATGCCATCACTGCCGATATTATGGGTCACTTCTACCGCAACCTGAAAGAACATCCAAACCTCAATAAAGCCCAAGCCTTACAAGCAGCCCAGATAGCAGCCATTCAACGGGATGGTCATCCTGGAAATTGGGCTCCGTTGATTCTGGTGGGTAACTGGCTATGAATAACTCAGCCAATGCTCCTGGGTGAATACTTATATTAATCATGTTCATGTTGCGCTTTATCAACTTAAGCTGTTACTTTCCTGCCCGTTCTAGGTAGTCTGAGAGGGATAACTACCGATTCACGACTCAAATACGGGAGTGTTAGCGATGAAGTACGAAATTCGCTACAAACCAGCGTTTGCCACCTTATTTGTCACCTTACAGCCGGGAGAGCGTATTTTTGCCGAGGCGGGAGCGATGGCGAGCATGGACGGGCAAATATCCATGGGTACAGGCTTCTTTGGTGGCCTGATTCCAGGGTTGCTCAAAGCATTTTTCGGTGGCGAATCCCTATTCCTGAATCACTTTGCTAATCGAACTAATAATCCCCAAACGCTGGTGCTCACCCAGTCAACCATTGGCGATATTGCCCGCATGGAGCTGAATGGTAATGAACTGTGTCTGCAGCCTGGAGCCTATATCGCCCACAGCTCAGGCGTTAAGGTAGAACTACAGTGGGCCGGCTTCGCTAGTTGGTTTGCTGGCGAAGGGTTATTTAAGCTCAAGCTAGGTGGTCGTGGACTCGTTTTCTTTGGTGCCTATGGTGGCCTTTCGGAAGTCACTGTCAAAGATGAATTTATTGTCGACAACGGTCATCTCGTGGCCTACGAACCAGGCATCAAGATGAACATTGGCTTGTCGGGAGGTATGGTGGGCTCCATCACCTCTGGAGAAGGGTTTATCAACCGGCTCCAGGGTCGAGGAAAAATTTATCTCCAGTCCCGCAGTATGGATGGGTTGGTTCGCTTCCTCAGGTCGAAGCTGCGGTAGAGAGTGCTGGATAACATCTATATAACCTGGAAAGAGTATGAAGCTTGAACTGTTACATCAGCCGGATAGTGCGATCGCAAAAATCTTCATGGACCCCCAAGAAGAACTCATTGCCGAAGCCGGGGCCATGGTCGCCATGAGCGGCTTTGTGAACGTTAGCACCACACTCCGCAAAGGTAAGGGGGGCGGCGTCTTTGGTGGCTTAAAGCGCATGCTAGCTGGAGAATCGCTGTTCCTGAGCGTTTTTCGCTCAGGAAATAGCTCGGCAGAACTCTATCTTGCCCCCAAACTAATCGGCGATATTCTTCCCTATACCCTCAAAGAAACAGAACTTGTGGTGCAATCCACTGGTTACATGGCCAGTACACCCGATGTTGATATTGACTTAGGCTTCACCGGCTTTAAAAGTCTCTTCTCAGGAGAATCTCTCTTTTGGCTCACAGCTAGCGGCTCAGGTCTATTGTTGCTCAGCGCTTTTGGTGGCATTTACGAAATAGATGTGGATGGAGACTATGTCGTCGATACAGGCCACATTGTCGCCTTTGAGCGTACCCTTGACTACAGCATCTCCAAAGCTAACAAAAGCTGGGCTGGCGCATTCTTTGGCGGAGAAGGATTTGTCTGCCAATTTAGAGGTCGCGGTAAAGTCTTTTGCCAAACCCACAATCCTGGATCATTTGGGCGATTAGTGGGGGGCAAACTGCCTCCTCGTTAGCAGCGTGAGCAAAGCCAAAATCCGACCACTGTAAATGAATCAGGAACCAAGCGATATGAGTAATCAAGTCACATATGCCATCGACCATAACCCAGCGTATGCTTCCCTCAAACTTAGCCTGCAGCCCAATCAAACAGTCTCTGTAGAAGCTGGGGCCATGGCAGCTATGGACAGCTGCATTGATATGAAATCCAAAGCAAAAGGCGGCTGGAAAAAAGGCCTTGGCCGCATGCTCGGGGGCGAATCTTTATTTATCAGTGAGTTTACAGCCCAGGGAAGTTCTGGTGATCTATACATATCGCCAGGTGTGCCTGGAGACATTCAACACTATATCTTAGACGGCAATCAAAGTCTGATGGTGCAATCATCTGGTTTTGTCGCAGCTGGTCCAGGCGTCTCCATTGACAGCAAATTTCAAGGCTTTAAAGGATTCTTTAGTGGAGAATCGCTTTTTCTCTTACGAGTTACCGGCCAGGGGGATTTTTGGTTTAGTTCCTTTGGCGCAATTTTAGAAATCCCTGTGGAAGGCAATTATGTAGTGGATACGGGCTATATTGTCGCCTTTGAAGATAGCCTCAGCTATAACGTTGAAATGATCAGTGGTCTATCTTTTAGGGGGTTGAGAACTGGCATTTTTGGCGGAGAAGGGCTCGTGGCTCGCTTTAGTGGCTCGGGTCGACTGTGGATTCAGTCCCGTAATGTTTACTCACTGGTTAACTTTCTGAATCCCTTCCGCCCAACCAAGAGTAATAACTAGATGACCAATGCCCATGGAACTTCCGCCTGGAACAGCGGCGTATAGTGACAAAACACCCCCACCCAGCCATCATCAGCTGTTAGTGTTGTTGGGGTTATTTCTCGCAGGCATCGCTATCGCCATTGCCATTGCCTTCTGGTTAGCGGGAGCTTTGGTATGGTTTATCCCGACTCGTGTAGAGCAACAACTGGGGCGGGCAATTGTGCCCATTTACGCGGCTCAAGCTGAAGTGTCAGCGACACAAGCAACCCTTAATCAGCTATTAGACCGGCTGGAGACGTATTTACCTGCTGCACAGACTAACGGACGGAATTATCAGGTATTGTATGTGCCAGATCAGACCGTGAATGCCCTGGCTATTCCAGGCGATCACATTATTATTTACCAGGGTTTACTCGCCGAAGTAGCTTCTGAAAACGAGTTAATGATGGTCTTAGGCCATGAGCTGGGGCACTTTGCCAATCGAGATCATCTGCGCGGCCTCAGCCGTCAGGTCTTAATTCGTCTATCCCTATCGTCCTTACTCGGTGACTTTGGCTCTTGGGGTTCCATCGCCAGCGCTAGCATTTCTACACTTTCCACTGCTCAGTTTTCGCAACAGCAAGAACAACACGCTGATCGGCTCGGATTGACACTGCTTAACCAAGTCTATGGTCATGTTGCTGGAGCCACCGACTTCTTTGACCGGCTCAGTCGATCAGAGCGTCCCGGCTTAGCCATATTAGCCAGTCACCCTCCATCTAAAAAGCGGGTGCGCAATCTTGAGCGCCTGATTGCGCAGCAAGGGTATCGAGTAGGAGACAAAGCTCCCTTACCCGACGCTTTGAGGTCAAATCTTTAGTTATGGGGCTCTTCTTGTGCCTCTTAGGGGACTGAACAAAAATAAAGACCCAGGTTGGGGCTGTCGATGGGTGAATGAGTGATGGGGTAATGGGCTGATTATTTAAGCACAAGCGCCTAAAGAGACTTTCGTTCTCTCTCTAGCTGTCGCTGCTTTATACGTTCGGCAAATCGCATACGCTGTTTCTCAGTCAGTTGGTCGTAACAATTAGGGCATGCCATCCCTGGTTCGTAATAGGGTGATTGCATATCTTCATCGGATATCGGATGTCCACAGCCACGGCACATGGCATAGCTGCCCTCTGCTAAGCCATGCTGTACGGTCACCCGTTGATCAAACACAAAACATTCCCCTTCCCAAAGACTGTCTTCTGGTGGGACCTCTTCTAAATACTTTAGAATACCGCCCTTAAGATGGTAAACCTGCTCAAATCCCTGCTCTAGCAAGTAGGATGATGCTTTTTCACAGCGAATCCCCCCGGTACAAAACATCGCTACTTGTTTATGTTTTGCTGGGTCTAACTGCTGATCCGCATAGTCAGGAAAATCACGAAAAGACTCAGTCTGTGGGTTAGTGGCACCGTTAAAGGTACCGATATCCACTTCGTAATTATTGCGTGTATCAATCACCACCACGTCTGGATCAGAAATTACCTGATTCCAATCTTTTGGGTCCACATACGTGCCGACTTTTTTAGTCGGGCTCACGTCCGGCTGTCCTAGGGTGACAATCTCTTTTTTCAGCTTCACCTTCATACGCGAGAAGGGCTGCTCTGCTGCGGATGAGGTTTTGTGGGTGAGATCGGCTAACCGGGGGTCTTGTTTAAGGTGGGACAGTAACTTTTCCACTGCTTCATTGGTGCCTGCTACCGTAGCGTTAATTCCTTCAAGGGCTAGCAAGATGGTTCCCTTAATGCCTTGCGTTTTACAAAGCTCTGTGAGGGGCTGACGCAATTCAACAAAATCATCGAGCTGAACAAATTTATAGAAGGTAATAACGGTCCAAGGCATGGGAAAGATTTTTGATGCTTGAAATTAGGTTTAGATCGGACTTCAGCAGCTATGGCCAAAATTTCCTGAATATGGTGACATCTCCGTTAGTAAGGCTTTACTGCTTCCAGGAAACGGTGCTGCTAAAGCCTTACAACTTTATCCTAAATTTCTAGCAATATTTCCGGTAGACCTCGCTGGCGGCCCGATGTAAGTATGAATGTCGATAGATCAGCGCGTTCATGTCTTTGCCATAGCCACCGCCAATTACGCAGGCTACCGGGTATCGCGCTTTCGCGCAGGTTTCTAAGACATACCAATCACGACGATATAGCCCCTTATCCGTCAGGGCCAATTTACCCAGACGATCATCCCGATGGGGGTCAGCACCAGCATCGTATAGAACCAGATCAGGCTTTACCTGAGCCAATAGATCGGGCAGATGGGCCTCTAGCTTTGCTAAATATTCGTCATCTTCAGTGCCTTCATCCAGGGGCACATCCAAATCACTGGTTTGCTTACGCCCTGGGAAATTCACTGCGCAGTGCATGGAAAATGTGAATACGCTGGGGTCATCCCGAAAAATCCAGGCGGTGCCATCGCCTTGGTGTACGTCTAAATCAACGACTAGGACGGTTTTAAGTAAGTTTTGGGCTTTGAGAAGACGGGTTGCGATCGCAATATCGTTAAAAATACAAAATCCTGCTCCATATCCTGGAAAGGCATGGTGGGTTCCTCCAGCGGTGTTACAGGCCAACCCTTGATTGAGTGCTAGTTTGGCCGTCAAGATAGTCCCGCCGACTGCGGTGCAGGTTCGTCGCACTAATTCCGCACTCCAGGGCAAACCAATGCGGCGCTGAGCCTTAGCGTCTAATCCGCCATCACAATAAGCTTGTACATAGGGCGAATCGTGCACTAATTCGAGCCAGTCCCTAGGGGGACGCCCCGGCTGATAAATCTGCTTTTCTGAAATGACGCCATCGCGCACCAGCAGGTCCCGCAGCAGCTGAAATTTTGGCATAGGAAACCTGTGCCCTGTGGGCAAAGGCGTCACATAGTCAGGGTGATAAATAACCGGCAGACCCGTCAAAACGCGGTTTACAAGAAAGAACTGATTGAGCGAGTCTGGCGGACATCTAACTTATGGGCCAGACTCCCTTCTTTCCAATCCAGGGGAGACGTTTCATTGTCCGGAACAACGGTCACCGATGGACCAGACGGAGCAGACTGGCTAGTCACAGCAAATGACATTGGTTGTGACGCCATGGGTGCTGATGGTTGAGCAGGTACTTGATGGTGCCCAGGTCTCTGGCCTGACTGCACTGCCATGCCTTTAGGGGCCGAGCGCTGCTGGGCTGCCAAACGGCGGTGCTTACCACGACGTTGCCGTTTACTAACGGTTTTACCTGGGGTTCGTGCAGAGCGTACAGGGCGAGAACCTGCTTGAGGCACAGGAGCGGCTGCAACCCGGCGGCGACTACGACGAGACTCAGCTGTTAACAGACCTTGTTTAGATACCAGCAGACAGCCACCTGCGCAGGTGACGACCATGAGTAACAGTGGCCAAGCTGGCATAGCTTGCTCGTTTGCCCCTGGTAACGTCGCTGCCGGATCTCGCTGACTCAGGACACTTTTTTCATTACGAATGCTCAGCCGTGAAAAAGCAGCGGCATCAGGAGTGCTTAGGGGCTGCCCTGCAATGCTGCTATTGACAGGCTCCAGAGTCATCTCACGGCCAGGGTTAGAAAGACCAGCGAGTGCGATCGCAATCATCAATATAAATGTCAGCCACAGGGCAACGACCAGCAGCCATGGCCGCACCCAAAATAGATGTGACCAAAATGAACCCGACTTAGCAGACCTTTTCTGAGGTGCAGTCGTCTTATGAGCTATGGTCCGGGTTGCTTTAGCGGCAGGCGGCTTGGGCACAGCCACTTTCTTAAGCTTTAGAGATGAGGGGGGGCTGCCCCGTCTGCTACGGGAAGGTGATACACGTCTCGAAGCACGCTTCATCAGCGCTTTTAACCTTTTAGATAGTTGCTCAGACAAGATTGGATGCCTAGCCATAGCACAACACGTTCCTTAAAAAGCACCCTCACCCTTGGTATTGGACCTAGAATAACGGCATTGTAAGCCTTCTTTATCGCAATGACTAGCTTTACGCTGCAATTCTTCAGATATCCGATACTTTATCGAGTTTCGCAAGTGAGCTATTGCTGTAATTCTAATTCAGACAAATATTGACCTGGATCGCGAGCAATCCAGCCCTCACTAGAATTTGTCCGCACCTCAAAGTACATAAAAGAATCCTGCGACTCACCTGCTACGGTGCCCAATCCAGTCCCTTGGGTAACTGCATCACCAACGGTAAATTCAACATCAGCCAAGTTGCCATAACGGGTCTGCAAGCCATTGCTATGATTAACCACCATGATCAAAGCGCCATTGTGTTCTCCCACAAATGCTACGGTGCCATCTGCAGCTGATGTCACCACAGTCCCTGGTGTTGCCGAAAAAGCAATACCACTGTTAAAAACCAGTTCATCTCGTCGGGGATGAGGCTGCCAACCATAACTCAACACAAGCTTGGCTGGAACGGGCAATGGATACCCTAAGGCAACTGCTGAAGGCGTAGTTTCAGCAGCCATAGTGCCCCCACGATTACCAGCAGGAATAAATACTCGACTGGGTAAGGTATCAGGGCAGCCATTCACCTCAAATAAAAGGTCTGCCCTTGTCCCATGGCGCTCTGCCAATGACTGCCAGGTTTGACCCGCCCCGACTTGGACAGGAACACCATTAAATGGGGGGACTTCGACCACTCCCCCCGTGGGCAGAGCTCCTTGAGCTGGCAATTGTGGATTAATTGCCGCTAATGTTGCCGGGCGTAACCCATACTGTGCAGCCACACCCTCCAGCGTTTCTCCCGCTGTAACACGGTGGTTGGTCATTTGGGAAAGCGCCGCGTCAGGGCACGCTGATGCTTGCAACGGCTTCAACCAACCCAGGGAAAGCAAACTAAATCCAGATAGGAATAGGAAAAATTTATAAAATCTTTGGAATACATGCATTCTTGGAGCACCCAGGATTACGAACAATAGCAAATCACCATTCCGCAGTGATTGGTAGAGAAATTTACCTGAGCACAGCACCAACATTCAGTACCATGGATAAGTCTGTATCAGGAGTGTGTACTTAAGCCGATACATTTTCGAGGTAATCTTCGCTAAGGTAAGTTCATTAGAACCCTCATCACCTAGAGATGAGGAAGCAGCAATGAAAATTTCTCCCAAACAACTCGGTCTATATGTAGGCCTCCTTCTGGTGGGTAGTGGTGCTGGCTGGGCCAGTCATAGCTACTTTTTCAAGTCGGTTGTCGAGGAACAGGATAGTGAACTACCAATTGCTACTTCGGTTTTGCAGACGGCAACTGAGCCTACAGAAGTTTTAACTCAATCTCCACAGCCCAGCTATCCGTCGGTTGATAATCCTAATTTTATTGCAGCTGCCGCCGAGCAGGTGGGACCTGCCGTTGTACGTATTGATGCTTCACGTTCAGTTAGGGGAGTATCAGAACCCTTTGAGCATCCTTTATTCAAGCGATTTTTCACAGATGAATTTCCGGTGGAACCAGATTTACCCGAACGTCTTGAACAGGGAACTGGCTCTGGTTTTATTATGACGAGTGATGGTCAAGTTATGACCAATGCCCACGTTGTAGAAGGGGCTAAAACAGTCAATGTGACCTTAAATGATGGACGCTCATTTGAAGGTGAGGTAGTCGGGACCGACCCGGTCACCGATGTTGCAGTTGTCAAAATTGATGGTGAGAACCTGCCAACGGCTCCCCTAGGATCAACGGATAATTTAGCGGCAGGTCAGTGGGCCATTGCCATTGGCAACCCTCTAGGTCTAGATAACAGTGTTACCGCTGGCATTATTAGTGCTATTGGTCGAACCAGCTCCCAAGTGGGCATTTCTGACAAACGTGTGCAGTTTATTCAAACTGATGCTGCCATTAACCCTGGTAACTCTGGTGGGCCACTACTTAATGCCCAAGGAGAAGTTATTGGCATGAATACAGCAATTCGTGCCGGTGCTCAGGGGCTTGGATTTGCAATTCCCATTGAGACGGCTAAACGCATTGGTGATCAGCTGTTTAAAGATGGTGAAGTGAAGCACCCTTATCTGGGAATCCAGATGGTTAACCTTAATCCAGAGATGCGTCAGCGCATTAATGCCGATGAAGATATTGACTTCACTATCGAGGCAGAGTCAGGTGTAATGGTTATTCGCGTCATGGAAGATACACCGGCTGAAATTGCCGGGATCCAACGGGGTGATGTCATCAGCAAAGTGAATGAGGTTGAGGTTGCTACCGCTACCGATGTACAGACTCAGGTTGAGGCTAGTATTATTGGCAAGGCTCTGAAAGTAGAAATTGATCGCAAAGGTGAAGTGAAGACCCTTAAGGTCAAACCTACTAAAATGCCTAACAATCTGCAGTAAATGACTTGCTGTAGTGAGTCCTCGTAATCAAAGTAAATGCTTGCAAGCATTTACTTGCAAACTGGTGGTGAGCTTGAAAACCAAGTAGTAACAGCTAGGCTTTAGATGGCCTAGCTATCAAATTCTGGGAATTCGCTATCTGAATCACTATCTAGTGTAGAGGATACCCCTGACAGGCTGGATTCAAGTTCCATTCGCTGTTCCATCTGACGTAGGAAGTATCCCGTCATCATGGCTGAAGCCAACAACCCCGCCAGGTTTTCACGGTCAGTTGTCACCTGCACGTTAAACCCTTCCGACGGCAGCACGCCAATGAGGCCCTGAACGTTTTGAGAGATGATTTGCTTGATCTCACCGCTCACGGATTGGGCCACGCGAGTAAGAACCTCAGGTGGCTGATGCTGTAGGTACTTCAGTAATTGATTGACCTGTGCATCGTCAGAACCCATGCCGATAAATTGGGCGCTATCAGGGTTAAACATAAATGGTTGTGTATTTCTTCTAATTACCTTAGCGTGATCAAGCCGATTTCAGCTAGCACTTCCAAGAAGTTCAGTGTGAACGACATATCTTAAACATGCCCCATCACATCGCTTGATTTAACGATATCTTAATTGACTACTAGCCTTAGTGAACTTTTCAAGTCTCTGACAGAGTCATTGGTTCAACTGCTACACTCACCTCTGAAAGAGGGTTTGGCACTGTTTCCGTCTCTGTTTCTATGGTTGAATCATCATTTGTGTTGGCGGATGTTTCCATCGAGGTTTCACCAGGCTCAGACGTATCATTTGTGACGTCAGGTAAATTAATCTGTGGAAGTTTATCAATCTCAAAACGCTGATAAAACTTTTCGGTCACTTGTAACCAAAAAGATCGTCCATCGGATTGACGACGGCGACGAACCAAGCCTTGGTCAACTAAATCGTGCACATGTCCATAAGCCCCTGACCCACGCAAGTCAACCAGGTCGGTCTGACTGAGAGGACCTTTCATTGCGATCGCGGCCAACGTCCGCAATGCACCCAAACCAATATCTAAAGGAATCAATTCATCGAGTAGCGGCTTAAATGGCTGACGCAACTGCAAGCTATAGCCATTTTCAGTTTCAGAAATTTCCAATGCTCCCTCTCGATGAGAATAATCTCCCATCAGCTGGATCAACCCTTCCTCCGCAGTCGCCTTATCACACTTGGCATACTCGGCAATCTGGGCAATGGTTAAGGGTTTGGCCTTAAGGTACAAGATTGCTTCAATGGTGTGGGACAAAGACGCCATAGTCATCAATACCTACAAACGTGGGTCAAGGATAGCAAACGCAGGCATATCCTACCCCCATTGGCCGTAGAGTAATCGCCGATCACAGCTAAATTCTTGGTTTGGAGTGTTGAATTTGGCATCAACACTCAACTCAAAATTCAACACTCCCCAAACCAATCAGCTTTACTTAATTAGTTGCCATACGAGTCAGTAACACCGGACAGGGAGCATTGATACGCACATAGTCAGACAAAGACCCACCTAGCAACCGATCAATATCAGGTAAGCCTTTAGCAATAGAAGGACGTCGGTCAGGGGAACCCAGAATCAGTAGATTCACATTGAGCTCATCAGCCAATACACAAATACGCTGACCCGGTTTACCGGCTGGAGCCAAACAACGATAGTTGATGCGATACCGCTTTGCTTCAGCGATGGCAGGCGCTAGAACTGGATCAGTCTCTGGATTTGCGTTAATGGCCTCATCAATGGAGTTACGCAAGTTTGACAGAGTATGAACAAAGATCAATTCACTGTCCTGGATATCACGGGTGAGGTCGATGGCAACTCTCAGCGACTCTTTTGCCATATCAGATTTATCTAGGGCAACCAAGACTCGCTTAATGGGTCGAATGCTATATATATCATCCTTCACCAGTAGCATGGGGCGAGAGGATAGCTGAAACACATACTGACTGACCGAGTTTTTGAAAATTGCCTTTAGACCACCGAGCCCACGGGAGCCCATAACAATTAGACTGGCGTCAATTTCATCAGCGACCTTACACACCACATCTTTAGGATCGCCCTCTCGTAGCATAGGGGTTACCTTCGATGCTTCGATACCCAAGCGTGTCACCGTGTCTGACAACTCTTGTTCACTGTCAGCACGCTGATCACCCATGTCGTTGGAAGCTGTTTGAGGCGGGATAGCCTTTAATACAGTTACCTGCGCTCGCTGAATCATGGGGATTTCCAGCAGGGCCTTAAACATTGTCTCAGTGTTGCCTGGGCCGGAGCTGGCCAACAAAATCTTCTCGATCATTGACTAAATCCTATTGGATAAACTCTCAAGGATGTATAAATATCTATGATAAGCACCCTGTTTTCATAAACTTGATCAGGGTTCACAATTCGTAGTTTGACAGTCAACTTATTTATGACTAACCGCTGGTTTGACTATGGTTTTCGAGTACAGCCTCATCACACCGACTATGGTGGTATTGTCTGGCATGGCACATATGTTCAATGGATGGAAGCAGCCCGGGTGGAGTGTCTTCGTGCCCTGGAATTTGCATTCGAAGACTTTGTCAAAGCAGGCTATGACTTACCTGTCATCGACCTGCAATTACGTTATCACCAACCCCTGATCTTGGGAGCCAAAGGGTTGGTTAGAACGCGATTAGATATACAACGCAGTGTCAGAATGAATTGGCTTTATGAAATTTACGATACGACAGAAGACGCACAAAAACTATGTATTACCGGTCAAGTATTGCTGGTTCCTATAGACATCAGCAAACGAAAAATTGTCCGGCGCTTACCTCCTGAGCTCCAGCCTATGTTGGACTCACTATATCAATATTTTGTAGATTGATGGACCACTAGTACTGCACTACTGCTCACTGCTAGCCAACTCTTCCAAAGCTATACCCGCAACACGACAGGTGCGCCAATCATTGAGCATCACGGCACCTTTAGACCTATAGAAATCAATGGCAGGCTGATTCCAATCCAAAACACTCCATTCAAAACGGCCGCACCCTTTAGCCAAAGCTGTCTGGGCGAGATATTGAAAAATGGCAGTACCGATACCTCGACGGCGATATCCAGGCAAAACGAAGAGATCTTCTAAATAAATACCTGGTTTCATTAAAAACGTAGAGAAATTAAAAAAATAAAGTGCAAACCCAGCAGGTGCTCCATCAATACGCGCAACAATCGCGTGGGCTTTAGGACTGTCGCCAAAGAGATATTTTTCTAAATCTTCTGGCGCACCACTCACTTCATGGGCCAGATTTTCATATTCCGCCAGAGCCATAACAAGCTCAAAGAGTAATGGAATATCATTGCGGGTTGCGGGGCTAATAGTAATGGGGGCTACCATTGAGCAATTAATCAAAAATGGGTGGAGACACAACTACTTTGAGACAGCCAAACGGCTCGTAACGCGGCCGATAACACGGTTCGCTGCTATGACACCAAAATGTCGACTATCACGGGCTTGCGGCTCACTTGTATTATCGCTGATCAGGTATACACTACCGTCATAGAAGATTTCGCCGACCCGTTTTATGAGGAGCAATACAGCAGAGTTATCAGGTGCAACAACCTGACTAGTGCGTACTTGGGCGATGGCAATATCACCAACCTGCACTGCTCCTCCCATCTTGGCTAAAATCGTATCTCCAGGCATCAGCGTTGGCACCATAGAATTCTCACGAACCACAAACCGTCGCCGTCGCCCTGATAGCCATTGAATATACTCCTTCCATCCGGCACTAGGCAGTACACTTTTGTGTACCTCACGTGATGGGCTATACCCATTTCCCCTTTTACGACTTACCATTCACAGCCTTTGGTTATGAATACAAAAATCCCGCAAGGGAAAGACCCTGCGGGATTGCTATAGAAACATGAGCTACATAGCTACTAGCTAGCGGTATACCAAGCCACATCACGCCCCTTAGTTGCCCAGAAGATGGTGTGGATCTTCTCAACAGCAGCCATGAGCTCTTCAGCATGCTGCTGGCTGACCTCTACCTTGCAGGCAGAGCAAAGTTTTGCCGCCTTCCAGAAAGTATCGTGCAAATCAGGATAGGACTCTAAGTGCACGGGCTTAAAATAGTCAGTCCATAGAATCAGGAGATCATCCTTAGTCTTTTGAGCCTGCTCTTCCTTGATCGCGATGTAGCGAGAAAGAGTGTTCGCATAGACTACTTTACCAGCGGCATCTGCTGGCTCTTCAAGGGCCAAAATTTTCTTAGTCATCGAGAGCACAGCTTCAGCGGTGATGCGGGCAGCAGAGGGATCATAAACACCACAAGGGCCATCACAGTGAGCGTGGACCTCAGTAGCAGGGAACCAAGCGTTTAGTAATTCAATTGCGTTGTTGAGCATAATCACCAATCGATTCAATAGTTGATGGGGCTTCTGCTAGAAACTTCGCCGGCAAGATCGTTCAGCGAAATCGTCCAGCGAAATCGTCCAGCGCAGTTAACAGTATACTGCCGTTTTCCCATCCCTCCATGGGGGATAGCAAAGGATGTATAAGGATTTATATTGTAATATTTATAATATTTTTGTACTAACCTCAGGGTAAACTCATGGGTGAAAATATAAGTACTTTTAAGCGGAACCTTGAGGCATCAGAATTTAGCATATTGGCTACGCTGGATACGTTATTCAGTAAGAACATCAGCTTTCTTACTCATACTGACAAGTTGCGATAATTTAGCCACTCAATTGGCCGATCCCAACGCCCATCTTCCCCCCTGTGTCGAGCAAAATTGTGACTGTGGTGATTTTGTCAGTCAAGACCTGGCGCAATTAGTCCTTAATGACATTCAGGGTGACCCCCATAATTTGGACGGTGATGATAACGGTCGCGCTTGTGAACAACTGCCTCAAAGTACACCAGCATTAGACTGGGAAACTTATTTTTCTAACAATCCCCATATTGCTCTGGGCAATCCTAGCCACGCCGGGCAAGAAAATATTAATAACTATTTAATTGATAGAGAGCAATATGTTCTGGCTTACAGTCAAAGTCGAGGTGTATTGCGTTGGGCGAGTTGGGTCTCAAGTCGCGACTGGATTGGTAGTACCGAGCGACAAAACAACTTTCGCCCGGATGGCATTTTACCCAAGGGGACATATAAAGTAGCCCCTGGAGACTATACCAATAGTGGTTATGATCGTGGGCATATGGTGCCTTCAGCGGATCGTACAGCTAGCAAAAAAGATAACTCGGCAACATTTTTAATGACCAATGTTTTTCCTCAGACGGCTGAGAATAATCGTGGACCCTGGAAAGAGCTGGAAAATTATTCCCGTGACTTGATCTATCAGCAAAATAAGATCCTGTATATCGTTGGTGGAGTCTATGGTCAAAAGGAACCTATTGCTAAGGAGCGAGTTATCCCTCCCAGCCGTACCTGGAAAGTGATTGTGATTTTTGACGATGAACCAACTGTGGATAACGTTTCTTACAACACTGAGATCATCGCTGTGGATATGCCTAATAACAAGCGTCTCGATGATCAATGGCAAATGTATCAAACCTCTGTTGATCGAATTGAGCTTGCTACAGGTTACGATTTACTATCGGATGTTCCTGAGGCTTTACAAATTGAGCTTGAGGCTAAACTAAGTGCCCATTAGAAATTGCAGCCCTTTCCACACCGCTGACAAATACGTTTAACTATTGCTAAGATGCTGCCTTAGAAACGCTATAGTTCTTTGCCAGGCAAGGTCTGCCGCGTCAGCGTTGTAACGGGTGCCAGAAGGATTCGCAAACGCATGATTGGCTCCTTCATATATATAGATATCAGTATCTTTGCCAAGGTTCTTGAGCGCTGTCTCAAATGATTGAACTGTGTCGGGAGAGGGGTTGGTATCCAAAGCGCCAAAGTGTCCTTGAATTGGCATTTGTAAGGGTTCAAGGGTGGTTAGATCAGTGGATAGTTGGCTGCCGTAATAAATCACAGCCGCGTCAAGATCTTCAGGTAGCGCCAGGGCTGCATTGAAAGACCAGGACCCACCAAAACACCAGCCAATACTGCCAACCTTAGGGGCCTGTTGTTCATTGGTAAGATAGTTATGGGCGGCTATCACGTTTTGAGTCAGCCGATCTGAGTTTTGAATAGCCGCTTGCACTAAGGTTTTAGCTTCATCGCGGGTTTCTGCTACCTGCCCATCGTACAGATCAACAGCTAAGGCGGCGTAGCCTTCAGCAGCAAGGCGACGGGTCATGGTGCGAATATTGTCGTTAAGGCCCCACCATTCTTGAATTACAATTAAGCCTGGTAAAGGTTCAGTGGCATCTGCGGGCTTAACAAGATAGCCTTCAAATGGAATGCCATCAAGGGTTCCATAGGTAACATCCTGTGCCGTTATAGTCTCAGCTGCAACATCTTTGGCTGCAGGAGACGCTACTGGAACATCGTCGTTGTGGAGTTCTGCTATGGCCTCACTTTGGTCATTAGCAGGAGTTTGACTAGACGAAGGAGGATTGATCAAGGTACAGCTAAAGGCGAATAGAGCTGTCACCAGGGCAAGACCTAACAGTTTGCGCATTGTTGCTAACGCGAGAGTAACGCTTAAAGAGTAATCGATTTTTCTAAAGATAACCTGAGAAGCATGGGTTGAACCGTGTCAGGGCAGGTACGCACAAGGCGAGTAGGCACAAGGCCGCCCCCTACGGGATGGGCACCGTGTCTAAAAGCTGGGCAATGATGGGAGCGCTTTTGTGGCCGCCACTGGCAATGATTCGATGGGCTAAAACAGCTGTGGCAAGGGTCTTGACATCGTCGGGTAGAACATAGTCTCGATCTTCTAGAAAGGCTAAGGCTTGGGCTGCGCGATAGAGAGCCACTGTCCCTCGTGGGCTAACACCAAGGGCAACATCCTCATGGTCACGGGTGGCACGCACCAGATTAATCATGTACTGCTGTACGGAGTCTTCGACCCTGACCTGCTGACACTGCTGTTGCAGACTGTGCATTTCGTCTAGGGTAATGCAGGGCTCTAGATCAGTTGGTTTAAATGGCTGGGTCAAATTTTGCAGCATCTTCAGTTCTTCTTCAGCACTGGGGTAGCCCAAGCTTAGGGATAGGGCAAAGCGATCCATCTGGGCTTCAGGCAATGGAAATGTTCCTTGATACTCCACAGGATTTTGGGTTGCAATCACGAAAAACGGTTCGGGTACCGGGCGAGAAACGCCGTCGAGGGTCACCTGATGTTCTTCCATCACTTCGAGTAGTGCCGACTGAGTTCGCGGTGTCGCACGATTAATTTCATCGGTCAGTAGTATGTTGGCAAATACTGGTCCTGGCATAAACTGAAACGTGCCGCTGCTGGGGTTCCAGATATTTGTGCCAGTGACATCGCTGGGCAGTAAATCGGGTGTGCACTGCACCCGTTGAAATTTTCCATCAATGCAGCGGGCTAGGGACTTTGCTAGTAAGGTTTTTCCCACTCCAGGGACATCTTCGAGCAGAACATGACCACCGGATAAAAGTGCCACCAGCACCAGGCGAATGGGCTCTTCTTTGCCAACAATGGTTTTATTCAGGTTCTGAACGATTTGGTCGATGCGATCGCGCATGGTTGCCCTTAGTGAACTGCCTACAGCTTACCCACACAGTTCAAGGTTTTGGAATGATGTAGCTCACAGGCAAACGTTTTTAGAGAACTTTGCCCCATGCCACCTACGGATGACGGGGGGCGTTGCATTGCCTACAATAAAAATGTACTAGGTCGAGGTGCGCCACAAGGTAATAAACGCGATGACCATTGAGTTTCAGTTTCAGCCAGAGAAGGCAATAGCAGCTGCAGCCCTGTTATTAAAGTGCCATGGTGAACCGATAAAATATCTTGGGTTGCTCAAGATGCTGTACATTGCCGATCGAGTCGCGTTGGCACAAATGGAGCAGCCGATTACGGGTGACCATTATGTGTCCATGGACTATGGTCCGGTCCTTAGCGGTGTTTATGATTTGATCAAGGGGCAACCCGTTGATGACGCGCTACCTCTGTGGTCCAAATTTATCTCTCCCCGTGAAGACAACTGTGTTTCTCTGCTTGAAGATCCAGGCAATGGAGAACTTTGTGAAGAAGAAGAAGAGATCCTTCAACAGGTGTATAACACGTTTGGTCATTTGGATCCTTTTGAGGTCGCCGAGTGGACCCATGATTTACCTGAATGGAGCGATCCTGAAGGATCAGCCATTCCCATTGTGGTAGAAGAGATTCTTAAAAATCTGGGCAAAAGTGATGCTGAAATTATGCGCATTCAAGACGATGTTACGCGCGAGGCCTATCTCGATCAAGTTATAGAGGATGAGGGTTAAATGGCTAGCCTCTCTATTCGTCTCGGCGATGCGTTTTTAATTAAAACACCGCCGAAAGGGAAGCATTTGTATATTGCGATCGCAAAAACCACTAAAACTCGACACCTATTTGTCAGCGTCAATAGTCGCCAACCCAAGTCAGAAACTGTCTGTATTCTCAAACCCGGTCCTGATGTGCCAGACTTTATCATTCATGAATCGGTTGTTAATTACCGATTTGCCCGTGAACTAACAGTTAAGGAGTTAGCCAAATTTCTACCCATGGGACATCGCACCCATAAAGGCTATTGCTCTAGAGCCGTACTCCAACACATTCAAGCCGGTGGATTAGCCTCGAAACGGTTGAAGAACCGCTATAAGCTTGCCCTTAAAGATTTTTTAGAGATGTAGTGCCACAAATTTCGTAGTCCCCTTACCCAAGATCAGCTCATGATTCAGCGTACCCTCTACGTCATTGCTGTCCCCAATCTTGAAATCTCAGCCCCTTTCTACCGCGATGTTCTGGGCTTCACCATCGAAGACATGGGGGACCCAGGCTGGCGGATGTATAGGCGTGATGGCTGCCGCATCATGGCTGGAGAATGCCCCAATGCCATTCCGGCAAGAGAGCTAGGCGACCATTCTTATTTTGCCTACTTTGTTGTGGATGATGTGGACAGTGAGTATAACAAAGTGACAGCTCACAATGTGGAGATTGTAAAACCCCTACGCGATGAACCGTGGGGCATGAGAGAGTTTGGTTTACGCACCATTGATGGTCATCGTCTGATGATTGGGAAAGATTTGGATGAATAAATAAGCTAACAATAAAACCCTACACCTGGTAACGGTCGTGTCTCTTACCTTTTAACCTTGCAGTGGTTTGGCATCACCTTCTCTCCAGAGTGCTTCAAAGGAGAGTTGTAAGGTCTTTGCTAGCCCTGGATGGGTAACACTCAATGCCGTAAAGCTGGGAGAACTGACCACCGGGTCCTGCAATGACAGTAGCGTCACCCGCTCATCAAACAGCTGCATTTTAAACGGCACTTCTGCAACAAATCGTACCTGTTGCCCCCAGTCCTGGCACTGGCGGATAAAGTCACGACTGCTAGGATCTTGCCACACATTGTGTTCGTAAATGGTGCGATAGGTAATGCCTTGTTTCAGGGGACCTTCCACGAGTTTTAGGCCATCTTCATAGCTAAGTAGAGAGGGATAGGTAAAAAATACGCAAATGCTATGTTCAGCGGCCTGGGCCAAATGGCTGCCTCGTTCATTAATGTGGTTGGGATCTGACAATACTTCGACATAGGCCAGGGGATCTTGATTGCGATGGCCTGCTGCATAGAGTGGGGCTAGGGCGGCCACCATTGCCTCAGACTGTTGTTGCTGGCGAGATAGTTCGGCTGCGTACTGACGCTGTTTAGCTTGTACTAGTCCCGGTAAGGCCTGGGTCGGATCAACGGCCTGGAATAGGCGTTGTCTGCCAGAGTGGCGTTCGAGGGCAAGGTTGCGATCGCACAACCCCCGTAACACATCATAAATTCGCTGCCGAGGCACCTTTGCCTGGGTTGCCAGTTGAGATGGGGTAAAATCCTGCCGTTCTAGCAACGCTAGATAGACCGCCGCTTCATAGCGGGTCAACCCCAGATTCGTCAGATTTTCTAACTGCTGTGCATCGCTCATAGTTCTGTGACAAGAAATGACACCACTGATTAGTGGTGCTATTGTAGAATCCTGTTAGTCATCACACAAGTAGCATTACCAACCATGAGTATCACCACGCTTCAGCGCCCTGCCGAGGCCAAATTCGCAGCACCTAATTTTCTGCCAACGGCTTATTTTCGCAATCAGTTTGTCCCCTTTGACCAAGCTCAAATTTCTATCGCCACCCATGCACTCCACTATGGCACCGCTGTTCTCGGCGGCATTCGCGGTTTCATCATTGACGGAGAAGCGTTGATTTTTCGTCTTGAGGCCCACTGTCAGCGCCTGAGCAACAGCGCTAAATTTATGGGCTACCACCTTTCCCCAGATGCACTTCAAGCAACACTCATTGAATTTGTACAACGCAATCGGCCTGCTACAGCCTTCTATCTCAGGCCGTTGATTTACACGTCTGGGCTGGGCGTTGCCCCCCGATTTCACCAAGTCGAAAAAGATTTACTAATCTATGGTGTACCCATGGGAGATTATCTTGCCCGCAATGGTGTGCGCTGTCGCATTAGCTCTTGGGCACGGCAAGAAGATCGTAGCCAGCCCCTCCGAGGTAAAACCACCGCCGCCTATATTGCCTCAGCCCTCGCCAAAACCGAAGCCGTAGAATCTGGCTTTGACGAAGCCATCCTGATGAACTCCCAAGGTAAGGTCAGCGAAGCGTCTGCCATGAATCTATTTCTGGTGAGAAATGGCCAGCTGATTACCCCAAGCTTTGACCAAGACATTTTAGAAGGCATCACCCGCGACAGCATTCTTACCATTGCCGAGAATTTAGACATACCAGTCATAGAGCGGCCTGTTGATAAATCTGAGCTTTTTATTGCTGACGAGATTTTTCTCTCAGGAACTGCTGCTCAAATTACACCTGTTTTGAGTATTGAGAATTATGATCTTCCCTCAATGCAGCCCATAACCCATCAGCTTCGGGAAAGTCTTCAATCCATAATGCTCGGGAAAGAGCCGCACTACAATAGTTGGCTCACAAGAGTAAACGTTTAAACTTGGCGCAACACTCAGGTATGCTGCTCAAATCAGCAGTGATCAAAGAGGGAGACAACAGACTAATAGTAGGATAAAGATTCTGCTGTTTGCTTGCTCTTATGCTCACGAATATTCTGATCATTCTGGCGTTAATCATTGCCAATGGCGTGTTTGCCATGTCTGAGCTGGCCATTGTATCAGCCCGCAAGGTGCGCCTAGAGCAAGCTGCTCGCAACGGTGATCGTCGTGCCCAGGCGGCCCTCAAGTTATCTAAACGTCCCGATAACTTTTTCTCTACGGTGCAAGTGGGCATCACCCTGATCAGCATTGTCAGTGGTGCCTTTGGAGGCCAGGCCCTGTCAGCCCCTATGGCCGCCTTGATTAATAAGATTCCTGGTTTGGGGACCTATGCCAATACCCTGGCTTTTCCGCTGGTGGTTGCTATTATCACCTATCTATCACTGATTTTAGGGGAGTTGGTGCCCAAACAAGTGGCACTGACCATGCCCGAGGCCATTGCAAAAGTCATTGCTCGGCCCATGGCGACCCTCTCAAAATTAGCCGCTCCCATTGTTGCCCTGCTTAGTTTTTCAACGAACCTAGTGGTGCGCGTCCTGAATATTCAACCCGACCGTGGCCCCAGTGTCACGGAAGCAGAAATTCGGGCCTTTATTCAACAAGGGACTGAGGAAGGCACGTTAGAGGTAGCTGAACGGGAAATCATGGAACGGGCGATTCGACTTGGAGACCGCCAAGTTACCTCTATCATGACGCCACGCCCTGAAATCATGTGGCTAGATTTAGAAGATACTGCCACAGAAAATCAACGCAAGATTATTGCCAGTCGCTATCGTCGTCTACCCGTATGCCAGGGTAGTTTAGACAATATTCTCGGTCTGGTCAGTGTTAACTCCCTATTAAATCGAGCCCTGAACCAAAATCCTTTAGATTTAACCGTAGATCTGGAACAACCCCTGGTGATTCCAGAAATATCGCGATCGCTACCCCTACTCGAGCAGTTCAAACGTTCGCGTGTGCACACCGCTCTTGTGGTTGATGAATATGGCGTCATTCAGGGATTAGTCACCCTGTGGGATATTCTGGAAGCCCTCGTGGGAGATGCGCCATCTCTGGACGAACCTGGCGATCAGCCGCGCCAACGGGAAGATGGATCCTGGCTACTCGACGGCATGATGAATATTGAGGATGTCTATTACTGTCTTGAATTAGGAGACTTTTCTGATAAAACAGTTAGCTACTATACCCTGGGGGGCCTAGTGATTCACCAACTTGGGCGCATTCCCACAGCAACCGATCGCTTTGATTGGAATGGATTCGTCGTAGAAGTGATGGACATGGACAGTAATCGGGTGGATAAGGTACTAATCACACCCAAACGTAATCCCTGCGAAGATGAAGGATGACGGCACCATCTCTCCAACCCTAATCCATAGATTCTATGGATTAGGGCTGGAAAACCTGACGTCCTCAGCCGACCTTAGCTTCTGCAATGTTCTGTTCTGTTTCTCCTAAAAGGCGTTTGATTTTGGCCAATAACTCACCAAATCGAAACGGCTTATGCAGACAGTCATCGGCTCCCAGCTCAATCGCTCGAGCGCAGTCGGACTCTCCAAGGGCTGTAATAATCACAACCGGTGGAGACTGATTCATTTTGCGTAAATTCATTAATACATCAAATCCATCGAGCTCAGGCAAACCCAAATCTAAAACGATCAGGTCGAAAGACTCAGAAAGAGCTATATCCAGAGCCTGGCGACCATTAAACGCTGATTCAGGCTGGTGATGCTGTCTCCTAAGTCCCTTTTCTAAGAATGTGACGATTCGAGGTTCATCATCCACAAGTAAAATCTTGGCCATATTCAGAATTTAATATTCGTTCACACTGTGCTACTGTTCAGCATGCTAGACGATATTAAAATCTCGATGATACAGCGATGAGAGCTTATTCATGTTTCAAACGGTAGCCTAACCCTCTAATGGTCTCAATGAAGTGGCGGCCCAGTTTTTTGCGTAAATAGCCAATATACACATCAACAATATTGGAGCCTGGATCATAGTCGTATCCCCAGACGTGATCCAATAGTTGTTCTCGACTTAAGATTTGACCAGGATGGCGCAGAAACGTTTCAGCAAGAATAAATTCTCGAGCTGACAATTTAATCGAGCGTCCTGCTACACGTACTTCGCGAGAATGCAAATATAGTTCAACCTCTCGGAATCTTAGGATGTAAGTATTAGATGTGTCGGTGTGGGTCTGTTGGAGATGGGCATTGCGTAGACGAGCTTGGATCCGCATTAGCAATTCTTCAAACCGAAATGGCTTGGTCAAATAATCGTCAGCACCCCGTTCAAACCCAGCGACTTTATCGTTAATTTCATGACGAGCAGAAAGAATAATAATTGGCACGGAGATACCTTGCCCTCGAAACTCATCCAGCACAATTAGACCATCTTTATTCGGCAACCCTAAGTCGAGGATGATCAGGTCAAACTGTTGGTGGAGGGCAAGTGCGATCGCATCGTCCCCATTATCTATAATGGTTGGGGTATAGCCATTTGCCCGCAGCCCTTTCTCCAGGAAAGATGCCACGCGGGGAGAGTCTTCGATAATCAAAATACGGCTCATAGCAGTTATAGGGCAAGGTTGAGAAAGAGAAAACATTGGCAATAAGACCCCAATTGCTACAAAACCGTATCTTAAATAAGCTAGAAATATCTCTTAAATAAGCTGGAAACATCCTAGTTCGCTTCTAAAATCAATCGATTATGGTGAGGTTGAACAGGTCGGGCAGTTTCACCTAAAACAGCGATAAATTGCTCTAGCTGGGTAATAGAAAGAGTAATCGGATCTCTCATAATAATCCACGTAACACTTTCACTGTAGGGTGGCTCTGTCCAAGAACCTGAATAACGGTAGTAAGCCCTTAGGTTGTCAGGTAATAATTGAGCAGCATCAATCGCTACATTGTCAAAAGTCTTTTTGAGCCCTGGTGTGGCAGGCATATGGTCCCAGATACTTTGCATCACAGGATTACCTTCCCCAACTTCAACGAATACTCCTACAATTACAACGTGCTCACCATAGCGGTGCACAAGTTGAACTTCCATCGCATAGGGCATACCAGCGACAACATGTTCGCTCGGAGCCTGGAAATGCACTTCCTCTAACGTATACAGCTGTTCATCCAGGGTCAGCGTACTACCAAATCGATAATTAACCTGAATAGTATTACCATTGTGCACAACTGTCAGAGGAACAGAATGATAATCGTACTGTAACGGAGTTAAATCCACTTGAATGGTGGTTTGGAGTTCAATGGGAGACTGTCGTTGCTTGTCAGGACATGGCCTGATTGCTATCCCTTTATATGATGAGTAATAAGATCTCTGATTAATAAGAGTGCCAGCAATAAAAGCGCCAACAATTCCCAAAATTATTAAAAAAGACTTCATCCAGTGATGACACAGTAAATGCTTAGCTGATAGCCACGACATAGATAGAAAGCTCCATATAAAGTACCTCTCTCAAGAGAGACGACAGCGAGGAGCCATCCTAAAACTATTGATTAAAACCATCTTGTCCGTTGAAAACGGACAAGACTATTTATAAAGGTTATGGGGTGGAGAAAAATGATTCACAGCCAACTTGAATAAACAGCTCCCATAGCAGCCATGCTGCATGTGCTCCATTACTATGGCTTAGACATGATGATTTGTAATACTATCTATTGACCGTTTCTATGGTTCCAGTGGATAGTCTGCCAGATATCCACCTGGCTATCCGCAGATGGCACAGGCTTAAATCAGACCTTCACGAACGGCTTTGGCGGCAGCTTGCACTCGGTCATCAACGCTGAGTTTATTCAAAATAGTACGCACATACGCCTTAATGGTGCCTAAGGATAGGTAAAGCTGATCGGCAATCTCTTGATTTGAACAACCTTCACTAATCAGTTGCAAAACCTCACGCTCGCGATCCGTAAGCATCGAAGGTGCTTTATCTTGAGCGGGAACCGGGGCTGTCGTTGATTTCAACATTGAAGAAAGCTTGTGGGCAATCTGCGGCGCTAAATAGGTGCCGCCGCCCTGGATCAACCGTAACACTGCTATTAACTGCTGCCATTCAATACTTTTGAGACAATAGCCATCTGCCCCCGCTGCCAGCATACCCACGACCTGGCTATCTTTACCGAAAGCACTCAATGCCAGTACTCGACTCTCCGATTCTGTTGCTTTAATGGCTTGAGTTGCTGAAATACCATCCAGAATAGGCATTTCAATATCCATTAAAATAATATCAGGCTGTAGTTGAGCTGCTAGCTCAATAGCCTGCTGACCGTTTTCAGCCTCGCCGACCACTTCAAAGTCATCTTCTAAGCGAAACTGTCCCGATAAGCCACGCCGCATTAGGGCATGATCTTCCACCAAAAGAACACGAATAGGAGCAGTTGCCATAGTTACCTCGAAACGTCAACCAGACTCCAAGCTGGGGACATCACATGTAAGGGCATTCATCGGTAGCATAAACCAAAAGGTAGCCCCCTTACCTGGAATACTCTCTACCCAAATTTTACCGCCATGGGCCTCGATAATTTGCCGACAGAGGTAGAGGCCCAGACCAGCTCGTCCTTGACGGCCTGCAACTTGAGAAAACCGATAAAACAACAAGCCGATCTCTTCCTCCTGAAGACCTGGTCCCTGATCACGTACGGCTACATACACACTTAAATCATGCCGCGATGTCACTGCAATTGAAACCGGCTTCCCTGGCTTACTCAGCCGTACAGCATTATCGACTAGGTTTTGCAAAACCCTTTGAATTTCGATGGCATCACCGTACACGACCGGAATCTTAGACGCGATGTTGACCTCTAATACACATTTCCCTTCCGAGCTATTTTGCTCCCAAACAATCACCCGATTACAAATTTTATCCCAGTTCAAAGGTTCACAGTTAAGTAGCTGACTACCCCCCGCTTCATAGCGACTAATATCTAGCAGTGCCTCCACTAGCTTAATCAAGTTATCGTTAGCTTCACGATAGTCTTCTAACAAATCTTTGAGCAAATTACTCACTGGACCGAATGCCCCTCCAACAATAGCGTTGAGGGTACCACGGTTAGCCAACAAAGGAGTCCGTAAATCGTGGGATAGTGTACCGATTAAATCTTCTAGCTGTTGATTGCGTTGTTGAATCCGTTCTTGCCGTACGCTGATCCCCTCAGCCATACCATTCAGCGTAGTTGCCAGGTCTCCCATCGGATCTTCTGACACATGCTGAATTCTCCTATCCAATTGACCATGCCGCCAGTTATCCCCGACCCTTATAAGTTGTCTTAAAGGTGTGAGAATACGACGGCGTAGCAGAATTAAGTTCAGTGCACTGCCAACAACAATTAGCACAATGGCAGTACCACTGAGGCCTAAGCCCCAAACATTTAAGCGATTTAGACGGTTTAGTCGCTGATTCTGTGCTTCTAGGATAGACTTCTCATACTCTAGAATGCGATTGACTGCTTCCCTCAGAGTATCTAATGAACTTTCCTCCGCTAAGCTATTTCGATCAAATGAGCCATCGACAACCGGCTGTGCAAATTTTCGTAGCCACTGATTATGAAAGGTTTCAATCAGCGATAGAGTACCCTGCTGAGATGGATCCTGAGCTAAAAGGGTTGAAAGAGTTGCCAAACTTGATTCAAACTGTTGACGTCCAGCTTGATACTGTTGTAAGTAATCCTCATTTTCGCTAAGCAAATATCCACGCAGGGCCACTTTTTCTTCTAAGGCAGATCTCAGTAGGCGCTCGCTTTCACGCTTGATTTCAACGGTCTTAGTAATCTCTTGGGAGGTTCGTTGTCTGGCAACACTCACGGCTACACTCAGCACTTCCTGAGCTAATAGCAGGACAACTAACACCGTAAAGCTGGCATAAAACGGTGCAAATAAGCGCTTTCTGAGAAAAGATAAGTCCAATGGCTCAGTTCGTTAAGGATTCAGTATTAGTCATCCAACTTTGCCAGTATATGAGGTTATATGGTCTTCTAGTCATCTTTATCAAGGCAGTATACGTTTCTGACATCAAGGCGATTCAATGCAAACGATTCAAATCATGAGAGCAATCTCATGATGATCTTAATGCTTTCTTAGATGCAATGGGTCTAATAAAAGTTAGGCTCAGCGGCTTATTTTGGATAGTAGTCGCTGTCGAAGCAACCAGCGCATCTGCCCCCATAGCCAGCTTTGCGCTGGTTTTATTCCACACAGAGCATTGTCAACATAGGTGGTACTCCTTAGCCGTCGAGATGCTTTGCTCAAAAACTCTTGATAGGCCCTACGCACATCCCACAACGGCTCGCTAGACTATTAGACAAGCGCTTTGTGGGGGCCTATGGCAATAGTAAAACGGCGCGATCTTGACTATGTGGTGATTACCCTGCTCATAGGTAGCAGCATCTACGTTTTTATCACCGGACTCATCGCCGATACAATGGGGCTGCATCACTTTGGCTTTCACAGTCAGGTGGGGTATTTGTGGGTCACCCTAGCCACAATTCATCTCATCCAAACCTGGACTCGGGTTAAAGCCTTTATGCGCAATCGATTGCGAGATCGCCCTCAAGAACCTTCCCTAACCAAAGTTCACCCTAAATCAGCAGCCACAGGCCAATCAACAGCCACAGGCCAATCAACAGCCACAGGCCAATCAACAGAGGCCCCACCTCTTCCCCCTAAACAAGTCGTCTTACCAAACAGCGGACGCCGTAATCTTCTTTTGTTTATTTTGGCCATCGCCACTGGCATTGGCTTTGATCGTTTTATTTCCCCTTCAGAACCCGGTGGCCTCTCTGATGTCAATTCTGATGTCAATCAGGATATAGGGCAGCTTTACCATAGGTGGAGTCAGCCTGGATATGGGGAAGCCATTGCCACTATTTTCAATTGGGGACAAGCGCCACCGCTGTACAAGACTTACCCAGATGCCCAGCAAATTGAACTTCCCCAATTTCCCCTCTCAGAGGAATCATCACCCACTCCGCTGAATCTAGCGACAACTTTAACCACTCGGAGATCGCGCCGTAACTACAACCCCCAGAGCCAGATATCGCTAGATACACTTTCCCAATTGTTATATCTAGCTCAAGGCATCACCTGGGATGAGCGAGAGTTTCGGACAGTGCCCTCTTCTGGAGCGCTGTATCCTTTAGAAATTTATCCGATTGTCCACCGCGTCGAAGGATTAGAGCCAGGACTTTATCACCATGCTGTGGAGCATCATCGGTTAGAATTGGTACAATCTGGGGACCTCCGTCAGCCACTTATCAGAGCAGGCTTAAACCAGGAGTTTCTGGGCGAAGCACAGGTTTGTTTTGTGATCTCAGGCATTTTCCAACGCACTCGCTGGAAATATCACGAACGCACCTATCGCTATGTACTAATGGAAGCCGGACATCTAGGTCAAAATTTATATTTAGCCGCTACAGCCTTGGGGCTTGGTGTTTGCGGTGTTGGTGCTTTCTTCGACGATGCACTCAATGAATTATTAGGTATCGATGGTATAGAAGAAGCAGCCTTATACTTAGTGACTGTAGGAAATATTGCATAACCGCTGCATGGATGCTGTTAAACAGTGCTACTCTCTGATTGTTTAAGGCAACTGATGATTATCTGACAGCAATAAGTCGACAGCCTTGGACATACTGTCCAGGGGTTACCCCAAGCATTTTTTTAAAGTGTCGATGCAGATGACTTTGATCGGCAAAGCCAGTCGCTAGAGCTGCTTCAGCAATGGGATGTCCTTCAGCTAGAAGGGTTTTAGCCTGATGAACACGCACATGATTGAGGTAAGCATGGGGAGGTAAGCCAATCTGTTTCCTAAATGCTCTCAGCAAACGAAATGGGCTTAAGTTTGTCAGCCTAGCTAATTCGTCTAGTGAAATATTACGGGTGTAGTGACAGTGAAGATACTCTCGGACCTGTTGAACAGAATAATTTTCTTTGCCAACAGATTTTATCTGGGGACGATTGCTGGCATATCCATGCACTAGCTGCGTTAAGCCCCATAAAAAACGAGATTCTTTTTCTAAGGATGAGGGAGATGTTTCGAGCGTGCGATGGAGATTAACTAACTTTTGATTAAGGCACTTATCTTGGATAACAGGAGATGAAAAGTAGGGAATTGCCCCTGAACATTCACTCAACTCTTTGGCAGCCTGCTGTAGCCAATCGATAGCTGGCAAAAGCGTTCGATAGGTCCACCCTGTCTCTAAGACCGCATGCCCCGTATGCATTTCACCAGGGTGAGTAATCACCACACTCCCAGGGGGCGCAATATGACTGGCACCACGATAGTCAAACTCCATTGCGCCTGACTCGACAATGGCGATGCCAAATCCCTCATGGGCATGACGCGAGAAAGCGTATGTCACATACGTGGCATGGAGCATTTCTAAACCACGCAACGCCGGATCACGCCAAAACTTAACACGTTCTTTAGGGGCTGCTCGACGACTCATTGATAGATACACACACATTTAAAGACTCAGTGTAGCGATAAGATCTATCAAGCAACCTGCTTATTGTAGATTTGCTTCGACCATTAAATACCCATAGGAAGACCTGGCTTATCGAGACATGGGACCTGGTAAAAGGTGAAAGGGGTTGAAATTTGTATGGCGATCGTAAAAGTCTTCGTTTTCTTGGTGTTTTAGCCAGCCGGTTAATCCATAGGTGATGGGGGTAAAGAGAATTTCTACACCGCACTTAAAGATGTAGTTGGACACAACTAGAGTCACCATCAGGCTGGGAGGAAATAGGCCCCAGAATGCGATCGCAATAAATAATCCTGTATCCAACACCTGGCCCACCAGCGTAGACGAAATCGTCCGCACCCATAGCTGTCGACCTTTGGTCGCCACCTTCAACTTGGCTAAAATAAACGAATTGGAAAACTCACCAACGACATAGGCAATCAGGCTAGCCATAACGATCCTTGGCGTCAGCCCCAGGATCTGATCATAGGCCTCTTGGTGGGGCCAATCTGTAGCAGCAGGTAGCGCCCCCACCACCATAAAGGTGACAGACATAACCAGTGCAGCCATAAATCCCGTCCAGATCACCTTGCGAGACCGGGCATACCCGTAAACCTCAGTCAGGATATCCCCAAAAATGTAGCTGAGAGGGAATAGTAATGTGCCACCATCAAAGGTAAAGATACCAAAATCAACAATTTTGGTCGATGTCACATTAGAAATCAACAGTACTGTGACAAACAGAGCGGTAATGGTATCTAAGTGTCTAAAGCCACGCATTGGATGCTGAGGAACAGGTTTGGTCATGGAGTCTAGGCAATAATCTGGATGCAACCCACTAGTTAAGGATACTAGGCGATACCATACCCCTATGGCCAGTACTTAAAATAGAAGTGATGCCTGACTTCATTTGGGAGAAGCTAGACTGTAAAAACCAGCCAATTGGTGGCTTAGGTGCCTGGAGGGCTAAGGTGCCAGGCGGTTGGTTGGTGGCCATTCGCTGTGGTGGTGGCGAGGGTAGCGGCATCACCTTTTATCCAGATCCTAACCATGAATGGGATGGCGGTTCTCTTGATTCTTAGGGTATGGGCATTTTAATTTCAGCTGTCCTGCCCATCGCACTGGTGGCACTGGTGGGTGTTTGGGTGGGGCGTATGTTTACGCTAGAGCGGCAAACCTTAGCACGGTTGAGCATTTATGCGTTAGTGCCAGCGCTTGTACTGCACAGCTTAGCTAAAACAACATTGGAGTTAGGCAATGCGATCGCAATCCTCATCGCCTTTGTTCTCCACACCACCGTACTCTATCTACTTGCTGTCACCCTGGGTAAAGTACTCAAGTTCTCATCTGATGAGAAAAAGAGTTTAATCGCCACAACAATCTTTGCCAATGTGGGTAACATGGGTCTTCCTTTTGTTTTATTCTCCCTAGGAGAAGCCGGACTCGAACGAGCTATTGTTTACCTGGTGGGCTCTAGCCTGATGACTGCCAGTGTCTTCCCTATAGTGCTCAAAGGAGAGGGAATTCTTAAAGGCTTACGCTATACCGCGTGTTTACCGGTTTTGTGGGCTGCGATCGCAGGGCTTATTTTACAAGGCACAAGCACCGTACTGCCCATATCGATCGATCGAGGTGTCACCCTTTTAAGTGAAGGCGCGATCCCAGTTGCTCTATTAATGCTAGGCATTCAGCTGTCGGAAACGCCGTTTGTATTTGGCCGTTACGAGCTCATGGGGGCAGGACTACGATTAATCGTGTCACCACTGATAGCAGTTAACATTGCTAACCTAGTGGGGCTCACTGGTATTGATCGCCAAGTTGTTATCTTACAAGCTGCTATGCCTGTGGCAGTGAATTCGTTAATCTGGGTGATCGAACTGGGCGGGGACACAGTGCGAGTTGCCAGAACCATTGTCGTGTCCACATTACTCAGCCTAGGCACACTCCCTATCGTGCTGTGGCTAAGTAACCGGTGATGTGGAGATATTCAACATTTCTTTTGCTGTCACACAATCTTTGACAATTTGTTCTTTTAAGGCATCCAAAGACTCAAACTTCTGTTCAGGTCGAATAAAGCTTTCTAAACCAACTGTTAGAGTCTCTCCGTACAAATCCCCTTCCCAATCAAATATATGCACCTCGACACTCAAATCCTGACCTGCAACCGTAGGGCGATTACCGATGTTCATGACACCCAGCAAAGGTTTCTGATTTGGTAGAATGCCAAATACTTTAACGCTATAAACGCCCTGGCAAGGAATAAATTTATCGCTTGGCAACTTGAGGTTAGCGGTTGGGAATCCAATTGTACGTCCTAACTGCTTTCCTAAGGTCACTTGCCCGCTGAGGGCATAGGGTCGCCCCAGTAGATGATTGGCTTTGGTTAGCTCGCCCTCCGCCAGAGCTTGCCGAATGCGGGAGCTGCTGATGCGTCCTTCGGCATCATTGTGCAGCGGGATAATGGTAACTGGGATATGGTGACGGGTTGCGATCGCATACAGCAACTCAGCATTCCCGCCGCGCCCTTTACCAAAGTGAAAGTCGCTCCCCACACTAATATGCGTCGCCTGCAAATCCTGAATCAGGATCTTTTCCACAAACATCGCCGCATCCAAGTTAGCCAATGCCGCATCAAACGGCAGCAGCACGAGTTGATCTACCCCTAAACAGGCCAACTGGCGACTTTTTTCTTCCAGCGGCGTCAGTAATGAGCGCGACTGACCGGAAAAATACTCTTTGGGATGGGGAAAAAACGTAACTACCGACGCCCACTCAGCAAAGCCAGATTTCGATGATTCAGAAACAGACGCTACGCCAGGCAAATCACTATAGCCAGAGGCCGCAGCGGCCTGCAAACACATATCGTCAGCTAAGACCAAAGAGGGCAGACCGCCCTTATGGGTTAAAACAGGTTCAATAACATGCTGGTGACCGAGATGGACACCATCAAAGTTACCGAGGGCAATTTTAGTCGGCTTTTTAGCCGATGTAGGAGATGAAGTAATCCACACGCTTTACATTTTTACATAAAAATCTGAGCATAGCGCGGAATTGCGTCAACATGACTATCTCAGAAGTTTTATGAGGCGTTGCAAATCCTCGGTATGATTTCATTGCTCAAGCTCAGATTAATGAGCGACGTGATCGATTAACGCATCCTCTAGATCAGCAACGGCCTTTATTGAAGCGAGTCTACTGGCTCAGTCATCGCCTGAACAAAGTCGCTATAGGGACTTACCATCTGAATGTCTGCCACATCCACTATCGTCATCCCAGCGATCATCAGAGCCGCTATCCAAAAAAACAGATCAAGTTCCTGCAAAACTTTACCCATGAATTGTATTAATCCATCAAAATTACATTGTCGATGACATGAATAATGCCGTTGCTGGCTTCGATATCAGCCGCAATCACCGAGGCATTTTTCACTTCTAGGGGATTCTGGCTACGAATAGGAATGGGCGAACCTTCCACTGATGTCAGTTGGGAAAACTCACGGATACGGGCACTATCCCAACGACCAGAAACCACGTGATAGCAAAGAATTCGGCCTAATTGAGGAGGATTCTGCACCAGATTATTCACAGTATTGGGAGGTAGTTTTGCAAAGGCATCATCATTGGGCGCAAACACCGTAAATGGCCCTGGAGATTGCAACGTTTCCACCAAGCCTGCTGCCTTAACAGCCGCCACTAAGGTTTCAAAACCAGGATTTTCAAGCGCGATATCGACAATCGTTGCCATGATTAAAGCAAAATTCAGAGGACATAAACTTCAACGTGGGCTTTTGCCACTACGCGGCAAGACACACACACTTAGCGGTAATTTGCAGTCTGAATATCTCGCAGACGTGCTTCTGGGCGTATGAGCCGATCCATTTGAGCTTCAAAAAATTCGCGGTTGGCCATCAGATGCTTTGGGTTTGGATCATCTAGTGGATAGTACAACGCCGCTCGTAATGCTTGAATCACCGCTGATGTCACGTTATACATTGAGCGCTGAAAGGTAATGCCTAGCTGAATCAGCTGATCGTCTTCACCACGACAATGTTGTTGGTAATAGTCCTGCAGATAGGGCGGTAAAAAGTGCAGCATATCCTGCATTAACAGTGTTGGTGGAATACCTGCACTACCCACCGGAAACACATCGGCATAGAGAATGCCATAGTGAAATTCTGGCTGCTGGTCTGGCACTTGATGCACCTGGGCATCGTAGGATTTAGTGCCTCGAAATGGTGCTGTACGATAAAAGACGGCCTCCACATAAGGCAGGGCTGCCTCATAAAGCCAGGTAAATCCAGCTGATTTAGGAATGACTTCAAAGCACTCATCACCGACATACACATGGTGATAGATGGGACGACCAGCCACTGCAAAAATGCCATTGACTAAAAAGTTCATGGCATCAGGTACTCCCTTAAAGCCACCTTCATCATAGATGTCTGACATCTCGAAAAACACCGGGGCCATTACTTCCCAAAACAAGCCAAGGTTAGCGTAATATGACATCTGTCGTACCTGCTCTAAGAACATGTCGGGGAAGAGCTTATAAAGCCCCAACATGGCTGGATTACCCCTGAAATAGGCTTTAATTGCTCGATCTGCGGCGGCCTTATAGGGTTCGCTATAGAGATACTCGTTAAATTTGGGATTGAGATCCTCATGCCAAAACATGGCTCGCATGCAGGCTTCCGCAAACTCCATATTGACACGGTCATGTCCTAGATGGTGAAATAGCCGGGGCCACTTGCGCTTACCTTCTCCCTTAGCCATGAACTCCAGTAGCTCGGGATGGGCCTCCCCCACCCCTCGCCATATCCTTAAGGGTGACTGATCACCTGCATAGGTGTTCTGACGGTCCAGATACTCTTGAGAAATGAAATATTTGAAAAATGGCAGGGGCTGTAGGAAAACTCGTTCGCCAATGTACAACAGATCCCGCCAATAAAAATCCATCGGTACCGCATAGGCTTTGTAGATACCGATAATCTGCATGAGATTTTCTGGGGTATCGGGCAGCATGGAGCCGCCAGCTTCGAGCCGATGAATAACCTCAGCATAGGGATGGGTAGACAGGGGAATCGTTGTAGTGGTGTTTACCATGATTTTTACGAAAACAAGTATACGGAAGTCAAGAAAGACCGCTAAGTCAGCAATATCGATGGCTGATTAAGATGCAGCATCGTCTGAAAAAAGACTGCCAATGCTCCAGTGTTGAATGGGTGCGATCGCAATGGAGTTCACTGCTATCGGCTCACTCCAACGCATCAACAAGTTTGGTTGTACACCCAGTACCACAATCAATACAGCCAGTAACAAAGCTGGCGCTTTTTCATTGAAGGAGACTTTTGGAAAGTACGCTCGCTGGTTATCTAAACGACCAAAACATGTGCGATTAAGTAAAATCACAAAGTAAACTGCCGTTAGTCCCGTGCCAACAATGCCGATGAGAGTTTGAACCGGAAACACTCGATAGCTACCCTGGAAGACAGCAAATTCCGCTGCAAAGTTAACCAATCCAGGGATGCCGGCACTTGCCATCGCCCCCAACAGCAGCGTTGCACTAACAAACGGTAACCCTCTCACAGGGTTCATCAAACCGTTCAGCTTGTCTAAATCTCGGCTACCAACCTTGGCTTCGATCACACCCACCAAGTTAAACAGAATGGCTAACACTAAACCGTGGGCAATCATGTGGGCAATGCAGCCCGATATGCTCAGACTGTTACCGGCTGCACTCCCCAAAAGCACATAGCCCATATGGCTAACAGAGCTATAGGCCACCATGCGTTTGATATCTTGTTGCACAATCGCCAAAAAAGCACAGTAGATAATGGTGACTGCAGCCCAGACCGCTAGCCAGGGAGCAATGACGGCCCAACCCTTAGGCAACAAACTGAGGCCAAACCGCAACAGGCCATAGGTACCCAGTTTGGCTAACACACCACCTAATAAGATGGCCACAGGGGTAGACGCTGCTACATACGTATCTGGCAACCAGGTATGCAGCGGCACCATGGGAACCTTAATGCCAAAGCCAATCGCCATAGGAATTAAGAGAATCACCTGGAGCCGCACCGATAAATCAGTATCGGTTAGCGCAGCGTAGCTAAAGTTATCAGCCCCACCTAACCACAACAAACCAAAGCCACTAACCAATACAAATGCACCGGAAATCGCTGTGTAAATCAGAAATTTAGTGGCTGCATAACTACGTTTCTCACCACCCCAAATATTGATCAATAAATATAGAGGGATTAGACAGGCTTCATAGAAGAGGAAGAAGAGGAGAAAGTTTTGTGCTAGGAATGCTCCTGAAATAATGCCACTGGTAATTAGCGTTAAGCCATGGAACAGTCGAGGACGTTCAAGGTCAGGGCGAGCACTGTAGATAGCGATCCACGTCAACAGAGTATTTAGAGCAATCATCAATAGCCCTAACCCATCTAAACCCAAATCATAGTTCAGCCCCAAGACTGGCAACCAGTCTAGAGACTCCACCATCTGAAACTCACTAACACTGAGATTAAACTGACTGAACAACCATATCGTCCAGAGCAACGTCACCCCTGAACCCAGTAGAGCTAATGGTTTGGCCTTCTCAGGTGGGAAAAATAGTAATGCTATGGCCCCTAGCAGTGGAAGCACCATTAACAGAGTTAACATCATGACTTGAATGGGTTAAGACAACAGGCAGAACAAGATTGAAAATCTGAGACTAAAATGCTGCAGTGAGCTGACCGAGATTTTTCATGGTGCTCAACGTCATAACAATACCTAGGAGCACAATGCACACAGTAATGGTGAGCACATACAGCTGAGACCGGCCAGGGTTGCTATATTTCAGGGTTTCCCCGCTCAGTAGCGATAGGGCACCTACCAGGTTGACCAACCCATCAATGATGTAGCGCTCTACCCAATCAAAAACGCTGGCAATGCTGGCCACGGGCCAAATTAAAAGATTTTTGTAGAGACCGGGGGTATAGAAGTCATAGGCAAACAAATCTGTCATCCACTGTGGCACGTAGTCGGCAGGTAGTTTCTCTCGCTGAATGCCATAAAAGACAAAACCTAGGCCCAAGCCCAGCATCGTGGACCAAATTAGTAGCAAACCGGTCTCACCGATGGCAGTTTGCATAATCGGCAATAGCTTGAGGGTCTGCAACATGATGGGCACATGCAGCGTAAGCGCCGCCATGATTGCCATTGGCAACACTATTGCCCAAAGCGGTTCAGGGGCGCGGGTGCTCATGGCCTTGGGTTGACCTACGAAGATCAGACAAAACATCCGCACCAAACTAAAGGCACACAGACCATTAATGGCAAGCACGATAGCAAAGGGCAGAATCTGACCGTCGTACCACAGACCAGTTTCTAGAAAACGCATTGCCCAAAACCCGCCAAATGGAGGCAGTCCTAAGATGCCTAGGGCCCCAAAAATAAAGGACAACGCCGTGACCGGACGCCGTGACCAGAGACCTCCTAGCAGGGTCAAGTCCTGGGTGACGCAGGTAAACACAATGGATCCTGTACTGGCAATTAAGGCTGCGATCGCAACCGAAAACGTCATCAGCAAAAAGTACGCTACACCAACCTGAGAAGTCCCTACAGCAATCAGTATCAGCCCCATAAAGGCGCTTGTCAGGTAAGACAGAACGCGTTTCGTATCAATCTGGGCAATGGAGATCAGCGCTCCCCCAATGGCCGTAATCGTGCCAATGGCAACCGCCACAGTATCCACAACCGGAGATAGTGCCAAAACCGGTGTGAGCTTAATTAAGACCCACGCTCCCACCGGAATAACCACAGAGTTACGCAAAATTGTTGTTGGTAGCGGCCCCTCCATGGCAGAGTCAAGCCAAAGATGCAGCGGAAACTGAGCACACTTACTAATCGGTCCAGCCAGCAATGCCAATCCCACCAATGTGGCCGTTAATCCCTCAATCGGTTGATCGCTAGACCACTGAGCCAACTCCGAATAACTCCAGGTACCAGCCAGCGGATACAGAGCAATTAACCCCATCAGTAGAATCAAATCCCCTACCCGCTTAGTCAAAAAGGCATCCCGTGCCCCTGTAACCACCCGAGGCTGATTAAACCAAAAGCCCACAATCAGGTAAGTTCCCAGGGTTAAAATCTCTAGCATCATGTAGCTAAAGAACACCGAATCACACAGCAGTAGCGCCGTCATCCCCGCCTCAAACAGGGCTAACAGGCTATACAAACGCGCCCAGCCCCAATCCATTTCCATGTAGCCAATGGCATAAATCTGCGCTAGCAGGTTCAGAGTTGTTACTACCACCACTGCAACTAAATTGAGGGTAGATAGCTCAAACGGCAGCTCAATTGACAGATCTGCCACCTGCATCCAGCCGATGGACAAGCGTAAGGGTTCCTGACCCCAGACAGCACTCAACGCTAGCAAGGCATGAACTAAAGCCAATACTGTCGTAGCAAGATTCAAGTACCCAGCAGGCCGTGGCCCCGTTCGTCGGACTGACATCCACGGTATCGTCAGCAAGATACCGAGCAATGAGTAAAAAGGGATCAGCCATCCCGCGCGCAAGTAAACCTCAGCCATGGAGTAATTTCAAGAAGCAACTGATTAGGGATTTAACTTTAAAATCCGAGGCATGCAGCTTGGGTAGAAAAATCTTGACCAGAGTATCCCTAGCTCTAGTCAGGGAGCTTTTCACACCCATAAGCCAACCAGAAGATCATTTAATAAAATCTATCTGTGCCTTAGAACGATTTACTTAAATCTATCGATATTTTAAGTTTAATTACCCACACCCAAAAACGCCAGACCTTGAATAGAGTATTTTTAATGTGACTGTTTAGGTGGATTTATCTAAATCAATGAATTGATAGCTCTTCAATATCATTGAGGTTAATCGGCAGCGGTGACGTCCCTAACCGCTGACAGCGCATTTGAAACGGACAATGGGTGCAACGGTCCAAAATATCAGTCTTGGGGAATTCTCCACGTTGCCGTAGTAAAGACAGCCGCTCAGTCAATTGCAATAGTGTTGCTCTAGTTTGCTCATGCTGCTGCAGGCTGTAGGTAAATCGATAGTCGCTAGGGGGTAAATCATCGCCTTGCTCATTCCGATTGCGGACAAACCAGTAGACCATAGTTACCTGGTCAGGCCTTAACCCACTGGTCTCAGTTAATACATACAGATACAAGCGAGTTTGCCAATTCTGAGCCAGACGCATTCTTGAGGGTGGCTTGAGATAGGTTTTCCAATCCACAATTAGCCCTGATTGCTCAGTTAAGACGACCAGGTCGTAAATCACTGTAAATATGTAGCCATTCAATGCCAGGGTACGCTGATGCTCACTTTGGCGCAGCTGTTCATCAGGGTCAGGTTGAAACAGGTGGGGGTCTAACCCTCGCAGTGCCTCAATCTTGGCCGTCATATCTGCGTTAGCCGCTGCCATCACATCGATGGGTAGCCCCAGGGCCTGCTGTTGCATCAGCAGGTGAAATTGATTCCCCCACAGGGCTGCATCCTGCCCATCCGGTGTGGGCGGTACCGCTAAAGATTGGTCGAAGATAAACTGAAATCGCCGTGGACAGCTATCTAATAGGGTGAGATGGGCCTGGGATAGCGATAGAACAGACAGCGCCATAGTATTTAAGCCTTTCTCAACACAAAGACGCTGCCCTGATTACCCCGTCCAATACGCATGGTCTGATCTAAATAGGTAACCTCTAACCAACCCGGTTCTCTGTTGGAACTTACCGTAAAGTCAATGCCCTTAAAAAAGTTAAACTTATCGGTTTGCTGCATCGCCTCAATAAACTGGCTAGGGCTCTGATAGCCGAGGGTCGATTGCAAACCGAAAATTGCTCGGTCAAAGCGTACATTGACGCGTTTCTCAGAGACCGGTTCAAATGTCGCTGTCACAGATACTAGCCCACCTAATACCGACCTGATTTCCGCCAGATTATAGATACGCATCTGCTCGATCTGCACCCATTGATAAATGTTGCCGAGGGCTAGCAGCGGAAAGCGATCAATGCCGAGTAATTCTGTGCTGGTGGTATAGAGCAATTGCCAATTGCCATTGAGCAAATCTATTGCTGATAAAGGATTTGAGGTGGGATTACTAGCCTCTAAACGGGCAACCTTTTTGAGGATGTCTGCTTGTTGCTCAGGGTCATCTGCCAGCAGTCCACGGTTTGTGGGTGCGATCGCGTCTAACAGGTCAGTTTTCTCAAGCATTGTCATAGATGGTGACAGATAGATTAGATGCCAACAGACACCTAACCATACTGTGCCTATTTCAAAGGACTAGCAAATTATTGTTGTCAGGGACTTGACATGAGCATCCTTTCATACTTTATTGGCATGGCATGGTAAGAAATGCTTAATATTCAGCTGAAGACCATCACAAACAATGATGAGTGCTCAGGTACTGTATATTTTGATGCAGAGTTTCAGGATCTCTGTGTAGAAAAAAGTAGGTTAAACGGTACGGTAAATCAGCGTATACTCAGTCTTCTGATCTTTGGGGCTTCTGCTCTTTGGAATTAGATGAGTTAGGTATAGGTGTTTACCCCCAGTCTAGTCTCAACCACAAACGCGTATGACTAAATACAATCCCTCCGTACGACAAATTCCTCGCCAGCAACACGCAGTCGTCATTCCCGAGCGCGGTGACTCCTCCATTCTGCGTTGGCTAGAAAACACAGGGCGTCTGATTCCCCGTGAGACCGAAGCCGTTCGTGAAGAAGCTGATAGCGAAGAAATCTCTGACCTCATGGGCAGTGATGATGCTAGCTTCGATGATTCGGATGACAATTCCGATAGTGATGAACCCGACGGGGATTAAACATCCTCTACAAGCAAGGCTGTGCAGAGCTAAGTATATTGACTTAGTAAGTTTGTAGCCTGTATTCCTAGACTTTTAGCAGCATTCACTGGAAAATCTAGGTAGTGAGGCCTTTTTGTATTTTTAGCACTCCTTATCTACAGACGATTCTGTACGGAAAGTGAGGCTAAACGCTTGAAGTGTGTGGTGTGTGAAGGACGTGAATTGTGGATGCTAAATTCTTTACCTCTAGGGCAACGGCCCTAACGGGTACAGGCCTTTCGGTACTTTTGATGGGTACCCTGTCATGTTTAGCAGCGGGATTAGATATATGGGCAGGTCGTGACTGGTTAGCTCAATCCAGTCTGCTAATGCCATTTCTATTATCCGCTGTGGGTTCAGCTTTACTTGGCTACGGTGTAGTGCCAATGCTAAAGCACCTCAAGGCAGGGCAATTTATTCGGGAAGAAGGCCCTAAAGCGCATTTAAAAAAGGCTGGAACTCCCACCATGGGAGGTATCTTTTTTGTCCCTGTGGCAATTCTGGTAGCAGCTATTGCGTCGGGTGGCGCTGTCAATACATTGGCGGTTTGTGCCTTGACCCTGGCCTATGGTTCTATTGGTTGGCTTGACGATTGGCAAGTGCTAAGACGTCGTTCCAATAAGGGCATTTCCCCCAAGATGAAGCTGGCATTGCAAATTGGATTTGCCATTGCCTTTTGCGCTTGGGCCATGACTAGTCAGCCCGCTGAAATTACTGAACTGGACTTGCCTTTTGGTATCCTGCTGCCCCTGGGATTACTTTTCTGGCCATTGGCTGGGTTCACCATGGTGGCTGAGAGTAATGCGACTAACCTGACAGATGGTGTGGATGGTCTCATGGGTGGCACTGGTGCGATCGCGCTATTAGGGTTTGGTGCCCTGATTGCTCCCAACTATCCAGAGCTAATGATCTTCTGTGCCGCCATGAGTGGAGCCTGTGTTGGTTTTCTCACCCACAATCGTAACCCTGCCAGAGTGTTTATGGGTGATACCGGTTCCCTAGCATTAGGCGGTTCCCTGGCCGCAGTCGGCATCTTGAGCGGTCACTTGTTTGCGCTGTTTATTATCACCCTGCTATTTGTAGCTGAAACCCTTTCAGTCATTATGCAGGTGAGCTATTACAAGGCCACTAAAGGACCCGACGGTAAAGGCAAGCGTCTCTTTAAGATGGCTCCCTTACATCATCATTTTGAGCTATCTGGTTGGTCCGAAATTCAGGTCGTTAGCGTGTTCTACATGATAGCGGGTCTGCTATCGTGCGTAGCACTGACCACACTGTATTAAGTCTTCTCGATAACGGACAGGTAAGCACTACGGTGCGATGTACTTGTCCATTTTTACTGTTTTAATTTCATATAGCGTTTGAAGCAGCGGTCTCTGTGCCGCTGTTTTATTGTCGTGGGGTGCAAGCCACTAGCATCACCACAAATCACCTTGATCCAACCGAAAATTCTTGCCACACTACTCCTACGGCAGATGCCAAATACTTTTTCAGGGACTCAGTCCCGACATTGCTAACTCAGCATCGGTTATCTTTTCTACCCCTCCGCCTTATTCCAACTATGGCCTCTCCCATCCTCTCCCTGCTGCCCAACAACCTGGACCTGATCCAAGACCCTACCCAGGTCGCTAAGCTCTCCAAGGATTATTATCATTTCAGCCCTGTGCTGACGGCCCAGTTAGAAAACAAAGTGGCTGACCTGGTAGTGCGACCTTCCACGGAAGCAGAGGTAATTCAAGTGGCTAAGGCTTGTGTTGCCACCAAGACACCGCTAACAGTCAGAGGCGCAGGCACGGGTAACTACGGTCAGTGCATCCCCCTTAAAGGCGGCGTAATTTTAGATCTGAGTAAGCTCAATCGAGTGAAATGGGTAAAGCCGGGGCTGGCTTGTGTAGAAGCTGGAGCCAAACTAGCGGCTATTGATAAAATCACCCGTGAGCAGGGCTGGGAACTTCGCATGGTTCCCTCCACCTACCGCACCGCCACCATTGGTGGCTTTATCGGTGGTGGCAGTGGCGGCATTGGTTCCATCACCTATGGTCAGTTGGCCGATCGCGGTAACCTCCATGCGGTCCGTGTGGTCACCATGGAAGACGAACCCCGCATACTTGAACTGCGCGGTGACGAGGTGCAAAAAGTAAATCACGCCTACGGCACCAATGGCATTATCATCGAGCTGGAAATTCCGTTAGGCCCAGCCTATCCCTGGGCAGAGGTGATTGTCACCTTCGATAATTTTATGGACGCCGCTCGCTTTGGGTATACCCTGGGCGAAGCCGACGGCATTATTAAAAAGCTGATCAGCATTCATGCCTGGCCCATACCCAGTTATTTTGCAGCGCTACAGGATGCCCTACCTGAAGGTAAAGCAGCCGCTCTATTGATGATCTCAGAATCGTCCCTAGAGCCTTTTAATGAATTGGTCAAAACAGCTGGTGGCACAATCACCTATCAAAAAACTGCAGAGGAAGCCAAGAAAGGGGCTGCCCTAGCAGAATTCACCTGGAACCACACCACCCTCCATGCTCGGAATGTGGATGACAGCCTCACCTATTTACAGACGCTGTTTCCCTACGACACAAATATGAAGCTGATTGAGCACATGTATCAGCACTTTGGCGATGAAGCGATGATGCACTTAGAGTTCTTTCGGGTACATGGACAGGTCTGCCCAGCTGCACTACAGCTAGTGCGCTACACCAACGAAGCGCGCCTCAATGAGATTATTCGCTATCACGAGGAGCAGGGAGCCTTTATTGCCAACCCTCACACCTACATTTTGGAAGATGGAGGCCGTAAGCAGATCAACGAAACCCAGGTGGCATTTAAAGCTCAAATTGATCCCTATGGCTTATTAAACCCTGGCAAGATGCGTGGCTGGTTAGAACGACTTTAATATCAGCGTGTAGTCAAGCTTCTGCTGCAATGCCCTGAATAAAATCAAAACCCTAAGCAGGAGCGGACGAATTTAATAATCAGCAGGTGATACAGCAAAAATATTGACCGCCGCTCAGTTTCACGACTATGAAGCCGTGAACGTGTCAAGTGGGTTCCGACATTTTTCTTCTATGGAGGCTCTTATTTTTGTTCCCACAAATTTATCATCGCCAAGCCATGAATTACAAACAGCAGGGGAGGTCCACAGGAACTTGGGTTAGGCAATCTCTACTAGGACTTGCGATCGCATTAGGCTTAGTTGGGAGTAGATTTTTGGAAAGTAGTTGGGCACTCACTCAACACCAGGATGAACCATCATCACTGTCTCAACGCCTAGAAACGGCGGAATCAAATTTCACTGTTCAGTTGGTGGATTCACCTCTTATCAATTGGGAGCAAGACTTTGCAGATCTGCTACAACAAACCCTTACGGCAGCTGACTCAATCCCAGTTTCAACTGAAAAACCTACAATTTTGTGGCAGGTTGTACGTACATCCAAACTTTTCCCTGATGCTCAAGTAGCTAAAGAGGTATTACAGCAGGCAATTACTGTAGCTAACTCAGTTCCAGATGAAGCTAAGGGGAACGTTCTTAGGCAGATTACATATGTAGCCAGCGAACTTTCTGAACCTCTCATAACTGAAGAAATCTTAGAGGGCGTATTCACTGCAACTAACTCCATTACCAAGCCGGATGAAAAAGCACGTACCTTACTTAGGGTTTGCTGTTGAAGTCCAGCTTTCATAGTTTGCAAGGGTTTCATTGTATTGAGATGTGCTTAAGTGCACGAAAAAGTGGCTAAAATGCTTAAAACCCTTGCACCTACTCAGGGAAATGTACCGACAATCATCACCTGGCCAGTTATCTTTCGAAGATTTTTATCTACCGTTTGGGGGCAAATTATCGTCGGAGAATCGCTGGGTGAAACTGGCCGAGATGATCCCATGGGATGAGTTCGAATCAACCTATGCTAGCCAGTTTAGCGAGGATATGGGAGCGCCAGCGAAGGGCTTTCGGATGGCTCTGGGCGCATTGATTATCAAAGAGAAATTGGGTACCAGCGACCGAGAGACGATAGACCAAATACGAGAGAACCCGTATCTGCAATATTTTCTTGGACTGCATGAGTACAGCGACACGCCCCCGTTTGATGCGTCGATGCTGGTTCATTTTCGCAAACGAATCCGTGTCGACCTGGTGTCAGCGGTCAATGAGTCGGTGGTTGAAGCAGGCATGGCCCCCGCCTCCGCCTCATCTGAGGACAGTGCATCCGAGAGCGATGATGACTCAGATCCACCAGCCCCGCCATCGAGTGGCAATCAAGGTCAATTGATTGTGGATGCGAGTTGTGCGCCTGCCGATATTCACTATCCGACTGACCTCGATTTACTCAACCAAGCGAGAGAGCACAGTGAACGGCTCATTGATGAGTTGTATCAACAGGTAGCAGGCTGTCTTCCAAAGAAGCCTCGAACGTATCGACAAACCGCCCGCAGAGACTACCTCAGGATTGTGAAACGGCGCAAGAAGTCACGCAAGTTGATTCGTAAAGGCCTCCGACAACAACTCAACTATGTGCGACGAAACCTAGGGTACATTGACCGGTTAATCAAAGCAGGCGCAACGCTTGCAGCGCTGAATCCACGAGAGTACAAGACCCTGTTGGTGATTTATGAGGTCTATCGCCAACAACAGCACATGTATCAACACAAGCAGCGACGGATTAATGACCGCATTGTGAGTATTTCACAGCCCCATGTACGACCCATTGTGCGCGGTAAAGCCGGAACCCCCGTTGAATTTGGAGCCAAATTCGCCATGAGTTGTGTGGCGGGCTATGTGTTTCTCGACCGTCTCAGTTGGGATAACTTTAATGAATCCGAAGACTTGATACCCCAGATAGAACGCTTTCGCGCCCGCACCGGACACTATCCCGCCTCAGTGCATGCCGACCAGATTTATCGGACACGCGATAACTTGAGGTGGTGTAAACAGCATGGCATCCGTCTAAGTGGTCCGCCCTTGGGTCGACCGTCACTCGATGAAGCTCAACACGCCTTCCTCCGACAACAAGCCCGAGACGATGAGAGTATTCGAGTCACTGTCGAAGGTAAGTTTGGTCAGGCCAAACGACGATTTGGACTCGGACACGTCATGGCCAAACTCGCCCAAACTGCTGAAACCATGATTGCCATCACTTGTTTGGTGATGAACTTGGAGAAACGGCTACGCCGTTTTATTGGCTTGTTTTTGATGGGGGTGATCCGCTTACTCCGCCGCTCTCAGGCAGATGTGAGACCCTTTACAGACACCTTAAGCAAGGACTGGCTGAAAAGGCTCGACCCTGGGAAAGGGGCTACTGACCCTGGCTGGGCTGCTGGATAATCCCTGAGATTTCTATTGAGTTTTTCAGCAAACCCTACTTAGGCTGGCAGAAGCCTACGGACAAATCCCTAAACCTCAAATGGCTAAGGGGATTCTAGAACAGACACTCACCTTAGCCGACTCAATCCCAGAAGAAGAGAAAGTTTTGTTCTTGATTAAGGTTGCAGAAACCTATGGAAAGCTTTCCGACTCTCCAAAGGCACAAGAGCTATTGCAGCAAATGCTGATCACGGTTAGCACAAGGCCAGAAAAAGAGAGAATTCCAGTCTTAAGTAAAATTGTAAAAGCATCTGGCCAAATTCCCGACACTCAGACTGCTCAAGCGCTATTGCAACAGATCGCTGCCGAAGCTAGCCTTATCTCAGATGCAGATGCTAGAGCTTGGGTCTTAAGCAAAATTGCAAAAGTCTATAGTCAACTGTCTAATGATCAAGCTACCCAGGAAGTTTTACAACAGATACTTGCCATTCTTAACGCTGTTTCAGACTGGGATAAGAGGAGTAGAAGACGTACAAGTGCTTTGGAAGGCATTACAGAATTATCTGGCCAGTTCTCTAATCCGAAAGCAGGTCAGGCAGCTCTCCAACATATACTCACAACGGTTAGCTCAATTCCAGCCTCAAGAACTAGAGCTGAGGCATTGTTGGATATTGCCCAAGTCTACAATCAGCTTGCTGACCCACAAGCCGCTAAAGAGGTTTTACAACAAGCAATTACGACAGCTAGCTCAATTCAAGACTTAAATGCTCAAGCTAGATTTTTGAAGAGAGTAGCAGAGGCCAGCGGCCAACTTTCTGCACCACAAGCTACTAAAGAGATTCTACAACAAACGCTTGCCGCAGCTAACTCAATTCCAGAGTCGCGTGACCAGGCGATGGTCCTAGGCAGCATTGCTGAGGTGTCTGGAGAGTTCTCTGACCCGCAAACTGCCAAAGAGATTCTACAACAAATAGTCACGGCAGCTAACTCAATCCCGGAATCTTATGACCAGGCTGTAATCTTAATCAGCATTGCCAAGGCATCTGGAAAGCTTATTGATTCTCAGATCACTCAAAATATTTTACAACAGGTAATCACTACAGTTAGCTCCATCCAGGAGGTGAGTGTCAAAGCTTGGGCCTTAACGGATATTGCCAAAGCACACAGCGAGTTCGGCGACTTACAATTAGTGCAAGATATCTTGCAACAGGCAGTCACGGCAGCTAACGATATTCCTGCCCCGGATACTAGAGCCAGAATCCTAATTGGCATTGTCGAAGCCTATGGACAGCTTGCTGATACTCAAGCTGTCGAAAAGCTTCTACTTCAGACAGTCGCTACGATTGACTCGATTCAAGATTCGACAGAGCAAACGAGAATCTTACTGTTAATCGCTATAACGCCTTGGCAACTCTCCGATACTCAAGTCGCTAAAGCAATTCTACAGCGAGCTACCGCTACAGATAATTCCATTCCAGAACCAGGTGCTGAAGCTTTGGTTTTGACTATAGTCGCAGGGATATCAGATCGTTTCTCCGGATCTCAAGCCACTGAAGAGATTTTACAGGAGGTACTTACCAAAACTGAACTCATCCCGAATTTTGTTACTAGAGCTTGGGTCTTGAGGAGTATTGCATTGTCATACGGAAAAATCAAAGATTTTGAGATGGCTAAAGCAGTTCTACAACAGTCGCTCACTTTGGACATGTCGATGGACTCTGATGCAAAAGCTGTGTTCTTAGATAGCTTTGCACGGGTTAGTGGAAAGCTTGCCGAGAACCAAGTCGTCACGGCATTGCTACAGCAAGTACTCACTGAAGCTAACTCTATCCAAGATCCAGGTAACAAAGCTACAGTTTTAAGGAGTGTTGCCGAGGCAGTTGAGATGGCAAGTGCATTAATCCAACAAACTGAACTACCTAAGTTTGGCCCAAATTAATGGCAACTTGCTCAGAAAACAGCTTCGTGGGCTGGGTTGAAGAATGAAACCCAGCAATCACAGAGCTTTACGTGCCTGACTTTGCGTTGGAGCGGATGTGAAGGCTAAAGCGTCAGGCTTCGTTATAAAATGGCCTCATACCGCTCAATTTTACCGTTGGGCAACAAAAGTGCCTAATGGGTGGAATGTTATTACGCTTTGTTAGCTTCTACCAATATTTCCTGAACAGCCCTTAGCGATGATTCCAGCGCACTTTGCATCCAACCTTGATTGGTTGATGTATGTTCCCCCGCAAAATGAATGCGCCCTTCTGGAACAATCCCATGTTCGTACAGACTCAATTGCTGATAGGGCCTGATCAAAGACCAAGCTCCTAAGCTCCAACGGTGATTGTCCCAACTCCAACTTTTCATACTCTGGATTGTTTGATTTTGATTAACCTGAGGATGAATCTTGGCGAGATTCTGCTGAACAATTTGATGGCGCTCCTGCTCAGGTAAATGCGCTAAATGACGGGCTAGCTTACCTGTCGTGTAGGATGCTAGCAAAACAGATGGAGCAGCCGAGATGGCAGGAGTTTTGGCCTGTGTATTATCTGAAGGATACTGGACTGTAGAGATGGGTAAATCGCTCGACGTACTCCCTCCGTATATCCCATCCTCTATTTCCCAAAAACGGCGATTCGTTACAGCGAATACCTTCGTAGCAGAAACATAGGAAAACTCCCGAATAGCCCGATGCTTAGCGGCAGAAAAGGGATTGTCCAGCCTAGATAAAACAGGGAAGGGAATCGTACAAAGAACAAAGTCTCCGACTTCTCTCTTGATGCTATTTTCTTCTACATAAACAGCTGCCGCCTTGGACGCTGAATCATCTCGCTCTAGGCTAATGACTTCACAACCCATTCTCGGTTTCGATTTGAGTTTGTCTGCCAAAGCAGTTGGGAAGCGATCGCTACCACCCACGATTTCCTCCATCTCGCCATAATTTGCGCCTACCCGGACAAAACTAAGTGCTGAACAATACATCAAACCGCCCAAAAAACCATTTGTCGCCGCCATCATTTCAATGGCATTGTCTGAAAAACCAGACGCTTTACACCACTGAAGCATAGACTGCTGATCCATCTCGCGAACGGCTGGATTTTGAATCTGCTGAGCAAAGATCTCAGCTTTCTCCTGGTCGTTCAATTGAGAAAGACGACTGCCAATGACGGCTCCTAAAACATCATTCGGCGTCAATCCTCTCTCCGAACCAGTTAGATTATAGAGACTACTCAACTGTTCGGGATTCTTCGCCCGTATCCGCTGATTGAGCAGATAGTAATATGCCTCAGGATTGACTGTTACCGATGGACGGAGTTGTAACTCACACTCATTAATGTAATGATGGGCTATCTCATGACTCTTAGCGATTTGCGATGCACCAACTTCGCCATACAGGTCATTCCCAAAGCGCAGGGTACGAACTCGTCCTCCAATATGATTGCGCTCCGCCTCTAGAATGACACATGAATGTCCCCGCTTTTCTAGCTCGTAAGCTGCACAAAGTCCTGCCATTCCTGCCCCCAAAATTATTACCTTCAAAGGTTGACTAGGATTAGGAGTAGCATCTAATTCGTTCAGCAAATTCGTAGACTTGATTTCTGTTTTAGAGGCCTTTGCATGTAATAGCTCTCTTGTGTGAATAAAACGAGATGTGAAAGCTGCACCACTTAAAGCAGCAACACCCCGCAAAAGCCAACGACGATTAATTTGGGATAAGGAGTTGACGTTAAAAAAAAATCGACTATCTTGATTCATTTGTAGTTATCCAAAGTGGCTTTCCAAAGCAAAATGAGAGACGAGTCGCTATTGGTGAAAGGGTTAGCGATTGCAAGATAGGTTTCTGTAAAGGCTGATGAATATAGTGTTGATTGAGTTTTTTCACCCTTGAAAGTCATTAATCGACTTAGTTCCTTTTAGACAGAGAAACCATCTGACCTCTATGGCTTATACTCACCAATAATCTCTAAAATGACTTCAAATCCCGTAATAAGCTGCCAGCCAAACAGACCTGTAATTGAGAATGCAAAAGCCATATGAATTTGACGTGCCCACTCTTTTCCTTTTTGCATAAAGGGAGCTAGGGCTGCGGCATTAGCCATCAAAACTGTCATGACAAGTCCGACGATGGTATGAGGGACGACATATAATTTGCCACTATTAAGATATTCAATCCCTAAAACACCAACACTTCCTATTGTCATAAGAGCTAAAAGTAATGCTGCGCTTTGATAGTGTCTTTGAGAAAACTTTTGTTGAACTAAGGTTTTCTTTGTTTCTCCAGTCGCTTTGCGAGCACGATGAGATTGCAATCCTAAGTAAAGTGCGTAAATCGTCAAGACGAACACAACCCACATCCAGGCTGGATGAATTGCATAAAGCCAATACTTCATCACTTCTGGAAGTGAGCCTCCAAACTGTAAGCCATTCATTTCTGAACCAAATATTTAAGCTTAATCTGTCAAACCCACCATTACCTGAGCATTTACAGTATGCATATGGTTCACTCTTGGTTTCTTGCCAATTTCTCCGATTTTTAGCACGTTCTTACAGAAGATGTTTAAGAAACGTCTTTGGCGTGACTCCAAACCATCGCTTAAAGTGGCGGTTGAGATGACTTTGATGGGCGAAGCCGACCTGGAGAGCAACTTCTGCGATTGGTAGCTTCCCTTCAACGAGAAGTTGCCTCGCCCGCTTAACTCGATGCTGAATCACATATTGATGCGGTGTGAATCCAGTCGATGCTTTGAAGAGCTGAGTGAAGTAGCTTGGACTCATTTGAGCAACAGCCGCAAGATCAGCTAAAGACAGTTTGCGATCCAGATAGGCATCAATGTATTCGAGCACCTGCCGCAATCGATAGCTTGGCAGTCCACCTGCTTGAGCTGGGAGTATTGGTTTTTGTGCAGTGTAATGGCGAATTAAGTGATTAAGCAGCGCGGTACAGAGGGAGTCTGCATAAAGCTGCCCCCCTAAGCCACTTGACTCAAGCTCGGCTTTTAGGGCTAATCCTATTCCATGAATTAACGGGTCAGCTGTTGCGAAATGGGGCACTAGTTCAGCGCTATCCCAGCTTCCCGTTAATTGCACCGCACTGAGAAATGCGGTTGGTTCAAGACTAAGAATCAGATAGCGATGCTCTGTATCCCAGCAAGCATAGTGGGGCATCTGGGCTGGAATAATGAGAATGTCGCCGACCTGAAAGTGATCTTCCTGAAACTGGGTATCTAACCTCTGTTCAGCCCAGGTTGGAGTCTCTAGGTGAACTAAAACCAAATGCTGATTGGAGACAGTTTCAGGAAGTTCATGGGGACGATGTTGATAGTAGCTTAGGTTAACCCCATGCCATTGTTTTGGTTGGCTTGAAAGAAGCGAGGCAGAGGGCAAAACCTGTAAAATCTCGCTATCTCTAGTGAAGTCAATCGCTATCGCGCTGCTTGAGGACTGTTTCTTAGTTCCAAAAGGGGCTTGTTTCACAGCGTCAGCTTATCAAAGGCTATTAAGATAATATAAGCATTGCGATTAGGATTTATCAATCTACACCACGCAAGAGCATTAGTGTTGTTGGCTCTTACAATCTTTTCTCAAGCGCAATGATTGTACATTAACCTTTGCGCTGAAAAAGAAACATGGGTCTTAAATCAAATTACCTATGTACTAAACACAAAATCAACCAGTGCTCCCTTAGCGATCGGGTTTCTGAATGCCAGGAATTTTGCCGATTTCGATCCTCAAACATTCGAGGAAGCGTCGCAAACGTTGAGGTTGGTAACGCCCTGGTAAGGTGGCCACGTGAATGGTGAGCCTTGGTGCACGCCATTGCGGCAGAATATCCACCAAACGCTGATCAGCCAAGTCTTCTTCAATAAACCAGCGAGGCAAGACTGATGCACCCATGCCCGCAAGAGTCGCTTTGTGCAGGGCGATGATGCTGTTGGTGGTCATTTGGGCAAAAGGAGTCACTAAAACCTGCTTGCCTTTGGCATTCGATAGAGGAATGCGATCGCCTTCAAAGGGTGTCAACACAACAAAGGGAAGCTGCCCCAATGTCTGTGGCTTATTGATTGAGCCATAGTTTGCCAGTAGCTGAGGCGAAGCAACAATCATACGCTCTACCTGCCCAAGGGCCTCAACTTTTAGGGAGTCGTCAGGGACAGGGCCAATTTTAATCCAACAGTCACAGCCAACTTCGGCAAAGCGAATATTACTATCTTGCAATTGCCAAACTAGCGAAATCTGAGGGTGTTGTTGCTGGAATCTCAGCATGCTATCCAGTAGTTGGTTTTGTCCCAGGGCGATGGGAGCAACCACGCTAATTTTGCCTCGGGGGGTGGTTTGGGCGTCAAGATGTCTTTCTTCAAGGGCTTCCCAGCTGTCTAGCAACTGACGAGCATCGGCGAGCAGTTCAGTTCCGGCCACAGTTAACGACAGGCTATGGGTCGTCCGGTGCATGAGTTGAGTTTTGAAACGAGTCTCTAACTCTGCCAACTGACGACTGACAGAGGGCTGCGACAGCCCCAAATCGCGAGCAGCCGCACTGATGCTGCCTGCATCGGCAATGCGTACAAAGGTATCCAGAAGATTCAGGCGATCAAGGGATTTGCTCATGCATAAAATGAATAACAGCTATTTTTGTTAATCGTCTACACAATATCAGTTGATCCTGTCATAGTGAATTTATCAACATGATGTAGTTGGATTTCATTCTGTTGTAGATGGTGAGGAGATGTTTTTATAACTATTTCAGGATCTTCGCGATCGCAAAATCATCCCCTAAACAGGAACAGAACAACCTATTTCTAAAAAGATAGGCAACCTCGTCAACATAAACTTTAAAGCTATTAGTCTTAAACCCATGGAGTCTCCCTTCTTTTCCACTTCTAACCCTCTGAACTTTTTACTTGGTGGTGATCTCCCGATCAACCGTTTAGGTTACGGGGCCATGCGCTTGACTGGACAGCCCGGTAACTTTGGCCCCTATGCAGATTGGGAAGGCGGTAAACAATTGCTGCACCACGCTGTAGACCGTGGAGTTAACTTGATCGACACGGCTGAGGCCTATGGCCCTGGTCATAACGAAGAAATTATCGCTGATGCCTTTTATCCCTACCCTGCGGGTTTAGTCATTGCTACCAAGGGAGGGATCAATAAGCCTGCACCTGACAATATTCAAGCAGATGGTAGACCAGAGAGTTTGCGGCAAGGTGTTGAGGGCAGTTTACGACGGCTCAATCTGGAGCGTATTGACCTTTATCAGCTGCACCGCCCTGACCCCAAAGTGCTTTTTGCCGAATCGATTCAGACGCTTGCCGAGCTACAACAGGAAGGTAAAATTCGCCATATTGGTGTCTCAAATGTCACCCTGGCTCAGCTCAAGGAAGCTGAAGCGATCGCACCTATTACCTCAGTACAAAATCGCTATAGCCTGCTCGATCGCACGCACGAAGATATCCTCAACTATTGCACTGCCCATCAGATTGCCTTCATTGCCTACGGTCCCCTGGCTGCCCATCCACTCAGACCTGGTTCTCCCTTAGTGGATGCTGAGGGAACTCTACGTGAAATCGCTAACGCCCATAATATGAGCCCGACACAGATTGCCTTGGCTTGGCTGTTGCATCGGGCCTCCAATATTTTGCTAATTCCAGGAACAACGTCGATCGCCCATCTCAAAGAGAACTTAGCCAGCGCAACGATTAGTCTCTCACAGTCAGAGTTTCAGCAGCTAAACAACCTTGGATAATGTTTAAATCAAAATTCAGGTACTGCATCATCAACATCACCATAACCCTTATCCTCCTCATTGATTGACTACCCACTCAGCCACTCCATTCGCTAACGCTTTAGCGAGTTGCTGCTGTGATTCTGGATTAACAATCCACTCAAACTCATAGGGGTTAATCATAAAGCCCAGCTCTAGTAAGACACTTGGTGTCACACTGGGTCTTGTGAGAGCTAAATTATTCCAATAGACACCGTAGGCTGGGCGATCTAACGTCTCTACTAAGTAGTTGTGCAAAAATAATGCCAGATCATGGGCCTGGGGGTGATACCAAAATGCGCCAATGCCTGCTGTATTGAGGGCATCACCATTATCAGGCAGTGCGTTGTAATGAAGGCTTAGCGCCATGGTGGGCTCTGTTGCCTCAATCACAGCAACTCGATCGCGTGGAAACAAATCATCGTCGCCTTCGCGCACCATCACAACCTCAGCGCCCAACACCTCTAGTTCATCTCTTACTAACTTAGAGATTAATAGTGCAACATCTTTCTCGGGATACCCATTGGGGCCACGGGCACCCAGATCTTCACTGCTGCCATGGCCAGGATCGAGCAATATTGTTGTGCCCTGTAGTGGTGCGACAGTGGCATCAATGGCGGGCGGATGTTTGAGCGAGAGAATCAGATTTGTTCCTTCATAACGCAGTTTATAACCCCACTGTTGATCGGTCTTAAAATGGAATGTATAGGAAGCCTTATCTGGCAAAATGGGCTGCCAGTCCATCCGTTCCACCACTGGGTTATCAGAGAAAAAGATAGTATCCGTTTGGGGGACAGTGTTGTGCAAAATCAGGGTCAGACTGTTGGTGTCTTGTTCCACCGTCATGGGCACTGGCACCTGTAGCGGAAAGATGACCTCAGTCCAGTCTGCTACTTGACGGGATCTGATGCCGCGAATGGTTGTTGTTACCGGGATAGGACTAGGAGAAAGCGAGACTTCTGATGCCCGAATCCAAGCGCCGTAATCTAGACGCACCCAATCCCCTTCACGACCGGTAACAGTAGCGCTGGTGCCTTGGGGAAGTGGTGTTAGACGAGAATAATCGGTGCTGGGGCCAGTGCGAGCAATGCCAGACTCTACGGTAACTTCCGCTACTTGAAAAGAGGTGGGAGAGAGAATCTCTATGGAGCCACTACCCGCCTGGGTGATTGTTTGCCCATTGAGGGTGAGCTGAAATTCGGGGGTGCCAAAGCTTCCCGGTTGATTAAAGGTGGCACAGCTGCCATACTGCGCAGCATTGAGTGCATAGGGCTCAGTTTGTTCAGTTAGTACAGCATAGTTGGGAGGTAGCTCAAAGCTGCCAGGCTGAACCCTAAGAGCGATGCTCTGACCGGCTAAATTAACGGCGACTTGGGCTTGAGGTGGAGCAACGGCTTCAAAACAAACCAATTCTCCTGGCTGACGAGCAATACTGCGGCTAGGCTCTAATGTATTTTCTGCAAAGGCAATGCCATTGATCTGAGGAGGCTCTAAGGAATCACGGGTAATGTTAAACGTGATGCTTTCACTGCCTTGGGTAATGGTGAATTGGTTCTGACCGATGGCTAAGGGGACTGTGGGGGCAAAATGTCCGGCTGAGCTGCGGTCGGTGATAGGGGTGCCGTTAATTAAAACATCACTGTCAGGGGCACCGGTGCCAATAAAGAAAATTCGATCTGATACGGTGGTGTGAGTGGACGGTGGATAGGCAACAAATAATTCAGCCATGGCTGGGTGAACAATTGCAAGCTGGCATGTTAATGCGGGTACTAATGCCCCCGCCAATGTTTTCCAACGATTTGCCATGGTGATTTACCCTCTATTCAACCCACGGGCGAAATTATAGCGGCTGTTGCTCCCCCTATAGGTTTTACGACTAGATGTAAGGACGAATAGAAAGAGAGTGTTACGTTTTAATCAACTAACGGGTCAAACTCATTCTGATTGCTCAGGGGTAAAACCAGGTATTTCTCTCCCATCGAGGGAATAATCTGGCCCTCTGAGGCTATGGCACAATTAACGGGGTCCACTGCATCCAACTTTTAACGGCCTGGTTTTTAAATTGAAACCTGGTTGTTTTGGGTTTGCATAATTATCCAATCTCCGCTTTGCGATCGCATTATGACTAAGTTTGTGTTTGTCACGGGTGGTGTCGTTTCCAGTATTGGTAAAGGCATTGTCGCGGCTAGTTTAGGCCGTTTGCTCAAGTCCCGCGACTATTCGGTGTCTATCCTCAAGTTGGATCCCTACATTAACGTTGATCCTGGCACCATGAGTCCGTTTCAGCACGGAGAAGTGTTTGTGACGGAAGATGGTGCCGAAACGGATCTGGATCTGGGTCACTATGAGCGATTTACCGATACCTCTATGTCGCGTCTCAATAGTGTCACCACCGGTTCGATTTACCAAGCAGTCATCAATAAAGAGCGGCGGGGTGAATACAATGGACGCACTGTGCAGGTGATCCCCCACGTTACCAATGAAATCAAAGAGCGGATTCGTCGGGTTGCTCAAAACCGCAACCCCGATGTAGTGATCGTGGAGATTGGTGGCACCGTAGGCGACATTGAGGGGCTACCATTTTTAGAAGCCATTCGCCAATTCCGTAAAGATGTGGGGCGCGAAAATGTTATCTACATGCATGTGACGCTGATTCCTTATATCCCGGCGGCAGGAGAAATTAAAACCAAGCCCACCCAACACTCGGTTAAAGAACTGCGGTCCATTGGTTTGCAGCCAGATATTTTGGTGTGTCGCTGTGCCCAGCCGATTCCCGAGCACATCAAGGCTAAGGTGTCGGACTTTTGCGATGTTCCCGAGGCCTGTGTGATTGCGGCAAATGATGCCCCCAGCATCTATGAAGTGCCTCTGCTGATGGAGCAGGAAGGCTTGGCAGAACAGGCTATTCGCTTGCTTAATTTAGAGGATCGCATCCCCGCCTTAGACAAGTGGTCCACCCTGGTGGAGCGGCTATACACGCCTACCCAAACCTTGGATATTGCCATTGTTGGTAAGTATGTCAGCTTGAACGATGCCTATCTGTCGGTGGTAGAAGCTTTGAGGCACGCTGCGATCGCAATCCATGCTGAAGTGAGTATCCGCTGGATCAGCTCAGAAGACATTGAAGCGAACGATCCGGCTGACTATCTAGAAGGTGTTCACGGCATTGTGGTACCGGGGGGCTTTGGCAGTCGTGGCATCGATGGCAAAATTCGCACCATTGAATACATCAAAGAACAGGGCATTCCCTTCTTAGGTTTATGCCTGGGGATGCAATGTGTGGTGGTGGAATGGGCTCGCAATGTAGCTAAGCTATCTGAAGCCAATAGTGCTGAAATTGATCCTGAAAGTGAAAACCCAGTCATTAACCTCCTACCTGAGCAACAGGATGTGGTGGACTTAGGGGGCACCATGCGCTTAGGTTTGTATGCCTGTCGTTTAGAGCCAGGTACCCTCGCCAGTCAGCTGTACGACCAGCCAGTCATTTACGAACGTCATCGCCACCGTTACGAGTTTAATAATGCCTACCGCAATCTGTTTTTAGAAACAGGCTATGTGGTTAGCGGCACCTCCCCCGACGGACGTTTAGTGGAGATTGTCGAACTGCCCGACCATCCTTTCTTTATTGCCAGTCAGTTCCACCCCGAATTTCAATCCCGACCCAATGCCCCTCACCCACTTTTCTTAGGCATGATCAAAGCCGCCGCAAAGCGCTCTGGCAATCCCTCTGCCATGGATGAGATCGCGCCTGCACCAGCGATGTCAGAACCAGAAACATGGACCCAATCCATTGCCGATCCGGTGGCTTAGTGCCTTGGGTGATAGCTGTTCAATGAACGGTCCCTAGGCCGTTGGTTCATCGGGCCATGGGTTCATAAGTACGTCCTTCATAGGAGCGGCAACCTTCACATGGCCCCATGGGATTAACGGCACAGCGAATATGGGGAGAACGGGCATTGAGCTGACAGGTGATATCACCAATCACCAAGCCAATGCCGTCGATATAATGCTCATCTGGATCTCGTCGTCGCCACGGGTGAACTGAGGGGTATTGGGCTGATTCTATGGCAAAGTCAAATCGTTCAATGACTCGTCGTTCGGCTCGATACGTTGCCCAAACTGATAGAGCTGGTGGCAGTAGGCCTATCAGAATCAAAAATACCACTACGACCATACAGAGCGATTATTTGAGGGCAATTTCCCTGATCGTAGCGCAGGTTGTTGGAGCGGCGGATGTAGATTTGTGGAAGAGGGGGTGAAGGGAGGAGAGTGAATGTTGGGTCACGATAAACACGACATAAACACGACCCAACATTCATTTTCCCTATTTTTCTTCCTTTTCCTTTGGCTTATAGGTTGACTTCACCTGCAATTCCTTGAGCTGACGCTCATCTACTTTGGATGGTGCCTGGGTCAACAGACAGCGGGCTTGTTGGGTTTTGGGGAATGCGATCGCATCGCGAATCGACGTTTCTTCCGCCATGAGCATCACCAATCGGTCTAAACCGTAGGCAATGCCACCGTGGGGCGGTGCACCAAAATCAAAGGCATCCATAAAGAAGCCAAACTTTTCGCGGGCTTCTTCATCGCTGAGGCCAATGGTGGAAAATACTTTAGCCTGTACATCGGGTTGATAGATACGGAGACTGCCACCGCCAATCTCATAGCCGTTGAGCACCAGGTCATAGGCCACGGCTCTAGCCGTTGTTAGGTCATCAATATCCTCAGGATTGGGCGCTGTAAATGGGTGGTGTAATGCCTCATAGCGATTTTCATCAGCGTTCCACTCAAACATGGGGAAGTCTGTCACCCAGAGGAAGTTGAGCTTGTCGTGATCAATCAGATCTAGCTCGGCGGCAATGGCCTGGCGGACTTTATCTAGGGCGGCATTAACGGTGGCTGTGGGGCCGGCACCAAATAGCAGCAGGTGGCCAGCCTCAGCACCGGTACGCTCTAGCAGCGTTTGCTTTTGCTCATCACTGAGGTTGTCCTTAATGGCTCCAATGGTGTCGATTTCCCCACCTTCGCGAACACGAATGTAGGCCAATCCTTTAGCACCCGCATCAGTGGCCACCTTAAACACATCACCGCCGGGCTTAATGCGCACATTCGAAATGGCATCATTACCGCCAGGAATCGGTAGTACTTTTACCTGACCGCCAGACTTGACAGCGCCGGAAAACACCTTAAATCCAGAGTCTTTAACAATGTCAGAGACTGAAACCAGCTCCAGTCCGTAGCGAGTGTCCGGCTTATCGCTACCGTAGCGATCCATCGCCTCGGCATAGGTCATACGGGGGAAGGGCAGCGGCAGGTCGATGCCCTTCACGACCTTGAAAATATGGGCCACTAAACTTTCATTGAGCGCCAGGATCTCCTCTTGATCCATAAAGCTCATTTCCATATCCAGCTGAGTAAATTCTGGCTGGCGGTCGGCGCGCAGGTCTTCATCGCGAAAACAGCGAGCAATCTGGTAGTAGCGATCCAGGCCTGCTACCATCAGTAGCTGCTTAAATAGCTGAGGCGACTGGGGTAACGCGTACCATTCGCCTGGATTAACCCGTGAGGGCAGTACATAGTCCCGTGCCCCTTCTGGCGTAGAACGGGTGAGGACTGGAGTTTCAACTTCAACAAATCCTTCCTGGTCTTCAAGAAAACGACGAATCGCTTTCATGACCTCATGGCGCAAGCGGATATTACGACTCATGCGCTCTCGTCGCAAATCTAAATAGCGGTACTTTAACCGCAGTTCCTCACGCACATTTTCCTCTTCCGCCGTTGAAATTTGAAACGGCAGTTGCTTACGCACGGCGCTGAGGAGTTCAATGCTATCGGCGTAAATTTCTACCTGCCCCGTTGGCAAGTTAGGGTTCAATGACTCGGGTGGACGCTGGCTAACCCGGCCTTCAATTTTTACGACATACTCATTACGTACCTGATCAGCCGCTGGATAGGAGGCCGGGGTACGTTCGGGATCGCTGACAATTTGCACAACACCATCGCGATCGCGCAAATCTAGAAAAATCACACCACCATGGTCACGGCGGCGATCCACCCAGCCATACAGGGTAACAGTCTTATCGATATGCTCGGCCCGCAGCTGACCGCAGTATAAGGTACGCATGGATATAGAAAGAGGGTGATTTTTCGTAGGTTTCAACAAAGCCTACCTATTATCTAGGATTGTTAGGTAGTTTTGAATTTTGAAGTTTGAGTTTTAAGTTTGATCCTTTTGAGATTTTTCTGGCAAGCCCAGGACATCAACTCAAAATTCAATACTTAAAACTCAAACTTCAAGGCCAAATCTCCCTTTCCGTAAAACCGCTATCGGACGGCTGCACGACCCTGCATCATATCCGACAGCATAGACGCTGGCTGCTTTTGGTGGGGCCAGGCAAAAGCATGACGAAACGCAGCTTCTTGACATGCTCGCAGGCCATCAAAACCAATGACGTCCTGAGTTAGCAGGTTTTCATACTCAAAGGGCAGTCGCACATTGTGCAACCCAGCGTTGTCCGTACAAATTGCAATATCCACACCTGCGTCAAAGCAGCGGCTAAAGACCTCTTTCAGCTGACTAATTTCATCGAGGGTACCCGTTTGCCAGTAGGTCGTCGGACAGACTTCTAAGCATTGTCCCCGCGCAGCTACATCCTTGAGCAGTTCTGGATAATGTAGCGGGATCTGAATACCATGGCCAATCCTCATCAGATAGGGCAACAGCTCTGGATAGCAGCCATTGGACGTTTCATAGAGGTGTCCCGTTGTCTTGATCCCCAACGATTGAGCATAGCGATATAGCTGCACAATCTCATCCAGCTTTTCTCGATAGGCTGCATCTCCACCCGCAATGTCAATGGCACAGACATAGTCTGGGTACTGTGCTGCCAGATCAACGGTGGCTCGATTGATTTCGTAGGGCAAACGGGAGTGCATACATAGAATTTGCCGAGTCACGACTGGATACTCGGTTTGTTCACTGGCACGACCAACGATCTCAACGATCTCCGCCATCATGTCCATGCGCTCCCGCTCGCTCATGCTGTGGGGTGTGCGATAAAACGGCGTATAGCGCAATTCAAGATAAGCCAGGTTTTCGAAGATGTAGGCTCCTCGAATTAGACGATAGATAAAGTAAGGCAGTGCTTCGCGAGTTTGAACACTTTCTACGAGGGTATGTAGCTCCAAATACTCTTCTAGAGAGTCCTTGGGTTGAATGTAGAATTGCTCAAACTCGGCATAATTTTGAAACCGCTCAGCTAAATCAGGACGGTTTCTCTGAAAGTAGCGCCACAGGATTCTGGGTACGACAGAGCCCCCCAGATGGCGATGGAGTTCTGCATAAAGACTCATGATGTCTCAATGTATTGGGTGGATTGGTGAAAAAAATTAATTGCTTAATGTTGCGAGAGCAACGACAACCCCACGACCCTTTCAAAATTACGCGGGGATCAAAAATTACAACGTTGAAACAAAAATTAAAAAAGTGTGAAATGCCTATTAAATTAAGTTTTACCTCAGGATTTAATTTTTTGCCTAAAAAAAACTTCAAAACCCTGATGAGCTTAAACTTTAGTTAACCTTTGGGGTTTGAGAAAGTAGCGCGCAAGTTAGCGGAATTTATTTTTTTACTACGACCAAGGTTTATGTTGCATTTGTTGACACTAGCTACCTTGCCTCATCATAATTGTGATTTGTTTGAACTCTAACGCGCGAGATTCCCTTGGCAAACGTTATTGTAATTGGTGCCCAGTGGGGCGATGAAGGTAAAGGAAAAATCACTGATTTGCTTAGTAAATCAGCAGATGTGGTTGTCCGTTATCAAGGTGGTGTCAATGCAGGACACACTGTTGTTGTAAAAGATCAGACCTTTAAGCTGCACTTGATCCCATCGGGCATCTTGTACCGTGATACGGAGTGTTTGATCGGTAGTGGTACAGTTATCGACCCTAAGGAGTTGATAGCTGAACTTGATAAGTTAGATGGCCTGGGAGTTTCCAGTAAAAATCTCTTTATTTCTGAAACTGCCCATGTGACCATGCCTTATCATCGGCTGATTGATCAGGCTTCTGAGGAACGTCGAGGGAGTAAGAAGATCGGCACTACAAAGCGTGGTATCGGTCCCACCTACGCGGACAAGTCAGAGCGCACAGGGATTCGCATTTGCGATCTAATGGATTTGTCAGCTTTTCGCGATCAGTTAGATTGGACAATTAGCTACAAAAATATTGTTCTAGAAAAGCTCTATAATCTTCCACCTCTCGATGCAGAGGAAGTATTCCAGGAGTATGAGGTTTACGCTGAGCGATTACGCCCCCATGTGGTTGATAGCTCTTTGCACATATACGATGCATTGACAAAGCGTAAAAATGTACTGTTTGAAGGGGCTCAGGGAACTCTTCTAGATCTCGACCACGGTACTTATCCCTATGTGACATCATCCAACCCAGTTGCCGGTGGTGCATGTATTGGTTCCGGTATTGGCCCAACTGCTATTGATCGCGTGATTGGTGTTGCCAAGGCGTATACAACTCGTGTAGGTGAAGGACCCTTCCCCACTGAGCTATTGGATGAAATGGGCAATGCTCTTTGTATGCGTGGGGCCGAGTTTGGTACGACGACGGGTCGACAGCGTCGCTGCGGCTGGTTTGACGCTGTGATTGGTCGTTATGCTGTCCGGATTAATGGCTTAGACTGTTTGGCCATTACCAAGCTGGATGTTTTAGATGAGCTGGACGAAATTAAGGTTTGCGTTGCCTATGAGTTAGATGGTGAACGCTGCCATGATTTGCCGGGTAGTGCTAGTCAGTTTGCTCGGTGTAAGCCGGTTTATGAGGTGATGCCAGGTTGGAAACAATCCACAGCGAACTGTCGTAAACTAGAGGACCTGCCTTCACAGGCTCTTGATTATCTAGAGTTTTTGGCCAAGCTGATGGAAGTTCCCATTGCCATTGTGTCGTTGGGTGCTAGCCGCGATCAGACAATTATTGTGGAAGATCCAATCCATGGTCCAAAGCGTGCCCTGCTCTATGAGAACGGTGGCGCATTTAAGGTGGCTTAGATTATGATCATTGGCCCCCAAACGCTAGGATGATAAAGCTCTAAATTACGGTGTTACTGGGCAGATGCCGTATCGCAAAGGTTTGAGGCCAGTGCAAACTCGATTGTAGGCTGACTGGCTGCCTAAAAAGTTGGACGGACAACAATTTCTTTTTTCATCGATCGGATAATTATAATGGAACTGACTCTCGACTGTAGTAAGCGTGCAGATAATGAAAAACCTGGGGCTTTACGTCGCGCAGGTGTGATGCCGGCTGTACTTTATGGCCACGATGGCACTAACTCGGTATCCCTCAAGGCAAATACCCGTGAAGTTGAAGCGCTGATACGTAATGCTAAGGGGCAGAAAGTGGAGTTGAGCCTGAATGTGACTGATATGCCTTGGAACGGCAAAGTCGTTTTGCAAGAAGTGCAAAATCATCCTTGGAAAAGTGAGATTTATCACATTAGTTTCTTGGCTCAATAAGCTTAATTTTTAGCACAGCTATTAAAACCTCTGATTTCTCTAAGAAGTCGGGGGTTTTAAAGAAACCGGGCTTTTTAATGGCAGCCAGTATAGTATAGGCGTTAACTATTCAGCCCTGTTTTACGACGGATATGAAAACGCCTCAAGGAAAAAAAATTATTAATGACATGACCGATTTGATTGTGCCAGCTGCGTTGCGGATTTGGCTGGTCTTTCTATTGGTCTTTGTGTTGTTAGGGTATCCAGTAACGGTCAGTATTTTGTTCGGGGCTGTGGGTGGTTTTGCAGGTGGCTTAGTGTCTGCCTGGTGGTATGCACCAGGAGGAGAGCCTATGCCTAAAGCAGATGGGCAGACCTTGTCTCCCATGTTGCAGTTACCTAAATTGCGCTGGCGCGGTGAGCGGCGTCATTTGCGGCGGCGGCAGCGCTAATATCCATCAAGTTTAAAAAAGTTGATAGACGGTGGGTAGCATGATGGCTATTACATTTTTTAATTCGGTGATTCCATCTACTCAACAATTGACCCTTGATGGACTACTACTATGTTTTTCTTTTTATCGAAGTTCCTTCCTTTACTGATTTATCCGTTGGGATTGAGCTGTTTGCTCCTATTGATAGCTCTAGTTTCGCTGTGGAAGTTTCCTCGCCGGTCTTTATTTGCGATCGCAACCGCCTTACTCATCCTTTTTTGCAGCAGTAATCCTTTAATTGCGGTCACCTTTGTCAAAACCCTAGAATGGCAATACTTGCCCTTAGACCCTGTACCCGCCGCTGAAGTGATTGTAGTTCTAGGTGGGAGCACCCGCGCTCAGTCCCCACCTCGTCCTTGGGTCGAAGTTTTAGAAGCAGGTGACCGTATTTTGTATGGTGTCAAGCTCTATAAAGAGGGGGTGGCTCCCTCGATTTTGTTTAGCGGTGGTCGTGTCTCTTGGCAAGGTAATGAGGGTGGTTCAGAAGCTCAGGATATGGCTGCGATCGCGAAAACAATGGGCGTGCCTGAACGCAGTATTGTGCTAGAGAATGTATCCTTAAATACGTACCAAAATGCCGTAGAAACAGCGAAAATCCTGCGCCAGAAAAAGATCACCAACATTTTACTAGTGACTTCAGCTATCCATATGCCCAGGTCCGTCGCAATTTTTGAGAAGCAGGGGTTTGATGTGACGCCAGCTCCTACTGACTATTGGGTTGCTCAGGAATCTCTGGATCAGATGCGAGGAATTTCCCCGGGAACATTTCTCAATGTCTTGCCCGACACCGAAGCCCTTCACTTTTTTACAAGAGCTCTTAAGGAATATATAGGACTCGGGATCTATCGTCTGAGGGGCTGGTTATAGTGAGGTGAGTAGCACCTGTTTCCCCACATGATTTTCAGACTATGCAAGGTTAAACGTTGACCTCCACCTTAACTTTCTGACTAGCCCGAGTATGTTCAAACGTTCTTTAGAACCTCCCGCAACGAATGTTGGTGAATCGATTCAACTACAACAAATTGCCTACGAGTTTCGTCAGGAAGTTAGATACCGTGATGACTTTGAAGCCTATTGCCAGTGGTACTACGACACGGCTGAAAAACATCGTACAGAGCTCGCTGCAATGAAAAACGATATCCCTTTCTTTAGTTGGTTTTGTCGTAGTCGTACCTGAGGAGACTGTTGGAGTTAAGAGAGGATGGTTTGGCTAGAGAGTAGGATGCTGACATACCATTAAAGTGTTAGCCAACGGCTCAGCTAGCCTAAGCGGTAACTGTTGAGGGAGATGCTAGAGTACTTCTAATTCTGCTGATGACAGGTGAGCTTTGAACGGTCTTTTGGCACCTTCAATGGCAAATTCAACCACGACTGGAAAGTTAGGGCTAATGGGGCGTCCTTTCCAGTCAGTTAAGACTTCTTTGATGACTCCTTCCATGCCCTCAGCATTGTGAGGTTGATTTCGGTGTTGAGGATGGTGAAACAGAACAACAGGAGTGGAAACCCGTACGCGATCGCCAGCTTTCATAGACATGCAATAATCCCAAAAAAGAAAAAACGTGTGATCGCATTGCGAACCACACTGTTCATTAAGTTGAGAATTATTTTCTCATAAGATAGCACCCTCCATGTAACTTTAACAACTACTGAGTTGTTAAAGTCGGGTAGTCTTAGCTTTATCCTTGGGTAGGTTGCTAAGCATCGGATTAAGAATCGGGTGCCGTGATGGGTTCCTGTTGGGGGGCATCCGGGATGGCAGCAGGGCGTAGATTTTGCCAAACTAAAACTCCGGCTACACCAGCCACACTGACAGCAATCAAGAGCAAAATGCTCAAAACCAGAGCTTGTAAGGATCTTCGCGGTTTCTCTTCAGTCGGTGTCTCCATTTCTGTGGGCTCCTTACTCTCCCCATACAGTAGGGCTTTAGACGCCGCAGTCAGCTCTGTGGGATAGCTTATGTCCTGTTGGGTTGTTATGGATGGAGGTGTGATCGGGTCGTCAATAATGACCGTATCACCTGTCATGGTGCAACTCATGAGCACAACGGCAACATTGTCATGCCCATTCTTTTGATTGGCTAATTCCACCCAAGACTCTACGGCAGTGGGTAACGGCACAATATTTTTCACAATCAGGCCGATATAGTTAGCCCATGATGTTTCCACGCGATGATTGTCGCTGAGGCCATCGGAGCACAGTAACAAAACACCGGTTTCATCCAAGATAAAACGTTCCACATGGGGTTTGAGGCTATCGGCCTCGCGGGTGCCTAGAGCTTGGGTGAGAGCACCGGCATCAGTGTGGGCATAGGCAGCAGCGGGGTAGCTTTTGCCGGATGTGATTTCACGTCCTGCCACATCGTCATCTACCGTAAGTAAATGACAGGCTTCGGGGGTGATCCAATAGGCGCGACTATCACCCACGTGGGCAATATAGAGCTCGTTCACTTCTTCGTAGCCCTGCGGTGTGGGAATGCGTTGGGGAATCATCAGGGCGGCTACCAGGGTGGTGCCCATGCGCTGCCGTTCGGTTCGCCCTTGGCTATCGTTTTGGCTAGCGACCAAGTTATTGGCAACCCTAATGGCGGCTTCAATCTGGCCCATCACCACATAGGGAGGCAGAGGTTCTTCTTGTTCAGCAATTTCTGTCAGCAGCCCCCTGAACTGTAGCTGGAGCGATCGCACCACGGTTTGGCTAGCAATTTCGCCACCCGCATGACCACCGACTCCATCGCAGACCACGGCAATCCGAGGCAAGCTAGGCAGATCAGCAGGGCTAGACCGCTCTAGTTCCACCTTGCTAGGGTAGCAGGCATCTTCATTGTGGGGCAGTTGGCCACTGCTGGTGCTACCCGCTACCTGAGTCGCTAGCGACATATCCATTGCCTGGCTCAGTAGAACTCGATTAAGTTGCTCAAGGATGCGATCAAAATTTGGCTGAGACCCATCGCACTGCTCTAAAACGGGTCGGAGATTATTGGCAACTGCCGGTACTGACTTAGACAGCAGCGCTGCAATCAAATTCGCCAGATTTTGAAGAGGCGGTTGCCCCGGAATCAAATTACTTAACCGTATGCGCCAGCCATCAACATGGATAGCTTCAGGGGCTGTCAAGCTAGCCGCCATATTCATGCCAAATAAGTGGGGCCACAGATTAAATAGCTGCCAGCACCAATAAACTTGGCGAAATGGTGTGGTTCCAGCCCAGGCTGTACCTAGGGTGGGCATCAGCCTGCCATGACGATCAATCGGGGCATTATCGAGCAGTAATACAGGGCCATCAATCAGCTTGCATTCTCCATAAACCGTTGGTAAGTGCAACTGGTGAGGATAGGCTCGCAGGTAGGGTAAAGCCGCCGCTGAAACAGTTTCTGGATGGTCTGGAGGCTCTGGAGCTTGGGTATCATGCCATATACCTGGACTAAGCACCCAATAGCGTTCATTTACGCTTTGGCCAGGTGGCACATCACGCCCAGGTCCCAGGGCTAGAACGTATTTTTTAAATGGGTAGACGTCCATTTGAGTCATGTCAGCCAGCGATTGTGCCGATATAAACATTTGCCATGTCCAGAATTGGAATTTTTACCTAAAGAAACCATAGGCTTCAACCTGGACGCGGTTTAGAACTACAAAGGGAAAAAGATTAGGTTAATGGTAGTCGCAAAGCGCTCAAATGAGGAATTCTTTAACAATGAGGAGTTCTTTAACATCTCTGCCGATCTGGATCTGGCTGGATTACCCTTGAGATAGCTAAAACGTGAAATACCAATGAGCTTGGCGATTTTTTGGATTCTGCTTGGCGTAGCACTCTGTGTTATGGAACTAATGATTCCAACGGCATTTTTAGAATCTGCTTTAGGGGTGAGTGCCATTGCCGTGGGGTTGCTAGTGATGCTGCTGCCCATTGCATTTAGCTGGCAGGTGGCACTGTGGATGGTGCTTTCAATGCTGCTGTTCTGGGCACTGCGACGGTTTTCTCCACGGCGACAACCCCCTGCGCTCATGGATTCAACAGAAGCGAGAACGATTACGTCGATCCCAGCAGGTCAAAGTGGACGCGTGATATATGAGGGGAATTCATGGCCTGCATGCTGTAGTGATCAAGATGTTGCGATCGCGACCAATCAAACCGTCATTGTCGTTGGTCGTCAGGGGAATACGCTAATTGTCATGCCCGAAAGCGCCCTCTTGTAGAGACGGTTGTAGGGGGCATTGCCTGCGACGCCCCTACAAAAATATCCCAAAATATTTTTTAGAAAGACACACATCATGAACCCATTTGCACTTCTGATTATGTTGGCTCTTGGCGGTTCCATGGCCGCTGGCTCAGTCCGTATTGTTAATCAAGGAGATGAAGCCCTAGTAGAAAGCCTGGGCCGATATAACGGCAAAAAGCTCCAGCCTGGCTTAAATTTCACCGTGCCCTTTATCGACAAGATGGTTTATAAGCAAACCATTCGCGAAAAAGTGCTCGATGTCCCCCCTCAGCAATGCATTACCCGCGACAACGTTTCTATTAGCGTAGATGCCGTTGTTTATTGGCGGATTGTCGATTTAGAAAAGGCCTACTACAAAGTTGAAAATCTACAAGCGGCCATGGTCAACCTGGTGCTTACCCAAATTCGGGCAGAAATGGGCCAACTAGAGCTAGACGAAACATTTACTGCCCGTGCCGACATTAATGAGACCTTGCTGCGGGAGCTGGATATTTCCACTGATCCCTGGGGCGTCAAGGTAACTCGTGTAGAATTACGAGATATTGTGCCGTCTAAGGCTGTGCAAGATTCCATGGAACTACAGATGGCTGCCGAACGCCGCAAACGTGCCGCTGTACTGACATCGGAAGGTGAGCGTGAGTCAGCGGTGAACGCAGCTCAAGGCCAAGCGGAAGCAGAAGTTTTAGCCGCTGAAGCGCGCAAAAAAGCAGCAATTCTGGAAGCAGAAGCAGCGCAAAAGAGCATTGTGCTTAAGGCTCAGGCCGACCGGCAAGAAAGTGTTCTGCGGGCTCAGGCCACGGCAGAAGCTGTGCAAGTGCTAACTCAAAAACTAAAAAGCGATCCCGCCGCCCGCGAAGCGCTACAGTTTTTGCTGGCCCAGGGCTATCTAGATGTCGGTAGCAAAATTGGCGCTAGCGATAGCAGTAAAGTCATGTTTATGGACCCCCGCGCGATTCCTGCCACATTAGAAGGCATGAAATCCATTGTGGGAGATTTACAGCAGCAGTAGCCTAGAGGCTGCCCCAAACTGATCGGGAGTAAAAATATGGGCAATATGGGCAAGCTAGTGACCCCAAGTTTAGCTGGAACCCCTTAACCTGAGGCCGCTTGGCATTTAGCGCAGAGTCCGAAGAACTCTAATGTGTGGTAGAAAATGCGGAAATGATGGGAATCGTTGAGGTGCTTCTCCAGCTCATGGACTGGACACTCTTCGATGGGTAGCGATGCACCACAGCGGAGGCAGGTCAGGTGGTGACGATCTTCATGGGTCAGACTGTAGAGTGATTCCCCATTAGATAATGTCCGTACTTGAACCGTGCCATCTAGTTTCAATGCTTCGAGGGCTCGATAAACGGTGGCCAGACCAATGCGGCTACCATCTTGTCGCATCACACCATGCAGATCCTGAGCAGATATGGCTTGCTCCTGATTTTGTAGTGCTTCCAGGATGCGCTCCTGGTTACGGGTCCGACGAATAGCCATGGGATTTAAGGAATGTGTTCTATTAGCTTAGATCGTAGTACCGTGCTTAGGGTAGACCTGCTGGCGACGTGATACCAGGGGTGCGATAGTATTAAATTTGTCTACTTCTGGATTGACATTGTGGCGCAGACTTATCAGGCTCAAGTGTATGTGACTCTTCGTCCTTCGGTGCTGGACCCGGCGGGTACGGCGGTGCGCTCTGGATTAGAGCACATGGGATATGACAATGTGACGCAGGTTCGCATTGGGAAATATATAGAGGTTTCGCTGACGGCGGATAGTGAAGAGGCTGCGAACGAGCAATTGGATCGCATGTGTGATCAGCTTTTGGCAAATCCGGTGATTGAGAATTATCGGATTGAATTACAGACGATGGCGACAGCCTAATATTCGATACTCCGTAGGGTGAACACTGCCCACCATTCAACATTTAGGCCCCCTGCCAATACCCCAACCCATTCCCCACCTATTTTTGGTCCCATGAAATTTGGTGTCATTACATTTCCCGGTTCTAATTGCGATCGCGACGTCGTTTACGTCACCCGCGATATTCTTAAGCGTCCCACCCATCGCATTTGGCATGAAGATAGCGATTTAGGTGATATAGATGTGGTGGTGGTCCCCGGTGGCTTTAGCTATGGTGACTATCTGCGGTGTGGTGCTGTCGCCCAGTTTTCTCCGGCGATGCGGTCTGCTGTGGACTTTGCCAATAAAGGCGGTTTGGTTTTGGGCATTTGTAACGGCTTCCAGATTTTGACTGAGGTGGGACTGTTGCCCGGTGCCCTAATGCGGAATCGAGATATGCGGTTTATTTGCGATCGCACTCCTCTAAAAGTAGAGCGCACTGCTCTGACTTGGACCAGCAACTACACCCAGGGGCAGGTCGTGACGATTCCCATCGCCCATGGTGAAGGTTGTTATTATGCTGATACAGATACCCTAAAGTCTCTAGAAGATAATCAACAAGTTGTTTTCCGCTACAGTAGCTCAGATGGCACTGTTGACAACAACAATAACCCCAACGGATCCCTCAACAACATTGCTGGTATTTGTAACAAAACCGGTAACGTGCTTGGCATGATGCCCCATCCAGAGCGAGCGGCAGATACTAGACTCGGTGGAACCGATGGATTAGCCCTGTTTGAATCTGTCTTACAATCGGCCCTCAGTGTCGCTTAGCGGACATCCCCACAACACAACAGGCTATAAATTGCTAGACCATAATCAAAAGTAGGCTTCCAGCCTCAATACTTACAAACAGCCTGCTCTACACATAGGCATTTTCAGAGCAGGCTATTTATATTTGCTAAGACTTCTGCCAATAATTGTTAGCCGCAGCAACAGTTGCAAACTCAGTCGCAACGGTCTGCCCCACAGCGATTAGCATCATGGCATCCGACGCATAGACATTTCGCAATTTATCTCTCTCGGCTGCATCTGGCTGCGTCATTTTAATAATGAGCCGCGCCATTTTAACAGCTAACTGCCGTCCCTCCTCAGGCGTATCAGTAATCAAAGAATTACTCGGAACCAATGTAATTTCTTCCATGGTAATTGCCTCTGGTTTTCAGAATGTACATCTTTAGCACGCATGAAGTCGTGTGCGATTAGATCGTGTACGACTTGATTGTAGTAAGTGTCACCAAAAAGTCAATCGTGTGCGATTAGATCGTGTATTGCTATAATTGTGGGAGAGCTGATGCCCCTGGTACGGCAGCCTTTGTATGCTCTTTGTGACAAGAAATCATGGCTGACTCCATTTCCCACCCTAATGAATTTCTTCAGTTTGACGATTTCCTATGCTTTGCACTCTATGCTGCCAACCACGCTATGAATCGTGCCTATAAGCCATTGCTCGATAAGATTGGGCTTACTTATCCTCAGTACATTGTGATGGTGTTGTTATGGGAAAAAGATGGGCAAACCGTTAAGGAGTTGGGCGAACGGCTGTTTTTGGCATCGAATACACTAACGCCTTTGCTAAAGCGGTTGGAGAAAATGGGCTACGTCACCCGACAGCGGGATCCGAAGGATGAACGCAAGGTGCTCATTTATCTGACCCAGGTAGGAAAAGCACTCAAGCAAGATGTTCTGGAAATTCCTGGCTGCATTATTAACGCCACAGGTCTGACACCGAAAAATCTGGAGTCTCTTCAGGATCAGCTGTCTCTACTGCGCCGAAATCTGGAAACTGCTCTAGAAACAGGTGCTATTGAATAAAAGCGGCGCAGGTTATTGTGCGCTAGTCTTTAACCCTGGTATTGTCATAGTAAAAATTTGCCTCAATGTCTATCCTCGCTTCAGGTTTGTTGTCATCGTAGTAGTTCACATCTTGTGTTCGGGCAGACCAGTGAACTCTAAATATGTTGAGGCTGTTTTGAGCAGAAATTATGATGTGATTATCACGTAGTGGTTGATGATCATAGTAGTAAAACAGAGCATTACAGGAATCTTCCCTGTCATTGTCGGTTCCTGCATAATGCAATTGCATCCCAGCCAGATTGTTGAGCTTGAATTCAGCAATTTTGATGCCTAACTCCGCATTGGGGTTTGCTGGAAAATTGGAAGTATCTGAATTGGGTTGTGCACCCTGTTCGGTGGTTTCAATCTCAAACCAAAGGGTTAAATCGTTGACCTTGCCAACAGTGAACATTTTGGCTGTTACTATCGGAAATGTTTCAATGCCGTTGAATCGATGGATTATCAGTTGATTCATGGTGTTGATCCTTTAAGCACATTACCTAAAAAAGTAGTAACACAGCCTATCGCACCACTCTCGTCAATCCCAATTCTTAGCTTTGACGCTCCACTAGCCGCCTAGTAGAGATGCCACGTATTCAATTTCAGCATCTACTGGCTAGTCGTCGAATTCATCTTCACGATGCTGAAGATGAACTTGCATCAGATATCAAACCTCTGAAAACGATGGATGAATTTTAATGTCTGATGAGTTTATCCGTTTCCGAGTGCTTGGTGTGCAAACATCAAAACTTCTTCAGCATGATTAATTTCTTCGGCTGCCTGTTCAGGTGTAAGTGCATTTAATTGACCATAATCACCTGTTGTTCTTAGAGCTTGTGCTTCGATAAGGTAACGGTGGAATTTGACGGGCACCTGTTGAGTTTTAGCAAATTCGCGTCCAAAGGCAGCAATAACAGCTGAATGTTTCGAAAAAGCCATTCCTTTACCTTCTAGAAATGCCTGGGCAACGTAGAACATACTGTAGTAAGCACGAGATGTAGCGTAATCGGCAAAGTTCTTGCTCAGTAGGAGTTGAGCAGCCTCTAAACTTTGCTGTGCTTTTAAGAGAAGTTCGCGTTGCTCATCAGTCATATGACAATGCCTTCTCTGCGAATATTACGTAGAAGAGGACCGTTGCGAGTATTATAATGATCTTCATCCATAAATACACAGCTAATCACTACATCATGCTGAAGCGAGAGATCAGCAACCATCTTGCTAGTGTGTTTAATTTCTACTCCAGCATTGACAGGTGGTTTTAGAACAACTAGTACATCAATATCTGAATCAGATTTTGCTTCACCACGAGCCTGGGAACCAAAGAGTGTCAACTGCAAAAGCCGATTTTGATAAAGATCTGTCAACTCTTTTTTTAGGCTAGAGACAATAGACCGAGTTTTAGGGGCAACCGTTTTTGCATCTTCCATGGTGTGTAATGTAGCTACTTGCAAAAGCTTTCTTTGGGAGCCATGACATAAGTAAAGCTATTTACTAATGACATCAACTAGAGGACGAAACTGGTGTTCTAGTTCAGTACGTGCACTGAGTAATGTGGGAAATGGTCGACTACCGTAGTCTTCACCTATTTTTAGGGGAAAAATATCCATCTCTTCTAGTGGAGTCCATATAGCACCAGCCGCTTGAGTAATTGCCCAAACCGCAGCGATATCCCAAATTTTGGGTGTGGCTTCCACTGCCCCTAAGCTAATGCCTGCGGCTATGGTCAGTAAGTTATAGGTGGCTACGCCCAGCATGCGAATTTTGCAGGGGAAGGGGTTTTGCAATACTTTAAGACTGCGGGCACAGAGGCTAAAGAATTGACTGCCTGCAACATCGTCTGACGAGGTATGGATAGGTTCGCCATTGAGAAAAGCACCACTGGGTCCCTCCAGACCGGAGTGATCCATAAAGAACCCATGGAACCGCTGATCTAGGGTGGGAATGTACACATGGCCAAAAACTGGTGTGCCTTTGTATAACAGGCCTAAAGAAATTCCCCACAGAGGCACACCACGGGTGAAGTTTGTGGTGCCATCAATGGGGTCAATAATCCAGCAAAAGTCCTGTTCAGGAAAAATATGGGTGCCTTCTTCACTCAGCACACCATGCTCTGGCAGCTCTTTTTGTAACCGTCGCCGCAATTCACCATCAGCCCACTTGTCTGATTGGGTTACCAGACTGCCGTCTGCTTTTTCTTCTGCTGTAGCTTTGCCAAAATCTTTGAGCAACTGCGCACCGACAACGGTGGTTGCAGTTTCAGCGACGGTGAGAATGTGCTGCCAGTCTGAGGTCATGGGGTTAGTCCATATCACTTTCTAGGGCGGTGGCGATCGCACTTTGCGCAGTGGTCTGAAACTCGCGAATGTTCACACGACTCACAATCGCCACCGCAACTAACATACCAACTGCCTGGGTGCCAAAGACCAAACCATAGGCAGGCAGCAGCTGGGATTCTGGCACAGGTCCACCTGCGATTGCTTCCATAACGTTTTTACCTAAGGTCAATAATCCACCACCCAGGACAGTGGCCACGCCGCGCGCTATGGCCTGGGCCAATCCCCACGCGCCCACAAAGGTGCCGGCCACTTCAGCGATGGTCAAATCTAACATCAGCAAAATAGACCCTGTCGTTAGCACCCCTGAAGCCAGGCCAAATAAGCCCACAGCCGTGACAAGTAGTTTAGGATTGCCCGTTGCACCAATAACAATGAGCAATGTCAGGCAAAAAGCTGCCCACAGACAGCCCATTTTAATCGTGCGTTTTTTGCCTAATTTGGGCGCAAATAAAAAGGCGGTCAATAAAATGCCCAACCCTGTACCTGAGCCAAAGAAACCATTGAGCTGAGTGGTTTCTTCAATGGCCATGCCAAATACCTGCCCACCGTAGGGTTCAAGTACGGCATCTTGCATAAAGAGACTTAAACTCAAAACGAGTAAAAAGCCAAAAAAGAGACCTGTTTGACGGCTGGCTGTTAGAACTTTTAGAGCAGTGCCTAGGGTGATTTGATCCTCTCGACCCGAATTGTCAGAACGTTGGGTCAGTCGTGAGTACTTTTTCTCAATGCCAAACGTACTTGTGATCGCCAGGACGCACACCAGGGATGATGCCACTATAAACAGCCGATTGATTGACGTTCGGATAGCTAACAACGTCGGTGCATTATCCAATGTGCCGCCTACGACTACCGTTGTTAAAATCACAGCCAAAATGATGCCGAACATCAGCATAAACCAGCCAATGCCAATTAATCGTGACCGACTATCTTCATCTGACACATCGACAAGTAAGGCCGTAAATGGTGTCGATGTAGAAGATAAGGCTAATCCATACAGCGCAAACATCAGAGCCAATAGCCCCACCCATGGATAAACATGGGGCCCCCAGCCTAGAAGCTCAATTTGCGCACCAATTTGCCAAACAACCTGTATTGCTAAAAAAGCCGTCACAGCCATAGCAACGATACCAAGCCAAATGTAGCTGCTGCGGTGATGGCCAAAGAGGGGTTTGGCATCTGACATTTGGCCAAACCAAATTCTGGCTGGAGCCATAAACTGATGAACTGCAATAGTCCCTGCTGCAATCAATGCAGGTATTTGAAGCTCATCAATCATGATGCGATTGAGAACGCCTAATGTCAGAACGGACATAATCCCAAGACCGGCATTAAAGGCTCCAAGGCGAAGCATTGTCAGCATGCTAATTTTGGGTATGACTTGGTCTGGTGCCGTATACCTATCGGTCAGATCTGGACTGCTCATAGCCGTCGATTTTGCTCAAAGGATTTATTAATACGCAATACTCAGCTTAAACGCCAACAGCCCTTAACGCGTAACCTTTAGTTCCCAATCTATAACCCCGTAGGGGCTCCCCTGGTGGGTGCCCTGCCAAAACGTTTGCCCAGCAACCAACATCGCAATAAAAAAAGCGGCAGGTATTACCTGCCGCATAGCCAAACTAGGAGAGTTAGAGAAGAGTCATAGAGAATGGGTCAGGCGTGATTAGGTATTCCCAACTAAACACGCCTGTATACACCTAGAAGACGTTATTCAGCAGCTGTGTCAGCAACATTTACCTTAACTACTTGGTTACGAACTTCGGCAGCTTTAGGGACATGTATTGTCAAAATGCCATTGCTGTAGTCAGCTTTCACCTGCTCATGATCAACTGCTACAGGTAGATTGACTACACGCTGGAAGCTACCATAGCGACGCTCGCGACGGAGGATCTGCTGATCATCGCCAACCTCAGTAGCCGTACGCTCACCTGAAATAGCAATGTGCTTGCGGCTGGCTTCGATATTAATATCGTCAGCCTTGATGCCCGGTAGAACCACCTCTAGGACATAATCATCACCAGCATCAACGAGATCAACGGCGGGAATCCAATCTGTTGTTGTGGGGGTGAGATCCTCAAAAATGTTATCGAGCTGTTGTTTGATGGTTTCGATTTCTTGAAAAGGTTGCCAGTAGCGTACGATCATGTGTTGTTTCCTCAGTTCTCGATTGTGTTGTGTCGTAGCAGAAGAGAGACTGTTGCCTGTCTGTTGAACCTCTTCGCTTGCCTTACAGTCACTATGATGCCGTAATGGTTTGACTGTACCCAGGGGAGAGAACCCTACCCGACATTAGGGCTTGCCGAAGAGATATTGCTTCCCAAATAGAATGGGGTGAAGAGAACCCTAATAGTTGGATCGGTTGGCCGTATCTTAGGGCTATGGTGGAGAAGAACTAGAGCTAAAACCTATGGCAAAAACAGCATTAATTACGGGCGCATCTGGTGGAATTGGATACGAACTGGCTAAGGTTTTTGCCACGAACGACTACGATCTGATTTTGGTGGCTCGCAGCACCGATAAACTACAGCAAATTCAAGCTGAGCTTACGCAGTCCAATAATGTGCAGGCCCATGTGCTCAGTTTTGATCTGAGCCAACCTGAATCCCCATCAAAGCTGTTTGAGCAAGTCCAGCAGCAAGGGCTGACCGTGGATGTTCTAATCAACAACGCAGGCTTTGCCGATTATGGTCCCTTTGCCGACTGTAATTGGGCTAAACACAGTGCCCTATTGCAGCTTAATATGGTCACCTTGACCCATTTGACACGGCTGTTTTTGCCGCCGATGTTGGAGCGGGGCTACGGCAAAATTCTCAATGTGGCGTCAACGGCTGCATTTCAGCCTGGTCCCTATATGGCCGCCTACTATGCCAGTAAGTCCTATGTCATGTCGTTTACTGAGGCCTTAGCCCATGAAGTCAAGGGGACAGGGGTGACGGCCATGGTGCTGTGTCCTGGCCCGACCCGTGGTACTGACTTTCAAGCTCGGGCCAATTTGGGCGATATAGAGTTCTTCAAACAGCTAAAGCTACCCAATGCTGCAGATGTGGCTCAATTTGGCTATGATGCCTTAGGGCGTAACCAGGTGGTGGCTGTTCATGGTATTTTCAACCGTCTATTGGTGTTTACCAATCGTCTGATGCCCCGTCAGGCAGTGACTGACACCATTGGGCGGTTACAAGAGCCTAAGGAAAGCGTATAGATCGTAATTCTTAGGGGCGGATATTTTTATTGATCGTAAACGAGATGGATGGAGCGGCTTGGGTACGGGGTTGAGCTGGAGGGGCCGTTGCTGTGGTGGGTTGTGCGGCTTCTGCGGCATCAAGTGGCGTTGAGTTGCTGGTGTCAGCAGCGAGCGTCGTTGAAGCCGATTGGATAAGTTTGGGGGCGGTGTTGCTTGCGATCGCAAGCCCTATCCCTGCTAACACCGACATCGGCAGTGAAAAATCCGCCAGCCAATGTAGCCCGGTTACCCAGTTAAACAGTTCGATCCCTACGTATAAACAGACAATGCAGATCGCCCAGAAGTGCATTCTTCTTTACCAATGCTTTAACGTCGTCCCTTTTTATCACATCCCTTGAAATATAAATCTGAATTCCCAACCCTTGATTCTCTATGGTATGGCTTCTAATTTTTAATCAATTTTTCATTATCTAGCGGCTAGAGGATGGCAATAGCGCTAGAGTGAGGTAAGTGGGGTGACGCCCATTCGATAGACAACCATTGAACGAAACTATTGTGGACGCTGCTTTCAAAGGAATCATTCGGCTATCAAAACGGGAAATTGAACAGATGCGTAAGGCTTGCCAGCTAGCTGCGCGTCTACTGGATCACCTTGAGCCAATGGTTAAACCCGGTGTTAGCACCCTGGAACTTAATGACGAGGCTGAGCGTTGGACCCAGGCTCATAATGCCAAGAGTGCTCCCCTGGGATACCCTGGTGGCGAGGGCGTTGAGCCATTTCCCAAGTCTATCTGTACCAGCGTCAACGAAGTCGTTTGTCATGGTATTCCTAATGCCAAGCAAATTTTGCAAGACGGTGACATTATCAACATTGACGTCACCCCCATTTTGAACGGTTACCATGGCGATACCTCCCGTACCTTCTTAGTGGGCGATGTCTCACCCCAAGCGCGCCGATTAGTGGAGGTCACCCAAGAAAGTATGTACCGTGGGATCAAAGCCGTTAAACCCGGTGCCCGCATTGGTGATATCGGGGCTGCCATTCAGACCTACGCGGAAGCAGAAGGGTTTTCTGTGGTGCGTGACTTTGTCGGGCACGGCGTCCACCGCATTTTTCATACAGAACCTCAAATCCCTCACTACGGTACAGCTGGCAAAGGGAAAAAGTTGGCAACCGGTATGGTATTTACCATTGAACCCATGATTAATGTGGGTACCTATGACGTTGAATTATTGGCTGATGGCTGGACTGCCATTACCAAAGATCGAGCTCTAACCGCTCAGTTTGAACACACAGTTGTGGTGACTAAAGAAGGGGTAGACATCTTGACCCAGTTACCTGTGGCAGCAGCGGTTTAAGTACAGTTACTGCCTCAATTCATACGCTCAAGCCCATGCATAGAGTTTTATATTTACTTTTACTTTTGCCGATGTTGGCCTGTACGGGATCTCCAGATCCCAGTAGGCTAGACTCTGCACCGACTCCTGTACCTGAGACAGTGGCTGAACCTGTGGTTGAACCTCTTTCGACAAACCCTACCGATGCTAGCGGTCTCCCTGTGGCTGATATAGACGCAGTCGCCGTTACTGGTGAAGCAGGCAACTACACATTTGCCGTAACCATTAGCAGTGCTGATACCGGGTGTGAGCAGTATTCTGATTGGTGGGAAGTGGTGGATGCTCAATCAGGCGATCTCATTTATCGACGTATTTTGGCCCACAGTCATGTCAATGAGCAGCCGTTTACCCGCAGTGGTGGACCTGTTGCCATTGAGCCCGATCAAAGGGTCGTCATTCGAGGGCATATGGGGGGGCTACAGAGTCATTATGGTGGTCAGGCGCTGGGCGGTAGCGTGGAGTCTGGCTTTCAACCCGTTGAGGATTCTTTACCCAGCTTAGAGACTGTTGAACCTCTACCAAAAGGCTGCGCTTTTTAGAGGCCCAGCGTTGCTTAGGCGCTTGCAGCTAAGTAACCACCCATTTCCCATCCACAGCCCTAGCCTGGGACTTTATTGCTGGGTAGTCCCCCTAGTGGGATAACTATCGGCCATATTGAGCAACCTCAATTGTTTCAGGCCTCATGTACTGACAGCCTCATGTACTGACATAGGAACTGTTGCTAGAAAATCTCTTTTTTCTTTTTTACAAAGAATCTCTTTGTTACATTTTAAGTTCTCTTTTCTTACAAATTAACCACCCTATAATGCCTTAAGATTTCAAAGCATAGAATCTTTTTAACTGGCCAGGACACGGGGTTAATAATGTTGCTGAAAAACCGCGTTGCTCTCATTACATCAGGAGACTGTCGAGTAGGGCGTCGAATGGCCAGCTTGTTGGCACGTCATGGGGCTAGATTAGTTCTTTGTGGCATCAATAAAGCCCATGGTGACAAACTGGTTCATCGTTTAGAACAACAAGGCGCTAAGGCGAGATTTTGTCTAGTGGATGTGGCTGTGTCCAATGATGTGGAAACCGTCATTAAAGATGCGATCGCTACATTTGGTCGTATTGATATTTTGTGTAATAACGCTAGTTTTAGCCTCTTAGGGAATGAAGCCTCTGTTCTAGATCTCACTACAGAATCATGGGAGCATATCGTTGGCCTAAGTTTGCAAGGAGCCTTTCTGTTCAGCCAGTATGCTTTGCCATTTTTGCAGCGTTCGGCCACGGGTTCGATTATCAACATTGTGCCCTATCCCCATAAAGGAATGCATGTTGTAGAGGGCATAAGCCGGGGTTGGATGATGGCAATGACCCGTGACATTGCCGACGGCACTACTCAGTCAGGAGTGCGAGTTAATTTAATTTGGCCCCATGTGGCCGTCAGTGGAGCGACCCTATCGAGTTATCAGACTGCCCTTGCCCATAGGGTATTTCACATGGCTAAACGCGATAAAGATGCTGCCCGAGCCATCGCCCGAGCAACTCTATATCTGGCATGTGATGCTTCTGTAGATATTACGGGCGCAATGGTTATAGTGGATGCCGACTACCCGCAATGGACATAGTTTTTTCAGAAGGTTTGAGAGCAGTCGTTGGAAATATCCATCAAGTCTGCTACTAAGCAGCCAGATCATCTTGAACTTCTAATTCCCCTGTCCATACTTGTGTAAGCAGCTCAACACCAGCCTCACTTAGTAAAACGTCGCCTCCCTCATAATCAATGTCTTGGGCGGCACCCCCTGCAGCAATGACCAGATCTTCTATCCACAGATTGCAGGGAGTGAGGGGGGTAAGCTTGAGTAGCTGATCCAACTGCTGACATATTGCTGGTGGAAGATCCCGTTGGATGATTTGGTAGAGGGCAATTCCGGTGCGCTGTTCTATTCCACCGAGAACTTGATGCATATACCAAGCGGCTTCGTTCGTGGGGAGTTGTTCTAGCCGCTTTTGCAGTTTTTGTAGGAGGGTCGCTAGAAAATCAACGCCGAGATGTTGATTCAGTCTTTGCACAGGACTATCTAAATCCCGTTCAATGACGTTAGAGATTTCATGCCAGTTAATATCGGGAAATGCAGTTTGCAGCAAAATAAAGCCGCGCTCGTTAATGTGACAAGTTCCTTGACTGAGGTCATAGGAGAAATCCTCCCCCGGTTGGGCCCCGGCTTCAATTAGCATACGAAATAGTTGAACGTTGTCAGAATTCATAATAAGAGCAGTTAGAGATGGTCGCTATACGTTTTTTAATATTTTGATTTTCATATCAACCTAGCTACTACGGATGAAGACTGGTGTATCTGTGGGTACAGAATCCTCAAAAGGATTATAAAATCAAGCCAAAAAATTGAGTTGTCAAAGTGTACGACGTGTATAGCTTTCCTGGTAGCGTATGAATACGTAGCTTGTGTCAGTTTCACCGTGCGTCTACGGAACCTAGGTTAAGCTTAAGTAGGCTTTATATACGATGCCTATCTAAATAATAGATAAATTTAAGTTAGTATAACCTCACCCATAGGGGTACGCCTGCGCGCTATGGCTGCTCTCGATAGGCCGCATAGACAGCGTTGACGTTATACCAGTTCAGAAAAATGCGGGCGACTTCTAGGGAAAGCTGAGGACGTCCTTGGTCAATCAGCCACTGCAATAAAGGTTTGAGTGTGCGTTCGTTCAGCAGACCACCCAGGGAAAGCAGGCCCCATAGCAACCGATGTAACCAGGTCATTTGAATCATCATACGCACGTCCAGGGTGGGGTGTTTTTGATAAAACACGACGCCCATGCGTGCCCGCTGGATTTCTACATCAATGAGTCGGGGTAAATCGTCCAGGCTGAAGGGTGGATGCCAGTGATACCCTACGGCTTCCGGGCATTTGACTAGCTTTAGCCCTAAGTTTTTGAGGCGTACGCCTAGTTCTAAGTCTTCCCAGCCATATTGGGTGAACTGGGTATCAAATAATCCTGCTTCAGTGAGCCAATGTTTTGCGATCGCAACATTCCCTGTTGCAAAAAAGGCTTGGGAATAGTCCGTCACCTTAAAGGGTTCTGACGTAGGTTCGTCAAAATTGCAGGTATTCACCACTCGCCCATAGGTAAATACGCGGTCATTGCCCTGACTAGTGTAATGCTTGGTTAGGGCATCGGCATGGTGCTGTAAAAAGCCATCGAGCACCACTAAATCGCTATCGATAAAAATGATGGTATCGCCGATGGCCTTCTCTACTCCCAGGTTACGGGCAACGGCAGCGCCCCTGTGGTTTTGCTCGTAGAGTTTGACATGGGGAAATTGTTCAGACCGTAACCACTCAACGGTGCCATCAGTGGAGCCATCATCCACCACCACGATTTCATACCCTTTGATTTGTGTATTGGGGCGAACTATCTGGTGTTCCATGGCCCGCAGGCATTTTTCTAGAATGGGTCTGCGGTTGTATGCGGGAATAACAACACTGAAATACATGGATACATGATTAGGGGCATTGCCCTCTATGATAACGGTCTGGTCAGACTATCTCAGGCAAGTTTGTTGGCCTTCTCACTCTTGTCCGTAATAATTGGCGTGTCACGATTTAATCGCAAATATCAAGAATCTAGATACCTTGAGCCTTCTTAAACTGCAATAATAAATGGCTGTGATTTTATTTCTAGGTTAAAACTATGGGTCGGGCTGAACGGGTTGTACTTGCCTATTCGGGCGGTGTGGACACGACTGTGTGCATTCCCTACTTGAAAAATGAATTTGGTGTCAAAGAGGTGATTACCCTAGCTGCGGATCTTGGCCAAGGCGAGGAACTCGGCCCAATTCAAAAAAAAGCACTGACGGCTGGTGTGATGGAATCGTTGGTGGTCGATGTGACCGAAACCTTTGTCACCGATTATGCGTTCCCGGCCATTAAAGCTAATGCACTCTATGAAGGGCGCTATCCTCTATCTACTGCCCTGGCGCGTCCGCTGATTGCTAAAGCGCTGGTGGCAGCGGCTGAAAAGTACGGGGCGGATGCGGTGGCCCATGGCTGTACGGGGAAAGGAAATGACCAGGTGCGGTTTGATGTTGCGATCGCCGGTCTCAATCCCAAGCTCAAGGTATTAGCCCCCGCGCGGGAGTGGGGCATGAGCCGGGAAGAAGCCATTGCCTACGGCGAGAAATTTGGCCTCACGTTTCCCGTGAAAAAGTCTTCTCCCTACAGCATTGATCGCAATCTTCTCGGTCGCAGCGTCGAAGCCAGTGTACTGGAAAATCCCTGGACTGAACCCCCCGAAGAAGTTTACGCGTTGACCAAGGCCATTACTGACACCCCCGATCAGCCCGAGTACATTGAAATTAACTTTGAGCAAGGTGTCCCTGTTGGCATCAACGGACAGTCTTTAGGGCCGGTTGAACTGATTAGCCAGCTCAACACTGTAGCTGGTAACCATGGTATTGGCCGTCTCGACCTGATTGAAAACCGAGTTGTCGGTATCAAATCTCGCGAGATTTATGAGACACCGGCCCTGATCGTGCTAATCACTGCCCACCGAGAGCTTGAAAGTCTCACCCTCAATGCCAAGGTCACCCAATACAAGCGAGGCATTGAACAAACCTACAGTGAATTGGTGTACAACGGACTTTGGTTTAGCCCTCTCAAAGACGCACTAGACGCGTTTATCGAGAAAACTCAAGAACGGGTATCAGGCACTATTCGCCTCAAACTCTTTAAAGGCAATGCCACCGCTGTCGGTCGTAAGTCTGCTAACTCTCTTTATACCGAAGAGCTAGCAACCTACGGCGCGGACGATCAGTTTGACCACAAAGCCGCTGAAGGATTTGTCCACATCTGGGGTCTACCCACCCGCATTTGGTCCGAAAAAATCCGTTCTTCATCATAAAATCAAAACCGGTAAATATCCTAAACTCAAGGCTATTTCGCTATCCTGGGTTTAGGATATTTCATATGGAGATAGCAACGGACTTAACCATGCCTTATCTCTCTAGAATTAGTATTGACGACTACCGTCATCTGAAAAATATTGATATTGACTGCGGTGAAGATGGCAAGCACCTGATCTTAACTGGCCCAAATGGTTCTGGAAAATCTACGATTCTGACTACTATCCGGAATGAGCTACACTATCAAATTTTTGATTCTAGGTCAGGAGGCGCGTGGCGTCCTGAGCCCTGGGAACCGGAAGTGACCAGCCTGAAATCGAGGATGAATAACTTAGAATCCAGGATGACTAACCATACAGTCGATGAAACCAGTCTAAATCGTGATCATTTTCCAGAATGTAAGATAACTTTTACTGGCAGTTCAATGCCAAGAAGAGATACTCCCAATCAGAGTATTCTTACCTACTTTGATCCTTATCGAAAACCTCATTTTGACGAGCCTGCTGGACCAAAGTCTTATAATTTATCTAGTAATCAATTCAGGCTTGATACACCTATTAGTGACTTGTTGTTGCAAGTGTTTGTGAATCAAAAAACGCAACAAGCCTATGCAACCGTAGAAAATGAGTATGCGACCGTTGAAGCGATAGAAAGCTGGTTCGAAGAAATGCGAACCGCTTTATCAGTTATATTTGACGATCCAAAATTAGAACTTATATTTGAACGAGATAGGTTTTTATATCGCATATGTTTAGACGATCATCGTGTTGTTGATTTCAATCATTTAGCCGATGGTCATAAAGCAGCTTTGGCCATAGTTGCTGATTTACTGATTCGTAAAGATATTATTATTCGGGAATCTGGTTTTCTTGAGCCTGATGGTATTGTGCTTATTGATGAAATTGAAACTCATCTACATCTCAAGTTGCAAGAGATAATTCTTCCTTTCCTGTGTAATCTATTTCCAAAAGTTCAGTTTATTATTGCTACGCATTCTCCAGCTGTGATTGCCAGTGTCGATAACGCAGTGATTTATGACTTACAACTAAAGCGTCAGGTGAACAGTAGCGAACTTCAGGGTATTCGTTACGGTACTCTCATGACCTCTCATTTTGGTATATCGTCAGATTTTGATTTGCAAACAACCGAAAAACTTGAAGAGCTAAAACAACTTTATCAAAAGCAACGGGATGAAGCCGAAAACCAACGAATGCGGCAGCTAGCAGAAGACCTCTCAGCCACTAGTCATACCCTTGCCCTAGAAATTTTACTGGACCTAAAATCATCACAGTCATCGAATGATTAATGTTAACCGTTCCCCTGAGCCGCCAATATCCTTAGCAATGTGTAAATCTTGGCGGAGCGATGATGTTTTGGAAAGACTCCATAGTGATTTTTTAGGTAAATGCTATCTCACTGAAGAGGTGCTGACGCTTGGCAGGATTTCAGTCGATCACTTTCGACCAAAAGGAATGCCAGAGTTCGAGCATCTTACCTATGAGTGGAGTAATCTATATCCAACATCTGTAGATACAAATTCACGGCGGCTAAAATGGCCAGAAGGTGGCTTGCTTGATCCTGCTGCTCCTGATGAAGATATAGAAAAGCGTTTACAACAATGGCTAGACGATCACTGTCTGCCTAAATTTGCGGCGACAGACCCTGATGATCTAAAAGCTGTCAATACAGCCCATCAGCTTGATCACATCCACAATGCTCGTCATCCTAAAGCTGCTGATCTACGAGAGGCTATTCGCACTTATTACATCAAAGTATTGGAAAAGCTTCACGAGTTACGTGATGCAGTTGATTCTCAGCCTCAAAAATCCGTCGATATTACTAAGCTGAAAACGGAGCTTAGCGATATGCTAAGTCGACATGCACCTTTTACAGCATTGATCCGCAGCAAGTTGATAAACAGATGGCCATATTCTGAATACTTCGATTAAAACTCAAAAATTTTGCAATCAAGCCAAATTAAACCACCCCGTCATTGCCACTGCCAACGCATCAGCCGCGTCGTCAGGACGAGGAATTTTGTTTAGTTTGAGTTCTCGTTGGACGGCTTCTTGCACATCTTGTTTATCGGCATTGCCATAGCCTGTGAGCGCCTGTTTGATCTGAGCCGGAGTAAACTCCACAAATGGCAGCTGGTGCTGTGCTAAGACAAGCATCACCACACCTCTGGCCTGGGCCACCAAAATGGTATTGCCCATGCGATAAAAGAACAACTTTTCAATCGAAACAGAATCGGGCTGATAGGTCTCAATTACACTATTGAGATCGTCATAAATGGTACACAGCCGTGAACCTACTTCTGTGCCAGCAGGTGTTTCAATAATGCCAAAATCAACCACCTCAAGATCGGGCTTAAGATCTCGGTTGGTGGCTGGATCATATTCAAGAATGCCGAATCCTAGGATAGCTAAACCAGGGTCCAATCCTAGAATTCGTTTGCGCATCTATCGGGCACCCACAGGCGTACGACCATTGCTGGCAGGATCAGGAATGGTCACACCAAAGACATTGCCAAAGGTCTTCTCTACCTTGTGGCCAGAGTCGATAGACTCCAGCGGATCCTTCCGTAGACGATGGCGCAGGCACAGGGCAATTACCGTTTGAATATCGTCAAGGGTAACCTCTGTACGACCTTCATAGGCCGCCAGGGCTTTGGCCGCTCGGTTTGAAACAATATCGCCTCGCAAACCATCCACATCCAGTTCAGAACACACTTGGGAAATCTGAACCCGATATTCATGGTCGATGGTGACAGCTTTGAGACGCTGCTGCGCACCTACAATTTTCTCCTGTAGGGCAGTTTGCTCAGCTTGGTATTTTGATAAAAATGCATCGGGATCTTGGTCAAACTCAGAGCGCTGCTCCACAATTTGGACACGCTGGGCGGGATCTTTGACCGTACGGATTTCGGCATGCATACCAAAACGGTCTAGCAGCTGGGGTCGCAGTTCGCCTTCCTCTGGGTTCCCTGAGCCAATCAAGACAAACTGGGCCGGGTGACGAATGGAAATTCCCTCACGCTCCACGGTATTGCGACCTGAAGCGGCTGAGTCCAGCAGGACATCCACTAGATGGTCATCTAACAAGTTGACCTCGTCAACGTACAGCAGACCTCGGTTGGCCTTAGCCAGCAGACCAGGTTCAAAAGCTTTAACACCCTCAGATAGTGCTTTTTCAATGTCAATAGTGCCGCATACACGGTCTTCAGTTGCACCCAGGGGAAGGTCCACCATGGGTACTTTCATGGTTCCTTCTGGAATAGACTGACCTTCGTACTCACGCTTAACCTCAGGATCTTGAGGCTCACGGTTAAACGGATCGTTCTCTACCACACTGATCTCAGGCAGCAGGTCTGCCAAGGCACGGATTGTCGTGGACTTGCCAGTACCGCGATCACCCATGATCATCACCCCGCCGATCTTAGGGTCAATGACATTCAAGATCAGGGCCAGTTTCATATCTTCTTGGCCGATTACCGCAGTAAAGGGAAAAACGGCGCGCCGGGTAGAGGTAGCAGTACTCACAGGGCTTCTTAAATGCAGGGTTATTTAACGACTAGGTTTTATTGTGCCACAGTGCGGTTCGCCTACTGCTGTCATTCAGTTTCTGCTCATTTAGGCCTCAGGTGCATACGTTAATCTATCAGCAGCTGCATTTGTCACGTTCTCTGTTCGCCGAAGTCATGAGCTTTATCCACATTCGTCCCAACTGGCAATTGCCTGAAAAATTCGCAACGTCAAAAGCTGCTTACCTAAACCGTCGTCGCTTTCTAAAGAACTTGGCTGGTGTGGGGCTGGGGATTGCGGCTACGAGCTGTACCGGTCGCCCCTTAACTGCACAAGGGACCGAGGAACTAGCCAGCACGTTTGGTGACCCCCTCAGTAATTTCACAACGAATTCGGTATTTGCAGATGCTGGGCGTTCGGTGACTAACCAATTATTTGCCAGTCGTTACAACAACTTTTATGAATTTGGCCTTACTAAGAATATCTGGTCGAATGCCCAAAGACTGCCCACAGATCCCTGGAAACTGGAGGTTTCAGGGTTAGTCAAAAACCCTAAAACCTATGATCTAGACGATCTCTATAATAGGTTTCCTCTAGAAGAACGCATCTATCGATTTCGCTGTGTTGAAGCGTGGGCCATGGTGGTTCCCTGGTTAGGGTTTCCCATGCGTAAAGTTTTAGAAGATGTAGAACCGACATCAGATGCCAAATTTGTGCGCTTTGAATCGTTCTATGACGAGAACATTACCGAAGGTCCCTCAATATCGTTCTCAAACTTACCTTGGCCTTATCACGAGGGGTTACGCATTGAGGAAATGGCCAATGACCTAGCCTTCTTTGCTGTGGGTATCTACGGTCGCACCATGCCCAAACAGCACGGTGCTCCGATTCGTATGGTGGTGCCCTGGAAGTATGGCTTTAAAGGCGCTAAATCCATTGTCAAAATCGAGTTCCTAGCAGAGCAACCAGCCACCTATTGGAATACAATTTCTCCCAACGAATACAAATTTGAGGCTAATGTTGAGCCTGACGTCCCTCATCCCCGCTGGTCACAGAAACGAGAACGCTTGGTGGGTGCAGGCGAAGCATGGGATTGGGAAAAGCAGGATACGTTGATTTACAACGGCTATGGTGACTATGTAGCTGACCTTTATGCCTAGGTGGGGAAAGTTTTGCTCATTTTGCAATGAACAATACCAGCTTCTAAAAACTCAGGGCTCGTAATGTCATAGCCCAGGGATTGATAAAACGGGACTGCCATTTTCTGTGCATGGCACCATAGTTGGGATAGCTGATGGTCGCGACCAATAGATTCGATTTCTTCCATGATTCGCCGTCCCAGTCCTCGACGTCGAAAGCTAGGTAATACGGCTAGGCGACCAATTTTTCCATCATTACGGATGTCTAGGCGGGCTGTGCCTGCAGGGCAGCCGTCAACCAAGGCCAGTACATGCTTGGCAATGGGGTCACGGTCATCCATCTCAAGTTCTACAGGTACACCTTGCTCAGCTACAAATACGGTTTCGCGGATGGTACGAATGGCAGAATCGTAGGCCGAAAGTTCGCAACGGACAATTTCGATGGCCATAGAGAGGGCTGAATTGGGTTATAAAAAACGAGTGCCACGGTCACTTTGCCATATTATGCATATTGCTGACCCCGACTATATCAATCCTGTTTTTTCCTTTCCCTATCGCGGTGTGACGATCCAAATTACCCGTGGCACCTATCTGGGAGCAACGATTTATACAGCCTGGGTTGACTATGCTACAGGCAGTGCGGTAGCTGTACCCAAGGCCTATAGCCGAAGTGAAGCAATTAGACGCGCAAAGGATTGGGTTATCAAGAAATTTGTGTTCTGAATAAAAAACAATTAGTGAGTGATCAGCCACTGGCTTACCCACTAATTGTTTTCATGTGACAAGAATTAAATATCATTGCTGATTTAGGGATGAGTTGATCTAGCAAAATTACCTTAGCCCTCATATCTTGCAGATCAAATCCTCCCGAAGATAAGCAATGGTAATAATTTAGTCGATTGAGTCGGTTGATTCTTCAGTACTTACATCTTGAGCTGAGGAGGCATCTTCCTTCTTGTCTGGAATGAATAACTTTTCCAAACGTTCTTTCGACCAGCTTTCACTGACAAATGAGACGGCACTGATCTCTTCCAGACGCACTAGCCAAACGGTTCGGCGAGAGACTTCGTCGTCGGGCTCATCGTCTTCATCAGGCTCGTATACATGAACATAAACGATTTCAACACAGGTATCGTCCAGGTATACAGGAACACCACTTAACCCCCCCCAAGGAAGGCGAACCTGAACTTCAGTGCCTTCTTGCATCGCCTCATCTAGACGCTGATGTAAACGCCCAGAATAGGACTGCTTTTTATTATCCCCAACGAGGTAAGGTCCTTGCCGATTAGTAGTCATGGCGATCCCTGTCAGCTAATGAACAAATTAAATTAATCAATAGTTACGTTGAGGTTGACCAACGCGTTCAAAATGCAGCTATCAAAATGCTACTGTTTCGTTATGGTTATAGATCGATAACGATTGAACTTCATTAGATCCCCTTATTAAAGGTTTGGTTTCTTATTTGAATTACATCGCTAAACATGGATTTAGGGGTATCTTAACTATGAGCTTAGGACGATCATCCTGTATATCTAGCTTACTCAGTTGGCTTAGGCGTGACAGTAAGTATTTCTGCACATTGTGGAAATAAGCTATGGGGGGGCATCTGCTCACCTGGCTAATGCTTTCAGGCAGCAAAATGTCAAATGTCTTTAGAATTTTGGGCGGATTAGGTTGGGGGGACCTAAATTACCTGTGGTTATTGATGCTTGCACCGTTGCAAATATTCATGGGCAATTTCCTAAAGATTGCCTAGATATGTGACACATATTATACACAGGCAGTATGTTGCTGATTTCGCAATTCTAGCTGATCTTTTTAAGAACGGTTTGCTTTGATTTAATTAGCTTTGATGGTTATTGAGAACAATCTTTTTGATTGGCCTTTACCCAGAGAAAAAACTCTTGATATGTACGATTTGTCACATCTGTCAAAATTCGAGAGCGATACGTGAAATGGCCTATTAAAATGAGTCAATTCTGCAAATGTTCTTTAAGATTAAAGCAATCGAACAACCAGTTTGTAACCTGTCCTAGTAGTGGCTAGAGGCATGGAGCTGAACGCTACTGTAGTAGAAGTACATTGGGATATTATGGCGTTTGCCTTAAACCAGTACAGAAAAAAATTCCATAGGGGATGTAAACTCAGACTTACGGTTTCGAACTTTTTGTACTACAACTGTAGTATGTAAGTGTCCATTCTATATAATTCCTAAAAACGATTAATGAGCCTGAATACCAAGCTGCCCACTACTGATATGCAAGTCACTAGCATCCGTTTCGAGCGGGAGCTGATTGATAAGCTCAAAACCCTGGCAGGCAGTCGTGGGTATCAGTCACTGGTACGCGAGGTGCTGTGGGATTATGTGCGTCAACATTCTGATGATCCTGGCTTTCAGATACAGCGTCAGCAAATTCGTGCCATTATGGCTGCCGAAGCGCAACGTCGTGAGCGCTGTGCCCTAACTGGAGTCACCATTGAGCCTGAAGAGGAGATGTGGATGGCGTTTACAACGGATCATGAATTAGTGCCATTAAGTGTCGATAGCTTGGAAATAGACTAGAGTAGCGGTTTTGTGGCAAAAATTCTTGGTAGGACTACACCTGTTTGTGTATGGGGTTAGCCTTGTTCAACCCTATGTCTGGTAGTCTGGCGGCTATATGCTTCAATCTTGCCGTCAATGCTTTTAAATCTTTGCCCTTGTGGAAGTGGATCTGCCTATGCCAGGTGCTGTGAGCCCTATTTGATAGGGGGCGATGTAGCACCTACGGCAGAGGCTTTAATGCGATCGCGATATACAGCCTATTGCGAGGGTAATGTGGATTATCTACTCGCTACCCATCATCCAACCAAGCGGACGTTTGACGATCGCATTAACCTGCTTAAAAGTATTAAGACTACGGTTTGGCAATCCCTGACCGTGGTCAGCACCCGCAAAGGCCGTGCTAATGACACCGTTGGCCAAGTGGAATTTATGGCGGTTCACAGCCAGCCAGAGTGGGGCCAACTGCATGAACGTTCCAGGTTTACCAAAGAAAAGGGTCGCTGGTTTTATCTAGATGGTGAGATGCTGCCGCCGATACTACCAAAACGTAATCAACCCTGTTGGTGTGGGAGCGGTAAGAAGTTTAAACATTGCCACGGTAAATAGATTGTGAAGTATGGGTTTTGAGTTCTAAGGAGCAAGCCATAAATAAATTCCAAAAGTAAATGCTGAAGAGACGTTCCATGGAACGTCTATACATCCAAAATTTGGAAATTAATTAATTTTTGCTTCCTAAGTCACTTGCTTTACGGCAAGTTAGGGCCAAATAAAGGACGCCAACTCTCATAATTCATCATTCAAAACTAAGAACTATTAACCTCAACCTGTTTACTACAAACTACGTAGCCAATTTACGCACTGGCCCTCACTCGATACCCTCCTCATTACGCTACGTTAGTCTCAGTGAGGAGACATCGGCTAAGTTTACGGTAATAAGGAGCGAATCATGGGCTGGATGACAATGCCTCAGATTTCAGGTTTGAAAATTCTCCCCTTCTCCCATATCCTATCGATCACTAAGGTCAGCGTACTTGCCTTAAGTGTGACATTGGGGCCTACTCTGGGGGGGGGTTTGGTTTTAGCCAATGACGGTGAAGAGGCTCCTGAACCTGTTAGCTCTCGGTTTACCTGTGAGATTCAAGATGGTGAGTACACAGTCATGTATCGTCCCAAGAGTGAGCCTGGTCAAGCATATCCTTGGGCTGTGCCCGCAGAAATGGGTGGTGGCTGGACTCCTGAACGTCGTTGTGAGACTATTAGTGCCCGACTAGAGGAGTATCGTCCTGACGGTCTTGTCGAGCTACGTACAGATGTTGAAAATGGTTACAACACGGTGTGTGCGACTACTGAAGAATCATTAGAATCTTGCCGCATCGTCTTTACTGTACCCCCCGGTCAAGACCCAGTAGCAACACGGGATGCTGTCTTTTCTAACATTACCCTAGCGGATGCTGGAACAGGTACTAACGCAGTCAATACCTTTGTGGGTGGTGCAAGATTGCCCGAGACTGATTTGTTCGGAGTCGGGGCTTTGGATAGTGAGATTTTGGGAGCGGTGGATGAGATTTTTGGAGGTCGTTCCTCCACGCAGCATCACGGTATTTATCTGAAGCCTTATCTAGACCCTACAGATGGTGGTACTGGTGAGTATCTCAATCAGGCAGGTCGCAGTTTCAATCCTGACAATTTCCGTTAGGTATTGGTCTATACAGTTACATAAATGGGGGTGACACCATCGTGGTGTCACCCCCATTAGGTTGTTACTCTGACTAGCTGAGCCAGCCATTTATATCTTTGTGCCCATAATCTTTGTGCTCATAGTTCACACCCTATTGGAGCCTGCCCTAATAGGGTGGCAGTAACTGATCGGACCAAAGGCCTTTAGTCTCTAGCCATGCTCGGTTAAATATTTTTGACTGATAGCGAGAGCCACTATCACACAGTACGGTGACGATGGTGTGTCCGGGGCCTATTTGCTTAGCCAGGGCAACTGCTGCGCCTACATTGATACCTACGGATCCACCCATGTAGAGACCATCTTTATACAGAAGCTGATAAACCACGCGCAACGCTTCAGGGTCATCAATTTGAATGGCATCATCGGCAGGGGCTCCAGCCATGTTGCCGGTAACGCGACCGTTGCCGATGCCTTCGGTAATAGAGTTGCCTTCAGCCTGGATTTCACCTGTTTTGACGTAGCTGTATAGACCGCTGCCCATGGGGTCGGCTACTACACACTTAATGTCAGGATTTTTTTCTTTAAGAAACATCGCGGTACCGGCATAGGTACCGCCGGTACCGGTTGCCGCAACCCAGGCGTTAATTGTGCCATCGGTCTGCTGCCAGATTTCGGGGCCAGTGGTTTCATAATGAGCCTGTCGGTTGGCCAAATTTTCAAACTGATTTGCCCAAATAGCATTGTCCATTTCTTCGGCTAGACGGCCCGATACTTTAACGTAGTTGTTGGGGTCGCGATACGGAACAGCTGGAACCGTGCGTACTTCTGCACCTAAGGTGCGGAGCAGATCAATTTTCTCTTTAGATTGTGTTTCGGGAATGATGATAACGCACCTGTAGCCCTTGGCATTACAGATGTGTGTTAGGCCAATACCGGTATTGCCAGCCGTTCCTTCAACAACGGTGCCACCGGGTTTGAGTAATCCTTTCTTTTCGGCGTCTTCAATAATGAAGAGAGCCGCTCGATCTTTCACCGAGCCACCGGGGTTAAGAAATTCAGCTTTACCTAAGATTTCACAGCCAGTTTCGTCGGAGAAGCTATTGAGCCGAATCAGCGGGGTGTTGCCAACGGTGCCAACAAAACCTTGCTTGATATCCATAGGAGCCTTCGTGCAGTAAACGTTGGTAATAATCAGTCTTTTTATCCTAATGGGGAATGGGACGTGGTTAACGATGGAAAAGAATAAAAAGAAACGTAACGCCTTATGGCCAAAGGCTAAGGTCAATGGAGGTGGTTAACGGTGGCAGTGTATCAATTAAACCGGCCTGGGCAAATTGCTGAGCAGAGTGCTGCCACCGTGTTGCATTGAGGGTGCCGATAGTCTGGTTACTGTTTTGTACATAGTTGGCAATAATCTTGAGGGATTGGGTTTGATAATCAAGATCTTGGTAGTTTGGTTCAACGTATTGCTCTACCAACAGACGAGCGGTTTGTTCGGGATGATTGATGGCCCAGTGCCAGCCTGCAAACGTGGCGGTCAAAAAGCGTTTTATGGTTTGGGGGTGCTTGGCGACTAACTGGGTAGGGGCAAAAATTACTTGGCTGTAAGCATCGAACCCGTAGTCATGGAAGGTCAACACTGTTGGTGATTGGCCCAGACGACGGGCAAAATCTAGGGGTTCATCCAGGGCATAGCATTGGACAGCATCGAATTCGCCATTGATTAGACGCTGATGCTTATTGCGATAGGGAATGGTGACAATATCGATTGGGTCTGAAGGGATATGATTTTGGGATAGAACCTGTTCTAAGGCTTTGCGCCCGTCGCTATGGACGCCAACGCGTTTGCCAGGTAGCTGTTGGAGCTGGCTGAAGCCTTTTTGGGGCAGACTCATGAGGGCTAACGGAGATGCTTGGAGCATGGTTGCGATCGCAACCACATCCACTCCCTGAGCCTGGGCTGCTAAAATCAGCGACTCCTCAGCACAGCCAAGGGTATGGGGCTGTGAAGCCACTGTTTTCACCACATCCAGATTAGGCGGTGCCGGCTTTAGGGTGACGGCCAGTCCCTGGCGGCGATACTCTCCATGGGCTTCTGCTACACAGAGTCCAGCAAATTGAGCATTGAGTCGCCAGTCGAGCTGCATGGTCAATGGCTGTGTCCTGCGCCAGGGAATTAGTCCGAGCCCAGCTTGCAAAAAAAGGCGACGCGATAGCACTCCTATCTCTCTCCATAACAATTACCTGGCCGCTTTACATCGTAAAGACATTTACCCTCAACCACATCTAAAACAAAGGGGGCATTGCCCAATTTTGAGTTTTGGTCATCGACAATCCGGGCAATCTAAACCCGTGGGTATGAAGTAGGAAAAGTTGATGGTTCAAGGCAGCGCAACCTTTGAAACCCTGGCGAATAGCCATCAGTTATGGACAACGCTATTCAACCATTTGAGCACAGCGATTCACCTTAAAACCCTTAAGGGAAAATGGCTCTATGCCAATGATGCCAGCTATCGCCTGTGGGAGCACGATCCGATCAGAGAGGTGAGGACCCAGCTTCCTCAGACCGATCGAGAGCTCTTGCCCCTGGCCCAAATCGCAGACTTTGCCCAGGCAGATGCCCAGGTCATTCGCCACGGAGACTGTATTGAATTCACAACGCGATACTCACGGCGCGCCAGCACAATTTTCGTTCGCAAATCTTTGATTTCATTGCTGCCAGGCAATCGGTTAATTTTGACCGAATGCCAGGATGTGACCCAATGTTATGAGCAGTCTGCCGCCGTTGGTCCTGAGGCTTTGGCAGATGCCTTACAAGAATTACAGCAAACCCAGCTACAGCTGGTGCAGAATGAAAAAATGTCCAGCTTAGGGCAACTAATGGCTGGAGTTGCCCATGAAATTAATAACCCCGTTAATTTCATCTATGGCAATATTCGCCATGCCCAATCCTACACAGAGGAACTCATGGATCTGATTGATGCCTATCGGTCTGGGCATACCCAGCCTACGGCTAGTGTGCAAGCTATGCTAGATGAGATCGATTTTGATTTTCTCTCTGCTGATCTACCTAAAGTATTAGCCTCTATGCAAGTGGGGGCTGAGCGCATTCGAGCAATTGTATCGTCACTACGCACATTTTCGCGCATGGACGAGGCGGAAATGAAAACTGTTAATCTCCATGATGGCATTAACAGCACGTTGATGATTTTAGAGCATCGATTTAAGGCTAATAACCAACGTTCTGGCATCGTTGTTCAAAAACAGTATGGTGATCTACCTGCCATTGAATGTTACGCAGGACAGCTCAATCAAGTTTTTATGAATCTCTTGACCAATGCTATTGATGCGTTAGAGGAGACCATTGACCACAATGCTACACCCCTGGAAATTAAGATTTCGACTCGGTTAGAGCAGCAGCAGGCAATTGTTGCTATTCATAACGGTGGACCAGGCATTCCACCTCATATTCAGGCACGGCTGTTTGATCCTTTTTTCACGACTAAGCCGGTGGGCAAGGGGACGGGTATGGGGCTGTCCATTAGTTATCAGATCATTCATGAACGGCACCATGGCCAGTTAACCTGTGAGTCCAGCGATGCCACAGGGACAACATTTACAATTGCAATTCCCGTGAAGCAATGTTCCTGTACTATGGCACGAAAAAAGGATGCCCCAGTGGAGCATCCTTGATGGTTCCAGCAGAGTGGATGTTATTGCCTACTTGTTAGGCTGGGGAGTCATACGCAAATAAGGCTTGAGTTCTGTAACCCCCTTGGGAAACTGCTGCTTCGCATCTTCAGTAGAGATTGAAGGTACAACGACACAGTCGCCACCATCTTGCCAGTTAGCAGGGGTGGCAACCTTGTGGTAGTCAGTCAACTGTAGGGAGTCAATGACCCGTAGAATCTCATCAAAGTTACGGCCAGTGCTAGCTGGGTAAGTAATGGTGAGACGTAGCTTCTTGTTGGGATCAATGACAAATACGGAGCGTACAGTCAAGGTGTTACCAGTGCTGGAGTTGGGGTGAATCATCCCATATAGCTCAGACACTTTCTTGTCTTCGTCAGCCAAGATGGGATAGTCAACGCTAGTACTCTGGGTTGTGTTGATGTCACCAATCCAACCCTGGTGAGATTCTACACCGTCAACGCTGAGGGCGATAGTTTTAACGTTGCGCTTGTCAAACTCAGCTCGATACTTGGCTACAGTACCTAGTTCAGTGGTGCAAACGGGAGTGTAGTCAGCAGGGTGAGAGAAAAGAACGACCCAGCTGTCGCCAGCCCATTCATAGAAATTGATATCCCCAGCGGAAGATTTCTGGGTAAAATCTGGGACCTGATCCCCTAGTTGAAGAGCCATAACCGAATTTCCTGATATTTCCTTACATCAACAACGCTTGCATTAAAGCCATGTGATTAGGCTAGTTGCGCTAAGAATCTCATAAACCCCGGTATTCCGGTCGGAGTTTAGATGATTCTTAATCATCCTATCGTGAAAGGACCCAAATGGTATCAATTGCAGCAGTTGTCTACGGGCAAATATGTATATTTTTTAACCTTGCACAGACTGCTGTGTGAGTTCTGAATACAGGTCTACAAGGAGTCTTATGCCCCAATGTTGCCATTGGTAATTTACTGATAAATGTCAGGACTTGATATCAGTTCTTCTTAAATGACAGCGATCGCATCCTGGTTTTGTGGGGCTATCCAGGTGTCGTGACCCTGAGCGAAACGAATGGAATTTTGACGAACTTTGCACAAACGATGGTCAACAGTGAAGTGGGAAGATAGTATTTCCCAGAGTTGGGGACTACATATGATGAGAGTGCCCAATTCCGATTAAGCTTAGGAACTGTAGCATCAAAGGAAAAGCCATGGCAGAGGCAGCTAAACGAGTCCTGTTGGTAGATGATGAGCCCGGCTTGCGTGAGGCGGTTCAAGCCTATTTAGAAGACAGTGACTTTCAGGTGCGCACGGCCAGCAATGCCACTGAAGGACTAGAGCTATTGCAGCAGGAACCCCCGGATGTGCTGATCTCAGACATTATGATGCCTGAGGTGGATGGCTATGCATTTCTTAAGCAGGTGCGTGAAGATCCTCGCTACAAATCGCTACCGGTAATTTTTCTGACAGCCCGTGGGATGACTAGCGATCGCATCCAGGGCTACAACGCTGGCTGTGATGCCTACCTATCCAAACCGTTTGATCCAGAAGAGCTGGTGGCCATGGTCAGTAATCTGATCGAACGCCAGGCCGCACGTACGCCAGAAGCTGGAACCGTGCCTGATATCGCTGCTATGGCCCGCCAAATTGAGGAAATTAAGGCTCTGCTCACACAGCGAGGAACGATCCCTCAAAAAACATCGCCGATTCGTATTGATCTGACGCCCCGCGAACAGGATGTATTAAACCTGGTGGCAGAAGGCCTCATGAATAAGGAGATTGCGAGTCGTCTGGGCACCACAGTCCGCAACGTCGAAAAGTACGTCAGTCGTTTATTTGGTAAGACCGGTACTAATAGCCGTACAGAGCTAGTCCGATTTGCCCTAGAGCATGGGTTGGTAACTACGTAGGTCTCGCTTTGTAAGGATGCACTGCTGCTGTGCATCCAATCGAGTGCATGGTGGATATGTGCTGACATCTTGAAGGGCGTACGTCGGTACGCCCCCACTGGAGGCTGGTTGATTGTTAACCGCTCCCTTGTGCATCGACTAACGATCATTCATCAAATAAGTCCAATGGAAAAGGTCCATAGGTGCCATTAACCAGGTCATACTCGGGCTCACTAGCGTGGAAGGAGACCAAAACGCCGCGATTTGGCCCCCCATAGTCATCTAGATACCAAGCGCCTTTGAGGGTATTGAACTTCAGGTAAATAGCACCGTCTCGTTCAGGCAAGTCTAAATTGATGGGACGGCTGAGGCGACCGACATAGGCTTCGGTTGCTGCTTTGCCTTCGGCCAGGGTATCGGTACATACACCCAGGGTTTCGTAGTCAGCTAAATCGCTAAACCATAGCAGAGCATTAATGAGATCACGCTTCTGCGCTTTAGACAGCTGGGGGGGAACTGCCAAACAGCTAAATTGCGCTAACTGCTGGCGGACTTTTTTAAGGTTGGTGGGTGACGGGGTGAGGTTTAGCATAGCGTCTGAGTAAATGTAGGCTTCGCTATGATTTCGTGGTGATAAGGTCGCTCTTAGGCGGGCTGATGGGCTCACTAAATCATGATGCCGCGCTGCCTTAGAAAACAGTGCGGTGATTATTATGCCATTGCACCTCTATCTATGACACTTACCTGCGATCGCAGCCAAGAACAGATTCACAAACGCTACAATCTGCGGGTTAAAGATATGCCGACGGAGCAACGTCCCCGCGAGCGATTGATGGCCTATGGTGCTAAAAATTTAACGTTGGCTGAACTGCTGGCGATTTTGCTGGGCACAGGGGTTAGCCGTGGTCATAAGCTATCAGCTGTGAATCTCGGTCAATGTATTCTCAATCAACTTGCCCAGGATAGTGCCACAGCCCTGGATGCTTTACGAACTGTTACACCGCAGGAGCTGATGACCATATCCGGTGTCGGAGAGGCGAAAGCTGCTGCCATCTTAGCCGCATTAGAACTGGGAAAGCGAGTTTTGCAAAATCGTCCTGCTGATCGCACAATAGTGGATGATCCCGCCGTAGCTGCTGCTGCCCTCAGTCAAGATTTAATGTGGCAATCGCAAGAGAGATTTGCGATCGCACTGCTCGATGTTAAACATCGACTCCTGGGCACCAAAATTATTTCTCTCGGTACTGCCACTGAAACCCTAGCCCACCCAAGAGAGATTTTTCGTGAAGTCATTAAACAAGGGGCTACCCGTGTGATTGTCGCCCATAATCATCCCTCCGGTATTCTTGAGCCCAGTGATGCTGACTTAGCGTTGACCCGCCAGTTGCTGGAAGGAGCAAATATTTTAGGGATTCCTCTGTTAGATCACCTAATTTTAGGAAATGGAGACTTTGTAAGTCTACGACAAACTACAGAGCTATGGAATACGCAGGCTGAATAAGCTTGGCGGCACAACAACTTGTGGAAGTGATCATGGAGTATTTAAACCCCATTGGCTACGTATAACTCAATAAATATTCGTAAATAATTACCTAAAAGTATTCTTCAATACTCTGCTTCACATTCGATGATAGGTTTGAATTTACTTGACACACAGCTGCTATCGGTCGCCGCACTTTACTAAAGTGAGCTATGGACTCTAGCTTGATTCTTTCGAATGTTTTAAACTCACCTGTCTTGTTTTTCGTTATTGGCCTGACAGCTGTGTTTCTCAAGTCAGACTTAGAGATCCCTCAGTCGATCTCCACGCTGTTCTTTGTGTATTTATTATTTGCCATCAGCTTTAATGGGGGGGACGGATTCTACGAAAGCGGTTTGAGTTCTGAGGTGGCTATAGCCTTAAGGTCAACTGTGGTGGTGGTTGCTGTCGTCTCTGTTTATTCTTTCTTTATTTTACGGCTAAAGCTTGATCTCTACAATGCTTCAGCGATTGCAGCAATCGATAGCTTTCTCTGTGCGGTAACGTTTGTAACCGCTAGTTCGTTTCTCTCTCCAGTAAATGTTGACGTTGGCAATTATCTGGTAGCTACTTTAGCGTTGATGTCATCACCAGCAATGATTATGGGTCTTTTATCGGTGAGAGTGTTTGTCAATCGACTCAAGGATAAGAGTTTGCAAGACACACTTGATTGGGGAGAATGTTTCAGGAGTCCTGCCCGAATGGTTTGGCCTTTTTGTTGGTGGGTAGTTTGTTAGTGAAGCTAGTTGCCAGTGATTTTTTCCCTTCAATACCGGCATTTCTATTTACTTTCATTTAATTCAAAACGTTTGGAGTTAGATATCGATCATGGCATTGTCTCCATCTGTTCTACTGCCAAGTCTCAATTTCAAGAATCTGCGGGGAGACTTATTTGGTGGTGTCACGGCAGCGGTTGTTGCCTTACCTTTAGCTCTGGCCTTTGGTGTTGCTTCTGGAGCAGGACCCATTGCTGGGCTATATGGAGCCATGTTTGTTGGCTTTTTAGCTGCTCTGTTTGGGGGTACTCCTTCCCAGGTCTCGGGGCCTACAGGCCCAATGACGGTAGTCATGGCATCTACCTTTGCGGCACTGACGGCTAAGTACCCAGAGGCCGGTCTCGCCATGGCCTTTACGGTGGTTATGTTGGGTGGTCTGTTTCAAATTTTGATGGGGCTTTTGAGATTAGGAAAATACATTACTTTCATGCCCTACACCGTTATCTCTGGGTTTATGTCAGGGGTGGGGGTGATTATTATCCTGATTCAAATTGGCCCTCTGTTTGGGGCTGTCGGGCAAGGTGGTGTTGTTGATTCAATTCTGCTGTATCCAACTGTTTTTAGTAATATCAATCCTGTTGCTGCCGGGCTGGGGTTGCTGACTCTAGCGATTGTGTTTGCTGCCCCGCCAAAGCTGAATCGCATCTTGCCAGCGCCTCTGATTGCCCTGGTTCTTTGCACCTATCTATCAGTGAGATTCTTCCCCAATAGCGGTATTCCTCGCATTGGTGATATTCCTTCGGGCTTGCCTAGTCTGCATATGCCCTACTTCTCTTGGGGGGCTATGAAGGACATGCTGGGGTACAGCATTATGCTGGCTGTACTGGGAGCGTTAGATTCACTGCTCACCTCCTTGGTAGCCGATAGTATTACACGCACCCAACATGATTCTGACCGTGAGCTAATTGGTCAAGGTATTGGTAATTGTGTGGCTGGCTTGTTCGGTGGTTTACCCGGAGCTGGAGCTACTATGCGTACCGTGATCAATGTGCAGACGGGGGGTAAAACTAATCTTTCGGGCATGATTCATGCCCTTGTGCTAGCGGCAATCGTGCTTAAGGCTGGTTCTTTGACTGAACCAATTCCCCATGCTGTATTGGCAGGAATTTTGATCAAAGTCGGGATTGACATCATTGACTGGGGCTTTTTGAAGCGAGCCCATCGCCTGTCTACAAAAGGGGCAAGCTTGATGTATCTGGTCATGGGACTCACGGTTTTTGTGGACCTGATTACGGCTGTGGCCGTTGGGGTATTTTTAGCCAATCTGCTGACCATTCAAGCAATTACCGATATTCAGGTACAGGATATGCGGGCAGTGACCCATGGGGATAATGAAAACTGGCTCACCCCTGAAGAACGCTCCCTGCTAGAAGCTGCTAAGGGACGAGTACTCATGTTCCATCTCAGCGGTCCCATGAGTTTTGGCGCGGCCAAATCCATCGCTCGGCGCATGGCTATCGTAGAAAATTATGAAATCCTGATTCTAGATTTGAGCACTGTCCCTAGATTAGGAGTAACGGCTTTGCTGGCGATTGAAACCATGATTAAAGATTCCTTGGCTAAACGGCGAGAGGTATTTTTGGTAGGTGCCCATGGCCAAGTTGCCCACAGGCTTGAACGGTTAGAAATTTTGCAGAAGCTGCCTCCAACCCATCAGGTTACCGAGCGCATTATTGCCCTAGAGCGCTCGATAGAGCTGATTCGTGACTATGCTCCCCGTGCAGAGGTTTAGGTGAATCAGACTGGGGTCTCCTGGGGGGATAAATGACAGATCTCTCATAATTAGTTCATTCTCAGTGCACAACGGTCTTAACTCATGGTTAGTACGTTGGGGGCATTGATGATATTTCATTGATATCCCCCAACGTATCCTTGGAACGCATGAAAATGATGCTTTCTGAGCATGCTGAATCCCTGTGCCTAGTTTAAACATCGGACGTTTGAAGGATTATATATACGTCACGTTGTTGCTTGTTTGGAAAGTCTTTTTATGCAAGCATGCTCGATCTCGGATATTTCAGGTTTGGCAGATTTAGGTCGGATGGCGGATTTAATTGGGTCGTTTAGCGATCGCAACTATCTTCAAAAAATACCCGCTCTCTTTTATGAATTTGAGCAAAACTGCGCTAACGACAGCTTAGGCTATCGCCAGATTAAACAGGCCAATGTATCGGCTGATAAAGCTCGTCTATGTACCTAGGACGGCCAATTTAGCCTTGTCAATGGAACCTTAAGTAAGTTTTAGTGATCGTATCTCATAACATCCGTATCCATATCGGCGGAAAGCACCTAAACTAGGTGCTGTTCTTACCTGAGAGACCCATGGCACCACGCGATGCGAGTAAAACGTCCACTGCTGCTTCTGAAGCCGTGGATACTGCCCCAACCAAAGCAGCAACTCCCGCTAAAGCAGCAGATCCTGCTAAAGCAGCAGATCCTGCTAAAGCAGCAGCTCCTGAAGCTGCACCCGCTGTAGATACTGGAAACTTGGACACGATCTTCAGCGCCCTCAAAACGTTAATGACCACAGTGGATAAGCTACAGAAGTCGCGCCAAGAAGTGGGCGATATCAAACCTTTAATTGTGCGGATGCTGGATGGAGAATTGCTGTCGGGAGATGAATTAGATCAGTTAAAGACAGGTGTCAGTGGCCTTTCTAAATTGGTGCGCATTTACAGTGACTACCAAACTGCCCTGGAAAAAGCTCAGCCAGCTAGAGAGATCTTAGATACGGTGCTGAAATAGCTATCATTCTCGTATCTGGAACGTTTGAGAGAAGACTGACTCGATCAACTATTCAGGACCTATATTTGTGGCAGAGAGAAGGTTGTTAGGTCTTGAATAGTTCTCCTTAGAATTTGACTTTAGCGCTGTGTTACGGCCAGAGATGTCTGTAAAAATCGACATCTGTATGAATGACATCCTTGATTGCAAGGCATGATGATTGGCTATGGGTCGTAGATCTCTTGTCCTTGGGGCTCGCTATACTTTCAATAACTCCTAGATAATGCTGAATCACAGCTTGGGTAGCATTAGGTGATTGATTGAGGGTGTCGTTGTGGCTAATCTACAGCATTTAGAACGGCTACATCAGGGTGTACAGCGATGGAATCAGTGGAGATTAAATAATCCTGAAATAGTGCCTGATCTAAGTGGTGCAACCTTATTGGCGGCTCAATTGAGTGGAGTGAATTTCAGCGGTGCCAAGCTCCATAGAGTGCAGCTAGATAAAGCGGAGTTAAGCGGTGCTAATTTGTATAAAGCTGATCTGACTCAGGCTCATCTATCGGAGGCTGACCTAAGCGGTGCAAAACTACGTAAAGCCAGGTTACGGGGTGTTAACCTAGCCAGAACCGATCTGCGAGGGGCCAATCTAACCAAGGCGCATTTACCTGACGTGGATCTAAGTGGTGCGAATCTGAGTGGTGCGAATCTGAGTGGTGCGAATCTATGTAGGGCTAACTTGAGCAGTGCCAATTTGAGCAGTGCCAATTTGAGTGGTGCTGCTTTGATGCAGACGCAAGTGTTGGGTACTGTATTTGCCAAGGCAATGCTTACCGGTGCCTGTATACAAGACTGGACTTCCAATGGTGCGACGATCTTGGAAGGGGTTATTTGTGATCATATCTATCTCAAAGATGTGCCAAAAGAGCGACATCCCAAGACAAGAAATTTCAAGCCTGGTGAGTTTGCTAGGGGCTTTCAGCAAACTACACGTGTGATTGATCTTGTTTTTCAGGGGCGTATTGACTGGCAAGCGTTTTCCCAGGCTTTCCAAACGCTTTGCCAAGAATATGTTGATGCTAATCTCTGTATCCAATCGATTGAAAAAAAGCAAGGTGGTGCTTTTGTTGTTCGTTTAGCCATGGCTCCTGATACCGATGCTGCTGTGATTGAAAGTCGGGCAAAAGAACAGTACATGGTTGAAATGCATACACTGGATGCACAGTATAAGCGGCGATTGCGATCGCAAGGATATCCTTTTAGCATGGCCCGTCATAGTATCAACATGGAGCGTCGGGATAAAGCCACCCTAATGGGCGTGTTGACCACGATGGCCAATAGTCAGCAGGGGCCCAAATATCGGATAGACAATACGTCCTTGTTGAATAGTTTGACCACGACGGGGCAAAACATAGAACTTAACGGTTATGACAAACATCCGGCTCATATCATAGATGCCCTCAGGAAAAAGGCTCTGAAAACAAGGACTTGTAAGCTAAAGGCTTTCAAGAACGTGGAACCTGTCCAAGCCAAAATTATTGAAATGTTGTTATCTGGTATGTCTCCATCGAGAATTACCAAAGTGATGCAGCTTGATCGGGGTCAGGTCAACCTTTACCAACGGCAGTCAACCTTTCGCACAGCCTTTTGGCGAGCCTTTCTCAAGAAAATGCTGGATTTTGTTGGGAGATTGCTAACCATATTGCAAAATCTGACTACTGATGCTCAGATCTCTTCAAAGTATCGTCTATGGCTTATAAAATGGTGGTTAGGCTGTTTTTTCGCAACTGTTGACTACCAAGGCCCCCCCCATGTACCTGTTTTACAGAGCGAGATTATTCATCTGTTGCTGTTTGGTATGACCCTCACAGAAGTAAGCGATGCTCTGATGATTGATCCTAGACAGGTCAATAAGTACCGACAACAACCTGCATTTCGGGTCGCCTTTTGGCATGCCTATTGTCAAAAACTGCTGGTTTTAATCAGTAAGGCTACCGATACTGCTAAAGCTCTGCTAGCTAATCCTCAGATGAATTTTAACTATCGTCTGCTCGCAGTTGGCTACTTATTCCAGAAGTGCCCCACCGACTTTACGCGCACCCTTGAAAGAATCGAATTAGAACAGATGGCCTGCGTGCTGATATCCATCAGTGCGGGACAAATTTCTGGCGTATTATCATTGTCATAGTCAACATGCTGTGTTGCTCCGCAATTCGCCTGGATAGTTTTCTTCGCAACGGCTACCTATCGTGTCCCACCGCTGAGTCGTCTTTGGGGCACACCGGGGGGAGCTGGCTGAAACGAACGCTCTACTGAAAGTTCCTGACATGGCCAATCCGTTCTGATATTCAGTGGTTGGGCAACGGCATCTGCCATCAGACAATTGGGGACAATGATTGTGGCGCATGCCAGGTTCCGTAACAGACCACCCATGGGCAGATTTCCAAACAAACAAGGTCAATTCGGTGCCCGCAAGCAACCGCAATGACCTATCGGTGGTTAGTTAGACTTTACGACCAGGTTGTTGCAAAACTTAATTAAAAGCCGTTTCTGCTTTATATAGCTTGGCGCACATAGTTCACAACATCTACTGAAGACTAATGGTCAGATTATAGGAAGCATCGCTAGAGATGCCGCCGACAACTACTTGGTAATCGCCGGTGTGAGGTAAGAAAACCGTCTCATTGTTGGCGCTAAATGCCAGGATGTAACCGCTGGGGGAAATGATATCAAAAGCAGCGTTATTTTCTGTGGCCTGGAGGCTGATACTCATCTGCTGGCCACCGTTAGCGTTTAACAGGTAAATATCCCGGTCACCTCGCACTACCCTATTGCTAGCAATGGCATAGCGTTTGCCAGGGTCGAATTCAATCCGTTCGGTTCTGGCATTATTAGCTCCTGCCAGCAGGTCCTTGGCTTCAATCCCATTGTGATCTTGGAAGGCCGGATCAACAAGTTCACAGTCCGTTAGATTGAGAACGTTGTCTTTGGTTTGCAGTGTATTGCTGGTTAATATCCAGGTATCACGGGTGTCTTTGACGTCTTTGTCAATCCAGGTGGTAACGTCGACTATGGATGTGTCTTCGATTAGTGCACCTGAAAACACTTGGGCATAGGTTGTTGAACCGTTTTCTGCTTCGGTTTGAACCGATGAGCGTACGTCGCCGCTAAGCTGATCGTTGTCGAGGGTTAAACGCAAATACGTTGCGAGCATGCCGTTGTTTAATAGGTAGCAATAGCGACCTGGATCCAGCTCAAACGTCTCCGAGATGGACTCTGAGATGGTTTGAGGTGTGGATGCTTCAGGTGCGATCGCACCTGATCTAATCGTTTCCCGAGGGCTACATCCTATCAGCAGGCTGAGCAAACTAACAGTCAGCAGACTAATTGAAGTAAAGCGCATCATGATGATAAGCCTATCCTGGATCGGAATTGTGACGATGAATTTTAGTCGTGGTAAATGCGACTGCTCACCACAACATTAACGAGTCAGTTCAACTATTGCCTGGGTGATGCAACTCAACTCGGCAGGTTCAATGATATAAGGCGGCATCGTGTATATAAGTTTGCCAAAGGGACGTAGCCATACACCGTGCTCTACCACCTGTGGCTGAATTACAGCCATATCCACCGGTCCATGCAGTTCGACAACACCAATGGCTCCTAACACCCGCACATCTTTGACTAAGGATGATGCCCGGCAGGGGGCTAGCTCTTGCTTCAGCTGTGCCTCAATTGTCTGGATTTTAGCTTGCCAATTGTAGCTGTCTAAAATGGCAAGATTCTCTAAGGCGACGGCACAGGCTAAGGGATTCGCCATAAATGTCGGGCCGTGCATAAAGACCCCTGCTTCGCCCTGGCTAAATACCTGACTAATGTGGGGTGTGGTGAGCGTTGCCGCCAGCGACATAAACCCACCAGACATGGCCTTGCCGATACACAAAATGTCAGGCGAAATCTTTGCATGTTCGCAGGCAAAGAGCTGCCCCGTACGCCCAAAGCCTGTGGCAATCTCATCCAGAATTAGCAGCACACCATACTGGTCACAGAGCTCTCTGGCACGACGTACATAGTCAGGACTGTAAAGCCGCATGCCCCCAGCCCCCTGCACCACAGGTTCAAAGATGGCTGCGGCGATCTGTCCATGGTTTTCCGCCAAAAGTTGTTCAAAACTAGTAATATCGCTGTCATCCCACACTCCCCAGAAAGGAATCTGAGGAATATCGGCAAAATACTGTTGTCGTAGAACCTTGCTAAACAGATGGTGCATGCCGTTGACGGGGTCACACACCGACATGGCATCAAAGGTGTCGCCATGGTACCCGCCGCGCACCGTTAGAAAGCGATGCTTCTCAGGCTGGCCCAGGTTATACCAATACTGAATCGCCATCTTCATGGCCACTTCCACAGACACTGAACCAGAGTCGCAGAAGAACACCTGCTGGAGTGGTTCTGGCGTGAGTTCCACTAACCGCTGAGCCAGTTGTACCGCCGGTTGGTGGGTAAGACCGCCAAACATCACGTGGGACATGCGATCAATTTGATCGCGAGCGGCCTGGTTAAGCCGGGGATGGTTATACCCATGAATGCAGGTCCACCAGGAGGACATGCCATCCACCAGGGTCAGCCCTCCCTCTAGCTCGATGTAAACGCCCTGTGCCGACTTGACCGGAAAAATGGGTAACGGATTGGGCATGGCGGCGTAGGGATGCCATACATGTTGGCGGTCAATGGTGAGTAGCTGGTCCGTGGGTAAGGATTGCATAGGTGTTTGGATTGGGAGGGGGGGAACCGCTGACGCTATGGGCTAAGCACTAGTTATTCAACAGTGACTGTGATTTTCTCTGAGATAACGGGTTTTTCGTGGGGAATATGGCTATAGTTGCCCAGTACCAACTGTAAAGTGTGTTTGCCCGGTTCTAGGGTCAGCTGAGTTTCGGTTTGACCGGCACCATAATGGAGAACTTGTTCAGAACCTTGCAATGGCTCTGTTAGAGGAGGTAGCTCATCGACATCGACGAGTAAATGATGATGACCTGTATTGGGACGATCTATCCCGGCAGGGGCAATTCCCATGCCCGACAGGCCAAACCGCACGGTGAAGGGTGCTGCGACCGTATCACCATTGCTGGGAGAAATAATATAAGCGGCAGCAGATTCGGGTGCAGGGGAGAGGTCTGCTGCATAAACTGGATGTACAAATGGGCCGACTAGCATAGTCAGCCATAGGGCGGCAAGGGCAAGGCTATACCGAAGACAAATCACCATGAATAACACACTCGGAAACAAACATTATCACAAACATTATCTATGGTAAGCCGTTGCGTTGCCACCACGGTCATATCCCTAACTGTCACAGTTCTAATGAATGATTTTTCAGTGGTTATAGCGTTAAAATTATAGTCCACCCAGAAAAAGTGTCCTCTGTTTTTACGCGTTCCTAGGGACTAAACGATACAACAAGACCATGCAAGCGAGGTTCAGTAATCTCTGGTACTAAATACCCATGGAAAACTAGCCCGTCTGCCATAAAACGTTTCGAGGAATTCAACCATGATGTTCAATCGTATTCTTTGCACGCTGGGGCTAACGGCTGCTGTTCTTGCTGCAGCTCCCCTCACCGCATTTGCTCAAGAAGCACCTGACTATAACTATGTCGGGATTGGTGGCGGTGACGAAGGATTTGTTGTTAACGGTAAACTCTCTCTTTCTGATAATCTTTCTGTCCGTCCCGCTGTCAGCACTGACTTTGACTTTGATGATGGCGAAGATGTGGCCTATGTACTGCCCATCACCTATGATTTCAATTCTCTTGATCCCGCTGGTCGCCTTAATCCCTTCCTAGGTGCTGGTATCAATGGTGAGCTAGGTGATGATAGCTCCATTGAAGCTGCTGTGACCGGTGGAGCAGACTATCGTGTTAATGACAAATGGTTGGTTAATGGCTCTGTTGTGTGGTCTCCATTCCAGGATGGTGACGATGATGTTGACTTCATCGCTGGTGTTGGATATAGCTTTTAACTAAAATCTCCTAGGCTGAAGATTTTAAAGCAAGGTTATGACATCAGGGTAGCTCCCCATCTCAACAAAACAGCCCTGCCACGGCGGGGCTGTTACCAACACCAAGGATATTCTTAAATGTTGTCTGCTTCCGCAATCTCTGTGTTATTGGGAAATGTTGCAGTGTCAAAAAACTCAGAAAATGCCTCATTTAAGACAGTATATCCCTGGGCATTGAGGTGTAACTCATCTTTGCCGAAATCTTTGGGAATCATGCCTTTTTCATCGGCAATGGCTGAAAACCCATCAAACACCAGTACTTTATCACTTTGCAAGGAGTCAATATATCCGTTGACCTCATAAATGGCCTGGGCTATGTCATCTGACCAAACGGGTTTGCGTACAAGCGGCACTTCTCCCACTGGAAGAATAGTGGATATGATGACCGTGGCTCCCAATGCCTTAGCATCTTCTGTTATTTGTCGAATATTAGCGCGGCAAAGATCGATGATGACATTGCGTTCATCGGGCATCAGTGGAATGGCTTTGAGATCATTTATGCCTACTTGAATGACAACAATGTCTGGTTCTAAATCTCCTAAATGAAAATCGAATCGTTGACTTGTTTGTGCAGAGGTTTGACCGCCAACACCACGGTTGACAAATTCATATCCCTTAATTTGAGGGGTAGGCCAATCAGCAGCTCTAGAGTCTCCGAAAATAATGACTCGTTTATTGTCTCCCTTGTCATTCAAGTTAGAGTTTGGTTTATAGTAGCTAAGGCCCAGCGGATCTAAACGAACTTGATTGAGTTCAACGTAGTATTTTGTGAGTTGTCCGTATAGGAAAAAATTGAGCGCTACTGAAGCACCTACAAGAGGGATCCCCAAATACAGCAGCAGTGAGCTAACCTTGACCATTTTCATAGGGCCGTTTGCGGTATAAATTTGTTTGATCTAGAAGGACACTGTAATAAACCTTGATGACTAATGGTCCAACATAATTTGTTCCAAGCTACAGTATGTAACGTTATCGCTAACACCCTGAATGAGTTATGGGGAGATGCTTTTTGCCTGCTTTAAATCTTTGGCAAAATTTTGTAAGGCTAAGGTGTTGTACTTAGGCGGTTAGATACGGCGTCAAGATTTAACTATTGATAAGGGTGTATATGGATAGTTTGTCAGAAGTGAGTTTTCTGGTAGTCATATCAGGTGAACTACTCATGACTAGTTCACTATTCAGTACTCAGTTGTCTCATCCGAAATTTTCAGTTTGAGGCCGCTGTGTTTAAACGGCAACTGTTGCCATTTAACCCTGAGGCAAGGCATAACCATATATGACTGTTGGGTCTATTCACCGTTTGCTTTATGGTTGCTGAGACTGCGTTATTCTTTCCACCTAAACCTAAACCGTTACTGATTCGGTTGGTGCAGAGTGTGTCATATCTGGTGCTACAGCGGTTGTACCGATGCGGATTAGTGGTGTCCGATGACGATGTAGCTAAACTGCGGGCATTGGATGGCGCACGGGTGGTTTATGTGTGTAATCATCCCACTATGGAAGACGGTATGGTGCTATTTAGCCTGGCGGCACGGGTAGGCCAACTGTGGCACTATATTGTGGCTCGGGAGTCGTTCAAAGGGCTGCAGGGACCATTTTTACAATGGATGGGCTGTTACTCTATTCGTCGGGGATTGGGGGATAGGGCTAGCATTGCTCAGACGCTGAGTCTGTTAAGGGAACCTGGGGCGCAGGTGGTGATTTTTCCAGAAGGTGGCTGCTCTTATCAAAATGATACGGTGATGCCGTTTCGGTCGGGGGCAATCCAAATGCCGATGCAGGTAATCGCGCAGCTGATGAAGAAGACCCCCGATGCGGATTTGTATGTTATGCCGATTTCGCTGAAGTATCGCTATACTCAGCCGATGACGTCAGTTATCCAGGAGACATTACAGGGTCTGGAGGACGAACTCGGTTTAGTATCTGAAGATCCCCAGGATTTTTATCAGCGGTTACTTGCGATCGCATCCTTGATCATCACACGTATAGAAACAGAATTTGGCTTAACTAGGGAACCGGATCAAGACTGGAATCAACGGATCAGCCGTTTGCGGAATCATGTCATCAGTCAGTGTGAACAGCAGCTGGATCTAGAATCCAATGGAGCACCGATTCGAGAACGAGTTTATCGGATCCAGGCATTATTAGAGGCAGAAGAACCGAAAACGGTTGCTGAAGGGGATGCCCTCTATTGGACGACGGTAAGATTGCTGAATTTTGATGCCATTTATGATGGTTATGTTGCGGCTAAGCCTACTCCGGAGAGGTTTCTAGACACATTGATGCGTTTAGAACGAGAGGTGTATCAAGTGGAGCATATTCAGCCTAAGGCTCATCGCCAGGCTGTTTTCCGAGTCGGTGAACCGATTAATCTAAAAGATTACGTAAAAGAATTTCGAGCTGATAAGGCAGGAACCGTGGCGCGGCTCACAGAACAGTTACGCACAGCTGTGCAAGACAATTTAGCTGTGTAGTAGGGGCTGTGCCTTGTGCTAACCCTTACAAAATGTTCGTTGTGATGGGCAATTTTCTCTCTCTTTTGTTTCCTGGATTGCTGTTATCTAAACAGATTAATAACAAAACAGCGAGTTTCTTTTGCCTCGCTTCATCCACAGATGTCACCCAGATTGTCGGGACAGGTTTGATCGTCAATATCAATGCCGCTGAGGTCGAGCAGCTGCCATTCTCCTTCTACGGCGGGGGTGAGAATTGCACCGATGGGACTAATATCTGTAAAGGGGTTGTAACCAACATTGAGGGAGCGAATGGTGGGGATCTCAGCCACAGGTGCGATATTGTCGATTTGGTTGTAGCTAATATCTAGGGTGGTGAGTTGCCCTAGGGCGGTGAGGGCAGTAATGTCCTGTAGCTGAGTGTTGGCAAGACGTAGGGTTTGCAGCTGAGTGAGCTGAGCAATGGGGGCTAAGTCGCCAATGACGTGCCCGCTCAGGTTGAGAGCAGTGAGATTGGGGGTTGAGATCGCAATTATATGCAAATCCACACCCGTCGGAAAATCTACCATCAAACCGTTGTCTGGCAAGTAGTTCCTCTGTATCTGTGCCCCCCGTAAAACCTCCATCGCAGCCAGCTGCTGTGCGGCTACATTACAGTTGCTAATGCCCAATGCCGACATCAAAGCTTCCACCGTTTGCCAGGAATACGGGCGGCTGTATAGGGCGCTACTCCACTCGCCTGCCCCCCCTTGAAATGCTTCGCACAAGTCAGCAAATGTGGGTTGAGGCAGTTCTATTCCATAGGTTGCAACTGGTGTAATGGCTACAGTGCACCAGACGGTAGCTGCGCCAGCTAGTAAATGCATTGCCAAATGGTTGAGTTTGGGCATAATTACCTTTTGGGCACTAGACTCACCAGCATTGGACCATTAATTTCTCCCAATAGTCATTAATCTTTAATAACCATTCATATTTCGCAGATTTTAGAATACTCAAGCAGATATCTCGTCTTTTTTATCCCGATAATTTCTTAAACGTATCAAAGAACTCTCTTTGGCCTAAAGCAGTCAAAAGAATTCAAATTCAGAAACTAAAATGGGAACAATCAAAACGATCTTCTTCAGTGCTATTGTTCTCATTTTAGAAAGTATCGAAAATTACATAGGGTTTTGCCCCCTGTATGACTTGCAATAATGAGTGGTTTGGTCATTTCGTAACCACCATCACATGACAGAATCGCTATCATAGGAGAGAATGAAGTATGGCATCTAGGATCCGGTCGCAAGATTGTCCCATCAATGGTGGGGAATGAAGTTTATCTTGCTATGAGATTAGGTGGGGTGAGGGTCTGTCGGTAATTACGTATTTTAATACGACGATATAAAAAGGCCCGATAAATTCTTCCGCAAATTCCGTATTCATTACTTCATGATGTGCGGAAGTCCCTATAGGACCAGGGTAATCTTAATATCAGGTAGTCTTGTCAGTCAGGTTTTCTATGGAAGGAGCGCAGCCATCGCTTCAAACCCAGCAGCGTGTCCTTGCCGCAATTGTGGTAACAGACGCTGTTGGGTTTAGTGCCCAGATGTCCTCTGATGAAGAACGGGCACTGGCGATTATTAATCGAGATCTTAAGCAGATTGCCGGACTGTGCAATGTGTTTAAGGGCCAGGTGCTTAAATCAACTGGCGATGGCCTATTGATGTGCTTTTTTAGCGCAGCTCAGGCCGTGGCTTGTGCACTGAATATTCAAAAAAAACTGCGCGGGGATAGCAAGCGGGATAGCTTTGACCATCGCATTGGCATTCATCTAGGCGATGTGTACATAAACAATTCCGACGTTATGGGGAATGGCGTCAACATTGCGGCTCGTTTAGAAAGCTTTGCCGCCCCTGGTGAAATCTGTGTTTCTCAGGTGGTCTATGATGTCGTCAAAAGTCGCCTAGATTTAGATGCCACATTTCTTGGCCCGCTAAATCTTAAAAATATTCAAGAATCAGTCCCTGCTTATCAGCTACGGCCAGTCATTGAGCTGGAGGTGTCTGATGCGGAGATGACCCGACCATTTTTTGCTGAAGGGTTTGAAGGTTATGCCTTTGAGAGCCCAATTGATCAGGCTTTACAAAGTCTAGGTGACCATCCCGACCATCTGCGGATCAAAAAACTGATTTTTGGTACCTGTCAAAACCTATGGGAAAACGACACTACCGTTCTGGATCAGTTTTCATTGCAGCATCTGATTGACGCATTGGTGCAGCGCAATCCGTCAGTGGAGCATTGCCGTGCGAGTCTTTACCGCATTGTGGCTACCCTCAACCATAAAGAGGTCTACTCTGATGTGGCTGAGGTAATTTTGCAGGCCATTACGCCGTTATATATAGAACGGGCGGCCAGTTTACTTCCTGGTGGGGAGCCAGAAGAAGCTGAGGATGCGGCAGAAGAAAGTGTAGAGGAATCTAAGGATCGCTATCAACAGGTGGCGGATGAGCTAGAGCGAGATTCCCAGATTATCCGGATAAAAAAAGTTTTATATTGTCTGTGCCATAAAGTTTGGGAAACGGATATCCGTAAAATTGAGCAAGCGGATACGGCGATTTTGATACAGCAGCTGTATCAGCTGACACCAACACCCAACGATCTTAAATATCGGTTACGTCATTTATTGCACCATCTAAATCGCAAAACTAAATACACCAAAATTGTAAATATTATTTTTAAGGCCTTTCATCCCCTTTATAGTGCTCAAACTGAGCTGATCCCGATGTCAACACCGGGGTTCTCCACTGCCAACGACACCGATAGTCCAGAAACCTGTTTTGGGGATCTGCCAGTTGGTATTCATCCTGAAAATACCGTCGCCTATTCAGCGAAGTCTTTAGAAGGACCTTCTATGGAGGTGGCCCAGGTGAAAGACCGGGCCGATTTGTTTGAGCTCAGGCTCGATATCATCAAATATTGCAACCCGCTACGGGCTAAAATCTTGCTGCATTCCACCCTTTACAGTCCCTTTACCGGAAGTTCACAAGAGTGGTCATTGCTACGTAGTAAAACCTTAGAAGACTTTTTACGAGAAGTTTTCAACTATTGTTCTTCATTCCAAGACTTGGAAAGTAAATTATCTATTATTGTTCACTGTTTAGAAGACACCGATGACAATGAGCCCGTTGTCACTGCTATTTTGAATGCTATTAAACCCTATTACGCTGAACCAGACGAAGTGGTAATCCCTGTCGATAGTGCTAGAGCTGCTGTGTCTGCTGTTACCTCAATGAGGCCTGCATCCTATGGATAATGCTGCTGAACTATTAGCCTGTTATAACAGTGGCCAAAAGGACTTTAGTGGTCTGTGCCTAGCGAATTTACAGATGCCAAAAGTGGATCTGATCGGCGCGAACTTTTCGAAAGCTGATCTAGAACGTACAGATCTGATGTTTGCCTATTTGAGCCGGGTGAATATGCAGCAGGCGAACCTTAGCCATGCCAACCTGAGCGGCGTCAATCTGAATCAGGCGAATCTGATTTATACCAACCTGAGTGATGCTAATTTGCACGGCGCGAGTTTACAGGGGGCCGACCTGCGGGGGGCTGATCTCACCCTGGCCGATCTATTTGATGTGAATTTAGCCGACGCTGATCTCCGTAATGCTGACCTGAGCGGCGCTAACTTAACTGGGGCTTGTTTACGGGGGGCGAATCTGCGGCAAGAACTGCGCAGTGAGCAAACAATTTTGCGGGGAGCCCATTTGCGTCAGGTGGATCTGCGCGGGGCTAACCTGAAAGGGGCGGATCTGGCCAATGTCGATCTGAGTGGTGCCAACCTGAGTGAGGCGTTTCTCAAAGATGCTGATCTGCGCAATGCCAACTTGAACGGTGCCAACCTTAAGGGTGCATCATTGGCAGATGCTCAGTTAGAAGGTGCTAATTTGCGCTATGCCAATTTGACCCGCACCCGTGCCCAGCGGGCAAATCTATCTGGCTGCGATTTTACTGGTGCTGATCTAAAGGGTGTGAATCTTACTGATACTAAGCTTTGTGGTGCTCAACTTTTCCAGATTGTTATGGTTGATGCCCGGTTGCTGCGTTCTGACCTGAGTCGAGCTAATCTAAGTGGTGCTGACCTGACCCAGGCTGACTTGACTAATGCTTATTTGGGACGCACTAATTTAGGTGAGGCGAATCTGACTGACGCGATTTTGTTTAAGGCTGAACTGAGTAGTGCGAACTTAGCTGGCGCTAAACTCAGTGGGACAACTATGCCTGATGGAAAAGTGCAGAACTAATAGTGAATTGTTAATCTAGACATCCCCGCAAGTGAGTGCCCCGTTAGGGAGGTCATCATAATGTCCTCTTTGGTGGTGAACCCTGTGAGGGGATTGTTTTCTGCACCAAAGATCAATGTGCCGTGGAGTTGATTATTGGGCTGGGGGGCCAGAACAATGTGGCTATTGCGGTCAAAATTTGAGGTGTGTGATCGGGAACTTGTTGTCTGGGGCGGTTCTGGCAAGAACAATGGATTTGTAGGGGTCGGGGACGTAGGTTTGTTTGCAATCATGAATAATATTAAATTGCGTAGTTGATTCTCTGAGTTGACTTCTTGCCCCTGCATTAAACGTTGGTAATGCACGTAGTATTCAGTATTCGTCAGGAACTCCTATGGCAAGCTTTCAGCCTCTGAACATTCCTATATCAAAGTGAACGAATACAACTAATTTTTCAGCTAGAGCATAATGCCTGTGAATAGCTATAAATTTCTACGTCTAACTGAATATGCTAGTGTTGCTGCTACTGTCGTTGGTGCGATCGCAACCATATCAACTCAGCAAGTCGCCTATACAGCGGTTCCTCTAGCCTTTAGCGTTAGCCTGAATTTAATCAGCCGTCGCCAGCAAGAAAAACGTTTAGAGCAACGCTTCAGCCAAACCCAAAAAGAGACTGATCAGCAACTACAGCAAATTCAGCGACGACTAAAAAAATTAGATCTCTCAATTGTCGATGTAACTTCCTCTGTTCAGACCGATAGTCAAGCCCTATCTGAGCAAGCTACCCAACAGATTCAATCGCTCTCCAGCGAGATTAGCTCATTGCAAGAGCACCTCGCTCAACAAAGCACCACCAGTCAAACTAGCGTTGACCAAGTCGTAGAGGAGTTGCGGCAGCTACAGCTATCGGTTCCAGAGGCCATCTCCTCAGCTCAACACGATAGCCAGTCGCAAGTTGAGCGCTTGGCTGAGCGAATTCAAGACCTGTCTAACGATACCCAATCGCTACGGAAGCACCTAGCTCAACAGAGTGATATCAGCCAAACAAGTATCGGCCAAGTTGCTGAAGAGTTACGGCAACTACAAGTATTGGTCACAGAAACAATTGCATCGACACAGAGCGAGCGTCAGTCTCTATCTGTGCAAGCTACCCAGCAGAGTCAATCACTTTCCAGCGAGATCAACTCATTGCGGGAGCAACTCGTTTACCAAGGGACCAGTAGCCAAACTAGCCTCGATCAAGTTACTGAGCGTTTTCGGCAATTACAAGTATCAGTCACTGACCTCACAGTTCGTTCTGAGAGAGTGCTTGACCAAGTTGCGAGTACCCTAGCCGAGACCCGCGAGCAAGTTATCCGTGAGCAGCAGGCTAATCTGGAGGCAACAACTCAGAGCCTAAGCAACAACATTACTCAGTTACAGGATGAACTCAGTAGTCTCAAGCTAGATGTCGATGAGTTTAGATCTCGGCTTGAAGCTAGTCTCTCTGCTACTCAACCAGATTTTCCACACAATATTGTTCCAAATCTACCTACTGAGGATGAGTGCGATCGCGTAATTGTCTTAGGTATTGATTTTGGTACTGGTTTCACTAAAGTCTGTTTTTGGGATGTGGGAAGTGACCAAGCTGAGATTGTCACATTTGCCTCACCAGCAACAGAAGAATCTACGCTCGAACAGGCCTTGATTCCTACTAAGTTGGCTATTTTGAGTGATGATACTCTGCTTACTGGACTCACTATGACTGAATGGGAAAACAACACCTGTTCGATTAAGCACTCAGTAGACTTTATCAAAATGCGTTTAGCAGACTTAGATATGCCTGGGACTAATTCCTGGCGACTTGAACAGGTGCCTGAGTTAGATAAACCTGCGGCTGTTGAAAACATCTGTGCCTATTACCTCAGTCAGGTCATTACCAGAGCCCAAACTTGGATTCAAGACAATCGTCCCGATCTTTTTAAAAATCAAACGGTTCACTGGAGCGTCAATATTGGCGTTCCAGCGGCCTATTGTGATTCACCAGCCCTAGGACGTTTCCATCGAGTTCTCTCTTTAGCCTGGGTCTTAAATCACAGTTCTTTAGAGTCCGTAAAGCTTACACTACCAAAGCTTCAACAATTGAGTGACCACATTCAAGATTGGATGGATACAAACGTTACCTTAGATTCCCTAGATTGTATTACTACTCCAGAAATTTCTGCAGCGGCTTGGTCTTTCTTAAGTTCACCCGCTGCACAGGACGGTTTTTACACCCTATTTGACATTGGGGATGGGACGCTGGATGGTTCTGCATTTCGATTTTGGCGAGATGGCGGAACCCGGCATGTGGATATTTATAAAACTGAGGTACAGCCTCTTGGAGTCACTGCGCTAACAAAACAGGCCGCAGATGAACTTCACAGGTCAATTGAATCTGTGCGCCACAGTTTAAACGATCCTCATGATCCGGAATTGCAGCAGCAAATTCAAAAAAGCGACAGTAGAAGGAAGGTGCAAAGCCTTGTTGCTCAGATTGTGATCGGTGGAAATGAAAAGCATCAAGATGCACGGCATGTTCTTACCGAGGATGACATTGGTCAGAATCTAAGAGTGTTGCTCGGCGGTGGTGGCAGTAATACTTCGTTTTTCCAGGATACAATCGAGTCTACTCATGGTGAGTTTAAACATGAGAGTATGGATATTCCTCCCTATCGACTTAAAAAGATTCCTGTGCCGGATAAGTTAGCGACTAATGGACTCGCACCCAAAGAGTTTGGTCGATTTACGGTTGCCTACGGCCTTTGTAAACTTCCTTATGAAGAAACAGAACTTATTCGCCTACCTAGTCAAGTAGAAAAGGATGAACCTCCTATACGTCCGACATACTTTCGCCGAGAAAGTTACGAAAATACGCGGGATATGATGTAAAAGTTGACGACCAAATCCATGACATCGACTAATAGCTGGAATCCAGAAATACCAGGACAAGATGTACGCTTGAAGGCCAATCCTGGAAAACGGGGTAAAACAACTGGACGAATCAGACGACTGGGTAATCTTACCCTGGTAGAAGTTGAATTTGGCCCTGCCGAAAAGATACACCGACCTAAAAGCCTCCTTGAACTCTGCTCTGATGACGAAAGTATTGAAGGCTTAATGCGGCAGGGCCGATTTGGCGGACCAGATGATCTGCGGCGTATTCTCACCTTTGAGAAAGTGAAAGGTCAGCTGACAAACGTGTTTTACAGTATGGAGGCTAGCCAGACAGATTTCTATCCCCATCAGTTTAAGCCCGTTCTTAAGTTCCTTAACTCTCCGGTAGGGCGTCTTTTGATTGCAGATGAAGTGGGCCTTGGTAAAACCATTGAAGCCATGTACATCTGGAAAGAACTCCAGACCCGAGAAGATGCCAGGCGCTTGTTGATTGTGTGCCCGGCGATGTTACGCCAAAAATGGCAAGATGACCTGCGACAGCGGTTTAATATTTTCGCGGATATTGTTGATGCAAAAGAGTTGTTGCGTCGAGTGAGGCTATGTCTTGAGCACCAGAAACCGCAAGCGTTTGTCTGTATCGCAAGTCTTGAAGGATTACGTCCTGGACGTAACTGGGAAGCTATTAATGCTGCCAATGCCCGTGATGAGCTAGCGCGTCTACTAGATGCTAACCCCAGCAGTGAGTCCCTGAGCCTGTTTGATCTGGCTATTATTGATGAAGCCCACTACCTGCGTAATGCAACAACGGCGAGCAATCAAGTAGGGCAGCTGATTCGCGATGCCACCAAACACCTCATTCTGCTTACGGCCACACCGATTCAAACAGATAGCGCTAATCTGTATCAGATACTGCGCATCATCAGCCCTGACGATTTTTTTAATGCTGATATTTTTAACAATATGCTGGAGGCAAACGAACCCGTTGTTCATGCATTGCGCCATTTGTGGGCTAGCCCGCCAGAGCCTGCCAAAGCTCGCGAAGCTTTACAGCGGGCCTCCACCTCTGGTTACTTTGCGGATAATCCTTTACTTGAGCAAATCCAGCAGAGTTTATCAAATCTGAACCAAGTTGATGAAAGCGAACGGATTGAACTTGGCTACAAACTTGAAAAAGTTTCTTTACTAGGACAGTATATTACCCGTAGCCGTAAACGCGATGTCTTAAGCAATCGGGTTAAGCGTGATCCACAGACACTTGAGGTCAGGTTTTCATCCTTAGAACAAGAGGTCTATGATCGCGTTAGTGAATATATTCGTGAACAGAGTAAGGGCAAAAAAGGGGCACCACTCTTTCAGCTAATCTCAAAGCAGCGTCAAATGGCCAGTTGCATGGTAGCTGCGCTGGAAGCTTGGCAGAATGATGCTTCTCTGAGTGCTCTGGTTGACGAAGCCCTGTGGGAAGATTTTGGCAAAATACCGGAGCAAAGGAGTACTAGTCCATTATCTGTTGCCACACCTTCAGCCCTGAAAAAAGTCAACATTCGAGAGTTAGAGGTCTGTGACAGCAAATATTTGAAGCTACAGGGCTTTCTTAAAGAACAGCTCAAGGAAAAGCCTGGTGAAAAATTTGTTATTTTTGCCTACTTTCGAGGGACATTAAAGTACTTACAACGTCGTTTAGAAGCCGCTAATATCTCTAACTGTCTGATTATGGGAGACATGGGAGATGATAAGTGGACAGCCGTCGAACAGTTTCGCCAAGATAATGGCCCTTCGGTTCTGTTATCTTCTGAGGTGGGCAGCGAGGGCATTGATCTTCAGCATTGCCGTTTTCTGATCAACTACGATCTGCCCTGGAATCCAATGCGAGTCGAGCAGCGTATTGGTCGTTTAGATCGATTAGGGCAACCAGCAGAACGCATTTCAATTATTAATTTTAGCCTGGTCGATACTATTGAGGAAAGAATCCTCGAACGACTTTACGATCGCATTCAGATATTCAAAGAGAGTATTGGTGATATTGAAAGCATTTTAGGCCAGGCTACTGAAAAGTTGTTAGTCGATCTTTTTTCCGCAGACTTGTCTCCTGAAGAGAAAGAAGAACAGGCAATCATAACAGGTGATGCGCTCATTAAAAATCGATTTTTTCAAAATGAGTTAGAGACCGAAGCTGTCAATATGTTAGCTTTTGCAGATCACATTTTGGACTCTATCAATCAGAGTCGAGATCAGGGACGATGGCTTCAACCCGACGAACTGCTAGCCTTTGTAGAAGATTGTTTTTCTCGTTACTACCCTGGCACGGTCATTGAGCCAAAACCCAATGAACCTAAGCTTTATAACATTACATTATCCGAGCAGGCCAAGATTGATCTACAATTTTTTATAGGTAAAAATCGCTGCGCTACGCCGACACAGCTACATAAGTCAGGTAGACCCGTGAGCTGCTTTTTTGACCCTAAAATTTCAGGCAGTATGGGTAAGCGCAATGAGCTTTTAGACCCCACCCATCCGCTGATCCTATGGATTCGTGAGCGATATACTACGTCGGAGCAAACTCTACATCCAGTGTCTGCTATCAAAACACAAGCAAACGAGATCGATCTATTATCAGGGCTTTATGCCTATTCGGTGCATCGCTGGACATTTTCAGGCATTAAAACAGAAAGTCAAATCGCTTACAAAATTATTCGTATAGACGATGGCCATGTCCTATCCGATCAAGATTCTGAGGCCATACTTTCTACGCTAATGAAACAAGGGCAGATAAAGCCCAATGCACAAAATTTCATTGAGGATATTGACGATGTGCTTGCCCATCTATCGACCTGTAATGAACATATTGACCAAGCATTTAACCAGGCACTTGAAGATTTCTATATTGATAACGAGAATCGCTGTAATATTCAAGAAAAGAGTGCGCGTGCCTTTGCTGAACGTAAACAGCGTGAATTAGAATCTCGTTTAGAACGTTTTCGTCAGGCGGGTAAAACCCAAATTATTCCAGCAACAGAGGGACAACTTAAAAAGGTTAAGCGAGAGCTGGAAGTTAAGCTTAAAAATATTCAAGAAAAACGTGATGATCTAACCTGTGAGCCTAAACCTTTAGCTGCTGGTGTTATCTTCGTTGAAGCAAAAATCGGTTAGCTAGATTCTCCCTTATGCAGTGAGATAATCTCGTAGGGGTGGTGCCTTGTGCCCGCCCCGCAACATCTAAGGCCATTAACCAGAATTCTTGCTGTGCGAGATCGAGTGGGTAGCGTTGGTTACCCAGGATAGGTACAAGACCTTCTGCCTCTACAAATATCTCCTACAGGCGTAGCCTGGGTGGAGTGTGCTCAGCCAGAGGCTGGGCAGTAGCTTGTGCTGGGTGAGCAGAGCCGAAGCCAGACCCATGCAACAACGTATAAAAACAAGGAATTACAAATAACGTCAACACCGTCGCCAACGACAATCCCCAAAAAATCACCACCCCTAACGGTTGCAAAAACTCCGATCCCTCGCCTAGACCCAACGCCAACGGTAACATCCCCAACGCCGTCGTCACCGTCGTCATCAAAATCGGTCGCAACCGCTGCGGAGCTGCCTTAAGCATCGCCACCATGCGACTACACTCCTCCGTCACATAAATCTGATTCGCCAGCTCCACTAAAATAATTGCATTGTTCACGACAATGCCCACCAGTAGCACCGCCCCCACAACCACCGTTGCGCCAATGGCTGTCTCAGTCATATACAGTCCCAAAATCCCGCCCGCTAAGGCCAAGGGCACCGTCAACATGATCACTAACGGATCAATCAGTGAATTGTACTGCACTGCCATCACAGTAAACACTAAGAAGACTGCCAGACCCCCCAGCAACCCTAGCCCATTTTGAATGGCCTCATTACTTTGGGCACTAAAGCTAGGTAGACGAGTGACTCCCTGCGGTAGCGTTACTGTTTCCATTACCCGGTCCACCTCATCCAGGGCCTCACCCAGGCTAGCCTCTTCTGCTAAACGACCTTCGATAATAAACACCTGTCGCTGGTTAATCCGCTGAATTTCACCCAGCGACTGACCCTTTTCAATACTGGCCACATCACTCAGGCGTACTTGCTGATTACTACTCAACAGCGGCAGCTGACTGAGCTGAGCTGGATTCTGTACCAGACTATCCGGTGTTTGTACCCGTACATCAATCAGCCGATCACCGCGCTGTAGTTGTGTGGGCACCACTCCCGAGAGAATCGTCTCAACAGTACGACCAATCTCCTCAGCCGAGAGACCTACATCAGCCGCCCGCTCCCAGTCAGGTCTAATCTGGATTTCCGGCTGAGGCGGATCAGCATCGGGTAAATAACTAGCCAGTGTAGCTTGCTCACCCAGCGCATCAAGCACTTGCTGTCCTGCTTGTTCCAACAGTTCTGTATCACTACTCTGCAAAACAATGTCCACATCGCTGCGAACAGGAGAGTTACTTAAAATCAAGCCCCGCACAGAACCAGGCGAAACCCGTAAACGCGTTTTCACTAAATTTAACTGACCTAACTCCTGGTTCATGCGGTCAGTAAACGCTTCCACATTGGTTCCAGGCTTTAGCGTGAGCGTACTTGAACCCCGCAGAGCATTGTCGATACTCGTGCTACCAAACAGAAAACCACCGGACGTACTAAACACATAGTCAGATTCCGGCTGTTCTATGAGAATGTTGTCCAGAGCTGCCATCACCTGACGGTTTTCCTCTAGGGTGGTTCCAGGTGGCAGCTGCACCCACACCCTGGCTTGACCATTACTAATGCTGGGCAAAATCTCCTGGGGAATCTGGCGCATCATAAACCAGCTGCCACCACCAAAAAGAAGAATAATTGCAGCTATTACGGCTATTCTCTGCTGTAGTACCCAGCTCAAGGTTCTGGCATAGCTCAATGTCAAGCCTTGCAGACGCCGACCAAACCAGCGTATGGGCCAGAAAGTACCGACTTTGCTGGAGGCTTTGATTGTTAGCAACCGTGCGGCCAGGGCAGGTACCACCGTTAACGCCACTAACAGCGAAGCCGCTACCGCCAGGCTGATGGTAACGACTAGCTCGCTAAACAACAGTGAGATAAATCCGCCCATTAGCAAAAATGGCAACACTGCTACTAGATTTGTTGTTGTGGAAGCCACCAGTGCTGATTCTAATTCTTGACTGCTGGTTTCTGCCTGACGAATGGCAAGGCGCGGACTACGAGCTACACCCTTAGCAATGTTTTCTAACATTACAATGGCGTTGTCTACAACAATGCCAACGCCCAGGGCTAATCCTCCCAAGCTAAAGACATTGAGTGATAGCCCAAATAGTCCTGATAACAACAGCGTCACCAGGGTGGCTAAGGGAATCGCTAATACAATAATAAATGTCTGTCGCAAAGAGCCCAGAAACATTAAGACAGCAATGGCAGCCAGAACAGTACCCGTTAAACCCGCCGTTGCTACGTTTCGAATCGAGTTTTGAATAAAGACAGATTCATCCAGGGTGACGTTGATGATCAGGTCGTCGGGCACCAAACCAGAGGCTTTAAACTGCTCTAACTGCTGCTTAACTCCCTCTACTACAGCAATTGTGTTTGCTGTTGGCTGTTTCTGAACACTCACTTTCACGGCTGGCTGACCGTTCAGGTTCACAAAAAGCCGCTGCTCTTCGGTGCCATCTATCACATCAGCAAAGTCTCGCAGATACACCTGCTGATCACCCACCTCAAACAGCAAATTCCGAATCTCTTCTGCATCACGGAATTTACCAGAAACCCGTGTCAGAGGCTCGCTGTTGGGTCCTTTTATGCGACCTCCAGATGTATCTTGATTACGCTCTTCAAGAACATCCAGGACATCGCTAATTCCTAAGCCCAGTGCCTGTATCCGAGATGGATCCAGATTGACCTGAACTTCTTCCTGTACACCGCCCGATACATCGACACTCGCCACACCCGGTACAGTAGATAACTCCCGCGCTAATTCCTCGTCAGCAAACACCCGCAGATCCATGCCCTGCAGTTTCTCTGAAGTGAGGGCCATCTCATAGACCGGCAACTGAGACGGATCAAACTTAAACAACCGTGGCTGATCAATGTTATCTGGCAAACGGTTCCGAGCACGGTTCAGCGTTGCCGTAGCATCATTCAATGCCTGGTCAATGTCGCCACCCGGTTCAAAATATAGGTCAACACTGACCCGTCCTTCTCGTGTCTTCGAAACGATCTGCACTACACCTTCCGTAGCGGCGAGTGCTTGCTCTAGAGGTCGGGTGATTTCATCCACTGCTACGTCGGGAGACACTCCGGGTGAATCAGCTCGCACTCCGATGCGTGGATAGGTAATGGACGGTAGCAGGTCTACTGGTAGTTGAGTGGTGAAGAATAGACCTAAGATGATGATGGCTACGGAGAGCATCAACGTAGCAATGTGACGACGAATGGCAAGTTTGCTGAGGCTCATTATTTACTCTCCCACACCCTCAGACAAAATGCTTAACCTGACTGCCTGCCCATTTTTCAAAGGCTTATCACTCTGCACCACAAACGGCTCACTTGCCTCCAGCCCAGAGAGAATTTCGACTCGCCCTTGTTCGGTCTGGCCCACTTCCACTGACCGGGCAACCACCGTAGTCTGTTCATTGTCTTTTTCAATCACAAAGATTGTGTTTTCTTCTGTTCCACTCTCTAAAGCACTCACAGGCACAACAATTCGCGTTCCATCCGGTGGTGTAAATTTCACCCGTGCCAATAGACCGCTCCCAATACGACTATCTGGGTTTGGCATGGTCACTTCTACTGTCACCAGGCGGGATGTGGCATCAGCCACTGGGGAAATGCGGGAAATGCGCCCGATGATAGTGTCTAGATTTGGAAAGGCATCAAGACGAATCTGGGTAGGTTGTCCAATGGTGAGTTGCCCGAGGTCTAATTCAGAAACTTGGACGGTAACTTTTAAGGTGCTGAGGTCGCCGAGTTCTAAGAGTGTTGTTCCGGGTTGCACATAGTCACCGGGGTCCACCAGTCGAGTGAGAACAGTGGCAGGGGTTTGAGCTGTTAACTCTACCCATCTAAGTTGCTCTTTGGCTTCGGCAACGACGGCTTGCTGGGCATCGACCCGACCGGCGGCAGCTGCGATCGCATTCTGTCTGGTCTGCACCTGAGCCTCAGCGGAGTTAACAGCCTGCTCTGCATTAATTAAGGCTAACTCAGCCGCCTCAGCCGCCTGTTGGGAAACGGCCCCTTGGTTGGCCAACTGTCGCAGCCGATCGGCATCAATTTTTGCCTGGTCCCTGGTCGCTTTGGCTTGGACAACAATTGCCTCGGCATCAGCGATGGATACCTGGTCTTGGGCAATTTCTGACTGTCTGACTGAAAGTTCTGCTTGGGCTTCATTCACCCGAGCGGTGAGGAGCCCACCATCTATTTCGCCTAAAACCTCGCCTGACAGTACCAGATCACCCACGTCTACAGTAAGTGCAATCACCTCACCTGCGGTTTGGGCTCTTAGAGCAATCTGTTGCTGTGGTTGAGTAGTGCCCGTATATTCCAGTGCTTCTATGAGGGTGCTGCTTTGGGCGCGGGCGGTTTCTACGGCTACGAGCCTATCTTCTTCACCAGGGCCACCTGGACGACCTGCCTGGGCTTCGCTGGGGGCAAAGAAACCACAGCTGGATAGCAACATAGCCAACCCGAACCCGGCAGTCAATTTAACACTGTGCTGAAGTCTTGTATGCCAAATGATCATGGGCTATTCCTTAGGTTCCCAAATCTCGGTCTAGGCAGGTTTAAACAATGGCTTCGTATCCCAAAACGCAGCCCGACACATCAGATTTGTTTTGCTAGGATACATCGATATTTTAACTTTTGTTAACAAAAACAGACACATAAAATTTTGCAGCCACTACTGTAAAGACAAAGTTAAATAGCATGCGTGTGTGGTAACTCAGCTGCCTACTCTTTTTATCCGTGTGTTGGCTAACACCATGTTAACGAGTGTAACGAATCCCTGGTGCTAGCCGCAGGTAATAAGACGGGCAGACAGCTATATTTATTTAGCCGTGCGTTCAAAGAGGTGGTATAAGCAACCTTTTCTATTCGTCTAGACGTGTGTTCCACTGATGATATGTGAGTGTGCTGCGATCTTCAGCAGACGCAAACTATGATGGCTTAGCAATCGTCACTGAGTTCAAATGGAGTACTGGATCGATGACTCAACCCATTAAGTATGCCGATGTCGCAGATATTTACGATAATTATGTTCAAACGACCCTAGATATTCCTTTTTTGCTTGACCAAGTTAAAGGTGTATCGTCAGAAGTTTTGGAGCTCATGTGTGGTACAGGACGGATTTCCCTGCCACTGATTGAGGCAGGACTGAGGCTTACCTGTGTCGATAAGTCCCCTGAAATGCTGGCCGTTCTAGAGCAAAAGCTTGTTCAACGAGGCTTCTCTGCGACGCTGCACACTGGTGATGTTTGTGACCTTGATCTAGGTAAACAATTTGACCGTATTTTGTTGCCGTTTCAATCGTTTGCAGAGATCATTTCTCCAATTGCTCAACAGCGAACACTTGCTTGCATCCATAAGCATCTATCCTCAAATGGGCAGTTTATCTGTTCACTGCATAACCCCAAAATTAGGTTGAAGACAGTCGATGGTAGATTGAAGTTAAAAGCCCGTCCACCCCTGCCCAATGGAGCAGGCTCACTAATGCTTTGGGCTATGGAGACCTATGATCCTGAGAATAAAGTTGTCCATGGTCTCCAGTTTATTGAAACCTATAATCAGTATGGTATTCTTCAGTCTAAAAGATTTATAGATATTCAGTTTAGTGTGCTTGAAAAGGAGACATTTGAGAGCATGCTCAGCGATGCCGGGTTTAAAGTGTTAGCGCTATATGGAGATTATTTCTATGGAGACTTTCAATCCATGGCAAGTCCTTTTATGATTTGGATACTTGGGAAGAAACCATAAAGCAGCATGGATGTTAGTGAATTAAGACAAGAATATATTCGAGAAGGGCTCAGACGAGAAAACCTCAACTTAGATCCCTTTAATCAATTTGAAAAGTGGTTTCAGCAAGCTTGTGAGAGCGATGTACCAGAGCCTAATGCCATGAGTCTTGCAACAGTATCGGCGGCTGGTGAACCGTCACAACGGATGGTGCTGCTCAAATATTTTGATCGCCAGGGGTTTGTGTTTTTTACTAACTATGAAAGTCAAAAAGCACATCACATAGATGAAAATCCTCACGTGTCCCTCTTATTTTTCTGGATTGCCCTAGAACGGCAGGTGCGCATATCAGGACGTGCTGTCAAGGTTTCCACAGGTGAATCCTTTAAATACTTTGCCACACGCCCACGGGGTAGCCAAATAGGTGCCTGGTGTTCACAACAAAGTTCAGTTATCTCGTCTCGTCAGGTTCTAGAACTAAAGCTGGATGAGATGAAACGCAAGTTTCAGAACCAAGAGGTTCCCCTACCTTCAGCATGGGGTGGTTACCGTGTTGTTCCCAGTCGATTTGAATTTTGGCAGGGCAGACCCAATCGATTGCATGATCGCTTTGCATACTCGCTTACAGAAGACCCCTCTAGCTGGCAGGTTAAACGGTTAGCTCCTTAAAGGATTCTTGGGACATTTCTGGTAAAGAAGTTACCCGTTATCCAGGCCCCCAACCCCCCGTAATTCTGTAGGGTTGACTCTTTAATCAAAAGGGGGGCCTGCAACACTGTTTGCTATGCTGGATCGCTCCTTAACTTACAAGCCAGTTCTCCGCCGCCGCCATGCCCTGACTTAGTATAGTTATCAAAATTAATAGGCGATGGAGCAACCTTCCAGATATTTTGACAATACTCCTGGATAGAGCGATCTGAAGAGAAATTACCCATGCGAATAGAATTTACAATGGACATATAGGTCCAATCTTCTATGTCACGATAGGTCTGACCAACAACCTGTTGCCAATCAACATAAGACTGATAGTCAGCCATCAGCATGAAAGGATCTTCGGTCAGCAATTTATTTAGGATGGGTCTAAACAGTTCAGTATCTCCCTGGGAAAAATGGCCCGAAGCAATCAGGTCGATAGCATCCTGTAAATAAGGATTAGCTTCATAATAATCCCGAGGATTGTAGCCTTTAGCTTTCAGCTCAGTGACCTGAGTAGCCGTTAAACCAAATAGAAAGAAATGGTCTTCTCCTACGGCTTGCCGAATTTCAACATTAGCACCGTCCAATGTCCCAATAGTGAGAGCACCGTTCATGGCGAACTTCATATTGCCAGTGCCAGACGCTTCAAATCCAGCGGTGGAAATTTGTTCTGATAAGTCAGAGGCTGGATAAATTCTCTGGCTGTTGGTGACATTGTAATTGGGTAAGAAAACCACCCGTAATTGATTATGCAGATCAGGATCTTTGTTGATCATATTCCCCACTGAGTTAATCAGTTTAATGATCAGCTTAGCCATGTGATATCCCGGAGCTGCTTTACCCCCAAAGATAAATGTGCGCGGTGTAACTTCTAAGTTGGGATTTTGTTTGAGCTGACTATACAGAGTAATAATGTGCAACACATTCAAATGCTGACGCTTATACTCATGGATACGTTTCACTTGGACGTCGAATAAGGAGGCGGGATCTACCAGAATGCCAAATTGATCATGAATACGACTGGATAAATCTCGCTTGGCAGATTGTTTAATCTTTCTCCAATCTTCTTGAAATGCAGCATCGTGGGCTAAAGATTCCAACTGCTGTAGCTCACCCAAGTTTTTGAGCCAGTTATCGCCAATATGTTGGTTAATCATCTGAGTTAAACGGGTGTTACTCAGAGCAATCCAGCGACGGGGGGTAACCCCATTGGTCATGTTGCAAAACTTTTCTGGAAATAGGTCGTAGAAGTCTTTGAGGACGGTCTGCTTTAACAATTCGCTGTGGAGTTTTGCCACACCATTGATGGTATGGCTACTGACACAGGCTAAGTTTGCCATGCGGATATAGCGTTCGCCACTTTCATCGATTAGGGACATCCGAGCTTGGCGAGCTGTATCTTTAGGAAATCGTATGCGGACAAGCTCTAGAAATCTGGCGTTGATTTCATAGATAATTTCCAGGTGACGCGGTAGCAGCTTGCCAAAGAGGCTGACTGACCATTTTTCTAGGGCCTCAGGCATTAAGGTGTGATTGGTATAGGCCAGGGTCTTTTGGGTGGTTTCCCAGGCTAAGTTCCAATCCATGTGGTACTCATCCACCAGTAGACGCATGAGTTCTACAGATGCGATCGCAGGGTGTGTATCGTTCAACTGAATCGCAAATTTCTCAGGAAACTTCTCAACAGGAATATTTTGTCCCTTTAAAATACGAAACATATCCTGTAAAGAGCAGGAGACGAAGAAATACTGCTGCTCTAACCGTAGCTGTTTACCAGCCAAGGTTTCATCGTTAGGATAGAGCACCTTGGTGAGATTTTCCGAAGACACTTTTGCTTCAACGGCACCGTAATAATTACCCTCGTTGAATACAGCGAAATCAAAGGACTCAATTGCTTCCGCTTTCCACAGCCGTAGCGTATTTGCGGTATTTACCTGGTAACCAAGAATGGGGGTATCGTAGGGAATTCCTAAAACCTCGCGGTCTGGCGTCCAATGAACCCGATACTGGCCTTTGTTATCCACATGGGCTTCAGTATGTCCTCCAAATTTGACTTCCATGGCCCATTCTGGGCGGGCTACTTCCCAAGGGTTGCCGTAGCGTAACCATTTGTCAGTGCGCTCTACCTGCCAACCATTACGAATCTCTTGGTGAAAAATGCCAAACTCATACCGAATGCCATAGCCTAACGAAGGTATTTCCAGAGAGGCTAGAGAATCCAAGTAGCAGGCCGCCAGTCGTCCTAGGCCACCGTTACCTAGGCCTGGTTCCTCTTCTTGGGCCAATAATGCGTCAAAATCTAACCCCAGCTCCTCTATGGCTTGCTTAACTTGATTGTAAATCCCCATGTTGATCAGGTTATTGCCCAAGTGGGGACCCATCAAAAACTCAGCCGAAAAATAGCAAACCGTACGAGCCCGATCCTGGGTATAGCTTTCTGCCGTGCTATTCCACCGATAGAGCATGCGATCGCGCACGAGATGTGCCAGAGCCATGTAATAGTCATGCTGAGTTGCTAAGGCAACGGGTTTTCCCTGGACAAAAAAGAGGCTGTCCAGAAAAGCCTTTTTCAATACTTCAACTGTGATACCTGTGCGATTTTCTGAAAGGGGTGTGGTGATCTCGGCAGATTGAGTTTTGAGAGAATCGCTCATAGGAATTCACAAAGCTTCCAAAATGAAAGCTCTCTAGGGTTGCTACTAATTTAATCAGATCAAATAACACGCAAAAAATGTGTTGTTTAAGACACAGTTTTATTGAGTCTTAAGCTTTGCAGCCTAAAACAAAACTAGTGATACAGTAATTCCTTGCGTCTCGTTTCAGGCTTGGCAGTAACAAAAGTCTACTATTTTACTCTACATAAATTAAACTTATTGTCACTATCGTTTTTCTTTTCTGTAGAACAAGACTGTTGGTTTTGAATGATGGGGTCACTAATTTGAGGAGAGAAAACCTGGTTTTGATATCCTTTGTTGAATATGGGATAGGGTATTTCTTGGAGCTGCTGCAACTTAACTAAACGCCATGTTTTTGTAGACACCAATTTGGGCAAGACTAAAAGAACAGTCTGATCGCCAGCATGGATCAAGTCCATGAGTCTCTGCATTGCAGTAGTTCTGAAGGTATTGTCAACCTCATGCTCTAATAATTGGCTTAAGCCAATTATTAGAGCATGAGGTGCTAGTCTGTCTAGACTTTGTTGAACTAAGAGCTGAATTTCTTCCTGTGTTTGCATTTGATGCAACGTTTTAATGAGAGGCGAGACAATGGCGCTACCAAACTTGTGCAACTTTAATGCAAGTTGTTGGCGAACTTGCTGTGCTTGAGTTGTAATAAAGAGATGGACGGTGAGTCCGAGGAAGTCGTCAAAACTATAAGTTGAGAAATTATCGTCTACGCCTTCACTATGAGCAAAAGCACAAATTTCCCATAAGTCTTGGCTTTGAATGGAGTGCTGACTATGTAATGCAACTAAGGAAGCATCAAACAAGATAGACATGATCAAAAATACTAGCTGTAGGCTATGACGGATGGTGGCAGACCAAACTAAAGTCTCTCTTCGAAGTCAGACTGTGAATTGAAAATGTTAGTAATAATGAGGGCTGTAACTTCAAGAACTGAGGCGTTTCCTAACCTGCCAAGGCTAAATCGTCACTTTGTACCTTGGTTCTAACTGGTCAATCTGGATAACTGGATATTAATTAGTGCGTTTTGCTTAACATCTAAAGTTGTACAATGTGTTAAAACGTATTGCAAGTTACAGATACAAAAAACTTTGATGTGGCGTACTGATCCCCTGACATTATGAAGCGTTAATTCTGGGGGTATTATCTTGTGCTACCCCAGTCAGTTTACGTAGTGATGTGCATGCTAGTCCAGCTAGGGGAGCATGCAATTGCAAGTGGTTGAGAGCTTACTGGGTAAGATTAGAGGCGTAGGTTGGTAGCTCAGTACCCTGGTAGATAAGAGCGATTGCAACTGCCAAAAATAAAATATAGCTTGGCGCACATAATTCAAAACATCAGTTGTTGCTGAAAGCTTAAATGGCAACAGCTATGTACGCAACAAACGGCTGCATGTATGCATGCAGCCGTTTGCCATACTACCCCTACAGTAAAACTTAGTGCTGGTACCTCCTGGCAGCAGATTCTCTCTCGTTAGACAGCATCCGATAGAACCTTCTCATCCTGCATTTATCTTATTGAGGTAGGTTCTCGGGCTTGACATTAATTGTTCTAACTGCGCCATTCCTTTTCACTTCAAGGGTGAGTTGCTGACCTACCTTGCCATTGCTGACGATCCGTTGTACCTCTGCCGATTCGTCTACAGCCTGCCCGTCAATCGCCGTAATCACATCTCCAGCCCTTAAACCACTGCTGGCTGCGGGGGAATCTGACAGTACCCGAGCAATCAAGATACCGGTGTCTTCTTCTACGGTTAGACCACTATTGGGATTAGCATTAATATCCTCTTTCACATCTGGACTCAGGGTAATCATCTGAATGCCCAAAAATGGATGCTGGACCTCGCCAGTGTCAGCGAGTTCCGTCGCAATCCGTTCCACCATGTTGATGGGGATGGCAAACCCTAATCCCTGGGCACCGTTGATGATAGCTGTATTCACACCGATGACTTCGCCTTGTTGGTTTAGCAAAGGACCACCAGAATTTCCTGGATTAATCGCTGTGTCGGTCTGGATAAACTCCACCCGTTTATCAGGTACACCCACCTGATTGCTAGAACGACCGACAGCGCTGACAATGCCCACTGTGACCGTGTTATCGAGGCCCAGGGGGTTGCCGATGGCAATGGACCATTCCCCTGGTTGCAGCTGATCTGAGTTACCCAGGGGGACAGTAGGCAGATTGCGCTCATCGACCTTAATCACTGCAATGTCAGTTACAGGGTCACTACCCAGCACTCGACCATCCAAAATGCGACCATCTTTCAGGGTGACGGTCACTGTATCAGCGCTATCGACCACATGGGCATTGGTAATAATTTTGCCGTCATCGCTGATGATAAAGCCTGATCCCAGACCGCGTTCGGTGCGTTCTTGACTTCCCTGAGGCAAACGTCCCCCAAAGAATTGACGAAATGTAGGATCATTAAAAACATCTGGAATCCTTTGACTGACGGTGCGTGATGCATCGATACGCACGACGGCAGGGCCGACGTCAGTGACAACATCGGTAATAAAGTTAGGGTTTGCCGTTGGGGCAATGGCTGGCGTTGCAGGAGCTGTCTGGGCAACGGCAACTTGATTTTCTTGCCGCAGCGGTGACTCTGGTGACCAGGCCAAGAAGCTACCGGCAGTTGCTATGCCAGCTCCCATCACGAGACTGCTGAGGACTTGCCAGGAGCGGGACGGGTTAGGTGTATGAGGATGCGAATGGGACATGGTTGGGACACGTTTGATTCAGTTGTCCACAGCTTAAATAGTCGATGTGACATTCTTGTGACATCGGGTTGTCAATATCGTGTTGGCTGAACGAAGCCGAAGCCAATACCTCATCGATACCGCTGAGCCTTAATAGCTTCAACTGCATCTCTAATGGCTGTTTCCACATTAAGCCAGGCTTCATCGCGATCAGACCATGAGGTAATGGGCGTGGCATTGGTAGGAAATGCCTGGAGGTCGCTAAATGGTGTATTTTTCCAGTCGGCAGGGCGCAGAATAATAGGAATCACCCTGGCTTTGCCAGCCTGATAACGCTCTATCGCTTGTTGAAGTTCAATTTCGTAGCAGTAGTCCGAAGCGATAAAGTCAGCGCTAATCAATAACAGGATAATGTCTGCTCTTTTTAGATTGTCGTCAATTTCTTTAGCCCAGTCTGTACCGGCAACAATGCAGCGATCGTGCCAGGGTTGAATGAGTTTTTGGCGCTGGAGAATTTTGAGGTGTGTGTCTAGCTGATTGCGAAGGGTTTCGTCTTTATGAGAATAACTATAAAACAGTTTGATAGGCTGATCACGGTGTTCCATTACTGTAGGGGTCTGACGACTACCTTCGATATCTACACCGTTGAGTAAATCTTGAACATTGAGATCAATGAGCTCGTCACCCACTACTTCCTCAAAAGATTGTCTACCCTTACTTTCTCGTATCAGCAAATCTTTGTAGCTGACGGTAATGTTGGGATAGCCAGGGACAGGTACCAGTTCTTTGGGGGTGAACTTAAAGTTGCTGTGGATGCGGTCAAAGTCAGACCGGATAATGCCTAGTAGGCGACGACGACTGGATAGGGGACCGTTGACGCTGATGCTGACGGATTTGGCTTGGGGGTCTGCTTTAACTAAGGCTTGATTACCTTCGAAGTTGAGGATAACGCCTGTGCGCCAGCGGAGTTGATGGTCGCTTAGTACATGGGTGCGGACGATAAAGCGGGGGAGCAAGCCCTCTGGCAAAATCGGGTACTCGTAGCGAAAATTCAAACAGTCAGGCAGTTCAAACTTTGATGCTGCTTCGGGTTGTTGTTTGTCCAGCAGGTCTGGGATGAGATAGCGCTTTTCATCCTCTTGGAAGGGAAAACATAGCTCGAACTTACGCATTAGGCCCAATAAGAAATCGTGGCGTTCTAATGGATAGTCTTTGGGATCTAATAGCCTGTTGAGACAGTTAATTTCCAGTTCACCGTTGGCTTTGGTCAGGTCGTGATCATTGAGGAGTTTATAAATACCGTTAGTAACCCAGTGGGGATTGAGGACATGGGTGTCACGGAGACGGCTATCTTTTCTGTAGTTAAGAGCAATGCCGAGGCTATGGAGATGGACTGCTAGCGAATCCTGAGCACTGGGATCAGGTTCTCCATCTGCCTGACAAATTTCTCGGTACTTTTCAAAAGAGATGTAGTTTGCGGCCATATCTGATAGGCGTTTTTTGATCTCAAACCAACTGCCGGGAAATGGATCTCGCAGGTGCTCTAGTCGATCTGTTTCTCGTTCAATAGCTGCTCGTAAAGTATCGATGCCAATTTCCGTATCACAGTCAGTTTGGATGAACTCACGGATAGTAGGGAATTTTTGTTGCAGAGCGCGACGGTTGATGTCAAAGGAGTGTTCTGCGACTTTGTTGAGGACAACAATGACAGGTGAATCACCTCCAAAGCTTTGGATGAGTTCCAGCCAGTATTCGGCATCAGCATCTTCATGACCTTGACGACCGTTGAGCACTAGTAGATAAAGGCTGCGCTCAGTGAGAAAGAACTGGTGAGTGGAGTGCATGATTTCTTGACCACCAAAGTCCCATACGTGAAGGGTGATATCCTCACTCTGATTAAATTTTAATGGCCATTGAGTAATGTTGATGCCTTCGGTTTTCTTGGAGTCTGGGTCAAATGTGTTATGAATCAAACGATTCACTAGAGAGGTTTTACCCACAGCACCAAAACCGACGAGAATAAGTTTTGCTTCATTTAATGGTTGACAATCGGCCTGTATGCGGAAGTAATAATTGAGAATATCTGCTGGTTTAGTTGCAGTTACACCATTATTAACTTCTTGATATGTCGGACCTAAAAGCTCGTTAGAAATGTTTAGCAACACATTATCGTGCAGCAACAATGCTTCTAGCTTAGGAAGTTGTTCTAAAAAATTGGGTAAAGATATAAGTTTATTCTCATTGAGATCTATTCTTTCTAAATTCGTTAGTTGAGAAATAAATTTGGGTACTTTTGTTAGTTGATTTTGATCGAGGGCAATTCCTACTAACTGGGTAAGCTGACCCAATTCACTTGGAATTTTTGTTAGTTGATTCTTAGCTAGGTCAAGTCTTTCTAGCCTGACGAGTTGCCCAAGCTCTTTAGGGACCGAGGTAAGTTGATTTTGTTTGAGGTCAAGCCTTGTGAGGTTGTTAAGCTGTCCGAGTTCTTTGGGGAGCGAGATGAGTTGATTGTGGGAGAGGGAAAGGGATGTGAGGTTGTTAAGCTGTCCGAGTTCTTTGGGGAGCGAGATGAGTTGATTGTGAGAGAGGGAAAGGGATGTGAGGTTGTTAAGCTGTCCGAGTTCTTTGGGGAGCGAGATGAGTTGATTGTGGGAGAGGGAAAGGGATGTGAGGTTGTTAAGCTGTCCGAGTTCTTTGGGGAGCGAGATGAGTTGATTGTGGGAGAGGGAAAGGGATGTGAGGTTGTTAAGCTGTCCGAGTTCTTTGGGGAGCGAGATGAGTTGATTTTGGTGAAGTAAAAGTGATGTGAGATTGTTAAGCTGTCCGAGTTCTTCGGGGACCGAGGTGAGTTGATTGTGGGAGAGGTCAAGTTGGACCAGGCTGGTTAGCCGTCCGAGTTCTTTGGGGAGCGAGGTGAGTTCTAAATCTGATAGGGTCAGTTCTGTCGCTTTATTGTCTATCGCTTCCTGAATGCGTCTTTGGGCCTCAGCTAACCCGTCTTTCTGTGACATTTTTTCAGCAGTAACTATGTCTTCTGGTGTTACTGCCAATACCTGAGCAATGGCTGTCAGGCTTGCCTCACTTACCCGTTTACCCCGCTCCGGGTGAAATAACCGACTTACCGTATCTGCACTCACGCCAGCCTGTTTAGCAATGGCTGCAAAGCTCAGATTCAGTTCAGCTTTAGCAGCTTCTAGCTTTTGTAAGCCTTCAGGGCTGGCCAGAAAACTGCGCGGTTTTGACGACATAGGGGGCTTTGGGGCGGTATCGTTACCAAGATACTCGGCGTAGCCCTGGGCTGCCAGGTATCCCTAATATTTTTAATGGGCGGTGTGTGATGTAGCTCTACCAACTGAAACGATCAAACAGCGCGTGTTACATACCTGACAAACTACTGCCAATCAACAAGTTTAAGATTTGGTACCCTTACAAACTCTCTGGTATTGTGAGTCACTAAACTCAATTCGTTTGCTAATGCAGTTGCAGCAATTTGCAAATCATAGGCCCCTATAGGAGTTCCTTTATCCTGTAAGTCAGCACGAACAGCACCACAGATTGCAGCTGCCTTGCCATCAAAGGGTAAACTTGCAAACTCAGCAAATAGTATTCTTAAGTTTGCCAGGTTCTTAGTTTTACGCTTACTCCTGTAAGCACCGTAATATAGTTCAAACTTAACCACATCACAGATGCATACATCATCAGGAGATTGCGCAAACAAATTTTCATAAACTAATTGACTGCTGCGATTAAGATACGCAATACAGGTGTTGGTATCCAAAAGGTAGAGCATCATTTCTATCGCTTCAAAGCAGAGGCTCACGCTCTGGCTGATTACCTTGTGGTGCCCTCACTAAAGGCTCTCCTTGCCACGCACCAAACAGATCCAGAAACTTTTGCGACCACTGACGCTTTTGCGTGGCCTGAACCGGTTGATAAACAATCAGAATCTCAACCTCTTCATTATGATGATCTGGTAGTTGAACCTGTAACAAACCGGATTCATTAACATGGGATCTCAAACGAATCGTTTTCATGTAGGGTTCCCTCCATTCTGACTGTCGTCATTGGCCTACATCCATTGTAGACGTAGCATTCACTAACTGTGAATGCTGAAAATCACCGAAGCCACCGCACATGTGATTGTAAATCTGTAGTCGCTGCCATTAAAGGTTCTCTGGATAATTAATCGATTGGGTTGATATCGGATAATAGCTGAAACGATCGAACAGGGCTCGTGCAGATACCGTTGGCTGAGCGGAGTCGAAGCCAACATCCCCTTCGACTCCGCTCAGGGAACGTTTACCCATAGGAACGCTACTTCTTGCCAAATCTCTTCCATTGCCCCGGCGGCGGCAATAAAAACTCATATGATCCAGCTGCACTTCCCGGTTTTGCCGCTAGCACAATATCAAACGACAACGAAATCCGCTCTCCCTCCGTATGATTCATCGTCACCCCATGACGCTGCTTTGAAGGAAACAAAATCAACCGCCCCTCCACAGGCACATACATCGCCTGATCCTGGTTTAAATCATTCCAATCTACAATGATGTTTGTGTTCTCACTACCTAACCCAGGGCTCACCTCATTGGGCCGCATATCATCAAAAAACACCAGGCTGCCCGCCTCATCACTACCTGAATTCGGCACCGATACATAATACACAGAACTAATGTGGGATGTATTATGACAATGGGAACCCACTTCTTGTTGTTGGCGAGAAACCACAGGCCAGGCCCGCTGAATATAGAGATCAATTTGATTTAGATCCACACCCAGCGCTTTCAGATATCTCTGCACATGCACTTCTACCTGACCCACAATCCAAATAAATCGGGGGTCAGTATGGATTTGTTCTGCTCCATGCAGGTCCCCCGTCCAGGCCATCTCAGGAAATGCCCGCCGTTCGTAGCCATCTTTTTCCAACTGTAATGCTGCATCCATCAGCTGCTTTTTATGGGCTGTGGCGTCTGGTAGATCTTCATAGTAAACAGCGAGGGGAAACCAGGTATCAACGGGCATTTTTTAGCTTCGAGGGTAAAGGTATCCGGATTGAGTAGCTTATCAGACTTCAGCTTTGACCGGAGGTTTGATGAAGAGTGAAGGGTGAAGAGTGCCTCTTTATCAGTTCTGTAGGCGTTCCTTGAGTGGAGTCAAAAGGATGTATCGGCTGGGTTTTAGCTTCGACTTCGCTCAGCTAGCGGGAGATGTGGGACAGTTACACCTACTCTTTACCCCCTTTACTATTACTCCCTTTACTCATCACTCACTACTTGCCCATCTCCTGCAATCCACTCCTGCAATAAATGCCAGCAAGGCAGAAAATGCTGAGCCAATACCGCATCCATCTGCCAGAAATGACTATAGCCGTCGCCGGAACAATGGCAGCCAATAAAAATCATTAACAGATCGTGATAGAGTGGTTGCTCAGCAGACTCATCGGCTAGGGATGTGGTGACATCGCGACAGGCATCGACACATAGATGGTTGATTGTGTTTTGTAGGTACACCAGGTTTGTGGCAGCCTGGCAAAAGATCCCTTCGCTTGATTTGAGAGAGGATAAATAGTGCTGACGATAGTTGTCTAAAAAGATCTCATGGAGACGACTTAGTTTTTGTTTTAGATGGGTGCGTAACTCTAAAGAAAAAGATTTGATGCCCTGATGCTTCCAGTTAGAGAGAATATCCTGTTCTAAGGAGGATGTTTCCAGTGCAGAAATGTTGATTTTCATCAAAGGGTTGATCACTCTGATGAATAAGAAATCGAGATCGATTAGGCTCAGATCTAATTTGACAGGAGTTGTCTTAAATGCCGATGAGCTAGGCAGTTCATCGCTTGCATGGGGATTGCACCAGATAAATTTAAACTCAGCTACATCCGCCATCATTTCCCCAATCAAATGGGTGAACACCAGACCTAATCGTTGGCGTACCTCACCATGGAAAAAGGCATGGGCCTTGTTCTCATTTAAGGTGACTTCATCTGCCACTGGGGAGAATAGCTCTCGGCAAGTGACTGGGCCACTGTCTGTATAGGCTGTTTCTCCGGCTCGTAAAGGTTCATCACAATGGGCCAAACTGGCATAGTCTGCTTCAAACTGGGTCATCATTAGCTGCCAGTAATGGCCCCAAATGTCATGGATAAGAAAGGCTTCGGCTTTTGCGGTGGGTAGAACACTGACCGAGCTGGATAACGCTTCGATGACGTGGTCTATAGATTCTCCTAACTGTTGGGCAATGGGGGTAGCCCAGGCAATATCTATGTTTTGAGGCTGACAGGGGCCAAACGTGGGAAAGCGCCGAAATTGATCAAAGCTGAAGCTTTGCATTCTCTCGAATAGCTCAGAAAGGCGTTGTTGCTCTGCTGTAGGGATTTCAGCCCAGACTTCAGCCTGATCGGTGGGCAGACAAAAGTAAATCTGCAGGGGTGTGTAGATGATGTCAACAATGTTGGCTGGCAGTGTAATGCCAAAGAGATGCTTGAAAAGCACTGTAGCTTGGATACGACTGAGCTGAATCGAGGCTGCACCATTGATGCTGGCGAGACCCACACTGTGTAATACGGTTTGAATAGTGGCAGCTTGGTCTTTAATGCGCTGATCGATCTGCTTTAATGTGTCTTTTAGTTCTTGTTGCTCTTGTTCAGATAATTGAAAGTGTTGGCATAGGCCAAGGGTAGCTGCCTCTGATTCTAGAGCAGGAGGAATCTTATCTGGAGTTTGCTTGCTCAACGTGGGGGAAGATAATGTCCCTTGCCATTGGTGCCCAGCGAGTTGGCAATAGCGTTTGCTCAACAAAGCTGCTCGGACAAATGACTGCCGTACAGCTGTGGGAATAGTCTCAATGGCTTGTACCTGGTGCTGAACGGTATGTCGACGCAGGATGGCTAATTCGTTATGTAAACTCTTGAGTCGCTGTTGTTGTCGTTGGTGAAAGGTGTCGTTGGAGAAATCTCCACGTTTTCGTAAACAGCGGGCAATCTCTAGTGCTTCTGTTAATAATGCTTGATGGGTTTCGACCAGTGGTTCGAGGTGCATGGGTTTAACGGTAGACGGTGCTGACTACCGACTCCTGATTTTTTAAAGAATCAAAATTGCTATTGATTAATACGGACTAACCGAATTTCTGTGCGCTGGTTACGTGAGTCGTTGGCTGGGACTCCTGACAGCGGCTCGCTAAAGCCTTTCCCTTCGGCCAAAATATTGTGATTTACGGCTTGATTCTTTAAATACTGCACGACAGCTTCGGCTCGCTGCTGGCTGAGGCGCTGATTGAGTGTGGCACTGCCGGTTTGTGATGTGTGGCCAATGACTCGAATGGCAACCGTTTCGGTATTAAATTCGTTGATTTCAACGGCTAGTTGGGCTAGGGTTTGCTGGCCTTCGGTTGCGATCGCAGCCGACCCTACTCCAAACTTGACCTCACCCCTCACTTCCAAATCACCAATGGGTTGAGAGCTTTGAATGGTCTCAGGTGTCAACTGCTGCGCCTGGGGCTGCTGGGTATTGGTTTCCCCAGTGAGGAATGTGGCTAATTCCGGATCGTCAGCTTTGACCAGTTCGATCAACGACTGGGTATTGGCTACGGCCTCAGCAATAAAGCGATCGCTATAGAGTTCATTCGCTAAAGGGACCTGGGGCAGCTGACCCGATAGCACCAGAATGGCGGCTGTTGCCTCAATCCGCTTTGACAGAATGCCATCCTCCATCCAGCGTCCAGCTTCCACTGAGGTAAAGAAATCAATACCGTCAATCACTAAATCAGCCTGGGATGCTGATAAATTACCATCGGTTTGAATCAGAGTTTTTAATTGACTGTTATCTCGGGCTGACTGATCCATCCATCGATAGTAGGTAGATAGAAAATCTGTGAGCTTTTCTTCGTCTTCCTGGATGAGATCATCCGAAGCCACAATCACATCCAAAATGGCATTGGGCGCATCTTCACTGGAGAGCACAATTGTGTGACCTTGCTCACGGGCCTGGCTCACAAAGGGTTCCCAGAGGACAGCAACAGCAATATTTTGATTGGGATCTTGGAGTTCTTGCCAGGCTTCAGAGGCTTCTGCCACTTTCAGCTGATTGAAGTCCGACAGATTAAATCCGTCAAACCGAATGTCGAGCACTTGCGCCAAAAACTCGCTAGGGGTATCCGCTGCGTAAGCCAAACTCAGAGGCTGACCCTGGGCGATTAGCTGACTGAGATCATTGAGGGATTTTAATTGTGAATACTTTGGTGTATTTAGCACGACTGCATCGGCACCCACAGTCCGATCAATCAGACCAACAATCTTTCCTTCTGGCTGATGCTTCAGGTATTGATCCAAGGTGGTGACAATGAGATCGGCACTGTCTTTTTCTAGACGAGTTGCTCGTTCACCCTGGTCAAATTCATTTTCGAAGCGTATAGATATACCTGATTTTTCCAGCTCTTCATTAAACTCCGGAGATCGAAACGTGCTGTAGCCACTGAAGGTGTCTCCTAGAATGAGCAGTTCGTCTGGGTCACTACTGATCACTGACAAAGGTTTGTTTGCAAATGAAAATAGCGTGTCTTTTAGACTCCAAAAGCCTAAAGAAATCGCAATAATACCCAAAATATAGACAATTGGTGGGGGTCCACCTGCACGATTTGACACTAAGACTACCTCCAGTAATTTCTCCTAAAGTACCTACAACCCATGTCACTTTTGGTCAGCATGGTACTTAAATTCCTGTATGGTCTTATGTTATTTAACCCTAACGTTAGGGTGACCATAACGCCGGTTATGATTTCTGATTTTTCAATTGAGCAGCTCGTTCTTCACAAAATATGAAAGTGATGACGGAGAGACGTGGAAGGCAACGTCTCTCCCTTCCAAGATTGGAATCTGGTACTTTTGTTTCCTAGGTGTTTTCTCTAGGTGTTTGTTGACGTTGTTTGAGCTGCTGCAGACGTCTCTGAATTTCTTGCTGTTGAGCAACTGGATCAATGTCTGCCATCGCTTGCTCTGTTGGGTTGACCGACAGTTCTACAAAGGCACGTTTTTCTAAGTAACGGGTGTGGACGGAATTTTTGGCGGCCTCAAACTGAGCACGGGCAGAAGCCATATCTTGTTCGTTATGGGTTTCTGCAATTGCCGCGAGTGCTTCATTCACCTCAGTTAAATTTTTCAGGGCTTGTAGATCGCTCTTGTAGCGTTCTAGCCGCGCTCGCTCCTGGCGTAATTTGGCTAGGGATGTGTTGACTAATGTTTCGGCTTGTTCAACCTGGGCTTCAACTTTAGGTAAAAGCTGCTCCAGATGAATAGCTGAAGCGATAGCGGCCTCGGCGTCATCATGCCGTCCTTCTTTTTCGGCATTCAGTGCTGATTCTTCAGCCCGCTTGAGTGCGCCCACTTTATATAAGTAAATTTTTTTTTCCCGTTGGAACGTGGCGTATTGTTGGTTGGTGGCTGTAGCAAGTTGGCTGACTGACTGTTGCATTTGTTTGATGGCAGCTTCGGCGGTTGCGATCGCGTCATCATCCAAATCCGCATGACTGTCTGGCCCTGGAGCTTCTTCAGAAATTCCCCATAGCCAGTTCCATACAGCCAGGGTTGCCTTACCTCCACGCTCCCCCATCAACCAATAAACGGCCTTTTTCATGTGTCGTTACAGCGGAAATAGTACAGATACAGCGGTTGCCCTAAGTCAATGATTCAATCAAGTTATCCCATCTGAGCATGGGCCAATTAGAGCATGCTCCTATCCTAATCAATGGGATCCGCGCTATAGGAATTACTTCAGACAATTCACATATAATTCCTCACGGTTCCTGGCGATCTCGATCACACACTTAGCTCAGGTGGGCTCAGAAAACCCTTACCTAACCCTTAGAAACCCATCAACTCAGACTCAGGCATGCCCTGGATAGTAGTAATCGAAGCACAGCGCATCGCGCTTTTAATCACTAGGAGAACGTAAACCATGAAAAATCTACTTTCCACAGGTCTATCTGCTTTGATGCTCGCTGCCGTCATCGCTCCTGTTGCGCAAACTATCAATATCGCTGATGCCTTTGCTGCTCAACCTAGCATTACGCGAGCGGCTAAAACGTTGCTAACTTCGGGGCAATTTGTCACCGTTGACCAGGCCAAAGACACCACTGGCACGGCCCGTATTGTTGAAAAAGATGGCCAGCGTATTCTCGAATTTGATGGTGCGTTTGACACAGCCCGTGGTCCTGACGTACAAGTAGTGCTCTACAGAGGCGATTCTGTTCCTGTGAGCATAGATGAAGCTGATTACGTGGTCATTGGTGATCTCAAGAGTTTTGAAGGCTCCCAAGGCTATGTTCTACCCGCTGATATTAATCTTGCTGAATACGGTTCAGTTGCCATCTGGTGCGCAGAATTCAACGTTACCTTTGGCTACGCTGATATTTAAGGCTTAATCCGATATGAAAATTTTTGGCATAGGTCTGCACTAATAAGTGAATAGACAAAACTATCCATCAATCCGGACTATCTCCGTGGGAGACGCTTTGCGAACGACTCCGCTCAGCCCTCATTTCTCTAAATTAGCTGGTTGAGCGGAGTCGAAACCAATTGATTGATATCGTGTGAGTCATAATTGGACTCCTTCGCCAGACTATTCAAACTCTGGTAAATCTAATGGCTTTTGGATTTGTACATCTATCGTAGGTGGCTGCGCTTGCACCAATTCCGGCTCTGGTAAATCTAACTGCTTTTGCTTTTGCACTTCTACAGCAGGTGCTTGAGCAGGCATCAATTCCTTCTGACGCTCTTCTAGTTTCAGCGGTAGCTTGACCTTCTGAGGTTTCTTCGCTTGCTTAACCTTCGGTAGGCTACGCTCCAAATCATTCAACGGTCGCGGAATCACCATGACGGCACTCAGCTCACCAATGCGCTCAGCCTCATGCATACCCGCTTCAACGGCAATTGCCACATTTGATAGCGATCCACGAATCAAAATTGTACACAGGCCTTCGCCGATGGTTTCGTGGGAAATTAGCTCAACTTCAGCCGACTTAGTCATGGCATCGGCTGCCCCTACCATGGCTGGAAAACCACGGGTTTCTAATAACCCAATGGCACCACTACTCATCTGGGTTTCACCGACACCGTCCAACTCACTCAGGCGGGGCAAAATGGGTAGCACCTTCTCCATATCTGCCATCGGTCTAGGAATCAGCGATGACGATACCAGTTGTCCAAATTGCTTAGCCGTTTCCACCCCCGCATGCACCGCCATGCGTACATCTGCTACTCCGCCCCTCACAATAGCGCTACACTGGCCACCACCCGTCTTTTCGTAACCCACTAAATACACATCAGACGACTTGATCATGGCATCAGCAACACCGATGATGGCTGGAAAACTCGTTGTTGAAACCACACCTAAAGCTGAGTCCTTTACCCGCCGCAGTAACGACATGGCTTTATCATTTGAACTAGCGATAGAGGAAAAGTCTACTGGCATTGTAAGTCTCAAGTAGCTTTGGAGAGCCCTTGGGTGCTTGTGGTAGTTGGGGTTATATCAACACTCTAAGGTGAAAGTTTCAATAGGATCTGCTAAAAACGATGTCACTTACTAATCTTTTAATAGGATCTTAAAAACTTTTGTGAGAGAAATATTTTGTCTGCTTGTATAGAAAATAACTATTTATTATCCTCTATTTTAAGAGCCTTTTTCAGATTGACCACTAGAATCGCCATTATCGAGTGGTTGTCTATGGGGAAAAAGCGCTGACAGTAAGCTATTTAGATGATCACGGCCATAGACATGCTCGTTAGGAGCAGCCGCCATGGTTGATGTATCGTCCCCGCTAGATGCATTTGATGGGGCGATCGGGGGCTCGATATTAGGCACATTGACAGCCTTCGGTGAAACAGATTGAGGCTGAACCGTTGACGTAGTCCTCGGCGGCATTGGCATCGAGGGTACAGGGTTGTTTTCAGCCTGAAAGTTAGGTGGCTGAAAGTTAGAAGGGGTAGACTCACCATTGTCAGGAGCCGCAGTCGTTGGTTGAGATGCCTGAGATGCCTGCGCTTCTACTAAAGAGCAAGAAGGAATAATGGTGTTGGGTGCGATCGCAGGATTAATTAGTGTGCTAGACGGTCCCACACAAGCGCCTTTACCCACATAACCGTGGCCGACAATCAACACCCCTGTCCCCAAACTTGCCCCAGCCTCAACATATACACAACCCTGCTTTGCCTGGATCACCACACCAGCACCAACACAAACACCAGGGCCAATGCGAATCGCCGCATTAGATGCAGCTCTGAAGACTACACCTGGTGCGATTGCTGCCGATGCATCAATAACAACGTCGCCGCCGCGATAGTAATGGGTATGACTCACAAAATGCAGAGGCGAGGGTTCCATCGCGACGGACTCAGATACGAAGTGTAACTACGGACGCTGAATGGTGGTTTCTAGAACGCGACACTTGGCACGGGGATCAACACCTACCAGGCGCACATAGTGACCCGAGTGTTCAGCCAGCTGAGCTTTCAGAGCAGAAATTACTTCCGATGGACGATTCCCACTGATGGGAGCACCGGTTTGCCATGCACCGCTGCTGTAGCGACGCTTATCGGCATATTCCGTGCTAACGCGATAGCCCTGATTGACTAGCTGAGTTACTTGCTGGGCTAGATCCGCACTGACAGAAGCACTGCTACCGTTGCCATTGGCGCTAGCCGCTGATCGGCTGCTGCCATAGGACGTGGGTTGAGCGCTAGTAGCGTTGGAAGTCACCGGTGTCTGTCCAGGCTTTTGAATAGTAACGGCGCGACCACGCTGCTTGACTCGTGGATCAATGGCAAAGATGCGCACATAGTCATTGGTATGGGCTGCCAACACCTGCTGCACGGCAGCTACCGCCGCCGATTCGCTAGATGCAGAAACAGCAGGTGCCGTTTGCCAGATACCACTGCGATAGCGGCGCTTATCAGCAAACTCAATCCCAATTTTTTGTCCCTGAGCCAAAATGGAGCGGATTTGGGGGACTAAATCACCGCTAGTGACCGGGACAGATGCACCATTCTGGCTCGCTGTAGGGGTTGCAGCGCCATTGCTACCGGTGCTGAGGGCGACAGGCTTGCCATCGCCTCGTTGAATCGTAACAGGAGATACTCGACACTTAGCAATGGGGTCAATGCCAAACATGCGTACATACTCACCAGCATGTTCGGTCATACAAGCTTCTAAAGCCGCAATGGCTTCAGATGCATGAGTAGTTTGGATAGGACTGCAAGTCTGCCAAACACCACTGCGGTAACGGCGTCGATCGGCATGCTCAGTACCAATCTTGTAGCCCTGACGCAGCCAGGCGCTCACTTGACTAGCAATATCTCCACCCACAGGGGCACCGTTACTGGCTGGGGTAGCAGTAGGGGCAGTCCCCATAGAACGCTTACTAGCAGCGACAGGCTGGCCGTCAGGACGTTGCACAGTGATCATGCCCACACGGCGCTTCCCGACCGGGTCGATACCAAAGATACGCACATAGCTGCCCTGATGCTCAGCCATGCAGCGCTCTAGAGATGAAAGAATTTCACCTTCACGGCTAGATTGCACGATTGGGCAGCTCTGCCAAACACCACTGCGGTAGCGGCGCTTGTCGGCATACTCTGAGCCAACTTTGTAGCCCTGCGCTAAAAACTGACGAACCTGTTGAACAATTTCGGGTGCTAGTGCTTGCATAGTATCTATACCAACCTTATCGATGGTGTATGGGGTGTGTGAGCTACTCGCCGAATGGCGTGCAGAGTGAATGGAAACAGCATTTGCTGCACCATCGGGATACCTAAACGCTTTTGAAGCGCTACCTGATTGAGCTGTTTGCTCTTGGGCACGCTCACCAATGTGGGGCTCAACAATGTCTCGAACGAGTGCCAAATCCGCCTCAGTCACCCGGGGCAATGCATCTGCCTGAGCCTGGGTTGTAATTACCGAACCAGATGGAACGCATCGTCCTGGGGGCACCTCAACATCCTGAACAAGGGCGTGCATCATGACAATGACACCATCACCCAATCGAGCGTTAAAAATTGTTGATCTAAAACCAACAAAGCTGGCTTCACCTAAATAGGCAGGACCATGGATCAACGCTTTATGAGTGAGTGTGACATTTGGCGATAGCCAAACAGCATATGAATCGCCATTATCTCCTAGTACGCAACCCTTACTAAGACCGTGAATAACAACACCGTCTTGAATATCACAGTGACTACTGATGTAAAAGGGCAACCCCTCATCTGCCCGGATTGAGGTGCCAGGGGCAATCGACACTTCGGCCCCAATATAAACACCACCTACGACCTGAGAAAAAGAATGAACGAAAGCAGTAGGTTCAATGACCGGCTTAGCCGATGATTGATATTGGGCTGGGGATGCTGCCATGGCTGACTTAACCATTGGCCCATATCCTCCCAGAAAAAATATTAACTAAAATCCTCACGTTTGTTGTAAAGCGAGCCAGAATCCAAACTAACGGTGTCAACAATGGCAACGACAGCTGCATCCACAGGCCTCTCGTTATATCCAACATGTTGGCGAGCAGCACTGCCGCGGGTAACCAAGACCCATTCTCCAGGCCCGGCACCCACAACATCGGCTGCAACTTCGTAGTCAGGAAGTAACGCACCGTCTTCACTAATAAACTGAATTAGTAAAAACTTTACGCCCGTTAAGCTCGGCTCTTTGCAAGTACTAACAACTGTGCCGCGAACCTTCCCTAGGCGCATGCCTTATCTACCATAGGGGCGAATACCACTTACGCTCTCGCGAAACTGCTCAACAGCTTCGGTATAGCGGATAGGTAGTACGAACTCTAGGTTCTCGTGAGGACGGGCAATAATGTGAGTTGACAAAGTCTGGCCACCATTAACCCGCTTGACGTTCTCAACGCCAGCAGCAACAGAAGCCTGGACTTCAGAAACATCGCCTCGAACGATAACAGTCACACGACCACTACCAATTTTTTCGTAGCCAACTAGGGTTACACGGGCTGCCTTCACCATGGCGTCGGCTGCCTCAACTACCGCTGGGAAACCCAGGGTCTCAACCATTCCTACTGCGATTGCCATCGATTTTTACCTTGGTATGCTATCTATCTGGACTTGGGTAATCGAAATCAAGAAGCCTAGGTTCTAAACTGTTCGACTGCTTCGGTGTAGCGAATGGGCAGTACAAACTCCAGGTTCTCGTGGGGGCGAGCGATGATGTGAGTTGATAGAACCTCACCACCATTTACACGCTTAGCAGACTCGATACCGGCAGCAACTGACGCCTGAACCTCAGATACGTCGCCACGAACGATAACGGTCACGCGACCGCTACCAATTTTTTCGTAGCCAACTAGGGTTACACGCGCGGCCTTAACCATCGCGTCAGCAGCTTCTACAACAGCGGGAAAACCGCGAGTCTCAATCATTCCTACGGCAATCGGCATTGTCGTAAATCTCCTAGAAAAACAGCTTTAGTTCAAGCATTTATATCTCGGCCAGATGAAATTAAGAATTCTTTTCGAATTACTTCACACAGCGAGATGTACCTTGCAAACCGTTAGTCTGCAATAACTCCATGACTACAATTCAGAATACGAGGGGGCTAGCAGTTTGACAATATAAGTCTCAATGATTGTTTCTAATGTTAAGCATTATAAAAACTGATAACCATTTGCTACGGAACGTAACTAAATAGTTGCTTCCTGTTGAAATATAAGTGATGCAGCGTGCTGGGTATTTGTGCTTATGGTATCGGCTGTAGGGTTTCTTGGATAAATTAACGCTGACATATTTCAATGGTTCTTAGCCAATCATTGAAGATTATTCATGAATCCAGAAAGGCTCTTATTGGGGTAACTCATCAGGTACCATTAAGAAATATAAGTAATCTTAAAACTAGTCATAGATTTTTATCTGGGCTAAGGGTTGCAATTGAATCCAATTTTTGAGTCTTTCACATGCCTGGTATTGTGACTATCCACACATTAGTAAGTGAGGATGATTCCGGGCAAAGCTGTGTCGAAAATTCTTGGGTTGTTAAAGTCCGAGGAGCTGACGCTGAGAGTGTTGGTAGATTGGCTCGATGCTTAGGGTGTTTTATGGTTTGCCGGTGGGCTCTTTGATGGCAATGATGCAGTCTCTGATTGAATTAGGTTGGCTGATCCCGATTTATGGGTTTTTGGGGGTGATTTTGGCGTTGCCTTGGTCTATGGGCCTAGTGCAGCGGACGGGGCCCAGGCCAGCGGTTTACATCAATATGTTTATGACCGCCCTCGCATTTGCCCATGGCACTTGTATTTTTATGGGCATTTGGAATGTGGGCTCAGTTGAGCTGCATTTTCCGTGGTTGCAGGTTGCTGATCTCTCGCTGAGTTTTGATCTAGATCTGTCGGTGCTCAACCTGGGGGCGATGGAGCTGTCGACGGGGTTGGCGTTGTTGGCTCAAATCTATGGTTTGGGATATATGGAAAAGGATTGGGCCCTAGCTCGTTTCTTTTCTCTCTTGGGATTTTTCGAAGGGGCTGTCAATGGTGTTTTACTCAGCGGTTCTTTCTTCCTGGCCTATTTCCTGCTGGAGATGCTGACGCTATCTACGTATCTGATCGTAGGTTTTTGGTATGCTCAGCCTCTGGTGGTCAAGGCAGCTAGAGATGCATTCCTCACCAAGCGGGTCGGAGACATTCTGTTGTTGATGGCAGTTCTGGGGCTGGCTAGTTGGGCTGGGGATCTCCATTACAATGAGCTGTACGAATGGGTTAAGGTTGCGGATTTGACTCCGTTGGCGGCGACATTGCTGGGCTTAGCCTTGATTGCGGGGCCTACAGGAAAATGTGCCCAGTTTCCGCTTCATCTTTGGTTGGATGAGGCGATGGAGGGACCCAGTCCGGCATCAATTCTTCGAAATTCGGTGGTGGTAACCTGCGGAGCCTATGTACTGATTAAGCTACAGCCCATTGTGATTTTGTCGCCTGTGGCGCTGACGGCTTTGATCGTGATTGGCACGACAACGGCCATTGGAGCTTCGCTAGTTGCGATCGCACAAGTCGATCTCAAGCGTGCCCTTTCTTACTCCACCAGTGCTTATATTGGTTTGGTTTTCATCGCCGTGGGGGCTGAGTGGCCTGGTGTTGCCATTGGTTTGTTATTTACCCATGCTGTGGCAAAAGCCTTGCTGTTTATGAGCACGGGGGCAATTATTAATAACACTAGCTGCCAGAACATTACAGAGCTAGGCGGAGTGTGGTCTCGGATGCCAGCCACCACGATTGCGTTTGTTGTCGGTAGTGCTGGCATGGTTGGTGTGTTACCGCTTGGTGGTTTTTGGGCGCTACAGCTTGGTGTCGACTTTTTGCGTCGCGAGCATCCTGTCTTAGCCGCTGTCTTCTTGTTGGTTAACGCCCTAACAGTCTTTAATCTGGTGCGAATATTTCGACTGGTGTTCTTAGGGGACATCACGCCTAAAACCCGTCGTTCTCCATCGGTTAACTGGTTGATGGGGACTCCCATGATCGGTCTAAGTATTTTTATTATTTTGTTGCCCTTGGCTTTGATGCGAATGTCATTGCTGCCACCTTTGCAGTATTGGCATCCTTTAGTCTTCGGCTCGTTGATTGTATCTGGACTCATGGGTTTAGCCCTTGGTTGCACGGTGCAATTAAGTCGTTCTTTAGCTCGTTCTACTCAGCTACCGATGCGGCTGATGCAAGACCTTCTGGCTAACGATTTTTACACCGAACAACTGTATCGAGTCACTGTAGTGTTTCTAGTGAGTCAGTTCTCCCGAGTTGTTAGCTGGTTTGATCGCTATGTGGTCGATGGAGCCGTTAATTTGGTAGGCATGGTTTCCTTGATGAGTGGAGAGGGTCTGAAATACAGCATATCTGGCCAATCCCAGGGTTATATTTTCACCATCGTGTTGGGGGTGAGTCTGTTGGGATTGTTGATGACATGGGCGATGTGGTGAGGGGAAACTGATGCTAAGTGCACTGTTATTGATTCCATTACTGGGAGCCATTCTTGTTGGCTGCTGGCCAGGTAAGTTAACCAGCAAGTTAGCTAAAAATGTCAGCGTTGGCTGCTTGTTAGTTAATCTTGCGGTCAGCTTGTATCTGCTAACGCAGTTTGATTTGACAATTACCGGACTACAGTTTCAAGAGTCGCTTCCTTGGCTCGAGACGTTGGGGCTGGGATATGAGTTAGGTCTGGATGGCTTATCGTTGCCGCTAGTGATTATTAATAGTCTTCTGTCGCTAGTTTCGGTCTATGCCAGCGACGATGACACTCGACGGCCCAGGCTTTACTATTGCCTTTTGCTGATGATTACCTTTGCCGTAGCCGGTGCGTTTGTTGCTCAAAATCTCTTGCTCTTCTTTATCTTTTATGAGCTAGAGCTGATTCCCCTCTATCTCTTGATTGCGATTTGGGGAGGACCTCAACGGGGCTATGCTGCTACAAAATTTCTGATTTATACGGCTATCTCTGGAATTTTGATTTTGGCTTCATTTCTGGGTCTAGTTTGGCTCAGTGGGTCTTCTAGCTTTGATTACAGTGCGACCATGGGCCATGGGTTGCCCTGGATTCAACAGGCAGTTTTGTTAGCGGCGCTGCTCATTGGTTTTGGTATTAAAATTCCTCTTTTCCCACTTCACACGTGGCTACCCGATGCCCACGTGCAGGCGTCCACACCCATCTCTGTGCTGTTGGCTGGTGTGTTGCTTAAGTTAGGTACCTACGGTCTTTTTCGATTTGGTGTGGTTACCTTTTCCGAGGTTTGGGTGGATTTAGCTCCCTACCTTGCCTGGTGGGCTGTTGTGAGTGTTCTCTATGGCTCACTGGCAGCTATTGCCCAAACTGACATGAAGAAAATGGTGGCCTATAGTTCAGTAGGTCATATGGGCTATGTGTTGTTAGCGGCTTCGGCGTCTAATCCTCTCAGCTTTGTCGGTACTGTTTTTCAGATGGTGAGCCATGGCTTTATTTCAGCGTTGCTTTTTTTAGCAGTTGGCGTGGTTTACAAGAAAACGGGAACGCGTGATTTGACTGTACTGCGAGGTCTGTTAAATCCAGAACGAGGTTTGCCCATAATTGGTAGCGTTATGGTGCTGGCAGTGATGGCTAGTGCTGGTATCCCTGGTATGGTGGGCTTTATCTCTGAATTTATTGTCTATCGTGGCAGCTTTGCGAGTTTTGCACCTCAAACTCTTTTATGTTTACTGGGGTCTGGTCTCACGGCAGTGTATTTTTTGCTGTTGGTAAATCGTGCGTTCTTTGGGCGTTTAGCGACAACTAAAAAACAAGCTTTAGAACAAGATCCTGTTTTACCTGTGGTCACTTGGCAAGACCGAATGCCTGCTTTGGTTTTAGTGGGTTTGTTGTTTGTGTTTGGTTTGAGCCCCAGCTGGATGACTCGTTGGATTGAGCCGACAACAACGTCCATGTATGAGGCGATGCCAATTAAGTTAGAGCTGTCGTCAGCTCATCTGGCGACAATGCCGCTTGAAAATCCTTCTACAGATTTAGCTAGCTGTTCGGATGAGGACTGTGCCTTATGATCCAAACTATGCCTTCTCAATTGAAAGATATTCATCCATTTGCCCACTATGCTGACCGCCTGCTGTCAGGTGGTACCTTGTTGCCGGATACTCCGGATAATGTAGTTCATGTGATGGGTGCCCTCGATAGTTATGGCATTGTGTTGGATTACTATTCCATTAACCTGATTCACATTGCCGATCATCAGTTTTTGAACCTATTTCCAGTGTTCAAATACTTTGATGGAGAGATTAACCCTGCAAGAATGTGGCGACATTTTTGCCATGATCGCATTAACTATGAGTATGCCGAATACATCATGAGAGCCATGATGTGGCACGGTGGTGGCGGGTTAGATGCCTATTTGGATACGGATGAGTTTCGGGAAAATTGTCAGACTGCGATCGCAGCCAAAATCAAATACAACCCGGTGCTACAGTTTTTCCATAAAGCCTTTCCTGAGTTTCTGATTGAACAAATTCGTCAGCTTTCCTACTACAGTGGGTTGGGGCAATTCTGGCGAGTGATGAGCGATATTTTCACGTCGTTAGCGGCTCGTTATCGCCGGGGAGAAATTAAGCATATTCCCCAGATCGTCGACTATATTAAGGATGGCCTGGTGGCTGATGCGGGCCGACCCATTACCTACAGTGTTGAAATTGGTGGCAAAACCTATGATATTTTGCCTGCCTCTGCTGGCCTAACCTTCTTGCCTGACACGGCCATTCCCTATGTAGAATCTATTTTCTTTCGGGGACTGCCTTTCTTGGGGACGGTGTCCTATAATGCCCAAGCTCAGCAAATTTCTCCGGATAAGAGCCGCTTTGCCTATGGTGCACTGTATGCTGATCCGGTACCCGTTGGGGGTAGCGGTATTCCTCCCACATTATTGATGCAAGATATGTTCCGTCATCTGCCGGACTATTTGGAAGAGCATTACCTCAAGACCGAACGCGGCTTGGGAGACGTGCGGGTCAAAATTTGCGCTAGTTTTCAGCGTTCTATGTTCTGTGTGACCAATGCAGCTTTGATTGGGCTATTACCCAAAGGAGCTGATGCAACGGCACCTGAAGATATTGCTGCCAATCGGGAATTTCTACTGAACTGGCTGGATCGTCTGGTTCCCTCCCAATTAGAACAGGTTCAGACTCCTTAGAATTTAGGTCAAGCTCATTAGAAAAATCATGTAGGGGTACGCCATGGCACAGCCCTACATGATTTTGGTGGTTGAAAATTTTTCTTGAGAGTTTATGAGTCTTACGCCAAATTTCGGTGATCGACGTTAGGCTCAAATGGTCTGCTTTCTATCTAGTTATGTCCTCAACGGTTTCACCGCCTTCTCTTGCAACATCGACATCTGAACAACTGTCTCCAGCGGTTACCGTCCTAAATGTAGACGGCATGATGTGTGCTGGGTGTGCGCGGGCAGTGGAAACCCAACTGCGTCAGTGTGATGGTGTGGCGACAGCGACCGTGAATTTGGTCACCAAGGCAGCAGCCATCCAATATCAGGCCGAGATTGTGAAACCTGAACGGCTGGCAACTGTACTCACAGATGCCGGTTTCCCCAGCCAGGTACGGCAAGGCGAAGACCCTGGCAATTGGGCTGAGCAGCAAGAGGCCGAGCAGCAAGGACAGGTATGGCGGGTTGCGATCGCACTTACTCTCTTAGTCCTTTCAATCCTTGGCCACATAGAACATGTGGGCGATCCAGATAGCAGTTTTTCAGGACCTATTCTCAGCAGCCTGAGCTTTCACTTTGCATTAGCCACCCTCACCTTAGTGGGGCCTGCGCGAGAAATTCTACAAGATGGCTGGCAGGGAGCACGCCGTGCCCGTCCTAACATGAATACTCTAGTGAGTATTGGTGCCCTGAGTGCCTATACCGCTAGCGTTGTGGCCTTAGCCTTGCCAAAATTAGGCTGGGAGTGCTTTTTTGATGAGCCCGTCATGTTGCTCAGCTTTATTTTGTTAGGGCGTACGTTAGAAGAACGTGCTCGCTTTCGAGCCACTGAGGCTCTTCGTAGTTTGATTGCACTGCAACCCCAGGGCGCTCGCCTGGTGACAGGTGATTCACCAGGCGACAATGTCGAGATTCCCATTAATCAAGTGCAGGTCGGTGACATCATCCAAGTCTTGCCTGGCGATAAAATCCCAGTAGATGGGGAGATTGAGGTGGGGCAAACCACCATTAATGAGGCAATGGTCACTGGAGAAGCGTTGCCTGTCCTGAGGCAGATTGGTGATCCCGTAATCGGCGGTACCCTAAACCAGTCGAGTGTGATTTCCATTAGAGTCAGCCGCACTGGCGCGGATAGTACCCTGGCCCAGATGGTCAGTCTGGTTGAATCTGCTCAAACTCGTAAAGCCCCCATACAAGGCTTAGCAGATACATTATCCGGTTACTTTACCTACGGGATTTTAATCCTCGCTCTACTGACATTTTGCTTTTGGTACGGCGTTGGATTTACCATCTGGCCTGATGCGATCCAAGCGGCTCTCAATCCGCACCATGTTCATTACAGTCACCATGTTATAGAAACTTCAAGGCTGTTGGTGAGTCTGAAATTAGCCATTGCTGTTGTGGTGATCGCCTGTCCCTGTGCATTGGGATTAGCCACTCCCATGGCGATTCTAGTGGGGTCTGGTATTGGAGCCCAGAGGGGATTATTGGTGCGTGGTGGTGATGTTCTAGAAACGGCCCATCATTTAGACACCATCATTTTTGATAAGACCGGCACCCTGACAACGGGGCAGCCCTGGGTGACTGACTGCATTAGCTATGACGCCAGCTTGACTGAGGATGATGTGATTCGTCTAGCAGCTAGTGTTGAGCAAGGAACCCGCCATCCTTTAGCCGAAGCCATTCTCAACGAGGCTGCTCAGCGACAGCTTCCTTTAACTAACGTGACAGATAGCGCAACAACTCCGGGACGTGGAGTTGTTGCACAGTTAGGCAATCAAACGCTCCACCTCGGCAATGACGCCTGGTTAGCTCAAGCCAATATCGCTACTGATATGGCTAGTGATGTTGCCAATACCTTGAGTGCTGAGAGTAAAACTCTGGTTTATATCGCTGTTGATCATCAATTGGTTGGCCTTCTAGCTGCGGCTGATCGCTCCCGCGAGGAAGCCAAATCAGTGATTGAACAACTCCACCGCAAAAATCTTCAGATCCAGCTCCTGAGTGGTGATCGACCAGCCGTTGCCCATCGATTAGCCATGGATTTAGGGATTGCTGTGTCAGAAGGCAGTATGACACCAGCCGACAAAGTCAATGCCATTGAAAAGCTACAGCAAGCGGGGCACTGTGTTGGCTTTGTGGGTGATGGCATCAATGATGCGCCTGCCCTGGCCCAGGCTGACGTCGGTATCGCCATGCACTCAGGCACTGACATTGCTATGGAAACCGCTGATGTTGTGCTGATGCGTGATGACCTAAACGATGTGTCAGCTGCCCTGGAACTCAGTCGCAGCACCTTTAATAAAATTCGTCAGAACTTAGCCTGGGCCTTTGGCTATAACCTGATTTGTATTCCCCTGGCGGCGGGCGTTTTGTTGCCGAACTTTGAAATTGCCTTGAGTCCTGGCTATGCAGGTGGTTTCATGGCGTTTAGTTCGATTAGCGTAGTGCTTAATTCTCTGCTGTTGCGCTGGCAGTTAAGGGAGAGTGTTTAATATCGAACTCAAACCGCAATTTTTTGGCCTTACCAAAAATCCGTCACCCGATACCCTAAGGATCCCAGCATGTCACGTAGCATCGGCATACTCAGACCGATGACATTGGTATGGCAACCCTCTAGCTTTTCCACAAAAAAGCCACCTTTGCCATCGATGGTAAAAGCACCGGCACAATGCATTGGTTCGCCTGTGGCCACATAGTCCTCAATTTCGCGATCGCTAACCCAGGCAAAATAAACCCGAGTCACCTGACATCGAGTTAACGTTTTCGCTGCCTGCGGAGATATTAGTGTGTGGCCAGTAAATAACTCGCCCACTTTACCGCGCATCTTCCACCAGCGTTTGACAGCATCTTCTGGTGTTTCAGGCTTACCGTAAATGGCCCCATCAAATGCTAGGACTGAATCGCATCCTAACACCACTGCATTTGGAAACAGAGGCGCGACAGCTTCTGCCTTGCCCAAGGATAGCGCCTTTACCAATGCACCTGGCTCACTTAGGGTAATTTGATCCTCATCAAACTTGCTGGGGGATACAAAAGGCTGAACCCCGGCATTTAAAAGAAGCTGACGTCGTGCTGAGGAGGCTGACGCTAGGACAAACTGAGGAGCAGACATTGTCTAGTAAACCGAGAATGACGCTACCGACTGAGTGATTGAATTCTTAAGGCGCTTCCAGCGAGCTTCGGGAACAGATGCATTAAATGTAAATAGCTGACCACGACGTACGATGGCACTAGCTAGATTATGGCGTTGCCCTTCGGATGTGGTCGCTAAATACTCCAGAATGTAATAGATTTTACCCTCGTCAGTCTCTATATTTTGAGCATTAATAAGTTCCACATTGCGACTATCACCAGCCATCTCTGTGATGCTTTTAGATAACTTGTAGCCAACTTCAGTGGGGCCACCCAATTCTTCCAGGGTTTTGCCCTCTGCCACTGGGCTCACAACGACGCTAACGTTCTCAGTTACGTTAATGATGTCGTGAAATACAACATCTGGTCCACCGGATACCTTAACTTCTACCCAGCCAGTTGGATAGCTGAACTGATAGCCCTGATAGCTATTAACGTAGTTCAGCAAACTCACAGGAGCCGAACCGCTACAGGCCTGGAGGCCAAACATCGTGGCAAACACAATCATCAGAGCAGCTAGTCGCTTTAGCATTGGGAATACCAGTTAATTAATGTAAAAAGAATTGACAATTTCCATTGTCGCATTTTGTGGAAGGTCTTTGTACCCTTTGCAGGGGGAGCATCGTCCCCTGCTGTTGAGTCAATCACTATACCAATGCTAATGCGGTTGAGTTCAATGAATTGTATTCTTAATGCTTTGATAATTGCGAATGTTGGTGCCCAAGAGATACTTGCGATCTTTCCCAAGCTAGTTGAGGGCAGTGAGCATTCTGTTGTGAGCACTAAAAATAACCTGACCCGTCTAAGTCCATTGGAGGTCAAACTCCGCATAGGAAATTTACCAAACTGGACAACAGATGGCAACACATTATTCTATACTCGAACATTTGAAGATTTTGTTGCGGCAATCACGTTTGTCAACAATTTAGTTGAGCCTGCTGAACAACTTAATCACCATCCTGATATTAGTATCAGCTACAACCGAGTTTCACTGGAGCTAACGACCCATGATGCTCAGGGTTTAACAGACTTGGACTTTCAGCTTGCCCGACAAATCTCTCAACTTTAATCATTATCGTGATTGTGTCCTTGAGAAGCCATGGTTTTGCTCGTTTATCTACTTTGGTCTAGCCTTTAATAGGAGGCATTCTTATCCCTTGTCATGTGATTGATACAGACTTTGTTAGAAAGCTAGACATTAAACTTAAAATGTGGCTATTGAGCCCGTTGCTTAATATCTTCTTCTATTGATAGTCGGACTTCTTGTTGCAGCCGCTCAAGGACAGAATCTGTATTAGCATTTTCTACAATAGTGTGCATCAGGGTCTTAATGCCTTGAGGTCCCCAAGAACAACCTTGTTCTAGATAAACACGGGCAGCCTGGCCGACAGCGTAAGTGCCATAGCCTGCCGCTGCCGCTTGGGCTCCCATTGCGCCAGCATAGGCGGTTAATCCAGCAGAGCCATCGATCATGCTCCATAGGGCAGCTCCACTTTTGCCAAGACCTAGGAGCAATCCGCTGCCTAGCTCACTTAAAAGTAGTGTGCCAGAACTGCGGACAATTGCTTGCCATAGTTTGCTAGCTTCAAAACTAGTCATGGGAAAGCCGTAAAGTTTGGCCAAGTTACGGATCATAACCAGGTCAGAGCCCACACCGCCTAGGAGATCCAGCACGGCGACAGGGTTCAAAGCCACCGCAGCAGACTTGTATTTTGCAAATTGCAAGATGATGTTATCGGCTGCAGTCTGGTTTAACTCTGCGGTTGCTTTGGCTAAGTTGGTGTTGACTTGATTTGCTTGATGCAAAGTATTGAGGGCGACTAATGTCGGACCTTCCGCTTGAAGAAGATCGATCAGCGCTGTTGTGAGAGGCTCAATTTCTGGTGCAGAGGTTTCCCATTCTTCAGTGACATGACCATCTGGCCACTCTACACGCACCTTCAGAGGGGCAGGGTCTGCAGCCACCAGGATAACGTCGTCTACGATGGGAACGTCCGATGATTTAATGGTTGTTGTGTCATTGGTCTCTTCTCTAGTGTCTTCATCAGACGCTAGTTGACATTTAAGGTGCTGGAGATTGTCGTAAACAGCCTGACGGTCTATGTCTGGATAGAGATCCGTTTTATTAAAGACTAACAGCAATGGTTTACGGGTTTCGTGCAGCGTTTGTAGAGCTGTGTACTCAGTGCGTGTAATATCACCTGCCACTACAAATAAGATTAAATCAGCTTGTTGGGCTACATCTTGCGCGACTTGTCCCCGTTCAGCTCCTTCTATTTCATCTAGGCCAGGCGTATCAATAAGTTCGATTTTGAGAGTTGTTTCTCCCTCAGATGCGGACGGTGTCCAATAGAGAGACCGAGGCCATTGGGTAACACCATTTAGAGGCCCTGTTTCAAGGATTTTTTCGCCGATCAAAGCATTGAGTACAGCTGACTTACCGCGACTGACTAGACCAAATACGGCGACCCGAAGTAGGGTGCTATCTAGCTTGTTTAATAGGGTTGTCAGCTGATCAATACCGGCCTTAACGGCAGCCTGACGTTTGAGTTCGTCGGCATCGGAGCGAGTTAGCTCTAGCTGTGGAATATAGCGATCAATTGTTTGTCGCAAACTGTCGCGGGCCCTCTCGACAAGGGGCTGGACTGTAGTCTCTGCAATCCTCTGGGACGCAGTGCTGACATTAGTAAATGTTTCCTGAATCAAGGCGGGATCGGTCATGGTTTAGGTGTGCTTAGAGCTGATTGCTCAGGCGAAAAGTGATATTTGGGCAACAGGATTTTTAGCTTTATCCCATTGCCCACTACCCGTCTTGTTCAAACTTTCTAGCTAGCGACTGTGCTTGCTTTTGGTAGGTGAGGTAGGGCCTGGGTCACAAAATCCTTAAGGGCTAAACTCTGGCGAGCTTGCTGGAATAATGTTTGTAGACGGCTACCCAGTCCTTCAAAGTTAAGCTCGGTAGTGTCTAACAAGCTTTGTTCTTCGAAGTAGTCAATCAGAGTCAGGCCAGCTAGACGGGTGAGATACGCGGCACTGATACCCTGCACTGCTCCACCAGCCAGGTAGGTAGTTACATGACTTTTGAGGACTGTTCCAAGGGCTTGAGAGGCTAGTTCGACCAGCCCCAACTTGACGGTTAATTCAGCGATGGTACCTGCAGCGGCCTTAGCCTGATCCATGGAGAATTTTTGACCATAGATAGTGCCGATGTCTAACACGAGCTGGCCATTGATGGCAGCTGTCGCCAGCAGGTCCACGGTGACTATTGGGTTGGCAAAGGCCGTACCGGCTGCAATCCACTGCATTTTCTCAATGACGGGCATTGCTTTTTGGCGACGATACTCGTTTAGGGATGCGGTAATACGCTGTTGCAGTGCTTTTGTCTGACGCAGGGTGGTGGCCATCACTAAAGAGGATGGTTCAGCGGCAAAGCTATCGAGTTTTTGGGTAAGGGCCTCTAGATCGGCAGCAGACTGCTCAAAAAATTCAAGAATTTCACCTGACTCGGCATGGCGGCGAACTTTGATTGGATTGGGATTAGCTGCGATCGCAACCGCTTCCACATTGCGTTCTGCCACCCGCCCCTTAATCCGATCCAGCACCACTGCCTGATCCATAGGGGTGTACTGGTCTTGTTTATTCAGCACCACTAGCACTTGATACCCTCCAGAAACCAGCGTTTCTAGGCAATTTAGCTCTGAAGCAGTCATATCGCCTGCAATCACCAAAAGCACTAGATCTGCATCGCTGATGTCATCGGACGGTTCAGTAAAGGTTAATGCTGCTGTGTCAGCGGTCTGTAAACAGGTGAGTAGAGTGGTCTTGCCTGTGGCTTTATTGCCAGTAATCGCAACCTTTAACTCAATGCGCTCTAGACTATCCAGCAGCAGATCATAGTCGGTGCGATAGAGTTCTGCTTGGGCAGCGGCTTGGCTATTTTCAGTTAACAGTAGCTCAATGAGTTGATCGGTGCGGTCTAAGGCCTGGTCGATAGCATCCCGTTGAACGGTGACCTGTTTGGGAATAGCCGGAACCACACTACGTTGACGTTGCTGGCTGAACCACCATACTCCTGAACCAAGTGCGATCGCACCCAGTACTAATGACCCGTCCATGGGCATGTGATGCACGACATCCAATAACCATAAACTGGCGCTGAGACCTAAACCACCAATCAGAATAGGACGCTTGATTGCGATATCCATAAGTCCCTATACCCATCCGTTGCTTCTACTACATTTTATAAAGAGAGTGGGGGTTCACCAGGTGGAAAACCCCACAGAATTAACATAAGCCTTAAAGAACAGCCAATCAGCGGTGTGGGTTCTACCACCATGCTTGACCCTGCGTTGTTTTTCTATTCGGCTAGAGTGCTATAACTCAAGTACAGGCGTTTTATAGAGTTACTGCCATGGCTGATGGGGCTTGCCTAAGACAGGGGTCGTTGCTTGGCCGCTTAATATTGGATTATGACACTACGGACGAGCTAGGAATTGTGGATAGCTTACTCGTGGATTTGAACCAGGGCAAGGTGGTTGCTCTGGTGTGTCAAGGACCCGTGTGGCAGCGCCAGCGTCCAACCTATAGCTGGGAACAGATTGTCAATATCGGTGCCGATAGTATTGTGATTCATGGCCGTGGGGCTGACATGGCTCAATCGGCGGCTCAAGCCATGGTCGGTCTGGAGGTTTGGACGGATATGGGTAACTGTATTGGCCAGATTGTGGACTATCGGTTTGAGCGTAGTGGTGAGGTATTGCAGTATCTATTTGCCCAACCAGGGCAGTCGGGGCTATATGGGTTAGCACCTGAAGCGATTATCAGTGCTGGTCGTAAGCGAATAATGGTGTCGGCTCAGGCGGCAGAGCAGGCTGAGTACTTGGCTGATGAAACTGTGCCCATGGCTGAACAGGGGTGGCAAACAACGGCTCAAACGACGGCTCAATCCCTGGCAGACCAAGTGCAACAGCGAGCCCAGGGATGGTCAGACTATGCCCAGGAGCGTTGGTTATCTGACGATGTAAATGAACAATTACGCTCCACGGGTCAACAACTGCAAGATAGGACTCAGGGGTTGCGATCGCAGTTTAATCAGCAGGTCTCCAAAGCTAAAAAACGAATTGCCCCTTTGAACAGAGCGCTGGAAAACACGGTTGAGAACGCCCTCGATAAACTCAGTGATTCGAATACTCAAGCAGATCGTCCTGCTATCGATCTAGACACATTTGAAGTGTGGGAAGACGATGATTAATTAAGCAATGGCGCGGTCATCTGGTCTGGGCGTTCGCTGATGATGAAGACTCATAACTGAGTCAAGGTCACTAAATGCGCCGGAGCGATCCCCTCGATCAAATCGGATCAAGCTCCGGTTAATGTAGGCATCTGAAAACTGAGGCTGTAGCTCTAAGGCTCGGTTGACATCAGCTAGTGCACCTTCCGTATCATTAAGACGAAACCGCAGTACGCTTCGTTCATTCAGCGTATGGGCAGCGTCAGGCTGGAGAGCCAGAGCTTTATTAAAATCTGCCATGGCTTTCATGTAGTTTTTGAGGTCCACATGGATCCTGCCTCGATGGACATAGGCATTGGCTAAAGATGGGTTCAGGTCAAGCGCCTGATTGATATCCTGGAGTGCACCTTCCAAGTTTCCAAGGTGTTGTCGAATTCCGCCTCGATTACTAAACGCCTCTGCAAATTGGGGGTTAAGTTTAATGGCCTCACTAAAATCGGTAGCGGCCATCTCATAATTGTGGAGATAAAGCCTGACTAATCCCCGATTGTTATAAACATAGGCATGGTTAGGGTCAAGACGCAGTGCCTCGGCATAGTCATTTAATGCTCCACCACTGTCACCCAGGGTAGCGCGGGTGTTGCCACGATTGTTCAATAGCGATAACTTCCCTGGAGCCGGACTATCGTGGAGCGCATTGTGTAACTGCTTTAATGTTTGAGGATAGGCTTCAGGTAAGGCAGGGTTGAGGTGTAGAGCTTCACAATAGTCTGCCATTGCGCCTGCATAATCCCCCATTTCTGTACGCAGGGTTGCTCGATTGTTATAGGCATCAGCCAAGTCTTTATCGAGGTCAACGGCTTGATTAAAATCGGCTAGAGCCTGCCTATAATCAACCTGGTAAAAGTAGGCTAAACCACGTTGGTTGTAGGTTTTCGCACAGTGTGGATTTAGGGCTAGAGCTCGATTCAAATCATTAATAGCCCGTTTAAAGTCACCGCAGCGTAGCCAGGCCACTCCCCGCCATAGATACCCACGGGGGAAATGAGGCTGTAGCCTGAGGGCATAATCAAAATCCCGCACAGCGCCTGCATAATTGCCCACATCCAGCCTGAGCAAACCGCGATTGCAATATCCTCGTGTAGATAGAGGTGTTAGCTGAATCCCATGCTCAAAGTCTTCTAACGCGGCGTCTGTATGTCCCAGTTTGCGCTGGGCATTGCCCCGATTGAGATAAGCTGACGCGTAGTCAGGTGCCAGATGGATTGCCCAACTAAAGTCTTCGATGGCTACGGCATAGTCACCCATAGCATAATGGGCACATCCCCGGTTGAAATAGGCCTTAGCATAGTTGGGCAGAGACTCAATCACAGTATTAAAAATTGTGATCGCGCCCAAACAGTCTTGTCGCCTTGCCAAGTCAACTCCTTGATTCAATAAGTCTTTTGCAGTCATGCCGCCCCACACTCACCAAATATTTGGATATGTCAATCACAATTTGATACAGCAAACTTAGACACACCCAAACAACAAATAGCAAACTCACAGAGTAAGTTTTGTATCTTCCTCTATTTCTATATTAGGGTTTAACCGTAGTGCATCTGGAAAATATCTACATACTCAAGAGAATTTTCAGATTCACCGTATTCCATTGCTGTCTCTTGATCTTAAGATGACTAAGACTGGCTCCATTGTTTGGGGTTATAGAAGCATAAATGTATCCACTGCTGATTAGCATCGTTGCCATCAAGCCAACTCTGTAGCAATTGGTAATACAAGCCTCGATTATAAATATAAGAAAATCGACTTAATAGTTTATGAGCTTCTGCTATTAGCAGTCGTGATCAGGGCTAGCTCTGGTTTGAGATAGCAAAAAACCGCTTGCCATCATTAAATCGCGAGCGGTTGAAGAAAAAATGCGTGTGCAAATTTCCGGATTATTTTACTTGTGTTGTTGTTAGATCATGCTATTTACCATTTAGGATCCCAATCAACATATTTAAGAAGATTCTGGTTGTGAGGGGCAAAATAAGCGGCTAGTTTTTTATATGTTTCAGGTGGCATCTTCTTTTGATAACCTCCAGTATTCATTGGCTCTAAGTCAATCCTTTTAAATTCCTTCAGTTCTAGAAAATGGGTTGTTTTTGATAACACCTCATGGGGATTGGAAAACATATCTTCACTGCGAAGAATCAGAAGTTTTTCCCTAGAAAAAAACTTTAACCAATGCTCTATCTGTTCTGTATATCTACCTCGACTTAAATATGAGAACCAAGCTAATGGGCTATGCCAAGAGTATTCATCTCCTTGGGTTTTAAGATGTTCTCTCTCTTGCCCCAGTCTATCTTCCTCAGCCTCGATAGCATCAAGGAAGTTTAGCGTTTCATGACCATGGCGAATACTCATTTTCCAATGGGAGTAGGCCCGATTAATTGGATTTCTCAAAATAATGAGAAATTTTGCATCTGGCAGGGACTTCGATATCCTATTGGGGGCTAAAGGGTGAAAAAGATACTCAGGTGTAGCTTCGCCTGTCGAACGTATATTAGAGAGCTTATAGGAGATTTTTAGTGGGAAATGAGCCCGATACCAATCTAAGTAATGTTGGTGATGCCAATCGAAATAGTGAACTTCTTTTGTGATTTCTGGGGCAAAGCCAATCTCAGGATGTTGCTGGAGATAAAAGAAAAGAGATGAGGTTCCTCCCTTTTGTGCTCCTATAATTAACCAATCTGGCAGTGCTCTCCATTTACTCGTAGCCTGACCATAGTCCTTTAATACTTTTTTGACAGGTTCCTTAATAGGCTCTGGGACATTTTTCCTCAGAAATGCTCTAACCATAATTACAAATAACTTATCTACAGGGGAAGCTTTTTGAATTAAAACTGGCAGTGCGTTTTCGAGAATCAGAGAATAGAGTTTCTTGGTTAGCTTCTTTACAAGAAAATATTTCTGATAAGGCCTGATGAATTGGCTAAGAAGCGATTGCTGATTTAGGGGATGAATTGGTCTAGGGCCATTGCTATCTGACCGCATCTCACAACTAAAATTATCTCAAGGATAAGCAATGCCGCTAATAATATACCTTAGAGCTGAGATGTAAGATACATTAATACCTAGATAGAATATTCAAAAATCTCCATATCTTTTTGATATTTTTCTGCCAAGAAATTAATGTCATCTAGACTAAAATACTTTCGCCATTCCTTATACTTACGTTTTGATTTGTTCGAATGGGGTAATGATGTAGAAAGTCCGACTTTATCACAAATAAATTGCCAATCTTCAGATATGTCTTCTAAGCGACCGACATAATCAACGATTACATTCTCACGACTTGAATCTGTAAGTTGATCAAACTGAGGCATGGTGCCATAAGATTGCCAAGACCCTTCTGAGTGAATAAAGTCAGATATATTATTGGTTTTTATACAATCTGTAACTCCGGGCCACCTAAACGCATCATATAGCTTGGGTATACGGGTTAATGGCTTTGGTAAGGTATGGATCTGGTCGGCGTAGTACATCAATTTAATGGCCGAGCCCCGATACTTCCCCAAATAGTGTGTTTTAAGATATGCATAATATGAAACCATGCGATCAATCGGATGTCTTACGATTGAAAACGTAAAATATTGATCCCATAATTCATCGCCTATCACATTTTTAATAGTAGCTGCAGATGAATGCTTATATATGCCAAACTGTTTTTCGTAGGATCGCTGTATTAGTTCACCATAGTCAGTACTGCCTAAAATAATGTCATTCCACTGCATATCAGCAGCTAAAGCACGTTCAACACTCGTGCCTCCACATTTATGTAGGTGAATAAATACAAACTTCTTGCTATTAGAAATAAATGCCATTGTTACGCAATTTCAACTTAAATAGTATGGCTAGTGTGGCCCTAATACTCTGTGGCGTAAGTTTGCCCACTATCAAATGTGGATGAGTCGATGGGTGGATGCAATAGCTGCCAAATTTCTGCCATCGGGTACTAGAATATGGCTATTGATAGTAGTCTTTATACCAAGTGACGAAGTTCTTGATACCCTCTTCTAAGGGGGTGTTGGGAGCAAAGCCCACATCTGCCGTAAGTTCAGCTACATCGGCATAGGTTGTAGTGACGTCCCCTGGCTGCATGGGCATCATTTCTTTGACGGCAACTTGCCCAAGCACCTTCTCAATGACTTCAATGAAGTGCATCAAGCTGACAGGGTTATGGTTGCCAATGTTATAGACTTTGTAGGGAGCGGCAGTGTTAAATTCTTCGTCAGCGAGAGGGCTAGGTAGATGGTCCATGACTCGCACAATACCTTCTACTACATCGTCAATATATGTGAAGTCTCGCTGCATTTTACCGTGGTTATAAACCTGAATAGGGCGATTGTTTGCGATCGCATCAACAAACTTAAAATAGGCCATATCAGGTCGACCCCAAGGCCCATATACCGTAAAGAAACGGAGCCCTGTCGTGGGTAAATCATACAAATGACTGTACGAATGAGCCATTAGCTCATTGGCTTTTTTGGTTGCTGCATAAAGGGACACTGGATGGTCCACATTATCAGTCACAGAAAATGGAGTTGTTCGGTTAGCACCATAGACTGAACTGGATGATGCATACACTAAATGTGCCACTTTGCTATGGCGACAACCTTCCAAAATGTTGACAAATCCAATTAGATTGCTATCTGCGTAAGCATGAGGATTTTTTAGAGAATATCTAACCCCAGCCTGTGCTGCTAAGTGAATAACTCGATCAAAAGACTGTTGTTGAAACAGATCTTCCATCCCACGACGATCGGCTAGATCAAGCTGATTAAATGTAAATGAAGCATGGGGTAGAAGTTGCTCCAATCGATCTTTTTTTAAGGAAGTATCGTAGTAGTCATTAAGATTATCGATGCCATAAACACTGTGCCCAGCCTTTAAAAGTTTATTAGCTATAAAATAACCAATGAAACCAGCTACGCCCGTTACTAAAACATTCATGCTAACTATAAAAATAAGTATTTAGACATACAATGCAACACAAGAATCTTGAATTGCTGTTGCATCGATTTCCCGTAAAGTAAGGGATTGTAACCATCCTAGCGTACTTCTCTTATGATTCATGTGTCTTAATACACGAGAACTGTTTTGAGGGCTAGGAGGCTACCTTCTGAGACGATGACTGATACACGGTTGAGTATCTGGTCATACGGCGTCTTTGACTTGAACCAGTCAGGTTGGCAGCTACTTCAAATAACCTCTGATATACGTTAATGGGTAGAATCCACAACGCACTAGCTGCAGCTCCGGTGAGAAATGTTCGGAATGGTTCTTCAATCAAGATTGGTGCATATGTAGCGATTGCTCGGCTGAAGAGTTTCATGGCCTGTCCTCCATCTTTCAGCGTTACAGCCCTTCTAGCCAGATGGCGACAATGGTATGCCATGGCAGGTTTTTCCCATTGCTCCATTTCCTCGGGAGCATAGCTTCTAACTTTATTGAGTAAACGCTCCCAGGCCTTCATCTTTTTGGTTAAATTGGCTGAAATACCCTTCGAATTTACCCGATATAAAGTTAAGGGCTCTGCAAGCCCTTCCATAATCCATTTGGTTTTAATGGCGACTCTCATCCAGCACTCTACATCTTGAGATTCTCTAAATGCTTCATCAAAGTAGTGCTCTTCTATAATGCCATCAACTTGCACTGGGAACTTGATATTCTCAAAGACTTCCTTGCGGAAAACCGCTGCAGATCCATTACCGATGGGTGTGCGACATAAGATATCAAGTGGAGTAATTTGGCTAACCTTGGATATCTGATAAATGCCTAACGGTGTGCCATTCTCATCTATAAATGTAGAATAGCTAAAACTTATGCCAATCTCAGGTCGTTTTTCAAAGTGTTCAACATGGCGTTCGACCTTTTCTGGAATCCAAAGATCATCTGCATCAAGAAAAGCTACATATTCTCCTTCCGCATGGCGAATACCTGTATTACGAGCACCTGAAAGGCCTCTATTTTCCTGCTGAATAATTCTGATTCTGTCATCAGTAAATTGTTGACATATAGTTACACCTTCATCGGTAGACCCATCATCAACAACTATGATCTCCAAATTCTGATACGTCTGAGCTAATGCTGATTCGAGTGCCAGTCGGACATACTTCTCAGTATTATACAGAGGTATAACTATAGAAACCTTTTTCATGTTTTCACTCTTTAGATGACAAGGATGGATATTGAAATTGCCAAGTTGCGTTGGGGCTATCCTAGGCTTGCAAGTCAATCCAAAATTTAGCTCATATCAGTAAACTATTGCCAATGCTGTAGATAGCAGTAGACGATTATATTTACTTACAAGCATCCAGAACTTCAGGAGGCTTAGCATAAGCTTCAGTTACCTTGCTAGTACGACCACTAACCTCATCCAAAATTTTCTCTAAAGAGAGCGCCGCATTCTCATGAGAAAAATTCTTTCTAGCGTATGCTCTTGCATTTTTGCCCAAGCGATTTCGTAATGCCGGATCGTTCCATAGCGTTTGAATCGCTTCCTTCATACTCTGTTTACAACCGGGTTTGATTAACCAACCTGTTTCTCCATGCTTAACATAATCGCTCATGCCATAGGCATCAGACACAATTACTGCACGGGCCATCAACATAGCTTCTATCACTGTTACATGCCCAGCCGCTGTAACGTTATCTTTGACTTTTAGAGGTATTACGCTAATCCGACCTTCTTGTGCCAGTTTCCAACAGTCCGCTCTGGTGATACCAAAAGGTGTTTTGACCTGTTTAGGGATGGACAGATTAGCTAAAGCTACTTTGCTGGATGCAACAACAGTAGGTATGTCAAGCTCTTCAACCACCTCAAAGAAGCAAGGGAAATCGCGATGCGCAGACCCCAGTGCAGCAATAAATGGAGAGTTGTTATCTTCTTCGTACTGAATTTCAATGTCTGGAGCTGCGTAAGGTACAAAAGAAAATCGACTTTTCGGCAAGTTAAAACACTTGCTGTAGATGTCGATTTCCCGATAACTGTGAACTATGAAGCGGTCAATTTGTTTTAATCCGATGCCTGATAACCATTGACGCAGGGGCCCAACTTCGTAGTTTCCAACATTGAAGGTCCAAGCGACAACTGGTTTTTTAGACCATTTTAGGAGCTTTTGTAGGCCAATTACTGTTGGCAACTGCGGGTATGAAGTGATAATTCCGTCGGAATCGCTATTTAAGGCGAGGGCACCATGTTCCCAGTGGCGAAACCACTGGGAAGACGTTGTGTATTTTACTTTTCTCTCATGCCATTTAGTAATGGGTTGTGGCCTAGGGATAAGCTCAAAGTCATATTTCCCTTCAGGAATATGCCCGACTAGCCATCGATTATTGTCAATGTATTCTTGGGTAAAGTAAGGCGCAATGACGGTCCATTTCATACGGCGACCTCAGACATACTAAACATAGTGAACTCTAGTTTCAATTGCACAGGTAAAAGCTAAAATCCGTAGGTAATGGATTTAACTATTCGAGTCTTTACAAAGCAAAATAAGTATTCTTTATGTTTACAGTTAAATTAAAAAGCTTTAGCTAATCAGTAATGCTAGGCTCTTGTTAGGAGAAAGCATTGTGTTCTCTATAAGTATTCTTACTGATTTAGGTGCTTTCTAAAAGTTTAAATAGGTAAACTTTAGATGATCTTCTCTCTAAGATGAGTATTTTACATTGGTATTATTCTACATCTCCTTTTAGTAACAGTCTGTGCAAATTAATGTCAGATTTCTATCTCTTTGACAGAGCAGATTCTGTATGGGGGCTTTTATAAGATGCAACTTTTCCGTAGCTAGAGTCAATCCCTGTGGTGCGAACCTGAGATGCTTTTCTCTCTGCATAAGTTGACATGATTTGTATAGACACCAATGATGCCCATATATATAGTGTCCAGGAATCTTGTTTAAAGAGATTGCTCTCTGTCATGTTACTGATGATAAAAAAGCCCAGGAAAAGAACTGGGAAGATAGCTTCAGTTGTTTTGGTCAGTCGGATTAACTGGAAAGATCTGATCAGGGTAATTGCGAAGTTTGTAAGGAAGAGGAGAGCTCCTATCCAGCCTAGTGATAGAAAAACCTCAAGAAAGCCATTATGGGCATTAGGGACAGGCCAACCAGTTAATTGTCTGACAAGATCAGCTGGTCCACCGTCTGGCCCCCAAAAACCTTGGTATCCATACCCTAAAAACGGCTTTCGAGAGATCATCTCCCATAAAGCGGGCCAAATTTCGTTGCGTCCTGATAAATCAGTACCTTTGCCAAATGCAGAAAGTAACGTGTCTGCATTGGTTTGAAGATAAATAAACCCAAAGGCGACAACGAATATGATGAAGCTAAGGGCAATCACCATCGATTTGTAGTTGAGCTTTAGAGCGTTACAAGCGAAGAAGAGTAGAGCCAACACTACGGTGGCAAATAAAGCAGTTGTTGATTTAGAGGCTACGACCAGAGAAGCCGACAAAATCATTATGCAATTAATAGCTAGCTTGGACCTCCCCTGAAATAAATTTGAGTAGCGAGTAGCGAGTAAAAAAACTGTAGTTAATGCCATGCGAGCACCAAACTTATTTTTATGGCTGTATACTCCTCGCCATGCTCCTGTATGGGGCGGTAAGTGCATCACTCCATATTTTGGAAGCAGCACGCCAAAAAGAACGCAAATAATAGTGTTAATACATAAGGCTATGATCAGAAATCTAAGTTGTTGCTTCAAGCTGAAGCTCAGTGAAAAATATATGGCAACAGCGGTTGAGCCTAGCAATAATATGGTGCGACGTGAAGTGATATTTGGATAAAATGACCATCCTGCTGAAATATAAGCGATGATTAGGAGAATAACGATCAGCAAAAATTGAGGATTAGAACGCAATCGAGCTAATATCAACTTCCAGCGCAGTAGTACGCCTATGCTGGCTATAAGATATAGCAACATGCTAATAGCCGGAAGTAAGAAATTGCTGTTAGCTTGACTGACATCTACAAGTTGCCCCCCTCCGGCTCCATTGGTAATCAAGTTAATAGGATTACCCAGTAGAAACCACAGGGTAAAACACATGAATATGTGTTCTAATGTTCTCGGAATTTTTAGCGTCATATTCCCCTAGGCATTATTCTTTTAAGTGATCACGTTCTTTATGTAAAGTAAATATTTTGATCGTCTTTTAGGTAATCTTTTTAAAATTAAATCTTGACTCTTACTAGGTTGAATGTCATCAGTCTGAGATAAATGAGTATAGTCAGCACAATAAGCTTGGGCTTTTGGTAAATATTTTGCCAGCTAGAAATAAGTGCTTGATTAATTAAGGATATCCCTACAAACGGTGAAATTTCTAGCCGAAGTGTCTGCTTCGCCCAGTATTGAAAATGAGCTGCTTCGGCAGCACGATAATGCTCATCTACTAGGTTTGGAGCTTCTTTTCGTGCTTTGTCCATTAACTGTATCCAACCTTCTTTCATTTTCATGATATCTGAAGACAAACCAGACGAATGAAGACGATATTGAATTAATACTTTATCAATTCCCTCAATCGTCCAATGACTTTGAAACGCAATTCTAAAAAGTAAGTCAATATCTTCAGAATACTTTATTGATTTATCAAATCCTCCTAAGGATTGAAAGATACATTTTCGTATAACAACATTTGATGTTGTGACGGTTGGGTTTGTATAGAAAAAAGTGTATGACTGGAGATCTTTAGATATATTTGCCGTTAATTTACCGGTGCTTTTTCCATCAGGATCTATCAGTTCTACCCTTGCAAAACTGACACCTATCTCAGGGTGAGTATTCATGTAGTCAACATGAACTGATAACTTATCTGGTAGCCAGAGGTCATCTGAATCCAAGAATGCTATAAGTTCTGTAGTTGCCAGTTCAACGCCTAAATTACGGGCTGCGGAAACACCACCATTCTCTGTGGTAATAAGACGAATGCGTGAATCTAACTGACAATACTTATTAACTAATGTGGCGGTATTATCTGTTGAGCCATCATCAATGACTAGCAATTCCCAATCTTGATAGGTCTGATCTAGTACAGATTGGATGACTTCTGGTAGAAATCTGGCCGCATTATAAGCTGGTATAACGACAGAAATAGATGGCTTAATTTCCATAATCATATACTAGAAAAAACATGCTGGAATCTAGCATTGCGTCTGTTTAGGAAAGCGAAAGTTTTTCTCGGCCAGAGAATACAGACTTAGCAACTAAGAAGGTGAATATCGGTAAGAGTAATAGATGAACTCCTAAGACTACTCCAGCTACTACGAATATATTGAACTGGGCACCTACAATGACAGAAATGGTAAATATAATCGTGAAGAAAATGTTCCACTTGAGACCATCACTTCCACGGTCTACTGACAAGAGCAACTGCTCTGAAACTAGAGCAAAAGGTCTAGGGATAGCTGACAGGCAAATCATAATAAGAATTGGAATTGCTGGAATCCACTGCTTGCTGAAAACAATAGGGACATAGATCGGAGCCAGGCTGCTTTGTAATAGAACTAGGGGAAATATAATTGCTGCGCAAATTTTGAGACTTCGGATATAGCTTTGCTTCAACGCAGATAGGTTATCCCGTGCTGCACACAGATAAGGGAATACAGAATTAGAAAGCATGTTAATAGCTGTCAGACTAAGCCCTAGTCCTGCATTGAAAGCGAAGAAGTATAAGCCAAGTTGTTCAACGCTAAAGAATCGACCAATGAGTAGATAGTCAATATTTGATCTCAAGTAATTGAGCATTTCAATGCCCAATGTATATTTGGAGAAATTAAAAATTTCTCGCCATCCTTTCAAACTTATTTTCCCACTTGGTCGCCAGGAGTGATTCCTGTTATAGACAATTAAATAGGAAAATTGAGAAAGCATTAGGGCAAATACAATGCTCCAAATACCCATGCCCAATAGTGCAAGAATAACGACCAAAGACTGACTGAAAACGGCATTGATAGCTGTTGCGATCGCACCGATCTTGAGCCTGTTTTCTCGACGAATCAAGGCATCTTGAATCGCATAAAAGGGATTGAGAAGATAATTGCCAGCGGTGACGATAATAGGGAATAATAATTTTTCATTTCCATAAAAAGTGGCAATAGGAAATGCTAGTAGACATTGGAATAAAAAGATCCCAATACATAGAATCCAATTGCTCCAATATGCTGTTTCTACTATTGAGTCAAGCTCTTCTTGCGTGGCCTGAATGATCTTAGGTGCAACTCCACCCTTTTGTACGAAGACGGTAGAAAACTCAGTGACGGCAAAAATGATCGCCATCAAGCCATATTCTTCAGGGGTAAATACACGACCTAAAACAACTACTATGGCGATGCGAATTACGCGTCTGAATATTTGGCTCGCTGTTAGCCAGCCCATATTTTTGACGAGCTTGTCAGAGAACAAGCGCTTTAGTTTTTGTTGCATTATGATGGTGCAAGAATATTTATAAGGCTAACTATAGTAGTTGATGACATTGCTCTCAGCGGTAATATATGAGAGCAGAGTATGGCGTGGCATTTTAGAAAAGATATAAACGAGTATAAATTCTCAAATAGATCTAGCTATCTCCTTGCCCAAGCATTAGTCAAATATTCTAAATAAGAAATTGAGAGGATTAACTAGGCGCGCTGCTAAATCTAAAACTGAACCGCTGGTTGTCTTAGGTACAACAATGACGTCCCCATCTTGAATCTGGTAGGTGTCGATAAGGTTACGCAGATCGACGACTTCTTGGACAACTTCACCAGTGTTGTCGTCCATTCGAATAAAGGCAACTTCTTTGAGCCTTGCATCATCGGTTGGGCCGCCTGCGATCGCAACAGCACTAGACAATGAGCTATTAGGCGGTACTGCAACCTCTCCGGGACTCGTGACCTCTCCAACAACTCGAACCCTTACGGTGTCTGGTGCTAGACTGGATCTTGCCAATAAATGATTATCAATGGTTTCGCCTTCTGGTAAGCTGGGAACAAAAACTAAGTCTCCATCTCTAAGCAACATGTCTTCTGGTAAGCTGGCGGACCAGAGGGCATCCCACAAATTAATCTCTGTATTGACTGTTTCACCATTGGGAAGCTCGCGTATAACCACGACATTACGGATGTCTGCCGTGCGTCTCACCCCACCTGCTTCTACTAACGCTTCACTCACTGAAGGTGGCGCGTAAGCTAATTGAGTATCTTGATTAATGTTGGTTGTATCTTGCAGTTGAATAGGGCCAGGACGGTAGACCTCGCCTGATACATTAACCACAACGGGACGAAGTGAATTTAAGGAGACCGAAACGGCAGGATCTACTAGAATTCGGTCGAGGATAATTCTCAACTCTTGAGTTAACTGATCGGTGGTTTTCCCAGCTGCAGCAACCTTACCTACGATGGGTAGGGCAATAGTTCCATCCGGTAATACAGAGAGTGGACCTGTATACTCTGGAAACCCATAAACACTGACTTCGATGCGATCGCCAGGACCTAATAAGTAAGAGGATGCTGCTGTAGATCTCAATGAACCAGTATTAACAGCAAGCTCATTGAGGTTCGCACGAGTTGACTCATTGGAGGTAGTCTCAAGTGATACAAGAGACTGTGTAGTTTGTGCGATAGTTGGCATGGAGGCGTAGCAAATTATCCCCAAGACTAAGGGAGCTACTGCAGTTAGCCGATAATAAGTCAGTTGAAACATAAGTCTAAAGAGCGTTTGAGGACGGTGTTGTCTCTTTTGTATAAAAGGAAAGTAGGCTGGCCTAGCCCAATAATTAGAGTCGACCGTTTACGTTGGCAGGATCGCTAACGCTTTGACTATTCGGCACATTGACAAAATTGGCCTGCCTTTCAATAGGTGTATAGTCCTGATTGTTGTAGAAATAACGATCGGTGTTGCCTTTCACGTTAATGCCATTAGCAACTAGACCAAGCACATTTTGTTTTGACTGTGCCAACATTGTCTTCGTTGCACGAATGTTTTCGGCATTGGCCATGCCAGGGCGCATGACGAGCAGCACGCCATCTGTTGCCCGACCGATGGTGATCGCGTCAACTAGCCCTAAAATTGGTGGGCTGTCAATAATAATGTAGTCATATGCTTTTTCACTTGCCTGTAGTAGGGACGTAATCAGCTGAGATTCCAAAACTGCCAGAGGATTAAACGGAATAACTCCGGCTGTCAAGATGTGTAAGTTTGGCTCCTGAGAGACAATGACATCCTTAAGGGGAACTTGCCCTGAAGCAAAATTACTTAAACCTTGTACATTGGGCAAATCCCAAATATGATGTTGTGTTGGCTTACGTAGATCGGCATCAACAAGCAAGACAGTGTGGCCCAAATGAGCTAGTGTCAAGGCCAAGTTGGCAGCAACTTCTGATTTACCTTCACCACCCACTGCACTTGTAACTGTGACTGTCTTAACGTGGGTATCAACACAGGAGAATTTAAGGTTGGCTTGTAGAGCTTGATAAGCATCAAGAATAGAGCTGTATTCGGAATTCTTGACTAATATGCTAGGAATATCCGAACCCTTAGCATTGCCTCGCTTCCAGGCGGGGATGATACCCAAGAGGGGATATTCGTACAACTCTTGACCTTCTTGAACCGTTTTCACAGATTGGTCCAGGAGATCGGCCATAAAGGCAGTAATTAACCCTAAAAGAAGACCAGCAAAGCCGCCAGTCATTAAAAAGAGTTTCAGAGAGGGTCCAAGGGGCTCGTTAGGTATTAAGGCTGGGGAAACTATGCGAGCATTTCCAATATTTTGATTCTCTAAGACCTGAGCTTGCTGGAGGTTTTGTAACAAGGTTTCATAGGTGGTCTGAGCTGCAGCAAGTTGGCGATCTAATGCTCTCTCTTGTTTCTCTAAAACCGGAATAACACGAGCTCGACTCTGTTGACCCAATCGAGCAGTTGTCAATTCTTCAACTTGCTGTTGTAAACCAGATGTCGCTCCGTCGAGGCGTAAATACTCGGCGATTAAATCTTGTTCTAACTGGCCCGATTGGAGATCATCTGAAGGCAAGTTCAGTTCATTGGCACCAAGGGTGACATCAAGGCGCTCTTGAAGTAGTGCTTGTAACCCAGCCTCCTGATTGCGTAGGGTGATAATCTCAGGATGTTCGTCTCGGTAACGAGTACGGGCTAACGTTAAATCAGACTGAACAGTTTGTAGTTGTGCTAGTACGGTCTGAATGCCAGGTGATTCACTGACAAGCCCCACAGCATATGCTTCATCAGAACTAAGTTTGAGCTTCTGCTGTAGTTGAGATGCCTGAGCTGAGCTATCAGCTAACTGAGATTTTAGCTGAATTAAGGCGTTGTCCAGTGTAAACAGTGACTCAACCAGGTTACGGGACTCTTCTTCAAGGTCTACGATATTGTTGCCTTCTTTGAAGCGTCGTAGTGAAGCCTCTGCCTCTTCAACTGCTTCTTCAGATTCAGGCAGTTGTGCAGTGATAAATTCTTGGGCTGCTAATGCCGCAGCGCGATTGGTCTGTATATCATTTTCAATGTAGATATCTGCCAATGTATTGACAACAGTGGCTGCTATTTCTGGATCTTCAGACGTATATGTAACTTTTAGAACATCTGTTCCAGGAACTCCAGTGACCGTAAGGCTCTTTAGCAGGTCTTCAGGCTGAAGTAGCTCACCCTCATCATCTTGTAGTTTTAATGTTTCGATGACTTTTTGGACAAGGGGAATGGAACGGAAAACCTCAATTTGGGTGTCCAGGGGGTTATCTAGATTAGTAAGTGCTCTGAGTTCTCTGTTACCGCCCTCCAGTCCAACTAGAGCAGACGCTTGGTTTGACAACTCGAATAAAAGTTTCGATTCGGCTTGATACTCAGGTTTTTGAGTAATACCAACGCCAACCGCTGCGGTTGTCGTTAGACCGAAAACAGTCAGAGCGATTAGCCAGCGACGCTTTAGAACTCGCCAATATTTCTGTAAATCTATTTCTATCTCTTTAACAGAGTTATCTTGAGATGCCATTGAACCTCACTGGGGAAAGGAACTAAGTAGGACGGAGAGGGTAATAATACTGAGCAATATCAGAGATTAAATCTGAAATTTAAGGTATATAGATTTCAACAAGCAATCCCATTGATAGAAAAAGGATAGGACTAAGTTCTAGATCGAGGTCTTGACTAGCTGTAACCATACGAAATTGGCCCCAGAGACACCTAGCAACTATTCCCAGATATCTTCAATAGAATTATGCCCATCTTTTCAAATGAACCAGTGACTAACCGTGAGAATTCGGTGGGGACATCAGAACTTCATGGCACTCATCAATTTTCTAAAAAACTGATAAAGCCTAGGAGCAGGTCACAGTATCAAAACCGATTTTGATCACTGCAAATTAGCGTAGCCAGGACTCAGTATTTCTCGGTCGGACGCTGTAGATCAGAACATTCCACTAATGTTTAACGAACTTTTGCTAAATAATCAGTAAACTGACTGAAATCAACAATTAACTGGCATCTAGAGTATGAAAATTGTGATGTTCCTCAAATTGCAACAAGCGAAGTCACTACTAGTAAGCACCCTATATAAGTCAGGCTAGGCGATTCTTAAACTATGTCAGTGGATAGTTGACACGTTTTAAAAACTGCCACATTAAACTGCAATTTTGATGGTGAGATCAAAGTTACTCTGGGCTGATGACCCAGTACGCTAATAGCCCGTGTCTAAGACATACGTAAGTATATGTAGACCAATGCTACCCGACTAGAGGTTATGAATCAAAAGATGCTGATATAGTTCCTGACTAGATTTTCCTGCTTTTTTAAAGTTCAAGTGATTTATCACTAGGCTGATTTTTTACAGCTGGGGTACTGAAAGTTACGGTGCCGACTCGTCATCGGAGTTCTCAGTAGTGGAGGATGTATCTGATGTTTCAGGCTCGTCAGTAGTTTCAGCATCTGTAGTTGCCTCTGAGGCTGCATCATCATTTTTGGCAAGCCAGTCGCTGACTGGGCGTTCGATACCGTTTTCTAAGCCTTTAGGAATGAGGTGAACGTTAACTGGATTTGATTCTGCGATGTCATTGGCTGTCATCACATATAGTGACGTACTGCTAAAGTCTTCATCGCCGACGGTTAAGGTATAGCTTTCTTCATCAACTATGAGTTGAATTTTAGCCGTAGGTGTATCTAAGCCGTAGGTGGCTAGCTGATCGGGAGTGGTGGAAATAGTTTCTTTAATGGTGTCGCTCGTAATGATATTGAGTAAAAAAGCGACTGATGATGGATCGGCTAAAGCTTTTTCAGGGGCAGTCATTTGCCATGCATCATCAGTCTTGATGAAGGACAGCGTGTTGTCGTCTCGTTCTACGGTGAATTCACTGACGTCAGTCTCAGTGAAGCTGTATAAGGTATTACCATTATTGGCTTGAGGCCCTTTGGGGATTTCAAGGATGGTGACGGTGGCGACAAGTGAGATCGCAACCCCTATTAATATTCCTGTACTACGCTGTAGCTTCATTTTAATAACTCCTTAGCGACGACGGAACCAAGCAATGCTTGCACCAACTAGTCCACCTAGGGGGAATACCAGCATTGCTAAAACAATAACCACGATTTGCCGAGATATCGTCATTGTGATGCGACGGTTGGTGATTTCCTTTGGGCGAATTGACAATATGGCATCATCTAAGTCACTCAGCCAGGTGACACTGTTGAGAAAGACATCGCCGTTTAGTTGCTGGTCAAACAAGCCATCAGTGGCGAAGGTGGCATTACCAATAACAACAAGGCGAGATTCTTGCTCTGCATCGTCAGAGGGCTCGCTACTGTCTGCTGGCTCATCTTCAGGCTGTTGTTCAGATGTATCTTCTTCTTCTGTTTCTTGTGTTTCTTTTGTTGGTGTATTGTCGACTTCTCCCGCCGCTGCCTCTTCTATATCTGCTGCTGGCTCTACCTCCGGTTCTGATGAGGTCTCTTGTTGTTCCTCATCTATTTGACTGGTAGGGATTTCTTCGGTGTCTTCTTCTGGAATCTCTTCATTGCTCGCTTCGGAGATCTCCTCTGCATCTTCTTCTGAGATGTCTTCTGATACCTCTTCCGACACCTCTTCTGAAACCCCTTCCGAAACCGTATTACTAGATTTGTCGGCTTCTCGGGTTAAGACGACACCGATATTAAATGGTCCCTCGGGTGCTTCCTGGGTGTCAACATTAAGTTCTCCTGTTTCTGACAGAGGTTCAGCATAGCTTTGGGCATTGCTGAGGAGTAGGGGAGTAGCTTCTACCCCTGCTACTGGTTCGATCAGAACTGGCCGAGCTAGGGGGTAAAATGAGCGGCCATTGTTAAAGGCTTGGGTAATGGGATGAGCACCATAGTTGGTTACCAATGGGGCTGCTGGGCCTAGCCCAACAATTTGTCCAGTGTTGGAGGTGTCGACAATGAGCTGTTCGTCTAGGGACACCCCCCAAGCTTCTAATAGAGAGTCTAGCTCTGGATCCGTTTGGGGATCTACCATGAGTAGAATGCTCCCCCCTGAGTTGAGATATGCTTCTAATGCTTCTACCTCAGGTTCAAAGAAGGCTTGCTGAGGGCCTGCAATGATGACTGCATTTGCATCACTAGGTACGGTTGCTGTTTGGTCCAGGTTCAGGGTCTCAACGGTGAAATTTTCTGCCTCCAGGGCTGCGGCTGCCTGGGCATAGCCTGTAGCTGTGCCATCGATGACAAATTCTTCATGACCCTGAAGGAAGTACACGATGGCATTGCGATCGCGACTAATTTGGGCCAGTTTATTGGTCAAGTCCTGTTCTGTTAACCCTTGTGTTCCTAGGGGTTGAACAAAAACTTTCTGATCGCCTACGGCGAGGTGGACCTCCCGCCCTTCACCACTAAGATTAAAATCACGAGCCGTTGCCGGATCTTGGATTGGATTAATGTGCTCGTAGGTGAGCTGATCATTAAACTGGCGATAACTGTCTAAGAGCTGCTTATCGTTAGGATTTAACGTCGCGTCAAAAATCACGACCTTAACGGGCTGGTTTAGATTTTTTACGACTGCCGTTGATTCCGGCGAGAGAGTAAATAGCCCACCTTCGGTGAAGTCAATGCGAGGCCCGTACTGCACCGCTAAGAAGTTAATAATGCCCAAGATTACTAATACTGAGACTGTGGCCAACAATGCGTTGGTTCCAGCCTGGGTAGAGCGACTTTGCCAGAAGCTACGGTAGCCAAAACCTCCCAAAACCAAACTGATCAGGGTCAGCACTAAACCCACAATCAGAAGAACGATGGGCAGAATGCTCCAGGTATCTATAAATCCGGCAACCAGGCCTGCCGTGGTTGAGGCTAATCCGGGCCATAGCAGCCAGCGAAGATATTTACGGGAGGTAGATAGCGCTTTCATAAGGGAGGGGCAAAAGGAGAAAAACAGAATGAAGGTAAAGAGTTTTGAACTTTAAGGTTTGAATTTCAGCCCTTTTAAAGGGTTTAACTGAGCCAATGGCAACTAAATTCAAAACCAAGCACTTAAACCTCAAAACTTTTTTAGTTTCTCTGAAACCTAAATGCTTCAATGGATTGAGCGGTTAAAAACAAGCCTAAAACACTGTAGGAGAGAAAGAGTATGAGACCGCTAATGTCAAAAACTCCTTGGATAAAGTCGTTGTAGTGTGTGAGTAGGGAAAGATGACTGATCGCCTCACCTAAAGGACCTGGTATCCCACTGGCAACGCCTTCAATTAAAAATAAGACTAATATCAAGGCAAACGTTAAAATTGCTGCGAGCACCGTGCTTTCAGTCAGCGAGGAGATAAACATTCCCAGAGAAAGCACCCCCGCAGCCAGCAAAATGAGGCCGCCATGGCCCAAAAATAGCAATCGCATATCAAAGGGGGGATCGGAGGCTCCAACGATTAAAGCTTCGAGTACGAGCAGCGGTAACACCATGGTGAAAAAGAAGGTCACCACACCTAGCAGTTTGCCAAGGGCAACGGCCCAGTTGGTAATGGGAGAAGTGGCTAAGAGCTCCAGGGTGCCTTGTTTGCGTTCTTCTGTGTATAACCCCATGGACAGGGCAGGCAGAATAAACAGGGCTAGGGAGCCCAAAAGTCCCAAATAAAGCTGTATAAATTCATAGGGCAGATCGATAGGTGTGGTCTGTAGTCCAGCCTGATCGGCAAAAGCTGCCTGGGCCACAACGCCCTGGGGGCCAAATACCAGGATGACTAATAAAAAACCAGCCAGTAACCAAAAAATAGTGGCGACGCCGTAGGCCAACGGTGAAGCAAAGTAGCTTTGTAGCTCTCGGCGGTAGATGGCAAGGATATTGCTAATGACGGTAATAATGCTATTCATCGCTGTCTGGGTCCGATGGGCTATCTGTTGGGCTATCTGGGGATGGCATGTCAGTTCTATTTTCTGGGGATGAGGGGGGTGGCGCGTCAGGGCTGGAATCGGCTGCATTATCTGTAGGCGGTGCTGGGGCGGATTCAGGAACGGCTTCGGTGGCTTCTTCAGTTGTTAAGCCGATAAACACGTCTTCTAAGCTGACGCGATTGCGGGATAGTTCATAGAGACCGAGGTTGGCGTTGACGATAGCCCATGCGATCGCACTGCCCGGATCTTGGTCAGTGGCTGCCATCACCTGAAATCGATGGTGGTTGTCCGCTAAGCCTTCATCCGACAGCGATTTTACAGAGTCCACCTGGTGCAGTTTGTTCAGGACGGCTTGAGCCTGCTCTGGGTCACCAGCCACTTCAATGGCATAGCCTAGCTGACCTGCCAGACGGGCCGTGAGATTGTCTGGGGTGTCCGTGGCAACGATGCGGCCTTTGTTGATAATGGTGATGCGATCGCACGTCATACTCACCTCAGGCAAGATGTGCGTTGAAAGAATGATGGTATGTTGTCCTGCCAGACTTTTAATCAGATTGCGGACATCAATAATCTGTTTGGGATCGAGACCTACGGTGGGCTCATCCAAAATAATGACCGGTGGATCGTGGACGATGGCTTGGGCAATGCCCACCCGCTGACGAAACCCTTTGGAAAGTTTGCGAATTAAGACCTTCTTCTTCTCGCTGAGATTGCATCTCTCCATTGCCGAGGTCACCTGCTTGTCCCGATCTTCAAGGGGCACGCCTTTAATTCGAGCTACAAAATACAGAAACGCCTCCACGGTCATATCTGGGTACAGCGGTGGCGTCTCAGGCAAATAGCCAATGTTTTGCCTGACCGCCATCGAATCAGTGTGCACCTCGTGGTTAGCAATACGGGCTGTTCCACTGGTGGCTGGTAAATACCCTGCCAATATGCGCATGGTTGTGGTTTTCCCGGCCCCATTAGGGCCTAAAAAACCTAAGATTTCTCCAGGCTCTACTTTGAAGGACACATCACTAATCGCAATGGTCGAGCCGTAGGCTTTGCTAAGCTGCTCTACCTCAATCATGGTTCACCCAATAGAACTAAGCCGAATATCAAATCAAAGGCGATTGATCTCGCTTGACCATTCTGCCACTGAATTTCATAACGGTTGCTGCAAAATTGTGCAACCCTATACGGAAAGAATGCAGCAGTCCACCATGACCAGTAATAACCTAGGCCCTGAGAATTCTCTGACTTTTCTCTATTACTTTGGCACCACCACCCTGATTACGATTGTCTTAGCTAGTCTGGTACTTAACCTCAGCCCAATGAGTGTTGTACCGAATCAGCTGGGTTTAGTTATGGGGCTGGTGGGCGGTGGACTGGGACTGTACTTTAATCGCTCCATCACCCTCAAACAGTCAATTAAGGGACATAAAGTATTTCTTAATCAGATTGAACAACCTTTGACTGAGCTGGGCTACAGTCGTGTGGAAGACGATAGCTTGCCGACTGACCTTGTAATGTATGCCCGTAACAATATACGGGGGTTACTATCGGGAAAAATCTATATCCGATTGGATGGCAAAACAGCTTATATCACTAGCCGAGCTGTCCATATTCGTGGCCTGAAGCAAAAGCTGTAAAGTTGTGCGTAATTGGGTTTCTTTCCTCCTTTACATTCAACCTGTGCTCATTATCTAAAGATGGCTAAACCTAAGAAACAAAAATTTCCCCATCTCCTTGGGTCAAAATGGACGGCCCAGCAGCGCACCATGGGTTGGCGGCATTTTCAAGTCACAAATCGTAAAAATGAGGGCAAGCTCGTTTTTGCAGAGCTAGTGGCATCTTGTGATCCAGCGGTTCGATTTTGGATTAATGCCAACGTGCTCAAGAATCGACAGCTGTGGAGCTCAGGATGGCAAACTCTGGATCAAATAACTGGCGGGCAAAACAAAATCGATGGCATATCTTAACCATTCTTCTGGAGAAAGAACGCTAGTATATTAATTGAGTAATAATCTTTACAGAAGGTGCATTGCATTTGTCCATTGCTTGTTTGGACATATGTTGAGTGGCATTCATTAAAGGTTCTGTTTAAGCTAGTAACAGTTTGTGTTTCTTGAAATAGTTACATGGGCCTTTTGGAATTATTTAGCTTAAGTGCGATTGATGTACAGCTCCAACGCTCCCGAACCTGAATTAATGAAGGCGATTTTACAGCCACTGTTGGATGATTTTCAGCATTGGTTTAGTCGTTCCATTAATTTATTGGAATCTGAGACTATCGATTTCCTAGGCGAGCATGGGCAACAGGATTTACTCAATCGGGTGCGTCGAGCTCAACAACTGGTGAGTGCATCCCAGTCACTATCTCAGGCTATAGGCAACCAGGCAGGTGTAGATATGGCTGTTGTGATGTCTTGGCATCAGTTAGTTCATGAATGTTGGAATGTGGGTATCCGCTTTCGACAGCAGCAAGCCCAAGCGGCCCCCAGCAAACCTAAAGAGGATAATTAGCGCAATCGCTTTTCCCTATGCTGCATTTACTCTATATCTTCGCTTTTACTATCCTGGCCGTATTGGCAATTGTCAACTTGGCCCGCAATCTCATTAGCTTGGGTATCGAAACCCGACGGGTGAGTGGTAATACGGCTGAATCAAAGTCCAGTCAACGTCGCGTGCCTCATCCTGAGCTGTTGGACAGCGATGGCAATGTGTTGGATGAGCCTCTGCTAGTCATGCGCTCCATATCCATCAAAGATGCCCGTGAGCAACTAGATGCGATTTACGATTCATCTGGTGGTGGCAATCCTTTGGATGAGACAAAGGACGATTAGTTTCCTTTAGGGCAATGGACATTCTTAAAGAGTTAGAGCATGGCGAAGTTTGTAAATGACTTTACTGTGCTCTAAGCTCTTTTTGTATCTCTAACAGGGTTACTTTCAGGGGTATTTCTTATGTTTCTGATGCGAAATCTTGACTGATAGCACCCGGTATTAGAAGGGCAAAGCCTATAAGGGAGTGCCCCTCACCTTTAAATCTGAATATTTCCTTGGGCTTAGCTCAGCTGAATTTCAGCCAAAACCTATTTAATTGGAGCTGATATTGTCCCATGGCATCCTATGGATTTAGAGAATACATTAGTCATTATTCCAGCGCTGAATGAATCCACCACGATTGGCAATGTAGTTAAATCCTTGCGTAACCAAGGATTATCCCACATTCGTGTGGTGGATAATGGTAGTCAAGATGGCACTGCGGACGTAGCTGCTCAGGCGGGGGCTGATGTTGTCCAGGAACACCTGAAAGGTTATGGGCAAGCTTGCTGGCGAGGATTGCAGTCAGTCCCTGAAGGTATCGAGTGGATTTTGTTTTGTGACGCTGACGGTAGTGATGATGTAAGCCAGCTGCCAGAGTTCTTTGCTCAGCGAGAGAGCTATGACCTGATTTTGGGGAACCGTCGGGGCACGGAATCTGGGCGTCAGCAACTGAGTCCAGTACAAAACTTTGGTAATGGGTTATCCGGTACGCTCATTGCTTGGGGGTGGGGCTATCGTTTTCATGATTTGGGGCCGCTGCGATTGGTGCGGAAGACATCTCTAGAACAGATTGGGATGTGCGATCGCAACTTTGGCTGGACCGTAGAGATGCAGGCCCGAGCAGTAGAGTGTAACCTACGTATCCGTGAGCTACCCGTCAATTATCTGCCCCGTCAGGGCGGTCAGTCCAAAATTTCAGGCACTGTGTCCGGTAGCTTCAAAGCCGGAACCATTATTTTGTCCACGCTGGCGAGTTTATATTGGCAGAATCTGTGGCGAGGCAGTGATCAAGAATCGGCCCAAGCTAATGCCCCTGGTTTACTGTGGATGAGTGCCCTGTTGCTGGTTGCTGGCACCGTTTACACATTGCCCCATGGTGCCTTTAGTGAGCCATCCTCGGTGATCCAATTTTGGATTGGTAGCGCCATTATGGCGGCAGGCTTTGTTCTGGCCTGGGGGGTGCGTAGTATTTCAGGTGTGTGGTTTTGGAGCGTGGCCATTGTTACTCGGCTGTTGCTCTTGGCTATGTATCCCGGTAATGATATCTGGCGTTATCTGTGGGAGGGCTACGTTCAGCTCCAAGGATTTAGTCCCTATGACTTTGCGCCGACGGCTGATGTGCTGGAGCATCTACGTACGCAATGGTGGGACCAAATCAATCACCCCTATGCCTCAGCTATTTATCCACCGGTAACCCAGTTTGGGTTTCGCACCCTGGCCAGTATTTGGCTATCGGTACCGCTGTTTAAAGCGGCGTTTGCAGCAGCAGATCTGGCAGTGTGTTGGTTGCTGAGTCGGCGGTTTGGTTATCGAGCCACACTGCTCTATGCCTGGAATCCACTGGTGCTCTATAGCTTTGCCGGTGGTGGGCACTATGACAGTTGGTTTGTCCTGCCGTTGGTGATGGCCTGGCTGTGGTTTGACCGCCCCAGCCATCAACCTGAAAAATCCAGTTCCCTGCCACTCTTCACCTATTTGGGCAGTGCTTTATTTGTGGGCATTAGCATTGCTGTTAAGTGGATTTCACTGCCCGTACTGGCTTTTTTGGTGTGGCATGCTCTACGTCGAGGCCGTATCGGTATTGCCTTGCTAAGTGGTGTTACCGGCCTGCTGCCTGTGATTCTGGCGGCTATTCCTTTCTGTAGCCCCACATCCTGTCCCCTCGTCAGATTCGGCTCTTCGTTTGTGGTCACGGGCCGTTGTGCAGAGCTTATTCCTTACATTGTGGAACAACTGTGGGCACCCTCGCGCTGGGCCAACTGGCTCTATGCTTTTCCATTGGCCTTAGTGATCGTGTGGCTGCTGCTGAGAGCGACCACATTTCACAAGTTTACAGAGTGGTACCTGATTGGCCTGATGGTGATTTCGCCCATCGTACATTTCTGGTATCTCAGCTGGCTGATGCCCTTTTTGGTATTGAGTCGCAACCTGGGCATTCGGCTCATCAGTCTTTCTGCCTACGTGTATTTCACCTTGCTATATATGTCAGCTGCAGGAGACCATAGCTGGATTTTGCCAGAAGCTCAGCGTCATATATTGTGGTGGCCGTTTGTTCTAGGAGTTGCCTGGAGTAGTGCTAAGGTAACGTGGCCGCAACTGGCGCTGACACCAAAATTGAACAGAACTTAATGCACTTCTCAGGATTTGTTCAGTTGGCAATGAGAGATTGCAAGTGACTGCTCGCTGACTCCTCATTCAAGAATAGTTATGAAACGTAAGTATTTATCCGCCCTTTTTCTGACTTGCTCCATTGGTTTAGTTGGTTGCTCCACGAGTGCTGTGACTACAACCGCTGACCCATCTTCAGCCCAGGTAGAAATTGCGTCTGCCCAGGGGGTCGATTACACCCTTTACGATGATGTACTGAGTACCTATGTGGACGACTCTGGCTGGGTCAACTATGCTGATTTGCAACAATCTCGACAGGCGTTGGATACATTCAACAATGGTTTAGCCACTGTGGATGATGCCACTTTGAGCAGCTGGAGTGAGGAAGAACAAATTGCTTTTTGGATAAATGCTTATAACTCTCTAACACTAAAATCGATTGTTGACCAAACTCCTCTAAAGCCTAGTATTAAAGATATTACAGGGGTGTGGCGTCTGCGTAAGCATCCGATTAATGAAAAAGAAAAGACGTTAAACAACATTGAGCATGATGTTCTGAGGGTTGACTTTGATGAACCTCGACTCCATGCGGCCATTGTCTGTGCTGCCATTAGCTGCCCCCCGTTGCGTAACGAAGCCTTTACCGGCGAAAACCTTGACGCTCAGCTGGATGAACAAGTAGAGCAATGGCTAGCAAGACCTGACGGCCTCAAAATCGATAAAGCAGCTGGCGAAGTCAAGGTGTCTAAAATTTTCAGTTGGTTTGGCGGCGATTGGATCCCTAGCTATGGTGTAGACAGTGGCTTTACCGGCAGCAAAGAAGAGCGAGCTGTTCTGAACTTTATTAGCCAGTACGTTAGTGATGAGGATCGGGCTTATTTGGAAGCTGGTGATTATCAGGTTAGTTATTTCGACTACGATTGGACTCTCAACAACCAGCCATAGTAAAGCAGGTGTTGCTGATCCTCAATGTGATTTTATCTGTAGCGTTTGGGTAGATTCTGCCTGCTATTGATCGATGCCCATGGCAGATCAGCAACGGCATTAAACAAACATCAAAACAATGAGGGGTGACATCGTGCATACGAGTGCTTGTCTGATGTTGTTCACACGGTACCCCGAAGCTGGCAATACTAAAACCCGGCTGATTCCCTATTTAGGTGCGGCGCAGGCGGCTGAACTCCAGCGATGGATGACGGCATCCATGGCCAATGAAATGGCTGCTCTGCGTCCAGATATTGATCGGCAAATCCATTTTTCTGGCGGTAGTTTGTCGCAGATGCAAGCCTGGTTAGGGCGGCAGTTTACCTATCTGCCGCAGTTTTCTGGTGGTTTAGGCAGTCGCTTGCACCAGGCATTTGTAGAGAATTTTCGGTCAGGCAGGGATGCTGTGGTTGCGATTGGGGCTGACTGCCCTCAGCTGAGTACCCGCCATTTTGAGCAGGCGTTTAAACAGCTCAAAACCCATGATGTGGTGTTAGGGCCAGCGGCGGATGGGGGGTACTACTTGATTGGGTTAAATCGACCCCAGTTCCAACTATTTGAGAATATTCCATGGGGCACTGGTGAGGTCTTTGAGCGGACGATTGCGATCGCAAATCATCTAAACCTATCCGTTGTTACCCTGGAGCAGCTGCGGGATGTGGATCGCCCAGAAGACTTGGAATTGCTCAATCAAATTCCCATTTATATTTAAGGGTTGTGCCATTGGAGGGTAATCCTCGTAGGGGCGTTCCCTGGAACGTCCCTACGATGGATATTTCATTAGATGCGGCTGACCTGTTTAGGGATGTAATATCGGGCCTTGCTCGGCACCATACGAGCGTAAAGATTTTCTAGCTGGGTGATATTTTGGCTGAGGGTATAGCGATCCAAAACACGCTGACGAGCCTTGCTGCTCAAAATTGAAAGCATTTCAGGATGATTTCGCAGTAAGGGCAAAATAGTTTGTAACTGCTGTGCTACACGTTGAGTATCAATCACAATACCTGCTCCGTTTTCGAGCACTTCGCCATCGGCCCCCGCATCAGTAGCAATGCAGGCTGCACCACAGGCCATCGCCTCCAATAACGATAACGATAGCCCTTCAATTAAGGACGGCAAAATAAATGCATCCGCACCTTGCAAAATTTCGATGCGGCGATTCTCATCGGCAACGAAACCTAGCCAAATGACTGAAGTATCGGCTCCGTAAGCCGTCTTTAAGGCCATTTCTAGGGGACCACTGCCGACAATGATAAGTTTGTTCTTGCCTCTCATGTTGGCCAGTTTCCAACCCTTGAGCAGCGACTCTACATTTTTCTCAATAGCCAGTCGGCCCTGATAAACATAGATTTGGTCCGCCCTAAATTCTTGTTTGATGCGGGAATGGCCAGGAGCATACCGATAGATATCCACACCGTTTGGAATAACGGCTACCCGTTCTGCAGGTACTCCAAGTTTGACTAAGAGTTCTTGCTGCATGCGAGAAAAAACGATCACCTGGTCATAGTTGGCCAGCCGAGGAGCATACAGCTGATAGGTAAAATGCTGAGTTCCTGACGTCAGGTTGCGGCGTTTGCGATCAAAGGCAGGATGGAATGTAGCTACCAGCGGAATTCCCTGCTCGTGGCAAATTTCCGGTAGCTTAAAATCCAAAGGTGATAGAGATAACGATGCATGCACTAGATCTGGCTTGAGTTCTGCCAGTACCTCAGCCAGCCTGCGTGCTGAACGAAAGCTGGGAATAATGAGGATCTGCGATTTGAAAATAAAGGGTAATGAAACCTCTTCATAGCCAACGTGCTCACCTTCTGACTCTGCATCGGTAGCAAAGTGGAGAAATGTCACTCGATAACCACGATCTAGTAGAGCATTTGTAATCTCTCGACCATAGGTGACATTTCCACAAAATGGAGACTTTTTACCAATCCATGCAATGTGCATCTAAACGGGTCTATAAATCAGACATTTATAAAAGGGCGTTTTCAAAAGCAGACATGAACGGCTTTGCGAATTCAACCGCTTGGCAAGACGCCCCTAGGAACCCTTGTTTACTCAAGCAACTGTTTAAGTAACGTAACTTAATGCTGCTTAAGCAACCGTACGAATGCTTTATATGACTTTATCAGGATTTTAGGATTTCCTTGGTAATGACTGCTCAGAGAGATTGGAATTTGGGAATCGATGGGGATTGGAGAAGGGACGATGGGGAGTAGTTAACCATGCTGATAGCCCTGCTCGGAGCTTGAGGACTCTAGTTTTGTCCTGGTTCTAGGGTGGGGAGGAGGTTTCTGCTGGGACAGTGAAAACAGTTTGGGTGAAGATACCGCCTAGAATGACGATGGCTGCGAGACTCAACAGTACTAAACGCAACCCTAGAAACGCTTCTGCGACGCCTGCTAAGGCTAAGGGTAAGCTCAGGGCAATGTTGACAAGGTTGTTTTGTAGTCCAAAGACTTTGCCGCGCATATCCTCAGGGGTTTGCTCTTGCACTGTGGTTTGCATGGGGATACCAACCGTGGCTGCAAAAATGCCCAGTATGGCGATCAGCGCTAGGCTACCCCACAGGCTATGAATTGTCATCGAAAGACCCCCTAGGGCAGCTCCCATGCCCAATAGACCCACCAGACTCAGCTGACGTCGCGCAAAGCGATGACCCGCGTGACCAATCAGGGCTGCGCCTATGCCCATACCGACGCCGCCTGAGGCTAGTAACACGCCAAATTGGGACGATTTGAGCGCAGGGATAACTTCAGCTAGACGCACCGCTAGCACTGCCAGTGCTGCAAATACAGAGAATAGTAGCACCAGCTGAATAATGGCGTTACGAATGGGAGGGCGCTGTTTGATGTAGCGCAAACCCTCTTTGATATCGGTCAGGACATGGCTGTCTTTGGTGAGATTCTCGGAAGATTCGCCGGTACGCATCAGCATCAGGATGACGCCAGCCAGGCAGTAGCTCAGCCCGACTAAGATGTCTTTGCCAATGCCGCTGTTGCCATCAAAAGAGGCAAGGAGTTTATCTGCGATCGCAAGCAGCGGCTCCCCCACCGCAAATCCAATAATCACCGATGCCATCATGGTGGTGGTATAGAGGGAATTTGCCGATAGCAGATGGCGCTCGTCCACAATTAGCGGAATGGCAGACTGTTCTGCTGGGGCAAAAAACTGGGTGAGCGTCGACACCAAAAAGGTGACCACTAACAGCAGGCAAAAGCTTACGGGGATACCTGCTATCGTGCCCCAGTCATGGCTTAGCCATAGTCCTAAGGGCAACAAAATGACTAAGGTTCCTCGCAGCAAATTAGTCAGCACTAAGACTGGCCGCTTCAGCCAGCGATCTACATAGACCCCGGCCAATGAGCCAAATAGGACCGCTGGAATCGTAAATGCGATCATCACAGCCGATACCCAACCACTGATGGTTTGACCCGGTACTTCATACTGACTGGCAATGATGGCAATCATTAGAACCAGGTACACCTTATCGGCCAGTTGCGAAAAAACTTGACCACCCCAAAGCGTGAGAAAATTACGGTTCTGTAGCACTGGCCAAAAGCCAGTTTGTGGTCCAGTAGCACCAGTGTTTGAAGTATCTTTGTCCACTGCTGCTGATACAGCTGGTAATCGATTGTCTGCCGTTAGAGTGTCTGGATGCCCATGCTCTGAAGCCGGTGATCTCTCGGTCAACCCAGCCTCATCCAGGCCTGGCTGGTAGCCAGAACCGTCAGAAATCTTAGATGCACTTGGGTCTGACTCACGAAGCATAAACAGGTGAAGCAAAGCAGCTATCGAGTAGTGCAGCCGATCGAATGGGGCGATCAAAATGAAACTGAGCATAGTTTCTCAGCAGACGTTCAACACGACGCCACAAACTATGGGGGGCTGTACCAACTCCTTCTATAGATGGTAAAGAACTATCCTGGGTGAACACAAGTTCTGCTTGCCCTAATTGTTGCAAAAGTGCTAATTCTGGGGCTCCAATGGTCGTTGTTAATGAACCATAGATACGTTTGCGACGCCCAGCTTCATAATCCATGGGTCCAGCATTATTTTCTAGTCGCTCTAGTTGCTCTAGGGTGATCACCCCACCTGCAGAAATGCTAAACCCCACCTGCCATTGGCTCCCCAGCTGGGGCTTGATGGGGGTGCGACTCAGGCAGCAGTGACGTAATTCTGGGGCGATTCCGGCAAGGGCCAAAATGTGAAAGGTCCCGTGGGCCAAACAAGCCAGCACAGCCCCTGATGGAGCAGTCTCTAACCGTTCTAAATGGGCAACCAGTAGCGCAAACAGCTCTGCTTGAGGTTGTTCGCTGGCTTCACATAGCACCAATTCTGCAAGATACTGTCCCGCTGTTAGCCGTACCAGATCTTGACTTAACCCTGGAAATGACTGCTGAGTTTGAGCTTGAATCATTTTGTCCAGAGATTTCCCTTTGGACAACATCAGCTCATTCACCACAAAAAGACCACTGCGACCTCCTAGACGAGACTTATGCTTGCGGGCTCCAGGTGCGATCGCACGCAGCAGCCCATGTTCTTTAGTCAAAATAGTGATCAACCGATCGGTCTCACCCATCGGAGCAGCTTTAAGGTTGATACCAGTGGCTTTATAGGTGCGGGACATTAAGCACTCACGACTTACTTTTCGTCGTAGTTTACGTTAATTTGGCTGTTCCCTTCGTATAGCCAGTTCATTTTTTTAGGATCTAGCTTGGCGTGATACATCAGCTTTAGAAGCTGATTTAAGGCAGCATGCTTATAGATTCCTCGTTCTCTAAACCGGCGGGCCGAGGTAACGATGGTGCCTGGAGCGATACAAGGTGGACCAAACTTACCCAGGGCATGGCTGAGGGCGGTATCTTCAAAAATGTCCATGTCAGGCACACCGCCAATGGCCATAAGGGCCTCTCTTCGGGCAAAGATGCAGTGATCTAGATAGAGAATCCGGCTAAAGCGTGGCCGTTGGGTCGTCGAGTACCAGGAGGTAAACCGCAGCAGCCAATGGTCGAAGTCAAAGCTGTGGCGGAACCCTCCCCAGGTGAGCATGGTGTTTGCCATGAGCCCTCTGACTTGAGAGAGGGCATCGGGTGGGAGCAACGTGGCCGGATGATGCAGCAGGACAATGTCTCCCTGGCTGGCTTCAATCCCAACGGTCAGCCGCTGGGCACGATTGGTGGCGTCAGAATCAATCAGCTTAAATTGATCTGCTGCTGGATGTTGGGTAATCACGTCATAGGTGCCGTCTATGCTCGGGCTCATGACGATGATTAGCTGCTTCTCCCCAGATTGCTGAGCGAGGTTATCCAGAATGCGTGGCAAATAGCCATGTCTGATTTCATTGAGGCAAGGCAAAACAACAGAAATTAAACTCACTACCTATGGCTCTCCCGGCATGGTTAACTCTGATGGTAGGACCTCAGTGAGCGATGTATTAGACTTACTCAAGTCCAAGTTGGGCGTTGTCACTCTTAGGGGCACATCTTGGTTAGTGGTACGACTGCTCAGAATAATACAAAGTCTATTAAGAGTAGCGAAGACTCCCCATAAGCTGAGTTAGCGTTCAGGGAAATGAGTTTTAATTCTGACGACCTATGACTGTCGCTCCATCCTCTTTGGCCATGCCTCAGGTTCATGTATACGTTGATAAGGCTGCGCTTGTGGCGGCAGCGACTGACCAGGTGATAGAGCTGATTCGTGATGCGATCGCAACCCGTGGCCGCTGCTCAATTGCTCTGTCAGGGGGCAGTACACCCAAGCCCTTGTACCAGGCCCTGGCCCAAACCGATTTGCCCTGGGAACAGCTCTATATTTACTGGGGGGATGAGCGTTATGTGCCAGCCACCCATGCCGATAGCAATGCCAAGATGACCTACGAAGCTTGGCTGAACCACGTGGCGATTCCTGCTGAGAATATTTTTACAGTGCCGACAGAGACGGATTCCCCTAACAGTAGTGCCGACCAATACCAGCAGGCGTTAGCGACAAGTTTTGATACTACTGAAATTCCCGCCTTTGACATCATCTTATTGGGCATGGGCGACGATGGTCACACAGCCTCGCTGTTTCCTCATACAGAGGCTTTGAATGAAACTGAACGCTGGGTAACCGTGGGCCAAAAAGCCGATCAACCCAGAATTACATTGACTGCGCCCGTGATTAATCAGGCTCGCCATGTGATGTTTTTAGTGGCTGGTGCTAACAAGCAAACAGCCTTATCTCAGGTGTTTGCGCCCACTGCCGATAGCGCTACCTATCCTGCTCGGTTGGTTTCGCCAACGGGTGAGCTGAGATGGCTATTGGATCAAGATGCGAGCGCAGGATTACCTGCATCGATAGAGCGCACATTGCATTAAACTGCTGGTCCTGCCCTGGATGTGTATTACCTCCAGGGGGAATGCCCCTCTGTCTCCTGAAAGCTTATCTAAACTAAGAATACGGAGCAAAGGCAAAGATTGCCTATATTTCTACCAAAGCATCATCAGAAAATCGTCGAAACCGTGTAGTTTATACATGGCTAGAGCGCAAACCAGACCGCTATGATTATTTGCCCAAATTGTAACTACCAAAACCCAGAAGGAGCTTCTCAGTGTGAAGCATGTTACACGCCACTCCCAGAATTGCTCACATGCTCAAATTGTGGAGCAACGGTTCAGGCAGATGCGAGTTTTTGCGGTCAATGCGGTCATAGCCTAGCTAATCAGGCTGTGCCAGTGGCGGAGCCTTCAGCACCGGCTGAACCGGTTTCCACAGATGACCCACCGACTCCCTTACCGGTTGGGTCATCGTCAGATTTGATTGAGCCTGATCCCCTGGTACCACCAGATCCCTTATCTGTGGCTCCACCACCGCCGCTGCCTGCGGATCCAGTTCCAGAAACTATTCCAACAGCTGTTGACATTGTTAGCGAACCGCCAACTACACAGCCAATGGCGAGTGTGACAACTCCCCAAACACAGATCCAGATCCAGACTGCCAGGTTGCTACATATTCAAACCGATACGATTTTGGAGCTGCCGCTCGGTTTAGATCTGATTCACATGGGTAAACCCAACGATCGCATCCCACCAGATTTAGATGTATCGGGTTTTCCAGAATCGGAAATTGTGTCTCGTGTTCATGCCAATATCCGTATTGAGGGCGATGTCTACTATATTGAGGATGTTGGCAGTTCCAATGGTACGTACATTAATAATCTACCGCTTGCTGTAGGCAATCGTCATCGTTTGCGCCCTGGCGATCGCATTGCCCTTGGAAAAGGTGATAAGGTGAGCTTTATTTTTCAACTCGCATGAGAATTAGCAAAGGTATCGAGTTCCTAGTTTAGTTGCTGCTTTTGCCCTGTCATTTGTGTTACATTGCCCTTCGATGTATTAACGTGATTACCTTATCGTTACTTCACCCGCTCAATAAAACCCCCATACAGAACTGGTCCTTTGAGGAGCAAGACGTCATTCGCATTGGCCGTTCTACTGATAATGATGTTGTTCTTTACAGTGCTGTTGTGTCTCGACATCATCTAGAGATACATAGAGGGGTTGCTGGTTGGGCAATCCAGAGCATAGGTACTAATGGAACCTATCTGGATGGCAAGCGCATTCAAAATGTAACGGCAGAAAATGGTCTAGTGGTCAGGTTGGCACGATCTGGGCCCAATCTACAAATCACTATTGATCAGCCTGAAAAATCTTCGGTTGCTTCTATTAAGGAGTTATTGGCTCGCCGCAAACATCACCAATTTGGTCAAGGTGCATCGGATCAACCTGTGAGGACTGATCTGGATGTTGTCAAAACTGACATTCGTGATAGGACATCGCCGTCCGGTGGTAAAACTTGAACTTCAAATTCTGTAGATAATGACGGTCTTTCTTAACTAACGTGCCTATGGAAAGAGGTGATCAGGTCTATGTGATGCGGGATGTGATGGGCATTCCTTACCAGCATCACGGTATTCATTGTGGTGATGGAACCATTATTCACTATCGCAAGGTGGGTACGGCGACCGTCACACGTACCAGTATTGATGCGTTTACTCGGGGTAACCCGGTGTTTACGCTCAACCCGCCCGTATCATTTATTCCAGATGTGGTGATTAGTCGCGCTGAAAGTCGTCTTGGAGAGCAGCGTTACAATCTGTTTTTTAATAACTGTGAGCATTTTGCCAATTGGTGTAAACATGGCGACAATGTGAGCCCTCAGCTCAATGAATTTGGTCTGCGATTGGATCAGCTGAAGGTACCCAGTGGGCTAACTCGACAAGCCGCTCAGCAAGAAAGCCCGCAGGCGATTTTAGATTTGTTTGAAAAGGCCTTGGGGAATATTGCGATCGCAACTCATACTCTCCTTCCCGACTACGAACAAGCCCAAGCCGATAGCGCTCAGTGGAAACGAGTGGCTGAGGCAGCCCTGGGCAGAGGGCGTGAAGATCTAGCGCGCGCAGCCCTCTATAAACGCCGTGATGCCCAGAAAAAAGCTGAATCCATTCAAGAACAGCTACAATCTCTTTCTGATTTGCAAATTTCCATTCAAACTGACCAAATGCTGGCGCTAGAACGCCTAAGTGAGGAAGCTACGTCCCCGTACTAACTGTTTTCTGTAGAAATACTAAGATACAAGTAGAGACCGTGGTTAGAGGCTGGTCTGTGACGACCTCTAGCCCGGTCTATTTTGATCAACCGTTTGATCATCTTGTCGATTCTTAAATCGCGAAGTACGATTGTAGTCTGTTTGTAATACAAGGTCATTTCGCGGATGACATCAGGAGGCATCCCGTGGGTAAGCTATTCACTATCCTTCAGTACTACCGCCAATATTGGCTGATTACAGCGTTTAATGCCGCTGCTATGGGGGCCTTTGAAATTCTGGATCTCTTTGTGCCCTATGCCATTGGCCAAATTCTCAATATTCTCTCTCAGCAGCCTCTTGATAGGCCGTTAGAGCGTTTTATTGCCATTATGGGTCGGTTGTTGCAACAACCCATAAGCCCTACCTTTTCTCTGCTGGTTTTGTTGGGGTTGGTGGGGCTACTTTCCGTTGGTCGTGCCCCAATTCAGCCCTGGATTGGCCCCTGGTTTAATTGGGATACGGCTTTGCGTGCCCGACGGGATAAGTCACAGCGCTCTCTAGAGAAAATTCTAACGCTGCCACTGGAATTTTACGATGAAAACAACCCTGGCCGCATTGCTGCGCGAGTGGCTAAGGGGTTGGCTAATTACACATGGACCTACCCGGAAATTGTTGGCCAGTTTATTCCTAAGATTTTTCGGGTGTTAGGCATTTTTGTGGTGATTGCCTGTATTGATTGGCCGATTGCTCTGGTTGTTCTGTGTTCCTTTTTATTGATTATTGGCTATAGTTTCTCGCGGCTCGTGGGCTTGTCTTATCAAGAGGAGAAAATTGATAAATACATAGAAAATACCGAGAGTCGTACCTCGGAGATTATCACCAATATCAAAACGGTCAAGGCATTCGCAGCAGAACGTCGAGAGCTTAAACGTCAGCAGCAACGTTTGGACCGAGAATTTAAGGTGGTCGACTACCGCATCCATTTGGGTTACGTCAAGCTCAGTGCCCTTCAGCGCACTATTGTGCAGACTTGTACCTTTGCTGTTCTCGCCCTAACGCTTTGGGCCACTATGCGGGGGAGTATTTCCCTGGGGCACTTTGTGACTATTCTTACCCTGTCCAGTATGGCGTACGCCGAGGTGGATCCTATCTGTAACCTGGCGGAAATGTTTGTCCGCCGGTATGGTGCTATGGCTCGGTTTCAGGAGTTTGTTGCGCTGCCACCGGGGATGGATGCAGGTCAGCTGACCGATGATGTGCCTGACTATCGGTTTACGGGCAAGGTGCATTTTCATCAGCTCACATTTGGTTATGTACCTGATAAGCCTGTGCTCAACAATATTGAGCTGTTGATTCAACCCCGTCAGACGGTGGCATTAGTTGGTCGATCAGGCTCAGGTAAATCGACGTTGGTAAAGCTACTCTTCCGTTATTTTGAGCCCAACAATGGGGCCATTTTAATGGATGGTCAAGACCTGCGTCGTTTGGACATTACCGGCTATCGACGGCGGCTGGCGATTGTTCACCAGGAGGTCGACGTTTTCAACGGTACCCTGATGGAAAATCTCCTCTATGGTAATCCAGACGCCACTGTGGAGCAGGTGCAGGCCGCTTGCAAAATTGCCCAGGCCCATGAGTTCATCCAGCAGATGCCCCATGGCTATCTGACCACTGTGGGTGAACGCGGTGTCAGGCTTTCTGGTGGTCAGCGTCAGCGCATTGGGATTGCGCGGGCGTTGATTATGGATCCTGATGTGCTGGTGTTTGATGAGGCCACGTCTAGTTTGGATTATGAGTCGGAACGGGCGATTCAGGTGGCGATGCGATCGCTATTTGGGACCCGTACGCTGATCATTATTGCCCACCGGCTGAGCACCGTTCGTGAGGCCGACCAGATTGTGGTGCTAGACCAGGGCAGCATTAGTGAGGTTGGCAGTCACGATGAGCTATTGACCCAAGGCGGTCTATATCAGCGTTTGCACCAGCTACAGGAAACGGGGGAGCTGTTGGAATAACAAGAGCTAGTGACTGATATTAACCGTGAACGTGCGTGACAGGTTCGCTGGCGTACGTTCAGCGTCTCACAATGGCCATAGTTTGAGTGGCTGACCCTAGAACGGTGTTGGATGGCTAGCGTCCGATTGTAATCGGTAGCCCGCCCCCCGTACCGTTTTAATAAGACCCTTGCCCAGCTTGCGGCGCAGGTGACCTACGTAAACATCAACAATGTTAGAGCCGGGATCATAATCATATCCCCAGACCTGATTGAGTAATTCTTGGCGACTCCAAACTCGATCAGGTTGTTGTGCCAACATTTCCAGAAGCGTAAACTCACGCGTCGATAGCTCAACAGCTTTGTTGTGGTATCGAGCGGTGCGCTGACGTAAATCCAACGTCAGGTGACCTACACGTAAGATTAGCATTTCAGAAGGGGCGGGTAACCGCTGATTGCGTAACTGCACTCGAATACGAGCAATTAACTCCTGGGGTGAAAACGGTTTGGTTACATAATCATCGGCTCCAGCTTCGAGCGCAGTCACTTTATCCTGCACATCTTGAATAACGGTAAGCACAATGATGGGAAACTGTGCTCCCCGTCCTCTTAGCTCCTCAATTACTTGAATTCCCCGTTTTTCGGGTAAACCCAAATCCAAAATTAATAGTTCAGTTGGGTTGTCACAAGCCAGGTCAATGGCTTGTTGACCTGTTTCGGCAACCAGAGTAACAAATCCATGGGCCTGTAGTGCTTTTGCCAGAAAGGCTGCAATACGGGGCTCATCTTCAGCAATCAAGATTCGGGTCATGGTGTTTTAGCTTCGTAAGGAGGGTCTAAGGGGAAAATGATGTTGAATTGGCAGCCCTGCCCCAGTTTGCTAGAGAGAGCTACATGTCCACCGTGGGCTTCGGCAATGGCTTTAACAATCGAGAGTCCTAATCCAGCTCCTTTGGACTTGGATCGAGTGGTTTCAACACGAGAAAAGCGTTGCATGACGCGTTCTTGATGCTCAGGTGAAATACCTGTGCCTGTGTCACAGACTGTAAAACACACCCCTGTGGGTACTCGTTTAGAGCTGAGGGTAATCATGCCCATCTCATCGGTATGCTCCGCTGCGTTTTGCAGCAGATTCATGACCGCCTGGATAATCCGATAGCGATCGCCCACAATGCGAATCGACGCTTTTGATGTGAGCTGCCAGTTGCGCGCTGCTAAGGCTTTAGCTTTAGCGAACAATTCTTCAGTCAGCCGATGAACATCAATGAGCTCCAGGTTCAAAAAGTCAGACCGCTCGGCGCGGGCTAGTAATAATAGATCGTCGACCAGACGACTCATGCGGTTGAGCTCATCCTTTAACAAATCTAGGGTGTCGTCATGTTGACCTAGAGACTGACCTAGTACTTCAAGATGGCCCCGAATCACAGTGATGGGTGTCTGAAATTCGTGACTGGCATCATTAATGAACTCTCGCTGGCTGGCAAATGAGGCATGGAGCCTATCCAGCATCTTGTTGAAGGTTATGGTCAGCTCAGAAATTTCATCGGGACCTTTTACAGGGATGGAATGTTTGGGAGTATGGTCTAAATCGTGGATAGAACGGGCCGTCTCAGTCAACAGTTTTAGTGGTGAAACCACTCGTCCAATGACGCCCCAAGCTAAAACAAGGGCGATTAAAAAGACGATACCAATCACCCAAGTAGCGACTAAAACAGCCTGATCAATTTCTGATTGCAAGTTCTTGCGAGAGTAAGCAACAATAAAGACACCTCGATTGTTGCCGGGAGGTTGAATGGGATGAGCCGAATAAATGATGTTGCCTGATGTATCGAGGTTTCGATTGTGATGGGGGCTCTCTAGCTGTGCAATAGAGTTGAGCAATGCATCATTCTCTTGTAGATTTTCTGGTAATGCAATGGGGCTAGATTTGTACAATTCTCCATTCAGAAAAGCGATCAGGTATTCATCATTTTCAGGGACGTTACGTGACAAAAATACGTCAAAAATAGCCGCTACATCGTCTCCGAAGGGTTGTCCGGTCAATGGATCTCTGCCATCAACAAGGCGTTGAATTTCTTCAATTTCTTGATCGAGTGAGCGATGAATGCGCTCCAACATCTGTGCTGATAATATTTGTCTAATGGTGACTATCGATATCACAATTGACAGAGAAATTAATGCTGCAAGCCAGAAAATAATCTGAGTTCGCACACTAGAAAGAAGTCTATGCCAGCGCCAGGCCATAAAAATGCCTTACTTAAGACTGTTTAACACCGATCCTAATCTAAATGGCGCGCTTATGATAGCTGACGTATCTTAAAAGAGAAGTGGCCTAAATCTCGAATCCTTTGACTGTAATTAATTTAGTGTTAAATGAAAAAAGTTTCATCTAAGTTTCAAAAAACATTCATGCTAAATGGCAAGTGTCGTAGCTGTTGTTGTAACGGTTGAACAATACATATTCTTGCAAACTCTCTAAAGTTTGATAGGTTGCAAACTTGTCTCCCCGGTCAAATGCTTCTGTTGATTTAGACAACACCTCGACGATCAGTTTTGGAAATCATTGGTATGTGGCCGTTTTCTGGTCATGTGGATCACAGGTAACCATCACATCCGGATAAAAAAGCGATTCCGCGCCTCTACACGTGTATTCATATTAGAAATATACAGCCGCAGATAATCATCGATGCTTAGATGCTGCTCAAATCAAGCAACCATAGTAACTTTGGCAGATTTCTGTATGGGCCTATTGTAACTCTAGTCAATGGTGAACGAATTGCATGCAGTCTGAGTCACCTTTAGGGCCGCATCCTCGCTTAATCCCATATCTTCAGCGTCCGCCACCAGCCATAACAAGTACTCAGTATTGCCTGCTGGCCCACGAATAGGTGACCAAGTGAGACCTTGCGCTTTCCATCCCAGTCGTTGCGCAGCCACGTATACTTGCCAGATAGCTTCTGCGTGATCTTTGGGCTCTCTTACCACACCCTTTTTTCCAATTTTCTCTCTTCCGACTTCAAATTGAGGTTTTACTAACAACACACATTCTCTTGCCCCTGTCATCAGATCCCAAAACGCGGGAAGAACTTTGGTGAGAGAAATGAAGGACACGTCTATTACCCCCAGGTCGGGACGTTGGGTGTTGTCTTTGTATAATTCTTCAGGTGTGAGATGACGTAGGTTGGTGCGCTCTCGCAGCACAACTCGTGGATCCTGGCGAATTTTCCAGGCGACCTGGCCATAACCCACGTCGATGCCGTAGACCTGTCTTGCTCCATTTTGTAGTAGGCAGTCAGTGAATCCGCCCGTGGAGATGCCGCCGTCCAGACAAATGCGATCGCACACCTCCACCCCAAACTCCTTAAGCGCTTTCGCCAGCTTCTCACCACCCCGCGATACATAGGGCGACTTCTGCTTCAGCACCACCACCGCATTATCCTTGATGGTTGTTCCCGGCTTATCAATCACTGCCTCATTCACCTTGACCTCCCCTGCTCGAATACAGCGCTGAGCCTGCTGGCGTGAGTCGCACAGTCCTTGCTCAACTAGGTATACGTCCAAGCGTTGTTTGGCCATTGCCGGTCGGTGGGTGTTCAAGAATGATAGGCATTGCCCACCCTACCATTTTGCTTACAGCTGTCTTCATCGGCTCTTTTTAGTTGCCCCCTAGACACTGCTGCCAAATTGCCCTTAGATAGGAGTAGCTAAAGAAATGTTAAGTAAATGTACCCATGACCTGTGGTGTTCTTCGTTGGTCGTCCTAGCTGAGTGCCAAAAATGAGGTTGTAGTTTTCTGACCCCTGCCATATCGTTTCAACTGGCTCTAGTCTTTGAACAGGTTGCTGCAATTCTCACAAAGACTCTGACCTGCTGCGTGGGTTTGAGCGTTTTACGTGTCTCGCCTGCTGCGGGCTGGTGATATTGAGTGGGTGGTGTCCTACTCACCAAGGTTTTTCAGGCATAAGGAGCTCCCTTGAATACTCGGAATCTCAACGTTCGGTCCCTAAATTTGCGCGCCCTTAAACGGGAGTGGTTGCTCAACCCAAAGGATGACCTTTTAGCAGGTGCCTTGGTGGGTCTGGCGCTGATTCCTGAGGCGATTTCCTTTTCCATCATCGCTGGGGTAGACCCGAAGGTGGGTCTGTATGCCTCGTTTCTGATTGCGGTGATTACGGCTTTCCTGGGTGGCCGGCCAGCCTCTATCTCGGCGGCTACTGGGGCCATGGCTCTGTTGATGGTGGACCTGGTTAAAGATCATGGGCTGCAATACCTGCTGGCAGCTACCTTTTTGACCGGCATTTTTCAGGTGATATTTGGGGTGCTCAAACTGGGCCGTCAAATGAAATTTGTGCCCAGAGCGGTGATGATTGGCTACATCAATGCCCTGGCTGTGCTGCTCTTTTTAGCCCAGCTGCCCCAGCTGACTGATGTGCCGTCCATGGTCTATGTGCTTACCCTACTGTCCTTGGGGATCATCTATATTTTGCCCCGCTTTACTAAGGTGGTGCCCTCACCCCTAGTAGCCCTGGCGGTGATGACCATTGCTGCGATCGCGCTCCGCTTAGACGTCCCCACCGTCGGTGATATGGGTGAACTGCCCACTGCACCGCCTGGGTTTGCTTTACCCCAGGTACCCTTCACCCTAGAAACTCTGCAAATAATTCTGCCCTACTCTCTGACGCTGGCGATTGTGGGATTGCTGGCCTCCTTTCTCACCGCCTCGCTGGTGGATGATTTCACCGATACCCCCAGCGACAAAAATCAGGAAGCCAAAGGACAGGGGGTGGCCAATATGGTCACTGCCTTCTTTGGTGGCATGGCTGGGTGCGGCATGATTGGCCAGTCAGTGATCAACGTTCAGTCCGGGGGCCGGGGCCGTCTATCCACCCTGTCGGCTGGGGTATTTTTGCTAATTGCCATTTTGTTTTTACAAGATTGGGTGAGACAGATGCCCATGGCTGCCCTGGTGGCCGTCATGATCATGGTTTCCATCGGCACCTTTCGCTGGTCTTCGTTTGCAAATATGCGCCGTGTTCCCCGCAGTGAAGTCGCCGTCATGCTGACCACGATGGTTATGATTATTGTCACCCGCAACTTTGCCCTGGGTGTGGCGACGGGCATTGTCATGAGTACGGTGTTTTTCTCCCGTAAAGTTGCCAAGCTGGTATTTGTCGATAAGGTGCTCAGTGAAGACGGGGCTCACTGTACTTACAAGGTGTCTGGACAGATTTTCTTCCTGTCTCGGGATGAGTTTTCGGCATCCTTTAATTTTGCTGAACCCGTTGAACAAGTGACCATTGACCTTAGCGATGCCCAACTGTGGGACCAAGGGGCTGTGGAAGTGCTGGATAAAACCGTGCAAAAGTTTCGCCGTAAAGGTGTGGAGGTGACTGTGGAGGGCCTCAATAAAGCTAGTGCCACGCTGCTCAACCGCCTCGCCACTGATGAAGAACTGGTCACCAGCGGGCGGACTTAGATTTTAGAGAATCCAAAAAATCCTGTAGGGCGTTCCAGGGAATGTCCCTATAGGATGGCCCTCCACCGTAAAATTGCATCCTGATAAACTACTAGCATCGCTGCGCTTTCCCAGACTTCATCCTTTCAAGAAAATACAACGCATGAAAACGATTCTTCTGTGCTCCGATGGGTCTGCTTTTGCGGACAGCATCTATCGATATGGTGCCTGGTTTGCTCGCAAGTTTCAGGCTCAGACGAAGGTGCTCTTTGTCACCGATATTCGTAGTCAAAAGGTCGTTTCTACGGGCAATTTTACCGGCAGTATCGGTCTGGGGGCATCGGATCAACTGCTAAACGATTTGGTTAACCTGGAGCATGAAAGGGCCAAACTTAATAACCAGCGAGCGCGGTTAATTCTGCAAAACGCCGACGAGGTGCTGAAGACTGAAGGTCTTAAAGAGGTGGAGCTGATCAACCCAACTGGTTTTTTGGTGGACTGCTTCCATGACTTTGAGGCCGAGGCTGACATGGTGGTGCTGGGCAAGCGGGGTGAGGCGGCGGAGTTTGCGTCAGGGCATTTGGGGGCCAATCTTGATCGCATTGTGCGCAGCAGCACTAAGCCCTGCCTGGTCACACCTCAAACCTTTGCTCCAATTGAGCGACTGCTGCTGGCCTACGACGGAAGCCCTACGGGTAAGCGTGTGTTGAATTTTCTGGTGGATAGCGCCGCAGGGTTTAAGGATATTGAGATTCATCTGCTGACGGTGGCTAAGGCGGACTCTGATGCTGCTAAATCACAAGGGCTAGCGGATGCCCAACAGACGTTGCAACAGGCTGGGCTGACGGCAACGACCCAACTCCTCAGTGGCGATCCTGAAAAAGTAATTGGTAACTATATTGAACAAAATAAAATTAGCCTATTGCTAATGGGTGCCTATGGCCACAACCGCATTCGCCATCTTGTCATTGGTAGTACCACGGTTCAACTGTTGAGAAGTGTTCAGGTGCCGGTGCTTTTATTCCGTTAGGTTTCGTTTTATTGATGGCGATGGCGGTAAGTATTGGCCCATTGATTGGTGCGATCGCAGGTTTCTACGGTGGCCTGATCGGTGTAATCCTGATGCGCTTTACCGATCTATTTCTATCCCTTCCTCAGCTACCCCTGTCCCTGCTGGTGATTTATCTGTTTGGTGATGCTGTGGCCTGCCCTGGGACCCCAGAATGGCACCACAGTGCTCCCCACATGGCAATTTTTCCAGGAGCAGCAACTTTTCTGACGGTTTTGAGCCTTAATTTTATTGGTGACGGCCTTCGGGACAAACGAGATGCAAATTAGGCATTGGCGCAATTCCCCGCTCCCTGGCACCACCCCAAAATAGTTATCCCAACCAAAAAACACTTTAAAGAATGGATTTACCACCAAACTCTTTCTTGTCCGGAATTTCCAAAATAAATCCTTTTAGATATGCAAAACTGCCAAGATTGACCGATATGCCTTCGACAATCTTCAGAGGCTTGAAAAATCTTCTATATTCAAGGCTATCGTGCCATACTTCAACAATTCTAGTGATTCGAGTATGAAGCCTTGACGCAAAACAACAACAATTCTCCGGGAAAGCCCCAGGCATTCATGTAGAACATTCATAGCAAGCTTGAGATTGACAAAAATTTGTTGTCTCAAGGGCTAAAGGGTTTCTGCTTGGTATAGCAAACGGCTGAATGCATTCAGCCGTTTGCTGTGTACATAGCTGTTGCTAGTTTAGCTGTTGCTAGTTATAGGTTTCAGCAATAACTGATGTTGTGGACTATATGCGCCAAGCTATATTTATCTGCCAAGCACATTTACTCCTATTGGATGCACGCAGGCTATTTTAGCGAGTTCTCCAATTGTTGTTATAGGTATACACTACCATCATCTCTTGATGGCTCAGCCCATTGATATTGGCATAGCATCAGTTTTACAGTTGCTGTTGTGCCAGCAATATCAGAGGATATGGCCAGGTTCATTCTCTACTCTATAAAGCCCATATCTAGCCCAATATTGGGCTAGATATGGGCTTTATATCGCTTAGGTGAGTTGTTGTACAAAAACATTGAGTCTTTCCATACCCTGCTCAATGGTGGCCATGTCAGTGGCATAGGAGACTCGAATGCCACTGTCGGCACCAAAAGCAACCCCTGGAACAGCTGCAACATATTTTTCATCCAGCAGTCGGTTACAAAAATCTAGGGACGTCAAACCGGTTTTGCTGATATTGATGAACAGATAAAATGCACCATTCGGAATAACGCAGTTGAGCCCAGGAATTGAATTGACTAAATTAACAATGGCGGTACGTCGTTTCGCAAAAGCCTGACGCATGGTTTCGACACAATCCTGGGAGGATTCTAGGGCTGCGATCGCACCATACTGAGCAAACGTGCACACATTTGATGTGCTTTGGCTTTGCAGCGTATTGGCCGCCTTGATCAGTTCCACAGGACCGGCCAAATACCCGAGCCGCCAACCTGTCATGGCATAGGCTTTAGCAAACCCGTTACTGACAATGGTGCGTTTAAACATAGCCTCGCTAACCGCGCCAATACTAAGGTGTTGAGCCCCATCATAGAGAATCTTTTCGTAGATTTCGTCGGCCACTACCCAGATATCATTAGCCACCACCACGTCGGCTAAGGCTCGAACCTCTTCAGGGCTATAAACCATTCCCGTTGGGTTAGATGGGGAGTTGAAAATAAGAAATTTGGTTTTGGGGGTGATGGCCTGTTGCAGCTGTTTTGGGGTGATTTTATAGCCGCTTTCCGCTGTGGTAGGCATAATCACAGGTGTGCCGCCAGCCAGTTTGACTATTTCTGGATAGCTTACCCAGTAGGGCGCTGGGATTAAGACTTCATCCCCCGCCTCAATGGTGATCATCATCAGTGCGTACAAAGAATGTTTGCCGCCGTTGGTAACGATGATATTTTCGGCGTTGTAAGCTAACTTGTTTTCGTTGCGTAGTTTAGTTGCGATCGCACTTCTCAGACGAGGCTCACCAGCTGCGGGACCATAACGTGTCTTTCCCTCATCTAGTGCACGTTTGGCTGCCTCACGTATATGCTCTGGAGTATCAAAATCAGGTTCACCAGCGCTGAAGCTACAAATATCCAGCCCTTCAGCCTTCATTGCTTTTGCCCTAGCAGAAATTGCCAAGGTCATCGAAGGTGTGACTTGCTGCACTCTAGCAGCTAACTTGATACTCATTAGGACGCTGTTGACCCTCGCTTCAAAACCCTATTCTGATTAGCTTAGATCGATTTGTAGTGGAGATTGCAAATCTTTATGATTTGCTTGAATCCTGACCTATAGCAAACTGCTGAATACCTTCAAGAACTTGCTGCGCACACAGCGGTTGCTATTGATAGCTTTCAGCAATAACTGATGTTGTGAACTATGGGTACCCAACGATAAAGTGCGCCAAACGATAGGTGTTTGTCTAAAAAAAAAGCTCCCCTAGGATCACTAGAAGAGCAAATGTTCTTGATCTGTGTGAAGGAAACAGTGTGAGGAGAATTTGTCAAGGGCTGAGCCCAGGCAAGATCCCAATGCAAGGAGCACAGTGCGTACAGCAGATTGCCAGTAATTACTGTGTGTCGCTTTTCAGGAACTCCAATTTTGGATTAAATCCGTTTATTGGATTGATTTAATAATCTCCCAGATAAGGCATCCTTGATGTGATTTCGTGGCTCAAAACCTGTGATATTACTAGCCTATGCCGGTGACGTAGGTGATAATTCCCAGTGATATCGATAGTTATTCAGTGGTGAGCGAAATCACTGAATATCCAGGCATGGAGGCATGTCCCTTTCTGGACATGGGGGGCAATCACACCAATAACCAGATTGCTAAGCCCCAGAATGGAATAAATCGTAATCCTCTTAGCCGCCCCCCCACAGGCATAACAGCCCCCATCAGCCAGCTCTGAAATACCCAAAACAGTGCTATATCTACGACAAAGGCCAGAGTGACTCGGTTATGGGTAATTTGCTCTCCCAAATAACTAAAGCGACTTAATGCGCCACCTAATTCAGGTCGGTTAAGGCAAAACCAGATAATGGCCAGATTACCCACTGTTAGGCCTAATGCTCCGAAAAAGCGAGCAAGGATACCTTTGGTTGGTTCGAGTGTAGTCTCAGGTACTGGCTGCTGGAGGCGTAGAGCCATATAAGGCATTAAAAACACATTGGTGAAAAACATTGCCAGTCCCCAGACCATTAATTTTGGTAGGTGCTGACTACGCTCATCCATCATCATCAGAGGCAGAAACATAAAGATCCAGGCTTCTGCCAGGTTAAAAAAACCTTGCGCAGCTGGATTGACCATCGGCGCTTGTAAGTAACTAACACCTGCAAGATTTAAAAGTGGAAGAATAAAAAAGAAATTAAGTGATTCGTTAGTAATTTCTTGGATAGTATCTGGCTGAATAGCCCAGATGGGTTCCCCGGGTAACCAGTTGGGGGGTGATAGCAGGAGTAGACCCACATACACAATGGTGGCTACCCACAATAGTCTACATAGACTGACTGATTCTTGTTTCGAGGTGGGTAATGTGGATTCAGGGGAGGATGAAGAAGAAGGCATAGTCGAATTTGTCAGGGCTCAATGAACGTTTTGACGTCCTAACCAATAGCGCACTAAAGGCGTAACCAAGCGGATAATAGCAAACGCAGCTTTGCCAGGTTTTAGAGCTGGTTCGACGCAGTCACGGGCAAAAATGAGTTTGCCACTATTTGGGGAAAAGCGATAGAAGCTGACACCGCGCCCATTGGGGAAGGCGATCCCGTCCAATTCGACATGCCAGGTGACCCCAACTGCTAAATCGTCTCCGGCCATATCATCGATCACAAACTGTAAATCCGCTGGTACGGCCTGGCATGACTCAGTAAATAACCCTTGGACTGCTGCTTTGCCCATAAACGTGGCTGAAAAGTTCAGGTCTTCGTAACAGCATTGGTCATCGATCAAGGCTACTGCTTGAGAAACATCTCGATGGTTAATGGCTTCATAGATAGACTGAATGCTATGGACGGCTTGATTCATCTTGATCTGTTCACATTAGTTGGATAACTGTGAGTATAAGAAAAGTTTAATCGCTCAAAAAAATCTTCCTGATACACTACTGTGACTGTTGTCACAACTATTAGTGATTGTTGTCAAAATTGCTGTGCGTATTTGAAAGCCCTATTGTATTTAGGGTTTAGCTACTTAGGAAGAACTTTAATCTTCTTGAAGCTATCCTGAAATCTTCTGGGTATTCTTACTTTTTTATATAAGAAGTTAGGTGTTTTTGCCAGAATAGGTTTAATCGATCATGATGAGCATGTCCTCGAATGTTCCCGCCTTTTAATCAAAACTCCAACAGACGCCGCGCTCATCGCCGTTCCAGGGTAACAACTGATGTGGCGATGTCTACTATTCAAACGCCTGAACAACTTGTGGATGCAGGTTTAGCATTAGCTAGACGGCAGGTTCATCAAGAAGCTCTAGGTTATTTTGAGAGGGCGCTTGCCCTTAGTCCTAATCACCCGCAAGCGCTTAAGCATCGTGCTTTAACGTATGTGCATTTGGGACAAACTCGAGCAGCTTTAGTTGATTTAGATCGGTTGATTGATCTAGATCCTAAAAATTTATGGGCCTATGCTAATCGAGCGATTATTTTTCGTGATTTGGGTCACTATGGTAACGCCGTAAGTGATTTTAGTTATTTGGTCAAATTCGATCAGTCTAAACGTTGGCAGTGGTTGATTTCCCGTGGTACTACATTTAAATTGATGGGTCACTATGATGAGGCCTTACAGGACTTTAATCATTCTCTGAAGTTAAATCCTCATAACAGCTGGGCTATTAGTGCCCGTGACGAAATGGTGCTACAGACGCGGCACTACTCTTAAGAGATTTACAGGCTGATGAACTAGAGGTGTTGTTTGAGACGCTAGTTCATGCTTTAAATACTTAGGAGACTATGGAAGTATGATAGGAAAAGCATCATCAGGGGCTATCACAATTCCATAACAAGTCTTTAAAGTGATGACTCAGGTTACAAGGAATTGACGAGAGAATTTTTGGAAAAGTTACGTCGTGTACTCTGCATTGATCTTGACGTAGTCGTAGCTAAGGTCACAGCCCCAAGCGCTGCCAGTGCCTGCTCCGTTGCCGACATTAATTTCAATGCGTACAGGATGGGCGAGGGCTTCAGCCGTAATTTCCTGACGTTTAATGGTCTGAAAACCATCGGTGCTGATCATATCATTCCCCTGATCTAGACTATGTAAGTCTTGCTGTTTCAGTGCTTGCGAACTGAGGTCTGAGCATTGTTTGAGGTAGGCATGGGCTGCAGGATGATCAAATGCCTGTGGTTGGCCTTGCTTCAACAGAACAAAATCCCCTAGTTTAATCTTCAATTGATTTTGATCTAACGTTACACCAGCTCGACCAGCGGCCCCTGCTATTCTTCCCCAATTTGGGTCACGACCAAAGATTGCTGATTTGACCAAAGAGGAGCCGGCAACGGTACGGGCAATTTGTCGAGCGTCTTGATCACTAGTAGTGCCCGATACTTGAACTTCGATTAAACATGTGGCCCCCTCACCATCGCGAGCAATGCTTTTGGCTAAATGGGTGCATAGCTCTGTCAGCATTGCTTCTAGCCGATCGGCATCTGGCCCTGGACCAGTTATGGCTGGAGTTTTGGATTGGCCATTGGCAAGGGCGATGACGGTATCGTTGGTACTGGTGTCACCATCGACGGTGATTTGGTTAAAGCTCCGATCAACTGCTCGCGCTAACAGGGTTTGCCAGAGACCAGGAGCAACTGTTGCATCACAGGTTATAAAGGACAGCATGGTTGCCATATTGGGATGGATCATGCCTGAGCCCTTGGCAATGCCGCCGACCCTCACCGGACGGCCATTGATTTTGGTTTCTAAGGCGTAGGTTTTAGTGACTAAATCTGTGGTCACAATGGCTTGGGCAGCGGCATTGTTTCCGTGATCGGAAAGTTGATCCACTAGCTTTGGCACATGGGCTAGCAGGGGCTCCATTTTGATGCGTTGACCAATGACACCTGTTGAGGCGATCAGTACTTTCTCGGCGCTGGTGTTGAGAGCCTTGGCTGCTGCCTCGGCCATGGTTACGGCGTCTTCCCAACCTTGCTGACCGGTGCAGGCATTGGCCTGGCCTGAGTTGCAGAAGATAGCGCGGGCTGAAGGCTGACTGTCTAATTGTTGTTGGCAGTAATCTACGCAGGCGGCTCTGACGTGGGATTGAGTATAAACTGCGGCTGCGATCGCATCATTCTCTGAAACAATCAGGGCTAAATCAGGGGCACCCGATGCCTTCAGGCCGGCACTAATACCGGCGGCAGTAAATCCTTTTGGGGCAGTCACGCCACCTGCCACTACCTGCCACTGAGTTTCACCCTGTCCCATGATTATTGTCCCTGTATCTGCTGTTTTGATGAATGCGATCGCAATCTGAGCTTATCCTAAGCTGCGATGAAACACTATCAAAGAGTTAGAACCTATTGCTCTGGATCTCTGATGTTTGGGTCAACGGGTTCCTCTACTAATAAATCTCCTAATATATCAACGTGGTTGCTGATTGCAGTATTAAGAGACTTTCCATGGGTAGCCAACAATGCCAACATATCTTCAGGATTTTTGTTCGATAACAAACAAAAATGATCGATAACAAACTTGAGGGTTTGCCCTAGCTGAATATCTTCACCCACCAATGGTGACAGAGCCTGGGGCCGCATTTGAATCTGTTCACCATTACGTGATTGTTCTCTCACCCACCAGGCAAGAAACTCTAACGTGAGCCAGCCAGCTCGGTCATAAGACAGAATAACATCCGTATTGGCCCAAGCTTCGTTGGGTAGACCACCTTGGGTTCGGAGCAGCAGCGCATGGGGTAAATCTCCCATTTTTCCTGGCAACCCATAGTCTTCCAGGGGAATCTTATTTAAGGGCTTTAACCCCGTATTCACCTCCATGACACCTCGAAAGCGATAGAGTGCTTGATGGAAGATTTTTACCTGATCCGGATAATCAGTCATAAAAGGTTCTCTCTTTCCGGAGGACAGCCAGCTTAGCCCATCATTTGGTTAACAAAGTTGGTGTATACCTCACCTTTGAGAAATTCAGGACGCTCCAATACTTGCTGGTGAAAACCAATGGTGGTGGGTAGGCCAGTGATGGCACATTCTCTCAAAGCCCGTTTCATCCGTTGAATGGCAGTGGTACGATTGGGACCCCAAACAATTAATTTGCCAATGAGAGAATCATAGTAAGGAGGAATCTCGTAGTCAGTATATACATGGGAATCCATTCGTACCCCGAGGCCACCTGGGGCTAAGTAGCCACTAATGCGACCGGGATTGGGGCGAAAATTATGATCAGGGTCCTCCGCATTGATCCGACATTCAATGGAATGTCCCTTTAAGGTGATGTCATTTTGCTTAAATGACAGGCGTTCTCCCTGGGCAACACGGATTTGCTCAGCAATTAAGTCGATGCCAGTCACCATTTCGGTAACAGGATGCTCTACCTGAATACGAGTATTCATTTCCATAAAGTAGAAATTTCCCTGGCTATCCACCAAGAACTCGACGGTGCCTGCCCCAACATAATTGATGGCTTTAGCCGCCCTCACCGCTGCTTTCCCCATTTTTTGCCGCAAATCTGGGCTGAGGGCAGGGCTAGGAGCTTCTTCGAGTAATTTCTGGTGGCGACGCTGAATCGAGCAATCCCGCTCCCCCAGATGCACCACATTGCCGTAGCTGTCTGCCAAAATTTGAAACTCGATGTGGCGGGGATTTTCTACAAACTTTTCTAGATAGATGCCGCCGTTACCAAAGGCTGCCTCTGCTTCACCTTGAGCAGAGAGAAATAACTTCGTCATCTCATCGGCTTGACGCACGAGGCGCATGCCGCGACCGCCACCACCAGCCGTGGCCTTGACCATCACGGGATAGCCGATGTCTGCGGCTAACGTCATCGCGTCTTCGGGGGTGTTTAATAGACCTTTGCTGCCAGGAACTGTGGGTACCTTAACCCGTTGCATGGTTGACTTAGCGGTGGATTTGTCCCCCATCGCCCGCATTGCTGCTGCCGAGGGACCAATAAATACAATTTTATGGTCAGCGCAAATATCAACGAAGCGATCGTTCTCTGCTAAGAAACCATAGCCAGGGTGGATAGCACTGGCACCCGTTGTCATGGCGGCAGCAATAATATTAGGAACGTTTAGATAGCTGCGACTGCTGGGTGCTTCGCCAATACAGATAGCTTCATCGGCTAGCTGTACATGGAGAGCGTGGCGATCAATAGTGGAATGGACAGCTACTGTAGCTATTCCCATTTCCTCACAGGTGCGTAAAATTCGCAGCGCGATTTCACCTCGGTTCGCAATCAAGATTTTCGAAAAGCGCATCAGCCAGCCACTACCCTAAGGAAACTTTTTATCTATGTGCATCATATGACGGAAGCTGATCGTACCACGTGGGCTATTTCTCCCCAGAAGAGATGGGGCAAATTGAGTCGAGAAAATCTCGTTACTGAAGGGGCTGTTTGTGGTTTACTGTTATATGCTGTTATGCATTTTTTTAACAGCAAGCTGCTTCAGCAGTATTCTGCGGATGTGGTGGAATTGGTAGACACGCACGCTTGAGGGGCGTGTGGCTTATGCCATGCGAGTTCGATTCTCGCCATCCGCATTAATTATTTGGTCTAGATTTGGTCTAGTTTTTAGATCTGTATAGTTCTTTTGTATTAGGGGTGTGGTTTTAGCTGCACCCCTAAGCGTTTGGAATACGTTTGATGCCCCTGTCTAAGTCAGCCATCATCACCCGCTGCACAGCTCAGGCCAAGCGTATATCATGAAAACAGTCATGAATTTTTGTAAACAGTTTTGACTTCAACGCTCGGACCGTCACCCAAGGCTCAGAAAACGACTGGCTGGTATTCTCTGGATATGCTCTGGCAAGGGGATGAGGCGGTTGTTAAGAAAGGATTGCCCCACGATCAGCTATCACCAGCGTGGCAGATTCTGATGCTGGGTGATGGTTCTCCTACGCGGCATCTACAACTGTTGACCCGAGAGCCCACAGAGGTTGATGTCATTGAAATGTCTTTAGTGGGCATGGCCAATGATGGAGCCCCCGATATCATTAGCTATGTACCGGGTCCTCGTCTCAGGCGACAGGTGTGGTTACGAACAGCATCGGGGCAGCGGCTAGCCTATGCCACATCCTGGTGGGAAGCTAGCCATGTGGATGAATACCTGAAGAACCGTTCGCTACCAATTTGGGCCAGTCTGGCTAATTTGCGCACCGAACTTTATCGAGATATTCAAGGAATTTATTATGGTTGGAGCCCACCGTTAGAAGCTGCCTTTGGTCAAAAAGGTCCGTTTTGGGGCCGTCATTATTTGTTTTGGCACCATGGTAAACCGCTGACCCTGATTTACGAGGTGTTTTCGCCATACCTTATGCGTTATTTGGGTCCCATGCGTTCCGAAACGAGCCATCGGTAAGGATAAAACGCTGAGGTTAATGGTTTTCGGGGTGGGAAATTTGATTACGCCGTTTACGGCATCGATCCGAGCAATATTTCACTTCATCCCAGCAATCGGCCCATTTTTTGCGCCAGGTGAAAGAACGCTGGCAAACGGCACATATTTTTTCAGGTAAATCAGACTTGCGACGCTGACGAGGCATTTTGGTAGTTTTCTAAGGTGCACGGTATGCTCAGAACCTAGTCTAAAGGGCATTTCTTATGGTGCCTGCCTATTTAGCGCTTTTGCGATCGCATGTCCCCTGACACCCCTTTTCCCAATCTCAGCATTGTCTTAGTCGAACCGGCTGGCCCACTTAATATTGGGTCAATAGCGCGGGTGATGAAAAATTTTGGATTATCCCAACTCGTTTTGGTCAACCCCCAATGCGATCCTTTTAGTGACGATGCCAGGCAAATGGCGGTCCATGCCTATGACTTGATTGAGTCATCGAAGACAGTGGCTACATTGCCGGATGCTCTGGTGGGGTGTCAGCGTGCGATCGCAACCACAGCCCGCCGTCGAGATTTGCAAACACCCCTTGAATCCCCCGAAGTTGCCCTGCCTTGGCTGCTGGAAACGGGAGCCACCGCACTGATCTTTGGGCCTGAAGATCGAGGCCTGAACAATGATGAAATGCTGCAGGCTCAACGGTTTATTAAAATTGATACCCATCCGACCTACGAGTCTTTAAACTTAGCTCAAGCGGTTGCTATTTGTTGTTATGAGTTATCTCGGGTAGGGCAGCGACCTCAGCAAACACCACCTGAGCCAATCGTGAGTGAACAAGCTAATGTGGTGGCTGCCACCCTAGACGAGCTTGATGGGTACTATCACCATTTAGAGTCGATTTTGTTGAAAATCGGCTATCTTTATCCCCATACAGCTCCTAGTCGTATGCGAAAGTTTCGACAACTGGGCCATCGTGCCGCCTTGTCTACTCAAGATGTTGCTATGCTACGCGGTATCTTACGGCAGATAGACTGGGCTACCACACATCAGGGAATTGATTCAAACGCCCCCTAGCCATGCAATCAGTTTTCACGCTGGGGTAACGATTAGCCATGTGTTCTCACCTATGACGGATCCACAGCAGCCTTATCCTAAATCACGTCGAACTGGTCGACCGCGACGGCAGCGTCGGTCGGCTTCCTTGGGGCGACCAGCGGACCGATCACGAGGGTCGTCCAGACGAGCCAGGTCCAATGCCTCGGGTGGCATGTTCGGTGACATGGTTGATCCGTCACGGCATGTCCGCCGCACTCGTCGGAACGCTCGGTCTACCTGGCCCCCTCAGCCTAAAGCTTCTTTATTACCTAGGTTGCCGAAACCATTGGTCTACGGCATTAGACTGCTGATTATTGGTTTGGGTGTGGCTGCGATCGCGGGTACGGTGCTGTCAGTACTTACACCTGCTGATGACCAGTCAACCACGAGCACCGCTGCTGAAACTCAGTCGGCAGTTACCGTAACAGCGGCTCCTGACAATGACGTGCTGGTAGTTACCCGGGAACTGACAGCTCTAAAAACCAAGTTGGAGGAGTTACAGGAACTGATTCCTGAATTAACGCCGACAATCTATGTCTTTGATCTAGATACAGGCAACTATGTAGAGGTGGCCGGTAATGCCGAAACGCCAGCAGCTAGTACTATAAAGCTACCGATTCTGATTGCCTTTTTTAAGGCGGTGGATGAGGGACGCATCACCGTTGATCAAGCATTAGCTATGCAGTCTAACCAAATTGCTGGTGGGTCTGGTGATATGCAAGGACAGCCTCCAGGCACCCGATATACCGCATTGGAAGTGGCCACCCAAATGATCATCAATAGCGATAATACCGCTACCAATATGATGATCGATCTATTGGGTGGTCCCCAGGTTCTCAATCAGCAGTTTGCCGATTGGGGATTGACGATGACGATTCTGCGCAATCCCTTGCCAGATATAGAGGGCACGAACACGACCAGTGCTCAAGATCTAGTACGAATGATTGCCCATCTTCATAAAGGGGATATTTTAAGCCTGCGCTCCCGCGACCGGGTGATGAATATTTTGCAGCGGACCTACAATAAGAAGCTACTGCCTGCGGGCGTGAGTGAAACCACTATCAGCTATAACAAAACTGGCAATATTGGTGAAGTGCTCGGGGATGTGGCTCTGATGGATCTTGCCAATGGCAAGCGGTATGCGATCGCGGCCCTAGTCCGTCGCCCTGAAAATGATGGTCGAGCTCAAGAATTGATCCGACGTATTTCGCAGGCAGTGTATCAGACGATGAACCAATCTGCGCCTGTGCCACTGCCTGTAGGTACATCTACCGAAACTGAGCCAGATCTGCAACCCAATGGTGAGGTCCCTGGTTCAAACGTCCCTAACCCCCAAGAACAAATTTAAGCTCTACTTAAAATTTGTTCAAAATCTCATTAATTTCGTGTATTTGCCAAAAACTGTATGAATACAGTTGACAAGGTAGACATCTTTGATACACTTTGTCACACAAGTTCGGGGATTTAGTAGTCCATCTACACTCTGATACCTGTGAGCGCTAGAGGAATATGGTCAATACCCCTGTCGATATTAATCAGGTAAGAAAATCAGCTGCTACTGGGCATTTTCGGTCCATAGCTTTGTGGCTCAACTACCCGTTGGTGCCCCAGTCTATTTATGCGCGGGTTCAAACCGACCAGTATTCAGGATATTTGCAAGTTTTACTAGAGTTTGAGCGTCCTCCCAAAAAGGATGTACTGATTCGATTTGTCTGTAATCGGCTTTGCCAGCTAGAGTCGAAGGTTATTCGGGGTGTTGCTTTGATCGGTTGTTTGGTGGGTACCGATCAGCCTCTGTGGCAGCAGCGAGTGAAATTAAGTCAGCGTAAACAACGTGCAACTGTTCAACAGCCCAGCCAAGACACGGCAGCAGCCCCTGTCACAACACCTTCCTTGGCACCTGAACCTGCGGTGACTGAGCAGATCGTGACGCCCGAGGTCTCCGATGCTCAAGCAGAAACCATAACCGCTACCACTTACGGTGGCGAGACACTGAAGACAGTTCCGTCTTACCTCATTCCTCGTGAAACGAATTTACAAGAACGACGACGGCGACCTAACCGTAGTGTGGCTCCCTTTCCGTTAGTACAAATTCGTTCCACCGATATTGACAGTACTCAAACCTCAACTCAGCGCCGCATGAATCGCCGCCGTCTTACACCTAAAGACGTTATTGAGCATCAGTTCAAATACATGAGGGCGATTGTCGTTACTGGCTCCGCTGCTGCTGCCTTTATCCTGGGCTGTGTGACTGAGGCTGTTTTCTCCCAACGTGGCCAAGTGGCTCAGAAGCAGTCGCCGTCTCTACCTACCTTCAAGGAAGGTGGATGGCGTCCCCTTAGTGACGTAGAAACTCAGGAGATTGCCTATCGTTCCGCGATGCGAGGACCGGCAGTCTCCGCTGCTCTAGAACCCGTTGCTGTGATGTCCCATGAGCCCAGCAGTAGCCCTGAAAATCCTACGGTTACACTGGTTTTTGGTGGAGAAGTGCCCGTGGGTGATGTCCCATTACAAACTCCCGATGCTGTGGAAGAAGTCTTGGGTGAACTAGAGGCTTTTCGAGAAGCTGATGTGGCTATGGTAGGTCTCGGGAATTCCCTGGCCAGCGCCGATACCTCGCTGCAAGAAAATTACTTTGAACGTTCTCGTCCCGATGCGGCGGATGCCCTCCTCAAAGGGGGAATTGATATTGTGGGGCTGACTAGCGACCAAACAATGGATTTTGGTAGCCATGGTTTGACAGAGACCATAAAAACTTTGGACGGTGTTGGCATCTATCGAGTGGGGGCCGGTCGTAATCAGCAGGAGGCCCGTCGTCCAGAAGTTTTAGAGGTCAAAGGTCAGCGCATTGCCTACTTAAATTACGCTCCGGATAGTGATGATGCGGCGACCCTAAATCGAGCTGGCCTGAATATTCAGGAGCGAGACAACATTGTGGCAGATATTGCTGCTCTGCGTGAGGCTGTGGATTGGATAGTTGTGAATTATCGCTGGTACGGAGACTTAGCAGCAGAGCCCAATGCACAGCAGGTTAATTTGTCTAGATCCGCAATTGATGCCGGTGCTGACTTAGTAGTTGGCTATCATGCTCAACAGTTGCAGGGGGCTGAACTCTATAAATCTCGACCTATTGTCTACGCTTTGGGGGATTTTATTTTTGAAGAGGAACCCCTGAGCGATCATGACACGGCTGCTTTGCGGGTTTCTCTGCGGGAAAACCAAATGAAAGTAGAGTTCCTCCCTGTCAGTGTTAGGGAGGCTCGACCAAAGACTGCCTCTGGGGAAACGGCTAGAGCTATTCTCAAGCAGATTCGTCAAGCATCTAATACGTTGCCATCGCCGTTGCAGTTTCCCGCCATTTTAGAGGCCACTCCTCCAACGGAGCCTTTGCTAAAACCTGAAAAGCCTGTGGCTCCCCTGAAAACATTAGGTGAGCTAGAGCCTGGGCCGTTGTCGGATAGTCAAAACCCTTTGGAAGGGGAGTTCATACAGCCAGAGAGTTTTCCCCCTGATACCTTTGACGGTTTTGCCCCTGGGTTTGAAAGTTTTGAGTCAGAGATCTTGGATTCAGAGACCTTTTCAAATACCTCTGATGGATTTACCGTTGAACCAGAGGTATCTGAGCGTAATGTAGCTGAGCCCAATCCATTTGAACCTCGTAATCTAGAGTCAGAGAGCTGGAGTGATGGTCTGGCACCTGCCCAAACTATGAACGAGAACGGCCCTCTAGAAGAATCAGGTCTTTTAGAGGGCAATAGCCCTTTAGATAGCTTTAACACTCAGCCCGATAGTGAGCCCGCTTTTGATAATGCCGTGCCTTATGAGATATGGGAATCACCTGCACCCATTAATCCTAATGCTGCGCCGAAGCGAGGCACTAACCCTAACGTCATTGATAATGGCACCGGTATGGAGTTAATACCCCAGCAGGAAGGGGATGATATTCTGGCTCCCAATGATGAGCCTTTGCCGGGCTATGACATGTTGGAAAATTGGGGTGAAAAATCATCTCCCCACAAAGAATTTAATCCTATCCAGGAACGTTTAAATAACTTTGACCCATCTGAGGTTGACGTTCCTACTGCATCTCCTGATGATGTCTTTCCTATAGGGGCTCCAGAGGTGTCTGTAGAGCCTGATGATGAAACTGAAGACATCAGGGATACATCGGGTGCTATCTCTCCCCATGATGAGCCCTTGGTAGGACCTCTTGGGTAATTTTTAGATAACAGTAACGTTTGAATATACTTATAGGCACTCTCTGGTTGCTAGAGCTACATTGACGAAGAATTATTGATGTTTTGTATGTTAACGATATACAAAACATAATGGTTCGATACATCACTGTGCTCATTTGTTAGAACGAGACAGGCATTTGCTCTTAGTAAAAGAAAACGTGGGCAAACTCTTGAAACTCTTCCTCCAAAAGGGTTTTAAGATCTGTTTCAGAAATGTACATAGTACATGTGAACTCAGTATTTCTTCGGTTTTGATACAAGGGGTTTACCACTTCGTAAAAGATTCGGGTATACTTTTACTTTCTCACCCTAATCCTTGTAGAAAGCTTAGAAATACGGGTAAGCGCGCAGATTTTTGAGACAAAAGGCACATTCGTGAGCCGTTTTATACTGATGTTGTGCAGGGGCTCGGAAGAAAGAACATAGGCAGGTCAATATAAATTGAGCCAGCCAATCATGTTGTAATCTTTGTGAGATTTATAACCGCTATGGGAAGGGCAGGAAAAGCATTAAAGCATGTACTTACTCAGTACGGAATTAGTCAAAATCGTCTGGCCGTGACAATGGGTGTAGCCCGTTCGACGGTCAACCAATGGGTGAATGAAGTCAGCGATCCACTGGCAGACTCTGTGCCAGAGATCATTGTCGCTCTTGAAACATTAGAGCCGTCAGCTGCTAGCATTTTTCTCAGCATGTATCTGGAACGAGGTGCTGAGGCGACTGCTGATCATCGCTAGTTAACCGTAGGCGCGTTAAGTGCGCTAGGGAATCCAGACAGGATTGATGCCGGCAAAAGGTAGTGCCTGTGGTTCAACTGGCTGAGGCCTCTTGTTTAATCGGTCGTCGCTTGTCTGATAAAGCGGTAGCAACCATATCTTTGAGGTTGCGATCGCAATGCCGTCATCTAGAACCACCGAGTTGTCAGCTGTGGCACTTGGTGTTGTTTCGTCGAAAAGTAGAGCCAAACCGTCAGGGGCTAGGCTCATGTGCACCGATGGCTGAGGCGATAATGTCTGGAGTGTTTCTACATCGCCAGTGCTCAAGTTAATGGCCGCAATAGATGGCTGTACTTGGTAGGTTTCACCCTCAAGTAATTGACTGGTTAAACAGAATAAAAGTTCATTAGTGGGGTCGAACTGCGCATCTAAGATCGACCCTGTCACATTTATTAGGGGCTTTTCATCGCCCTGATTGGATACCCAAAATAATGTTTGAGTGAAGCGTTTGTCCGGGTCATCCTGGTTAAAGCTCACCATGGCTGCTGCAGAGCCATTGCTGGCCACATCCATGACCAGCCCATATTGGGGTAAAAAGTCTAACGTTTCGCCACTTTGCTCGTCTGGAGCATTGTTCAAAGCAATGATAGCGGTGCCTTCTCCCTGTTGCAGGAGGAGTGACTGACTGTCAGGTGCAATTATAAAATCTCCGCCAGGCTCAGTCTCTAGACGGCGGGGAGGCTGATCTTGGGTAACGACCCAAGGGCCAAAATTACCTGGATTGTTGCGACTCACTCGCTGTACAACAATGGTACTGCCGTCGGGAGAGAGATCAAATTTTAAATTCTGATATTCGCTGCTATCAAGTAACGTCTCAATTTGACCACTTGAATTGTTTGTGTCGTCCCCTAAACCAGTGGTTACGGTGTATAGTGCCTGGTCTTGTTGAGTGTTTTGCCCCCGTTCTATGGCTGCAAACAAAATGCGATCGCCTTGGGTGTAGGGCTTATAGTCCATAACCGTTAGATTTTTGGGGGTCAAAGCTGTTTGGGACTGAGTGCTCAGGTTATAGAGCATCAGGCGGCCTTGATCTTCGCCTTCTACACCAATGTAGGCGAAGGCTCGCTTGCGAGACTTAAAACTAGCCTCAAAGGGCATAAATTTGGCTTCTGGCCCACTAAAGCGGTCGCTAGCTTCGGGAAGGCTAACTGTAAACTCGTTGCCGTAGGGGGCTGGAAAATTTAAAGTGTACGCCATGCGCCGACCAGCCCAACTAAAGCGACCTGGTAAGGGGGGCTCAATGGTCAGGTTTTGTTCCACGCTAGTGTGATCCATTGGGCGGCTAAAGGTTAGCAAAAAGGCGGTATCTTCAGCTCCAATCTGCCGATTTTGCCAGGTAAAATCCCGGACTTTTGAGGCGGCGGGGCCGCCAAATAAAACCATGCCCCCAATAACCAAGGCCAGCAGCGCTATCATTGCCTGGGCCAGTCGATCAAGGGGTTGGCGATGGTGGGTAGTCATGGTGTGAAACTGGCTAATATTCGTAGGGATTACGGGGTTCAGGGATGGTTTCCAGTTTGGTCGGTTTTATGGTGAGCTGGCGCTTGCCGTTGATGGTGGTGGTGATCATTTTTCCTTCTATGTCTAGCCAGCTATCAGGGGCATAGGCCTGTCGTGAAACAGCTAGCTCCACAGGCAGGCCGACGGGGTAAGCATCGGCTGCACAGCACGTTAAAACAAAGCGGGAAATCATGAGATATCCTTCTGGCCATTCATCGGGGTGAATCACAAAACCTGATACCTTAACCCCTTGCCCCGTATAAGCATCCGGTTCTGGGTATACATTAAGTGTGCGAATCCAGTCGATGATTGTACGTTCTTCAGAGGCAGCCTGGCGGACAAAACGTTGAGGTTGTGAGCGCGTCATCGTCAACGTGTCAGCCACACCCCGCTGAATGGCTGTATCACTGGCAAATGCCTGGGGGGTATAGATAAATCCCAGAACAGCCACACCTAATAAAATGAAACTGCTGAGCTGAGGCGGCAGCAACGTGGTGTGGCTAGGGGGAGCTTGTACCTTTTTGGCACGCCGTCCTTGAATTAGCTTAAACAGAGCCATGCCTAGCAGAACAATGGCAGCGCTATTAGCTAGCCACATGTAGTCTGGATGCAGCAGCAGAAACAATTTTCCAGTGATCCAGTACCGAAATAGGGTCAGACTCCAAGCGCCGAGCACTAACACATCTAACCAATTCTGACGAAATGGTTTGGAAGACCGTCTTTGCCGTTTAGCCTTACCTGAGTTTCTGGCTGATTTAGCTGACATAGAGGTTCATAAATAAGGTCAAAATAAAACACAGCTGAGCTGCCAGCATGAAAATGTAAATGATGGCCCTTGGCTTAAAGAGCGTCATTAATAGGCCAATGTTTTTCAGGTCAATCATGGGACCAAAAACAAGGAATGCTAGCTGTGCGCCAGTGGTAAAGGTGGATGCAAACGATAGCGCAAAAAATGAATCCACCGTTGAGCAAATGGATACTACGGCTGCCAATAGCATCATCGCCAAAATAGAGGTGATAAAGTTTTGCCCCAGGGCCAAAATCCAATCCCTGGGAATGGCTACCTGAACAAAAGCTGCGATCGCACTACCAAGAATCAATACTGCCCCCAGCTCCTTCAGCTCTTGCACCATATTGTCGATGACAAGCTGTAATTTGATGGCTAGGGGTACCTCTGGTTTTTCGGTCAGAATTGCCGTTGGATCGTCTAGCTGCAGGGTAGACCCGTCGGTTTGTAGCAAAAATGTGCCTGACCGCAGCAAGGGATTACTTGGAGCAGCGACCCTACGGGCTTTAGGCATTTGTCTAGCTACAGCCGATTGTAGGATGGGGCGCATATCAATCTGACGACTGAAGATCCAAGCAATGATGACTGCTATGAATAATGTAAAAAGTACTCTCAGAAAAACAATCTCGGGCTGATCGCGAAACGCTACCCAAGTGGCCCAAAATACGACCGGATTAATGGTGGGTGCTGCTAGTAAAAAACCCACTGCCACTGAAGATGGAGCTCCTTGCACAATCAGCCGTCGGGCTACAGGAACATTGCCACATTCGCATACAGGGAAAAATACCCCCATTAAACTACCTGCTATAGCTCCTAGCAGGGGGGTTTTAGGCAGTAACTTAATCAGCGTACGCTCATCTACGAAAAACAATAGCAGGCTCGAAAATGCCACACCAATGAGCAAAAAAGGGATGGCCTCTACCAGCAAGCTAAAGAAAAGCGTTAGTCCATTACTCAGTTGTTCCATAGATGTGCAACCGTGAAGATGCCTATTGCTGACCAGCTATTCTACAGGAAATTGCTAGAAAGCATGGCGGTGATAGGGCAATCATCATCCACCCTGTTCGAACAGAGAGCAACCAAAGGGGTCATATTTTTACCATAGAGAAACTTTGCTGACACTGATATTCCCTGAAAAACAGATATCAACATCTGCATCAGGGTCACGCCGTCGATCTTGGTATGCGCCAGTATAGCGAAATTGTCCCAATTCAATGCTAGATTCAGTCGGTAATGGCTGTGTGCACACAGGGCAAAAAACAATTTCGGGTTCAGGGTCGCTGACCGATGGCAAATTGACATTCCAAAACTGCCCTGGGGCAAGCGGTTTTTCCATTAACATTGTGAGCACGCGGGCCGCACGATGCGCCGCTACCTCCCAATCAATAGAGATTCCTCTGGACTTGTAATGGGAAATCGCAATGGCCGGCACTCTGAGCAGTGTGGCTTCTCGCACAGCAGCAACGGTGCCAGACACATAGGTATCCGCCCCCAGATTTCCACCATCATTAATGCCTGCTAAGAGCCAATCGAGTTGGGGATAGAGATGATGGGCTACGCGAGTACAGTCAGCTGGGGTGCCGCCGATGGCGTATCTCTGGGGGGTGCGCCGATCAACATTAATAGATCCGCCACGGTTAATCTGGTGGCTACAGCCCGAGAGATGTTGATCTGGGGCAACAATACCGATGTTGGTATGGCTAAAGGAGAGTTTTTCCGTAGCTTTGTATAATGCCTGGATTCCAGGTGCATCAATGCCATCATCATTGGTTAAGACAATTGTAGGAGCCATTACAGCGCAGCTTCACCGGTAAACACCAAAACGGCAGGACCCGTCATATACACGTGGTTATTAGTGGCAGACCATTCAATTTTTAGGGGGCCACCTGGTAGTTCAACGGTGGCGGTGCGATCGCACTTGCCATTTAATACCGTCGCCACCAGGGCCGCACAAGCACCAGTACCACAGGCCATGGTGGGGCCAGCTCCCCGTTCCCACACCAGCATTTTGAGATAGTCAGAGCGCACCACTTCAATAAATTCAGCATTGATACGCTGAGGAAACGCCTGATGACGTTCAAACAGCGGGCCAATCTTAGCCAATGGAACTGTAGTCGTATCCTCCACGAAGGTAATGCAGTGGGGGTTGCCCATGCTGATGCAGGTGACCTGGTAAGTCGTGTCTGCTACCACCAAAGACCGATCGATAATTTTTTCGCTGGCATGGGCCAAAGTTGCAGGAATTTCCCCAGCCAATAGACGGGGCTCTCCCATATCAACTGTGATTTGGCCATCGGTTTGTAGCGTTGGCACGATCAACCCTGCCAAGGTGTGAATTTGATAGCTGTGGGGAGTCGTTGGCGGTTGATCGGCTGCCGCTTCCAATGCCTCTAAATATTTGGCCATACATCGAATGCCGTTGCCACACATTTCCGGCTCTGACCCGTCGGAGTTAAAGATGCGCATGGTGTAATCGGCACCGTTTTCACCGGGTAGGGCAAAAATGACGCCATCGGCACCGATGCCAATGTTGCGATCGCATAAATCCATCGCTTGTTTAGGCGTCAAAACTGGAGATGACTGGTGCCGATTGTCTACCAAAATAAAATCGTTACCGAGTCCGTGATATTTGCTAAAGGCGAGCCCCATGATACGCAGACGTTAGAAAAGAGTTGCAATAATTAGAAAAGAGTTGCAATAATTCGTCAACAGCTTACCGGAAGTAGTATAGACCGGGTACGTTATTACTGTTTCATCCATGTTTATCCACGACTGCTATGGCTACTGAATTTGATACAGGTTCACCCAGCATTCGACAAATACAGACACTGATCCGTGATCAGCAAACCATTGAAATCAAGCTATTGACCGGTGATGTGTTTAGTAGCATTGTTCTGTGGCAGGATGCCCAGGCAATTTGTCTGAACATTGATGGTCAACCCATGCTTGTCATGCGTACGGCTGTGGCCTACATCAAGATCATGAGTTAAGTCAGTCTTGTAATTTCATAGACAATGAAATGAAGCTTCTCAACGCAGAGGCTTCATTTTCTATGTTTTGTCATCTTCGAATCTTCGTTTGAATGCTTTCCGATAAAACTTTCTCGAGGCGCTCAGGAAATTATATATAAATGCCGATATTGTAAATTTCAATTTTAAAAGATATTTTTTACTGTTAGTTTTTAGGCGTTATATTATCGACTTTTTTTGATAGGTTGCTCGTAGTTTTATGCAGTTGATGTGTTTGTTAAGTCACCTCCGGGCACACTAATGCCAATACGATCCTTGGACGCAGGTTTGAAGTCTAACAAGGGTTGCTAGTTGCTGATAAAGCAAATGTTTTAACTGATTAAGGCATTTGTATATTCCATTGTGGCTATAAACTATGGCTTCTAGAAAATCTTTTTCGAAGCAATGGAATCAATGTGAAACCATTTTATTAGTTGTGAATATCAGTGTTTTATCTGTATTTATACCCTTCGAAAATGGTTGGAAAGTGCTCATGTGCATTGCGACATTCAGCAACATCTAACACTGTTTACAGAGATATGCAACGGAGCCATTTGACAGGATGAGCAGTATTGAAAAAATTGTTGAACAAGCTTTGCAGGATGGTTATTTAACCCCTGCGATGGAAGCTGAAGTAGGACGCATTTGTGATACTGCTTCAGAGCTTTCCATCGAAGAGTACATGGCCCTTGATCGCCTTATGGGGTCACTACTCACGGGCGAGGTGGTCGCTGTGCCTCGCAAGCAGTTTATCAACGTTATGGAGGAGCTAGTCTTAACGGAGGCTATTGCTCGTGTTGCTGAAATCGAGGCGAACAATGACTGTAGTCTTGATCTAGGTGATATTGCAGCCTATGCGCTTAATCGGTTACCCCCCCTCTATGCCACGACTGAAGAGGGGGCTGCATATCAGCGCAATAAAGCCCGTGAAGCCCTATCTGAGATGATCTCTGACCAGGTTAAGGATGCGATTTCCAACAGCCTCGATCGGCCTGATTTCTTCCCTGAACGTGAGGGGATTAAGCGCTCTAGCGATGGTTTCCTAGGTCAAATGAATGATCTGCTTAAAGACTATGCCCATAAATTCGAGCCAGTTCGAGCCGCTTAAGGCCTCCAGCGGGATTACAGGTTGAGCTTCAAAGCAACAAGAGAGATACAAATACGCAAAGCAAAAGCACCGTTGAGGCCAACGGTGCTTTTTTTACATCACGTAGGGGCGTACAGCAGTGCGCCCTAAAACACTGTGCGCCCTCCTAAAACACTGTGTGCCCTAGACACTTGTGCGCCCTAGACACAAATTGCCTACAAAGGGCGATATACCCGGTAGTTGATACTGGGAAAGATATTGTCAATTTCTTCCACTTTTTCTAGCCAACCTGAATCGATTTTGCCTGCCATGATGTCTTCCCGCAGTTTGTCAAAGCGTAATAGGTGGGAGCGGGTACGGCGTACGGCGTAGGGAACCATGGTCCCTGTACGCATAATGAAAGCCCAGTCAGATGATTGTGCTAGGAGTAATTCCCGTGCTGCCTGATTAAGGGCACGCCATTCCAACTCATCAGCAGGTTCACGACGGGCCAAATCAATCATGCGCTCCGCCGCCTTGTGCAGGTGCGGGTAAATCCAAGCATTAGTTTCGTTGAGCCAATACTCATGAAAGCCCTTATAACCCCAGCTTGACTGAGATGGACGGCAGACCTGTTGGGTAGGATTGCTCCGTAGATAATCTGCCAGGTGGGTCATTTCGTAGGTGTCTTGGTCGTACCAGGTTTTGCGGAACAGGTAATCAATAAACCAGGGACCTTCGTACCACCAGTGGCCAAATAGCTCAGCATCGTACGGTGAAATCACAATGGGCTTGCGCTGCATCATGCCGTTGAGGTGAGCAATCTGCTGGCCACGGTTGTACATGAAATTACTCGCATGCTCTGCGGCCTTTTCACGAGCCCAATAGGGGTCGTACCAATCCTTGTCAGATAGCCCTAAATTTTTACCCGTAATCTTGTGGTACTTGATACCGACATTTTTACGCTGCCCATTGGGCATAACGTAGGGCTTGATATAGTCATATTCTGCATCCCACCCCAGGTCACGGTAAAACTCGCGATACTCTGAAGCCCCTGGATAACCTACCTTTGAGGACCATACCTGTTGGGAGGACTCGTGGTCTCGGCCAAAGGCAGCCACGCCAGTTTCTGTATAGATGGGGGCATAGGCTCCAAAGCGAGGACGGGGACGAGCATACAGAATACCGTGACCGTCAGTTAGAAAGTACCTGAGGCCTACATCAGCAACCATGCGTTCCAGGCCTTCGTAGTAGGCACATTCAGGCAGCCAAATTCCTGATGGAGGACGGCCAAAGTTCTCTTCGTGACTTTCTACGGCGACTTTAAGCTGGGCCCAAACTGCCTCGGGGTACATCTTCATCAGAGGCAGGTAGCCGTGGGTGGCACCGCAGGTGATGATGTCTAGGTTATTGCTATCGACATACTGCTTGAAGGCGGATATCAGGTCACCTTTGTTGTCCTCCCACACCTGTCGTGTGTGGTTAAATTCGTTGGCATAGTACTCTGCCAAATATTTGACGTGACCGTTGTGCTCATTCCGTTCAATCTCTCGCTCGGTCAGTTCCTCAAGATTGGTTAGATGCTCGTCATAACGCTCTTGAAGGAGGGGGTCTTTGAGCATCGACACCAGGGGAGGTGTCATACTCATGGTCATTTTAAAATCAATGCCATCCCGCTTAAGACCATCAAACATGGTCAGTAAGGGGATATAAGTTTCAGTAATTGCCTCAAATAGCCACTCTTCTTCTAGAACAAAGTCACTTTCTGGGTGCCGAACGAAAGGTAGGTGGGCATGGAGTACCAGAGCAAGATATCCGAGAGACATAGGGCAACCTTTATTGACAAAGTGAGCATCGTATGGACAATTGCTAGGCTGGCCTGAGCCTTTAAACGTTGAGCCTTAAGGGATTAACGGGCTAAAGACGTTATGAGGCTAAGGTATCGGATCATCGTCAAGAAAAACCCGAATAGGGGACCAACCGTGACGATACAGCGATCGCAAATGAAACCTTTACACTAATTTAAGCATCTCCTGAGGATGGTAGAGCAAATGAAATGAAGCAGTGAAAGTCAGCTGCCAATTTGGCCCTACTGTAATCCTGGGTGCGAGATCACTTCAGTAGCGATTATGTCTTTTTGTAAAGAATGGTCTTGACTATTGATGCTAGCAGCTATTTGTTCGTTTGCTCTACCTGAGCTAGCTGTTCTTCTAGGTGAGCTACCTGCTGTTGAAGTCGCTTTAGGGTGCGATGCATCTCGGGCAGGCGATTGTAGATAGCTGAAGATTTTAGATAGGTGCGATAAGGACTGGCAGGAATGCCCATCATGATGCTGCCGGGGGAAACATTGCTGTGGAGGCCAGCCTTAGAGCCCGCCTGGGCACCTTTGCCAATTTTGGTGTTGTTGGCCACGCCGACCTGGCCTCCCAGCACGACTAAGGACTCTAGCTCTACCCCTCCAGCCAGGCCTACCTGGGACGCTAGTATGCAGTTATCGGCCAGCTGGCAATTGTGGGCCACCTGTGTCAGGTTATCTAACTTGCTATTGCGACCAATGCGAGTTTCTCCAACAGCAGGACGGTCTATGGTGGTATTGCAGCCTACTTCGACATGGTCTTCTAGTACGACAATGCCGGACTGGTGCATTTTCTCCCAGCCCTGGGCTGTTGGCACAAAACCAAATCCCTCGGAGCCAATCACCGCTCCGGTATGGATAACACAGTGGGCTCCTACCTGAGCACGTTCATGGATAACACAGTTAGCATGGAGTGTTGTGCCGTCGCCAATACTAGCGTCGGGATAGATGACTACCTGAGGGTGAATGCACGCGTTGTCACCGATGGTGGCTCCAGCATGGATGACGACATAGGGGCCAATGGCCACGTTATTGCCAACCTTGGCTGTGGGGGCAATGATCGCTGTGGGATGGATGCCAGGGGAGAGCTGAAAAGGCTGGTAAAACAGTGCGATCGCACGAGCAAAGCCCAGTCTGGGCTCGTGAGTACTAACCCAGGCAATGCCTCGCTCTATGGCCTGGGCTTGCAGGGCTTCATCGACGGGCAAAATCAGTGCCGCATTGGCTGTCTGCTCGATGTAGGGGGCAAACTTTTTGCCTTCAACGTAGCTAATGGTGTCAGGCTGTGATTCTTGAACTGCGGTGACCCCAACGATGTTCGGGTTAAGCTCTGGCTGAGACGCTAGGCTTGATGTCTCAGCAATGCCCAGTTGCTCTACTATCTCGCTAAATCTCATGGCTGCCTCGTTTGCTCACTGACGTCTCAGCGACAGGCTATCAAAAAATTGCCTTTTCTAGAAAAGTAACGCATTCTACATGGGTGGTTTGGGGAAAGAAGTCCGCAGGCTGCACCATGGTTAGGCCATAGCCATTGCTGCATAAAATCTTTAAATCCCGTGCCAGGGTAGATGGGTTGCAACTCATATAAACGATGCGGTTAGGGCCGATCTCTACTAGCGTTTCTAGAACGATGCGATCGCAGCCTTTTCGGGGGGGGTCTAGCACTACAACATCAACAGGGCTAGACTGCTGAGCACTGATTTCTAGCAACAGCTTTTCCACGGCCCCAGCAAAAAACTCCGTATTCTTTAGCCCATTGAGTGCCGCGTTTTGACGGGCTTGTGCGACTGATTCCGGATGAAATTCAATCCCCACACAGTGAGCAGCACGCTGGGCCAGGGGAAGAGACAACGTGCCGATGCCGCAGTAGGCATCAATGACAGTTTCATTACCCTTCAGGTTTAGGTGCTCTAAAACCAGACTCACCAAGGTCTCGGCTTGAGCCGTATTGACCTGGAAAAAGGTAGTTGGCTGAATGCGCAATCGTAGACCTAAAAATATCTCCTCTAGATAGAGTCGGCCCGCTAAGCAACGGGTCTCTTCCCCAAATACCTTGTTAGTGCGTTCCGGATTGATATTGAGACATACGCCCACCAAACTTGAATGCTCAGAGAGCCACTGGTCAGCCTGCCCTTGAACATTTGGTAGATACCCTGTGGTGACTAACGTCAGCAACGTTTGGCCCGTATTTTGGCTAACCCGAAGAGCTAAATTGCGAAGTCGACCTTGGTGTTTTTGTTCGTTATAAAGGCTCCACCCTTGTGCTTTGATCGCCTCTTTAGCATCCACCAGCAAAGGATTCAGGCTCTCATGCTGGATTGGACACTGATTTAAATTTACAATTTGATGGGTGCCCCGACGATAGTATCCGGCTTTGACCGTGCCTCCAGGGCCTCGAGCTAAGGGATAGGTGACCTTATTTCGATAGGCTAACGGGTTTGGGGCCCCTAAAATTGGCCTTATAGGAACCGTCTCAAAGCCACCAATACGTTCTAGAGCAGACTGAACTTGAGACTCTTTTGCTTGCAGCTGTTTTGAGTAAGCCACAGCTTGCCACTGGCAGCCGCCACATTTATCCGCCACGATGCAGACAGGGCGGATCCGATCTGGCGATGGTTCAAGAATTTGCAGTTTTTTCCCATAGCCATAGGCGGGTTTTAACCGTGTAAGCCTTACTTGCAGAGTATCTCCAGGAACCGCATCTGTGACAAAAACTACTCGATCTTGCCAGCGACCTACACCATCACCGCTGTTACTCAGATCATCAATTTTCAAGTCGATCACCTGCCCCTGTTGCCACAGGGACTTGTCTACTAGTGAAGTCATAAGGCTGCTCGCGTCAGGGATCGAAAAATATTTGCTACCGGCGGGGTTTTAATTCTATGACAAGCCCTAAAGTTCGTGACATTGTGACCAGCTTGAATGGTTTACCGGATTGTTTGTAAACTCTCTTAACATAGCTCTCAGGCTAGAACACGCAACCAGTTATTATTCAGAGGATAAAAATCTTTTGAACCGGGCCAAGTATCTCTTTCCTTGTGTGCCCCAGAGTCGTTACACTGTAGTTATTACGAGTCACCGCATTCACTAAGCTATGTCTGTCGTTAGCCAAGTAATTCTCAACGCCGATGATGAGCTGCGCTATCCCACCAGCGGCGAGCTCAGGGGTATCCAAGATTTTTTGCAAACTGGCCCTCAGCGCTTAGTAATCGCGCAAAAGCTGGCTGAAAATGAAAAAAAGATTGTAGATAAAGCCAGTAAGGCCCTATGGCGTCGACGTCCTGATTTTATTGCGCCAGGTGGTAATGCTTACGGTCAAAAGCAACGGGCACTTTGTTTGCGTGACTATGGTTGGTATTTACGCCTGATCACCTATGGCATTATTGCTGGTGACAAACAGCCCATTGAAAACATTGGTTTAGTGGGTGTGCGTGAGATGTACAATGCCCTTGATGTACCAGTGCCTGGCATGGTTGCCGCTATTGAATGCTTGAAAGATGCATCCTTAGGTCTACTGACTGAGGCTGAAGCTGCTGGGGCGGCTCCTTACTTTGACTACATCATCCAAGCAATGTCGAGCTAAACCGCTTACCCTTCACTGGTGGTGTAAGTTGCCTAATTGAATAATGTGAAGCGGGGAGTACATTTGATCGTATTTCCCGCTTTATTTTAGGTATGCTAGGGGCGCTGTGATCAATCAATGCCCCTATGGTGTCTGGTAAGCAACGTCGTCGAGGCTGCAAATTAGGCATGGTGGTTAAGTCAAATTCCCACTGTGATTATGTAGTGCAGCTAAATACGGATAGAGATGTCATTGAGCCGCCTGCCGTTAGTGATTACGGCTTTGGACAGTTTGTCACCCTAGAAACCGATGAGCAGCATTGGGCTGTGGGCATTATTTATAATTCGCAGTTGTTTAACCCGGCTTTTTTGAACAGCGGTCCTCAACTGACGGGTGCTCCAGACCCGATGTTTACTCCGGACTTGATTCAAGAAACCAAAACCTTATTAAATGTTGTGCTTGTGGGTAGTTTGGTGAATCAGGGCAGATTAACCTATGGCCAGCATGGAATTCCACGTCATGTAGTGCCTGTAAACACCCCTGTCTATTGCATGGATGATAAAGGTCGTCATCAGTTTCACTTGAATGTTGATAAACGCCCACAGTTTAGATATTACGGTCATTTACTGAACTGCGGTGGCACCTTTGCGACTCAGCTAACTCAACAAGTGTTAACTGAAGTGAGTAACTCAGGCCTCTTTACTGATGCCGATCAGCGAGCATTACAGGTACTTTGCAAAGAGCTGACCTGGAAAAATACGTTAGGTGCGATGAGATAGGTCTCTGAGGCCGTTGGATGTCAACATTTACAGACATGTGTGATCCATATCAAGAAAAATGTGATCAAAAGTGATCAAAATCACAGGTTCATGATGATTGAGATCGCTATCACCCCTCCCTAAATTCAGCATACTAAGGATGACTCAACTCTAGCCGAGTCATCTACAGGGAACACACAACCAGCCGATAGAACTCGCGGGAGTTCTGTCGGTTTTTTTTTGAGGGTATGGGTAATAGGCCGTGGAGAGTGGAGAAATAGGGTTTAAGATCAAACACTGTCACCCTTTGTTCACTCACTTAATTCCTATTGATGTCTACAACTGCATCCACCTCAATTCCGTGTTCTGCTGAGGAAATTGCTGCTGAAGGCTTAAAACCAGGCGAATATGATGAAATTGTCCAACGTTTAGGACGTCATCCCAATAGGGCTGAGCTGGGCATGTTCGGAGTGATGTGGTCAGAGCACTGCTGTTACAAGAATTCGCGACCCTTATTAAAGCAGTTTCCCACTGAGGGGTCTCGCATTCTGGTTGGGCCTGGAGAAAATGCTGGTGTTGTGGATGTGGGCCATGGACAGCGGTTGGTGTTCAAAATTGAATCCCACAACCATCCATCGGCTGTAGAGCCTTTTCAAGGGGCTGCCACGGGTGTAGGGGGAATTTTACGAGATATTTTTACCATGGGAGCCCGGCCAATTGCCGCTTTGAACGCACTGCGGTTTGGTGCGTTGGATGACCCCAATACGCGACGGATTTTTGCTGGTGTAGTCTCAGGAATCTCTCACTATGGCAACTGTTTTGGGGTGCCCACTGTGGGCGGCGAAGTCTATTTTGATCAGGCCTATGCGGGTAACCCTTTGGTAAATGCCATGGCCATTGGCTTAATGGAAACGAAGGAGATTGTAAAATCCGGTGCCTCAGGCATTGGTAACCCAGTGCTGTATGTGGGCTCCACCACTGGACGAGATGGTATGGGTGGGGCAAGCTTTGCCAGTGCTGAGCTGACGGATGAATCTGAAGCTGATCGTCCGGCGGTACAAGTGGGCGATCCGTTTCTAGAAAAGTCTTTAGTGGAGGCCTGTCTGGAAGCATTTAAAACGGGGGCTGTGGTGGCTGCGCAGGATATGGGGGCTGCGGGTATCACCTGTTCCACATCTGAGATGGCTGTCAATGGTGGCGTCGGCATTGAGCTCGACCTGGACAAAGTGCCTGTGCGAGAAACTGGCATGGTCCCCTACGAATATTTGTTGTCAGAATCCCAAGAGCGCATGCTGTTTGTAGGGCAAAAGGGTCGTGAGCAGGAGCTGATCGACATTTTTGAGCGCTGGGGGCTCCATGCGGTGGTGGCGGGTAAAGTGATTCAAGAGCCGATCGTGAGGATTTTATTTCAGGGTAAGGTCGCTGCTGATGTGCCTGCCTCTGCCTTGGCAGATAACACACCGCTGTATGAACGCGAAGTTTTGGCGGAGCCGCCTGCCTATGTACAAACGGCCTGGGCTTGGCAAGAGAGTAGTTTGCCCGACTGTTCAGCAGCGGGTATCGATGGTAAAGCTTGGAGTGATGTCATGCTGACACTACTCGGTACACCAACAATTGCTTCGAAACAGTGGGTGTATCACCAATACGATCATCAGGTGCAAAACAACACGGTGATGTTGCCTGGTGGGGCAGATGCAGCAATTGTGCGACTACGACCTTTGGAAGGGGCTGAGGGGGCTATCAGTAATTCTGGTGTGGCTGCTACTACCGATTGCAACCCTCGTTATGTATATCTCAACCCTTATGAAGGCGGTCTGGCAGCCGTGGCTGAGGCTGCTCGTAATCTGAGCTGTGTGGGAGCAGAACCCATTGCTGTGACGGATAATCTGAACTTTGGCAGCCCTGAAAAACCGGTGGGCTACTGGCAGTTGGCGGAGGCCTGTCGCGGTCTAGCGGATGGCTGTCGTGAATTTGATACACCTGTAACTGGTGGTAATGTGTCGCTTTACAACGAAACAGTTGATAGTGAGGGTAACCCTCAGCCTATTTATCCCACCCCCGTGGTCGGCATGGTCGGTGTGATTGATGATTTAGATAGGGTTTGTGGTCAAAGTTGGCAAATGGCTGGTGACCAGATTTATTTACTGGGAACCCCATTGGGTGAGGACGGTGACGGGGCTATGACTCTGGGAGCTTCGGAATACCTCAAGCAAATCCATGGTCAGGTGGCAGGGCGTCCACCCAAGGTGAATATTGACCTGGAGTTAAAGGTTCAGGCAGTCTGTCGCCATGGTATTCGCCAAGGTTGGGTGACATCGGCCCATGATTGTGCAGAAGGTGGATTTGCGATCGCACTCGCTGAATCCGCCATTGGCGGCAACCTTGGAGCAACGATCACCTTACCCAACCTGGAGCAGCGTTATGACACCTTGCTGTTTGGTGAGGGGGGGCTCGCATTGTGGTTACTGTTGCTCCTATTCACCAAGCTGCTTGGGAAGCTTATCTCAGGCAGCAACTAGATCATGCCTGGGGAATCATTGGTACTGTAACCGCTGCTAATACGCCCCTGGTTATTCAAACATCTGATGATCAACCCTTGATTAATCTGGATGTTGCCACCATGGCCGATAGCTGGCGCTACGCTATAGAAAGAGCCCTGGATGTGTAACAACATAAACAACATAGATTAATCTGATGGACCGACACCCTTGCAATTGGTTTCGGGTGTTAGGATCATGTTAATTAAGAAAATATTAAGTCATTCTCTCAAGTCTCTACCTGGTTTTCTCACCTGTGTGCGTCTTGAGCCCATCACTCATTAGTCGCTTCTTTTTGTTGTCGTTAACGCTAAGCGGACTCAAGATGCCTCTCCCAACCAATAATATTGTTTCCCAACCTTCTACCGTGCATGTTCATCCCGACAAACCAGAAGAAGCCTGTGGCGTATTTGCCGTCTATTCACCCACAGACGATGTTGCAACGCTGACTTACTTTGGTTTGTATGCATTGCAACATCGTGGTCAAGAATCAGCTGGTATTGCCACCTTTGACCATGGCAGTATTAATGTTCACAAAGACATGGGGCTTGTTTCCCAGGTATTTGATGAGGATGTATTGCAGCGCTTGCCTGGACAGTGGGCCGTTGGCCATACCCGCTATTCCACGACTGGGTCTAGTCGAGTTGCCAATGCTCAACCTGCCATAGTGTCTACTCGCCTTGGAGAGATGGCGTTAGCCCACAATGGTAATGTGGTCAACGCTAGCAAACTACGCGAAGAACTGCTTGAACGCAACCATACTCTGCTCACCACTACCGACACAGAGGTCATTGCGTTGTTGATGGCAGATGCCGTTAATGATGGCAAAGGATGGATTGAGGCAGCCATTGATGCCTGCGAACGGTGTCAGGGAGCTTTTAGCCTTGCGATCGCTACCCCTGAGGGGATTTTAGCAATCCGCGATCCGAACGGCATTAGGCCCCTTGTCTTCGGCTACTTTGGCGATCATGATCCTCAAAATGGGCCTGGGCAGTATGCGGTTGCATCTGAAACCTGTGGCTTAGACATTGTAAACGCCCACTACATTCGTGATGTGCAGCCTGGTGAGCTGCTCTGGATTAGTGAAACCGGTGTTAAGTCATTGCAATGGGCCCAGCCAGAACGCCGCCTGTGCATTTTTGAAATGGTCTATTTTGCACGGCCTGATAGCGTGTATCACGGTGAGAGTTTATACAGCTATCGCAAGCGTTTAGGTAATATTCTGGCCAAGGAGTCACCAGCAGACGTCGATTTGATTATGCCAGTCCCTGACTCTGGTATTCCGGCAGCTATTGGATTTGCTGAAGCTTCCGGTATTCCATATGCAGAAGGATTGATTAAAAACCGATACGTTGGCCGTACGTTTATTCAGCCAACCCAAATGATGCGAGAAGCTGGAATCCGTATTAAGTTGAATCCCCTACGAGATGTGCTGGAAGGAAAAAGAATTTTATTGGTAGATGATTCTATTGTTAGGGGAACTACCAGCCGCAAAATTGTCAAAGCTTTGCGAGATGCCGGTGCTACAGAAATCCACATGAGGATTTCATCCCCACCCGTTACCCATCCCTGTTTTTATGGCATTGATACAGATAGCCAAGACCAGTTAATCGCTGCCACAAAATCTGTACAAGACATTGAAGCCCAAATAGGTGTGGACACGTTAGCTTATTTGAGCTGGCAAGGAATGTTAGCAGCGACTCAACAGGATACTACAACATTCTGTTCTGCCTGCTTTACGGGAGATTATCCGGTAGAAATTCCTGAGATGTTTAAGCGCTCTAAACTTATGCTTGAGAAGACCCCAGTTAAAGCTTGACCTTGTTTAACGATGTTTTTAGCCTATATTTACGATTAATCAAAGGCTAAAAACATCGTGATTTCTACCATATTATTTTCGTCCAAAATATATACTTTTATGTCGTCGTATTTATGGCGTCGAAGCCTAATAAAGTAATTGCCTGGGCTGATATGTATAGATATCTAGAGCTTTTATCTAAGTGCGCGTGATTAAACTGGGCGATAGAGTGCGAATTTTATATCCCAAATATGCTGCTGGTCAAACAGGTACTGTCTTGGAGCAAGAAACTCTTGAGGATGGCTCTAAAACAGGACACTGGCTGGTCAAAGTTGATGGTGAACGATATATGATTCTGGCTTTGCTGCCGAAGGACATGAAAGTATTACGTTAATTACTACGTTTGAAGCTACCTGTTTTGAACATCTATGCATTGTAAAAAAGCAAAAAGGCTCCGCTTCTGCGGAGCCTTTTCATTAGATAACTAGGTTATCAAACTTAGAAGCTGAAGGTAGAACGGATGGCACCGTAAAGGCTGTCATCATCACCATCAAGCTCACCGTAAATTACAGCAGGAGTCAGAGTCCAGTACTTGTTGACTTGAACAGAGTAGTAAGCCTCAGCTACTTCGTTATCATCGAAGTCTTCAGAGTAGTAGACACCAGCGGCATTACCAGTACCTAGGAAATCACCAAAGGCAACACCAGCCTGCCAGCTCTCATCACCATCTTGGTCAGCGAAGTAACCGCCGATTTCGAACCCGCCAAAGTCAAGATTTAGAAGACCTGCGATAATTTCTTCTTCACCGTTACCATCGCCAGTTTCACCATCCATGTAGACGATGGCAGCATCAATCAAGCCATCGCTTAAGTAGTTCAACTGAACAATGTATTCATACTCGTCGAAGACACCCTTGTCTGCATCCTGACCGCGGCCAGTTGCATAACCAGCATCAAGAATGATGTTGTCAGTGAAGGCAATGTTGAAGCCAACACCAAGGGATTCGCCACCTACACCAAGCTGGTCATAGAACTGAGGACCACCGTAGTCAGCAACGCTAGGACCATCGAAAGGAACGATAGTGCTGGTTACAAAATCATCAGAAACAGTGCTGTTAGCGGAGATGATTGCAGAAACACGGCTGCCGATGGGGAAGGAGTAGTAAACATCATCCAAGCTGATGTCATCCTGATCATCGTCAGGACCACTTTGGCTGGCTAGACCGCCTGCAGCCTGACCCAAGGAGCTAGTACCTTCACCACCACGGTCACTAGCCTGGAAACGAATACGTAAACGGTCTTCGCCAGTGAAGCTAGTGTCAAAGTTCAAACGAGCACGATACTCAAAAGTAGTCTCGTCTTCGTCGTTAGGAGCATCGAAAGGTACTACCAAGTGAGCGTCCAACTGACCTTTCAATTTGGTAGTAGTAGAGAATTGGTTAGCTTCTAGCTCAGCTACATCAGCTTCTAAAGTATCAACGCGACCACGGATAGTAGCTAGCTCGGCAGCAAACTCTTCCTGTAGGCGACGAATGGTGTCAAGCTCAGTTTCATCAACACCGTCAATTAGCTGAACGATTACGTCCAAGCAAGCGTTTAAGCCAGCAGCGAACTCATAGCGAGTCATTGCGCGGTTACCACGGTAAGAACGGTCGGGATAACCCTCAAGACAACCATACTCTTCTACTAGGCGCTGCAGTGCAGTGTAGGCCCAGTCAGAAGGAAGAACGTCAGAAAGCTCGGAAACGCTAGTAACCTGAGCTAGTTGAATGGAGTCAGAGTTGCTTAATGCGTCAACGCTAACAGTCTCAGCAGCAAAACCGGAACTGGAAAGAGCAGTACCCAGTACAAATGGGCTAGCCAATAAGGCTTTCCACAGATTAGACATTATTTTAGTTCTCCTCACACCTAGGAAGAAAATGAGCGGTCAGCAAAATAGCTGAGCCACATTGATTTATCTTGCCTGAATTACAGAACCTATGCAACCTTGCCCTAAGACAATTCGCTTATGCTCTGTAATTACCTAAGGCTAATGCTAGCAGATCTCTTTAGGAAGAGCTAGCTACGTAGACTACCTTTTTACCAACTGATAAGTTGGTTGATAGCTAACTCTAGACACCCTAGTCCAGATTTTTCTTCAGAGGAAGATTTCTTATGCCAGTTGGGAGAGTGTCTGGCCATGCCAGTTGGGATAGCGTCTGATCTATGCCAGTTGGGATAGCGTCTGAGCCAAATTAAAATCTTGCTGAGTCAGGCCCCCTGCATCGTGAGTGGTGAGGCTAATGATCACTCGATTATAGGAAATTGAAATGTCAGGATGATGGCCAGCTGCCTCAGCTGGTTCAACTACTTTATTGATATAGGCAATTGCTTCAATAAAGTTCTTGAAGGTCAAAATCATTTGGATTGAAGTGTCTTCAAGGGTCCAGTCGGGCAATGTGGTGAGGCGAGTCTGGATTTCTGTAGAGCTGAGGAGTGTGGGCATATATAGGGCACGATGATGGCACTTTACTAAAAATAATATTAAGTGCAAATCATATAAGTTAAGTGCCTTTAAAAAACTATCCGCTCCTATCAGGGAAGTGCCGAAGCAACTTCAAGATAGGAGCGGTCTAGTGGGGTCTTAGGTTGAAACCAGACTGCCGGAAGGAACCCTAGCGCATCAGTTTCAAAGATGAAGCTAATTCTAGAGAACAGCCCCGGCACACAGCCGGCTCACGTCAACCTGAAGACCCATGCATTTACAACTACTTTCACTCATGGGCATCACCTCCTTATCCCTAAACGGTTTTAGTACCAGGAGCACTTAGTGCTTGTTGAAATATAGCACAGGTCTTAGGGGAAAGGGATAAACGCTAGACAGCGAATAAAAAAGCCCCCAACTTGATAGATTGAGACCTTTTTTATTCAATACTCCAAGCTCTTATAGAGCGTTACCACGTGGCAGTACCTCTTCGGGGAATACAAACTTCTCGTGGGGCTGGTCCTGAGGAGCCATCCACGCACGAATACCTTCGTTAAGCAAGATGTTCTTGGTGTAGAACGTTTCGAATTCAGGGTCTTCCGCGGCGCGGGTTTCCTGGGAGACAAAGTCGTAGGCGCGGAGGTTCAAGGCGAGACCGACGATGCCGACGGCACTCATCCAGAGACCGGTGACGGGGACGAATAGCATGAAGAAGTGCAACCAACGCTTGTTGGAGAAAGCGATGCCGAAAATCTGAGACCAGAAGCGGTTCGCCGTCACCATGGAGTAGGTTTCTTCCGCCTGAGTGGGTTCGAAGGCGCGGAAGGTGTTGGCCCCTTCGCCATCTTCAAAGAGGGTGTTTTCCACGGTGGCCCCGTGGATGGCACAGAGGAGTGCGCCCCCGAGGACGCCGGCAACGCCCATCATGTGGAAGGGGTTGAGGGTCCAGTTGTGGAAGCCTTGCAAGAAGAGCAAGAAGCGGAAGATAGCGGCCACACCGAAGCTGGGAGCAAAGAACCAGCTGGACTGGCCGAGGGGGTACATCAAGAACACGGAGACGAAGACAGCGATGGGAGCTGAGAACGCAATCGCGTTGTAAGGACGTAGCCCGACGAGTCGAGCGACTTCAAACTGCCGGAGCATGAAGCCAATCAGAGCGAAGGCTCCATGGAGAGCGACGAAGGCCCAGAGTCCGCCGATTTGACACCAGCGAACGAAGTCACCTTGCGCCTCGGGTCCCCACAACAAGAGCAGGGAGTGGCCCATGCTGTCAGCGGGGGAGGAGACAGCAACTGTCAGGAAGTTGGCACCTTCCAAATAGGAAGATGCGAGTCCATGGGTGTACCAGGACGTAACAAAGGTGGTACCAGTGAGCCAGCCGCCAATGGCCAAGAAGGCACAGGGGAACAGCAGCAAACCGGACCAACCAACAAAGACAAATCTATCGCGCTTGAGCCAGTCATCGACGACGTCGAAGACGCCTCGATCGGCTCCAGCACGGCCCATTGCAATGGTCATCTCAAACCCTCTAGTGTGATTTTTTCCAAAGCAGTAAAGATAGGTATTTTGCTACTGAGGCGAACGAGGGCACGAAAATAAAAAATGTAAATCCGCACTGCGGAATAATGCCTTGGGTATTCGGTCGACTTTATGAGTAGAAATTTACTTATCTTTACTATTTTTCTCATTATAGAGGTATCTTTCTGAAAGGCCACTGTCATTTTTGAAAGTGGTATTTTCTCTTAAGATTTGGTTCGGCGATCTGCTGCGCGCGCTCAATTATCGGTGCCGTACTTGTCGGCCATTTTTGACATACTAGAGACCGGACTCCTCAGTAAAGATATTTTTCGCTCATGTATATAGTTGAACTTTCAATGAAGCATACGGCCCTACCGATGTCAGTCCAAAAGAAGACTAAGGAGGCTGCAGATGAGGCTTATGCAATTGCTCTGAATGCTCTCAAGACAGGCCAACCGGTCATTCTTGAGTTGGCCTGTGATAAGCAAGAGGGCAAAAAGCTTTCAGTTTTAGTGAGTGAACTGGCTGCGGTACAGGTTTATGAAAAGTCTGGTGGTACTTCTTCTTCAGGTAAATCAGCTGGATTCTTTTCAATGGCTAATGAATAATTCCTTTCCTGCGAGTTTTGTCTTGATGCGTAGAGACAAGTAGGGGTAAATGGCAGATGCTATTGGGTGCGGTGCAGCTAACACTATTAGATGTTTTGATTTTTGATGATTGACAAGTCCTGTGCGATCGCAATTGACGATTTGCATTTCAGTTGGGAATCAGGAGCTTCAGTCCTTGCCGGATGCTCACTGCAAGTGAAGCGAGGTGAGTTCTGTATGCTTCTCGGGACTAATGGCAGTGGAAAATCGACATTATTAAGGTTGTTGGCGGGTCTATTAGATTCACCTCAAGGCTCAATCTATTTACAAAAGCCAGTGGGGTTTGTTTTTCAAAACCCCGATCATCAGCTGGTAATGCCCACGGTCGGAGCTGATGTTGCCTTTGGCCTTGTGGATGAGGATATGCCCTACGAAGCGGTGCGTCAGCGAGTAGATGAAGCACTCATGATGGTTAATTTGCTGCATCTCAAGCGGCGTCCCATTTATGCATTGAGTGGTGGGCAAAAGCAGCGAGTTGCGATCGCGGGGGCTCTAGCCCAACACTGTCGAGTGCTTCTATTTGATGAACCCACTGCCCTCCTCGACCCAGATAGTCAGCTTGAGTTGGTTGCCCAAGTGCGTGATCTAGTGAAACAGCAGGGGATTACGGCACTTTGGGTAACTCACCGACTGGTGGAATTAGATTATTGCGATCGCGCAATTTTGCTAGAACAAGGCCATGTAGCCACCCAAGGTGCGCCCGAACAGGTAAAACAAGCCTTGCAAAATCTTCATTTAACCTGAGAAAAATCCTTCAGGCTTGTTGTTACGTAGATAGCGAACGTTAAGCTAGAGGAATCATAGACTGAGCTTATACGTTATCCAGGCAACCGCAGATGAAAGGTTCTACCTCCCAGGCAATTTTATTAGTCGACGGGTATAACGTTATCGGTGCGTGGCCTGAGCTAACAGAACTGAGAGATTTTCAGGGGCTGGGGGTGGCCCGTACAAGCCTTGCTGAAACGTTGGCCAACTATAGTGCCTATAGAGGGTTTGAAACCTTGTTAGTTTTTGATGCGTATGGCCAGCGTCAGTCCCATCGCATCGAAAAGTTTACTCAGCATTTGGCCATTCATTACACCAGTTTTGGCCAGACGGCTGATAGTTATATAGAAATATCCTGTGCCAAATTTCGTGACGATATTCGTAAATTTGAAAAACGCTTGATTGTGGCGACATCTGATCGTGCTCAGCAATTAACCGTAGTGGGCTACGGGGCTGAATGGATGTCAGCTGCCCAATTAAATGCAGATGTGGATCTTTCTGTACAAAAAGTAAAACACCGTCAAAAGCCGAAAAAACACTCTAAACAGCGCTTTCTTTCAAAATCCCTTAATCCAGAGACTCAGGCAAAATTGGCCAAGCTTCGCTCAAAGCTTATGGACTGAAAAGAACCTAAATAGGACTGTTTTACCTGATGTCTTTCTAGAGGCATGCAGGTTTTTCTAGGAAAAATTAAAAATGCCCTTGCGTAACGGCTACACAATTGCCTATATTATTAAAGCTAAACGATCCTCAGTAGCTCAGTGGTAGAGCGGTCGACTGTTAATCGATTGGTCGTAGGTTCGAATCCTACCTGGGGAGTTTATAACCTGTATAGTTTGTGTGATTTCTTCAAGATGGCTGTGCTGTTTTGAGAATTCCTATGGAATCCCTGTACTGCTTGCTGGTAGAGGGGTGCTGCCGTGGGAGTTGGTCAACATTGTCCCGCCATTGCTGATGGTGTAAGGGCGAGTAACGTGAATTAAACCTTAAGGTATCATTCGCTTAACTGATTGTAGAGATAGTATATATTTGGGATAAAATTTGTCTCCCACTATAAATTTATTTATTTCTATGGGGAGCGAATTGGAAACCTAAGAGGTTTCTAGAAATTCCGAATAACAAACTCTCTGTCTTTAAGATGCCTCGTATACTTGTCATCGATGATGATCCCGCTATTTCAGAACTGGTGGCAGTTAATCTAGAAATGGCTGGATATGATGTCAGTCAGGCCGAGGATGGTGTGAGGGGCCAAGCGCTAGCTGTGCAACTCCTGCCAGATCTGATCATGCTTGATTTGATGTTGCCTAAGGTGGACGGCCTTACCGTTTGCCAACGTGTTCGCCGTGATGAGCGAACAGCAGATATTCCAGTGTTGATGTTAACGGCCTTGGGGCAAACCCAAGATAAGGTTGACGGATTCAATGCTGGTGCTGATGATTACTTGACAAAGCCTTTTGAATTAGAGGAAATGTTGGCTCGTGTCAGAGCGCTGCTACGGCGTACTGACCGTATCCCTCAGGCTGCTAAACATAGTGAAATTCTGAGCTATGGCCCACTAACGTTGGTGCCTGAGCGTTTTGAAGCTATCTGGTTTGAGCGCACTGTGAAGCTGACACACTTAGAATTTGAACTGTTGCACTGTCTTTTGCAGCGTCATGGACAGACAGTTGCTCCTAGTGAAATTTTGAAGGAAGTTTGGGGATATGACCCGAACGATGATATTGAAACCATCCGCGTACATATTCGCCACCTGCGAACTAAGTTAGAGCCGGACCCACGCCATCCTAAGTTTATTAAAACTGTTTATGGTGCTGGCTATTGTCTGGAGCTACCTCAGGATGATCAGGCATTTGCGAACCGCGCGGCAAGCTAGGGTGTATCAATCAGTGAACATTGGGAGAATATGTTTTAGTGTTTACGTTTTATCTGCTGCTGTGCATCTGGAGGAATAAAGCGACAGCACCGTCAAAAAGCATTAAAAAAGCATTGAAGGGAGGCCTTTTTAGGCCTCCCTTTTTTGATGGGTAGTCGGGTTTGGCTCTTGGTTCCTGGTGCTTGGTTTTTGAGATGAGAACTTTTCAGTGCAGCGAAGAATAGCAAGTCTGCGGGAACTTAACTGTAGGGCGAATGTAAAGCCGTGAATGTTGTTTTTCTAGAAAAAATATAGAGCCTACGGTAGAAATGAGTTCTACCGTAGGCTCTATTAATAGTTCTCTGGAAGAGCTAGCAGATCAGATATATGCCTGCTGTGAGTTGATTATGTGGCTACTTAGTAATCGCTTGCGTAATCGCTTCTACTGGAGAGTACTCAGCGGGCGCTAAGGCATTACCACGAATTAGACTGCCGATAGTTTTGGCAGTAATCTTCATTTGAGTAATGGGATTAGCAGGTACAACAGTTTTGTACAGATAGCTGTCAAAGGTAAGTTTCTGAACATCAATGTCAGCACACATCTCTACAAATGCTTCGCGAGTAGCATCGGAGCGGTAGAAGACGCGCTGCAGAATATCCAGTACCAGGTAGGTGACGCCATACTGCTTGTCCCAACGCTTGATGTAAGTCTTGAGTTCAGCTTCAGTTAGAGCTCGCTCACCACTGTTGGATAGTTCAACAATAGTCTCAGCACACATGCGACCAGATTTAGCGGCAAAATAAATGCCCTCACCAGAAGACTTGGTTACGGTGCCAGCAGCATCACCCACAAGTGCAACACGACCAACAACTCGGCGAGGTCTGGGATGCTCAGGAATAGGATGAGCTTCTACCTTCAGGATTTCGCCACCTTCAAGCCGCTTAGCTGCACGCTCACGAATGCCCTTTTGTAGTTGCTTAATTTTGGCCTGATTAACCCGCATGGTACCAGTACCGACAGCCACGTGATCGTACTTAGGGAAAACCCACGCGTAGAAGTCAGGGGAAACGTCATCACCGACATACATTTCTGCTAACTCTTCGTAGTAAGCCATTTTGTCGTCAGGGATGCGAATGCGCTCTTGGAATGCGATCGCATAGTTATAGTCACCGGCATCAATCGCACGAGCAACACGGGAATTGGCACCGTCAGCACCAATCACCATATCTACCTGTAAAGTCTTGGCATCCCCTTGGAGTGTGCCGTTGGAATGATCAGCGTAGTGAAGAGTGTAAGGATCCGTATCGTTAGAAGGAAGTTCCAACTTGTGCACGGTGCCATTTATCACCTTGGTGCCAAGCTTCTCAGCCCGCCCACGCAGGAACCCATCAAGCACCTCACGACGGCACATGCCAATATACTCGTCATCCTTGAGGGTGCTACCGATATTAACTTCAATATTTGAAGGAGAAATCATCTTCATCTTACGTACGCGACGATCGATGATTTCAGGGGGTAAGTCAAACTCATCCACCATGCAAAGGGGAATCGCGCCACCGCAGGGCTTTGCGTTGTCTAACTTGCGCTCAAATAGATAGGTTTCAATACCTGCTTTTACTAGTGTCTCAGCAGCAGAAGAACCTGCTGGACCGCCTCCAACAACCGCAACCCGAAGTGCCAAGGTTTTTCTCCAAATCGATTAAAAGCTATGGTGTGTATGCTATCACGCAGATTTGAGCGGAACTGGCTCACTCTCGTAGATGTAACAAAAATGAAACACGATTTGAGACATGCCCATAGCAACCATAGATTGCGAGTGAGGTAAGTGTTCTTAAAGATACAGATTGAGCGTGTTGTGCAGATCTCACAAGATTGTTGTGTTGCAGGTGACAACAAAATCTAGTTGTCCTGTCAGCAATCACTATTGAAAAAATCATCTTTTTCTACACGTTTCTCTTCATCCAATTAGTCAGTTCAGCCATCAATTAATGGGGGAGAGTTTGTGTTCTAAAATCCAACCTTGACAAATAGAGATTTCACTTTTAATCGCTTCATTTCGTCTAGTGAAAGTCCTTAGATTTCTTAATTGCAAGGTTCTTCCGCAAATTTGCGTAGAAAACACCGTTTCTAAATTATGAGAACTTACTTATATTTATAGATAAGTATAAAAATCGACAAGAATTCTAGATATCAATACTGATTTATCGAATTCAATGATTGTGATTCATGGGGATGCTCTTTTTTTAGAAAGTCTTGCTTCTTTGATGGCCATTAGGGGGCAAATAGGTGGTCGAATTTCGCCCATTGCTGATATTTACTAACCAAAATCTACAGGGTTTTTCAAAAAAAAATGCGTCAACCCAATAAAAGGCAGGCGATCGATGAGCCACTTGCTAAGGCTAGCCCAGTCCAATTGGCTCGGCTTTGGGCTAAGCGATATGTCATTGCTATTGAAACCTATGAAGGGACTCTACAGGAGTCGAATCCCCAGTCTCGTACAGCAGTTGTTGAGCACTTGACCTCGGAACTCCGTTCTGCTAGTGCAAAAGCATGGAATTTGACTGAATCTTTCCTTGCCCATGAGGTAAAACGCCATCGCATAAATGCCAATTTGATTGACCCGTGGAGTGTTGCTGGTGATGTGCATCGAGTTTATGCCAAGGCGTTAGCCGCTTACGGCAAGCATATTCCTCCTCAGCAGTTATCGGTCAAGATTGCGTCGGGTTTAGGCGTTATTCGTAAGCGCTATACGTCTGGGGACCCAAGGTTGATTGGGTTTGTGAGTATGCAGTTTCACCACTGTGGTCAAATGCTGATAGAGTCTGCTCCTGAGTCTGAACAAGGCATACTGGCCGCTTACTTTAAGGTGATTGATGATCACTTATATATGCCGTTGCAGCGTGCCTATGCTGCTGCCGCTAGGTATGCCTATGATGATGAGCGTTTAAAGGTTGTGCAAACGCTTTTGCCCCATAGCACTGTAATCGCAAATAATGTGGTCGATCGTGTTAATACGATTTATCCCAACTATCAGTGCTACACAGATCGTTTAGACAGTGACGTTGTGCGTGTTTCTAGTGTCCGTGACACGGAGATGTTTCAGATTTATCTATGGACCTGTGTCTTAGAACAAAGTCTGTCGGCGATCCAGCAGGAGCTTTTTCCACTGTGTGTCATGCTCTATCCGACGCTCAAGGTAAATTGGGAGCTGGTGAGACACATGCTCCATTTGATGGGTCAAGAGTTTGAACAGTATGTAGAACAGTCCCGGGTGAAGCATTATGAGCCTTATCATCAGGCGCTATGGCAGATGTTTTCGCCTGAGGTGTTTCCTGACATGATTTAGTGTTCGTTAGATGGGGAATAGGTCTTAGTGCTTGGGGAGTAGGGTTGGTTCCGAAATTTCTAGGGCTAGGCGGTTAACGATTGGTGAGATAAAGATTAGTGAGAGTTTTGTGGCTGCATCTGTAGTTGCAGCGTGCGCAAAATTATGATGCCGCCTAGGGTACTGAACATTAACCACAGCCAAAATTGATGGGCCATGGCATGGTCTAAGGCCCAGCCGCCTAAGGGGGGACCAATTAAATAACCAACGGCCCAACACATGGAGTTCACTGATAAGTAGACCCCGCGTAGGGCATTGGGGGCAATGCCCACTACCAGGGCTGAGGCAATTGGGGTGTAGGCTACGGTGCCAAGCGCCATCGCCGTTAGACCTATGACGACAAAGATTGATGGTGTAATTAGCTGCTGACCGACTAACCAGGTGCTGAAAAAGGTGACTACCCAAAATCCTAAGGCAATCATCAGGGCATGGGGCTGAGTAAACCGTTTGAGCCAACGAACCATGGGCAGTTGGCAAAGGGCGGTGAGCACAATGGCCCAGGTGAAAATACCACCGACCGCTGCGTGGTTATCAAGGCCGGTAAAGCGATTGAGATAGAGGGGTAGGGTGCTTTGGGATTGAGAGAGGTAGAGGGTGAATAGGCAATTGACGACGACATAGATTTGGAGGGTGCGATCGCGAATAGCTACCTGCCACCCCTGCCAAAAATTGCCCCCAGTAGTTTTTGTGTTCAGGGTTTCCGAAATGGCAATTGCGATGACGGCATAAAACACGATAAAGGTGATGCCGTCTAGGGCAAACAACAAGCGGTAGGCCTGAAAAGCGGCAATCATAGCGCCACCGATGACCACACCCGCACTTAACCCCAGGCTATCTGCCAAGCGCACAATGGCAAACGCTTCGTTTCGATTGTTTTCAGTGGTCAAATCTGCGACGACAGCTTCGGTGGCAGGCCAGTATAGTCCTACCCCCAACCCCATCAGTAAATTGGCAATGACAAAGCCGATAAAGTCGTGGGTGATCACAAAGCAGCCATCGGCCACAGCCGAGATAGCTGCCGATATCAATAAGGTGCGTCGTCTGCCCCATTGAGGAGAATCTGCCATGGAGCCCCCAGCAAAGCGGCCGATCATGCCTGATAGGGACTGGCTGCCTAGCCCCAGGCCAATGGCGGTGGCTGATAGGCCCACATCGTCAGCAAAAAACAGCGGCGCGTAAAACAGGGTAAACCCAATGCCCAGCTGAGAGAGTAATCGACCAGCAGCCAAAATCCAGAGGCGGATATCAAGGTTAGGAAAAAGCGTCACTACTGGTTTAAAGGGGGGCAATTCTGACTTATACAACTGATGGTCACAAGACTGCTTGCATAGCTGCTATCTATGTAGAAAGACATGTAAAGCCAGCCGCTTTCATTCCTGAATGGTCATCTATTTCATCACGCTGATTTCACAGTTGTTGTCCTTGATCAACAGCACTAACCATATTTGGCTACCTCCCATCGTTACATTCATTGTCATCAAACTCATCTGCCATCGTCACTTTCGGCGACGGTGGGGGGCGTTATGCAAACGGGGGGCGCTGTTGGGAGTGATGGGCTATATAACTGTCTTTATTTTGCTTTGGACTCAGCAACCAAGACTACTCTATCGCCCTACCCATGCACTGCAAACGACGCCGGAGTCCCATAATCTTCACTACGAGGATGTCTGGATTCCTGTGGCGCAGGATAAACAATCTTCTCCGGAACATCTCCACAGCTGGTGGCTGCCAAAGACTAAACAGCGCATGGGGACGCTGCTCTATCTCCATGGGGCAGGGCTAAATATTGGGTTCCATGTCACCCAAGTCCATTGGCTGCGAAAGTTGGGGTTTGATGTGCTGCTTGCGGAGTATCGGGGCTATGGCCTCAGTGAAGGTGGTTTTCCCACAGAACGCTCTTTTTACGAAGATGCTGAGGCAGCTTTAGGCTATCTCACTGATGGGCTGGGTATTGCTGCCAATGAAATAGTGGTCTACGGCCATTCTTTGGGAGGTGCGATCGCAATTGACTTAGCCAGTAAACATCCCAATTTGGCGGGTGTTATTGTGCAAAACACGTTTACCTCAATGTCAGCAATGGTGGCTCGTTCCGTTTATGCTCGCTGGTTTCCAGTGCAGGCAATTCTCCACCAGCGTTTTGAGTCCATCCAAAAAGTCCGTCAGTTGCAAATACCCATATTGTTTATCCACAGCACTGGCGATCCGTTAATTCCGCTATATATGGGTAAAAAGCTATATAAAGCAGCCCGTGGCCCCAAAGACTTCATTGTGTATAAAGCTAACGTTCATCACAATGCGGTGGGTGTGTTTAAAGAGTCTGCATCTGTGGCTAGGTTAAAACAATTTGCGCGAAAAGTGCTGTCAGTAAGCTAGTGGTCGATAATCTCGTTTTTAGGGATTTCCTCGGGTAGAATTCAGTGGGCCTATGCGGGTAGGTTTTCAATTAATTCAGGACTTTAAATAGATATGGCAGAAACAGTTCCAGTGGATCGGCGGCAGCGGGCTCAGGAGTTGCGATCGCAACTTCAAAAAGCAAGCTATGCCTATTACGTTCTGGATGCACCTGACCTGCCTGACGAAGTTTACGATCGCCTTTACCGCGAACTGCAAGACTTAGAAATCCAGTATCCAGAATTAGTTACGCCCGATAGCCCGACCCAGAGGGTGGGTGAACGGCCAGCCAGCCAGTTTACGGCCCTGGAGCACAATATCCCACTGTACAGTTTGGAAAATGCCTTCGATATTGACGAGTATCGGCAGTGGGAGCTCCGCTGGCAGCGGCAAACCCCCGACATAGACTCAGCCGCTGTGGTTGCTGAGCTCAAGATTGATGGCAATGCTCTGGCCCTGACCTATGAAAAGGGTTTGCTGACTCGGGGGGTAACCCGAGGCGACGGCATCAGCGGGGAAGACATCACGCAAAATATTCGCACCATTCGTTCGATTCCCCTGCGGCTACAAATTGACAACCCACCCCCCCGTGTCGAAGTTCGGGGGGAAGCCTTTATTCCCAACGATGTTTTTGATCGCATTAACGTCGATCGTCAGGCTAATGGAGAAGCCCTGTTTGCAAATCCCCGCAATGCTGCAGCGGGGACACTGCGCCAGCTAGATTCTCGGGTGGTGGCTCAGCGGCGTCTCGACTTTTTTGCCTATACGTTACTACTGCCTGAGGGCGAAGGTGGGCTGACGTTACCCCAAACCCAAGAAGACTCCTTGGCGGCACTCCAGACCCTTGGATTTAAGGTCAACCCCAACCGTAAGCTTTGCCCCACCACCGCAGACGTTGCCCAGTTTTATGACCAGTGGGACGAGGCCCGTACCCAGCTGCCCTATCTGACCGATGGTGTAGTTGTGAAACTCAACGACTTAGCGTTACAAGAGCGATTAGGGTTCACCCAAAAGTTTCCCCGCTGGGCCATTGCTCTTAAATACCCTGCCGAGGAAGTTCCCACGATTTTGCAGGATATGACGGTGCAGATAGGGCGGACTGGTGCCGTTACGCCGGTGGCTGAGTTGGCCCCTGTACAGCTAGCGGGCACGACTGTGTCCCGCGCAACATTGCACAATGCCGATCGTCTGGCCGAGCTTAATTTGCATAAGGGCGACACAGTGATCGTTCGCAAAGCCGGTGAAATTATTCCTGAGGTAGTGCGGGTTTTGTCAGACCTAAGACCAGAAGGAGCACAGCTTTGTCAGTTACCCACCCACTGTCCTGAATGTGGTGAAACATTGGTGCGGCCAGTCAATGAGGCGGTAACTCGCTGTATCAATCCGTCTTGTCCTGCAATTGTTCGAGGTGACTTGATTCATTGGGCTAGTCGTCAGGCCCTAGATATCGCTGGTCTGGGTGAAAAATGGATACAGCAACTTCTGGCGCAGAATCTTGTTAGCTCCGTTGCTGATTTGTATGAGCTTACGGTGGAAGAACTTTTGTCCCTAGAACGTATGGGGCAAAAGAGCGCTCAGAATCTAGTAGATGCGATCGCTGCCTCTAAATCCCAGCCCTGGGCTAGGGTGCTGTTTGGATTAGGGATTCGACATGTGGGCGCGGTGAACGCCCAACTTCTAGCCAAGCAATTCTACACCGTAGATCTATTGGCTACGGCTCCTCCTGAAGAAATTGAGTCGGTTTACGGCATTGGTCCGGAAATTGCCTATTCAGTTTATGAATGGTTTCAGGCAGAGGCTAATAAGAGCCTGATCACGCGACTAAAAGACAAAAAAATTGGGGTACAGCTAGAGGGGGCACCACCATCAGACGAGCCTACCGATCTGCCTATGATGGGAAAAACTTTTGTCCTGACTGGCACTTTGCCCACTCTAAGCCGTAAGGAAGCAAAGGCCAAAATTGAGGAAAGTGGCGGTAAAGTGACCGGATCCGTAAGTTCTAAAACAAGCTATGTTGTGGTCGGTGTAGATGCCGGATCAAAGCTTGCTAAGGCCGAAAAACTGGGTATTCAACGTTTGAGTGAAGATGATTTGCTGACGTTGCTACAACAAACGGCATCCTCATAACTAGTTTTTTGGGGTTTTGTCTGGCTGCGAATACAAGGTTATCCATGAAACGAGTGTGCTTATCAGCTGCAATAAAGGGCCTACAACGTCTAACCCTGGGCATGGGAGCCGTGTTGGTGGCGGCTATCCCTAGTCAAGCGGCGGACCGAATCACATTTGCGTTTGGTCCGATTGAGCGTTCCATTGAGCTGGCTGATTTGGAGCAGTTGGTTGAGGACGGTGTGCTCAGTGACGATCTTGCCTACTATGCAAGATTTTTACCCGATGACTATGACATCGACGAAGTTAGACAAGCCCTGACCTGGCGTGTGGAAGAAGACATTGCCACCATCAATGTAGATGTGGTGCTGCTCGATCGATTCTTCTACACGAAGCAGGGAGAGTATCTCTTAAATATTGCTGCTGATTTTATTCGCACAGAGGCCCGGCGCAGCGATCTACGTGCCTTACGGGGAGCAATTTTAGTTGCTGTTTCCGATGAAGATGAAGGCCTCACTCTCTTAAATGCGATTCGTCGGTTTCCATCCCCAGAAATGCGCATCGAGTTAGATCGGGGCCTGGGGCTTTTGCGTGAGATTAATCGAGCGATTTATGAAACCGATGCATCCATTGCTTTACTAGAGCGTTTGGGGGCTCCTACCGGTAATCTTTCAGAAGCAGACCAGGCGCGTTTACTGGCTTTGGCGAATCAGGCGCGACAGCCTGGACGCTATCAGGTGGAACGGCAAAGATTGTCAGGCAATGCGCCGATTCCGGCGGATATCTATTTGCCCACATTACAAGGTCAGCGCCAGCGCAATCGTCCCACGGTGATTATTTCCCACGGTTTGGGGAATGATCGTACATCCTATGCCTACCTGGGACGTCATTTAGCATCCCATGGCTTTGTTGTGGTCAATGTAGAACATCCTGGCAGTAATGCTGAGCAAATTAATGCGCTGTTGGTGGGCCAATCGGCAGATGTTGTGGCCAATGAAGAGTTTATTGAACGGCCACGACAAATTTCTGCCCTGCTTAATTACTTAGAGCGTGAGGCAAGTCAATTTGGTAGCTTGATCAACTTTGCTGAAGTGGGACTAGTGGGCCAGTCTTTTGGTGGCTATACAGCCTTGGCGTTAGCGGGTGCCACACTTGATTTTGAAATACTTCGGGAAAGCTGTCCCCCCAGTTCACTGTCGCTAAATGTGTCGCTATTGCTGCAGTGCCAGGCAGGACAGTTAGCTGAGCCCAATGAAACCATGTTGTCATTGCAGGATGGTCGGGTGCGGGCTGCGATCGCAATCAACCCCATCACCAGCGTCCTTTTTGGTGAAGAAAGCATGGGGCAAGTCACCACCCCCACCATGATTTTTGCCAGCGGAGCTGATACCGTTGCCCCTGCTTTGCAAGAACAGTTGGTTCCCTTTACCTGGCTTACCCAGCCCGAGCGTTATCTCATGCTCATGCGCCAGGGCACCCATTTTTCTACCATTGCCATGACTGAAACTGGCAGCGAAGCCTTTGACTTGCCGAGCGAGATCCTTGGTCCTGAACCAGAGCTAGCGCAAGATTACTTAGAGGCATCAAGTCTGGCCTTTTTGACTCAGCATCTGAGTGGAGATATGACCTATGCAGATTTACTGACGGCGGACGGCATCGCTCAGCTCAATGAGGAGCCAATTCAACTGACCTTGGTACAAGAACTCACCGGTCCCACCTTGGCCGATCAATTAGGGGGGCCTCCCCGATCAGCAACAGACTCCATTGAATCACCTGGGGGAGAGCCGTTGCCTCCGGATGTACCCGTGATGGATGCACCCGTGACAGACCCCGCAACCACAGCACCCCCTGTCACCGAGGTGATCTTAGAGGAACCACAGCCTGTATTGTCTAATCCGTCTACCCAGTAGCCCTGATAGGATAGCTGCTGTGAATTGCCCATTGTCTGCCATCAGCCTATGCCCGACGGCTTTCTTAATCTCCATAAACCTACTGGGTGGACATCCCACGACTGTGTCGCCAAGCTACGTCGTCTGCTCCAGACTAAAAAGATTGGCCATGCCGGCACGTTAGACCCGGCAGCAATAGGGGTGCTGCCCGTTGCCGTGGGCCGAGCAACACGGCTGCTGCAATACCTGCCTGACGATAAAGCATACCGAGCCGTTGTCCAGTTGGGCACCACCACTGATACAGATGATTTAGAGGGAGCTGTGTTAACTCAGACGTCAGCGGCCCATTTGAGCCTGTCTGCTGTCACCGAGCAATTGGCTAATTTCCAAGGAGAAATTCAGCAAATTCCGCCAATGTACAGTGCTGTGCATGTTAATGGTCAGCGGCTGTACGACTTAGCGCGACAGGGCAAAGCCGCCACCATCGATGTGCCCTGTCGTCATGTGGTCGTGCACTCCATTAATGTTGTGAACTGGCAACCCGGTGAAAGCCCAACTATCACCTTAGACATTGCCTGTGGAGCCGGCACCTACATTCGTTCAATTGCCAGGGATTTAGGACAGTGTCTCGGGGTAGGCGGCACCCTGTCTTCGTTATTACGTACGCAAAGTAGCGGCTTTAATTTAGATACCAGTATTTCCTTTGAACAGTTAAATGAGCAACTAGAGCAACTTCAATTAATCACTCCGGCGGTGGCCATGGGACATTTGCCCGAAATAACACTCCCCCTTGAATTAGGTCGTCGGTGGTGTTTAGGGCAGCGTGTGCCCAGGGAACCGACCATTGAGTTGGAAAAGCCTTTACGTGTCATTACTGAAGCCTGTCCATTTTTGGGTGTGGGTGTCTTCCGGATTAAAGACCATCAGCCTCATTTAGTTCCCAAAATGGTGTTTGTGCAACCTTCTTGACGACGCATCAGTTTTAATTTCAGTGATTATCTGTAGTCGTCATACAGAACATGTAGATATTAGGGAAACCAAATAAAGCTTAGATGTGTCCTTTAAATGTGCATCCCCGTGATTTTTACTAGCTAATTTGTCGTTCACTGGGTAAGACGTCCATGTCTAACTGGGATCCTTCTTCTGCGCTTAAGCACTTCAAGGTGGGGGAAGTCATTTTTTCTGAGGGTGATCCTGGAGATTCTGCTTACATCATCGAGTCAGGCAGGGTAGAGGTTGCAGTCAGTGTTGATGGTCAAGCGTTTCCCTTACGTATTCTGACGAGTGGTGATGTCTTGGGGGAAATGGCCGTCATGGACACGGCACCACGCTCTGCATCAGCCAAAGCGATTGAAGAGACGGTGTGTGTTGCCATTTCGAGCCGTCAAATTTCAGAACGCATTCAAGGGGCAGACCCCATTGTCCAGCTCTTGGTGACCACGCTGCTTCACCGGATTCGTAGCACGCCTCAAGTGACGTTATCTGGGTATCCCAAAGTGGCAACAGGCCTACAGCAAGCGCCATCGGACAATGATGAGGTTCTGGACAAAATACGTCTGGAATCGGAATTACGAGCGGCGTTGGAGAATCAGCAGCTACGACCTCACTATCAGCCCTTGGTTGATATTCAAACTCGTCGGATCCTTGGTTTTGAAGCTTTGATCCGTTGGTTTAGCCCTACGCGGGGCCATGTGTCTCCTGGGGAATTCACCAGTATTGCCGAAGAAACGTCCTTGATTATTCCCATTGGTCAGCAAACGTTGCAACAGTCCTGTCGTGATTTGGTGCAGCTGCAAAAGTCTTGTCCAGACAGACAATTGTTTATGAGTATCAATGTGGCCCCTCGACAGTTAGCTGAAGACGACTTTTTAGCGGCATTGCAACTTATTGTGGAGCAATATGGACTGCATCCATCCCAGGTCAAGCTTGAAGTGACAGAGCGGGTATTTATGGAAGATCCCGTTGCCCTTGAAAGTCTCCAGACCTGTCGGCAAGCCGGGTTCCATATTGCCTTGGATGATTTTGGTACTGGCTTCTCAAGCCTGAACTATCTCACTCGTTTTGAAGTGGATGGCTTCAAAATTGATCGGGCCTTTGTTCAAGAAATTCTGACCAATCCACGGACGCAGGTGTTATTGGAAAGTATGCTCACCATGGCCCATGGCTTAGGTATGCAGACGGTTGTGGAAGGGATTGAAACCCAGGAACAACTTCAGGTGCTGCAGCGGTCTGGGTGTGATATTGGTCAAGGCTATTTCTTTGGGAAACCTTTGCCTTTTGCTGAGGTACAGCAGCTACTGGTGCAAGAACGGGTTCAAAATCCAATCAAATCGTAGCGACCTGCTTGTTCTACTAAGAGTGTTGCGGGTTTGTTGATGGTTTTGCCTGTGATGGCCAGCAAGGAGCGTTGCTGACCCACATCACTGTAGAGTAGTTTGCCATTGTCAGACAAAATCATGACTTTACCTGGGAAGAGTCCGAGCTCGGAGGGCACGCCAGGACCCATGGTAAAGATATGCTCAGCGGTTCGGTCGCCCATTAAGTCCATCCTGATATATTGCAGGTGAGGATAAAGCTGCGCTGTCTGTTCAAATGTCAGGCCTAACTGACGACTGATGGCCTCTGCCATTAGAGTTAGAGTATCGGTTTGATGGAAATCTGTCTGGGGGAACTGTGTCGACTCTGCGTCATCAACTGAAGACTCGTTTGTCGCGTTACGGCTTTCGACAGGCGGTGTTGGTGCTGTTTGCCACGGTAGCGTGGTAAGCCATTGCAGACTGTTGGGCGTAGTTACTAATGTAGAACCATTTATTTTGGGGCCACTGGCTAAAAAGGTAAGCCTTGATCCAGTGGTTTGGACGCCATGAACGGTGACTCCGGCAACATGCTGATTGCCACTAAATAATTGCAACTGTCTGCGAATGGCTACGGATTCTGCCCACATGTTAGTAGCTGTGATGGCTACGGGGGGGCGTCCCCAACCTGTGTTGTCTTGAAGCAGTTGCACATTGATGTGATACCAGCTTTGTCCAGGGGCCAGAGTCGGCAGGGTTTGCGATCGCAACCACCCATGCCCCGGTGCACCCACAGCGGTTGCTTGGCCAATCAAGCTGGTGTAGCGCCCTGGCTCATTGGTCGCAGGCAAAGATGCTGTGGATGTGTTGGTGTCTGAGTAGCCGTTGATCAGCGCAATATTTTCAGCAAACTTTTGACCTCCCAGCGCCTGTAGGCGCTCCAGCGTAGCTTTTGAACGTGTCTTTTTCTGTAGCCATTCTTCCCCGGCTTCTGGCGATTGGCGAGACGTTACTAATAACGCTCCCCAAATCTGCGTTGTCACATCCTTGGGATGGACTTGTAGATGTGTGGTGACCCCATGCCAGAGGGCATCAAAATCCCGTTCTAATCGTTTTAGCGTAGGACCATAAATGGCTGGGTTGTTTTCTAACGTGCTGAGAGCCTTATCCCACTGGCCATCAATCAGATAAGCCAGAATATGCTGCTGCTGACTTGATAAGGTTTGGTCTGTTTGAGCTTTGGTGCGTGTAGCGTGCAGCTGAATTAAGTCAAGCTGTGCTTGAGCCTCGGCTGACCAATCGTGTCCCAAGGTTGCCTTGGCAGATTCCATCATCTGGAGACTATGGGACCAGACAGATCCTTGCGCCAGTTTTAGAGCTTTGTCATAGAGAGAGGTACTCAAATCTTGCTCATACACTGAACGATAGAGGGAGACTTCCTGTAGCCGGGGTGGATCGTTGGGAACGAGCTGATACAGCAAAAAACTGGGTCGTAGGCCAACGGTTTGGTCAACAATTAGCTGTTTTCCGGTGTCTCCGTTTTTCCATTGGGGTGGTTGACCCGCTGGACTCGACCAGTTCAACAATCGATGCAAGCGTTGAGCGTGGGACTGATAGCTTAAAATCTGGCCGTATCGCATGACGGTATTGCCGTAACGGCGCTGTCCCTCCAATAACAACCAAGGCTCATTCGCTGCTTTGCCAGCCATGGGCTGCACAGATGATAAAGAGGCGTCACTATCTACGCTAGCTACCTGAGACGCTGTACCCACCAGCGGTGTCGTGATAAACGATTCTTTCATGGGGCGAATCTTGACCTGTTCAACCCGTTGGAGCTGATCGTTCTGAACGCGATACACCCATAGTTCTTGAATAGTTTTGTCGTCGCTATTCAAGATTGGATAGAACCAGGCTTTGGGCTGATCGGCTCTAGGCCAGGCAATGGGTTGGCCATGGGTAATGTTTTGAGCCCGCATCTCCGCCTGAATCTCATCTGCTGTCTGGGGAGCTGCCTCAAAGGTATTGACTAACCCAGGGAACGCCGTCTTTAGCCAGTTTGGACTATAGGGGTCAACAATCAGTTTGGCACCTGATAAAATCATCGCCACCAATAAAGCTCCACCGCTGCCTAAGGCCAGCCAGCTTAACAACGACCAGGGAATACGCCCCGTCGTTGGACTCACCAAAAGCTTTACCTGAGCGGTGGGTGGATTTGATTTGCTCAGACCCATAGGGATGTTGTCATCAGAGCAGCAAGACCAAATAGTCTCTAGGAGGATAGCACTTGTGCGTATTTTTGCCCGAGGCTTTCCCAGTTAAATTCAGCTTCAATCATCTGACGTGCATTCGCGGATAATGTTTGACGCAATGCAGCATCTTCAAATAATTGACCGATGGCCTTTACATAGTCTTCTGGCTGGTTGGCCCGCAGGGCTCGTAGCGGTACCCCCTCAACATCTACTGCCATGCCCTCAAGACCGCGATCGCTACCCACCACCGGCACCCCTACGGCCATGGATTCCAGCGTCTTGGTTTTAATGCCGATGCCTGCCCGCAGCGGCACTACACTGACCGTCGACTGCTGTAGACATTCTGTAATAGACGGCACCCGACCCGTGACCGTCACACCAGGGATACTGTCCAATTCTTTAACGGCGGGGACAGGCCGGGTGCCCACGAGACTTAACGTGGCCTCAGGATAGCGCTGCCTCACTAGGGGAAAAATTGTCTGGGCAAAATAGCAGGCTGCGTCGATATTGTGAGACGAATCCATTGCTCCGATAAAAATCAAAGATTGACCACCGGGGTCATGGGAGCGATAGGGGGATGTCTCTAGATCAACACCCGTCGAAACAATATTGATGTTGGCGTCTGGTATCAAGCTTTGAATATGTTTGCGATCGTTCGGTGTGGTGACTACCAGGTGGGTGAATTTTGCACAGTACCGTTTTTCATAACGGGCCAAAAGGGGCAGATACAAGCGATCGCGTAGGGTATTTTCCGATGCGCCTGCCTCCAAATGATCAAGCACCCAGCCGTAGACAGAGCTATGGATATCCGCTACCGTCTTTACCCGCTCACGCAGCTTAGGGTGCACGTACATTTCATTGACACCATGCTCACAAACAACGGCGTCATAGTCTCCGCCCTCCACCTGTTGCGTCACCCAAGTGTAAACCTCTGGCGAAAACCGAAACGTGACGCTGGGCGGTGTGCCGGTAATGAAAAACTGAGCCAGACGCAGAGCCTGCTTCAGCGGATTTCGATCCTGACCAGGATCTTTTTTATCAGGCACTGGAAATAGTTTGATGTCCTTGACCCATGTTTTCAAGGTATGAATGTTTTCTGCAGTGGCATTCTGGGTCTTATGGGCCACTAGGGTAATGTCATGTAGCGGTCCAATTTGCCTGAGTAAATTAAATGTACGAACCTCAGCCGCACCGTGACTGGGGGGATAGGGAAAGGTGTTAAGGGAAAGGACGAGCAGACGCATTGGGGTTAGGGATTGAGTAATGGGGAATTTTGAGTTTTGAAGTTATTAAGTTATAAGGTCCTCGTGACGGTCCCTTCTTGAGGGAAATCAAGACAAATAATGATCCAACATTCAAAATTCAAACCTAAGAACTAAGAACCAGGAACTAATAACCTAATCACTTTTCAACCAGGCAATTTCCTCAGCATTGTCTGGCAGTTTCGACTCTCGCTGACCTAGGGTGCGAGCATGGAAGCAGTACAGACCAATGGGAGTCATGGCTAAGTCGATCAGATCGGCTTTACCTGTAATTAGTTTCACTAAACCTACAGGAAGTTCCTTGGCGACCCAACGAGCTAAGGAGTAACGGACCTCGTGGGCCATTAATGGACGAGTGAGCTTAATGCCGTGGATCTGGTTCAGGTATCGATTAGAGCGTCCATAGCGATACCATTGTTTGCGCAGCTCTTTCAGGGTGGTACGGTGATGATGCTGTACTACAGCAGTTTTGGCATAGTGCAGTTGCCAACCTCCATCTCGCTGTAGTCGCCAGCAAATATCGGCGTCCCCCCCAGTGGTCATATACGGGCGAAATAATCCGATTTTTTCAAATGCACAGGCTCGCACAGCAATATTGGCTGTTTGACCATAGGGACAAAACGAGTGGTTGAGGGTGTCCTGCTGCGACATGATGTTCTTGCGCTCGGCGTAGCGTTCGAGCCAGGTATTGCCAGGTAGAGCCGTGATTTCTCCGACACAAAGACCAACAGCGCTGTCTTTAAATCCCTGCACTAAGTTTTCGAGCCAGGTGGCCGCAGGATAACAGTCGGCATCGGTAAAGGCTAAAATCTCCCCGGTTGCTGCACGGATGCCGGTGTTGCGGGCGGCGTAGGCACTTTGGATTTCAGTCTCACTGAGATGCCTGAGGGAGATTTCGATGGATTCTGCCTGGGTGACGGCGTCTTTGAGAATATCGGGGGTGCGATCGCAACTACCATTATCCACCAACAAATATTCCACCCGATCTGCCGGATAGGTTTGTCCTAGTAGACACTCAATCAAACCTGGTAAATCGGTTTCGCCATTGTAAATGGGCACAATCACTGAAACCGTTGGCAAAAATGGACTGGGTTGGGCAGGTATTTCGTTGGCAACCATAAAAGCTTGGGGCATTGGTTCTCAACTAATCTATAGCGACATCTACAGGTAGTTTTGCCACCAATGTGTCGAGAATTAACATAGACTGCTCGTTCCTTTGGGACTGCTCATTTATAAACTGAGCCCATAAACTGAACCAATTCTGGCAGTTCACACAAACCAATACATAAGGTGTAGAGCATCTTTATGTAATCCTTACTGACATTAAGTGGGCTCACGGGTCAGTAAACTAGCCAATATATCTATGGCCTTGCTGATCCTCGAGAGGGCTTGAGTTGTGAGCTACCGTCAAATAGCAAGGGGTCTAAACCGGTTCATCCCCTACATCAGCAATCGCTATCTGTAACTCCTATATCAAACCTATACCGTCGTGTCTAAAGTTAGTGTTTGTATCCCCACCTACAACCGGGCCAAAATCTTGCCCTATGCTGTCACCAGCGTCCTGAATCAAACCTATTGCGACTTTGAGCTTATCATCTGTGATGATGCCTCCTCCGATAATACGGCTGAGGTGGTGGCTCAGTGGAATGACCCGCGTATTCGTTATATTCGCCATCCACAAAATATCAAACGCAGTCGTAACATGCGTTCAGGTTATGAAGCGGCCCAAGGAGACTATTTCATTAAATTTGATGATGATGATGCCCTCACCCCCACCTTTTTAGAACGCACGGTTGCGGTGATGGAAAGCCAGCCCAGTGTGGATTTTGTCTGTACCGATCACTGGGTGATCAATGCCTGCAATCAGCGAGACGAAGTCGCAACAGCAGCTAACTCTGCTAAATGGGGTAAAGATCGGCTGACAGAGGCCATCATCGATGACATACTCACAGAAACCTTTGTTCACCAAAGTTTGCAGGTAGGATCTACGCTTTTTCGTCGAGATTGCCTCAGTGAAGTGGACTTTATGCGCTTTGAGGCTGATGGTTGCGAGGACTTTGACTTATTGGTGCGGCTAGCGACCATCGGTAAAATCGGCTACTTTATCCCTGAGCGACTGATGGAATACCGTTTTCATGGGGGGCAAACCAGTTTGAAACAGGATATTCATTTTCTCTCCGCTAAGCTTTTTTGTTTAGAAAGTTATCGCTTTACTGACCGTCCTAAATTAGAAATAATCCGTCGGTCTAAGCTCGACGGTCTTAAGCAAGTTCTCGCCATGAGGCTGATTGAAAAAGGAGAAACCCAACGTGGGCGTCAGCTGATGCAAGAACTGGCTGCCCAGGGTCCCCTGTCTATGAAGGCGAAGGTGGGTAAGGTGTTGTCCTATCTTCCCGCAGGCCTGCGTCAGCTAGCTTTTCAAGGGTTTCGACAGCTGCGACCTGATGATTACAGTGAGCGTGTTCGCAATGCAGCTGGATAAAAAACAGGGGTTAGGATTAAAGCTATCCATGGTGCTGTCGCTATGCAGTATGACCCAGTGTGCGGCACCGCAAGAACCGATCGCACCCCCTCAGATATCAGAGCGTTTAGCAATTTTGCAACCCGAACTCATAATACAAAACTGGCCTGATGATAATGCGCCCATAGCCCGTTTCCATGTGGTGACTATTCCACCTGACTATCCGGTGGAGGTGGCTGTGAGTGAGTCGTTGAAAACGGTGGAAACGTTCGCCGCTGACACCGAAGCATGGGCTGTGATCAATGGTGGTTTTTTTGACCCTCAGAATGCTCAAACCACTTCCTTCATTACCGTAGACAGCACTCTAGCTGCAGATCCTCGCAATAATCGACGGTTAATGGATAACCCTGATCTGGCGGTTTATATGGAGCAAATTCTTAACCGCTCTGAGTTTCGCCGCTATGACTGTGGTGGTGATATTCGCTATGACATTACGTTCCACAATGCCTCGCTTCCTAAAGCCTGCGTGTTGCACAGCTCCCTTGGCGCAGGGCCACAGCTTTTCCCGGATACTGCTCAAGCCGAAGGATTTACGGACTATGCTGATGGTCGATTAATGCGTGATGCCATCGGTACTCAGCAGCGTAATGCCCGTAGTGCCGTTGGTATCCAGCAAGACGGCACTGTCGTTTGGGTGATGGTGGCACAGATAGAACCAGGTGGCGGGATGACCTTAGCGGAGCTAGCCGATATTATGGCCATCTGGAAGGTTGAGAAAGCGTTGAATCTAGATGGGGGAAGCTCATCATCGTTACATGTGGCATGGCCAGGGATGACGGCTGATGGTTTGGCTCAAACCTATTACGGACGTCTCGATCAAAACGGTCAAACTATCCAGCGACCGGTTAAATCTGTACTGCTGTTGCCCCGGTCTGACCAGAATTAGCTGGACTAAGAACCTATACCCAATCCGAATCCAGTAAACTCGATTAGAAATAAGCCATCCCGTAGGGGCAATCGGGGATTGCCTTACCATCCCTGATTGCCCTGCAATATCGGGGATTGCCAGGATTTGTATTATGAATCCTTGGGGTACACATTAGCCTGCTGTAGGTAGCCGAGTTGAATCAGTATCCAGCAGATGATTCCGTATATTGCTCCCGCAGTAATCAATACTCTGTACCCTGGGTCAACCACAATTTGCATGGCGGGTGGGGTGAGAATTAGACCGGACAAAATAGACGTCGCTATAGATGTAATGACAAAACTCCATGGGCCGATGATCCCCTTGGAGCGGCGAGATGCAATCGGTTTGATCTTTCTAACTCGATTTGGGATTGAACGAATACGTTCTACGCGACGATCTATCCAAGGCCACATCTGCATACCGGTCATAAAGGCAATTGGGAACATGAGAAAACCGACAACGCCACTCCATTGAGAATAAGGAGCGACCAAAGCGGTTAGGTGAGTACCGCCAAAGCTACCGCCAAATAGCAGCAAAGCTGATGTGAAAAAATTTGCTGTCGGTTTAGGTGCTGGGGAAGATGATGGCATCGGGGCTGGGTCAATTGATTGCACTTGTTACGTTTGATTGCACTTGTTACGTTTACAGCCGTAGTGCCGTGATGTACGGAAATCCATCATGAACTTATGGATAAGTGTTCTTTACGTTGAAAGCCCCCAATCTGTGGTGTTCTCCTGCAAGCTAGGATTAGCTAATTTTTTTTAACGGCTTCATTTGCATGCTGGCATCAGCTTTACAGGAGGTGCTCACTGATGGTCTGAGGCATTGGCAGCACAATCAGTACTAAAATCACCATGGCTATGAGACCTAAGGCATCGCGCACGCCATTGAGTTCGCTGACATCGTCAAGCGCTGGTTCGTCTCGGCTAGACATAAATATGAGTAGCAGTGCCCACAGTAAGTAGGCGGGTTGGATAAATGCCATGGCGGCTACCAAGATTCGAGTAATGTTGCCAATGGCAGCTCCACTCCAGCGACCATACATGGCATGGACAATGTGGCCACCATCTAACTGGCCTACAGGCATTAAGTTGAGAGCCGTTAATACCAAGCCTAAACAGCCTGCGATCGCAACCGAATGCAGATAAAGAGCCGTATCTATCTGAAAATCACTACCCAACGCTAACTTACTCAGCAGCACCAGCAAGATTGAACCCTTTGGGTCTAAGGACTGAAAGTTAAACAGACCTGATTCCTCGGTTAACTCGACCATCTGTGAGTGGGCTAACCCCCAAATTACGATGGGTAGGCTGACCAGAAATCCAGCCAGCGGGCCTGCTACGCCCAAGTCAAATAGAGCGCGACGGTTGGGGGCGGGTGCTTTGATCCGCACAAAAGCGCCAATGGTGCCGAGAAAATAGGGGACTGGAATAAAGAATGGTGCGGAAGCTGGAATATGGTGACGGCGAGCCATGGCATAGTGGGCCAGTTCTCGCACGGCCAAAATCATCATCACCGCGAGGCTATAGCCCAGGCCTTTAACCAACAGCGCTGGCTGCGATAGCAGCTCTGGAATAGATAGATCGCCCACTAGCAGCAACCCTGCCAATGTGGTGGTGCCCAGGGTCAAAATAAACAGTAGAATCGAGAGCCGCCAGCCGCTGTCTTTTGATGAATTGGCGGGTTCTCGATTAGGGACCAGGGTGAAGACAGGATCACCATTACGTTCTTCCTGCAAAACCACCAAGAACTGATGGCCAAATTGCGATCGCACATTTTGCTGCACAGTGCTATGGGCAACGGCTGGTGTCGCTTTCAGTCGCCCATGGCAGATCATCATCTGTTGGCGATGTTCAATCTTCTGTAAAAAATAAATAGACCACGGAAAACATGACCTCAAACGCTCTTCTTCCTCTCGTTCCATGAGCATTGGCGGTGCTGGTGCTGGTCGATGAGGCGGTAGTGTTGATGGGCGCTGTGCCGATGGACGTCGACCCAATAGGACTACCCACATGTATATCAGGGGGCAAACAATAAATAGGCCTAGTATGAAAATATTAGGTGGGGCATATCTGCCATGCTTTAGAACCCAGGCTGTCAGAGCTAAAATGGGTGTCATAATAATCAGCCACAATAGCCAAACTGGGGAGCGTGTCATAGTCGCTACGCCTCGACGAATGACCAAGTAGGTCAAGATTCCCAGTAATATCGATAACAGTACAAATGTCATAAACCCACAATCCGCCCCCTTACCAGGACTCTGAATTACCATACCAGGCAGGGCCCTAGGGTGAGAGATGATGGCTTTTTTGGGAGCTTTTGGTGTCTACTTCAACAATAAACTTGGACAACAGCCCTACAACTAGCGAAACAGCTCGATCGAACACAAAGCTACCCCGGTCGGTATTTGGCGCGGATACTAATGTTTACGCGTTTCCACCCAACCGTGAAACCTTAGGGGGTACAGCTTATTTGATCACGTATGCGCCGACGCCAGACAGCAACTCTGTCGCAAGAAGCAACATTCTAGTGGACTGTCCCGCTTTGACAGATACAAACTTGAACTTTATTGCTGAGCAAGGGGGGCTACAGTGGTTGGTCATTACTCACCGTGGCGGCAGTAGCCATGTCCGTGATTGGCAATCTCAATTTGGCTGTGATGTTGTCCTACAGGAGCAAGAGGCTTACCTACTTCCCCAGATAGAAACTCGCACATTTCATCACGAGCTAACGCTGACACCTCGTCATAAACTCCTTTGGACTCCCGGTCATTCTCCCGGATCCGCATGTCTTTACAATGCAGACCAAGGTGGCATTCTGTTTAGCGGGCGTCATGTCCTACCAACGCGCCAGGGCGGTGCTACCCCGCTCCGGGTTTCCAAAACCTTTCATTGGCCCCGTCAGCTCAAGCATGTGCAGCGACTGCTAGATAAATTTACCCCTCAAACCCTGAGCTATATCTGTCCAGGAGCTAATATTGGTTTCCTTCGCGGTAAGCAGTTTATCGATGATGCCTACAACAAATTAGCTGGTTTAGATTTGCAAGAATTGGCGAAGAGTCAGGTACTACTTTAGTGAGTTCTTGGTTGCTATCCCTTAGTGAATGGTCGTTAGACCACAGTAAACACCATGAAGGAAAACAAGATGCAGGCCGTGAACGAATAACCCAGAACTAAAAACTATCACTCCTCCCCACTACCCCCAATCACCGGTTTAAACGTCTCCAAAATGTCATCCACAGGTAGATCTGCTGGATGCAGTAACCAGGTGCGTTGGCAAGGCTGAATTAGGGTTTGTACCAGGGGCGACAGCTGACTAATAGCGACCAATCCTTCAGCGGTTTTCAGTTTAATCCCCCGCTGATAAAGGGTATAGCCTCGATTACTGATGTGGTGCAGACTCAAATAGATTTTAGGGTCTGGTACGGTACCGTAGACCTGATGCCGTGCTATCGATAATATTTCTGCCTGTTGTGCATAGGTGTATTGGCTAATTTCCGTCGCTTTGGGCAGTCGACGATTCACAAATTGTTGACAGAGGTCGGCCAGGATCAGGTCCTTGTGGGTTTGCCAACGCTGTAGGTGGTAGGACAACACATAGTCGTCTTGGGCTAAATACTGCTCTAGGGGCAGCTCATCAACGTCACAGCTTAACCAGGCAGTCATAGTGTTGTCTGCTTCCAGGGTGCCTGTGGTTAGGAGGGCTTTAGCCCGCCTAATTGTCTGCTCTAAAACCCAAGTGGCGACTAAATTTTTGGGGTGATTATAGATATGGGCGTACATAAAGTAGCGCACCACCAGGTAGTGTTCGATTGCCCCTAGACCCTTTTTAACCACAATTAGCTGCTGACTGGCTGGATCGTAGTCTAGAGCTAAAATGATGCGGTCAAGATCTAGCTGGCCATAGGACGCTCCCGTAAAATAGCTGTCACGCATCAGGTAGTCGATGCGATCGCAATCCAACTGACTCGACACTAACTGCCACACACAAGGTACGGGATGCTGGTGCTGATAAATTGCATCAATGTCGCAACGTAACTTGGGTGAGAACTCATCCAAGCGCCTACGCACCTCTGGAGCCTGTTTCAGAATGCGTCGCGTCCAATGCTCATGGTGACCGCCAAACACTTCCTCCGTCGTATGACTAAACGGACCATGGCCGACATCATGGAGCAACGCTGCGCACAAAACTGCTGCGCGATGAACCATCAACTCTGGATAGATAGCTGCCAGTCGGTCAAATGCACGGCGGGCAATGGCCATAACCCCCAGCGAATGGGTGAACCGTGAACTTTCTGCACCGTGAAATGTGAGGCTAGCAGGCCCAAGTTGCCGGATGCGTCGCAGCCGCTGAAAAGGTGACGTATCGATCAGCTCAATCAATAATGCTTCTACCGGGTCAGCCCTATCGAGAGTGATAGCGCCATGGAGCGGATCATGATACGTACGGGTTTTGAGCGGCACGGTCTTAGGTTAAGGATGGCATGATCGATTCCATTAACGTTTCAACAGCCGCTTTATATTGAACATCCTTGGTTGTGGCAACTTGATCTGGGGTGATCGGCTCGTTAGTCACTGTGCGGTCGGGGGTAATCCCTAGCTTATTAATATCGTGATGGTCAGGGGTCTCATATTTTGCCACCGTCACAGCTAGCCCAGACCCATGGCTCAAATCAAATAAAGACTGAATCAGACCTTTGCCAAATGTAGTTTCCCCTACTAACAGGGCTCGATGATTATCTTGAAGCGCTCCCGCTAAGATTTCACTGGCACTGGCGGTGCCTCCATTGACCAGTAAGATCAGCGGTTTTTGAGTCATAGCTCCAGCCCCAGCTTCAAAGCTTTCCAATATCCCTTGGCGGTTAACGGTATAAACAATTGTGCCCTCATCCAACCAGAGTCTGGCAATATCAATACCTGCTTGCAATAGACCACCTGGATTATTCCGTAAGTCCAGAATGTAGCCATTAGCCTGTTGCTGCTCTAGGCGGGTGATTGCGGCTCGGATATCTTCAACGGCATTACCGTTAAACTGTCCCAAACGAATATAGCCAACTTGATTGCCTTGTTCAAAACGTAATTCTGAGAAAACGGGATTCAGATTAATGCGCTCACGAGTTAGGTTCACCTCGAAGGATGTAACGCCAGAACGTTCAATCTTTAAGGTGACAATAGTCCCCGCTGGTCCCCGCATGCGTGCGGCTGCCTCATCAAGGGAAAATGATTGGGTTGATATGCCATTGATAGCAATAATTTCATCCCTCGGTGATAACCCCGCCCGTTCAGCAGGAGAGCCAACGATGGGAGCAATCACGCGCAAGTTCTGGTTTTCATCGTCCTTGGCGATCTGTAAACCGACACCCAATAGCTCTCCAGAGGTATTGGTCTGTAAGCTTTGATATTGCTCAGGGGGTAAGAAGCGGGTGTAAGGGTCATCTAATTTCTGGAGCATCGACTGCGCTTCTTTGTAGGCATCTTCCCAGTTATTAATTGGACGCTTCAGAGCTTTCTCACGGGTAAACCACCAATTCTGATGGTTAAAGGTCTCATCTAAATAGGCCCGATTGACGATGCGCCAAACTTCCATAACCAGCTTCTGTTGCTCTGTAAAAGCAAGTGCTGGTAGAGGCGCAACCCCGAAACTCAGAACTATTGCGATACAGATCGCACAGATGCCTCTTAAAAGAACTACATGCAGCAGCCCAGTTTTTCTCATTCTTCACCACAGCTCAAACAATACCGTTGCTTAACTGAAAAGGAAATTCTATTGTTAAGCTCCTAGGGCAGCATTAATCGTCCCTTTTAGCAGCATAGCGGCTTCCTCAGAATACTGTGTTCCTCCCATCTTCCATGACAGGAATTCATGGGCATCTGTATGTTCGCTGGTAAATGATTAAGTTTTGTAAATAACCCTAAGCAAATGCAACTTGCTTTTGAGCCCGTCGCAACGAGAGAATATCTTTGCCCATTTCCTCGTCTAGAGCCAGTTACAACAGCTAGTCGATGGTCGCTACATAGCTTGAAAGTTTCAAGATAGGCGGTTTCTAAAGGTTGGTTGTGTTACATTTTTTAGTAACGGCATAGATCTAATTTTATATCCGCGCTTCATGTTTACTAAGCAAGTCACCGACTCTAAGGCCTACCAGTGGTTTAATGAGCGCCTTGAGATTCAGGCTCTCGCCGATGATATCTCCAGTAAGTATGTACCGCCTCACGTCAATATCTTCTATTGCCTTGGCGGTATCACCCTCGTTTGCTTCATCATTCAGTTTGCGACTGGCTTCGCAATGACCTTTTACTACAAGCCAACTGTAGTAGAAGCGTTTAATTCAGTTCAGTACTTAATGACTGATGTTAGTTTTGGTTGGTTGATTCGCTCCATCCACCGCTGGTCTGCCAGCATGATGGTGTTGATGATGATTCTCCACGTTTTTCGGGTTTACCTCACTGGCGGTTTCAAAAATCCCCGTGAGTTAACTTGGGTGACTGGTGTCATCATGGCCACTATCACTGTTTCCTTTGGTGTGACAGGTTATTCTTTGCCCTGGGACCAGGTTGGTTACTGGGCTGTAAAGATCGTATCTGGTGTACCTAGTGCGATTCCTGTTGTGGGTGGTTTGATGGTTGAGTTTATTCGCGGTGGCGAGAGCGTTGGTCAGTCAACTCTGACTCGTTTCTACAGCCTTCACACATTTGTGTTGCCTTGGCTGATGGCCGTGTTTATGTTGACTCACTTTTTGATGATTCGTAAGCAAGGTATTTCTGGTCCCTTGTAAGGGATTAGTAGCTTGACCTTGGTCAGCGCTTAGCTGCTCTCCGATTGTGGCTAAATGTTTGAGTTCTTGGCCAAATGTGGCCTCAAGCTTGATTCAGGGTTAAACTATTTCTACCAAGTTGCGCATTCTGTTCAGAGGTAAATTAGGAGACGATTTGAGCTATGGCAACGATTAAGAAGCCTGACCTCAGTGATCCTCAACTTAGAGAGAAGCTGAAGCAGGGTATGGGTCACAATTATTATGGTGAACCTGCTTGGCCCAATGATTTGCTATACATTTTTCCCGTAGTAATCTTGGGTAGCATTGCATGCTGCGTAGCTTTAGCGGTTTTAGATCCTGCTCTTGTAGGTGAGCCTGCTAATCCTTTCGCTACACCCCTTGAGATTCTTCCTGAGTGGTATCTCTATCCTGCATTCCAGATTCTACGAATTGTACCTAACAAGCTTCTAGGAATTGCTTTGCAAACAGCGATTCCCCTTGGTCTGATGCTTGTTCCTTTCATTGAAAACGTTAATAAGTTCCAGAATCCATTCCGTCGTCCGGTTGCGACAGCAGTGTTCTTGTTTGGTACCCTAGCCACTCTTTGGTTAGGCATTGGTGCAGCTCTACCTATCGATAAGTCTTTAACTCTAGGTTTGTTCTAGGCGTTGATTTCTCTGTCTTAGGTCATTAACATTAGCTTCTTGAATTTTCGCTGTGTATTTGCGAATTTTCAAGAAGCTTTTTAATGTGTCAAGATACAGCTAAGACATCTACTCTCCTAGGCTTATCTATCGATTTTTTAGTTGATTTCGGGCAAACTATTGGTGCGAACGTGCCGGTTAGTCGGACATGTTAAAGCAAGATCAGTTGATAGTTCAAAGTAAGCTAGAAGACCTAACTCAAGTTCAGCAGTGGTTTGATCGTTTTTGTTCTGCGTCACAACTGCCATGGCTTGAGGCTGTTTTTGATCAAGTAAATTTGGCCTTGGCGGAAGGTTTTACCAATGCCGTTAGGCATGCACACAAGGGCTTACCTGCGGATACACCTATTGAAATAGATTTATTTCTCTGGCAAGAAAAATTAGAAGTCCAAGTATGGGATATGGGTCAACCGTTTGACCCCGATAAATTGCCAGAACGAAAACCGGGGACACTCACGGTAGGTGGCTATGGTTGGTTTTTGATGCGGCGATTGGCCGATGTAAACTACGAGCGTAATGATTTAGGGCGTAATTGCCTCCGAATTGTTAAATGTTCAACGCCTTCGTAAGGTTTAAAGCTTTTAAATAACTCATTAAATTTGCTGAGGAATTCACTCATCTGAAGCTATTTTGTTGTCTCATCATTAGGTGATGGGTGTTCTAAGTAATATATAAAAATGGAGCTTTGCACATGCAATTAGCTCGCAGTATATGGGCAAAAGATACATTCGTTTTTATAGAAGTATTTGGTTGTGAAGGTGGAATTCAGTCGTATATCAAAGATATCTTAACGGCGTATTTAGCCTCTAATTCATCTGCGACAGCGGATATTTTTTTGTTGCGTGATCGTCGCAATAGTATTCCCTCTGAATTTTCATCGCGCTTTAAAGTTCATTGCTTTCAGTCAGGGCATCCGATGTTCGATCGGATTCGGTTTACGTTGGCTTTAGGGCTGCATCTGTTACTTAAGCGTCCACGACGTCTATTTTGTGGACATATTAACTTGGCAGTGATGACGCGTCAGTTGGCTTGGTTAGCCAGGGTGCCTTATACAGTGCTCACCTATGGAAAAGAAGTTTGGTTTCCTCTTGGGCTAGCTGAAGGGAATGCTTTGCGAGCGGCCGATCATATTTGGACAATCAGCCGGTATAGTCGAGACTTGGCCTGTAAGGCCAATAACCTAGAAGCTGAGCGCATTGAGATACTCCCTTGTACAGTGGATGGTCAAGGTTTTACACCAGCGATCGCATCCTTGCAACTACAGCAGCGTTATGGGTTGGACGATACACGAGTGTTAATGACAGTAGCTCGACTTTGGCGAGGTGATCCCTATAAGGGAGTGGATGTGACGATACGGGCACTGCCTGCGATCGCAAACGTCTATCCGAATGTGAAATATTTAGTGATTGGTCGTGGTGATGATCAGCCTCGGTTAGCTCAGCTAGCAAACGATTTAGGGGTGGCGGATCGAGTTGTCTTTGCAGGCTTTGTTCCTAATGAGGAGCTAGTGGAGCACTATCGCCTGGCAGACGTCTATGTTATGCCCTCCCAAGAAGGGTTTGGCATTGTTTATCTAGAAGCCATGGCCTGTGGTATTCCAGTTATTTCTGGTGATGATGACGGTTCTGCTGATCCCCTGCAAGATGGTCGTTTAGGATGGCGTGTCCCCCATCGCGATCCTGATGCTGTAGCAGTTGCTTGTATAGAAGCGTTACAAGGAGATGATCGTCGTTGCGACGGTCCTTGGTTGCGGGAACAAACGTTAGCACAGTTTAGCAAGACGGCGTTGATTCAGCAGCTACAGCATCTTTTAGAGGGTGATCCTAAGCCCAACGTCAAAGACCTCAATCAATCAAGTAGCAGTATCCCGACAAACTAATCAGCCAATGCAAAGGGGTAGACACTATAGAATATAGATCCCAGCACCATAGGAGGCGGCAATATGGCTCCCAACGGTTTTAGACAGTTACAGCTCAACTTTTCTGGCATTGGATGTTGGTTAATGTTTGCGGCTGGTTTGGCACTGATCACAACTGTTGGTGTTGGCTGGTTATTCAAGTCTTTGCTCGTTCTGCTCTTGCTGCTGATTCTGGTACCTATTGTTTTGGTGGTGGGTGTTCAGTTCTGGCTACGACGTAATTTAGTGGAAGGAGCATGTCCATCCTGTTCTCAACCGTTGACTGGGTTTAACAAAATGCCACTTTCCTGTCCGAGTTGCGGTGTACAGCTACAGGTCAGTAATGGTGCTTTTTCCAGGATGACCCCTGAGGGTACGATTGATGTTGATGTGATTAATGTTGATGCCGCCAATGCTGATAATGACTCTACAGACAGCGTCAAAACTGTGGATGTAGAGATTTTGCCACCTGCGGATCCATAATCAATAGGCAATAATAAATGTCTAGGATCTCCAGCCAAACATGTAATGGCCCACTGATGGAAATCTATCAGCGGGCCATGGTCATAGACATAATATTTGCGACGATGGGAAGTTATCGCTGAACGGTCATCGTAAACGGAGCACCATTACCATCGAGATCGCCGACATACAGACGGTAATTACCGGTCTTATATAGTCCGCGAGATTTGATTGCACCGCCATCAAAATCGTGGGCTAGGATGCACTCCCGTGAGTCGTCGGGACCCACCATGAGCAATGTGTAATCATTGTCACCAGATACTTCAATGGATACTGAAGCAGCTGACTCGGTGATGTTGAAAGAATGATCAGGTTGAGCGGGAATAAAGCCGCAATCTGTGGATGATTGGTTACCACCGCTAGTGCCGGTGATTTCCGTTGCTGATTGACCATAAACAGCAGCGGTGGGTGCAGCAACCACAGTGGCAGCAATGAGCAAAGAAGCTATGTTTTTTGTGGCAATATTTTTCATCGATAGCACCTCGGCAACTTATGGGGTAGCCTTACGAGAACACTAGGTCTTTAACTGAATCACACTCCTGAGGAATGTATATCTCAATACTAGTGGTGAGATATAGCTAACGTTATTGCATATGTGCCAGTTTGCCAATAGTTAACAAAGTGGAATTGTTGTATGGCTTGTATTATATAAGTCGTACGATTCATTCAATGGTGACAGTTGCCAGGTCTGGCGTAATTGGCTTAGAACGCTCACCTCAAAGTATTAGATACATCCAGATTGCTAGATGACTCAGCAAACCATGAAGGCTCAGAACTCAATTGTGCTTGTCCCAAAACTGCGGTCAGCGACATTGGTCGGCAGGCGCTTAGTGGCTTGGAGTCTAGAGGTGAGCTTGGTCGCCATGAGTGCCTTAGTGCCTTGGGGGGCAGGGCATTATGTCCTGATGGATCGCAACATGCTTCCTATCGAAGGCAGTGTTGAAGAATCTTTTATGCCGCCTGCTGCTGACTCAGGCGCTTTGCGGGTTGAGCTAAATCTTTTGGTCAAACATGCTCAGCAGGGATGGGCCTGGATTGCTCAAATACCACCACACCGCTTGCATCGAACGGTACCTCGGCTAACAAATATTTTGTGGACTGTTGCGTTGATTGCCCCTGTCATTACGGCTGGGGGACAGTTGGTGCAGCTACGTCTCACTGGGCGCACATGGCCTAAGCAATGGTTGGGGATTCAGGTGATTTCCATAACGGGTGGATCGCTCACGTTGCTACAGGTGGTTACACGTGAGCTGGTGCGTTGGGGGCTGCCGATGGTGATTGTTGTTGGCGGCACCCTGTTAACAGGGGTTTCAGCGGCACCCTGGATGCTATTCATCGTTATTCTGTTAGCCATGGCTGAAGGTGGAACAACCTTAGCTCTTGATAAGCGGGCGTGGCATGATCGTGTCGCTAAGACCCGAGTGACAAAGTCCCATGCTGGGTATTTACCGATTTCTGGTGAATCCTTGCTCTATTCATTGCCCATGGGTGATTACACCTCATCTTCGCAAAGCAATGGCATTGAAAATAACGGCGTTGTAGGCAATGGCATGGTCAACAGTGCGATTCAGCTTTATGGGGAGACTGCGAATGATGATGAGTGGTGGCTGACCGAGGATGCAGGTGATTTAACATCGCTTGTTTTGCCCCCTCGTTCTGAGCAGAGTGGCGGTAGCTTAGTTCTGCTGCCGCCAAGTCAATTGTTATCAGGTAAGAGGGCATGGTGGCTGTGGTCAAGTGGCATGGTGCTGGCGTGTTTAGCTGGATTTAGTGTTGGTCGTGTTGGGCAATCATCCCAGATTCAGGCTGAGAGTGACGCGTTTTTACAGACAGCTCAGGCTCTGATGGACAAAACGCAAGCGGAGGGTGCAGATTATGATGCGGCTATCTTAATGTTGGCTCAGGTAGATGACCCCCGTACTGCTCAATACTTAACGGATCTATTGAGTCAAACCTCACGGCCAACAACATTGGCGACGGTTCAGCAGGCCTTGATCAGTCAAGGTCTAGAGAGTTTGCCTCCTTTGCTGTCTCTGGGACGTGTGCTGGAAAATGATCTTCAGCAGTCGCTGGACACTGAGACTCGGTCGCTGCGATTGGAGCAGCGTCATATGGTGCAGGGTGCGATCGCAAAAATACTCACTGTGCACAGCGATGAGTTAGACGGTATTCGTTTAGACCGGGTTAACTTGGGAAAATATCATGATTCAGAGCGCTCGTTTCGCCTGATTCAACCTGGGCTGTTAGCAGCAGGTACCAGTTGGCAGAATGCAAATTTAAGCCAGGCAAACTTAGCTAGAGCTAGTTTCTTTGATGAAGGGCCTGATGGTAAAGCTGATTCTTACGATGACATCATCAGCGACTTAAGCGGTATCAATCTGAGTGGTGCTCGGCTAGAACATGCTAATTTGCAAGGTGCTCAATTGAGTAGTGCCAATTTCAGGCGAGCTGATCTGAGGGATGTCAATTTAGCTTACGGCAATTTAGAAGGTGCCCAATTAACCAATGCCCAACTGATGCATGTGAATGCGCCTGATAGTCAATGGCAGGGAAGCAATTTAGTGGGTGCTGATATGACCCAGGGTATGTTGGATGGTGCAGATTTAAGTCGAGCAAGACTTAATCGTCTTGAAGCGGCCCACAGCAGTTGGACCAAGGCAATATTGCCCCAATCAGACTGGGTGGGTGCCAATTTAATTGGGGCTAATTTTGAGCAGGCTAATTTGGTTAGTGCTGACTTTCACGGTGCCCAACTAGATGGTGTAAATTTTGAACGGGCTGATTTACGCCAGGCTAATTTGCGTGATGCCGATCTTAGACAAGCCAGGTTAACGGGTGTGAATTTGGCGGATGCTGATTTAGCGGGAGCTATCTTTGATGATGGCACTAGAGTGACAGGTAGTTTTATTACGCCTAATGCTCAGTTAAATACAGCTAACTCTCTACAGGGAGTTAACTTTAGCCGTGTGCGTAACATTGATGTGCGCCAGTTAAACTACATTTGTGTGCAAGGAGGAATTCATCCGTCCTGTCAGAAGCTGATGGATGCTGCTGAGTAGTCAATGCAACGAACGCGATTAAGTACATTAGTAGATCAAGCGGGTCAGCGCTTTAGTCAATGGGTGTTTAATCCCTGGCGGCGCATTTCATTAGCTGTCATTAGCCTGCTGTTTGGTAATTTTTTCGCGACAGCTATTTCTGCGACAGCGGGTCAAACGTCAGAGATTGATATTTTGATTTCTGCCATTTTGGTAGCCATGGTGGAATTCATTAGCTGGCTATATCATCGATCTCGCTCCAATGGCCAGCGGACGATCCTCCCTGAACTCCTTAATTCATTTAAGCTGGGCATGGTTTATGGTCTTTTTGTTGAGGCCTTTAAACTCGGTAGTTAGCGACAGTGTGCCAATGGCTTCTACGAGTTGAGTAGCTTGATGTTGGATCGCTTTCCAGTCTTGATGCCGCACATGGTTTGCCCTAAATAATCCACTGGAAATTCCCACTGCTGTTGCACCAGCTGATAAGAGGTCAGTGGCATTCTCTGGGGTCACGCCCCCAGACGGAATCAATGGAATATGTCCGAGGGGGCCTTGTATACATTCCAGATATGTGGCTTCCCCCAAGGCTTTGATGGGAAACACTTTGACGCTTGTGGCCCCTAATTCCCAAGCCGTTAAAATTTCAGTTGGGGTCATGGCTCCTGCCACGGTAGGGATATGCACCGTACGGCCATGGCTAAGCAAGGCTATCGATGTATGGGGGCTAAAGCAGAATTGTGCGCCAGTTGCGATCGCAACCCGCAAATCCTCTTCTGTCAAAATTGTCCCCACCCCTACAGTGCAGTGGGGTAACGCCTTTTGAATGGCCTGGAGCAACGCCACAGGCTGATAGCTATTCCAAGTAACTTCGAGTAGATGGATGCCTCCTTCAGCAGCAGCCATTGCCATATTTAGACCGCTTTCAACTGTCTCAGCCCTAATAACAGCAATGGCGCGATGGGTTTGGAGTGTCTGCAGCCAACGCTGCTGGTATTCAACAAGAGGTTGCACATGAGGCGGGGCTGAATGTAATGCAGTCATAACCTGAGGGGCTTAGTGTTAAGCCTATTTTGCAAGCGTCAATCATATCTGCTTGTACCTCTTAGGCTTTTAGACCAATTTGCAATACGGAAATTGTCGCTTTTCTAAGTACTGCTAACGATTCAACACGGCATGTAACAAAAATAAAATCCTCTCCAACACAACAAAAAGCCGCAGGGGTAGCCTGCGGCTTTTAAATATCAAACTCCTCAGGAGTAAGACTAAGAAACGCTAACTAAAAATCTACTAGACCTCTAGGCAATGCTTGCCATGCTGACATTGTTGTCAATCAGCAGTCTCTGTAGTTCGTCAGAATCAACTGTTTCCTTGTCTACTAGCATGTCAGCTAGCTGATCAAGAACCTTGCGGTTCTCAACTAGGACTTGCTTAGCGCGGCTGTAGGCAACGTCTACAAGACTACGAACTTCCGCATCAATCACAGCAGCTGTTTCCTCAGAGAAATCGCGCTCAGTGGCAATGTCACGCCCTAAGAAAGGATTACCTTGTTGGCGACCTAGGGCAACTGGACCTAGTTTTTCGCTCATACCAAAGCGAGTCACCATCTGACGAGCCACGCGAGCTACCTGCTGTAGGTCATTAGAAGCACCGGTCGTAACTTCTTCATCGCCGAAGACAATTTCCTCAGCAAGACGACCACCCAGGGCCACAGCCATCTGGTTTTTCAGATAAGAACGGGAGTATAGACCGGACTCTAGACGCTCTTCACTCGGAGTAAACCAGGTCAAACCACCGGCTTGACCACGGGGAATAATGCTGATCTTTTGCACGGGGTCATAGTCTGGCATCAGGGCACCCACCAGGGCATGACCTGCTTCGTGGTAAGCAACTAGGGACTTGCGCTTCTCGCTCATTACCCGATCTTTCTTCTCAGGACCGGCCAAGACGCGATCAATCGCATCGTTAACTTCATCCATGGAGATTTCGGTCAGATTGCGGCGAGCTGCCAAAATAGCGGCTTCGTTTAGCAAGTTAGACAGATCAGCACCGGTAAACCCAGGTGTCCGACGGGCAATCTTCTCTAGATCAACGTCCTTGCTAAAGGTCTTCCCACGGGAGTGAACCTTCAGGATTTCTAAACGACCGGAGTAATCAGGACGGTCAACCACCACCTGGCGGTCAAAACGACCAGGACGTAATAGAGCCGCATCCAATACGTCAGGACGGTTAGTAGCCGCAATGATGATGATGCCAGTGTTGCCCTCAAAACCATCCATCTCGGTGAGTAGCTGGTTTAGGGTTTGCTCACGCTCGTCATTACCACCGCCGAGGCCAGCACCACGCTGACGACCAACCGCGTCAATCTCGTCAATAAATACGATGCAAGGAGCGTTGGTCTTAGCTTGCTCAAACAGATCGCGAACACGGGAAGCACCCACACCCACAAACATCTCTACAAACTCAGAACCAGAGATAGAGAAGAACGGTACACCAGCTTCTCCAGCAACGGCCTTAGCTAGCAGTGTCTTACCGGTACCAGGAGGACCCACTAGCAATACGCCCTTGGGAATCTTGGCACCAACCGCCGTAAAGCGGTCGGCATTCTTTAAGAAATCAACCACCTCAGTAAGTTCAAGTTTGGCCTGGTCGATGCCAGCCACATCACCAAAGGTGACTTGGGTCTGAGGCTCCATCTGTACGCGAGCCTTTGATTTACCAAAGTTCATCGCTTGGCTACCAGGGCCATTTTGAGCACGTCGTAGTACAAAGAACAGCACTACGAGCAGCAAGATGGGGATAAGTAATGTGCTGAGTACTTGCAGCAACCGATTTTCCTCAGCTTGACGCTGAACTTCAATATCCACAGAGTTCTCAGTGAGGATATCAACAAGGCCAGGGTCGCTGGGTAAGTTGACCACAATCCGACGCTCTTCACCTGTTGGATCAGGGAAACGAGCCTGGGTTCGATCGGCGCTAATGTAAACTTTCTCAATGGCACCGCTCTCAACTTGGTTGATAAAACGGCTGTAACGCCATGCATCGGTTTCAATACGAGGTTGTTCAAAAAATGCGGTAGCTAGTGCGATGACGACAACTACCAATAACACGTAGAGTCCTGCGTTTCTCCAGCGCTTATTCACAGGGAGTAAGCCTCCTAAAGTTTTTAATTGTCAGCGATTTCAGCGAGCTCGCCTATGCTGATCTGAGATTTATTAACTTATGTTAACGCATTTCAGGATTCTGCATAGCCTACTCCGCTCAGCAGTTGTGCTCGCACATCGAAGGCCTGTAAAACATTTGTTTGAGGGCTGTTAGACCTTCGTGGGTAGAACTATAGTTTAGTTTAATATTCCCAGACAGAACTGTGTGGATCGGTAAAAGCTCTACCACACAATTGCTGTAGGCTAAACATTCAAACTGGTTCACTCTACTTCCGGTCCAAGGGATGTGGGAAATGACCTGATTCTTTAAAGCTTTAATCAATCGGGCTCGGCTAATGCCTGGCAGTAGGCCGGAGTTCAGGGGCGGCGTGTACCATTTGCCATTGCTGTATCCCCATAAGTTACCTGTGCTGGTTTCCAGCCATTCTCCAGTGGGTGCAATCAAAATGGCATCGCGAGCTCCATGGCCCTTGGCGGCTTGCATCGCCAACCAGCAAGGTAGATAATTGCTGGTTTTGTGTCCTGGCAAACTGCGCTGATATTTAGGCTCTGCGGCAATCCAGGCCGTTACTCCTTCTTGCTGTTGCTGTTCTAGATTGAGCGGGAGGTGGCGACCTGTGATCAGTTCACGGCCATCGGCAAGAATAGTCAGTCTTAGCACTGGATAGTCTGTGAGCAATGCTTGACAGCCTGTAGTGGTGCGTTGCCAGTCTGGTTGGGGCCAGGTAAAGAAATGGAGTGATTGGGCGATGCGATCGCAATGCCAATCCCATGCTGTCAACGGATGCGTCAAGCTATTCTCATAAATCCGCATCGTCGTAAATACGCTGGCTCCATACGCCAACGCCGGATCGCTAACCATAATCTTTATCTGGTCATCCTTATATAGCTGACCTGCAAACCAATAAGTCATCTGTTAGGCTTCTCAGAAAACTTAGGAGCAAATTAGAATCCTCTGAAATTCGCTCCAAAGCGTGTTCCGATCTTAGAAGATGAAAACGATAGCCACAGGGGATAACGAGTGCAAAAATCAACGGTTCAGCTCGGTCAATATGAAGCAGCTTACATAGAGTATGGTGTCCAGGATAATCCGGTGTTGCTATTTCTCCATGGTTTTCTTGGCGAAAGTAGCCTGTGGCGTTTGCTCATGGAGCGGTTGGCTGACCGCTATCGCTGTATTGCGCTGGATCTACTTGGCTTTGGTCGTTCTTCTAAACCCAAGCTTAAGTACACCATTTGGCATCAAACGGCGTTTGTGAGTGAGTTTATTGCTGCCTTAAAGCTCACCAATGTCACCCTCATTGGCCATTCCTATGGGGGGTGGACCAGTTCTGCCTTGGCGATTGAGCAGGCCGACACTAATGCATCTTTGCTGGAGTATCTTATTCTGATTGCTCCGGCTGGCATTCGCGATGACAGTTTTGTCGGTCGCTACAATTATATGCGTCCGATTTTGTGGGAAACACCCGTGGTGGATTGGGTGCTGACTGGTCTGAAACCCCTTGCCAAAGTTCTCGGGCAGCAAAAGACCTATGACCAGGTAGCCATGGCTCGGCGCGAATTTGGCAAACAGCCTGTCGCTAAGTCCTTTATCGTTGACCGTCTACGACCGGAGGATGCCATTGATACCGTAGAAAAAGGCATTCATAAGATTGCTGTGCCGACCTTAGTCATTGCTGGTGCCCAGGATACGACGATCCCCCTATGGCATTGTGAAACCTACGGTCATGGAGTGCCGGGTGCCAAATTTGAGGTATTACCCGAGGCCGATCATGATTTGATTCGGACGGATTGTGATCAAATTTCTAATCTCATCGCATTATTTTTAACCCCATCGTTGTAGAGACGTTCCATGGAACGTCTCTACAACGATGAATGGTCCCCAACGGGCCTACGATGAATAGCCATTTAACCAATTCCTTCAATCATGGGATGGAAAAAGAACGCAAGACCAATGATGGTGTAAGTTGCCAGCAATAGCGTCCCCTCTAACCAGTTAGAACTCCCATCGCTGCTAATAGAGTTAGCAATCAGAATTGATACAGCTACGGCGATCAGTTGGAAATTATTAAAGTCCAGATCCATCGGCTGACCCATAAGCCATCCAGCAATGACCAGTACTGGAGCTACAAATAGAGCGATTTGCATACTGGACCCCACGGCCACCGACAGCGATAAATCCATCTTATTTTTCAAAGCGACAGTCACAGCAGTAGCATGCTCTGCCGCGTTACCAATGATTGGCAGTAAAATGACGCCTGTAAAGAGTTCGGACAAGCCTAGCTGTTTAGTGGCAACCTCTAGGGATCCTACCAACCACTCGGACTCTATAGCGACTACCAAGGTGGCGGCCAACAGCACCCCAATCCAAAGCGGAAGGTTAGGCGTTGCGTGATGTTCTTCTTCTGCTCCTTCCTCTTCCGCTGTGCCCACATCATAGAGATATGCGTGGGTTTTCATGGAAAACAGCAGCGTGAGGCCATAAACCAGAATCAATACAAGAGCTACGGCTACAGAGAGACGCTGTAGCGTTGGCTCAGTGATGGAGGGTGACGTGAAGTCCACTGCTGTTGGCAATAAAATTGCGATTACCGCTAAATTCATCGACGATGCATTCATGCGGGCAATTACTGGCTGGAAGTCCTGTTCCTTAAACTTGATACCTCCCAGCAGCATTGATAGCCCCATCACCAGCAGCAGGTTACCGATAATTGAGCCGGTAATACTAGATTTAACGACGTTAATCAGCCCGGCGTTGAGTGCAATCAGGGCAATAATCAACTCTGTCGCATTCCCAAAGGTGGCATTGAGTAAACCACCCAGGGAAGGCCCCACAACCACAGCGATTTCCTCAGTAGCTTGGCCCATCCAGCCCGCTAACGGAATGATGGCGATCGCCGCTGTGACAAAAACTGCCAGTTCACCCCAGCCAAGGAAATGGGCAGATGCGGAAATAGGAACAAATATAAGTAGACCGAAGAAAATTAAATTTTTGATTGACATGGAGGCTTTAACACATCGTTTAGGTCGAGGATTGAATTGAGAGACGCGTTCCTTTAGAGAAATGCTCAAATTTAGGCATTTCTCTAAAGGAACTGAACTGTTGCTCTAATCCTAGATATTTCAGCACCATCAGATTACCCAAAGGAGTGACAAGTGAGGGAATAATTCCAACTATTCTTGGAGTGAACTTTACGAGTTGTGCAGGTATCTGAAGACCTGCATCATTACGGCATTAGATTGAGTACTGGTGTTGAGTACTAATCTAATGAGGGTGCCATGGTGTGGAAGCTGATTCTGGCAATTTTGGGTTCGTTGGCACTGGTCTTGGTCGTGTTCTATGGTTGGGCCACCTCTGGTAGCTATCCTCGCGATAAATATACAGAAATCCTCACCTATGACGTTGAGGCTGCTGCTGCCGAAGAAAACACATTGTCCCTGGTGTCTTACAACATTGGTTATTTGTCGGGCTTGACGAATCAAGAGGCGGTGGAACGGCCTAAGAGTCTATTTGATGGGCACTTAGAGAGTGCGATCGCCACACTTCGCTCCCTAAATCCTGACATCATCGCTTTCCAAGAAATTGATATCGCCTCTAAACGCTCCTACAACGTTAATCAGCTGGATGCCCTTGCTAACGCCCTGGGGTTGGCTAATGCCGGTCTGGCCATTAACTGGAATAAAAACTATGTACCTTTTCCCTATTGGCCCATATCAGCCCACTTCGGCAAAATCGTCTCAGGTCAGGCTGTATTGAGTCGCTACCCGATTGTGGAAAATAATCGGATTGTGCTCGAAAAAGTAGCCAGTCGTCCGTTTTTCTACAATGCTGTCTATTTGGATCGCTTAGCTCAGGTTACCCAAGTCGACATTAATGGTCGTGCTCTGATTGTTATAAATGTGCACCTGGAAGCGTTTGATAATCCGACCCGATTTAATCAAACCTATGCCGTACGACAAATGGCTGAAACCTATGCCAAGGAGTATCCTGTGTTGCTAGTAGGTGACTTTAACAGTGCGGTCAATCGACCTGAAGAAGGGGAGCGGTCGATTGAGGTGTTGGCAGAGTCTGGTGCATTTTCATCGGCGCTTCCTAGAGAGCAATGGCCTGACCAACCGACCTTCCCATCTGAACCACCTGAACATAAGCTGGATTATTTGTTCTATACCCCAGAGTCGATTGAGCTGACGGCAACCCGTGTGATACCAGAAGTGGGAACGGCTTCGGATCACTTGCCATTGATGATGACGTTTACGCTGAAATAATCTGAGACGATATGGAAACTCCTGAGTTACTTCAGAAAGACAGGAGCCTCTGCTAAAACCATTTCTATTCAGACGCACATCACATCCTATGGAGCAACTGAAGTATTTCCTTGGGCCTTTTGAACTATTTGCTTCAATTATTGGGGGCTCGCCATTTATTGTGGCAGGATTTTTGCTTTATAACCCAGTGGAAAGTTTGGCGGATTTGGCTCCGGTGATTCAGAGCAGTGGGACACTGGCGATCTCACTCACATTCTTATTTTTGAGCTACATCATTGGTGGGACTGTACAAACATTGAGCTGGCGATATTTTCTGCTGCTATGCCATGTGTTTAAACAGGAATATCTGTATATGGATAGTCAGCTAAGGGAGCGAGATAAAAAACTGAAACAGGCTGAGCTAGGGAATACATCGTCACTAGACTTTGAAGATCGCTTAGTACTTCAGCTACAGCAAAAAATAGGCCTCCCTAAAAAGATGCGCTGGATCAATGCTCGACTTAAAGCCTATCTGCGTGAAAACAATAGCCCTTCGGTTACGGCTGCAGAAATGCACACAGCTTCCCACATCATGTACCGTAATCTTTCTCTGGGATGTTTGATTCTAGGGTTTGTGAGTTTAATCAATACATTTCGTGTAAGCTCTCTAGAGCTGCTAATCGTTGCTCCATTTTTTGGCTACGTGGCCTATCTGATGTTTCGCCGTTCCGTCAGTTTCAAAAAGTGGCAAAATCGTGAACTCTTATTAGGCTTTTATTTTGCAGTTACTAAAGAAATTGTTCCTAGAGAAAGCGATTAGCATACGTCATGCTGCCGATGCCCACTTCTGAGACAACGGTTCTCTCAAGACGATTTGTAGAAAATTTCGAAAGACATGTTAGGTCTGGCACTTCATACCTCTACCCCTGAACTGGGTTTAGCCATCAGTGATTTTGAAACGATCCATCGTCAGCAAACTTGGCAGCTAGGTCGTGACTTATCCAGCCAACTTCATGCGTTACTTCAAGGGTTTTTGCCCCCCCAGCGCTGGCAAGAGCTGACGTTTATTGCTGTATGCATTGGACCTGGTGGTTTTACGGGTACCCGGATTGGTGTGGCAACTGCCCGAACGTTGGCACAGCAGTTAGATATTCCCCTATTGGGTATTTCTGCTTTGGCTGCTGTTGCCCACCATCGAGTCACCGCGTCGGGCCCACCCTCGGAGTCCATAGTGGAAACTCACAAAACAGCTACTGATCTGGCTATTACGATGCCTGCTAAACGAGGGGCTGTGTATGGTGCGGTTTACCACTGGACTGGAGAAAGTCTGACCTTAAAGCTAGAAGATACGGTGCTGAGCGCAAGTGATTGGAACCTGAAGCAATCCCACTGGTCTCAACCCCTGGTAAGAATAGCCCTAGATTCAGGTGTTGGCCTGGCCGAAACAACCTCGTCCTTGTTACAGCTTGGCTATGAGCGTCTGCAAAGGGAGAAGATATCGGACTGGCGACAGGTCATTCCGTTTTACGGTCAACATCCAGTAACTGTTTGAAGCTGTTTGAGAGGTTAGTCTTGATTGGCTTGACCGTCGCGGCGACCCAACTCATATACGCCGCTGCCTATGCAGGTGATAATGCCAACGCTTACGGTCCAGCTACGACCCATGCTGATATCTAGTAAATAGTTGCAAAGACCGCCAGTGACGACAAACGGCACAATACTCATGACTGATGCATAGAGTTCTGCTGGCCCAGTAGAGGATGTTGTGTCAGCGGATGCTAACCAGCCCATAGCCTGTTGTTCTAGAGCCTCAACCAAACGAAGGACCAGGGGCGAAAACATCAGATAGAGGGCCAAAGCCCATAAAAAAACTCCAGAAATCCAGACTGGATCAAGAATCATTGGATAAAGAAAATTATTAACACTGAGTTCTGCGATGAACGAGGCTGTGAACTTCTAGGTTGAAAAATTGCGAAGAATCTTCAAAAATGTTCACTCTCTATAAATTAGGCTAAATGATTTGATGCGTTCTGTCGTCTTTGTTGCCTTATCTTGGACCGTTAGAGCCAGAAGTTTAGTGGGTTTATTTAGCGCTTTACTGTAACCGTAGTACCTATATCAACATAGGTATACAGGTCTTCAACATCTTCATTAAGCATACGGATACAACCATGGGAAATGGCTTCCCCAATTAAGCGTTCCTCATTGGTGCCGTGAAAACCAATTTCGCCATCCTGGGTTGATAAAAAGCCAATCCATCGAGAACCCAAGGGATTTTTCTTCCCTGCTTTGATTAACTCTCCCGTGATTGGGTGTTGCCATGTGGGGTATTTCTGTTTTTGAGTGATGCTAAAGCTGCCCTCGGGGGTTTCCCACTCTTCTTGACCAATGGCGATGAGATATTCTTTGACGACGTCACCTTTTTGGTACACATTTACTATACGAGCATCCAGCTGCACCACAATTTCAATATCTGATTGTTTAAAGCGCCGTGCGAAGCTTGGGCGGCGACCGTTAGTTATGGAGATGCGAGTAAGGAGGTTATTGCCCTCCTGGCTTGGTCGAGCATTTGCGGCTTTCCAATCAAAAGGATCTTGCAACTCCAGTAAGGCTAGTCCAAGGGCAGAACCAACGCATAGTAAGGCAAAGCTGCGAGCTAAGGGATGAAGACCTTGCATTACAAAGGATTGGAAAACGTAGGATAGAAAACGGTATGCACTTGGAAGCGTCGTACTCCTGAATATCTTACCTATTTCACCCTATTACGGTTGTTTTACGATATCTGTTTTATGGGCTGCTCATACTTCTCAGCATACTTTTGTGCAGCCCCCATGGCTTTGTCCCTGAGTTGTTAGAATCAGTAGTATTGTCAAAAATTTATCTGACGTAGCAACTCCATTCGTAAAGGCAGGGTAGTGTGACGGTTAAACCAGACTGGCTGAGAGTTAAAGCCCCCCAATGGGAAAGGGTCGGCAATGTCAAAGGTATTTTGCAGGATCTCGCTCTCAACACGGTGTGCGAAGAAGCTTCCTGTCCCAATATTGGTGAGTGCTTCAATGCTGGAACTGCCACATTTTTAATCATGGGCCCAGCTTGCACGCGAGCCTGTCCCTATTGCGATATTGATTTTGAGAAAAAACCCCAGGCGTTAGACCCAACCGAGCCTCTGCGTTTAGGTGAGGCTGTGCGGCGGATGGGTCTGAACCATGTAGTCATCACTTCAGTAAACCGAGATGATCTACTCGATGGGGGGGCTAGTCAGTTTGTGCGCTGCATTGAAGAGACTCGAAAGCTTTCGCCCAATACCACCATTGAGGTGCTGATTCCTGACTTGTGCGGTAATTGGGATGCTTTAGAAACTATTTTGTCGGCAGCTCCTGAGGTGATGAATCACAATACGGAGACAATTCCTAGACTCTATAAGCGTGTGCGTCCCCAAGGTGACTATCAGCGCAGCTTGGAACTACTCAAACGTACCCGTGAAATTGCTCCATGGGCCTACACCAAGTCAGGAATCATGGTGGGGCTGGGGGAAACTGATGAGGAAGTCCGCCAGGTCATGGCTGGCTTACGCGCTGTAGACTGCGATATCCTTACCATTGGTCAATATTTGCAGCCTACTCAAAAGCACCTTGGTGTGCAAGATTTCATTACCCCCGAACAGTTTGATCAGTGGCGAGAGGCTGGAGAAGCGATGGGCTTTTTGCAGGTTGTATCGTCTCCTCTGACACGCAGTTCTTACCATGCGGCAGAGGTGCGACGGCTGATGGCTGAGTATCCTCGCCCTCGTCCGCAAACTGTTGAGGCCGCAATCAGAAAAAATTAATTAGCTAGTCAAGAGTGATAGTGCCTTTTGTAGTGTTTGTTGCACCGATGCTGCAGAGGTTTGTAGGGCAGCCTGCTCATCGTTGGTGAGTGAGAGTTCCATTATGGAAGCTGCCCCATTGTGGTCAAGACGACAGGGTACACCCAAATAGATATCTTTGAGCCCGTATTGCCCCTCAAGATAGGCTGAAACGGGTAGTATGGCTGACTGGTTTTGCAGAATTGCAGCCACCATTGTTGCTGTTGCGGCCGCAGGTGCGTAAAATGCTCCGCCGGTTTTGAGGTGATTCACAATTTCTGCGCCACCATGACGGGTGCGATCTACCAGTTGCTGAACTTTGTTCAGTGGCATTAGTTCAGTGAGAGGGATGCCACTGACAGTGGTGTAGCTAATTAGCGGTACCATCAGATCACCATGTCCTCCCAGTACCATGGTTGATACATCCTGAGGAGGAACCTCTAATTCCTGCGCAATAAAGGTGCGAAATCTTGCTGAATCTAGTACTCCAGCCTGTCCTATGACTTGACGGGGAGGGAGCCCACTGGTTTGCCAGGCTAGATAGGTCATTACATCTAAGGGATTAGTGACCAAGATGAAATGGGCATCGGGAGAGTGGGGCAGAGCCTGTGACATTACGTCTAGAATGATGCCGCCGTTCACCTTGAGTAGATCATCCCTGGACATGCCTGGCTTGCGTGGGAGCCCAGCGGTAATCACAATTACCTGTGAGTTGGCTGTATCTGGGTAGTCGTTGGTTCCAGTAATACTATAGCTATACCCTTCTAGGGGGCGTGCCTCAGCCATGTCGAGGGCTAATCCCTGGGGGCGACCTTCGACGATATCTAGTAGAACCACATGGCCTAAGTTTTGGGCCAGTAAACACCGGGCAAGGCTGGCACCTACATTGCCTGCGCCAATGACAGTGATTTTGGGGATTGCGATCGCAGCTTTATTAACAACTGCTTTCCGAGGAGATGGAATAGCGACTACCATAGGAACTCCCAATAGACAGCTTGAGGGCACCTCAGCTAATCAATGGCCCAGCTACCCAACGATGCGGTCCACGTAATCAACGGATGTGAACCACACTTCCATTGTGTCCGGGGCTACTTGTACTTGGGAGTATCCCATCAGGATTCTTAATACGTTGTCAGTCTTACTTAAACGCTTCCAACTGCTCTACCTGGAGCCAAATATTGGGGGTGGGTACTCGGCCAAATTTCACCAGGGCGTAATCATCGCGAATTTCTAAAATTTCACCTTGGGTTTCAAAAATATAGGGCGGAAACCGATTATCGCTAGCAGTGGCTTCTACGCTGTTCTCTAATTTCTCGCGCACGACACGCACAAAAGTACCCTTTTTAATCGCCATTACTTAGAAAAATAACTGGTCAATATATTATCGCTCCTGTGGGGGCTGTGGGGAATGGGCAATAGGCGGTGGAGAAAATAAATAGAACTCTATTTTTGGCAGTTGGGGCAGTAGTGGGCAGAGCGTCCTGCGAGTTTGATGCGTGTGATGGGCGTTGCGCAGACACGACAGGGTTCGTTTTCGCGGTTGTATACCCAGGCGACACCGCCGTAGTTGCCATTGATGCCGTGGATATCGCGAAAGTCACTAAAGGTGGTGCCACCGGCTTCAATGCTATCGATAAGAACTTTACGAATGGATGTGTGTAAGCGTTTGAGGCGAGTGGGGGAAATGCGATCGCATCTCACCTTGGGGCGAATGCCACTTAAAAACAACGCCTCATCCGCATAGATATTACCGATGCCTGCCACCATGGCCTGGTCAAGCAATGCATTTTTAACAGGTTTCTGTCTACGTCCAAACCAGGCTTGCATATAGCCTACAGAAAACTCATCGGCAAAAGGTTCTGGGCCTAACCGTTGCAACCCTGTCATGATTTGATCGGGCTGTATGTTGGGAGGTATCCACCAAAGACGACCAAAGGTGCGTTGGTCAACGTAACGCAGTTCTCGTTCATTCTCAAAAAAGAGGCGAACACGGCAGTGGGAAGACACCGGCATTGATTGTTCTACCCATAGAAGTTGGCCCGTCATGCGTAAATGACATCCTAACCAACCAGCCGGTTGTTGCTGGCGAGTTAAAACTGCCAATAAATACTTGCCGCGACGTTGCCATGCCGTAATTTCAGCCCCCAGGACAGATGGTAGAAACTCTTCAATAGAAACGGGGTGAGCAATGCTGCGGTCTAACAGCACATCGCCACCCCGAATAGGTTGATATAGAGTAACTCGACTGAGCCCTCGTCGGACAGTTTCTACCTCAGGAAGTTCTGGCAAGGATAACTAGACAAATAACTCTGCTAATTTTACCAAGCCATCTACAGTTGCTTGAGCTACTTAACTTCCTTCAGCTCAAATTCGCCAAAGTTGTTGGTATTAACTCCGGCATAGTTAATTTTGTCAAAACGAACAACAACTGGATACTTGATGCCACTTTTATCAACGGAAGCAACCGTACCAATATCTTGAAACCAATAAGACTCCTTACGCAGGATACGTACTTTAGATCCACGCTTAACCATGAATATCCTCTCTTGTTCAAAGACGAGTAATGAATGCGAGCAGCAAGCTACCTGTTCACCAGGGTACTACTCCTCTGAACCGAACTCACAGTCTTGCCATTTAAGAATTGTTGCATATCGAAGATTTTAGAAATAATTCTTTAGAAAAAGCCGAATAAAAAATAAACTACACCCTACACAACGAAATCAGAGCGGATACAGAAAAACCCCTAACCTTTACAGCTAGAGGGTTTTAAAAATAAGAAAATTAGATGTAGCCTTGAATGATTTGGAATGAACTAGATGCCAGCAGGACTCGGTAGAGTTGGCAAAGCACCAATTGTTGACACTGTTTCTGCGGCAGGTTCTTCTTCCACAGGGGCTTCTTCAGTTGATGTCACGAAACGCTCTACTTCGATGCCGTTTTCCACCAGGATTACACGGGGTTCAGCTGAACCTGTATCAATGCGTTTGACAACAACACTGCCTCCAGCAATTCTTTCGCCTTGTCTGACATAGCGCTCAATTTCATTAGGAGCTTTAACAATGGCGTAAGGAGACCCTCCGATTTGGATAACCCCTGATACTCGAACAGCTCTAGCTGTCGTTGGCTGTGGGATTTCGGGCAATGCCGCTATCTCAGCACGACCTGATTCAACTCGGCGTTGTTCTGCGAGGTCTGGGCGCTGCTGAGGGTTATTACTGCCAGGCCCTACTGTTCCAGGTCCTGCTGCAACTGTGCGACCAGTCTCAGTCCCAGCATTAGTCGCCGTCGTGCCATCGTCTTCAGGCAAAATCGGCTCAGGAGGGATGAGGGGAATTGTTAGTTCTGCGAAGGGATCATTACGAGTGCGTTCCACTCCAATTGCTCGTTCGTTTGGATCAGTAGACTGAATCAGGTCACGAGCAACGATGGTGGGAGAATTTTCTGAGACCGCAACTACATTACCGGAATCCTCTCCCCCTGGAATATCAGGAAGCTCACCTTCTGACGTTTCTACTGGTTGAGTTGTTTGTTCCGTTGGGGTAGCTGGATCCTCAGCAACATCATCGCTGTTGCGATTAAAGAATCCACAACCGCTCAGGGAAATTGCCCCAGTTGTTATTAGCAATACCAAGAGCAGACGATGCATCTTTTCAATCCTCCAAGGACTTGTGTTCGCAAAGTATAAAGCAAGATATGCCGAATGCATAGAGCTTAGGCGAAATCTTTTTCCTCACCTTCGGCGGGAGCCATTAAATCGCGCAGTCGCTTAAGTCCGCTTTTAACTCGACGTGAAACCGTAACAGCACTAATACCTAGGCGTTCGGCTGTTTCCTTTTGAGTCAGGTCGTGTAGAAATACAAATTCTAAGACTTCTTGAGTTCTACGCTCTAGCTGAGCCAGTCCCTGTTGGAGGCGAATACGATCTTCTTGAGCCAGCTGAAAGCTGCGGTACTTTGGATCGGGTAATAAATCACTGAGTGAAGCAGAGCCACTGCCTTCATCTTGAATAGGGGCGTCTAGACTTAGCAGTGAACGATTCCGACTGGCTAATTTAACGTCTTGCCATTCCTGAACACTGATTTTCAGGTGATCGGCGATTTCTTGATCCGTGGGCTTACGGTCTAGCTTTTCTTGGAGTTGTCGAATAACTCGAGCTGATTGATGTTGTAATGACTGCCAACGTCTTGGGATGCGAACGATGGCGCTGCGATCTCGTAAATAGTGCTGAATTTCGCCACGAATGTAGGGAATAGCGAAAGAGCTGAAGGCATAGCCTTTAGACATGTCAAAACGCTCAATGGCCCTAATTAGTCCTAAGCTGCCGACCTGCATCAGGTCATCAAAGGTTTCGTTGGAGTGGTAAAGCCAATGGTGGGCTTCGCGACGCACCAGACCAAGATTCATTTTGACCAACTTGTTACGCAGCTCAGGTGAATCATTCTTTTGATAATCATTCAGCAGCTCTAAAGTCTCGCTTTTGAGTGCTTTGTTGAGTTTGGACGACATGGGAAACCCCTTTGACATGTACATGCTCAACTCTATGCCCACTGGGATAGATGCAATATTGAGCTACGAAAGACAGAAACTTAATTGAAAAACTAGAACTTAAACCATGGGTTCAATGTGGTGACTTCATAGTGAAGATCAAGGTTCAAGATCACAGTGATTCAAATCACAGCTTCAAACTGTCAAAGCCAGCCTAATTTCTGGCAGCCTGCTCAAACAAGGACGTATACACGGAAATTTAGGGTGACGGACATGCGTATGTTTAACGTCAAAGCCGTAATCTTTACGAGGCCTTCATGTATTGTGTCTGTCCTTAAAGCAAAAAAGAGAAGATAGTTCCGGAGAACTACCTTCCCTCTTCAAAATTACCTTAGTGAAAATGCCTACTGGAGTAGAGCCACCCCCACTGGGTTCTTAGCTATTAAGCGTCAAGTAGCTTCTACACGACCATAGAACAAGCCTTGTACGCGAACGTCTGACGGCTCTGCAGTTCCCATGTCAGTGTCAGAAGGTTGCTCACATTCGAACGTACCAGCAATTTCGCCAGTCACACTATCAACTTTCTCAACTTGTAGAGACATGGTGCCTTGCCCAACTTTGAAGGCTTTCATATTCTCTTTGATCAGTTCTTCTGTATCACCACCAGCTGGCAAGGCTACTGCTGTGTCGTAACCTGTGGTCAAACCACGACCTTTTGGATCTAAGAAGTTAGATGTGCGGTAGGAAGGGACACGGTAGTCACCAATAAAGTCAGTGGATGACGTAATGGCGTTTAGTCCAGCCTGTGATTGTGCCACTAGACCCTTAATAGTGAATAGAAAAGGCACTTCCTCACCACCTGGAAGTAGAACAGTCACAGCCTGAAAATCTATGCCGTCTATCTCAGTGAAAAGCAGACTGCCGTCAGGATTAAGTTCTAAAGAACCACGCACCTGGTCCAAACTAGAGGTGTAACGAGTCAAAGACTTACCAGAAATAAACTCAGCTTCCCGACGCTTGTTAGCAGGCTCTTCCTTCACAAAATAACTAGTCGGCTCTAAGCATAGACCCGCAATCTGATAAGACTTGCCACTGTCAATAGCAATCTCCCCGCGACGAACGCTAGAAATTTGAGGACAGCTGTTGGCTAAACCTGTATTTCTGATCTGATCGTAAGTTAGGGGAGTGTTGCTGTCAGCACTAGGAGCATCGCTACATGCTGTTAGTACACCCATGCAGAGTGCTAGAAATGCAACGATTAGGGCACGATACCTCATGGTAAACCTCAAACAAAAAAGATTTATGTAAGAAAATTTGTCAGTGGTTATAGAACCGACTAAGGTTTTATGACGTTGCCTATGCCTGAAGTCTTCCTTTTAAATAGAAAACCATTCATCAAGGCTTACCGAAGTCGCCCTCAGAATAGCCAACTAACCTTTCCGAAAGTATTTTACACGGACGAGTCCCCGGTGAGTTCTGAAAATTGCTAAATCTGGTGCATTGGTTAACATTGGAAGGCTGGTGATGGACCAGATGACTGGAAGAATTTGGGCTACACTATCTGCACCTTCCGGTTTCGGTGATATCAACGAAAGGCATTGTATCTAGATGGAATTGTACTCTTCTGATAACTCTAAAGCGCAAGCTGCTGATATTGATGAAATTCGACTAGCTGTCAAATTAGCAGCTCAAAAGAGGGAAAAAGATTGTGCGGCTCTCTTAGGGATTTTAAGACAATTGGAAGAGCTGCATCGTGATATCCGTGAAACGCTCTTTCAAGACTCATTGCCAACTAATCGACAACATTTGTATCATCTACTGCGAGATATTGAGCTCAATGGTGGGTGGCCCTATATTCAACGAATAAAACTCACGCAATTACTCGCAACGTTAGAGGATGAATCCACATTAGAGGCATCTGAAGATTAACTACAGAGAAACATAAACATATATAAAATCAACATTTACCAAAGAGTGATATAATCCCTCAGTTTTTAATGGTTGAATGTCTATTTCGCAGCAGCTCAAGGAGCTGATGACACAACTCAGTAGATTTTTGCAGTAGCTCTTTTTAGTTGTTCATCGTAATTGTTCATAGCTATGGTATGTCTTAGGCATTTGAGCAAGAGCCAACGTTTGTGGTGCGGTTTGTTGGTCTTGCTGGGGGGAGTTATGGTGCATCGCCCGATGCCTGGCTTCGCGCAAGCTGGTGACCTCAACCAATATTGTCAGCTATCTCAAGCTGAGGTTGATGCTAAGGAAGCTGTGAGACAACAAGCGGCCAATGGAGATGCCGTTGCGATCGCACAGTATCGCGATCTGCTCAAACGTCATTCAGATATGTTGCAAACCTGTCGGCAGCGTCAATGGCCTCGTCAGCAAGCGACTTGGATTCGTTTATACCCCTGTGATTTAAGGCCCGGAGTGCTGGATGCTCTAATGGATCGAGTCATTAATTTGGGCTATACCGAGATCTATGTCGAGGTGTTTTACAACGGTCAGGTGCTGCTTCCTAAGCGAGATAATCGCACTGCCTGGCCCAGTGTTGTGCAACAGCGCGGCTATGAAAACCGTGATTTGTTAGCAGATGCGATCGCAGCAGGTCGTAAGCGAGGTCTCAAAGTACATGCCTGGATGTTCACCATGAATTTTGGTTATTCCTATGGCCAACGTCGAGATCGTCAGCAGGTACTGGCCCGTAATGGTAACGGTGAAACGACCTCAGCATTTGCCAGTCGCGGCGGTAGTAATAATCCAGAAGAAATCTTTATCGACCCCTATAACTACCAAGCCCAGAACGACTATTTGCGCATGTTGCAGGAAATATTGCAACGCAGGCCAGATGGCGTACTTTTTGACTACATTCGATATCCCCGAGGCCTTGGCAGTTACTCTGTTGCAGGTCAAGTTAGTGATCTCTGGATTTATGGCACTGCGGCCCAAAATTCCCTACTTCAGAGAGCCGTAAATAATAAAGGTAGAGAACTGATTCGACAGTTTCTCACCCGAGGATACTTAACAGAGGGCGATTTAGAACGAGTTGATAGGCAATTTCCCAATGAAGCTGAACCGCTGTGGCAAAGCCGACGACAAGCCAACAGCACGAGCGATGTGCCAGCTTCAGTCCGTCGCCCTGCTCTACAGTTAGAGCTGTGGCGTTTAAGTGTTGCCCATGCTGTGCAGGGAGTCATTGACTTTCTCACCACAGTTAGCCAACCCGTAAGACAACAAAATATTCCAACAGGTGTGGTCTTTTTCCCCACAGCCAATCAGCCTGTAGGCACTCAAGGGTATGACTCCCGCTTGCAACACTGGAATCGTTTTCCCACATCCATGAGCTGGCATCCAATGGCCTACAGTATCTGCGGTAACACCCGCTGCATTGTGCAAGAGGTGCAAATGGTACTACGGCAGAACAGTGCTAATAATGTGCGTCCTGCATTGGCAGGCGTATGGGGTAAATCAATTAATAACAGACCCTCCTTAGAAGCTCAGATGTCAGCGCTTCAGCAAGCAACCCCAAATATTAATTCAGTGAGCCATTTTGCCTATTCTTGGCAAGACCCAGAATTTGACCGAGTCAGAAAGTTTTGTGAATTGCCGTAGCTCAAATGCCTTCTTTAAAGAAGAAGCTGCGATAGCATTTCGTGAAAGTTATTGTTAAGTTTCGTTCTCTTTAAGGACGGTATATCGTCCAAAGATTGGCAAACAAAAAGTAAGTAAAGGCCAAACGTGATAACTAGAGCATGCCATAAACGCTGTCTCATGATAGTTACCCTCACACATCATGGCTACTTAGCTTATGGGGGTCTCCCCAGCTCTGCGACTGGTCATGTTACGTAAATGAAAGTGTCACATCACAGAGTTGTTTACAGATGTGAATTTAGACCTTTCCTAAAGAATCTACTACCCAATCCGAATTCATTAAGCCCGATTAAAAATGGATAATCCTGTAGGGTTACTCCCTTGTGGATGTCCCTCGGTACCGGGCGCTATCAGTCAGGATTTTGTATAACACCTTTATAAAAAACCCCTTTAGACCTAAAGAGTCTAAAGGGGCTTTTTATGGATTAATTAATAATTAAGGTTGTGTTGGGCTGATAATAATGCCTTGCTCAGGAATGTATTAATCGTTTACTCAACACCCTCAATACGGTTCTCTACTTCTTCATAGAGCTCCTGTAAACGTTCGATGTTGTCGTCGCTAGTTTCCCAATAGCCTCGACCATTGACTTCCAACAGTGTTGTTACCATGCGACGGAATGAGTTGGGATTCAAATCCATGAGTCGCTTACACATCTCCTCATCCTGGATAAATGTGGTGTTGGCATCTTCATAAACCCAGTTATCCACAGCATCAGCAGTCGCTGACCATCCCATGGTGTTCACCAAGCGGTTAGATAACTCACGCACACCTTCGTAGCCGTTGGCTAGCATGCCCTCGTACCACTTCGGATTTAGCAGTTTAGTCCGAGAGTCTAAACGAACAGTTTCCGAAAGGGTTCTGACTTGAGCATTTGCTGTAGTCGTATCTGCCACAAAGGAAGCAGGCTTTGTCCCGTCACCCCGTAGCTGACCAATCACCTTAGTGGGGTCAGAATCAAAGTAGTGGGAAACGTCAGTTAGAGAAATTTCCGAAGAATCTAGATTCTGGAAAGTAACATCAGCTGTTTTTAGGGACGCCTCAAACAAATCACGGGACTGGTCCATCACACCCGGATTGTCTGAGTTGAAAGCAAAGGACTTACGCTTGAGGTACATTTCCTGAAGCTCAGACTCCTCCTCCCAGCTACTGTTCTCAACCGCCAGGTTAACGTTAGCAGCATAGGAACCAGAAGCATTTGAGAAGATGCGAGTCGCTGCTTCTCGTACTGATAGCCCCATTTCCTCAGCCTGCTTCAAAGCATGCTTGCGAACGAAGTTCATTTCCAGAGGCTCATCGGCTTCAGCAGCCATTTTCACAGCCCGATCTAGCAGAGCCATCTGGTTGACGAACAAGTCGCGGAATACGCCAGAACAGTTAATCACCACGTCAATCCGGGGACGACCTAGCTCTTCTAGAGGAACAATCTCCAGCTTATTCACGCGGCCTAGGGCATCAGGTACTGGCTTAACCCCAACGAACCAAAGCATCTGAGCTAGGGACTCACCGTAGGTTTTAATGTTGTCAGTTCCCCAAAGAACAGAAGCAATTGTCTCAGGATATTGACCGCCATTGTCCTGGCGCTGACGCTCTAGTAGGCGATCAACCACCACCTTGGCAGACTGAACAGCTGCGGTGGTAGGAATGGACTGAGGGTCCAGGGCGTGGATGTTTTTGCCGGTAGGCAATACATCTGGGTTACGAATGGGGTCACCACCAGGGCCAGGTAGGATGTAATCTCCATCTAGTGCTCTGAGTAAAGAAGACAGCTCGTTATCGGCAACAACCTGCTTCAGACAGAACTGTAGATACTCAAACAAAGGCTTAAGAGCTTCCTCGTCTACATTTTTGTAGCCAAGATTGTGAAGCGCTTCCACCCAAGGATCCTGGCGCTTACCAAAGTTAAAGAACTTCAGCATGGTCTTCAGGGATACTCGACCCTCATCGTCCAATTGTTCATTAACAATGGCACCAACAGCGGCACGGGTCGCTTCATTGATTTCGTACAGCAGCTGTACATCATCTAAGACGCCCAGATCGCTGTTGTTGTAGATTTCATCGATATCTCGATCAAGACTCTCCGAAATGATGCGCTGAAGACTCTTAAAACCTTCCTCTTCACGGTCGAGACCTGCAATATTTACCAGGGTGGCTACGGCTTCCTCTGCTGTAGGGGGCTTGCCGATGACATGGAGACCACAGGGTAGCAGCCGAGATTCGATTTCCATCAACTTGATGTAAATCTTGCCCACCAGGGTGTCGCGGTCGTCTTTACTAATTTCGCTAGCGTCTTCTACATCAGGAAGGACAACATCGCGATCTAAGTTGACTTGGCGTGCCTTCTCAATGATGGCATTGACAATAGAAATCGCTCGACCGCCTTCTTTAAGCCCCTGGTACGAACCAATCAGCTCGCTTAGCTCCTTCAGCCCCTTGTACAAACCTGCATTCTCAGCAGGCGGTGTCAGGTAGCTGATGGTTTCTGCATAGCCACGACGCTTAGCAATGGTAGCCTCAGAGGGATTGTTGGCAGCGTAGTAGTAGAGGTTTGGAGTACTGCCGATGAGGTTGTCGGGGTAGCACTGCCCTGACATACCCATTTGCTTGCCAGGCATAAACTCCAGGGAGCCATGGGTACCAAAATGCAGAACTGCATCTGCCTTCCAAATCTTTTCGATAAAGGTGTAGTAAGCGGCAAAGCCATGGTGGGGGCTAGCGGACCGTGAGAACAACAACCGCATGGGGTCACCTTCGTAACCAAAGGTGGGTTGTACACCGATAAACAAGTTTCCGAAGGTCTTACCGTATACCAACAGATTCTGGCCGTCAGTATTGAGGGTGCCTGGCGGTGGTCCCCAGTTCTCTTCTAAGCGCTCTGAGTAAGGAGTCAGTTTTTCGTACTCAGCCACTGACATGCGGTAAGCAACATTGAGTTCAGGGCTATTGTATTGAGCCTGGGCATCATTGATAACTTCCAGCATCAAAGCTTCTGCCGACTCAGGCATGCCTTCGATGGTGTAGCCCTGCTCTTTCATTTCGACCATGGCTTCATAGATGGAGCCAAAGACGTTTAGATAGGCAGCAGTACCGACGTTACCCTTGTCGGGGGGGAAACTAAAGACGGTAATGGCTAGCTTTTTATTGGCACGTTTGACACGACGTAGGTTGGCCCATTTCAGAGCACGCTGGGAAATAATTTCTACCCGATCTTGCAGAGTAATAGCACGACCGGTCATGCCATCACGGCCAGAAACCACAATCGGATCAATGGCTCCATCTAACTCAGGAATTGCCATCTGTAGAGCTACCTGAATGGGGTGCAGACCTAGATCGCTACCTTCCCACTCTTCAGTGGTTTGAAAGACTAGGGGAAGAGCCACCATATAGGGGCGATTCAGCTTCTGGAGTGACTCAATCGCCTTGGGATGATCTTGACGAGCAGGGCCACCTACCAGGGCAAAACCAGTTAGAGAAATAACGGAATCAACCAGGGGCTCTTGAGTAACAGGTTCGTAGAAGAACTGCTCCACAGGTTTAGAGAAGTCAAGTCCGCCAGCAAAGACGGGGATCACTCGAGCGCCTAGGTACTCCAGCTCCTGCACCATGGATACATAGTGTGCTTCATCACCGGTAACTAGGTGGGTGCGCTGTAGAACAATACCAACGCAGGGAGCTTGGTCCCGTTTATGGGACGCAGGTAAATCCTGGCGGAAGCTATACCAGTTAAGGTATTCCTTGACATCTTCATACATGCAAGGAGCAAGGGGGTGCCAGATGCCGGTATCGGGATAAGTGACAGGCTCGTTGTACTCCATATTTTGAGGAGCACCTTCGATTTGCTTATCGCCGAACATGTAGCGATCGGCCAACATGAGCATGAAGTTCTCCAGGTTCTCAGGAGAACCGCCCAGCCAGTACTGGAAGCTGAGCATGAAGTTACGGGCATCTTGAGCTTTGTCTACGGGGAGATACTTGAGCACCTTGGGCAGAGTGCGCAAAAGCTTGAGCATGGCATCTTCAAAGCTGCCACCCTGCTTTTGGCGACGCTTTTTCATGAATTCGCCAATGGCACTCTTGGACTGACCCAACTGAGCCATGGAGAAGCTGCCCATTTTGTTGAGGCGCATCACCTGGGGCATGGATGGGAAAACCACGGCCACGTCAAGATTGTCACGGTGAGGCTTAACAGCAGCGGCAACTTTCTCGGCCAGTTCCTCAATAAAGATTAGGGAAGCAACAAAGACGTTGGCTTCAGAAACATCCTTCTTAAATGCTTCGTAATTGTTACTATCGCGAAGTTCCTCAATTAGATAACCGCTAACTTCTACTGCTATGTGGGGATTATTAGCGTTGATGGATTTAACAGCTGCTGACAGAGCGCTTTGATACTGTGGCTCTAAGACGACGTAGACCACTTTCATCAAGGACCGTTCGCCAAGGTTCTCGGGTGAGATATGTCTCACAGTGGGCTTGACGTTGGTGAACATGCAGTTTACTCCTTCCTCTGTGTGTGCTCGCTTGCAATGGGGGGTGATGACTGCCGCCTAGCATTTGAAACCCAGGAAAACCTAGGGCATTGCTACCGGTTGGACTGATTAGGAAATCGCAATTGACCCAGTAATCACAAAAACGTTTGAAACACGCTTTACAAAAGTGCATTGATTACTGTATTGAGAAACATTCCATAACATCTGAATAGGTTTTTAAACCTATTGTGTTTGTATCAGAAAATCCCTGCTGACTAGGGATACAGCCATAGATGCGATACAAAATGACATATTGACTCTCACTTTTTGTAACGAATTCGTTACAAAAAGTGAGAGTGTTACTAATTCTTATACTTCAAATAAAGCAAAAAGATAATGATTGACAAAAGTCATATTTTGTAGGTTTTGGCTATTCTTTTGGATTTGTCTCGTTTTCTTGGGCTCACGTTTTTACTGCAGCAATCTTCCATAAGATTTGATGTGTAAGAGATGTTCGCCGTTTGTTTTTTGGGGTTGACTATGCGGATTTTGGTGATGGGTGGGACGCGATTTATTGGGGTGTATCTGACCCGATTGCTATTGGCGGCAGGTCATAGGGTAACGTTGCTGAATCGCGGAAATCGTCCTGCACCTGATGGTGTGGAGGTGGTGAGGTGCGATCGCAAATCCCCCGAAGATCTCAAAGCCGCCCTCGCTGGCAAAACCTTTGATGCCATTTACGACAACAATGGTCGTGAGCTTGGCGATACCCAGCCCCTAGTCGAGTTATTTGGTGGCACAGTACAGCAGTTTATCTATGTCAGCTCAGCCGGTGTGTATCTCAAAAGCGAGCAGATGCCCCATGTCGAAGGCGACCCTGTGGACCCTAACAGTCGGCACAAAGGTAAACACCACACCGAAGACTATTTAATCGAGCAGGGAGTCCCCTTTACCGCTATTCGCCCTGTCTACATCTATGGTCCTCAGAACTATAATCCTCTAGAAAAATGGTTCTTTGACCGCATTAGTCATGACAGACCAATGCCCATTCCCGGTAATGGCAAAGCCATTACTCAGCTAGGACATTGTGAAGACTTAGCCCAAGCCATGGTTTCTGTGCTCGGTAATCCCAAAGCGATTGGGCAGGTCTACAATATCTCAGGTGAGCGCTACGTTACCTTTGATGGTCTTGCCCATGCCTGTGCTGAGGCCATGGGTAAACCTGTGCCAGATATTCGCCACTACGAGCCAAATCAGTTTGACTTTGGTAAGCGCAAAGCATTTCCCATGAGAGTTCAGCATTTCTTTACGTCCATTGGTAAAGCTCAAAGCGATCTAGGTTGGACGCCAAAATATAGCCTGGTCCATGGCCTTAAGGATTCCTATCAAAATGATTACTGCCGGTCAGAGCAGGCTGTGGACTTTGAATTAGACGATCAGATTTTGACATCTGTCTAGTTTTAGGCTGCCAACCCGCCCCATAACCGAAATCCAGGTTCGGTAACCCCCCCTTCAGAGAATTGCTCTGGATTAGCACTATAGTAATGAGCTTTTAAGAAACCAATTTTGAGGTTCACATTAAAAGCGGTGCTATTGCTGATTAGCTGGATGTGCCGATCCGAAGTTAATTCTGTCGGTCAGGGTTTCCCAAATTAAATCCTTCCGAGGATCAGCAATGCCGAAGATATGATTCGCCGGAGCAATTGATATGGGAAAAGTAGTTGGAATTGACTTAGGAACCACAAACTCTGTGGTTGCTGTAATGGAAGGGGGTAAGCCCACTGTCATCGCAAACGCAGAAGGCTTTCGTACTACGCCCTCTGTGGTAGCCTATGCCAAGAGTGGCGATCGCTTGGTGGGTCAGATCGCTAAGCGCCAGGCCGTTATGAACCCCATGAATACGTTTTACTCTGTAAAGCGTTTCATTGGTCGTCGCAACGATGAGGTTAGCAACGAATCCTCAGAAGTGCCCTACAACGTCCTTAACGTAAACGGCAACGTCAAGATTGAGTGCACTAACGCTGACAAGCAATTTGCACCTGAAGAAATTTCTGCCCAGGTACTACGTAAACTAGCGGACGATGCTAGTAAATACCTTGGCGACCAAGTTACCCAAGCGGTAATTACTGTTCCGGCTTACTTTAACGACTCCCAGCGTCAGGCAACCAAAGACGCGGGGCGGATCGCGGGTCTTGAGGTGCTGCGAATTATTAACGAGCCTACAGCCGCTGCACTGGCTTACGGTCTTGATAAGAAGAGCAACGAAACCATTCTTGTCTTTGACTTGGGTGGTGGTACCTTCGACGTGTCCATTCTGGAAGTAGGTGACGGTGTCTTCGAAGTACTGTCTACTTCTGGTGACACCCACCTAGGGGGTGATGACTTTGATAAAAAGATCGTCGATCACCTAGCTGAGCAGTTTATGTCTCAAGAGGGCATTGATCTGCGTAAGGATAAGCAGGCTCTACAGCGTCTAACTGAGGCGGCTGAGAAAGCCAAGATTGAGCTTTCCAGCGTTACCCAGGCAGAAATCAACCTACCCTTTATTACTGCAACTCAGGATGGCCCTAAGCATTTGGACTTGACCCTAACTCGGGCGAAGTTTGAGGAGCTAGCCTCTGACCTGATTGACCGCTGCGGTGTGCCCGTAGAGAACGCGATTCGTGATGCCAAGCTAGCCAAGGGCGACATCAACGAAATCGTACTGGTGGGTGGTTCCACCCGTATTCCTGCGGTTCAGGAACTGGTCACTAAGATTCTGGGTAAAGAGCCTAACCAGAGCGTTAACCCTGACGAAGTTGTTTCTATTGGTGCAGCGATTCAGGGGGGTGTACTGGCTGGTGAAGTTAAGGACATCCTGCTGCTGGATGTTACCCCCCTATCCTTGGGTGTGGAAACTCTGGGTGGCGTTATGACCAAACTCATCCCCAGAAACACCACAATTCCTACCAAGAAGTCTGAGGTGTTCTCCACAGCGGTAGATGGGCAGACCAATGTTGAAATCCACGTTCTCCAAGGTGAGCGTGAGATGGCCAATGATAACAAGGACCTGGGTGTGTTCCGTCTAGACGGAATTCCTCCTGCTCCCCGTGGTGTACCTCAGATTGAGGTGACGTTTGATATCGATGCTAACGGTATCTTGAATGTGACTGCTAAGGATAAGGGCACTGGTAAGGAGCAGTCCATTAGCATCACTGGTGCGTCCACCCTATCTGATGACGAAGTGGATCGGATGGTGCGGGATGCAGAGGCAAACTCCACTGCTGATAAAGAGCGCCGTGAGAAGATCGATGTGAGAAACCAGGCCGATTCTCTGGTTTACCAGGCTGAGAAGCAGATGGGTGAACTGGGCGATAAGATTTCTGAGGATGATAAGTCCAAGGTGGAAACTGAGATCGCTGGCCTGAAGGATGCGATCGCATCTGATGATGCCGCTAAGATCAAGGCTGGCACTGAGTCCTTACAGCAGGCCTTGTTTGCACTCAGCAGCAATATGTACGGTGGTGCTGACGCAGCGGCTGCGGCAGCTGACCCAGGTGCTGCTGGCGGCGATGCTCCCAGCGGTGGTGGTGACGATGATGTCATCGATGCTGAATTCTCAGAAGAAAGTGACAAGTAAATCCTGTGATGAACCACGGCAGTTGACCTGACTTGGGACAGCTGCCGTGGCATAGCCGACAAACTTGCTCCGGCTAGCAAGGGGGTGGATGGTTTTTACCATTCACCTTTTTTTGTAACTATTGATACCTGAACTCTCAGCCCACTCTCCGTGAGTAAATTGACACATCCAATAATTAACAACGAATCCAATAGGTTACTGTCCTTGCTGAATGTGGATTCTAACGCCTGTTTTGTCTATTTTTCTCACACCTCAATGCAGCCACTAGCTAGTTCTTAGCTGGTGGCTTTTCTCTCATTAAGATTGTGTCGGCCTATGCCGAGGTTTAGCCAAGATATTGGGTTATTTAAGGCCAATTAACGAAACGATGCTTTGGCCAGTGAAATACTCGATGGCAATCAAAATTAAGAAACCCACCATGGCAGCTCGTCCATTGAGCTGCTCAGCATATTCGTTAAACCCTTTTTTGGGGCGTTCCAGCTTAGGACTCATGGAAGGCTTAATATCAGTCACGGTGTTAGGCGCTACGTCATACCTACTTATTCTCACTATCAAAGGGAGAGTTAGTCAATGAATTTTCCTGGGTAATATCGTTCTGTCTGATTGGTGACCCTACCTTGTTTGTGGGAGAGCTAAGCTAAGATCAGCGGCCAATTCTAGGACTATGACTCTGGCATTGGGCGCATTCAAACCCTTTCAGCTTGGAGGTGCCTGTGCAGATTGGAGTGCCTAAAGAAGTTAAAAACCTGGAGTTTCGAGTCGGCTTGAGTCCTGGCAGTGTCAGAGTGCTCACAGAACATGAACATCAAGTTATCGTCGAAGCTGATGCTGGAGTAGGAGCGGGATTTAGTAATACTGACTACGAGCAGGCAGGAGCCACCCTGGGTACAGCATCTGAGGCTTGGCAGCAGGCCATGGTGGTGAAGGTAAAGGAACCATTGCCCAAGGAATATGACTATTTACAAAAGGAACAGTTGCTCTTTACCTACTTACATTTGGCTGCTAGTCACGAACTGACGGAAGCATTAATACACAGTGGTGCGACAGCTATTGCCTATGAAACCGTCGAGAAAAATCATCAGCGTCCATTACTGACCCCGATGAGCATTATTGCGGGGCGATTATCAGTGCAGTTTGGAGCCAGATTTTTAGAAAAGCAGCAGGGCGGGCGTGGCGTATTGCTAGGCGGTATTCCAGGCGTGCGTCCAGGCCATGTGGTGGTGCTGGGAGGTGGTGTTGTGGGTACTGAAGCCACCAAAATGGCCTTGGGTCTTGGGGCTCAAGTGACGTTGATTGATATCAATCTAGATCGGCTCAATCAGTTAGAAGAGTTGTTTGGTTCGCGGGTGCAGTTGCTCTATAGCAACTCCGCCAATATTGAAATGGCTGTCTCCCAGGCTGATTTACTGATTGGTGCAGTTTTGGTGCCTGGCCGACGATCGCCCACACTCGTGTCGCGTACGCTGGTGGAGCAGATGCCTGAAGGGGCAGTGATTGTAGATGTAGCGGTTGATCAGGGGGGCTGTATTGAAACAGTACGACCCACATCCCATAGTGAGCCGGTGTATGTGGAGTCGGAAGTGTTGCATTACGGTGTGCCTAATATGCCAGGTGCTGTTCCCCGTACGGCAACGGAAGCATTGAATAATAGTACTCTCCCTTACGTGTTAACTCTGGCCAATATGGGGTTGGATGCGTTGGAAAAAGATGCGGCTCTGGCGGAAGGTCTGAATGTGGTAAATCACCAGCTAGTGCATCCAGCTGTGAAGGCGACGTTTCCAGATTTGTCTTAGTTCTGCAGGTTTAACATGGCTTGGCGAGTTTGCATTTGTAGCCAGCCTACTTGTTCGTGTTTATCGAGGCGGGCTACTGGGTTAAGGGATATGGCTTTGCCAATTCTGATATCGGCGGCTCGATAACGGACGATGGACTGAACATGGGTGAGGTCGTAGTGCTTTTCTAGATGGGGGCGTATAACGGGTGGGATGGTAATCGGTTCTAATTTCTCGGCTGTGGGTACAATCATCGTCGGTATGACCGGCACCTGGGCTACATAGGCCAGATGGGCGAAGCCTGATTGTAGCTGAGCCAGTGGGGCATCAAAGTCATTGGCAAAGATATAGTCTTCGCCTTCTGGAAAAATGCCGAGTAGTTTTCCCTGTCGTAAACGATGTAGCGCTTGCTTAATGGATGACGGTGTTGGGTAGCCTTCGGTTTTGACGGGGACCATGCCGGTTAGAGAGAGCACCTGGCTGGTAACGGGGATGTTTGTCATGTAATCGGCCACCATCCAGGCAATGTAGCGGGGTAGGGCGAAGGTAATGAGTAGGCCGTCGGTATCAGAGCGATGGTTGCAGACAATGATGGCCGCGCCACGCTGAGGAATATGGTTGATGCCGTGGGTTGCGATCGCAACTCCCCTCAATAAAAAAGGACGTAACAACCATCGCAGGCTATGGTAGACCGCTATTTGAACATCCATACCATCATCATTGAGAATAAGAGTGAACCTGACTTCATATAGGCTAACGCCTCCAGGGGGAAACCCCCATCAAAAACAAAAACGTCTATGACCCCTGATGAACTGAACAAGTTAGAGGATAATTTACGGTCTTCTGCGCTGAATATACGTATCATTGCGTTAAATACGCTAGCCAATAAATCTCCTGATATTGCTATGCCTATATTGCGGCGTTTATCAAAAGAAAGCTCTTTTTTGTTAAGACGTTTGGCAGTAATGGGGTTTGGTAATCATGCTCCAGATGACGCTGCATTGGCTAGTTTGCAGGAGTTAATGACTACAGAAACGGATGCTAATGTGCTGGCGGAGGTGGCTAATTCCCTCTATGAATTTGGGGATATATCCATACCGCTTTTAGCGCAGCTATTTGAGGCCAATGACAACTGGCTTTTGCGGCAGACTGTATTATCAATTTTGCAAGAAAGCAACCATCTTGATGTGTTGCTTGAGGTCTCGCTCAATGCATTAGATGATCCGACTCAAACCGTTAAAGAAACAGCGATTTTGTCTCTGCGGCAGGTGTTGATGTCGCCTCTGCAAGCTGAAGCGTTAGAAGCATTGACTGCGTTAGCCAATAGTCCAATTTGGCGCGATCGTTGGCGGTCGGCGACTGCCCTGACGGGGTGCGATCATCCCCGAGCCAAGCGGCTATTAATGCAATTGCAAAAAGATGAAAATCACTATGTAGTAGCGGCTGCATTAGATGCCTCGGTGGGTAGTGGTCTGTAGGCAACGCCCATAAAAACGCCCCGACAAATTATTCATCAAAATTCCCCATGCCCACACCACGCGAAATTTTAGAGGCCCTATTGCCTAGCCTGAAAATAGCCGCAGGCTATGCTCGAAAAATCCAGGCCAGCATAGCAGTTCATCCCGATAAGTTTGACTCGGAGAACTTTTTTGCAACGGCCCTAACTGATGCAGATCTTTCCATTCAAACCTTTATTGAGGTGACCTTGTTATCACTGTTTCCAGAGATTCGTTTCTATGGTGAAGAGTTTGAGAAAACCTATAACACCAAGTATTTCCGTTCAATTAAGCTAGGCCCTCAGGATGACTATTTAGTCACCCTTGATCCCATCGACGGCACTCGGTTCTATATGGATGGTCATCCGAATTATCAGATTATTCTGACTGTTCTCAATGCTGATGGTTTTGAAGCGGTTATAGCCTTGAGTCCAGCGCTTGATCGGTTTTACTACAGTCTACGGGGGCAGGGCACATTTTACGGCACGCTAGCCGATGACCTTGATAGCTGTCAGCCATTAAAAATAGGCATACCGAAGGATCAGGTTTTGCTGAGTTGGGCGCTGACGCACCTTGCGGATTCTTTACAGGGACAGTTTGAGGCGATTTGCGTTAAGACTGACTATTCCCGAGAGGTGGCGATTCCTAATACGAATGGTTTACTCACGGGCGACCTGACCGGGGCGATTTTAGCGGCAGGTAAGTTTATTGATGGGGGTGCACTGAGCTGGATGGCAAAGGAGATGGGCTATGTGGTGACCGATCATCAGGGCAATGCCTTACCTGAACTAAGTGCTTGTAAGGACTATCAGTGGCCTGGCGTGGTGGTGGGGGCATCGCCGGAGGTGCATGGAAAACTATTGAAGGCATTAGCCAGTTATGGGTAAGCGATTTGTTCTACCAAATCTGCTTCATGGTCAATGTTAAGGCAGGTAGCTCAGGGGCTCCGCTAACAATTGCAGGGTTCTCCATGGTGACGACGGCTTGATCGGGTCGATTAGCCAGACAAAACTCAACAAAACCCTGGTGGGTCATCCCTGGCAGTTGAATGGCGAGGGGGGTGGTGGAAGGCTTGATTTGCAGAGTATTCATGGGACCGTAGCCGTTCGGTATCCATAGGTTAGCGTATGGAAAAATTCTTAGACCATCCAGACATGCAAGATAAACGACTTAATCTCAGATGCTTTGCGTAATCCATCAAGTTTTCTTTGGGTATGGTAGAAGCACATTGCAGAGCTTGATATCTCCGCATGAAGTGATACGCCCGATGGAAATCTTTTAGGAGAACCAATTTCTGCACATGATGTGGAGCCAAGGGCGTTGGCGGAGAAGATTAAAGAGTGGGGATCTGCTCTCTAAGTCCCTCACCTCGGAAGAAAGAGATTGTGATGAGGACAAAGATACTACCTAATGTGGCTACAGCCAGGAAGGGATTGCTACGTATACATTCAGGTGCCAGTCAATGGGATGCATTCAAGACCAAGGATGGCTGTAGGGCAAAAAAAAGGATAGCCATTCGACTATCCAGCGTAATCTCGATTTAACTGGGGACATAATGAGCCTGGCGAATGCCAGGCCATAGACTTAAAAACCTAAATTTGCTTAGCTAGAAAGCCAGCTTCTGGGCTTAGATTGGAGGCACGCTAAGCAGTTAAGACTTTACACATAACCGACTATGACTTGCTAGTTGGGCATATCCAGTCCCTTAGATTTACGTAACTATAAGGTTCCCTATGAACATGGCCGATCTCGTGGCGAAATATGCGGAATCTGTCTGAGAGGGACGAATTTGCGACTTAATACTCACTCCCACTTACCCGTCCACCCAAACCTGCCAGCCTGGTAAAGTCACTGAGTCTGAAAAATATTTTGCACCATTTGCTTGTCGGAGGTAGCCGCAGCACGATCGAGCTCATCCACTTCGCTAGGGCTCAATCTCCATCCCATGGCACCAATATTCTGCTTTGCTTGGTCTAACGTTTTAGCCCCCGGAATTGGCGTTGTGCCTTTGCAGATACACCAATTAAGAGACGTTTGGGCCATAGTCTTGTCCCGCTCTGTAGCCACTTCTCGCAAACAGTCCAGCAACGGTTGAATGCCTGGCAGTAATTGCCGAAACAAAATACCCCGAAAACCTTTTGGTTTAGGCGTATTTTCCCCATACTTACCCGTCAGTAGTCCCAAACCAAGCGGGCTGTAGGCAATCATCTGGATGCCCAGTTCATCACAGAGTTCCTTTAACCCTAACTCGGTCACTGGATAGGTCGATAACAGCGAATACTGTACCTGTAAGGAGGTGATTGGAATGCCCCGTTCTGAAAAACGTTTATGCACCCAGCGCAGACGTTTGGGACCGTAGTTTGACAGTCCTACGCCTTTGACTAAACCTTGCTCATATAGATCTGCCAGACCATCTAAAAGGGGACCTTCTTGCCAGGGAAAGTAGTTGGCAGTGGGCCAGTGCATCTGGGCAATATCCAGACGACCCATACGTTCTTTGGAAGCTCTCCCGGCGTTGGCCATCATGCCTCGGGTTAATCGCCACGGATAAGCGGCTAGCTTGGTGGCTAAACAAATGTTCTCTTTATTTGGGCCTTCATAGACCTGGCTAAATTTCCCCAACAGTTTTTCACTTTGACCATTGAGTTTACCCGTGCCATAGGAATCACCTGTATCAAATAGTGTGACGCCATTTTCTACGCAACAGTTGAACACCTGCTGCAGGTCAGCATCCATACTCTCGTTATAGCCCCAGAACAAGCGATTGCCCCAAGCCCAGGTGCCACAGCCCATTTCAGGTAGCGTAATTGTTGTGGTGGCAGCAGTGGCGGTCATGAATTAAGTGACTTTGGATGCGACATTAGTAACCTATCTGCTTGAAGTCAACCCTGGCAAGAGATTTTCATCATCCCTTGCGTGTTCTTTTACCTCGCTCACGTTGGGGCTTCTATGGATTTAATTCTAGGGTGCTACTTTTTATTCCTACTTTTTATCGCGATTCCCACCGACGTGCATACACCCCGTTCACTATTCACCACTCAACTCTCTTACACACTGCCTGTATTCATCTCAACTGGGAACTGCTACGTATGAACTGCCTATATATCAAGATCAAGCTGCTCGAAAACCGCCCTTAGAAAATCTGGGCTAGACTACGTCTAATAAATCGTTTTGATGGAGTTTAGCCTGTGCGACTTTCCTGGCTACTGGGTGGTGGAACAGCGTTGTTGATGGTCAGCCTAGGTCTGGGACAATATCATATTTTTTCAACGGTGAGATCAGTGGCAATGGAAACTGGGGATGCGATCGCACAAACCTCCCCAACAGCGCCAGACAGGGAGCAATCACATCAAGAAATCCTGACAGCGCTCACCGATGCCAGCGTGATTTACCTGGGTGAAACCCATACGGATAAAGCCGATCACGTGGCCCAGCTAGAAATCATCAAAGCGATGCATGGGGCCAATGGTGATATTGCCATTGGTCTGGAAATGTTTCAGCGTCCGTTCCAGTCAGTGTTAGATCAATACATTGCTGGTCAGATCACTGAGGCAGAACTGGTAGAGCAAAGCGAATACGAAACCCGCTGGGGATTTGACTGGGAGCTCTATGCCCCCATTATTCGCTACGCTCAGAGCAATCAGATTCCGTTGATTGCTCTGAATACTCCCAGGGAAATTACTCGTAAGGTTGCCAGGCAGGGTTTAGCTAGCCTAACGGGAGACGATTTAACCTACATTCCTCCCATTGATGACATTGACACCAGTGATGAAAACTATCAGGCGATGGTCGCCCAAGTATTTGGTCACCATGGCGGTCACGGCAACAGCGGCCCCAGCTTTGAAAATTTCTTTGCTGCCCAGGTGCTGTGGGATGAAACCATGGCTGAAACCATCGCTGATTACGTTACGACTGCTCCCGATACCCAAGTGATTGTGTTAGCGGGTGAAGGACATGTGGTCTTTGGTTTTGGTATTCCTAGCCGGGTGCAACGACGCCTGGGGGATGATCTGGTGGCCTATAGTGTGCTCCTGAACCCACCAGCGACAACGCCTGAGCTAGCAGATTTTTTCTGGATTTCAGAATCGACCGAATTTGAATCTACAGAATAATGTGTTCCTGGCCTATGGCTAAGGAGAACACCCTATTCAATAGGAATAAAATCAAATCCAATGCCAGATCGATTGCCCACTTGAATCTGCACAAGTTGAGCCGCTCGGTTGCGATCGCCTGAAGGTAAAAAATGCACCTCTCCGGTCGCGCCATCGGCGTAGAAGTCACCCTGATGCAATGTGTTGCGGAGGCCCTCACGACTGGGACTCTCTAACAGGGCTGCTCCCAGGGATGCGATCGCATCATAGGCCATGGCACTGCGCCAGCTAACATCGCCACCCCAAATTTGCCGTGCCTCTGTGACAAAATCAGAATTTGGGTCTGATAAGATATGCCAGGGTACTGCAACGACTAACCCTTCTGCATCCACACCACCCTCTTTTAATACTTGAGGATGGTATAGATCATCACCACCAATGAAAGGGATTTCCTGGTTGATCGCAGTCATAACTGCCAGGGAAGGCTCCAAGGTATCTGTGCTGGATGCCAGCATAATCACGTCGGCCCCTTGCTCTTTGGCCAATGCAATTTGTTGCTCTGCATTAAATGCTGTATCGGCGAGATCGTATTCTGTCATCACTTCACCACCGTCACTAAAGACTGAGGTGGCAAATTCACTTTTTAATGACAGACTATAGGCACTGTTGGAATCGTAGTAAAGAATAGCTTTCTCGGCGTTCAGGTCATCGATCATGTAGCGGGCAAGAGCTGCAGCTGCAAAACTATCGCTGGGCACTGTCCGAAAAATATAAGGACTAAAGCCGGAGAGTTCCACCGATGTACTAATGGCAGAGACCATCGGCAGTTTGCCCTGGTCATACACGGGGGCTGCTGCCAATGTCACGCCACTGCTGTAATGTCCTAAAACTCCTAAAACTTCTGACCGATTTACCAACTCAGCGGCTACAGATTTAGCAATACTGGGATCGTTATCATCATTGGCAATCAGGAGCTTAATGGGGGTGCCTTGGCCATCGCTCACCTGATTCATTACCTGTTGCGCATGACCAGCACCCCGCAAAATTTCTAAGCCGATTTCACTGGTGTTGCCAATGGGGGCAATCACAGCCAGTGTATGAGCGGTTTGGTTGCCAATGCGAGCATTGTTCAAATAGATAAAGGCCTCGGGATCGTTACGGTTTTCGTCGAGTGCCGCTTCTAAATTTGCGATCGCTTGTGCGTAATCTCCTTTTGCATAGGCTGCCATACCTTGCATTTTTAAGTCTGAGGCATTGGGTAGTAAGCTTTGTGTGCCTCCACTGAGTCTGTCTGATATTGAGGTTTTTGCAACCACTGATGTTGATTGTGTGTCGGCACTAGCCGTCTTCGCGGTTGGCTTGGTGCTGACGCTGGATGATTTTGGTGTCAGTACACCTGCAATGCTAAGGAAGAAGACCCCTAAGATGCCAAACGTAGTCAAGAATAATAAGATTTCAAACTTGTAATTTTTTATGGTGCGCATGGCTCAGACAAAAGCGTTTTAGGTTAATCGATTAGCAAAGATCAATGCAGCGTATTGACCCGAATTTTCTTCACAGAGTTTGCTGATTTGCTGAAGTCTTTGGAGCCAACACGTTTTTATCATGTTTTTATAGTGACTGCTCTTATAGCAGTTTGGTTCTCAATCATTCACATCACGTAATAAGTAGCCATAAGTAGACAGTAGTGTGCCCGGTTCCGATATAGGTGTCACCATGGCAGAATTTTGTGAGAGCCAGCATATAAAAGCCCCTGCTGCATAACTGTAGCAGGGGCTTTTATACCAAATCCGAACTCATTAAACCCGATTAAAAATAGGTAACCCTGTAGGAGCAATCCCTTGTGCGGTTCGGCTGAGCTCACCGTCGAAGCCATGCCCTGCAATATCGGGCGCTATCAGTCAGGATTTCGGATTAGAGATGGGCCGAAAAGCTAAACCCAAGACAAAAGTTCGTACCTACCCGATACACTTTGATAGGTCTATCTATCTTTGATAGATAGACCTAGGCTGTAGGGACAAATCTTGGGGGAATAGGTCCTTTACTTGACGGATACCTTAGCGCCAGCTTCCTCAAGCTGCTTCTTAGCAGCTTCAGCGTCATCCTTGGAGACACCTTCTTTAATGGCTTTAGGCGCACCTTCAACGATAGCCTTAGCTTCCTTAAGACCCAGACCAGTGAGGGCACGAACAGCCTTAAGAACAGCAATCTTGTTGCCACCGAAGTCTTCGAGAACAACGTCAAATTCAGTCTTCTCTTCAGCTTCTTCACCGCCGCCACCACCAGCACCGGGAGCCATCATCATCATGCCACCAGCAGGGGCAGCAGCACTTACATCAAAGGTCTCTTCGATTTGCTTAACAAGCTCAGACGCTTCCAATAGAGTGAGCGACTTAAGCTTTTCCAAAATTTCGTCAGTTGCAGCGGACATGGATTTCTCCTTGATTAATTACAAAACAGATAGAAACTAGAACAAAGCTGGGATTTACTCGCCGCCTTCGCCACTTTCTTTGTCGACATAGGCCTGAAGACCACGTGCAATAGACGACGGTACTTCTTTGACGCCCACTGCAACTTTGGTTGCCAGAGCGTTGATAGCACCTGCAATCTTCGCGTAAAGCTCTTCCTTGCTGGGTAGATCGGCTAGGGCTTCTGCTTCTGCACTTGTCAGAGCTTTGCCTTCTAGTACGCCACCACGCAGTTCAGTCTTTTTAGTGTCCTTCTGGAATTTCTTATATTCCTTGACGACACTACCGATGTCTTCTTTGGTTAACAACAATGCAGTGGTGTCTTTCAATAACGCCTGCACTGGCTGCCAATTTTCGTCATCTTGAACCGCGATGCGGATCAGGGTGTTTTTAGCAATTTTACAAGTGCCACCCTTCTCACGAATACGGTTACGTAGATCGCTGATCTCGCCTACCGTCAGACCTTTGTAGTCAATAACAAAAATAGATTGAGTATCGCTCAAGAGATCCTTGAGTTCGGCAACAATCTCTTTTTTGTTTTCTAGGGTTCTCCCCATTCGGATCTCACCTCCTTAATTGCGGGGATACAGTAGAAATATTGCTACTGCTCAACCTAAACTAAAATTCGAAATCAAAAGGGCCTTAGCTAATTGCCGAGGCCCAAAGATAAGTGCTACTTACACCCATTCTCTGCATCTCGGCAGGTTATTAAGCAAAATGCACCTGCTGTCTTCGAATGCTTATTTAGTTTTGGATGTTTTTAAGTAGCAATACCTCCCAAGCTTTTCACTGCTGATTCTCAACAGTAATTTTTTAATCTATGCAGCTGCATCCTCTAGTTGCAAGTCACGCAGTGCACTGATATCCATTTTAATGGCAGGTCCCATCGTAGCAGCTACTGACATTGTTCGCCAGTAACGGCCCTTAGCACCTGAAGGACGATTACGATCAATCGTCTCTTGCAGAGCTTTTAGGTTCACCAGTAAGTCTTCAGCGCTAAAATCGGCCTTGCCAAACATCACGTGGACTATGCCAGATTTGTCCGCACGGAACTCTAGTTTACCGGCCTTAAAGTCATTAATTGCCTGGGCCAAGTCAAAGGTCACAGATCCCCCCTTCGGCGATGGCATTAAACCACGGGGACCTAAAATACGACCCAGCTTAGCTACTTTGGGCATCATGTCGGGTGTGGCAATCAGGATGTCAAAGTCCATCATGCCCTTTTGGATCTCGTCGATTAATTCCTCAGACCCGGCCATGTCTGCGCCGTTATCGGTTGCTTCAGCCACCTTCTCGCCACGGGCAATGACAGCAACGCGAACGTTCTGACCAGTGCCTTTAGGCAAGGCCACAGTAGTACGTAATTGCTGATCGGTATATTTGGGATCAATACCCAAACGAATGTGAGCCTCAACAGTCTCGGTGAACTTTGCAGTGGCTGTTTCCTTCAGCAGCTGCATTGCTTCCAAGGGCTCATAAAATTTGTCCTGTATTTTTGCCTGCAGCTCTCTCAAGCGGCGCGACACTTTCTTTGTCATGTTTTTTTACTCCTAGGGGTCATAACGAAGCTAAACTTCTTCCCCAAACGTTGGTCAAATAGATAAAAAATGCATCTGTATGCTGACGTTAGTCAGAAACAGTAACTCCCATATTGCGAGCTGTGCCTTCAATGATGTTCATGGCTGCTTCAACGTCATTAGCGTTGAGGTCAGGCATTTTCATTTCAGCAATTTCTTGCAATTGGGCGCGAGTAATAGAGCCAACTTTTGTTTTGTTGGGCTCACCTGAACCCTTCTCAATCTTGGCCGCCTTTTTGATTAGCACGGAGGCTGGCGGTGTTTTGAGAATGAACGTAAAACTTCTGTCTTCAAATACAGAAATTTCAACCGGGACAATTAGTCCAGCTTTGTCAGAGGTCTTAGCGTTATATTCTTTGCAGAACGCCATAATGTTGACCCCGTGCTGACCCAAGGCGGGACCAATTGGCGGTGCAGGGTTCGCTTTTCCAGCTGGGATTGCCAGCTTAATAAGGGCAACTACCTTCTTCGCCATTGATTAACTCTCTTTTTGCACTTGGTTAAATTCCAGCTCAACGGGGGTATCGCGACCGAAAATCGATAACAATGCCTTAAGCTTGCTCCGTTCAGGGCTGACTTCAATGACTTCACCACTGAAGTCCTTAAACGGACCAGACAATACCAAGATCTTGTCACCCTCAGCCATATCAACTTTGACTACAGGTGCCTGTTCTTGGGTCTGCTTAAAGATACGTTCGACTTCGGCTCTACTTAGAGGCATGGGTTTAACATGCCCTCGCCCACGTCCAGTGGCTCGGCGCTGCTCAGCACCGACAAAGTTAATGACATGGGGGGTGTTTTTAACCACCTGCCATACGTCATCCTCCAAAATCATGCGGATGAGGACGTACCCAGGAAAAACTTTTTCCTCAATATTCTGACGACTGCCGTCTTTACGCAGTTTGACCGCAGGAGTCTGCGGTATTTCAATCTGGAAAATGTACTGGTTAACGCCCAGGGTAATGGCCCGTTGCTCAAGGTTGAGCTTAACGCGCTTTTCGCACCCGGAGGCTACTTGTACCGCATACCAGCGAGACTGTGACTTTCTCGGTTCCTCAGGAACGCTAGAATCGTTACTGTCAGCTGTATAGTTTGGATCGTCAGAAGCGTAAGTCATTAGAACACCTGTCTAGAAGCCCAACCAAATAGTTTATCCACTAAGTAAATAAGTGTGGCAGACACACCCACCATTAAGATGACAGCTGCAGATTCACTAATCAGCTGCTGTCTGGAGGGCCAAACCACTTTGCTCAATTCTTCGCGAGTGCCTTTTACAAAAGACGCCGCGTCAAATGAGTCAGAGGAGTCGCTCGGCTGCTTTTCAACTACTTTCTTAGCGTCCTTTTTGACCACGTCATTAGCTTCCTTGTTTGCTACATCGAGTCAGATTGATCATGAATCAATCCAGAGATACCCAAGCAAAAATTCTACCTAAAGCTCACTGCTTGATAGAAAAAGAAAAAATCTCTTTCCTTTAAGCAACAAATCTAAATGCTTTAGGCAGAACTTATGCTAATCGCTCAGCGCGCCCTGGAGGACTCGAACCCCCGACATTCGGTTTTGGAGACCGACGTTCTACCAACTGAACTAAGGACGCACGACTCTTTGAACTTACCCCATTGTAAGGCTTAATCTGCGGGCTTTAGATGCCCTAAGACTATTTTTTGCCTGATTTGTCAATGGGACGATCAAAGCGCTGCTTCAAGCGAGTTGACTTACCAACGCGATCGCGAAGGTAGTACAACTTAGCACGACGCGCTTTACCTCTGCGTAGAACCTTAATATTGGCTACACGAGGTGCATGAAGTAAGAAAACACGCTCCACACCTACACCTTGAAAGATGCGACGTACGGTGATCGTCTCGTTGATGCCGCCGTTGCGCATAGCAATGACGGTACCTTCGTAGGGCTGCACACGTTCCTTACCACCTTCTACAATTCGGACACCGACCCGAACTGTATCCCCAACATAGATTTTGGGGATGTCTTCTTTGATATGTTCCGCTTCTATTGAGCGGATAATCTCCTCAGCGTTCATAAGCCCTGAAAAGCGCACGGTCTTTAATAGTAGGCCAACATGGTCACAAATACCAAGGGTTTTTGGAGGAAATCTTAAGAAGGTGACTGCTGCCTGTCTGGTCAATGGGGAATGGTCAATGGGGAATGGGGTAAGAATCCTGCATACTATATATGGTGTGAGCTAGATAATGCTCAAGTGCCGCACGTTTAACCCATTGCAAACCTCAATCACCCACTATGAATGTTTTAGGTAATTTACTGTCGCGGGCCTTAGCTGCACCAGTTATGGTAGGTCCGCGTAAGCATCAGGGGATTGAGTTAAAGTCTGCGCCTGAGAGGGAGACGATGCGCCAGGCCGGACGGATTGTGGCAACGGTGCTGAGGGAAATTGCCGATCAGGTGCAGCCTGGAATGACCACAGCAGATCTAGATGACCTCGCAGAGCACCGTATTTGTGAAATGGGTGCAACGCCTAGTTTTAAGGGGTATCACGGATTCCCAGGATCTATCTGTGCCAGTATCAACGATGAAGTTGTCCATGGCATCCCTCGTAAGCGCAAGGTCATTAAGTCTGGCGATTTACTTAAAGTAGATACTGGAGCCTACTTTGAAGGTTTTCATGGTGACTCCTGTATCACGATTGCTGTCGGCAAAGTGAATGGCAAAGCCCAGGATCTGATGCAAGCAGCTGAGTCTGCATTGTATGCAGGCATTGCCCAGGCGTTACCAGGGAAAACCCTGCTCGATATTGCTGGAGCGATTGAAGATAGTATTCATGCCAGTGGCTATACCGTGGTTGAGGAATTTACCGGCCATGGTGTAGGCCGAAACCTGCATGAGCCCCCATCCGTATTTAATTTTCGGACTAAAGAATTACCCAATGTCACGCTCAAGCCGGGTATGGCCTTGGCGATTGAGCCAATTGTGAATGAAGGCTCTAAGGTGACCCGCACTCTGCGGGATCGATGGACGGTAGTGACCTGCGATCGCAAACTTTCTGCCCAATTTGAACACACAGTGCTCATCACCGAAGACGGCCAAGAAATTCTGACCGACCGGTCTAAGGTCTAACGGGTTTTGAGTTGATGGTCCACTAAGCCATTCAACCTAATGATTTCTCAGTTCGCTAACTAAGAACCAAGCACTAAGAACTATTTTTTCAACTGGACAAGGTCCACACAAGCATCCTCGTCATAGTCCACTTCGATATCGATGGTGTAGGCCTGCTGGGAGGCTTCCTCGGGAAAATCAGTGTAGTCTTTGGCCTTTTCTAAGGCAATTTCGTTAAGAAACCCATAGCCAGAGCTGCGTAGTAAAGCGGGCTCGGTTGCGATCGCTCCATCGGCATCCACAACGACACCTACTAATCCTTTTGCTGGTATGGGGGTCAGACAGCTCAGAAAGCGTCGACCCTCATCAGCTATCAACGGATAACTAATTTCTACAGCCTTTTCCAAACCTTGAGCTTCGGATACGTTTAAGCCTTGTTCTTCAGTTAGGTTAACTAGCCATTTTTGCTTAGTTTCTTCGGTTTCAGGATCTGTCGTGCGCAGCACGCTATGCCGTAAACGTGTCAGGAAGTCTCGTAACAGATTCGGTACTTCTGCCTGTGCACCATCTTTAAGTGCGACTAGAGTGGGTGGTTCTTGAACTGTGGGAGTATTATCGGCTGTGTCATCACTGCCCCCGCTGTTGGGAGGATTGCTAGGGGGAGATAGAATCGCAATTTCATTGCCAGTATTCCGGTTGTCTGTTTGGTTTTGGGAGGTGCTGCCTCTTCGATTATTTCCATTGTTGGTACTGGCCCGACGACGGTTATCGGAATTGCTACGGCCAGTTGTAGAACCGGTTCCATCCGTTTGACCATTCCGCGTTTGACGGGTTTGAGCTGGCTGCTGACTGGCTGTTGTGTGCCCCTCCGCTGATGCCGGTTGACGAACGGCTGTGGCTACACCAGCTGCAGGACGAGGGGCAGGTCTGGTAGCGCTAGGAGCTACCAGACCTGCCTTGGGAAGGATCCGGGTGACCGTGATGCTTTCGCCTTCTGGATCGGGGGCAGGCACTACAGAATCAGATGAACCACCTGCTATTGGAACCATTAACAGCCCTGCATGTAGACCCGCAGCCAGCAAAAAAATTGGATTAAAAAGCAACTTCAAAAAATTCATGGCAATGCAGGGAATAACTAAAACGAAAGCCAACCTAGATATAGGTTAAGCAATAGGCCTGGGGTTTCTGAAATGAACTATTCCAAATATTCAACTGCTCCCATAGAGTCAGTTTAGAAAAATAGTCTAGCCTAAACGTCTAACTCTGCCGTGGATCGTTAGGCCAGACAAACACTAAGGTTGTTCCCTTCAAATCAATGAGAGAGATGTAATTAACGGGTTGTTCATCAGCTGAATAAACACCATAAAAAGGATGACCACCGTATAGACCTTCCTCGACCTGGCTCATGCCTGCACTGATGAGAGCCTGTCCCAATCCTTCTCGGCTGACAAGATCAATATTTCTAGCAATCTGCTTGAAGGATACTTGAGGCAGGGGTAAATACGTGCCGTTTACGATACTTTCTGTGGTGAAGAATGCGGCGGGCTCAACAACATTTTCCACAGCTTTACTGCGGAATCTGAGGTCGATTGGATCCGTTGGATCAATGGTTAACCATTCACTGGTGATGTCAAAATTGTTGGTTCCGTTGTTGGGGTCAGTCCCCAGAAACTGACTTAGACTGCTATTGAGAGACGATTGTTGAGCAGGATCAAACCCAAATGATGGCTCCTCTTCTTCAAACTCTGCAAATTCCTCGTCGAATTCTTCCTCAAACTCTTCCTCTTCAATAATTTCTTCTAGTTGCTCAGGTACCTCGGTGAGTACGGGGGGAGCTACAACGGGGGCCGGTGGTGCTTCAGGAGTCGGTGCTTGAGGCTCTTCTGGTGGAGGTGGTGCAGGTTCTGCTGGAGCTAAGATATCACTGAGGCTGACAGCTTCGATGGTGACTTCCTCTTCAGGTTCTGTCTCTACAACGTCTCCTATTTTGGGTGCTGATAAATCAACAGCTGGGAGCACCAGTAAAATAACGTGTGCTCCCAATGCTATCCACACAACTGGGCGTTTCAGAAAAATGACTCCGTAGGTTGAAAGTTGTATCGTGACATAGGGGAGCGCTCGAATAAATAACATTGGTTGCATGGCAAGACTTTTGGCCATAGAGACCAAATTCTTGCGAGATTCGGAGGGAGCAACACTAACCATGTTCTGGAAAATTAGGGAGCGAACACTCAGGAAACCTTGGAGGAGCGAACATTCCCCCAAGGCAAAAATGGTTGATGCACACTGAGCGTGTGAAAGTTGCAAAGGACCTGCCACAGGGGAGAATACACCCTATGGCAGGAATCAAAAACTCACTAATGACTGAGACTAGTTGAAGATAGTATTTGCTTCAGCGTCGTAAGCTTCGAGAGTGGCGTCAGTTGCTGCGTCGGGTAAGGGGACGTAACCTACATCTAGGATGAGCTCACCAGCGTCGGCCTGCTCAATATAGAACTGTACGAAGTCAGCAACACCACTATCAGCATCAGTCAATGCCGCAGCATTGACGTAGATGAAAATAGGACGACCAAGGGGCTGGTAGATATCCGCCTCAACGTTCTCTACAGTGGGCTCAACATACTCGCCAAGCTCTTCGTTTAAGATGCTCACTGACTGCAGAATGTCTGAATTCTCTGCGAAGTAAGCCAAGCCGAAGTAACCAATGGCATATTTGTCACCAGCGACACCACGTACCAGGATGTTGTCGTCTTCACTAGCAGTGTAGTCAGCACGGCTAACACCACCATCACCATTGACTTCATCGGTAAAGTAGTCAAAAGTGCCAGAATCAGTACCAGGACCGAATAGACTAATTTCTTCATCAGGCCAGGAAGGATCAATCTGATTCCAACGAGTAATAGTGCCTTCAGCAGGGGCGTCCCACATAGTGTTTAACTGGGCAACAGTCATCTCAGTTGCCCAATCATTTTCCGGGTTGATAACAACTGTCAGAGCATCATAGGCAACGGGGACCGCGATGTACTCAATGCCATTAGCAGCGCAAAGCTCTTTCTCTGTATCTTTGATAGGCCGAGATGCGTTAGAGATAGCAGTCTCACCAGCACAGAATTTCTTGAAGCCACCGCCAGTACCGGAAACACCAATAGTGATAGATGCAGGATTACCAGCGAGGGCGTACTCTTCAGCCATCGCTTCTGTGATGGGAAAAACAGTACTGGAACCATCGATAGCAATATTCTGAGCAACTGCAGATGTCGCAGTGACAGCACTAGCAGCAACAACTGTAGCTACAGTGCCAAAAAACTTAGCGAACTTAACCATAACAACACACTCCGTGGCTATTTGTTCAGGCCACGAAAAAATGTAGCTATACAAAATTAAGGCTCGCTAATTGGTTTATTAAGACACAATTTCCATTTGTTTAAGACAAGGTAAACACTAAAAATAAGCTTAATGTGGAGAAAATGGCCTATCTTTTAGAGGGAATTCTGAGGAAATGTTTGACGAATATTTTGTCAATTGAATTTGAACTTAATTCTAGAGTAAAAAGCTGTATCCAACATTACTTTTGGGTGAAATATTAGAGAAACTCATAAACTAAGCTGGATAGTTCTGTTGATGTTTGAATCAGTGCCTATGTTCCAAGCACATTAAAAAATGTTCGGTCAAATGAACGTCCGGATTGTAAAATTCTGGTTGCCTTAGATGGGTGGTAAAGTCCTGTATCTGTTATATCTGTTGGCGATTGTGACCGAATCTATGTGACCGAATCTAACTTAGGGGCGTCACTCTAATGACAAGCAAACCTATGCCCTTGAAAGTCTCTAAACTTTTCCTTCAAAATATTTGTACCAAACAGCATTACCGATGACGGTGAGGAGCAGAATGCTGCCTCCACCTAGTAAGGCCAGGGTGGGGTTATAGCCACCACGCATAAGATTCTCCATCCATACATTTGTGGTGGCAGAGGGTGAGACCCGATTGGCTAAAAATGGAGTGAGGTAAATCAGAGCACCCCCGCTAAGGAGCCAACCCACCATAGATGTGAGTAGAAAAACAGTTTTACCTCTAGTTTGGGTGCTCATAGAAAATCTCTTTAAAAAATATTAAGTGGCTAAAGGAGTGCCGCTCAAACATGCACCATATAAGGTGGCACCATCAAAATTGGTATTGTCCACACAGGCACATAACAGATTAGCTTGGGTGAAATTAGCTCCTCTTGCAACAGCACCGCTAAGATTGGCTTCTTCCAAGTCAGCGCTTGATAAATCTGCTCCAGCTAGATTTGCATTGCTTAAATCAGCATTGCGTAAAATACAGCTTGCTAAGTTTGCGCCTCGTAAGTCAGCTCCTCGTAGATCAACTGCCGTTAGGTTGAGATTACTCAAAACGGCCCCCGCTAAAAAAGCACCAGCAAAGCTGGCATTTGTTGTCTCTGCGTCCAGTAAGACGGCCCCACGCAGGTCGGCATTTCGCAGATCGGCTGACACCAGGTTGGCACCCATCAAGTCAGCCCCACGTAAATTAGCACGAAGGTCTGATTCTTTGAGCATTGTGCCGCTGAGGTTAGCTCCTTGCAAATTGGCTTGGGCTAATTTTGCGCCGCTAAGTTCTATTCCTGCCAAATCTGCACCCATCAGCTTTTTTTTCTGTCCTTGCAGAATAGCCTCAATCTCTGATGGGGTCATGAAGTAACCTCCTTAGATATTGCTGGGTGTTTCTTTTCAGTGGCTGGGGGTTTCAAGTCCTCAAGCCAAACGGTGGGTTGTTGGCTTGGGCGTTCCGGCAGCTGTAACATGCCGATTTCTGCTAAGCGGACGACGGTACTCAACGACTCGATCAACTTCGGATCAAAGCGTCGATCGCTATGGTTTTCGCAGGCCGTTAAGGCATCTCCCAATGACATGGCAGCCCTATCGCCTCTAGCCTCGGTTAACTCTTGAAAATATGAGACTAGACCCAAAATTCGTGACTCAATGGGAATTTCCTCAGCTTTTAAACCATCGGGCGTGCCGCTACCATCCCAATACTCCAATTGATGAGTGACAATGCGACTGATGGGGGCCAATTCAGGCATGGAGGACAGGAGCTGACCGCCTAGAGCAGCGCGATCGCGCCAGAACACCAAACTGGCTTTATCTAGCTGAGCCGCAGTTTGTTTAAAAATTTCCTTGGGGGCTTCGGCGAGGCCAATGCGGAATAGTAACCCAGCTAACCGTAAGCGGCGAAGTTGCAACGTAGGTAAGTCGAGCAACTGGCCTAGAGTCTCGGCTAGGGCTGAAACCTGAAGTGATGCGGTAGGGTTAGCTACATCCCGCTCGTCAATTTTTTGAACCATTCGCAAAAAAGCCTGGAGCTTATTGGCGGCCAAGTTGCGATTAAGTTTAGACGCTTGCCCCTCTAACTCCCATAGTTCACGTGTTTGGCGACTGACGGTGACTAGCTGTTGCTGACTACTCTGTAGATAATTAACAATGCGTGCAACCACGCCACTTAGGTCCGTGGAGGTATCGGATGGATTATTGCTAAGTCTGTTGTAGTGGTCCATCAGCTGATCAGCGAGGGCAGGCGAGTAGGGTTGCATTCGCTCGATCAATATTTTGGCTGCGGCTTCTACAGGGCCACGGTCAAAGGTCCACAGACCGTAGAACTTACGCTCAGCATCTGTAGTGGGTATGCTGTCGCTACGGTACTCGTCGTCAGACAGCTCATGACATAGAACCATGGAGGCATACCCCGGTGCCAAAATAATCAGGTTCCATTCTTTGGTCAGGCTGTCATCCTTCTGTAAGTTCACCATGTCCACATTGTCGAGTTGACTGGTGGCATGGTCACCAAAACCACTATCTGGGACAGCTGCGATCGCAACTTGCTGAGAGCAATGAGCAATATCTCTGTAGCGCTCGGCTTCCTGTAGATACCATTTCCCCTGTTGGAAAGTCACCAGCACGAGTGGTTGATCATTTTCTGAATGTTCCAGAATATGATCTTCTAGGGCATGACAAAGGGCCACCAGCGTATTTTTGAAATAAACCCCATAACTGGATGGCATTTGCCCTTCAGGCAAAATGGTTTTGAGTTGATTAAGGGTCGCCTCAGAGTTCATAGAAAGACTCTTAGTGAATCAAGTCAGCTAGTGAATCAAGTCAGCGTCTGCTCCCAGAATAAAGAGCTAGCGCTATTAGCTCCGAACTCCTATCAGATGGAGCTTATCCAAAAAGTATCTAAATCTATTACCCATGATTTCATACTTTGATGAAAAGCGTGGCAAGTCTGATACAAGTTGTACCCGTTATGCAGGAAAGGGTGTGCTCTGGGGGTGGTGATGTGGGGTAAGCGCCGTTGCACGCGCTTAGAAAATTGCTTTTTTTGTTATGAAAATTTTAACCCAAGCGCTGGTTTGAAAACGGGCTGGGGTGATTGTTGGATAATGCTTTAAAGGGGCAATATTGATCGTTTTTGTGATGAAACGATACAAAATAGGTGGCTGAAATAAGTGAAAGTACTTACCTTGTATAAAGGTTCAACTAGTTACGATTAGTGGACCTTACTAAAATCGAGTGAAAGCCTATGACTACGATAACCCAAGAACAGACTTGTTCCGTATGCGGCGTGAAGATTGTGGATGATGTTGTGCAATTTTCCAATGGCTCCACCGGTACCCGTGCCCGTCTCTATGCCAGGGTCTGCCAGTATGCTAAGAAGCCTGAATGTATCAATCAAGATAAGGAGCTAATTGGTGAAGTTCTGCAGGAGGATGGCTTTATGGAAGCCCCCAATATTAATTTTGGCGGCTAACCCAATCGCTCTGCTACCTGTTTAAGCCGCTTTAACTGGGCTGCCATATCCTGCTTAGTCCAGTTAGCGGCAAATTGATTGAACCCAAATGCCACTAATGGGTTAGGAATTTCAAATTCGAATCTATTGAGCAGGCGAGTTCCTGATGCTTCTGGTACACATTCCCAGCGGTCTTTGCCTGTGAAGAACCCTGTAAATGCCCACACCACCAAGCCGGGACGACGCTCCACCACTGTGCTGATTAAGCTGGGCTGTAAAAGGGGCACTTGAATGATAAATCGAGTCTGGCTGTTAAGCTCTGTACTCCAGGTTTCACCCATGGGTTCACACCGGAGGGCGGGGTTAAGCCATTGATGCATGAGGGTGCGATCGCAAATACAGCGTTCAACCGTTGTAGCGTTGGCATGAATAAAAATTGACTGCTCAAAAACACCCATATAAAGCAAAAAATGATCGGTAGAGGATAAGCACTACCGATCATTCTGACCTATTTTTTCTTACTTATTTTTTATGGGGAACAGGCAACCCTAATGGTGGTGATGGGCGTGATGGTGTTCTTGGCTGTGGCCCTGGTCACCACCATGGTGACCATTATGATGATGTTCGTCGTGGTGGTGACCATTGTGATGATGATGCCCGTTATGAGCACTGTCATGGTGGTGCCCTGAAAAATCCTCCGCAAGCAGGGCTCGTTGACTTGGATGGACAACGGTGCCTTGCTCGCCTATCAGATCTGTAATTAACCCGTCAACCCAGCCAGCGGCCATAGCGGCAAAGTCATCATTGTCGTTGACACAGGGCATTTGGACATAGGTGACATCAGGTCGCTTGCGACGTAGATGGCTGATAATGTGCTCTACATCCAATAGGGTTTCATGGTTTTCGGTGACAAAGCCAATGGGCATGAAGACGACTGCTGTAGCACCCAGATCCATCAGGTTTTGGGCTGCTAGGGTCACATTTGGCTGGGTCCACTCAATCATGGGGGTATCGTGATTGAGCCAACCGATGGAAATCAGCGGATAGTTATAGATCAGTCGTTCCCTGACTGCATCGTAGAGCAGCTGGCTCTCTGTAATGCCAGAGGTAAATCCCTTAGCTTTGTGGGGGCAGCCATGGTTCATCAGCACGATGCCGGTTTGGGACGGTAGGTGAGCAACGGCCAGATGCTGCTGAATTTTGTTCGTTACCTGGCGGGCGAGCAACTCAATATAGTCTGGTTGGTTGTAAAAGGACGGCATGTAGCGGGTACTTTTCAGCCAATGGTTGTCCTCACCTGTAAAAGTCTGCGCTAAGGCCTTGTTCACCTGTTCTACGGCAATGCCGCTGGTAAAAATGGAATCCACCACTAGCAAGGGATAAATCAAAAGCTTGGTAAATCCCTGGGACTGAATTTCTGCCAAGACCTGTTGGGGTAAATATGGAGCGCAAAAGTTAAATGCTTTAAAGACGCTAACGCGCTTTCCCCACTTGGCTTGTAAGTGACGTTCAATGCCCTCACGCTGACGCTCAAAAATTGAATTGTGGGGTGAAATAAAGTGATCGTGCTGATGGTCCCATTCGTGGCGATCAAACAAGGCTAACAGCTTAGCAAGTGGGGGATAAATCCAAGTGGGGACGGGGGCAAATTTTGCTGTTAATAGGTTGAGGGCTTGTTCGTTGTAGTTGGCAAAGTCTTCGTAACTTTCTACTTCGCCATATCCCATGAGCAATACTGCTACGCGATCGTCAGTGGTGCTTTGGTCTGGGGTAGATAAAAGTGTGCGTGGAATCGCAACCATAAAAAGTGAGCCTCAAAGGGTAATTTAGCCGTCCACTGGACGACCTTACGGTAACGCACCTGAATATCAGACCCTGCACCCATTGTAAGAATTTAAGACTCCTGAGATGAATTGATACGTAGCTATTGCTATCTGTTAAGTCTTACGTTGTTGTGTGCCATGGTTGTCAGCGATGGTCGCGTTTACCACTTCGCTTTAGCCTGGTTCAATCGCACCGTTAATCACTCCATAGCCGTCTACGTTCAGACCCCTTGAGTCGCTGGTGGGTATCCCGTAGCAGTGTGGGGATATCTAACTGTTCTGGGCAACGGGGTAAGCAGTCGCCGCAGTCGGTGCAGCGATTACCTTTACGTCCCGGAAACCAGTGGCCTGCTCGTTCAAACATGCCGTAGCGGTATTTTCCAAAGTTCGTCATGTCGTAGGCGATGGTCAGATTTCTAAGTCTGAGCACTTCCGGAATGTTGATGGCTTCTGGGCAGGGCAAACATTCATAACACTGTTTGCATTGCTCAGTACCCAGATTTGCCTGGGTTTGGGCCAGGTGCTCTAAGCGAGTGCACTCTTGATGGGTGAGGGGGGGTGTGTTGTCAGCTACTTGCAAGGGCCAGTCAAGCTCGGTGGGCACAGCTGGGCCTACGCTTAGGGTAGTGATACGCGGATCACTTAGCAGCCAGCGATAGGTGAGCAACAGTGGGTCAAATGGCTGACACAACTGCTTGAGTTTGTCTGATGGGGTGTAGAGCTGGCCACCTTTGTCGGCTGGGGAAATGATGAAAATCCCCAGGTCTCGTTGATGGGCTAGCTCAATGGCGGCGGCGTTGCGCTGATTAAAAAAGTAGTAGTGCAGGTTAATAAAGCTGATGATGGGAAGTGCGATCGCACCCATCACCACATCTAATGAGCCATGACTAGAGGCCCCCACATGACGTACTCGACCGTCAGCCATTACCTGGGTTAACCCTGGTAACATCGACTCCACCTGCTGTAGATGCTCCAGTGTATTCACCCCGTGTACAGCCAGGCAGTCAACGTAGTCGGTTGCCAAGCGTTCTAGCGACTCATCCACGAGCCGTTCCACCTCGCTACCTGGCAGCAATTTGGTAGTTAAGATGAGCTCAGACCGATTCAAGCTGCTAAGGGCCTGACCAATGTAGTATTCGCTTTGACCATATCCCCGGGCAGTTTCAATGTGGTTAATTCCCAGATCGACTGCAGCCGCCAAAACCTGGTGTAAAGACTCTGCATTGTCTAGACAGCGCATAGTGCCTAGGGAAAATACGGATAGATTTAATTCGGTTTTACCAAAGCGTCGATAGTGCATGGGGCAGCATAGGCTTTAACCCAATAATTATCAGACCTATTGGTTAGACGAGCGCCCCTTCTGAGCAAAATCTGATGGGCTTAGGTTTGAAACAAAATCTCGGAATGCTTCCTTCTCAGCTTCATCAGCTTCACGGTCCACTGGAATTGAAGCGTCAGCAATCACCTCTTCCATCACCCAGATAGGCGCTCCCATCCGCAGGGCAATGGAAATAGCATCGCTAGGGCGAGAGTCAAGCTCTTTGGTGACCTCCCCTTGTTTGAGGGTCATCGTGGCATAGAACGTATTGTCCTTTAATGAATGAATCACCACACGATCTAGCGCCAGTTCCCAGTCATCTAGCAAATTGGCAAATAAATCATGGGTCATAGGACGCACAGATTCTTCGTTTTCCAAAGCGACTATAATTGCGCGGGCCTGCTCATTAGAAATAAAAATAGGCAGTGCTCGTCGTTCGGATGCGTCACGCAGCAAAATCACAGGGTTTCGCGAAACCGCATCCAGTGCAATGCCAGCAACTTTCATTTCGATCATGGATATTAATCCTCTTGGCTCCGCAGGAATCTAACCCAATAACTAGAATGTAACACTTGAAAATTATCTAAACTGTGTCAAACTGTCTGGGACATATGACGGTTGGGGCTTAAAAGGTGTTGTTAGAGAACGTCTTGGCTAATGGGTTGGTAAGTAATATTCCATTTCTAAGCTAAAAGAGTCCTTTCAGCTTGTTGGCCCATGAATAAAAATCTTTATTTAGAGTCTAAAAATCTTTATCTAGGCAACCGATTCTGTAACGTCTACACATATGCCATAAGGCTATAATGCCGCGATAATTTCACCTTTGCCAACTGGCTAATAGTGCTTCGTACACCCACTCTGTCACTAACATCATCATAAGAATGTGTTTACCGGACTAATTCAAGCTTTAGGAAAGCTTCAAACCCTAGACAATGATCGCTTACAGATTAGTGGTCTTGATGTTTCTAGCCCTATCATGGCGGATATTTCCCTGGGGGATAGTATCGCCGTAGACGGTGTTTGTCTGACGGTTGCGACTATTTTGCCAAAAGGGTTTGTGGTGACCGCATCTCCTGAAACGTTAGAACGATCAACCTTGGGGCATATTCCCCCGGAGCGACCTGTCAATCTGGAATCTTCCCTACGGGTAGGGTCCAAAATTGGTGGCCATTTTGTAACTGGTCACGTTGATGGTCAGGGGTATGTCGGTGAAATTATTAAAACTGATAGTGCTTGGGAAATCAGCTTTACGGTTCCCAGAAGTCAAGTGGCACGCTACATAGTCCCCAAAGGCAGCATTGGTGTTAACGGCATTAGCCTAACGGTTGCAGACTGTAGCGCATCGGGTGATTGGTTTAAGGTGGCTGTCATTCCAGTTACCTACGATGAAACGAATTTGCAATATCTACAGCCTAATGATGCCGTCAATTTAGAAGGCGATATCCTCGGTAAATATGTGGAGCGATTTACCCAGCCAGCGAGCACAGTTGGCCAGTCAGATATTTCTCTCGATTTCTTAGTTGAACATGGCTATGGGTAAGAACCCTGGTTTATATGAGTTTTTGGCTAATAAATTGTAGCTCGCTGAAAACAATCGGTGTTCTCTTAAGTTAAGGGCAATAAAGTGTATCTTTGGTTGCTCGTCCAGTCACCGGATTGATGCCTGTAGCAACTTCACAGAGCATGTCGTTTGTTTTGACATCCAGATCGACATCTGTAAAGTCTGCACCTTCTATGTTTGCTTTACGAAAATCAGTGCTAAACGCGTAAGCACCCTCAAAAATTGCGTTTTTAAGATTAGCTCTAATAAACCGGGCTCCATCCAGAGTAGCGCCACTCATATCGGCACTTTCTAGGTTTGCTTTGGTTAGGTTGGTGTCAAATAGGCGCACACCGCGCAAGTCTGTATTGCTCAGGTCTGCTTCTGCCATATCGGTGCTGGTGTAGTTATTACCGCGTAAATCTTGGCCAGCAAAACTTTGCTGCCGCAGACTCTGCCGATCATAGTTTTTTGCTTGGGCTGTATTGGGCCAGCTTAAACACATTACACCTACCAACAGACAGCTCAGCAGCCAGCGTTTCCAACAAACAGAGCTCAAGTACCTCATAACTTAGCGATCGCAACATTACTAACCATGCATTTTAAAGCCGTTTAAGCACCTGTGACTATAGCTTAGCCATTTTACAGATAGCCCTCCAAACATAAAAAGCCTCTGCTCAAAGGCAGAGGCTTTTTATAAACGATTTTTAGACTAAGGCCTAGTCTAGATCGTTCATGCCCAGTACTGCTTCGTTTTCACGGTCAATACCCTTCTCGAAACCACCAGCAGCAGCACGAGCGCGGCCCGCATGCCATAGGTGACCAACCAAGAAGAAAAAGCCCAGAACGAAGTGAGACGTAGACAGCCACTGACGGGGATTCACAAAGTTAACAGAGTTAATCTCAGTGATAACGCCACCTACAGAGTTGATGGAAGCGTTAGGTGCGTGAGTCATGTACTCAGCAGCACGACGTACCTGCCAAGGCTGAATATCATTCTTAAGCTTATCTAGGTCAAGACCATTAGTACCACGAAGGGGAGATAGCCAAGGACCATCAAAGTCCCAGAAACGCATAGTCTCACCACCGAAGATGATCTCACCAGTAGGAGAGCGCATCAGGTACTTACCAAGACCAGTAGGACCTTGAGCAGAACCAATGTTGGCACCCATACGCTGGTCACGAACCAAGAAGGTCATTGCCTGCGCCTGAGAGGACTCAGCATTAGTAGGACCGTAGAACTCACTGGGGTAAGCAGTGTTGTTGAACCACACATAGCAGGAAGCGATAAAGCCCATCATGGACAATGCGCCCAAGCTATAGGAAAGGTAAGCTTCACCAGACCAGATAAAGGCACGACGTACCCAGCCGAAAGGCTTGGTTAAGATATGCCAGATACCACCGGAGATGCAGATTAGACCAATCCAGATGTGGCCACCGATGATATCTTCCATGCTGTTAACGCCGACAATCCAGCCGTTGCCACCGAAGGGAGCGCCAACCAAGTAGCCCCAGATAACAGCAGGGTCAAGGGTGGGGTTAGTGATAACACGAACGTCACCACCACCAGGAGCCCACGTGTCGTAGACACCGCCAAACAGAGTGGCTTTGAATACGAGCAACAGAGCACCACAGCCTAGAAGAATCAGGTGATAACCAATGATGTTGGTCATCTGATTCTTATCCTTCCAGTCTTGTTGGAAGAAGTTGGAGTACTCCTCAAGCGTCTCAGGGCCGCGAACGGCGTGATAAACACCGCCTAGACCTAGAACTGCAGAAGAAATCAGGTGAAGTACACCAATGACAAAGTAGGGAAATGTATCAACAATTTCACCACCAGGACCTACACCCCAGCCAAGAGTGGCCATGTGAGGCAGTAGGATGAAGCCCTGCTCATAAAGGGGCTTCTCGGGCACAAAGTGAGATACCTCAAATAGAGTCATCGCACCAGCCCAAAGGACGATAAGACCAGCGTGGGCAACATGGGCACCCAGGAGCTTACCGGAAAGATCAATCAGACGAGCGTTACCAGACCACCAGGCAAAACCTGTGGATTGCTGGTCACGACCCGAAATGTAATTACTAGAGAGCGTTACCACGTGGCAGTACCTCTTCGGGGAATACAAACTTCTCGTGGGGCTGGTCCTGAGGAGCCATCCACGCACGAATACCTTCGTTAAGCAAGATGTTCTTGGTGTAGAACGTTTCGAATTCAGGGTCTTCCGCGGCGCGGGTTTCCTGGGAGACAAAGTCGTAGGCGCGGAGGTTCAAGGCGAGACCGACGATGCCGACGGCACTCATCCAGAGACCGGTGACGGGGACGAATAGCATGAAGAAGTGCAACCAACGCTTGTTGGAGAAAGCGATGCCGAAAATCTGAGACCAGAAGCGGTTCGCCGTCACCATGGAGTAGGTTTCTTCCGCCTGAGTGGGTTCGAAGGCGCGGAAGGTGTTGGCCCCTTCGCCATCTTCAAAGAGGGTGTTTTCCACGGTGGCCCCGTGGATGGCACAGAGGAGTGCGCCCCCGAGGACGCCGGCAACGCCCATCATGTGGAAGGGGTTGAGGGTCCAGTTGTGGAAGCCTTGCAAGAAGAGCAAGAAGCGGAAGATAGCGGCCACACCGAAGCTGGGAGCAAAGAACCAGCTGGACTGGCCGAGGGGGTACATCAAGAACACGGAAACGAAGACAGCGATGGGAGCTGAGAACGCAATCGCGTTGTAAGGACGTAGCCCGACGAGTCGAGCGACTTCAAACTGCCGGAGCATGAAGCCAATCAGAGCGAAGGCTCCATGGAGAGCGACGAAGGCCCAGAGTCCGCCGATTTGACACCAGCGAACGAAGTCACCTTGCGCCTCGGGTCCCCACAACAAGAGCAGGGAGTGGCCCATGCTGTCAGCGGGGGAGGAGACAGCAACTGTCAGGAAGTTGGCACCTTCCAAATAGGAAGATGCGAGTCCATGGGTATACCAGGACGTAACAAAGGTGGTACCAGTGAGCCAGCCGCCAATGGCCAAGAAGGCACAGGGGAACAGCAGCAAACCGGACCAACCAACAAAGACAAATCTATCGCGCTTGAGCCAGTCATCGACGACGTCGAAGACGCCTCGATCGGCTCCAGCACGGCCCATTGCAATGGTCATCTCAAATCCTCTTAGTATGGCATCAAGTCCTATAGATAAAGGGTTGGGAATATATAAACAACCCTTTGAGGACATGGGGATGTCACAAGCACCCACCCATAGGATGGCCGTAATCGCCATCAGGTAGGATCTTGGCCTGTACTTTATGATAAATAGACTTTCGTTTTTTTACAATCTGTCACGTACTTCTCAGATTTGGCAGAATCTCAAAATGACGAGACCAAGGGAGCTTGAGCTATTTTCTGAGAATATTTTGTAAATTTTTATGTCAAGTTTAGGGGCGTTTACCTGGTAAAGTCATCATTTGCGCTTCTCAGAAAGCCAAAGACATCATATAAATGCATCGTATTTTATAGTTTCGATCCGATTATCTTCGGTAGGGTACAGGGTGAGCTACAGCGTAAGGTTAACTTTGCCTATGTATCGATAGGGGCTCCTCAGTCACTGCTCTTATGTATCAGAACACTTCGCTCAGAATGATACGCTAGATGGATGATTAGTTTCAGATGGGTGGTTAAGCCACTGTCTGAAGGGTTAGGAGATACTAAAAGTTCAGCGCATGTATAATTCGAGCGTCATCGGCGGTAGTGTCAGTATTTCTGGTAACCGTCTGTTTATATATGAGGTCAAAGGCCTAGGCTCAATTGCCGGGAGCATAGCACCCGTGCGTCAGAGCGGGAGCACCTTCGTTACAGTCCCTTATCAGCGTATGGCCGAAGAAACGCGGCGCATCATGCGTATGGGGGGTGAAATTGTTAGCATTCGTCCAGCAAATGGCGATATGCCAACCGTGCCTGTGGCTCAAGTAGCACCTGCAGCAAAGAAACCCATGGCCGAAACCAAAGCTAAAGCTAAGAAACCCGGTGCTAATGTACCGATTAATATTTACAAGCCCAAGACGCCTTACCTGGGTGAATGCCTATCCAACGAAGCCCTAGTGGCAGACGGTGGTATTGGCCTCGTTCAGCATATTAAATTTGATCTGTCTGAAGGTGATTTGGCCTATGTGGAAGGCCAAAGTATCGGTATCATTCCTGAGGGTACTGATGAGAATGGTAAGCCTCATAAGCTGCGGTTATACTCCATCGCATCTACTCGCCATGGGGATGATGTAGACGATAAGACCGTATCCCTTTGCGTTCGTCAGCTTACCTACAATCATCCTGAGAGCGGTGAAACGATCAACGGTGTTTGCTCTACCTATCTCTGTAATCTAGAGCCTGGTACAAAGGTGAAGATTACTGGCCCTGTCGGTAAGGAGATGTTGTTGCCTGACGATCCTGATGCCAAGGTGATCATGATGGGGACAGGGACAGGTATTGCTCCTTTCCGTGCATATCTGTGGCGCATGTTTAAAGATAAAGAGCGTGAAGCAAATCCTGACTATACGTTCAAGGGATTTGCCTGGTTGTTCTTTGGTGTGCCTAAGACACCTAATATCCTGTATAAGGAAGAGCTGGAAGAGATGCAGGCCCAGTATCCTGACAACTTCCGTTTAACCTACGCCATTAGTCGTGAGCAGCAAAACTCCGAAGGTGGTCGTATGTATATCCAGCACCGTATTGCCGAGTACGCTGATGAACTTTGGAGTCTGATTCAGGAGGAGAAGACCCATGTTTACATCTGCGGTTTGCGCGGTATGGAAGGCGGTATCGATGAGGCGTTAACAGCAGCAGCGGCTAAGACCGGTACTGATTGGACTGATTACCGTAAAGGTATGAAGAAAGCCCATCGCTGGCATGTTGAGACTTACTAAGTCTTACTGACTTGGTCGGGTAGCAACATCCAAATAAATATTATGTAAAAGCCAGGTGAGTCTGACGGTTCCCTGGCTTTTACAATAATTTGTGGTAAATCGAGCGGGATAGCACATTGGTTTTCAAGGTTGGATTATTGGGTCTGGGTACGGTAGGCACTGGTACGGCCAAAATTTTGTTAGACGCGGCCCAGCGTCATCCGTTGCTACAAACCTTAGAAATTCATAAGGTGGGTGTACGTTCTTTGGATAAGCCTCGGTCAGTTAATTTACCAGAGATGTGTTTAACCACTGACCTCGAAGCAATAGTGACTGATCCCGATATCGATATTGTGGTGGAAGTCATTGGGGGATTAGAGCCTGCTCGGTCACTGATTTTGGAGGCGATTGAGGATGGCAAGCACGTGGTGACGGCTAATAAAGCTATCATCTCTCGATATGGGAATGAGATTGCTGAAGCTGCCAAAAAAGCGGGTGTGTACGTGCTCTATGAAGCGGCTGTAGGTGGCGGAATTCCTGTTATTCAACCGTTGCAGCAGGCGCTTGGGGTAAACCGGATCGATGCGGTCACTGGCATTATTAATGGAACCACCAACTATATATTGACTCGCATGCAGTCAGAGGGAGGGGACTTTGCTCCGATTTTGGCGGATGCTCAGGCCCTGGGCTATGCAGAGGCTGACCCGACTGCTGATGTAGATGGTCTAGATGCAGCTGATAAGATTGCCATTTTGGCGTCCATTGCCTTTGGAGGAAAAATCCGCCGCGAGGATGTCTTTACGGAAGGTATTCGCAATGTCAGTGCATCGGATGTGGATTATGCGAAAACCTTAGGATTCGTGATCAAGCTGCTTGCGATCGCAAAACAAAACCCCAACGCTGACACTATCCAACTCCGTGTTCACCCTACACTAGTACCGCTCAAGCACCCCCTAGCCAGTGTCAACGATGTTAACAATGCAGTACTCGTTGAAGGCGATCCCATCGGCCAAGTCATGCTCTACGGGCCAGGTGCAGGAGAAGGTCCTACCGCCAGTGCCATCGTGTCGGATGTGATGGCCATTGCCGCCACCCTCCACATGGAGTCTCCGGCTGAAGAAAAACTGCCGAATCCGCTGTTAAGCCATGCCTACAGCGACTATAAGACCATTAGTCCGATGGAGGAATTGGAAAGTCGCTTTTACCTGCGGCTAATGGTGAAGGATCGGCCTGGAGTCATTGGCCATTTAGGCGAAATTTTTGGTAGACATCATCTGAGTCTCGAATCCATCGTGCAGATTGGTTTGCAGGACAGTTTGGCAGAACTCGTGATCGTCACCCATGAAGTGCGGGAAGGCGAGTTCCAGAAGGCTATTGCTGTTCTCAAAGATTCAGCGGATGTGGATTCCATTGCCAGCGTTTTGCGAGTTTTGGGATAGACAGAACGTCTGTGCGATGGAAGATAAGGCGTTTGAAGCTGTTCCTGGGGACGTTTTGTATACGTGGATATTGCAGGCTCGATCTGATGCCCAAAAAAACAATGTCCCTTTGTATGAGGTGGACTGGTTTTTGCAGGGAGTTAGCAGCCTGAGCCCGTCGGAACTAAGCTTAGGGCTGTATCGAGATCGGGTTGTGCCTTTGCGGTATTCGCTGGATTGGTTAACTCAGCAGTGGCAGCGCCGTTTGACCGAACGAGTACCGGTGCAATATCTGGTGGGTGAGACGCCGTGGCGGGATTTAATGCTGACGGTGACACCAGATGTGTTAATACCTCGGCCTGAAACGGAGCTGATGGTGGAGATTATGCAGGCGTGGGTAAAGCAGAACAAAAATCTTCCAGAGCCTATGGTTTGGGCTGATTTGGGGACAGGGAGTGGGGCGATTGCGATCGCAATCGCCAAAGCCTTCCCCGATGCCCAGGTACTAGCTGTTGATATTAGTTCAGAGGCTTTGCAGGTTGCTCGTCAAAATGCCCAGCGCAATGGAGCTAACAATCTTGAGTTTCATCAAGGCAACTGGTTTGAGCCGTTAAGGGATTGGCGTGGCAAGTTGTCTGGTGTGATTACTAATCCGCCCTATATTCCAAGTCAGATGGTGCTGGATTTAGAGCCTGAAGTCACTAACCATGAACCCCATCGGGCCTTAGATGGTGGAAATGATGGGTTAGAGGATATTCGTCTGCTCATAGCGAAAGCTCCAAAATTTTTGCAGCCCGGTGGTCTGTGGTTGACAGAACATATGCAGGGACAGGCGCAAACCATTGCCGCTATGCTGGCAGCTACAGATATCTATAAGGACATTCAGATTCACCCAGATTTAGCTGGCATTGAGCGATTTATCTCAGCGACATTTAGTCCTTGGATCCCAGCAATGTTGAAACCAGCTAGAGTTTTTAAGTAATCCAACATGCTCATAAATCATGGCATCAGCTCCAGTAGAACTTTCGGCCTATGATCTTGAATGGCCCGCCAAGTTTAAAGCTGAAAAAGCCTTCTTGATAGAGGTCATTGGTCATTGGCTTTGGGGCAGTGTTGAGCATGTGGGCAGCACTGCCGTGTCAGGCCTTTTGGCAAAACCAGTGATTGACATCATGTTTGGGGTGAAATCGCTGGAGGTTTCAAGGCCAGCAATTGATGTGTTGACCAGGAACGGCTATCAATATTTTCCCTATAAACCGGATGTCATGCATTGGTTCTGTAAACCATCCGATGCTGTGCGGACACACCACCTCCACTTAATTCCCTATGAAAGTGAGCTGTGGCAAGAGCGAATTCGGTTTCGGGATTTGCTTCGTTCTAACCGTGCGATCGCTAGCGACTACGCTGCCTTAAAACAGGCGTTAGCTGAACGTTATCACTATGATCGCGAGGCCTATACCCAAGCAAAATGGCCCTTTATTCAACGAGTTTTGGAGATGGCCAAATAATCATAGGGTCTGATGCGACCGCTTGCTCAGAACCTATGGCTTGATGAGGTGTAGGACAGTTTGGTTTCTATCCCGTGTAAGCCTTTGCTGATTGGTTTCCCGCTAGAATGGTTGCACTGAGGGCGACTGCTTTACTAGCGTGAGCGTTGCTGATCCTGAGGAGGATTTGATCTGGAAGTTCCTGATCAATAGCACTTATTTCAGATCGATTCATCTTGTAAATCAGCAACGGCCTGTGTGGACTATGGTTTCGTTAGCCCGTAAAAATCTACTCAAAGACCTACCACGGTTTCTGGTGGCCCAAGCCGGTATTATGTTTGCCGTCAGTTTGGTCACAATCCAAACTGGTATCCTTAAGGGGTTTACTCGATCGACAACGCTGCTGATTGATAATTCGGCTGCCGATATTTGGGTTGCGTCAGAAAATATCGTTAACTTTGAGCTCACTGAACCGTTTCCCTATGTGCAGGTTCAGCGGGCCCAATCAATTGAAGGGATAGCACGTGCAGAGGCACTCATCATGGGGTCAGGCCGCTGGTATGCGGACGGTAATCTGACAACGCTACGGGTGTTTGGGTTTGACCCCAATGGACAACTATTTCGTCCCGGTGAGGTTTCCGATGCAACACTGAAAGCTTTAAGTGCTCCCTATTCAGCGTTGATTGACCGCACCAATATGCGTTCATTTCGGATTGATGGTGTGGGAGATACGGCTCGCATTCGTCAGTTGCCGGTCATGGTAGTCGGCTTGACCCAGGATACCCAATCTCTGGTTTCTAGCAAATTTGTTTTCACATCTTTGTTGAATGCCAATGCCTATATTAGTTCTGGGTTTTCGGCTGGATTAACCTGTCAGCTTGGGAATGGTGATATTACCTGTGTGAATGCCTATCAGCGTGATCCAGATGCGGCGAGTGCTGATGTGGGTGATCCAGAACCGCTCAGCTCAGATTCTCCGGTGACCTACATTTTGATCAAAGCTGAGCCGGGGGAAAATTTACAAACTCTCAAGCAACGCATAGAGTCTTCTCTGTCGGGAACTAAGGCGTTCACTAAGGATGAACTGATTAATATCACCCAGGCCTATTGGCAGAATCGTACGGGCATAGGTTTTATCTTAGGGTTAGGGGCCATTGTCGGTGTGATTGTCGGCATGGTAGTGGTGGCTCAGATTTTGTATACGTCGGTTTCTGAAAATCTGCGGCAGTTTGGCACCCTCAAGGCTATGGGGGCTTCAGATTGGGATATCTACAGCGTGATTTTAGAGCAGTCGCTGTGGATGGCGGTGTTGGGCTATGTGCCAGGTTTATTGCTGTGCTGGGGAATAGGCACTTGGACGGCGGCGACCCAAGGGATTGTGGTGTTGATTACCCCCCTAAGTGCTTTTGGGGTATTTGGCATCACGGTTGTGATGTGTGTTGGGGCTGCTGTTTTTGCGATTCAGAAGGTGACACGAGTGGATCCGGGAATTGTGTTTAAGGCATAACCGCCTGAGATGAAGAGAGACGTGAATGTGAGGTGTGAGTTTAAGAATTAATGGTTGCGATCGCAGCAAATAACATCCAAATGTCCTTTATGTCGGGCACCACTGAAACCAAGGTGCTCAAGGGCATTGATCTGGCCATTCCCCGTGGTCAAATTCGACTGATGATGGGGCCTTCTGGGTCTGGAAAAACGACGCTGCTATCGATTTTGGCAGGGATTTTGACGCCTACAGCCGGGCAGGTAGAGCTACTGGGCCAAGAAATTACAAAGCTATCGCCCAAAGAACTTACCGCTTTTCGCCGTGACCACATCGGCTTTATTTTCCAAAGCTTTAATCTATTTCCTGCCCTCACTGCTTTGGAAAATATTGAGCTAGCCCTACAGATCAAGCATAAAAAAGGATTGGCTATCAAAGAACAAGCTTTTGATTTACTAAAACAGGTGGGGTTAGGTGATCGGGCAAATAATTTACCAGCGGATCTATCGGGTGGTCAAAAGCAGCGAGTTGCGATCGCCCGTGCTCTAGCAGGCGAGCCGGAATTAATTATGGCTGATGAACCGACAGCAGCTTTAGATTCAGCCACTGGCCATGATGTGATCGAGCTAATGCAGTATTTGGCTAAAAACAAAGGCTGCACGGTCTTGATCATTACCCACGATCCACGCATTACCGATGCTGCCGATGAAATTACCTACTTAGAAGATGGTGTTTTAGCCAAGCAATCAAGTTTAGTCAGTGGATTTCATTAAGGAGGCGATGATGACTGCCATCCTAATTCAAAGTCCCGACAGGGTCGTTTTACAAAATATCAGCTGGCAAAGTTATCAGTGTCTGTCTCAACATCATTAATACTGGCCCTGCTGGCATTTGCTACGATCATTATCAATTTCCCCATCTGTTCCCATGACATTTGCAATCATTGCAGACCCGCCACCACTAGAAATCAATCCTGATAACGTTGTGCTGGTGGGCAAAACCCGTATCACTTTAGATACTGTGGTCACTGTTTTCAAGCAAGGTACAACGGCGGAAGAAATCGTCCATCGCTACCCCGCTTTGAACCTGGCAGATGTATATGCCACCATTGCGTTTTACCTAAATCACCAGCAGATGGTTGAGGACTATTTAGCAGAACGTCAAGCCCAGTCAAAAACCATTCAGCAGTTGAATGAAGCGCGGTTAGACCCCAATGGCATTCGCGATCGATTGCTGAATCGTAAACATGCACAAGAAGCATGTTAAAGCTTTTGGCAGACGAAAACTTCGACAATACAATCATTAGAGGTCTGTTCAGACGTAATCCAAGTATTGATATTGCTAGAGTTCAAGACGTTGCCCTATCCGGTAAAGATGACCCAACCGTATTGGCATGGGCTGCCCAAGAACAGCGTGTGTTGTTAACCCATGATGTGGCTACGATTACCAAATACGCCTATGAAAGAGTTGCCCAAGGTTATTCAATGCCAGGAGTGATCGAAGTACCAACCAATGCGCCCGTTGGCCAAGTCATTGAGGATGTTTTGACAATCCTAGAATGTATTGCAACTGGGGAGTTAGAAGGCCAAATTTTGTATTTACCGCTATGACCTAACTTTAAGTGGCTGTTAGTTCCTGTGCAATACCGGTCAGGATTTCAGGGACTGAACGGGGCTGCCAGCCCAGGACTCGTATGGCTTTTTCACTACTAATGCGGACGCAGCGGTCATAGATATAGTGAACCAGCTCATTATTTAATGGTGCATTCCAGGAAAAGAGCTTGCCGATGGGATCTAGAATGCCGCCAATCAGTCTGACTAGTGGCTTGGGTGCATCAGCTGGAGCTTTTACCCCCGCCGCATCGCCCAGAATCTTAAACATTTCGCCGATGGATAGCTCCCCGGCAGAGATGATGAAATGTTCGCCAGGGGGAGCCTTGTCAGCTGCCAGAACCATGGCCTGAACAAGGTCGTCAACGTGGACGATGCCGGTAATGCGATCGCACCCCGGCCACAATGGCAGCCGCCCCTTCAAAAACAACTTAATCACCGGCCCAAAGTGCGGATCATCCGCCCCAAAAATTCCCCCCGGCATCAAACTTACCGCCGCAAACCCATCGGTTACATGCTGATTCACCAATTGCTGCGCCTTGTACTTCGTCTCATCATAGGCAGACGAAAATCCTGTTTGCGTACGTTGATAGGTCTCATCAATCACCTGACCAGCCGTATCACCATAGATGCCAATGGTGCTGCAATAGATCAGTTTGGGAGGATGATCTTGAACCCTGATCGCCCCCAAGACTGTACGAGTCCCTTCCACATTCACCCGCTCCATCCTGGCCGCATCCACAATACCCAAATCAACACAAGCAGCAATGTGAAACACCACATCCACCCCTGCCATCGCCTGACTAAGTATTGCTGCATCAGTAATGTCACCGTAAGCTAGTTCAATATCCATGTTTGCGAGCCGTGACAGATCGCTCGTGCGGCGAACTAAGCCAATGACCTTATGCCCCTGGGAGCTGAGCAGCTTAACTAAATGGGAACCAGTGAAGCCATTTGCTCCTGTAACAAGTGCTTTCATGCGTTTGCTTGATGCTTTTTAGTAAACCTGATGAACCCAAGGGATCTAATGCCAGTGACTCTGGGCTTAAGCTGTTATCGTAACGGAAATCTCGTCGTTTTTATGGATTGTACAACCGACACAGCTGCATTAATAAAGCAGCTAAGATGAGACAGCTAAGACAACGTTGAACTAATAACTCAGCCATCATCACTAATTTCATTTATTCAAATGAGTAGTTTTGGTTTACCTAAAACCAAAAAAACGCTGAATAAAAGATTGCTTTTCTACTTTACATATTTACCTAAAGCAGGATGCTTTTAGAGTATCCCATTGAATGAAAACAACAATTGAAAAGTCTGACTTTGTTCTGACTCCCTATATGCAGAGCAATAATTGGCGTGCTACATATCAGGTCTTAAACACGCTGATTCCATACATTCTTCTATGGGTTTTAGCCGTAAAAGTTGCCAAAATCTATATTTGGCTCATACCTCCAATCATCATTCTTTTAGTACTTTTCTCATTGCGCTGCTTTTCTTTAATGCATGATTGTGGACATTACTCACTTTTTCGGTCTAAAAAAGTCAATCGAGTCGTTGGCTTTATTTTTGGTCTTGTTAATGCGATGCCCCAATATTGGTGGTCGCGAGACCATGCGTATCACCACAAAACCAATGGTGATTGGGAGCGATATCGAGGCATTGGCGATTTCTTATCGACTAAAGAGTATGCTCAGCTGACTCCATCAGAGCAAAATTTATATGGGATGCTTAGACATCCATTGATGGCATTTCCTGGTGGCTTTTTCTATCTAGCCTTTAAACCCAGAATAATTTTTGTTTTGGGTATTTATGATTTTATTTGTTATGGCTTTAGTTGCTTAAGGTCTACGCCTAAAACGAGCTGGTCGGCTATACTTTCTTCCCATCAACCTAAGCATTGGTCTACAGCTGCTGAGTTTTGGGATATCTTGCTCAACAATATTTTTGTGGTTAGTAGCTGGTTTTTACTTTGTCGTTGGCTAGGGACAGGATTTTTCTTGGGAATTTACTCCGCTGTACTGACGCTCTCAGCGGCAATTTTTATCAATGTCTTTTTTGTTCAGCACAATTTTGATGGAGCCTATGCCCACAAAACGGAAGGCTGGGACTATTTAATGGGGGCTATTGAAGGCAGTAGTTATTTAGAATTGCCCACTATTTTAAAGTGGTTTACGGCTGATATTAGCTATCACAATATCCATCATCTTTCTGAAAGAATTCCTAATTACAATCTGAAGGCATGCCATCAGAAAAATAATCATCTTCTTTTAGATTCAAAGACAATTAAGATGAGCGAAATGTTGGACTGCGCTCAGTTTATTTTGTGGGATTCTGATGCTAATAAATTAGTATCTATCGAGGCATTTCACCGTGATCAGGCTAATACCTTTTCGTAAATTCGATAGGTTTTGTAGATGGTGGCTCCGGTGCTTTCAATGATGTTTCGCGATCGCATGTTGTCCTCATAGACCCAAGACAATTCGGAACGCTTATAGGGGGGATTTTTCTCTGTGCCCCCCTTCATGCCTAAATACACCACTGCCAACGCCACCATGTTGCGACTGTATTCCGGTAGCGTACAAATAGCCAAAACCCTTGCTTGGTCAATCTTGCGACGAAACCAAAGAAATTTGAGAATACCAAAAACATTAAGCTTGCCCTTCACATGCTTAAGGGCAATGTTGTAATCCGGCAGAGCCATAAAAAAGCCAACCATTTTGTTGTCGGAGTCTTTTTTCGGGTCTTCTGCAATCACGAAAATATCTGTATCCACCAGAGTCTGCAGCTCCCGCGCCTCCACCATAAACTCCTCTTCAGTGCGGGCACTAGAACTCCAGTTATGGGCAAATGCTGTGGTGAACAGCTCGTAAATTTGACGACAGTCTTGCTCAAATGCTTTGCCTTTAGTATGGATGGTGCGAAACTTAATGCCAGCTTTCTGCGCGATCTTATAACCCCGTTCAAAGCTGTCGGGTAAAGGTTGATCCAGCGGTAAATCATAGGCGTAGACATCCTTAGCCTTGTGCCAGCCGTTAGCCTCCATGATGTCCAGATAATACTGAGGGTTATAGGGCATCATCAGCATCGGGTCCGAATCAAACCCATCTGCCAAAAAACAACAGTTATTATGGGTCGATAGATCAATGGGACCGCGAGCTACAGTCATGCCCTGCTGTTTGAGCCAGTTGGTAGCCTCATCTAGCATTGCCTGACCGATGTTGTGATTGTCAACGCATTCAAAAAAGCCCATGAGCCCAACCGATTTACCTTCACGTTCAATCAGGCGATCATTAACAGCCGCAACCACTCGACCTATAGGCTGTTCATTGTGGTAAGCAACAAACTGCTGGAGCTTGCCGTATTGAAAAAATGAATTCTCCTCTGAAAACTGTTTAGCCGTACTCGACTCGATGGGGGCAACCCAATGAGGGTCATTGCGGTATACGTAAGATGGGACCGCGAGAAAGTCAGCTTTGTCTTTGGCGGTAGTGACCGTCTTGATGGAAAAATTACGCATAGCTGGGAAAGTCGGAACTGGGGAGTAGAGAGTAGGAGATGAAACCAAAATAAAGCCACATCTTAAGGAATAAATTTGAGTTTATTCCCCCATTACCTATGCCCTACTCCCTATTGCCTTTTTACCTAAGCGTACTGAGCAACCGCACCGCCAAGCTTCTGACGGACAGCAACCATGGCTTCTATTAGCCGATCCATTTCGGCTTGGGTATGAAGCGCATTGGCCGTAATCCGTAAGCGAGGCTTAGCAATAAACCAGATGGCCGAAACCCAAATGCCGTGTTCTTCCATGAGGGCGCGAGCAAAGGATTTGGGATCTAGGTCAGGGGGAAGCAATACGGGGACAACGTTAGTCTCACCGATGGCGTCAAAACCAGCAGCAATCAGCTTAGAGCGCAGATAACGAGTATTAGACTGCAACTTAGCCACGCGTTCTGGCTGACTGCGTACCTGGCGGATACTCTCTAATGCTGCTGCGGTGACTGGTGGGGGAAGAGAAATAGTACCGATGGAGGTGGGGGACACATCCAAAAGGTCAATGAGCTCTCGGTTTGAGGCACTAATGGCGGCACCTGCGGAGCCTGCAAACTTTGAAAAAGTCGTCATGATGATGGGTACAATGCCACGGTCAATCACAGACTGGGGAGTAATTCCAAAGTGGTCGTAAATGCCTTCACCTTTTCCACCAATGGCACCACTGGCATGGGCTTCATCCATGACCACAACGCTGCCGGGGTAGTCTTCCATGATGTCTAACATGCGGGGCAGCGGTACCACATCACCATCCATGGAAAAGACCGCGTCAGAAATTACAATCACCCGGTCATCAGGACGCACATAGCGGCGCATCTTACGCTCTAGATCGTCCATGTCACAGTGACGATAGGCTTTGACCCGCACCTTGGGACTATGGCCGAACATCTTACCTGAGCGATTATCGGCATTAACCACGGCTGCAATAATGCAACCGTGGTTCAGCACGTCGCTAAAGATAATCGTCTCACGGGTATGCTGGAACCCTTGAACAGGTACTGCTAGATGGCAAAAACCATCCATTAATGCCTGTAAGGCCATCCATGCATTAAGAAACAACTGAGTATGGGGCAAATGCTTGAAAGCAGAAATTTCCTCCTCTAGCTGACGATGTAAGTCAATGCGACCACTTAGGACTGAACAAGAGCTGTTTGAGGTGCCATAACGACGAATGGAGTCGATAGCAGCCTGTGTGACAGCATCATCTTGCGCCATACCTAACACGTCGTTGGTACAAAACGTCAGAACCTGATGCCGTTTACCAGTTCCCTGTTCTTCTACATCAATCTGATTGCCATTTTTATGGTGGCAAATAAACTTGTCAGGGTATAACCCGCTTGCATGTAAACGCTGCACGTAGTCATTAACGACTTCCACAATTTACTCCTCATCACCTACATTGAGCATATCAATCAACCAAGGTCTGAGCCTAGAAAGCCGATGAACCTATAGGTACAACAGGCCTTGGCAACGGAGGCTTGGGTATCCCCAAGCGGGCGAATCACACAAGCATACCGTTACTAACCTCCTGAGATGGTGGGATAGAAGACTCTTTGGCTGCTTCTAAAGAAGATGAATGCGAAACTTCTAAATGCTCATATTGACTGACTATGACTCTTTGTAGAGCAATAATTGCTGGATTAACTTCGACGTAGTTGCGATGCGGGTCGATGGAGTAATTACGTTGTTCACTTTCCATCATTTCTACGTCTTGATGTAGAAACTTAAGAAAAATACTGTTCAAAATCACTTTTTCGAGCATTCTGGCTACGGGACCCGTCAGTAACCATTGGGGTAGTGGCAGCTTTAGGAACATTAGAGAAAAGGATTTTGTTTCGGTGGGGCCGATGGGCAACCGCATCAGATAAAGCGAGGAAACTGACTCTAAGGCGGTTGCATAGTGGGGGTATTGATAACGGATAGAGACGGTGCGGGTGGTACTGTCACTGCCTTTAGTGCCCAATCCCAGAAGCTTACTCAGAAAGCCCTTATAAGAGACTTGGTAATCGGCTGATACGCTGTTGTCATCTTGCTTTAAATTGAGCAGCTTGGGGTCATACCAGCCCTGCAGATCTTTGTGTAAAAACCCATGGAAGACGTCCATTGTATTTTCATTACAAATGGAAAAATGGGCCTGAAAATGTCCAGGAATACGCACCATAAACCAGCCTGGCTGATTATATTGAGGTACTTCTGGTAAAGGTTGGTGTTCAGCTAATTCAGCATCTCCTGGAAAAACCCAAACAATGCCATAGGCTTCGCGAGTAGGGTAGCGACGGGCTTGGGCACAGGGTAACTTTTGTTCCTTTGGGTAGTAAGGGATGCTAACACACTGACCCTCTTGATCAAACTCCCAACCATGGTAGGGACAGACCAGATTGTTGCCGTGAACCTCTCCTTGATGCAGTTCTACTCCTTTGTGGGGACAGGCATCCGCTAGCGCGTTAACGTCTCCATTGGCATCACGATAGAGCGCCAAAGAAGATTCCCAAACTCGGACAGATACTACTTCCTCGGGCTTGAGCTGATCAGCCCAAAAAACTGGATACCAATAGTTAGGGTTGATACCAACAGCACGTGCGCGGCGATATATGGGTTGACCTTTGAGAACAGTAGATGCTTCCATCTTCTAAAGCTAGAATTACAGGTTAAAAAATTATCATCATTAAAGTCTTTCCACTGTACGAGACCTAACTTGATTTTTGCTGAGTAAAGCCCTAGTAAACTCAGATTATCGACTCAAATCGGATTTCATTGTGATTGCAGTATGACGGTAGTCAACATCCTACCGATGCGATTTAGTGACGCTTCGATAACTGGCAATGAAGTCCAATAAAAATATTTGAGCCGTCGGCTACAACATGGACAGCCACCTCAAATCAAAGTAGAGATATGCACGTAACAGCATTATTAAGGTTAGGTATAAGTTTTTGCTTATACCTAACCTTAATAACCAGTTATGGGTAATGTTAACATCTATTAACTTGTCGCGAACGACTGGCCCGTGGAGGTGCGTTTCCTGCAAGTGTTACTGTGTTCCCCCCTATGACCACTGTCTATCAGAAACCGGTTCCCCCTGAGCTAGAACGGCTTGATAAATTACCACCCCCCTCATCGCCACGACGCCAGTCTTGGCAGGTGTTGGCTGTTCTGATGATGGCAGGCTGTTTGTCGAGTGCGGCTGGAGCCATCGTTGCACCCGTTTTTCCAGAAATTGTGGCTCAGTTTGAGCTGAGTAGTCGTTGGGCTGGAGTGTTAGTGAGCACCCATACGCTGACTACGGCTCTGGCTAGTCTTGTATTTGGTCTATTGGCAAGTCGCTTAGGCAGTGTGCGTATTTTGATATCTTGCCTGCTGGGGTATGCGATTGTTGGTAGCCTGGGTGCATTGGCCCAAGGTTTTTGGGGGGTTTTGCTGTCGCGGGCGCTAGTGGGCATTGCTAGCGGTGGCATTGGGGCAGGCAGTATTGGTATTTTGAGTAATCTTTATGATGGCGAAGCTCGTACACGCATGATGGGCTACGCTACCAGTGCCTTAGCTACGGCTACGGTTATTTTCCCAATTTTGGGTGGCTGGCTGGGGTTATACCATTGGCGCTGGGCTTTTGCTCTTTATGGCTTAGGGGTACCAGTGGCTCTGGCGGGTTTGTTGGTGTTGACTAAAGGAGGTCGCCGTGCGTCTGGTATGCCTCAAACTGGGGAGATTGGCAAAACTCTTCAGCAGAGTAGTGTGTTGCTGCTTTTGCTAGCTCTGGCGACAGCCTCAGCCATTTTTTATGTAGTAGTTGTATATGCACCGCTCTATCTCAAGGAGACGATCGACGCATCTTCCTTGTTAAACGGCTTTGTGTTATCTGCTCGTTCAGTAGGTGCGGCGGTGATTGCAGCGGTAGGTGCAGCTAAGGTTTCAAAACGGTTGGGAGCTGGTGGTGCGATCGCATCTGGCTTTTTCCTGATGGCCATTTCGTTGGCGACTATCCCTAATGTGCTCTCTCCGCCGTTAATGCTACTGGCCGGGTTGCTCTTTGGTTTAGGGTTTGGCTTGGTAATGCCAAATTTCTACAGTGCGTTAGCCGATCTATCCCCTGATGCCCAACGTTCAGGATTGCTAGCCATTGGTACAGGTTGTGCCTCTCTTGGTCAGTTTGTCTCCCCGTTCATTTTTGGTCCAGTGTGGGCCGCCGCAGACACCAACGTGTTTTACATAGCGGCAATTATCGCTGCTACAGTAGGTGGGTTGAACTGGATGTATCGATAAAAGCGAACGTTTGATGATTCTTAAGCAGTCGCTGCTGAACTTTCTCAAAATAGGGGCCATTCCCCTACTGTTAACTGGGGTTGCGCTCAGGCAAATCATACTGGTGCAAACGCTTGGTCTGAGTCCGTGGCATGGGGGGGGGTTTGGTATGTTTGCCTCCATTGACCGTGACGAGCGTCGTGTCATTAAAACCCGTCTAATTGATTGCCAGCAGCAGCAAGAAATCATGTTGCCTGAGCTGGTGGCTGCATCGCCTAAATTTTTGAAGGCTGAAACCTATATTCATGTCAGCACCTTTCCAACACTCCAACAGTTAAGCCGCGTGGGCCAGCGTCTGCTTTCAATAGATTCTCAGAATCCTATTGCTGAACTTTATGGGGAAAATCGTGAGCAGGGTTGCGATACTAAAATTCAGCTACAGGCGTGGCGCTTGGTGTATGACGGTAAGACCATTGTCTATGAGCCGATTGCTGATCCGGTTGAGGTTGAGCTATGACCTGGGTCAAACAATGGAATCAATGGCTAGATAATCTGCTAGAACCGCCAACTTATTTGCTCGTACTGCGGCTGACAACGCTGCTGCTGCTGCTGCATGGCATTGATCACTGGCTGTGGACCATGTTGCCAGAAAAGCTTTTAGCGGCAGCTATGTTGCTCAATCCAAGCTTGGTGCGTCGGCCCTGGGTATGGCTAGGCATGAGCGCATGCCTTGTATTTAATAACCTTTGGCACTGGTCTACTTTAGTCAACCACGAATATCTCTACACTTACTGGGTGTTGGTGTGCACCATTGCAGTTTGGAGCCAAAAGCCTAAGCAGGTACTGCGCTGGAATTCTCGCTGGCTGATAGGGTTATGTTTCTTGTTTGCCACCCTTTGGAAATTTATCGGTGGCGAATATTTAGACGGTTCTTTTTTGCATCTGACATTTTTGCTGGATAGCCGTTTAGCAATGGGGGCTGTTCTCTTTGGTGGGTTGAACCTGACCACCCTTGCCGAGAATCGTCATATTTTTGAAACCATGCAGGCGTCAGCGGCTGTGTTAAATCCGCAAGAGCTAGCCACAACACCTCGTATGGCTGCTGCGAGTTTAGTGCTGTCCTATTGGACGATTTTGATTGAGGGGCTAGTCGCTGCTAGCTTTTTGCTAAAGGTGCCCCGTTGGCTGTATCAAAAGCGAGATTGGACACTCATAGTGTTTGTGATTACGACTTATGCTGTGATTCCAGTGATCGGGTTTGGTGCCCTACTAATGGTCATGGGGTTAATCCAGGCAAAAAGTAGTTTTATCGCTCGTACTTATTTAGGGTTGCTAATACTGATGCCTCTTTGGATGCCCTTACCCCAGGGGATATTTTGGTTGATCCAAAAAATATTTTTCCATGTGTAGGGATAGTTAGTCTTGGGTGTAGAGACTAACTATGGAACGTCTCTACACCCAAGATCCTCTGAGAGGCACCATGGTATGGCTAGGGGATTAACCGACCTGTGTATCCGGCGATTCTTGTAATAACCACAAACCGCTATAGGTCATGCCTGAATCATCGGGGCGGATTAGCAGAAAATGTAAGCCTTTGGACGTTACTTTGCGTTGTTCAAAGGCATTGGCTGCACCGCGTACATCGCTGTCTTCAAAGGTGGTGAGGACGAAGCGATCGCAAAGTCCCGCTTCCAAGATCAGTCCATCCGGCTGACCCGCTATATACTTCAAAAATGCAGGTTGCGTCGAATCTAACCACTGAGTCAACGCCATGGAGCGCTGACCACCATCAATCACTACACCCGGAATGAGGACCGTGCTAGATAGGCCAATTTCCAAAGGTAGTAGCTCTTTGGGGATGGAGCGCACCGGTATCGCTTCGTATTGAAACCGCAGCAGATCGGCGTTGGATAGACCCGCAAACCGCCACGTTTCACCCCACAGATTATCTGGCAGGGGAATTGGTGTCGATCGCTCAATGGCAAATGGCGAATAGGCTTCTCCCGTGTAGGTTTTGAGATTTGAATACCAGGCGTTACGTTGCCGCAGCCATTGTTTTAAGGTAGGTAGCCTCCGTTGGGTCCCTACCGGGATATCCAATTCTCGACAGGCTACTTCCGTTAGGGTTTGGGTCTGGGGCCGAAAGACCTGTAGCACCTTGGGGCGATAGCCTGCTCGGTGGATGGCCTGCTTAATCTGATGACGTAGCCACATGGCATCGGCTTCAGGCTGCGGGCAGGTTTCCCCATAGCTGAAATCCATGTTTGGAGTACACACAAGTAACTCCCATAGGGGCTGATTGTCTGTGTTTTTTAAGGGGCGTCGGTAAAAGTCGAGTTGCCAGGGGGGACTCATGAAATATAGAGCTGGTTGACGTAGTCAGACACCATGCGATCGCTATTGAAAATAGGTGCAATGGTGCGGATCGAGGCTTTCATTCGTTTTACCCAGGCGCGAGGAACGTGGTTGCGATCGCAATCATAATAAAGACGCACAATCTCCCGTTCGAGCTGGGAATAAAACGATTCTGCATCTATCGTATCTTGAACGTCCTGATCTCTTGTTTCCGCATCTTCACCAATTGTCCAGCCGTTGAGGTGGAGCTTGTAGCCTTCACACCACCAACCATCCAACACACTGAAATTAATGCCGCCATTGAGGGCTACTTTCTGACCGCTGGTGCCAGAGGCCTCCAGGGGGCGACGGGGCGTATTTAGCCAAAGATCAATGCCCTGGACCATAAGCTTGGCCGTATACATGTCATAGTCTTCGATAAAGGCAATGCGGTCTCGCAGGTCTGGGTGACGACTCCATTCCATGACTCGCTGGATGATGCGCTTGCCAGCGGTATCGTTGGGCCGAGCTTTACCGGCGATGATTAGCTGTACCGGTCGCTTCTGATTAGAGAAAATTCGGGTGAGCCGACTGAGGTCGCGAAAAATCAGGTCACTGCGTTTATAGTCGCTAAATCGTCGGGCAAAGCCGAGGGTGAGGATTTTAGGGTCCAGCAGACGCTCTACTGCATTGATGTCATCGGAGCATTCTTTGCGATCGCGCCTGGCCTTAAGCACCCGGTCTCGCGTGTAGGCAATTAGCCGTGCTTTAAGAATTTGGTGCCGCTGCCACAGACGTTCGTCGGGAATATGTTCAATTTTGCTCCAAGTTTCTGGATCGCTGATGCGCTCGGCCCAGTGTTTGCCTAAATAGTCTTGATACAGGTCTTCTAAAAGTGGGGCAATCCAGCTGCGGGCATGGATGCCGTTAGTGACATGACCAATGGGGGCTTTTTTGTCTGAGCGCTCGGCGTAGAGGTTTTGCCAGAGCTGTCGAGATACCTCACCGTGGCGCTTGCTCACCGCATTAGCCGTCCGGGTCAGCTGTAGTGCTAAAGCCGTCATGCTAAACACGTCAGGACTTGAGGCTTGATGTCCTAAGGCCAAGAATTCTTCACGCTCTAGTCCCAATCTGGGCCAATAATCGGCAAAATAGTTCTCCATCATCCCCACGGAAAATGCCTGGCCTGTGGGCACTGGTGTATGTGTTGTAAAGAGGGTGCGATCGCACACATAGGATTTGACATCATCTAGGGTGCCGCCCATTTGTTCGAGTTCAAACCTTGCCAATTCCAGTAAAGCGAAGGCTGCATGCACATCATTCAGGTGATAAATGGCAGGCTCAATGCCCAACGCCTGCAGCATACGTACACCGCCGATACCCAAAAGCATTTCCTGGGCCAATTGCTTATCCGGGTCACCACTGTAGAGTTGGGCCGTGATGTGTCGGTCTTCACTATCGTTTTCAATAATGTCTGTATCCAACAAGTACAGCAGACTACGACCAACTTGCACCTGCCATACTTGAGCTTTAACCATGCGCTGGCCAATGATGACCCGAATTTTGAGCCGTTGCCCATGCTCATTGCATACCGGAATCAGCGGCAGATTTTCAAAGTCATTACTCCTGTAATGACTTTCTTGCCAGCCACTGCGATTAAGGCGCTGGGAGAAATAGCCCTGGTGGTATAACAGGCCCACACCCACCATTGGTAGCCCTAAATCCGAGGCTGATTTGAGGTGATCGCCAGCTAACACGCCCAAACCGCCACAGTACAGCGGTAGAGATTCATGAATACCGTACTCGATGCAGAAATAGGCAACTGGGTTATCAGAGGTAATACTAGGGGCTACTTCTTGAGCCCAGGTATGGTCTCTATGGAGATAGGTTTGAAACTCAGCGGCTAGGGTTTGTAATCGTTTGAGGTAGTTTGGATCTTCTGCAAGCTGCCACAGACGTTCTGGAGTAATTGCCTGCATAAGCGCTACAGGATTGTGCTGACAGTCTTGCCAAAGGTCAGGGGCCAGCACCCGAAATAGGGACCCACGCTCAGAGGTCCAGCTCCACCAATAGTTATAAATGAACTGGGTTAAGGGTTTGAGTGGAGGAGGAAGCTTTGCACTGAGGGAGCGACGAAGATTCATGGGTGAAGGAGAGGTAAATAACAGAGGCACGGATCAGTACCTAATGTGGGCAGAAAAATAGCTGAGACTTGCTGCGGTATAGTAAACCAGTCGTAAATCTGTCTTTTAATTGTTTGCCCTGTCTATGACGGGGCAACGATTGTAGCGATTAATTTAGCCTCATAAGGCAATAGTTCATGGCTCCAGCACTTACCCAGTTTGGTCAACAAATGTCCCACCTCACAGGGGTGCGGGCAATCATGAAAGATATCATCGAAACCCTTCAGTCGGGACAGTCTGCAGACTTTATTAACCTAAGTGCAGGCAATCCGGTAATTTTGCCTGAGGTTGAGCAGCTGTGGCGCGACTGCACCACTGATTTATTGGCCAGTTCAGACTACGGCGAGGTGGTGTGTCGCTATGGGTCTAGCCGAGGCTATGAACCATTGATTGATGCGATCGCAACTGATTTTAATCAACGCTATAACCTGAGCCTCACCGCCGAGAATATCCTGATTACCCCCGGCAGTCAGTCGCTGTACTTTCTGGCTGCCAATGCCTTGGGTGGCTACACCTCTGAGGGCAAACTCAAGGAAATTCTTTTACCCTTAAGCCCTGACTATACCGGGTATGGTGGTGTTTCGCTTTATCCCGAGGCTGTGCGAGCGTATCGACCCACCCTGGAGGTGGATGCTGCCGCCCATCGGTTCAAATATCGCCCCGACTTCAGCCAGCTGACGGTGACTGAACAGACCGGGTTTGTGCTGTTTTCTCGACCTTGTAATCCCACAGGCAATGTTCTCACCGACGAAGAGGTGCAACGCATTGCCCGTCTGGCGGCCAATGTCCCCGTCTTTATTGACTCAGCCTATGCTCCCCCGTTCCCGGCCCTCAATTTTACTGAGATGACGCCGATATTGACGCCTAACGTAGTTCACTGCATCAGCCTTTCAAAAGCCGGATTACCCGGTGAGCGTGTAGGCATTGCCATGGGTGATGCAGCGACCATTCGAGTGCTGGAATCTTTTCAGACCAATCTCTGTATTCATTCCTCTCGCTATGGTCAGGCGATTGCTGCCCATGCCATTGCCTCAGGGGCTTTAGCTGACATTGCTAAGACTGTGATTCGTCCCCACTATCAGCAGAAATTTTCAGTCATTGAAGCTACTTTAGACGAGACGATGCCAGATGTTCCCTGGTACCTACACCAGGCAGAAGGTTCCATATTTGCCTGGCTGTGGCTTCAGGATCTCCCCATAGATGATCAGGCGTTTTATCAAGCCTTGAAACGTTACGGGGTGATTATTGTCCCCGGTAGTCCATTTTTCCCTGGTCTGCGTGACGATTGGACCCATAAACACCAGTGCTTTAGGATTAGCCTGACGGATACCGCAGAGCGAATTGCGATCGCAATTCGTCGTTTGGCCCAGCTAACTGAGGACATTTACGGGCAGTCGACAACCCATGCCTAACAACTCTCAATCCCCAATCGACTGGCTCACCATTGGCCGTATTGTTGGTGCCCATGGCTTGAATGGCGAAGTTCGGGTCTATCCCGACAGCGATTTTCCAGAACGCTTTGAACAGCCGGGTGAGCGTTGGTTGCTCAAGCCAGGAGCCGCTAACCCAGAACCCATCAAGCTGGTGAAGGGGCGGTTTCAAGAGGGTAAAGGCCTGTATATTCTCAAACTGGCTGGTATCAATTATCGCAATCAAGCAGAGGTACTGCGTGATGCACAGCTGTTGATACCCGCTGACGATCGTTTGCCCCTTGAACCGGGGGAATTCCATGTGGGCGATCTGATGGGACTAGCCGTGATCTTGCAGGAGACTGGAGAGCAAATTGGGTCGGTAATTGATGTGTATCGAGCCGGTAACGATTTGCTGGAGGTCGCTTTAGCGTCAGATCAGCCAGAGGAGGCTACCAAAGATAACGGACAAATAAAAGCGCGAACAGTTCTGATTCCGTTTGTAGAAGCAATAGTGCCGGTGGTTGATTTAACGCAAGGGCGTGTTGAGATTACTCCACCGGATGGCTTAATTGATTAGCGTTATGCGGCTGTCGGTTGTCGATAACAAGTCCTGCCGCTTGGGCCTGGCTGGTTAGTAGTTGCCGGATCCGTTCGAGGGTTGTAGGGTCATCAATCCGTTGCTCCTGGTAACCCCGCTGCCATACAGGAGCTCCTGGTACGCCTCTGACAAGATTGATGCGCTTAGCAGCTGCAGCTTTGAACCCAGCGACAAAGGATGAGAGAGCACGGGGTTTTGGCTGGCTTTGCTGCAAACTGTAGCTGCATACAGATTTTGCGTCGCTTTGGATTACGGCGATTAATGCTCGTACACCATTGGGGAGTACTGTCCAATGGTCTAGCTCAATATCACGCTGATGGGCGGCGGCTATCTGTTGCCATTCGTCTGCAGCAATTTGCCCCGAAGGATTGAGCTGTGTATGTTCTCCCAAAACATCACCAAATAGACATTCTTCTTGATGGGTTAGGAGATGAACGTGATAAAACGTGGCGTTGTGTGGGGAGTGACCCAACTGGAATGTACTAGCCAACCTTCCCTCAGTGCCTATCCAGGCATTGCATTGTTTTCCGTTGGTCTAGATTTCCCAAAGATGAGTATAAATTCTCGTCAGAATGCAAAGTGTGGAGATGTTCTATGAACATCTCCACACCAAAAAAATGATAAGAATGTTGACCAATATTCAATGGGCAGAGCGAGACTCGAACTCGCATGACCAAAGGCCGCCACATTTTGAGTGTGGTGCGTCTACCAATTTCGCCATCCGCCCGAATAGCTTTAACATTATACAGAGTTCAGCCACCTCTGTAACCCCCTTTTTCCCATTTACCAGTTTCGCCAGCCGCCTCTGGCATCTTCATTTAGTTGCAGACGGCGTGTTTGTAGTAGCCTTTGATAATTGAGGGTGTTATGCCATTGCATGATTTCCTTAGCACGTAGCACTGGGACGGGGTGGGTCAGCTCCTGGGTGCGTAATTGTTTGAGAAAAATTGCCAGTTGGTCATAGTTTAAATCTTCGTACGCGTTTGCTTGAGCGAGAAATGCGTCTAAGTTGAGTTGAGGGGAGAGGGTGGGGGAGCCTCCCGTTAATTTCATCAACACCGAGGCTACAACTCTGGATTCCTGACTGACTAAAAGGGCGGCGCGATCGCACGTAAACTCAGCACATCGCACCCATTCCAGAATCTGATTTTGTAGGTTTTGAGCCAATACTGGACCCAACGGTAGCTGACTGGCGGCCAATGTCAGCAAATTAGCCAGGGTCAAATATACGCCATGGTCACATTTGAGATGCCCTAGTTCATGGCCAATGACTGCCTGCAGTTCCTTGGCATTCAGCAGCTCGATCAATGAGGTATGCACCACAATAAACGGCTGCTTACCTCGCATGGCAAAGGTATAAGCATTGGGAACGGGATGCTGCTTAACATAAAGTTGAGGCGCTTCTATGTCTAAAATTTGACAAGCTTCAACCAATAGCTGATGGATGTCTGGCAGCTGTTGGGGGCCCACCAAAACACTGGTCGCAATATTTTCTAGGTAAAAAAATTGCTCTGCTGTGGGACGTAGCAGAGCGCGAATGGCCAGGTCTAAGCCTGGTAGTTGCTTAAGAGATTCCGTCGCCCGTAGATCGAGGGGATGGCGAAAATGGTTAGCTCGTAATCCAGTTAAAATGCATTTCTCACCCACGCCATCCATCTCCCCTATCGCTGAGCTTTACTAAGCTACAGTGTAGCGGTCTGCACCTAAACGATAACTGCCGGATTCGCCATATTCGTAGACGCTAGCGCAGGGTCTGGGATTCGACGTAATTTAGCCCCGACTGCGGCTAGCTTAGCCTCAATGTTTTCATAGCCGCGATCCAGGTGTTGTAACCCATGCAGTGTGGTTTTGCCTTCAGCAGCCAAGCCTGCCACTAGTAGGGCGGCGGCGGCTCGCAAATCAGTGCCCGTCACCGGAGCCCCTGACAAGTATGGAACGCCGCGAATTACAGCAGAATTCCCAGTCAGGCGAATATTTGCACCCATGCGGTTGAACTCAGCAACATGCTGTAACCGGTTTTCAAAAACGGTTTCTGTGATGACGCTATCGCCGTCTGCAAGGGTGGTCAGCGCCATAAACTGGGCCTGCATATCGGTGGGAAACCCTGGGTGGGGGCGAGTCTCAATTTCGATGGGTAAAAGCCGTTCACCGGGAATGATCCTGGCGCGATTGTGGCCTTCCATTTCAACTCTGGTGCCAGCTTCTGCCAGTTTGGCAATCACAGGTGTTAGGTGTTCTGGAAGAATGGGCGACAGGCTGATGGGGGATTTAGTGATAGCCCCGGCAAGCATGAACGTACCCGCTTCAATTCGGTCTGGAATAATGCCGTAGTCGGTGGAATGAAGGTGAGGAACACCAGCGATGGTGATGGTGTTTGTGCCTGCTCCACGAATGCGTGCACCCATGGCTCGACAGAAGTTGGCTAGATCCAGTACCTCTGGCTCCTGAGCGGCATTCTCAATGATGGTTTCCCCTTCAGCTAGGGTAGCTGCCATCATCAGGGTCTCTGTTGCACCAACGCTGGGGTAATCTAAATAAATTTTTCCGCCTTTTAAGCGATTGCGGGTGCCAGGTACGTAGGCATGAACAATACCATGGTCCATGTGTACTTCTGCACCCAGTGCCTGTAGTCCTCGGATGTGAAGAGCCACAGGGCGAGCACCAATGGCGCAGCCTCCTGGCAGCGGCACCCGGGCAACGCCTAGACGGGCTAGTAAAGGGCCAATGACGAAGAAGCTGGCTCTAAGTTTGCTAACGATTTCGTAAGGTGCACGGGAATGACTGATAGAACTGGCATCTACATCCAGCATGTCTCCATGGCGAGACACCTTCACACCCAAGGCAGTGAGCACATCCGCCATGCGACCGATGTCTACTAAATCAGGGATGTTGCGAATCCGACAATCCTGCGAACACAGAATTGAACCTGCCATAACGACCAATGCCGAGTTTTTGGCTCCACTGACGGATATATGGCCACTGAGGGGCTGTTTGCCCCAAATTTCAATAACAGGTGAGGACTCGCTGGAGGAGCGTTGATCAGCCTGAAGTGAGGTATTGATGATAATGTCCTCCAAATTCAATAAAGAGACTCAGCCACACAAGAACATAAAAATGGCAATCTAGCCACTTTTGTTAACAATGGTGACGATTCTACCTGAAAGTACTTATTTGTTAAGCCATATTAATATCCTTTTGTCGTTGAATAGGTGTTTTAATTCTTTTGAAAAGCGAAAAATCGTCCTTAAAAGGCCAAAACTGGGGATTGACGAATCAGTCTGATTGCTAGACGATAGTAAACTACGGTTACTTTTATAGCCCTAAGCGGAACTGGCGGAATTGGTAGACGCGCTAGATTCAGGTTCTAGTGTTCGCAAGGACTTCCGGGTTCAAGTCCCGGGTTCCGCATTTTTAATTCAGTACTTTTATGTCTGGTTTTTGTCCTGATGTTTGACTCAAACTATTCTGAATCGTTTTGTTGTTGTTAGATGGCGGCAATAAAGTGCTTTAGTTTTCCTTATTTATTCAGACTTTTTTATCAATTATTGATTGATTGCTCAGGAAATTGATAGTGAGCTGGTTGGGCATTTGGCAGTAGCAATCGATACACTTGTATCCTTTACTGTTTATTGAGTCTGTCAATGTGGTGAGTAAAGCAGACTGCGCCCAACGGCAAGGTCTGAGTGATAAAGCATTTGAATGCTAGAGAACCTGACAACAATTATCAGCACTAAAAATCCCCTGGCCAAGCAGTTTCGAAAGCTGCATCAGGCTAAGGAGCGGCGACGACAAAATGTGTTTCTGCTAGAAGGAACTCATCTCTTACAGGAAGCGTGTGCTGTTGAATATCCATTGCTTCAGGTCGCGTTCACAGAAAACTGGGGACATACCCATGGTGATTTATTGGACTGCTTAAGGCGGCTGGGGACTGATATTCGCTTGGTCAGTCCTGATGTGCTAGTCAGTATGTGTACCACTGTCAGCCCGGATGGAGTGGTGGCGATTGCGCGGCGCATTGCTCAGTCCACCAGGCTTGTAGAAAGGGTTTCCCTGGGTGTGGCGCTGCAACGGTTACAGGATCCAGGTAACTTGGGTACGGTGATCCGTACAGCAGCGGCAGCAGGATGCGATCGCATCTGGCTCACAACCGATAGCGTAGACGTAGATCATCCCAAGGTGCTACGGGCTACGGCAGGGCAATGGTTTCGTTTACCAATGCAGACCATTGCTACATTGAATGACTTAAAAAGCTTAGATGTACAGCTGGTGGCCACTACCCCTACAGCTTCCCTGGACTACTGGGATTTAGATCTGCGGCAACCGACTGTTTTTTTGATGGGAAACGAAGGCGCTGGGCTGTCGCAGCAAGCTATGGATTTAGCCACACATCAGGTCAAAATCCCATTGGCGGCTGGTGTGGAATCGTTGAATGTTGCGATCGCAACAGCTCTAATGCTTTACGAAGCCAAACGTCAGCGTCATGGTTGATGAGAGTTAGGCGGATCTTGACGAGCGTGGTTTTTTTGAATGTTGCGAGGCTGATGTGGCTGGGAAGATCGCGATTCATCTTGACCTGATTCCGGTTCTTGAGGCCCATCATCTAAAACGAGCGTATCCGCTGTATCGCCTAATAGCTCATCCAGGTGCTCCAAAGATTGCAGAAAATCGGCAACAGCAGACTGCCTTAGCTGACGTTTATCCATTGATCTTGCCTCGTTAGTAGGCCCTTTCAACCATTGCTGAATTGCTTAACATTGACTGAGCAATGTCTATGATTTTAGCGATCGCAATTGGTGTGGGGTCTTTAGTAATGAGATTTGTGAATCTAACCCTAGCCAAGATGTTCCAAGTCTAGGCAAAAGTAGAAAGTTAACTACGTTTTTGTAAAGAGCTCTGTTCGTTAGGAACTGGCCTTGGGGATAAAAATGGATCTACAGGTATTTAGTCAGACAGATATCGAATCTAACAAATTTGAAAATAATTGCTCAATATCAAGTTGTCTAATATCCACAATCTAGTTGAGAATGGATTCTGCCCCTATGTTGCCCATGTCGTTTTCTACCTTAGGCAAACGGCATCAATTCAATAACTAAGGGGTCGCAAATGTGCTGAAACAGGAGATCGTTGTGAGTTCATCCTTTGATTATGACCTAATCATCGTAGGTGCCGGTGTCGGTGGTCATGGGGCGGCATTGCACGCTGTGAAAAGCGGGTTAAAGACCGCCATTATTGAAGCGGCTGATATGGGAGGCACCTGCGTTAATCGAGGATGTATACCTTCGAAAGCATTGTTGGCTGCATCTGGTCGCGTCCGCGAATTGCGCGACAAGCATCATCTACAGTCCTTCGGCATTCAAGTGGGAGACGTGCAGTTTGAGCGCTCTGCCATTGCTGATCATGCCAGTAACTTGGTTAGCAAGATCCAGGGTGACTTAACCAATAGTCTGACTCGACTGGGTGTAGATACGATTCGCGGTTGGGGTAAGCTGGCCGGCACTCAGAAAGTGACTGTGACCACGGCTGATGGTGAAAAGACCTACACCACTAAGGACATTATGCTGTCGCCAGGGTCTGTTCCCTTTGTGCCCCCTGGTATTGAGACTGATGGTAAAACCGTATTTACCAGCGACGAAGCAATTAAGCTGGACTGGCTACCTCAGTGGGTGGCCATTATTGGGAGTGGCTATATCGGTCTAGAATTTTCTGATGTGTATACGGCTTTGGGGTGTGAAGTCAGTATGATTGAGGCTTTGCCCCAGCTGATGCCCACCTTTGATCCGGACATCGCCAAAATCGCTAAGCGCGTTCTCATCGACCCTCGTGATATTGATACCCATGTGGGTGTGATTGCTAAGACCGTTACACCTGGCTCTCCAGTGACCATTGAGCTGGCTGATTTAAAAACGAAGGAAACGGTCGATGTGCTAGAGGTTGATGCTTGCCTGGTGGCAACTGGGCGCATCCCTGCCACGAAGGATATGGGCTTAGAAAGTCTAGCTATTGAAACTGATCGTCGTGGCTTTATCCCAGTAAATGACCGTATGGAAGTTCTGCGGGATGGTGAGCCTATACCTCATCTTTGGGCTATTGGTGATGCCACTGGCAAGATGATGTTGGCCCATGCTGCCTCAGCCCAGGGTGTGGTGGCTGTTGAAAATATTTTGGAAAATAATCGTACCGTTGACTATCGCAGTATTCCGGCCGCCGCATTTACCCATCCAGAGGTGAGCTTTGTCGGTCTTACTGAGCCTGCGGCTAAAGAGCTAGCTGCGGCAGAAGGTTTTAAGATTGGTGCCGTACGCAGCTACTTCAAAGCCAACTCCAAAGCGCTGGCAGAAAATGAATCTGATGGCCTGGCTAAGGTAATCTACCGTAAGGACACGGGGGAAATTCTGGGAACTCACATTATCGGTATCCATGCAGCGGACCTGATTCAAGAGGCTGCTAATGCTATTGCTCAGGGGTTAACCGTTAAAGATCTGTCCTTTATCGTCCATACACACCCAACGCTATCTGAGGTGTTAGATGAGGCCTTTAAGCGTGCTGAGGTGACGGCATGAAGATTAGACGGCGTCCTCCCAATCCTGCGGTAGCTGTTGATACTCTGCGCTATCAGGTGAAGGTTCCTGATAGTGAACCCCGCCATATCCTTGAGGAAATTGTTTGGCACAAAGAAGTCGAAGTGGAGCGTCTGCGGGGAAAAACATCGCTGGCAGAGTTACAACGGCAGGTCTTGACGGCACCTCCTCCATTAGATTTTGCTGCGGCTTTACGTAGCGGTAAGACATCACCCTCTGTGATTGCTGAGGTAAAGAAAGCCTCCCCCAGTAAGGGGGTGATCCGGGAAGATTTTGATCCGGTTGCGATCGCAACCGCCTACGAAAAAGGTGGAGCTACCTGTCTATCGGTGCTTACCGATCAAAAATTTTTCCAGGGTAGTTTTGACTATCTTGCTCAAGTGCGTCACGCCATAAGCCTGCCGATTCTATGTAAGGAATTCATCATTTATCCCTATCAGATTTATCTGGCCCGAATCTATGGAGCTGATGCTATTTTGCTGATTGCGGCCATTTTGTCAGACAAGGATTTGAGTTACTTTACGCGAATCGCTAAAGCCTTAGGAATGACTGCCCTGGTGGAGGTCCATACCGCTGAAGAACTAGACCGGGTGCTCAATGTAGACCAGGTTAACGTGCTTGGTGTGAATAACCGTAACCTCGAGGACTTTTCGGTTAGCTTAGACACTACGCAGGATTTGTTGGCCCATGCATCAACCCATGTCAGAGCTGATGACATGTTGTTTGTAAGTGAGTCTGGTATCCATCGACCGGATGACGTTATGCGGGTAGCGCAAGCTGGAGCCCATGCCATTTTAGTGGGTGAGTCGCTGATGCGGCAGCCCGATCCCGGTGCTGCTATTGGGCAGCTCATGACCTAGTCCCTGGAAGTTGTCTATTGTCTACCCGTTTCAGGTTCCCTACTCTGATTTTCCGACTATGGATCGTCCTATTCCCCTGCCATCCCATATCCATTACGAGCTATTACTAAGGCTCTTGGAACGTGAAACTACTGCGGCTATCTATCAGCACTCCCCACAGAAGGAACAACTCCAGGAACTGATTATTACCCTGCGTAAGGCAATGTCTCAGCAAAAGCAACTGGAAGAAAGTTGCCGAGCTTCAAGGTTGCCAGTGGAATATTACTGGTCATTAAATGAAAAACCAGGAATTTAAGGGAGATATAAGCCCGTTATCTTAAAAAATCCCACCTCAGCTTTGAAAACTGAGGTGGGATTTTTTCCAATCTATAACCAGTGCAGTGACAAATAGTCAGCTATCCCTAAGGATGAAGTAGTAGATCGGGGAAAAAACGATTAAATTCAATCAAGATACCAGCTGTGATCAGCATCCAAATTGTAGCTAATACAGGGGCTGTAGACAGGTATTTTACTAAGCCTTCGGGCATGGGAAAGTGTCCTGAATAAAAACATCTAAAAACAATAAGTCAGCACGACCCAGTTATATTGATTCGACTCATCAAGCCCAAGCCGTGCCTCTGATGTATTAATTAGCGAGGTGAAATTGTGATTTCATCATCCTTCGCAAACATGGCACCGGATGCCATATCCTTGAATGCAGCTAGGGGCCAAGCCGCACCCGCCAAAGAAGACTTGATAGCCAAGCCAGTATCGATGATGATTTCTTTCTCCTCGGGCTTCTTGGCAGTGCGAGACGCGATCAAGTAAGAACGCCCAGCCCAACCAATCCAGCCAGCGATGTAAAGGAATAAAATGCCGGGAATGACAAACTCACCAAGATGAGCAAAATCTCCATCTACCACCAAGTGGGGGAGGCCATCTTCGCCGCAAAGTAGGCTGGAGTTAGCATAAAAATCAAAACGTGCTTTAGCACCTTCTGTTTTGGCCGCAGAGGCACGTTGTTGGAACGCAGCAGATTCGCCACAGGGGGTCAAACCAGCCACGTTGTCTCCAGCCAAGCTGGCAGAGGCGGGTGCCGCGAAGCCAAACCAGAGGCAAAGTACTAGAGCCAGAGCAAACAACCGTCGCATAAAATGTTTCCTTTGTGTTTTACAAAAGACAAAAAATTAATTCAGTGAATCTCTTAACTTAGATAACTAACTGTAATGCTGCTTTAACTAGTTCCCTAGTGTGTATGCTTTATCAGTTAGCCGACGCAGTATTGAAGTCGCTTTTAAAACTCAACCAACGTGAACTAAATTAAGGATCTACTTGACTCTCAGGGATCATACCTTTCTGCCAAACCCTGGCAGGGAAATTACTCACAAGACTTTACATGACGACACAATTGACGCATGGCCACGATTTTAGCAATTGAAACCAGCTGTGATGAAACAGCCGCATCGGTGGTGAAGCATCGTCAAGTGCTCAGTAGTGTTGTGGCATCCCAAATTGACCTGCATAGTCGCTATGGTGGTGTTGTGCCAGAGTTAGCATCCCGCGAACATTTGCTGACCATTGGCGACACAGTGAATGAAGCGTTGCTTAAATCTCAATTGGGTTGGGCTGATATCGACGCTGTTGCCACCACCTGTGCACCGGGCCTGGTGGGTGCTCTCTTGGTTGGTATGAGTGTTGGTAAAACCCTGGCAATGGTACATCACAAACCGTTTTTAGGTGTGCACCATCTGGAGGGACACATCTATGCAGCCTATTTAGAACACACTGATCTGCGGCCGCCTTTCCTGTGTCTATTAGTCTCCGGTGGGCACACCAGCTTGATTCGAGTTGATGGCTGCGGTCAATACAAATTGCTCGGTAAAACCCGAGATGACGCTGCCGGTGAAGCCTTCGATAAAGTCGCTCGCTTGCTGGCTCTGGGATATCCCGGCGGCCCTATCATTGATCAATTAGCCCAGCAGGGTGACCCGAAAGCATTTCGACTGCCAGAGGGTAACATTTCCTTGCCAGAAGGTGGCTATCATCCTTATGATGCAAGCTTTAGTGGTCTTAAAACCGCTGTTTTGAGGCTGGTAGAGCGCCTTAAATCAGAGGGGGTGGATCCACTCCCTGTAGCTGATATCGCTGCCAGCTTCCAGTACGCTGTGGTGCGGGCATTAGTGAAACGAGCGATGCGCTGTGCCCAAGACCAAAACCTGCCTGCGATTGTGATGGGAGGAGGTGTGGCTGCCAACAGTGGCTTGCGTCATGTAATTGCTGAGACAGCAGCAGCGCAAGGTATTAACATTTACATTCCCTCGCTAAAATTTTGCACGGATAATGCAGCCATGATTGCCTGTGCTGCTAGCGATCATTTTGATCAGGGACATTGTTCTAAATTAGATCTGGGAGTTTATTCTCGGCTCCCTCTAGAACACGTTGCTGAGTTATACCAGCGTTAACTGGTAAGGAGCAGCCATTGGCGGATCTGTGCTTCTAGCGCTAGTGGCTGTTCTAGCATGGCAAAGTGGCCGCATTGTTTGAACGCAACAACTGCTTCTTTGCCCTGACGAAAAAATTTATGAAAACTAGCCAAATGCTGTACGTAGCGAGGCTCCATAACCATATCTTGTTCCCCGGTGATGAAATATACCGGTTGAGATAGCTGGGAGACTATCTGGGGCAGTTGATGGACTTCATCTTCAGTTGTTGATGCTAGGAGTGACTGAGCTGCCGCCTCTGGATCTGCCCTTAGAAAATCAATCAGCCGTTGTTGGCCCCAACGATAACTCAAGGTTTGTTGCACCATGATGTTGGCAAATACCCATGGTAATAATGGCAGATGCTGTAGCCATTGAGGTCGCCACCCTAACATTTGTTGCCCAGCGCTGCGAAATCTTTCAAAGGCATTGTGGATATATATGCCACCCCCTGCATTTACACAGATAACTCCTCGCACACGTTCTGGAAACAAATGAGCTGCCCATAGAGCAATACTGCCCCCCAAAGAATGGCCCATTAGCCATACATCCTCTAGTTCGAGGGCCTCTAATAATGCATTTAAATCATAGGCGTAGGCTGTAAGCCCGTAGGTGGGGGCATCTACAGTAATAGAGCGGCAAGATAGATCTTGGGTTGAATCCCCAAAGCCTCTCAAGTCGTAGGCAAGACACTCAATATCTGGAGCAAGCTGCTGCATCAGAGGTTGCCAATAGGCTCTACTGAGTAGCCAGCCATGAATGCAGACTAATACTGAACGATGGGTGGTGGTAGTGGAAAATAAATTGGGAGTGAAATCATAGACATGGGGCACTCCGAAGACAGGTGTCACCACCATGGTGCAAATCGCATTCGTAAGACAACATTCAAACTCGAACTAGTCCCATCCAACGTTCGATGGCTAAAGGCTTCACCTATCAACAGATAACAAATAGATAACCTCTGTTCCCGCATTCTCTAGTAAGGCCCGCCAAGTAAACGCTCGCGCATACCATCGGCAATCTTATGTCCTAAATATTCTGGAATTAAACTCTCATTGGGGCCTAATAGGTACAAGATCAATCGGGTACGACCACGCCATACCAATAGATTAGCATTCACCACCAGCAAATCTTCTTGCCAAATGGCATACATGACCTTATAAAACAGACCTGGTTGGTTATCTGCTTCGATGAGTAAGGCTGGCAAATGAAAGACTGGGTCTACATAAAATTCAGTTTCAACTTTTTCTAAGCCTGCGTTGAGGTTGAATTCAACGCTGAGCATTTCTTCCACTTCGTAGCGTCCGGCTAAAGCTTCTCGAATAGCCCGGCAGGTGTTATCGGCAGTTTTATCACTGAGGGCTTTACCCCCACGCGAGACCACCAGTTTGACAAACACCAGCATGGGTGGATAAATCTGTCCGTATAGGCTGAGGCTATGGATTGTTAGACCATAGGCTGTGAGTACACCAAAGATATCGCTGAGTAAAAAGGACTGATTACGATAGGCAAAATGGAGGGCGCTGCGATTACCTTCCGGTTTGATTTCAATAACGGCCTTTTTGGTTTTGTAGAGCTGATAGGCAAGCCGTAGGTTTTGCAATTGAATCTCACTACTGACAAATTGCTCATAAAATTGCGGAAACGCTCGGTTGAAGCGCTTCAGCAGCTCTACTGTCGATGTCTTTAATCCGGCTGCCATATGTATTCAGAAACTGCATGAGTTGTACCGGTTGGCTAATTTGGTTTACCACATTTGGCAAACTGAAACATGAACACACCCCATCAATTAAAACTTTGATGACTTTGCTCCAAAGTCCCTGACGCAATATTACCCAAAGTGTCTTGTTATCTCTGCTAAGGAAAACCGTGTCCGGTGTGAGAAACAGAGATCATTAGAAATACATACACTACTGTGTTCGCTGGTTACCGATTGGCCATGTAATTTTGATTGATCCTGAAGCAATGTTTTTACCCTCTTAGGAAAGGATAGGTCTATACTGCTAGAGTTAAAGCAGAGTTCATATTTCCAACCGTTTTGTTTGCATGGGTTTCTGGAAAAGCTTATTTAGTCCCACCGAGGCTTCATCAGTGCCCACACAAGCTGTTTCTGATGATTATGCGATAAATCCAACCGGTTCTGACCAGGTGGCTCGTATTGTTTTTAGTACAGATCGAAACATTGATTTGTATGAGTTAGAAGAGCTCTGCGATGCTGTTGGGTGGTCGCGTCGACCTCTAAGAAAGGTCAAAAAAGCTATTCAACACAGTTTTTTAGTGGTCACCATGTGGGAGCAGCAAGGGGCCCGTAAACGATTAATTGGCTTTTCCCGAGCTACCTCAGATCATGCCTTTAATGCAACCATTTGGGATGTTGTGGTGCATCCTAGCTTTCAGGGTAGAGGTTTGGGCAAGGCACTGATGCAGCAACTGATCAAGAAACTTCGCAGTGAAGATATCAGTAACGTTACGCTGTTTGCCGATCCCCATGTTGTGAACTTTTACAAAAACTTAGGGTTTATGCCAGACCCAGAGGGCATTAAGGGGATGTTTTGGTACCCAGATTAGGCATTAAACGGTAATTGCCCCATAAGCTTTGCTAGTTTCTGGTATTGAGGTGGGTTGTACGCATTTAAGACATCAAGAGTGATATCTGAGGTGCGAGTCTAGTCTTGCCCTACCTGCATAGTTGTTTGGCTTCAGTAATCCATTGTGAAACTTGGGCTGTATCTGGGCTCAGGTCAGCTCGCTGCATGAGTTTTATTTGGAGTCGCTTAAGTTGGGAGTGAAGTTGGGCAACAGGTAATAGTGCCAATTGCTGAGGTGAGCTAATGCCAGCGTGCAATAGTAGACCGCAGTATTTGCATCCTACGCTGGGGAGGCAAGCTAGTTGGGCTAAGGCCGTCCACTTGTTGACATATTTGATATGAGAGTTAAGCTGCTGGGCCAGCTTTAAGCGTGCTGACTGGGTGCGAGTTGCATTGAGTAGGTCAAAAGTCGTGAAAATATTCAATATATTTAGCTGCTGCTGGTGCTCGTCAGAGATGCCTGGTAGCTGCTCAATAGCCCAGTTTTGAAGTCGGATAGAGTTAGGTATTCTGAGCGGTTCAAAAACCATTGGGTAAACAGAGGTATATTTATGTTAGGTTGTTAATCTATTGCACTTGGGCTTTAGCAGTTTAATTGTCTAGGGTGTTTTTGACCACGGGATGTAGCGCAGCTTGGTAGCGCGCCTGCTTTGGGAGCAGGATGTCGCAGGTTCGAATCCTGTCATCCCGATTTTTTAAATTTGTGTTGTAATCCTGTAATCTCTCTGTGCAAGATTTTTGAGTCTATTGGATGCGGGATATTATCAGTACTCCTGGGGTAGCTTGGGATCTTTGCTTGGGACGGTGGCCAGTTGTAGAAATGTCTCAGCTTATCGTAGATGAAGTTAAGCTGTGTTAGATGATGAAGACTGAGCAAGTCAGTAGTTTGGCATCAGGAGGAAGTATGAAAGCAATGTTTGGTCGTTTTCTATGTGGCCTATTAGGTGGTGGTGTTATTGCCGCTACATTCCATACCCCTCAAGCAGCAGCGCTTTCGGAAGATGAATTGCTCATTAAATTTGCAGAAGTCCCTGTTTTTGTGGTGGCTGATAGTTCTGGTGGCTATGTGACATCAGTTGTTGATTTGCCCAATGATGGCATGGGAAATGTATCTCTACTACGGGTGTTCTTTACTGAAGATGATGTGCTCAGTTTTGTAGAGCAGGTTCGCGAAGAGGAGCCTCGATTTAACCAAGGTGGCTCTGTTGGTGTGATTGACTTAGCATCTGTTCATCGCCTAGCCCAGGAAGAACGGGAAGTCCCTTTAAAGTTGATCTTTATTCCTGAGGCTGAAGAATTGGAGGCAGCGCGTGCTTTGGATAGTAATTTTGGTGGGACTACCTCTTCATCGTTGGTTCCTTTGTTTGCTTTGCAAGATGCTGCTGGGAATTATCTGCCGCTATCGATTGGTGATGACTCTGAAGAGTCTATTTTCTCCATGTTCTTCTCCAAGCAGGATGCAGATAGTGTCTTAAGTTCTATTCAAGCGTCTAACCCTAATATGTCTCAGGTAAATGTTGGTGTGGTTTCCTTGGCAGATTTATCTGGGAATATCTTGGGCAGTGATAATGAAGCGTTTGAGCGTATTCGCTTCTTGCCAGATTCAGATGTGATTAATCATATTCAGAGTTTGGACTTGCAATAGTGGGTAGTGGCTCATCTAGTCTGAAGGTTGCGACAGCGATCATACTGGGTGAGCGTCTGAGTGAGATTGATTATTGAGGTAAGGTTCGACGCTAAAGGTCTAATGGGGCCTCACTAGGTATCTTGCGGAGCAGGCTATAGATTTTGTGGGCCATCGATAATTTGGTGTCGGTGGCCAATGTTATTTGTTGGCCGTATTTATCTAGGAAGATGCCATGGTTGAGATCGCTGCCAAATCCACTCTCCGGCTGATCTACTGGGTTGGCCACAAGGGCATCCAATCCTTTACGCTGTAGCTTGCCTAGGGCAGGCTGAATAATATCGCCTGTTTGAGCCGCAAACCCCACCAGGGTTTGGTCGGCTCTTTTGTTAGCGGACAGTTTTGCCGCAATATCTGTGACCGGTTCAAGGGGTAACGGGTTAGGTAAATCTGCCTTAGCAAGTTTGCCAGTGACGTGCAACTGGGGGCGCATATCAGCTACTGCTGCGGCCATGATGATCCAGTCTACAGTGTCTAACTGAGCCATCAGGGCCGCTTCCATATCGGCGGCACTAACAACGGCTGTGGTTTGCACTGGATCTGGAATGGTCTGGCGGAGATGTCTTTCCATGGGGCCATGTACTAAGGATACATGTGCTCCACGATGGACGGCGGCAGTGGCTAAAGCAATGCCCATACGACCAGTCGATGGATTGCCAATGTAGCGAACGGCGTCGATAAATTCCTGGGTGCTACCAGTACTAATGAGGACGCGCTTGCCCTTGAGGTCACGACGACCTTGGGTGTGTTTGAGAGACTCTAGGGCAGCGAGGATGGTCTGGGGTGTGGCCATGCGACCGGTGCCGATGCGATCGCACGCTAACCTGCCAGCCGCTGGTCCCACCGCATGGTAACGTTCATACGTTAAAACCTGGTGCCAGTTACGCTGGACAGACGGCTGTAGCCACATATCCGTATTCATAGCCGGAGCCAGTAGCACTGGGCATGTGGATGCTAAGACCGTATTGCTTAGCAGATTGTCTGCTAAGCCGTGGGCCAATTTCCCCAGAGTATTTGCTGTTAACGGTGCAATCAAAAAACAGTCCGCCCATTCAGCTAGCTCAATATGTAGGGGGCGAACCTGGTCAGCGGACCAAAAATTATCATCGGTGTAAGCGTTATGACGTGAGAGGGTGGCAAAGGTCAAAGCCGAAACAAACGCCTCTGCCGAGGACGTCAGAATAACCCGTACCTCTGCCCCTGCTTTAGCCAGGGTAGACACCACCTCACAAACTTTATAGGCCGCTATGCCGCCACTAATGCCGACCAAAATTTTGGTCGTTGGTGACGCATCTGTCATTAGGCTTCGTCGTAGGTTTCTACATCTAATAAATGTAGATAAGAACGCACTAGCTCTGGACGCTGGAATGCTATTGACCGTAGTCGATGCCAATCCTGCAGACCTTCAAAGGCTGTCGTGTATTCATCCTGTTCTAGACGTTGTGCCAGCTGATCGACCTCTTCTTGAGTAACGTCAGCAATGGGCTTATCAGAAACTTTGCTTGTACTTAAAACCATGGGTGCTGGCTCCTGTGGGCGGGCGCTGTCTCCAGTGTATTCGGTGTCGTTATCACTGTCCCGGAGTGCGTCTGAAATGTTACACCTAGTTTTTACAAAGTTTTTCGCAAAAATTCTTGGCCATCTCTAGTACCTGTAGGTTGATTTCGTGCCCCATGTTGAATTCGTGATAGTCAACATCAACTGACAAGTGGCCGAGTTCAGCTTTGTTTTGATGGGCTTGGGTAATGGGAACCACTGGGTCTTGGCGGCCATGGACTAGCAGAATGGGGCGTGGATTAATGGGCGTTACCAAGGGACCGTGGCTATAACCGCTAAGGATCATCATTCCTGCAACGGGCAGCCCCATGCCAATGTCTAATGTCATGGCTCCCCCTTGGGAAAAGCCGCCGAGGATAGTTTTCCCCAATGGAATGCCGGTTTTTTCCGGTAAAGCGGTGATCCAGTCGAGTAGCAACTGCCGACTTTGCTGTAGATCTGCCTGATGGGTGAAGGGCTGGTCAAAGTCGAAAATGTCAGGTAGGGCGTACCACATCCGTCCGTTAGGTGCTCCCATACCATTGGCTATTTTGTGAGCATGGGGAGCATCTGGGAACAGCATTTGATACTTCTCTAACTGCATGTACGGGGCGATGCCTGCAACGTCCTGCGCATTAGCTCCCCAGCCATGGAGAAGAATCAAAAGATGGTCAGCGGTAGAGTCACCAGCGGACAGGGCACGAAGTGACATAGGCAAACAGTGATTAGTGGGAAGGTCGCTACGGATTCTACCGTAGACCCGTCATAGACCTTTCAATCTCTGTTCTATGTCTAGAAATAGTAAATACCAAAGGCCTTGCGTATTACCGTCAATGACAAGAACTAAAAAATTGTAACCGAGGCTTGAATAGCAATGGAAACCCCATAAAAGCATATATGAGGACGTTGGGGTAAGCTCACTTGACCACATAAATTTCATCAATACTCCATAAATCCCTCAAGTCAGCTACGCCTGAAGCTATGGATGCCCCTTTGGTAGCTCCATGGGCTACCAGCGTCATCACGAAATGCTATGCAGTATTCCTTTTTCCGAAGTGTGTTCTTTAAGGCTGCTTTGCCAGCCGCGTTGGTTTCCTTGGTTTGGCAGGCTCAGCAATCACCAACCCGTGGAAATGTAGTATCTGCAGCCCCGTCACCGATCTCGCAAAAGCAAGTAAGTCGAGCTCAGAATTGGAATTCTGTGTTGCATGTGGCCCGACTGGTGGAGCGTAACCAGCGGAGTACAAATCTGGTGTTGCAGTTAGAGGTGCTCAATAAACCCCAGACCACCTATGCCAATGCGGTGTATCAAGTTTTTGCTAGAACCCGTGGTAGTAGTGAATGGCAAGAAATTCATACTAATCGCGGTGCACGGTTACTTCCCGGTAGCGACGGTAAGTTCATCCTGGAATCGGAAGTCATTTCCATTGCCGAACTAGAAGAGGAAATTCGGGATGAACTGGGTGAGAATCTAAGTATCGAAGACGTAGAGCTGGACTGTGTCGTTAGCATTCGCTACGACTTAGTCGGTGGTGGTCGTGACTTGCGCGAAAAGATTACTTATCGACAAAGCTACAGAGAAATCAGTACAACTACGACAACAGCCATTGTCCGTACCTCCACATCAAGTACTGTCACAGCCAGCCGCACTGAATCCACAGAAACTGCAGTCTCTGGCCGCACTTCTAACCGGCCAGCCATCCTAACATCAAGTAGTAATGACGACGACGATGACGATGGCCAAGAAAGTCGTGATGACGATGATGATGATGGCGATAGTCGCGCTCAACGCCGTCGGCGTAGCTCAAGGTCTCGTACGGAGACCAACAGCAGTCGTTCAACCCGTAGACGTTCAGAAATTCAAAGCCAGGTTACGCGTCGTGTTTGGGAGTCGGTATTACATGTGGCTCGTCAGACGGGCCGCACCCAGCAGAGCCGTAATTTAGTCCTGCAGTTGGAGATCCTGAATAAGCCGCAAACGACCTATGCCAATGTGGTTTATCAGGTGTTTGCTAGAACCCGTGGTGGCCGCTGGCAGGAGATTCATACCAACAGTGGAGCCCGTTTAATTGAGGCGGCTGGTGGTAGATATATTCTGAAATCTGAGGTGATTTCCCTGACTCAGTTGGAACGAGAGCTGCGGGCAGAACTGGGGGATGACCTCAGGCTGGAGGATGTGGAAATTAACTGTGTCGCCAGTATTCGCTATGACCTGGTTGGTGGCGGTCGAGATATTCGGGAAACGTTTTCCTACACGCGCAGCTATACGAGCATTGTGACCACAACGGTTACTGAAATTACTCAAATTGTCGGGTCGTCGACTACGGTCATCGATAATCGTTCGGATGATCATGGCGAATGTCGTCGATGCAATGATGACGACGACGATGACGATGACGACGATGACGATGACGATGATGACGACGACGACGATTAAGTTGGATAGTCAACGTTTTTTCTAGCTATCTTAAGCGCCCCCTTCGCGAAGTCGAAGGGGGCAGGTAGTAGTGCTTTGTATGCAGTTTCAGCATCTTCCCCCAATTAGGGATTTTGGTTAAGAGCAAGGATTCAGTCAATAGATATGAAAGCTCATCCTATTTGTTACAGTTCAGAGAAGGATTGGATTACAAAATTTGAGTCGTATGACTGTTGCAACTCAACCACTTACGCTTAAAGCCTTTCTGGAACTGCCAGAAACTAAGCCTGCATCCGAATTTGTTCAGGGCCGTATCTTACAGAAGCCGATGCCCCAGGGTGAGCATAGTCTGTTGCAAAGTACGCTTTGTGAAACGATTAACCAAGTGGCAAGGTCAACCAAGCGGGCAGCCGCATTTCCAGAATTACGCTGCACGTTTGGCGGGCGTTCCATTGTGCCCGATATTTCAGTATTTCGTTGGGGCCGCATTCCCCTGACCGAAACTGGGCGGATTGCCAATCGATTTCTAATTTCGCCGGACTGGTCCATTGAAATTTTGTCGCCGGATCAGAGTCAAACCCAGGTGCTCAGTAATTTATTGCACTGTATTGAGCATGGAAGTGAGTTGGGTTGGTTACTTGATCCAGGGGAAGACAGTGTGTTGGTAGTTGATAAGGAGCAACGAATCCGGATTTTGACCAATAAAGCAGATCTACCGGTTTTGGAAGGGCTTGACTTATCCTTAACGGCGCTTGATGTGTTTGGCTGGCTGACGCTGAATTAGATGAAGTGTTGCATAGCGATCTGTTCAGAATGGAGTAGGCACAAAGGTCATACTCCTACTAAGGCTTATTCATCATAGCTGGGATTTTGGGGGCGGAAAAATGCACCCTTGCGTTCTACCCTAGTAGGGGTGATCACCCCGAGAAGATAGAAAATCCCATGACACGCTTAGCGCTGCTCAGTGCATCTGACAAAACAGGAATTGTTGATCTAGCCAAGGTCCTCACCACAGAGTTCGATTTTGATATCATTAGCAGCGGTGGTACTGCTCGCACCCTCACCGAAGCAGGCATCCCCGTCACCAAAGTATCCGACTACACTGGCTTTCCTGAAATCCTTGGTGGACGCGTTAAAACTCTTCAACCTCGCATCCACGGTGGTTTGCTAGCGCGCACCGATAATCCTGATGACCAAAAAGATCTGGCCGATAACGATATTCGTCCGATCGATCTAGTGGTTGTCAACCTGTATCCCTTTGAGCAGACCATTGCTAAGCCCGACGCTAATCTGACAGATGCCATTGAAAACATCGACATCGGTGGCCCCACCATGCTGCGCTCGGCGGCAAAAAACCACGCTTACCTGACTGTTCTCTGCAACCCTGGTCAGTATGAAGGTTATCTCAACGAACTAAGAATTCATAACGGTCAACCTTCTTTAGAATTCCGTGCCCAATGCGCCCGTCAAGTCTTTTGGCATACGGCTACCTATGATCAGGCTATTGCCACGTACCTAACCGAGCAAGCTGGCGATGCCACCAGTGAGCGTTTTGCCCTCAGCGGCACTCAAAAGCAACCCCTCCGCTATGGCGAGAACCCCCACCAACCTGCTGTTTGGTATCAAACCGGCAACCAACCTAGTGGTTGGGCCGCTGCCGAAAAACTCCAGGGTAAAGATCTCAGCTACAACAATCTGGTGGATCTTGAAGCTGCTCGTCGCATCATTGCGGAATTCCCTAGTGAAAATGGTCCTGCGGCGGCTGTGCTCAAGCATACTAACCCTTGTGGTGTCGCTATCGGTGAGTCTATGGCGTCTACCTATAGACGTGCTTTTGAAGCTGATAATGTGTCTGCCTTTGGTGGCATCGTTGCCCTCAATCAGGAAATTGATGTGGAGACGGCTGAGTCGCTGACCCAGACGTTTCTAGAATGTGTGGTGGCCCCCGGTTGTGTGCCAGCAGCTCAAGAAATCCTTGCGAAGAAGAAGAACCTGCGGGTGTTAGTACTGCCAGATTTATTGAGCGGTCCTAGTCAAACGCTTCGTGCGATCTCAGGTGGCTTTTTAATCCAAACCTCTGACGACGTCCAGCAAGATGTGACCCAGTGGAAAATCGTGACTGAGCGTCAGCCCAGCGAAGCTGAACTCACAGAACTGCTATTTGCTTGGCGTGTGGCTAAACACGTGAAATCCAATGCCATTGTAGTGACCAATGAAAGCACTACTGTCGGTATTGGGGCGGGGCAAATGAACCGTGTAGGTGCTGCCAAAATTGCCCTAGAGCAGGCTGCGGAAAAAGCTGAAGGCGCGACATTGGCCAGTGATGGATTTTTCCCCTTTGATGACTCGGTGCGAACGGCTGCTGCTGCTGGCATTAAGGCAATTGTGCAGCCAGGGGGCAGTATTCGTGATGAGGATTCGATTAAAGCAGCTAACGAACTAGGGGTGATTATGGCGTTGACCGGGACGCGGCATTTCTTGCATTAGCCCCCAATGAACAAACCGGAGGGTGGGTACTACCCACCCTCCGGTCTTATAGCCGGGATATGCCAATAAATTGGCTAATTGCCCTTTAACCACTTTTGGCCCCTAATGCGTTGCAGCACATACAACACCATGAGGTCCAGCGTAACTCGGCGCTCATCGCCCATAAACTGCTCGATGGTGCTGGGTGTCGCACCATTCGTCGCAAAGGAATAAATCTTAGGACCTGTAATGCTTTCCTCTAGGAAGGTGATATTGAACTGACGTGCACCTTTAGCCCAGCAACCAATAACCTGGGGATAGCTATCTTTATCCACACCGATTACGTTAATGGGCTGATTCTCAAAAGAAAGCTGTAAATCGTTAAGCCCCTCTTCTTTTTCGAGGGCCGTCCTAACAGCAGGTACAAAATGCTGCTCGATGAATTCAGCAAACGGTTTGTCTTCTAACTTAGGTGGCTTTGCTTTCTTAGCTTTTGCAGGGGCCTTAGCTGGCGCTTTGTCAGCGGAATTTGCCGCAGGGGCCTTAGGAGTCGACTCGTCTGCCATGCTTTTTGTCTGTTCTGTTAGTTTGCGCTTGGAGCATAGACCACACTCCAAACAAGGTCTTTCCTATATTAATAGAACGCCCCCATAGAAAACAGATTCTAAAAGGAGCGTTCATAGAGTGAAACCTAGGACATCACACCGGCAATAGCAGCACGTACCGTAGCGGCATCAGATTGCTTGCTGACGGGGTCTAGACCGATGGCTTCCAGGTCAGCATCCACCATCAGCTTGACTAGGCCTGAGAAGTCAATAGAAGGCTGCCAACCTAGCGTTTCCTGAGTGTGGGTAGGATCACCGATTAAAATATCGACCTCAGCAGGACGCAGATAGCGAGGGTCGAACTTGACGTAATCATGCCAGTCAAGGTTGACATAGTTGAATGCGATATCTAGAAACTCTTTAATGGTGTGAGTTTCACCAGTTGCTACAACATAGTCTCCAGGCTCATCTTGCTGCAGCATCAGCCACATGGCGCGAACATAATCCTTGGCATAACCCCAGTCTCGCTTGGAGTCTAGGTTGCCAAGGTAAAGCTCCTTTTGACGACCCGCGACAATCCGAGCCACGGCGCGGGTGATTTTGCGAGTGACAAATGTCTCGCCACGGCGAGGTGACTCATGGTTGAACAGGATGCCATTGCAGGCAAACATGTTGTATGACTCACGGTAGTTAACGGTTTGCCAGTGGGCATAAACCTTGGCACAGGCATAGGGACTGCGAGGATAGAAGGGCGTAGTTTCCTTCTGGGGAATGTCCTGAACTTTACCGAACATCTCAGAAGAGCCTGCTTGGTAAAAACGTACTTCTGAATCAGTACGCTGCTGATAGTCGCGAATGGCTTCCATCAAACGCAGAGCACCCATGGCGACTGTATCAACGGTATATTCTGGGGAATCAAAACTCACCCGCACGTGAGATTGAGCGCCGAGGTTATAGACTTCGTTAGGCTGAACTTGCTCTAAGATGCGCCGTAACATGGTGCCGTCATTGAGGTCTCCATAGTGGAGAAATAGACGGGCATCATCACTGTGAGGATCGATATAGATATGGTCAATACGGTCTGTATTGAATGTGGAGGTGCGACGAATAATGCCGTGTACCTCATAGCCTTTTTCTAATAGAAGTTCTGCAAGATAAGATCCATCCTGGCCTGTAATTCCAGTAATTAGCGCACGCTTAGTCTGCGTCATATTGTCAGCTTCCTTACTCTATAAAAAAATTGCTAGTAGATAGCCCTAATAACCAAATATTTGGTAATTGAGGAATGCATTCATAGTTGATAGGACTGCTAGGGTTCCAGAGGAGCCGTCGAATGAGCAGACTTTCAAACTATGAAAGCTTAAGATGAGGTACTTTAATGGGCTCAGTATGACAGTTAGCTAAGTTTAGCTATGACTGCCTGCTTAATCAGTGAGTTTAAAGATACCTTTACGTACTAGGCTGCCCACTTGGGCCTAGTCTGGCAGATATATTGTTATATTGGCATCTGCTGATGGTGGTTGGTCGCCACCTATGTTGATGGTAACCACCACGTTAACTTTAAATATCTGGGTATTAAATCAAGAGATTGTGAGGTGTTAGTAAGCGAGGCAAGGAGATTTATGCTCTGCGATCGCGTTCAATATCGTAAATTGCTTTTTCCCAACACCATTGTTCTGAGCGTTCAGGATTTTGCGATCGCACCCGCTGCACTAGTCGAGCTGCCACTGCCTGGTTACCATTAACGAGTCGCATCAATCGCTGGCGTGTTGCCCTAGGAACGCTAGATGGGCCGGTGGGTGAAGACGGTGCGGTAAATCGGATGGGCAATCGATATCCTGTCAACCAACAAAAAACTGCCACCACCAGCACCACAGCGAAGATGAGTGAAAAGATGGACGACATGATCGATTTCCCCCGAGTGTTACCTATCTAGAGATTGATGGACTCAGTCAACAGCGATACCCAAGCAGTCTTAGACTTTTGGTTTGGCTCACCAGTGGGTGAGTATCGCAAGCAGTGGTTTCGTAAAGATCCTGCCTTCGATAAACAGATCAAAACGCAGTTTCTAGACCTATATTGGGTCATGGTAGCGTCACCATCCGAACCTTGGTTGAAAATGGCTAAATCAAGCCTAGCCCGAATCATTGTGTTGGATCAGTTTGCCCGCAATATGTTTCGAGATACGCCCCAGAGTTTTGCAGCTGACCCTGAGGCTTTAGCGACTGCTGAAATGGCCATTGACCGGGGGTATGATGCAGCCATGCTGCCCGTAGAGCGTTTTTTCCTCTATTTGCCCTTTGAACATAGTGAGAACTTGGACCATCAGCATCGCTGTGTTGATTACTTTGAGGCCTTGATTCTCGATGCGCCGGACCTTGCCCATGGTTTGGATTATGCCCGACGTCACCGAGATGTCATCGCTCAGTTTGGGCGATTTCCCCATCGTAATCAGACCCTAGACCGACCGAATACCGAGGCTGAGTTAGATTTTCTCAAGCGGCCAGGATCTAGGTTTTAGATCAATGGCAGGGGACGTGAATTGAAAATTTCGTGTAGCGGCGTTCCATGGAATGCCGCTACACGAAATTTTGGCCTAAACCGTTATCGGTTTTTCGTAGCCAATTTCAACCGTGGTGTGTACGTTGCCACGGGGTTGAAAATCCCCCTTGATCTTGAACTTCAATGGATCGGCGGCAGCTATAAAGTCATCCATGATCTGGTTAATAGACTCTTCGTGAGAGATGTAGCGATCGCGATAACCATTGATGTAAAGCTTTATGGCTTTTAGTTCTACTACCTTTTCATTGGGCGTGTAGGTGATATAGATGGTTGCGAAGTCCGGATAGCCTGAGAATGGACATTTGCAGGTGAATTCCGGCAGCGTGATATTAACGTCATATTGTCGGCCAGGTCGCGGATTAGGGAACGTGATCAGATGGTTTTCCTCAATTGCCCGTTCGCCATATTTGATTTCTGCTGGAGGGGTAGCTTTGGGAAAGGTGGTGTCAGTCATGGCTGTGAAAGTTCTGAAAAAGAGTTGATGGTTTTGAAGAAGCAGGGTACAACTAGACGAGCAATGAAGTTGGTAATGGATAAACCGTTTCCAGGGGCGTTGATTGACCGCTAACAGGTGTGCTTCATTCCAAGGATTACATAGGTGGATTGATCAGTTTATCCCTGTCTGCCTTGTCTGACTATTTCAAAGAACTTAGAGCAAGTACTTGACGAATGACGTCGACGTTGCTCTAATTTGAACGTCCCGAACGGTCAGCTTCCCACCTGTTTTTAGATTTGCAGCTTGCAAGGCTTTATTTGGCAAACCGCATAGAGCAGCTGACTTGTATTTTTATCGGAGATTTTTGGAACTGCTTATGAATCCTTCCCACAATTCTGACTCAGGGAGAAAACCGATGAGATCAGACTCCAGCTATGCCCCTTCAGTACCCGTGTCGGTATACCGTGAGCTGGCAGCTGAGCTACAGGCCACTAAGGCAATGGTAGATTCATTGAGCGCCCAAAACACACACCTTACGAACCAGAATCATCTGTTGCGGCAGAACATTCATCAGATGGTACAGGTGGCTCTTCAACTGGGGCATTCTGCGGGTGTTGCTCATCCTGCTGAAGTGGAGATGACCTTCTCCTCGCCTCCACCGGCAGAGTTTCCTGTTCAGGCTGCGCCACAGCCCTTACAATCAGTTCCAGAACCTGCGCCTAAACCTCTTAAAAGACCTAAGGCGGCCCTATCTAAAGTTTTTACAGAACAGGCTGGGGAAAATCGTCGTTATACTCTTGAATCGTCAGCTAGCGGTAGTTTGAGTACCCTTTGGCTAATTCTCTCCATTGCCATCATTATTTTCACAGCGTTTGGAGCAGGCTTTTTGATTATGCGTCCGTTGATTAATGACCGTTAGTCAAAAACATCGCTTAGCCCAGGTTCTACTCTAAAATTGACTACGCAGCATATAGGTGACACCGTAACAATTGATACGGTAGTTTACCTGTGTGACCCTTTAAACGTTGATATCGTATGTTGGTCCAATTCTGTTGTTGGGCCGGTGTATGGAGTTTATAAATTCGTATGAAAAAAATAGAAGCCATCATTCGCCCGTTTAAACTTGACGAAGTCAAAATTGCACTTGTAAATGCAGGCGTTGTCGGGATGACAGTGTCTGAAGTTCGTGGGTTTGGTCGTCAGAAAGGTCAAACTGAGCGCTATCGGGGCTCAGAATATACCGTTGAGTTTTTGCAAAAACTCAAGGTGGAAATTGTGGTTGATGATGATCAGGTGGATGCCATTGTTGATCAGGTTATTTCGGCTGCTCGTACTGGTGAAATCGGTGATGGCAAAATTTTTGTTACGCCTGTGAATGAAGTCGTTCGTATTCGTACTGGCGAGAAAGATTCGGAAGCTGTTTAGTGTTCTCTGACAAGCTGTCAATTGACGATTTCCTGGCGAGCTTTGATCGCTTTGGTGTCAACCTTGGGCTATCCCGTATTGAGGTGCTTTTAGAATGTCTGGATAACCCTCAGGAGCGGGTGCCTATCGTTCATGTGGCCGGTACCAATGGCAAAGGTTCAGTCTGCGCCTATGTGGCATCGGTGCTGGCTGAGGCTGGTTATCGAGTAGGCCGCTATACATCGCCCCATTTGTTGACCTGGAACGAGCGTATTTGTATCAATCAGCAGCCGATTACTGATCAGGCGTTGGAGCACCATTTGCATGTGGTCGCTGCGACCATTGATGCAAATTTTTCCACACCGACATCAGAAACACCGACTCAATTTGAGGTTTTTACAGCGGCGGCCTGGTCCTATTTTGCGGCTGAGGCCGTGGATATTGCTGTGATTGAAGTGGGTTTGGGAGGGCGCTTGGATGCTACTAATGTGTGCTCTGAGCCTCTGGTAACGTCTGTTGTTTCTCTTAGTCGTGAGCATTGGCAGCGGCTGGGCCCTACCCTGGCTGATATCGCCAGAGAGAAGGCTGGTATCCTTAAGCAGGGGCGGCCAGTCGTGATGGGGCCTCTGCCTTCTGAGGCTGATGCCGTTGTCCGCCAGCGAGCGTTGGAACTGGGTTGCCCCCTGTACGAGGTAGCGCCTGCTGAATTAATGGCATCAGGGCAGTGGCGTAGTGGCTTAGGTCAGTCGATTGACTATCAGTCAGGGCTGTTGGGTGATCATCAGCGTGTGAATAGTGGAATTGCGATCGCAATTCTCCAGCTACTCCAACAGCAAGGCTGGCAGATCCCCACTACGGCCATCCAGACAGGCATGGCTGCAACTCGTTGGCCGGGACGTTTGCAATGGATGACCTGGCAGGGACAACAACTTTTAATTGACGGTGCCCATAATCCGGCGGCGGCCGCAATGTTGCGTCATTATGTAGATTCTCTTTCCCAGCCTGTTGTCTGGCTGATGGGAATGCTGTCTACTAAGGATCATAAGGATATTTTTGAAGTGTTGTTGCACCCAGGTGACACAGTATATATAGCGCCTGTACCAGGTCACCAAACAGCGGATCCAACAGATTTAGCAAAATTAGCTCAAGAAGTTTGTCCAGAGCTGTCCGGTTGTTATACCCACGACACCTTAGCTACTGGGCTGGATGCATTTTCAGCAGCAGATGGTGCGACCAAGGTTTTGTGTGGTTCTTTGTATTTAATTGGTGATTTTCTTGCCCGGTTTGGTACTGGGATGGCATAGGAGGATGGGCATTGCCCACCCTCCTCCGGGGAGTATCTATCGGTTATTCCATTCGTCCGCTGCATCTGAAACGGCCTCATCTACGGTTTTGTCGCCTAGCATGGCAGCCTGTAGGTTGTCATAAATGACCTTCTGCAACTTTTTCGCATCTTCAAGGGCTGGGATCAGCACCTCAGCATCTGCTAACTGGCTGGCACTGACGGCCCTCGCTACTTCTATGGGGGTAGCATCGGCAGGGGCTTGCGTCAAGGTGCCATCAATAGCCGCGGCTGTCGATGGCAGTACATTGGCCGCCTGAGCAAAAGATAGCTGATTGTCATTGTTGGTGACATACATGGCAAACTTTACCGCTGCCTCAGGCACATCGGTGGAGCGAGGGACCACCAGGTTCATAGCAGCCACGTTTTTCTTGCCAGTGGTGCCAGTGATTTGGGGCGCAGTCTGAGTGGCAGCGGCAATGTCGGGCGCGTTATTGGCAATATTGTCTAAGGCTTCTGCACCCGAGGCTAAAAAGACGGTTTCCCCTGCTTGATATAGCTCGATAGCGCGGCGATGGCCCTGGGTCAACACTTCGCGGGGCAACAAATCCTGCTGATAGAGATCGGTCCAATACTGAAAAACGGCTTTACCCTCAGGTGTATTGAAGGCGGCATTACCGGCGTCATCTACCAAGGGGACACCCATTTGGATAAACGACTGCAAAACATCAGCAGCATCTTCAGCCACAAAGCTAATAAAAAAGGCATATTTGCCCGTTGTCTCTTTGATTTGTTTAGCGGCATCCGCCAGTTCTGCATAGGTGCTGGGGGGCTCGTCAATGCCCGCTTGTTCCATCAGGTCAGTGTTGAAAAGGGTGACCCGAGTTGTTAAATACCAGGGAAATCCAAAGCTGCTGCCGTTGAGCGTTGTTGCTTTCCAAATCTTAGGCAGATAAACAGCTTGTTCCTCAGACGTGAGCTGCTCATCCAAGGGGAGCCAAGCATTTCGACTGGCTAACTGAGATGCAAAGTCAGGGTTGAGATTGACGACATCGGGGGCTGTTCCAGCAGAAACTGCAGTCAATATTTTGCTCTGCATGTCAGCCCAGGGCACATCTATCCAAACCACATCTACGTCTGGATTGGCTGTTTCAAAATCGGCAATTAACTGGTCAAAATAGTCGGTGAATTTGGGCTGAAGCTGCATCGTCCAAAATTCCACCTCCTGTTTGCCAGACTGTTCGTTACCTCCACCACAGCCTGCGATCGCAACTAAGACCCCAGCAGCGGCCCACGATGCCATGCGTGCTAAAAAGTGCCGACGTTGAAACAGTTTCATGATGGTTTTCTGTTTATCAAGGAAATTTATTGTTGCGCCTTTAAGGTACGAACAGATCAACCCAATGGGCCGCAGATAACGGCTTGAGGGACAACGCCATGCCAAGGATCCGCAACGACAGAAATTTTTTAGGGAGGTGTTCAGACACTTTAGACCAAGACGGTCTTAAGTGGTGGTTCGACTTCGCTCAGCACCCTGTCAATTTTCTCTAAGTTCGTGTATGTGAACCTTAGCCATGGGTGGCTGAGCAAAGTTGCATGCAGTCACCTAATGGACCCTCACCCGCTCTGCACATTCACAGGCACGGCTGCGGGCTTCCTCCACCGTATCGCCTAGGGCTAAAGCCACTCCCATGCGACGGTTCTTGTAAGCGCGAGGTTTTCCAAACAGCCGGAGCTTACTGGAGGGTACTGTGAGTGCCTCCGCTACCCCGGCAAACGTGGGGCTATTGCTAGGTTCACTGGCCAGAATCACCGCTGAGGCACCGGGACGAATTTGCTCAATGTCGCCAATGGGAAGGCCCGCAATTGCACGTACATGTAGCTCGAATTCGGACATGTTTTGGCTCACCATGGTGACCATGCCGGTGTCGTGGGGACGGGGACTGACTTCGCTAAAGTAAACGGTCTGTTCTTCGTTAGGGGAACCGGCAATGAACAATTCCACACCAAACAGGCCCACACCACCCAGCGCATCGGTAATCGCTTTAGCTATGTTTTGACATTTGGTGAGGGTTCTGGGGTTCAGGGCACAGGGTTGCCAGGATTCACGATAGTCGCCGTCTTGCTGGCGATGACCAATGGGGGGGCAAAAGTGAGTTGTGGGTTCAGCATGGGGGAGGTCGGGCTGGGACCGAATCGTCAGTAGTGTGATTTCGGTGTCAAACTTTACAAAACCTTCCACAATTACTCGCTGGTCTTTGCCGCGTCCGGCTTCAAAGGCATAGGTCCAGGCGCTGTCAATATCGGCATCCGTTTTGACAAGACTCTGTCCCTTCCCTGAGGAACTCATGACGGGTTTGACGACGCAGGGCAGTCCAATGGTTGCGATCGCATCTCGATAGTCCGATGCCGTTGCTGCAAACTGATAGGGCGATGTGGGTAACGCCAATTCCTCAGCTGCTAATCGCCGAATTCCCTCACGGTCCATGGTCAGACGCGTTGCCAGAGCTGTGGGAATAACTTTCCAGCCCTCTGCCTCTAGCTCAAGTAGTGTTTCCGTTGCAAGCGCTTCGACTTCCGGCACAATCAATGTTGGCTGTTCTTGTGCCACCACATGTTTGAGCGCCTTGCCGTCTAGCATGCTGAGGACATGGCTACGATGGGCCACCTGCATAGCAGGAGCGTTGGCATAGGCATCCACTGCAATCACCTCAATGCCCAAACGCATTGCTTCTAGAGCCACCTCGCGCCCCAGTTCTCCGGAACCCAATAACAGCAGACGGTGTCCGCTACCGGATAGAGGAGTTCCCCAGACATCATCTTCAGGGTGAATTGCCACTTTTGCCATGGTTGTTTGATAAAAATCCAACTTTTTTTTAGAAATCGTGTGATCAATTTAGCCAATTGCGTGTAATATCGCTCGTAAAAAATCACCTTCTTTCCCAGAGCATCTGTCTGTTGTTCTGATTAGGGGGTGATAAGCTGCCGATGTTCAAACTTAAATGCTGGACTGATGAAACATTCAATGTGATTAACAATCTGCAATGAAATGTTTTCAGGGGGCGTGAAGGCTGCCCAAGCTAAAACGTTTAATCATGGAGGCATCAATGGTAAAGCGGTTTTTTCTCCTCATCTATGACGGGAAAAATCTCAAATAAAAAAGTACGTTTTGTGAGTTTTTTAGGGCAGTATTGACACCAAACTCTGTATCTTTTGGCGATTGCTGGCTATTCCTGCACAAATTGTGTACGATGCGTTAGCAAAAAATCAGACCAAAAGTTTGGGCTCTATCTGACTCAAATTTTTAGGCGTCGCCTACTAGTTCAAATTGCTTTCCATAACCGGATAATTTTGTGACCGGATAATGCTGTGAATAGTTTAAAGTCACTATTTTCGAGGAAATCCCCTGGCGTTGGTGTTGAACTTACGCCCGAACGGGTCAATATTGCTCGCCTGCGCAAGCAGGGGCAAAAGATAAAGTTAGAAACTCTTGCCTCCGCTGAGATTCCCGAGGGCATTTTTGAAGAGGGGCAAATTATCGATATGGCAGCTATGGCTGAAGCCATTCGGACTGCTTTAACGGAAAGCAAGCTGAGGGTGAAACGGGCGACAACGGCTGTTCCTGGACGAGCAATCACACGGGTGATTCCAGTGCCAGCTGAGTTAGACGACAATGAACTCCGCGAGATGGTCCTTAATCAAGAGGCAAGTCTCTATCTGCCTTTCCCGCGAGAAGAAGCTGATGTTGACTATCAGAAACTAGGCTTTTTTGTCGATGAGGATGGCATCGAAAAAGTGCAAGTATTGCTGGTGGCGGTTAAGAAAGAGGTGACCGACACCTACATGGAAACCTTCCAGCAGGCTGGGCTCAATCTTGATGTCGTTGAAACGAGTAGTTTTGCTCTAATTCGTACTATTCGTGAGCAACTGCGACAATTTACTCCCCAAGAGGCTGCGGCTATCGTTGATATTCAGTTTGAAAGCACAGAAATTTCGATTGTTGTCGATGGTATTCCCCATTTTTCGCGAACAGTCCCCATTGGTACGTTCCAGATTCAAAGCGCTCTCAGCCGTGCTATGAACCTCCCACCAACGCGAAATACAGAGCTACTTCAGGGTATGACGGTACCGGCTACACCCATGGATAGTATGGGGGCTCCCCAAATGGCAGGAGGGACTAATCCCGGTACAGCTGCCATGTTAAGAGTATTGGGCGAACTCTCTGATGAACTACGTCGTTCCATTGACTTCTATCTCAATCAAGGTGAAGACATGGAAGTTGCTCAATTGTTATTGGCTGGACCTGGTAGCGCCATCGGTCAATTGGATGAGTTCTTTGCTCAACGTTTGAGTTTGCCAGCTAGCCCCATTGACCCCATTGAGGCTCTATCGCTAGAAGTGGGCGATGAGATTTCTGAGGCTCAGCGTCCTGGGTTGGCTACGGTTCTTGGCTTGGGTCTGCGGGAGGTTTAGGACATGTATAGCATCGATATTAATTTTCTCAATGATCGTGAAGAGCGCCCTGTAGTGGCTACCGGAGCGCCCATTGTTCGACAGCAACCCACTAGCGATCGCACCCCCATTGTTATTGGTGCAGGTGTCTTAGTTGCCGCTTTGGCTGGCGTCGGTGGCTTTTTAGGCTTACTGAAATATCAAGAATCAAACTTGCAAAAACGCCAGGCTGAACTAGACAGTCAACTGACAGAGCTACAAGCAAAGCTAGCTGAGGTTGATCGCATTAAGGCCGAGACTGCTGCCGCCCGTGACGAGAGTCGTGCCCTGGCCAGCGTGTTTACTAAAATTCGACCCTGGTCGGCTATTGTTAAAGACATTCAAAATCGCATCCCTACTCGGGCACAGCTCACCCAGGTGAGTCAAACCGAAGGTGAAGCCGTACCTGTTGAAGATGGAGGGGAGCCCGTCGTCCCTGAGGCTGGTGGCATCAGCATTAATGGTACAGCCTGTTCCTTTGATGATGTCAATGACTTTGTTCTGACCCTCAAAAATTCACCGTTTCTAGAAGGTGAAACAGTGGCCCTAACCACATCTAACCTGGGGTCAGAGGTTTTAGGCCGATGCCCAGGAGAAGCTCAACGGGATGAGCCTACACAGCTTGTCAATTACACAATTGCAGGCAATATCAAGAGTGTATCTACTGAACAATTTGATCGACTACTGGCTGAACTTGAAAATCAGCAAGCATCTGTAGGTCTTTCATCTAGGTTAAAAGCCCTTTTAGAGACAGGAGTGCTCGAATAATGACATTAAGCGGAGACTTTATACCAGCCGAAGATGAGCTGTATGATGAGCCGATAAACCCTGTCGTCTTTGGCATTGAGCTGACTCCCAAGGTTTTAGGGATTTTGGCTGCTCTGGCGGGCATTGGCTTAGCCATTTTTCTTTTCCAGCGCTTTGTTCAACCCGTTCGTCAAAGCAATCAAGAATTGCGAGAGGCTATTGCTGAGAAAGAGCAACAATTGGCTACTCAATCTGAACGCCTTGAAGAGATTGCCAAGCTAGAAGAAGCCCGAGATGTTGCGTTGGTTCAGCGGCGGAATGTCTATTCCTTGTTTGCAGATGAGTCCTCAATGGACACCCTGTTGTTAGACATTAACCAGCGCATCAAGAATAGTAATGCGACGATTGCCGCAGAACGTAATCAGATTAAGACCCGTGGCATTCCGCCGATTTTAGTTGAGGCTCAGCTAAACAGCTTCGTTCCCAGTGAGGAAGTTGTTATTGACGATGGCAGTTTGGGGGAAGAGGTGAATGGAAAACTGAAACGTCAGACCTATGACGTTCAGTTTTCAGGGGACTTTGGTCAAACTCAGGCAGTTTTGGGCAATGTTGAGCGATTAGAGCCTTTACTGTTGCTGAGGAATTTCTCCTTAGGTGCAGGACAGTTAGTAACTGAAACTGTTCTTAACAACCAGGGACAAGTGGTGGGGCAACCAAAACAGCGCATCAATACTTCCTTTGAGGTAAATGCGCTGATCCCAACGGGGGATCCGAATGTGCCGCCAGAAATTGCACCACCGCCGCCACCTGAGGGTGAAACCCCTGCGGAGTAGTAGATAGTCTCCGATCAGTGGATTGGTAAATCCTATCCAATTTCAAAATTCCATCCCTAGGCATTGACGTACGCTAACTAAGATTTAAGGAGTGAACTGTGAAACGCTTTTTCAAACTCGGAAGTTTAATTGCTGGCGGAGCTATCAGCGTCCTCACAGCCCAGTCTGCTGAAGCTGCTGCTACAGCCATTCAAGACGTTGAACTTAACGTAACTAAAACTGGCATGGAGTTGCTGCTTTCAACTAAAGGCGGTGATACTCCTCAAATCTTTGCTGTCAATCGCGATAATGTGCTACAGGCAGACATCACGAATGCTCAGTTGACGTTACCTAGCAGCAAGGCCTATACCAAGCAGAACCCTGCATCGACGATCAAGTCGATTCAATTAGAGACCCTTAATGATAACACTGTGAGGTTAACTATTAAGGGCAATGACACGGCTCCAGTGGCTGACTTGCAAAAGATTGATGGTCAAGGCTTGCTCGTAAGTCTTGATACACGCCCCAATGCTATCCCCAAGCCTACAGAGCTACCCGAATCCATTGAAACCGTCACCGATGAGACTCTGCTACCCACCCATATCGCCCAGGCAGACACAGATACGCCGGAAACAGATACACCGGATATCTTAGTCCCCAATCCCGAAGTCATCATCGATGGTGAAGTTGTACCAACTCCCTCAGTCAACGTTGCACCGCCATTTTTACCCCAGGCTGTTCCACCTCCGGTGGGTGATATTTCGGTATCTGAAATCAATTCTGGCCTAGATGTTATTGATCTAGGTACGGCTGAGCGGGTTCCCCGTTTAGTACTGAGAGATGCAACTGCCCGTGAAGCACTATCACTATTGGCTCGTGCAGCAGGCCTGAACCTAGCGTTCACCGAGGCTGGTGCAGATGGCGAAGGTGCTGCAGAGGCAGAGACTAAGGTGACTCTGGATATAGAAGATGAGCCTGTGCAAAATGTCTTCAACTATGTTTTGCAAATTTCTGGCCTTGAGGCCAACCGTGTCGGTAGAACTATTTTTGTTGGACCCCGTTTACCTCAAGCTGCACGTAACGTAAACATACGCAGTGTTCGTCTCAACCAGGTGGATGTTGCAACGGCGATTAACTTCTTGGTCTTCATGGGCGCTGAGAGTGCGTTCACTGATCAGCAGGAGATTACTGAGGTTGTGGCCACGACTGATGTGGGTGAAGTCGAGGAAGTTGAAAGAACTGAACTAGAAACCGAAGTTGAGATTCTGCGGGCAGAATATGAAGACTCTGCACCTTTGCTGCGCGGTTTAGAGGTGATTGGCGATGAGCGGACTAGTTCCGTAACCTTGGTGGGTACTCCACGCCAGATCGAAATTGCTACCGCTCAGCTGGTACAGCTTGATCTTCGTCGTCGTCAGGTAGCTGTCAACGTAAGGGTGATCGATGTTGACCTCAGTGCCATAGAAGAGGTTGATACTAGCCTTAGCTTTCGTGCAGGGGATTTTGGGTTTGAGGTTGATAATGGAAACGCTAGCTTTGGTATAAGGAATTTAGCGCAGCTGGCCACAAGCTTCTTTTTGGATATTGATGCCCAAATTAGAAATGGCCATGCCAAGATTATTACCGATCCCACATTGATTGTTCAGGAAGGACAAGATGCTGCCATTACTCTAGTTGAGCAGGTTGTAAGCAGCATTACAGTGAATTTCACAAACACTGATCCTCCGCGGCAAACTAACACTGTTAACTTCGAGGACGTTGGTTTGACACTACAGATTCTTATCGACCGCATTGACGATAATGGATTTGTCAACATGACGGTAGCGCCAAGTATTTCATCTCCACTGGCTGATATTGATCTAGGAGGAGACCAGGGACTAGTGACCCCAATTTCGACCAGAGCTTTGTCATCTGGGCAAATTAGAGTTCGAGATGGACAAACGTTACTGCTATCAGGCATTATTCAAGAGACTGATCGCGTCACAGTCAGTAAAGTTCCAATTCTGGGTGATTTACCCCTAATTGGTGCTTTATTTAGAGATACACAAAATGAAGATGAACGCCGTGAACTAATTGTTTTGGTTACACCCCAGATTTTGGATGACTCTGATGAGAGTGTCTTTGGCTATAGCTATACACCTGGGGAAGATGTGCGGGAATTGTTAGGAGAAGACGAGTAGTTTACGTTAGCCTCTGTAACATTTTTGTAAAATCTCTGAAGACCTTATTTTTTAGGGTTTTCAGAGATTTTTCTGCTTTAAAATGTATCTTTTGTGAGGACAGATCCTATGAATTTTCCTAAAAATCGCTGAAATCCATATAAATTCAATGTTTTATAGATCCATACTGACAAAGTACCCCTTAGAATAGGGCAGAGAAAACATGGGGCCTCAGGGGTTTCAGCGATCTGTTGAGATTTTCCTTATGTTTTTCGACTTGTTTGTCCAACCATGGACATGGTTCATTCATTGGTTTTAATCTGCGAGGAGACGAAGATGAATAAAGGTGAACTTGTGGACAAGGTGTCTGAAAAGGCCTCTGTTACTAAAAAGCAGGCTGATGCAGTCATCTCTGCAGCGGTTGAGTCTATTATGGAAGCGGTTGCCGATGGCGAGAAGGTAACACTGGTAGGGTTTGGCTCTTTTGAGCCTCGCCACCGCAAAGAACGTGAGGGCCGTAACCCGAAAACTGGCGATACTATGGTTATCCCAGCTACTACTGTGCCCGCATTTTCGGCAGGTAAGCTATTCAAGGAAATGGTTGCTAAAAAGTAAGCTGGTCAAAAGTAATTAGAAAATTATTAATAGTGTCGTTACGACTTTGCGTATTGGCAGTGTTATTGTCAGAAATTATTCTGCAACTACACTCAAACCGCTTTTAGTTGTAGCGGCACTTCTTTTTAGCTGTCTTAAAGGTTGTTTGTAATACAAAGCAATGTGACAGACGTTGATGGGACAGTATGGCAATCTACGACACAGATTATGACTTGGCGATTTTTGGGGGTAGTCTCAGCAGTCGGATGGCTGCTTGTACTGCAGCTCAAAAAGGTGCTCGGGTCGCTTTGATCGCGCCGCACTGGCAGATTAGTGATATGACTCGATACACCTTGGCAGCACTTAGCTATGCTGGGTCTACTTCAACACCAAAGAAACGTTGGGCTTTTTGGCGTGATTGGGTTGCTTTGCAATGTGCCCATACAGTTCTTTCTCCTGCGGCACTTAACTCCCAAGGTGTGGATGTAATCCTTGAACCGGCTAGTTTCACACGAGGGCGACGGTTGAAACTAGCAAATCGTTATCTTAAGGCAAAGGGATATTTGCTAACGGATGGTTATGCCACATCAGGTCCCATGGCGACTGGTCTCTTATGCCATCAGTTAGCAAAACTTGAGACACTTCCTAAAAGCATTGGCGTGATTGGATATGGTGCAACAGCTCTGGAATGGGCCTATGCTTTGAGTCATCATGCCAAGGTCGTTCTCATTTTGCAAGATCGGTCGCTTTTACCAGCGGAAGATGAAGATATTCAACGTCTTGCTGCGGCTCAGCTTCGGAGCATAGGTGTTAAGGTCATTTTCTCGCATAATTCCCCTGGATCTGATGAGTGCCAGTTTAAGGCGGAAAAATTTAATGTTGAGCAATTGGTGATTGTACCTCAGCCCTATGCCTGGGAGACGCTGGCTTTAAGCAATGTTGGTATTGCTTCAGATGTTCCCATGGCGGTTAATGTCTGTCTGCAAACACAATGGTCTCAGCTTTATGTGACTGGCAGTAGTCTGGGGGGAGAGAATCGTCCTGAGTTGACCCAGCAAGAAATAAGTATTGCTTTGGTCAATGCCTTGTTTGGGCGACGATTAACGATGCAATATGAGCGGGTGTTGTATGGAATTAATTTATTGTCCCCCATTGGCCGCTGGGGTTTGACGGAGCGCCAGGCGAGACGATGTTATGGGCGTGATGTGCAGATATTTCAGGCATTTTGTCTGCCAGTGATGGCTGAAAATGTTGCACAGATTAATTTTTGCAAACTTATTATCTTAGGTCAGCAGATTATTGGGATGCATCTGACGGGGGATGGGGCTCCTACATTGGCAGCAGCTTTGGGTAACAAACCTGATATGCAGACCTTGAGCCCATGGATAACTGCTAGTTTTAGACCTGGCACATTGCTGGATGTTATTTATCAAGCGATTGATCAATGGAAACATTGCCGTTGGTGTGAAGGGCAATGGCGACGAGATGGGGCTGAGAATTGGTTTAACTTCCGGCGTTCGTTGTAGAGGCGTTCCATGGAACGCCTCTACAACGAACCGTCTCTATATATAGTATCGGTTAACTAAACCCGCGCCAGGGTGACCATTTCTGATTGATCCTGATACTTACCCTGGCGAGTTTCATAGCTAATTTGGCAAGGATCCCCTTCCAAAAATAAAAGCTGCACGACGCCCTCATTGGCGTAGATACGGCAGTCTGCGCTGGAGGAGTTGGAAAACTCTAATGTAAGGTAACCACGCCAGCCGGCTTCGGCTGGTGTCAGGTTAGCGATAATCCCGCAGCGGGCATAGGTACTTTTGCCGATACAAATAGTAGTAATGTTGTCGGGAATCGCAAGTCGCTCTAGGGCTACTCCCAAGCCGTAGGAATGGGCAGGCAATATGAAATAGCTGCCGGATTCATCACGTTGCAGCTGAGTGAGCTCCAAGTTTTCTGGATTAAAGTGTTTAGGGTCGATGACCGTGCCTGGTATATGACGGAAAATCCGAAATTCTTTAGGTGATAAGCGGATGTCGTATCCAAAAGAAGATAGTCCGTAGCTGATGACGGGCACGTTGGCACCATTTAGGTCTACCCGTCGCACTAGTTTGGTTTCAAAGGGCGCAATCATGCCCTCTTTGGCCATGGTGTTGATCCAAGCATCATTTTTGATCATTGTTTACGACTCACGACTCACCATATGGAAATGGGCTTGATTGCCTTTTGACTAGGGCAAAAACTCACGGCGGAACTCAGTGACCTGATCGGCCATTGACAGAATTGAATAGGGCATCTTAGGGCCTGTCAAAATGATATCCATTTGAGTGGGGCGGTGCTTAAGTAAATCGAGTACCTCTGCTTCGGGAATTAAACCGTATTCAATGGCAAGGCTGAGCTCATCTAGCATGACCAAACCATATTGATCGCTTTGTACAACTGACTTGACATGGGACCACAGCTCACCTACTGCCCTTTGGGCATCGGCATCTTCTGTAGTTTCAAAAATGCAACCAGCGTACCCGCAGCGTAACCAGTCTAAGTTTTGCCCCATGTGGGTCATGTGACCTGGACCTTGGTCAATACCGCCTTTGAGAAACTGAGCTACTAGTACCGTCATACCTTGGTCTGCAGAGTGCAGGGCTTGAACCATGACATTGGTAAAAAAGCTGCGATGAACAGATGTAAATACCCGTATTGATCCTTCAAGGGCTTGTAAAAATGGGTGACGCTCCCCGCTGGCAATGTTTTGGGAAACATCAGGAACAGGCGAGAGGCGGGATGGGCGGCGGGCATTCTGATCTACCCTCAGCTGTTGAACCATAAAACGCTATATCTAGTAGCACTTTCTCAGTAGAGCCCTAAATATAGCGCATACCTGACAGATTTAAGCAGCTACTTAACATGATGATTTTCTTGCAAAGATAATGATACTCACCACTGGTGATGGATGCCCCAACCTTGCATAGCTCAGGCTTAGTGCTATATAGACTATATAGTTAAAATGTACTATCTGATGGGAGGGAGAATCTACGTTGCGAAAGCTGGGGACGCTAAAGCCACCACGGCCACCAGGGTAAGAGTTGCGATCGCAATCACCACGCTAGCTCTATCTGCTTTAATCCGTTTTTTCATCGTTCAAGTCTCGTAGGTCGCTATCGTAACACAGGGTTTGAGGATAGCCACGACACAGCTCTCAACGGCTAACCCACGCTATGGTCGAAGAGTTATATCGTTTTTTAGAACGCCACTCCAATGTTAAAAGCAGTTTTATTTGACTTAGATGGCACCCTGGCCAACACCGATCCAATTCACTTCCAAGTGTGGCAGACATTGCTGGCATCCCATGACATGGTCGTCGACCAGGAATTTTATGATCGCTTTATCAGCGGGCGTCTTAACCCTGATATTGTGCAAGATCTCTTACCGCAGCTTTCAGTGGAAGCAGGAGTAGCTTTTATTGCTGATAAAGAAGCTCAGTTTCGAGAAATGGCCGCGAATCAACTCCAGCGGATGCCAGGGCTGACCGACTTTCTTCACTCCATTGAGCAGAAAGGATATGCCATTGCCCTAGTGACAAATGCCCCCCGCCCCAATGCGGAATTTATGCTGAAAACCCTGGCCTTAAACGGTGTTTTTGATCCTATTGTCATTGCGGATGATTTACCTAAAGGTAAGCCTGATCCGCTTCCTTATCAAACTGCATTAGAGCAGTTGAGGCTGCTTCCAGATGAGGCAATTGTGTTTGAAGATTCTCCCACGGGTGTTCAGGCAGCGACTGCGGCGGGCATTCCCACTATTGGCGTGACGTCTACCCATAGCGACACGATCCTATGTCAATTAGGAGCCCAGTGTACGATTGCAGATTTTACCGATAGCCGATTGCTGGCCTATGTTGGCGATCCGGATGTGGCAGGTACAGCATCAAGATAGCGCTTAGAACGTTTGTCAGGGCCAGTCAATGATGAGTTGCAAGGACGTCCCAGACTCTTAGATGCTAGGAAGGGATTAGTTATGGATTTCCATTATGAGCAACGCTTCTGAACATTCGCCTGAGTCACAGACGGTCCAAGACCGTTTAGTGAATTTGCGTCAACTAGCGCAAGCATTTCCTAAGGAACAGCGGGAAGATGTCCTGCTAGAACTTGATGACCTCAGCACAGATCTAACCCATACGGATGGTTCTAGCTTGCAAACCCTCCACAAAAGGCTTAAACGGCTGGCTGCCATTGCCATGATGGCCCGTATGTTTGCTACGAATAACCAGCAGGTAATTGAAGAGTTTGCCAGTAATTTAGTCGAGCTGACCAATGCAACGAAGATTGGCGGGGGAGATAGTGAAGAGTAGGAGTGGGGGTAGGGCTAGTAATAATTTCTAGCGGGGGGTGGTGTGTAGGCCTGTTCTACCCAAATCTGGGTATTTACTGGTCCATAATGCTGGCGTAACGCATTTTCCACACGTTCACCGATAGTGTGGGACATGGCTAAAAATTCTGGATGAACGGCCAGATAAAGTTCGATCCAAACTTGGCGACCGACCATGCCCCGTGACCGAATGAGATTGCATCGGGTGACCCCCTCTACGCTAGTCGCTACCTGGGCAATCGCTTCAGGTGCAATGGCAGTGGGACGTAACAATGTGGGTAGTTGGGTGTCTAGGACGCGCCAGAAGCTGTGAAGGGTGAAGATGATAAGTGCGATCGCAAGCAGTGGATCGAGCCAAGTATAACCACGCCAGATACCTACCAAGCTTAACAGCATTATGATGCTGAGCCAGCCATCGCCTAAGACATGTTGTGTCGTGAGTTTAAGGGCCAAACTATTTAGATATCTGCCTTGGTAAGACACCAATAAAGCTAACGTTAAGGCAATGGCTACCATGGCAGCCATCAACTGCATCAGCGCTACGGTCACTTCTACTGGAAAAGGAGTCGTAATCTTTTGCATTGCTAGTTGAAATTGCCCTAAAGCAACGATTAATAGGCTGACGCCAAAGAACCCTAACGTAGCTGCTAAAATTAATGCCCCTCCTGCTTCTCCTCGACCATGGCCCCATATTTCGCGTCCTAATGGACGATGCGGTGAAGCGACCGCTGTCAAACTTAGAGCCGTGCTAAATACATCAATCAGAGTGTGGAGTGATTCTGCTAATAGACATACAGAATGACTGACCCAACCCGCTATGACCTCAATTGTCAAAATCACTAAATTAGCCCAGAGCATCATGAGCAATAGGCGGTAGCATGTTTGCCTTTGTTGCCCAGCATCTATGAACATGGGGGATTTTCTTTCAAGTTGAATGTGGGGTTAGCCATGATTTTCCCTACCGAACGCTATCAGTCAAGATGTCGTATGAGCCATGAACATTGGATCCTACCTATAGGAAACAATAAAAAAGCTACTGATTTAACCAGTAGCTAGAGTAAATATAGTAAGAATAGACCTGATGCCCCTAAATTAATTTCAGGTCTGACAGGCAAAGACATCACGAGCCGATGCCATCGCTCATCATATGTTTCTCAAACGTCTGTAACTTGCTGACAAAAGCAGACAGAAACTTCAGCTCAATATTCAGACAATACGAATAGCTATACGAGTCCTTGACAGCAGTTTAGAAAAGTTGGTTGCAGCGAATGCTTTTCTAAATCTTTTAAGAAGGATGTGGGAGAAGCAAGTGCATCTGATTGACTAATTGAAAATTTTAAAAGCAGAAAGGGTACCGACGACTGGCCGTGTTTCGTCTCGGTACCCTCACTGGTTCGCTCCTCACACACATCCATATGTTAGGGCACATCGTGGACTTTGTCATCCCCCCGTGGCAGGTTTGCATAGGTTAGATATCTAGAGTACCTACAATCGTTCAGCTAGTTGGTAGCCTAATCTGCCGTTCACAGACTGTTTCAAGACAATTCGAGTTGATTCTAGCCAAGGTCTAAGGGCAAAGACTTCTGGTGATTGATTGATTGGCGTAGTGCAGGCTGCTAATGCCAGGACAAGCTGTTGAACCTGTCGCAAAAGCTGAGGTGAGGTTGTCTGATGCCATCGATCGCAGATATCCAACAAACAATGAATCAGATCTTGTAAAGGAGACCAGGAAGTTTGAAATGTTTCCGTTGGGCCCCTTTCGATGCTCCTTGCAGCGCTTCTTGTAGTTAAAAAATCGCGCTGATGATCACGGGTTTGCCATCGACAGCACAGCTCATAAGCAGATTGCAGTTGCCATAGGTCTTCAGGCGTAATCGGCCAAGGCGATGGTGCCAAGGGCAGTATCCACTGTTCTAGCTGCTGTTGCCACTGTGCCATTCCTCGCTGAGAAATGACGAACTCCAACCAACCATCCCTGGTCTTATGAACACTAGACCATAGGGGTGGAGTGGTTTGTTGGCGTAAGATCGATAACAGCATATTTGCGATGTCATCGCTTGGCTGCTGCCAGATTGTCGCCAACTTCCGTGAAATTGCAGAAATGTATGTAACTGTTCCGTTACAGTTAACTTTTTTTAAGGGAATATTCTGATGACAAATCTGTGTGGTTTTACCGATGCTTAACAAAACTGCTGAATACCTAAGGTGAGTATGAAGGTTTAATCTAGGTACATCTTGATTGATGGGATTAAGAACTTCAATCGAGGAAGCTAGATTAGACTGCAATGTCCGTTTTAACGAAAACCATGTCATATTTGTAATAGTCAAAGTAAGTAGGACAGACCCGACTCTGTTCAGGCCTTTTTAGCTTTACTGAAGGTTAATGGTTGTATTTCAATCATCTACTTCAATAAAAGCTGAAGTAAATATAAAGAAATCAATTTTAGGATGCCAACCAGGTTAGTCGTTTGTATTAATGTACTTGACATGTTTGTTCCGTATACTGATCGTGGTTTTACGGTTGACAGATATGGTGGTTCCTTGGTAGTTGACATAGAGCTTTAAATTACTTCTTTTTAATTTACATAAATGATTACTTTCAGGGCGTATCGATAACTGGAATTTTCTTTAATCGGAAGCTTTCCAGGTTGTTTGTTTTGTCTACAAACTCTATGGCTTGACACTAGGTAAATGACACTATCTGAATTATCGACAACTTCCAGCACCTCCTCCATGTCCTCATCTATCCCATCAGATGACGCTCGGCCATTTCATGTATGGCAACGCATTCTGGATTGGGCGCAAGAGCACTATCGATGCCGCACTTTTAGTAAAGATGAGAGGATTCCGACACGCCCTGGACTGCTTTATTTAGTGCAACAGGGAGCTGTGCGCTTAGTTGGAAGCGCTCAGGTTAGCGCCACGCTAAAGCAGCAGAAGAGTTCATCTGCCAGAGTCCCCTTGGTGGCAGCTGAAGAAGCATTCCTAGGGTTTGTCGGTGCAGGTCAGCCGTTTGAGATCGTTGCGCAGCCACCATTTACCCTGCAAAGTTTTTCCCATGTAGATCAAACAACTATCGTTTGGCTTTACTGGAACGATTTGGACACGTGGCCTCATTTTCGTCGTGAGGTGCTAGACGCATTTCGTCGTCAGCACCAGCGTAAATTGCTTTGGTTAAGTACTTTGGGGCAGCGTCGTACCATCGATCGCCTGCTTGGTTTTCTAACTCTACTGGTTGATGAGTACGGTGAGCCCTGTGAAAATGGCTATTACCTGCCCTTCCCATTAACCCATGCTCAAATTGGTAGTGCTATCGGTTCAACCCGAGTAACCGTCACACGTCTGATGGGCAAATTGCGTCAGCGGGGTCTAATTCAGAGTCATGGGGAAAATTTGATTAGTATTCCTTTTAGTGCCAGCCTCAAGCAACAGGGATAAGAGCTGAGTTTATTTTTATTTGCCAAAACGTAGGGGGGTGCATGCACCCCCCTACGTTTTGGTGTTTCTAGAATTTGTGGAGCTTGGCACGGTTCCTTAGGATTATTGCAGGCGTGCAAACCCTACGCTGCTTAAAGCGGCTTGACCTTCATCCGATAAAATTAGCTCTGCATAGGCTTGGCCAATGGGCTTATCGATATTTGACACAATATAAATTTGACGCGTTAGAGGATAGTTTCCTGACTCAAATCCCTTTAGGTTGGGGTGATTGCGCTGATTAGGGCAGTTTTGTAAATCAATATAGGGGAGTTGATACGGAGGCTGTTGATTGATGGAGAGCGGTTTGACCGTACACTGACCTATGACTTCTGGAGCCGATGCAAAATAAATAGCGCCTGGTGTGTTAGCTGTGAGACGAATCGCTTCCGTCGTGTTATTGCTGCGTTGTACCTGAGTACTTAGGGCTTCTCCATTCAGCACGGTTTGGCTAAAAAACATCACGGTGCCACCTGCATCATCACGGGAAATGGGTACAACGGGAAGATCAGGGCCACCGAGTTGTTGCCAATTATTGACACGGCCAGTGTAGATATCCCGGAGGTCAGCCTGACTCAAATTTGAAAGTGGTAACGTTGGGTGGGTAACGACGGCAACCCCTTCAATGGCCACAGGAATTTCTTGTAACGCTATACCCTGTTGGTGGGCCTGTTGCTTGTCGGCTTGAGTGAGAGGGCGCGATGTCTGGGCAAAATCTAGTTCACCCTTGATCAGCATTTGAATACCAGCAGACGACCCTGGCGCTTGATTGCTGGGTGCTTGGTAGGTTAGTTGTAACCCCGGAATAGCCTGCTGTAGCTGAGGATCAATGATGCCTCGAATGGGAGCCCAAGTGGTGCTACCACCATAGGTGAATTGCCCGGTTGGTACATCGACATCTGCAAATTTTTCTGCTGGCTTGATGTCGGATAGCTGTGATGTTGGGGTGTTAAACAGACCCTTTTGTTTTATCCACCAACCTCCTCCAGTTACCAATGCGACGAGTAGAGCCAGACCGAGCATCCATGGCCGTATGACTCCTGGTTTGGTTTGGCGAGTTGAAACAGGGTTTGGGGAGGCTGCTGTGTTGAGTGGCTGAGGTGGTGACGGTGACGTCGGTGTTTGGGGCGCAGGTGTCGCTGCACCAGATACCGAATGACTGATGCTGGGCATCAAGACATCTAAGGCGGCCTGGGCACTGTGATATCGATCTTGAGGACTAGCACTTAGTAGTTTGGTGATGACATGGTCCAGATTTTTGTCTTCAAGGGTGATGTATTTTTGCCAAAGCCACTCGCTGCTATAGCTATCAAATAGATCTGCTGTTTCTTGGCCAGTCAATAAAATAATGCAGGTAACGGCTAAGGAATAGAGATCGGACGCTGGAAAAACTTGTCCACCAGTAACCTGCTCGGGAGGTGCGTAGCCTGTGGTGTAGATGCCTGTTGAACGATTTGATGCAGCGGCTCCAGTGACCTGTTTGACTGCTCCGAAATCTAACAAATACAGCTGATTATCAACTGTTTTCATAATGTTAGAAGGTTTGATATCGCGATGAATAGCTCCGTTACTATGGACAAAATCCAGGACTTTTAAAATAGAGATGAGGATAGCTTTAACTGCCCTTTCGGGTAAGGTGCCGCGCCGATCGAGAATTTGGTCTAAGTCTTCACCATCAATAAATTCTTGGACCAGGTAAAAGTATTCTTCATCCTGACCCGATGATGGAGATTTCACCACGATGGGGAAATAGGCGTAGAGATCGGGAATTTGTGGATGTTGATTTCCTAGACGCTCTAGGACCTCAGCCTCACGGGCAAAGAGCTTCTGAGCAATCTTTAATTGTTGTTGGTTGAGTTGGGCTGATGGTTGAAATAGCTTGACAACGCAGGGACGTAAGGTGGGGGTGTCGCGATCGCACGCATAATAAGCTGACCCAAACCCCCCTTGACCTAAAAGTCGCTGTGGCAAATACCGTCCTCTTAAAATTAACGGCATGCCACAGCTCGTGCAAAAGAGCTGAGACGCTGTTTGAAGCGAATCCTTTAGGTTTGGATGGAAGTTAACTGGTCGAGAACAGCCGGGTCTAGTGCAGTGTAATTGCATGGAGCAGCAACGTGACGACGTATTCAAGTGGCAACGCCCAAGAATAAGCTTAACTAAAGCTTAATTGCTCTCTTCAACAGGTTTTTGGTCTACTTGCTTGCCGTTGGTATCTGCTTTAGCGGGTGCTGCCTGATTTCCCCCATTTTTCTTGCGATCAGAGCGCTGATCAAAGTCAATTTCCCGGTTTGTAAACTGAGGCAGAATCTCCTTGGTAAAAGCTCCAGCTGCCGTTGAGCGATAGCGATTGGGATTAAAAATCACCGATAGGGTGCGTTTGACTACGACCGAGTCAATTTTGGCTCGATGCAATACTCCCATCTGTAATTCTTTCTCAATGGCTGAGATTGAGACAAAGGCCACTCCCAGCCCAGACTGAACGGCGTTTTTAATGGCCTCAATGGAGTTCAGTTCCATTTCGGTTCTTAGCCGCCGGGTTTCAATGCCGCACCGGGTGAGTACCTGGTCGATTACCTTACGAATAGTAGATTGGGAATCGAGGGAAATAAATTTTAGTTTGTAGAGATCTTCTCGCTGAATCGCTTGACTACTGGCCAGTGGATGGAAGACAGGCATAATCAACGCCAGTTCGTCTTCAGCGTAGGGGATAATTTCCAGCGAATCCTGTAGTTCTGGAGGGACTTCACCCCCAATAATCGCCAGGTCAATCTGGCCATTGCCGACACTCCAAGAGGTGCGGCGAGTGGAATGCACATGAAGCTGTACCGCCACATCTGGATAGCGTTGACGAAACAGGCCAATCATCCTTGGTAGTAGATAGGTGCCTGTGGTTTGGCTGGCCCCCACAATCAGAGTGCCCCCCTGTAGTTTTTGCAAATCCTCAATGGCGCGACAGGTCTCTTGGCAAAGACTGAGGATGCGATCGCCATATTCCAGCAACAAATATCCCGCTTCAGTGAGCTGTGCTCTCCTACCACCACGGTCAAATAGAGGGACATCCAACTGACGCTCTAAATTTTGTACCTGCAGGCTAACGGCAGGCTGAGATACATACAGACTATCGGCAGCTCGCTTGAAACTACCCTCTGCCGCAATCGCCTTTAGAATGCGCAGTTGATCTAACGTAAACGGGAGGTCAGACATAACGGTTAGGGTGTTAACGCCGGTATTTCAAGCAAAATCCGTGGCACGATCAATAAGGGCCTCTACTAAATAAGAGCACTTTAAAGTATCTAACAAATAGAGCTACCCTGTCGCTGCTTAACACACTTACTAGCACGTTAAAGTCCACAGGATACGTAGATCATTCATTCCTTATGAGGGGAGAATAACTCAAAACGTTAGCTAAAGTATTTTTTGTGAGGAAAACTTTTAAAGCTTGTCAATGAGTTTACCGATTTTATTGAACGTTTGTGGTCATATTCTATCTGCTCTAGTCTTGCTTATATGCAGTTCCAATTAATTCAAAATTTTCTAGACCTGCCCGGTATTATTGGTTTTAGTCTGGTGCCTTTAAATGACACCTCCAATCACGCTTATAGCGTTGGCTTTCCTCAAGGGAACGGGCCTGATAAAAATCCCCTACTGCTACAAGGAATTCAACAGATTATCAAGACAACGCCCACCTCGCTAGAATTTTGTGCATTTCAATTTGGGTCGTATCAGGTGGAGTTGCACAAGGTTGAGAGCGGAGCTGTCTTACTAGTTTTTAGTGAAGGTGCACTCTCTAGCCAGTATTCGAAGTCGGTCAGTGAGCTAATGCAGTTCATTAAAGCTGACTATTTAGCGTTAGTTGAGAGCATACAGTCCATTCATGCCGACAATGTAACTCCTGCCACAACATTCTCTGCACAGCGGCAAACAGCTAGTGTTGATGATGTTGTAGCGGCGATGAATAGTCTTAGTCAGGTAACGAGTCGATATTTAGGCACGCAATTGGTGGCTAATCATTGGCGCACCTATCAATCCCAGGACATGGTCTGGCTGAAGAAATTTTGTATTTCCGTTGATGGCACGATCAGTGTGAAGGATGTAGATTCAAAACTTTCGCCGGAACAGCTCACAGAGATTCGTCTGTGGACTCAGCGATTTCATCAGCGATGTACCCGTATTATTCGAGATTACGACGTATTAGTGGAGCAGACACTACCTAAAGAGCACTGGCAGCTGCTGTTTGGTGGATAACTTTTGTTTTGCGGATATTAGTGACGGTAAACCAAACACTGAGTCAATTTTAAACACTTGCCAGTCACTATGTTTACGTGAATAGTGGAAACTTTTGCCCGATATTTAAACACCTATGGTAAAGACAGTTCGGTTAGAACCGATTGCCCAGGAGAGTGCCGTTGAAACTAACGGCAACCTGTTATCGGTCTTATTACATCAAGAGTTAACTGTATTAAAGGAATGTGGCGGACGAGGTATGTGTGCTACCTGCCACGTTTATGTCAATGAAGGCATGGATGAATTGACCCCCATCAGTCGACGGGAGCAACGTACCCTAGCAATTATTACTTCCTGTAGAGCCAATTCTCGTTTAGCCTGTCAAGCTCGGGTGAAGGGGAATGGTGTAGTGGTGGAGTTACCCCCTGGCATGTACGTCAACTCCATCAAGGACATTGAGTCTCTGATTGGTCGTCGAGCCGACCAAGACTTACTGCACCCTTTGACTGGTGCCGTGCTGGTAGAACAGGGCAAATTAATTACCCGGTCGATGTTACGCAAAATTGCAAATGGTGCCGATTTAAACCTGAACGAGTATTTCAACCACAGTACCTAGAATGTAGGTATCTGGTAGACGGCACTATGTAGGCAGGTCCCTGTATTGCTTAGATTATTTTGTAACGATATGTTTACGCCCATAGTCTTCAAGGTCTTTTTGAGAAAGACAATTTAATATCTTTATTAAAAGATTTAGTATCTTATTGAGCTTTCTAGGTAAACAGCACCCTTTAGTATGGGTTTAATTGAGGGCTCGGCCAGATAATACTTGATGTGGCTGCTTGTATTTTTAGATATTGATGGCTGTCGATAAATCTAGGGATCTTAATCTCCGTCAACAAAATGTGATGCGTGCCACTGTGCGCCACTATGTGTCGACAGCAGAGCCTGTGGGGTCCAAAGCCTTGCTGGATGCCTATGACTTAAATGTCAGTGCGGCCACAGTGCGAAATGTCATGGGGGCACTGGAGCGCTCTGGTTTTTTATATCAGCCCCACACATCAGCAGGGCGAGTGCCTTCTGACTCAGGATATCGGCTCTATGTGGATCAGCTGATTAAGCCTTCAAGGCCAACGGCTCTGCGGATCGATCAACTTTTGTCACAGCATCTAGATTGGCAGGGATGGAGCATTGAGGCCTTGTTGCAGGAAGCGGCTCACATTCTGGCTCACTTGAGTGGCTATGTGGCTTTAGTGACCATGCCTGTATTAGAAAAAATGGTGGTCAAGCACTTACAGCTAGTGCAAATATCGGCTGAGCAAGTGCTTTTAGTGGTGGTCTTAGATAGCTACGGTACTGAGTCTATGGTGGTTAGTTTGCCTAGAGGCACTACGGGGGCCGGGGGAACCCAAGACGAGGAAGTGCTGGATCGAGAGCTACAGATTTTATCCAATTTTTTAACCGCTCAGCTATGTGGCAGGCAGCTGTCTGAGATCTCTAGCTTAGATTGGGATGAAGTAGATACAGCCGAACATCATGTTGTAGCCCTTTGTCAGGCCATTGATGACCTGTCGCGCCGTAAGCGTCAGCCCCAAACCCATATTTTGGTAAAAGGTGTAGCGGATGTGTTGAGTCAGCCGGAGTTTGCAGAGCAAAGTCAGCTGAGAAACCTGGTGTCGTTGTTGGCAGATGGACGCGAGCAGCTATGGCCCTTGATCTACTCAGACGATAGCCCGCTGCTTAAGATTTGGATTGGAGAAGAAAATCCGCTGGAGCCAATGCAAAGCTGTGCTCTGATTTCAGCGACCTATAATCGGGATTCTCTGCCGTTGGGTAGTGTGGGGGTGATGGGACCCACTCGGATGCTGTATGAAAATACAATTGCAGCTGTTGAAGCCACATCTAGTTACCTATCAGAGATTATGTCAGGCTTAGACGTTAACCAGTAGGCGGCGACAATGCCACTGATAAAGCCAAACAGGTGGCTTTCCCAGGAAATTCCAGGTTGTGTGGGTAAAACTCCCCAAAACATTGCGCCATAGGTAACTAGGATAAATAAGGATATTGCGATCGCACCCATCGTTCGTTCGTAATATCCTCGGGCTACTAAAAATCCTAAATAGCCAAAGATTAGGCCACTGGCCCCAATGTGGACGGTTGAACCTAGAGAAAAGAGACTGCCCAATAACCATGTGCTTGCTCCCCCCAGGATCGTAATCATCACTGTGGCTTTGATCCAGGTGTCGATAGAGCGCAGCATCACCCACCAGCTGAGGGTGAGCATGGGTACTGTATTCGCTAATAAATGATTAAATCCACCATGGAGAAATGGGGCAAAGAGAATTCCCCAGATCCCATCTATAGAACGGGGGCGAATACCGTATCGATCGAGATGCCCACCAAACACTAAAAAATCTATAATTTCAATACACCATAGGGTAATCAAAACGATACCCAATAGCTGAAATCGAGCTACGGTAGCAGATTTCAGTTCAGATAAGAGAGGACGATCGGATGACATGTTTTGAGATGGCATTAACTCAGGATGTGGGCAACCTATGCGGCACAGGCTTGGAATAACCACTAGTTCCTAGGTTAAGCCAACTACCGTAAAGTTGCCTTCGCTTCTCTTGCAAATTTGCATTTCTACCGCCCTACCTGCGTCACCACCCTCATCTCACGTTTGACTCCCTTCACTCCATTTACAGAAACGACGTGATCCTTCCAGAACTGCTAGCGGTGCTCTCGATTTCGGCAGCCACTGGCCTCAGACTGGCGTTACCATTACTGCTGATTGGCCTGTTTTCAGGCGAACAGTTATGGGCCGCTGTGCCAATTTTGGCCAACATTCCTCAGATGTTGGTGGTTGCCGTGTTGGTGATTTGGTCCCTGCTAGAATTGACGATTTCTAAAGATCGGGTCAGTCGTCGATTTTTGCAAAGTGCGGAGCTGTTTATCAGTCCGTTTGTTGGCACAATTGCTGGCGTTGCGATCGCACGCCTCGCTGATATCAATGACAGCCTCACCCTTGTCCTTTTAGCCGTGACAGGAGGCGTGCTTGCCTTGGTTATTCAAATGGTTCAAGTGGGCTGGCTATATCGTTTTAACAGCCCGCCCATGTGGATGATTTTTGTGGAAGATGCCCTTTGCATCTGCCTGGTATTCTTTGCCTTTGATGCACCGGAACAAGGTGGCCTAATTGCTTTATTTTTACTTTGGTTTGCTATCCGGAGTTCAGCTGTCTGGCGGCAATGGCAGAAAAAACGGTGATAAAAATGCCGGAGGGTGGGCATTGCCCACCCTCCGGCATTTTTGTATTGCTCTTGCAGAATTACATCAGTCCAGCAATGTGCAACGGCCCATGACCGCTTACCATTTCCAGCAGTAGTGCCAAGAAACCCACCATCGCTAGGCGACCATTCCAGACCTCGGCAAAGGGAGTTAACCCCCATGCAGACTTATCTTGAGGGTAAATACGTACCTGTTTCTGCAACTGCGCAGCGTCAGAAAATAGCTTACGGGGAGATTCCAAAGCCTTTACCACCATGTTACCCATGTCTTCAATAAAGACAGGATAGGTATTCAGGGCAGGAACTCGGTGGAATCCTTTGATGCCAGATTCTTCAGCCAACTCGCGATATTCAATATCGATTTCCTGCAAAGTTTCAATGTGCTCAGATACAAAGCTAATGGGCACAACCACAAGGTCATCAATGCCTTTCTCTGCCAACTCTTCAATGGCATCTTCTGTGTAGGGCTGTAGCCACTCTACGGGGCCTACACGACTTTGATAAGCCAGTGTAAAGTCATTGGGACGATTGACCGCTTTTATGATTAAGTCAACGCAGTGCTCCATCTCTCGCTGGTATGGATCACCTGCTTCTTCGACATAGCTAACGGGTACACCATGGGCGCTAAAGAAGATGTGACCACTTTCAGGATTTGGTAGTTTATCCAGCTCTTGAATGATCAAATCTGCCATAGCTCTGACATAGCCAGGGCTGTTGTACCAAGACGGAATCAGGGTGTAGTTAATTTTCTGTAGGGCGGGGTCGGCCTGCCAAAGTTTTTCTAGCAGCCGGAAACTAGAGCCACTAGTACTAATGGAAAACTGAGGATATAGAGGCAAAATAACGAGGTCTTCAATGCCATCTTGCTTAATTTGAGCAACAGCCTCTTCAGTGAAGGGATACCAGTAGCGCATGCCAATATAAATCTTGACATCGCGCCCCAGTTTTTGTAAGTACTCCTTGAGGGCTGTCCCCTGCTCTTCAGTAATACGGCGTAGGGGAGAACCACCTCCAATCTCCTTATAATTGTCCTGGGATTTGTTCGCACGGCTAGTGGAAATTAGCCAAGCGAGAGGTTTTTGCAACCAGGGAAATGGGAGCCGGATAATCTCTGGGTCAGCAAACAAGTTGAACAGAAAAGGACGGACATCCTCTAACTGCTCTGGACCTCCAAGATTAAGTAATAAGACTCCAGTACGACCCATGACAGCGCAGTTACCTTTATAAACGAAGTTTTAATCATCTTTGACTTATCGTAACAACTAACTACTCGATAGGCATATCAGATTTGTAGAAGTTGAGAATTTTTTTCATTTAGTATGGCGGATGTATCCATAGCGCATTCCATAGATAAGTCATTAGCGCAGGTGAATCAGCGCTTAAAAGCTGCGAAATTAGGGCTGCAAATCGAACGGCGAGGAGATCGCTTAAATCTGCGGGGTACGTTGCCACCACGGCCTGGTAGCCCTAAGCTACGCCCCTATCAACAGCGAGTTCCTTTAAAGTTGCCTGCGACTAAAGCGGGGCTGAAGCAATGTGAGCAAACGGCTAAAATCATTGCGGCTCAGTTATTGCAAAACACCTTTGATTGGCGCAACTATCTGGGAGTTGTTGCAGGATTGCGCATGGCAGGGGCTGATTTATCTGCGCAGATTGATGCTTTTGAGCAGTATTTTTTTGAAACCCGGCGCTCACAATCCTCAGCTGCTTCATTGCAAACGACGTGGGAAAAAGCTTACGTGCCTTACCTGCGGAAACTGCAAGCCACAGCGGAGCATCATCGTAACCTCAGTTTGCCTGAGGCCATTTATGCCACAGTGCAAAGTACCAAGGCCAATTCCCGCAGCCGTCAGATTTGCTGCACCGCTTTAGCTGCCTTAGCAGAGTTTCTAAACTTAGACCTGCCTACAGATCTCAAGTCCTTTTGGGGTAACTATGGCAATAGCCAAACTCAATTACGGGAGCTGCCTTCTGATGAACAGATTGTTGAAGTTTACGACAGCCTAAAAAATCCTCGTTGGCAGTATGTTTACGGCATGATGGCTACCTATGGTTTACGGAACCATGAGGTGTTCTTTTGCGATCGCACCTGCACCCCTAACGCTGAAATCATTGTCCGCGAAACCACCAAAACCGGCCACCACGAAGTTTGGCCCTTTTACCCCGAATGGGTAGAGCGTTTTAACCTCACCACTGGTGAACTCCCAAACGTCAATACCGATCTAGATGCAACGACTTTGCAGCGTGTCGGTCAGCAGGTGACCACCCAGTTTCGTCGCTACAAAATTCCATTTTCACCCTACGACTTGCGTCATGCCTGGGCTGTGCGCACTATATTAATGGGCCTACCCGATGCCGTCGCCGCCAGAATGATGGGCCACTCGGTACAGGTACACAATCGGACGTACCACCGTTGGATGACCTACCGAGATCAGCAGGCGGCGGTGCAGGCAGCGTTAGCAAAAAATGAGATGAAGGCACCCATGTAGGGGCGTTGCATGCAACACCCCTACATCCAACACCCCTACAAATTGAATTTCAATTACATCACCATGCCGCCATCCACATTCATTACCTGACCGGTGATATAAGCTGCTGCGGGATCAGCTGCTAAGAATCGAATGAGTCCAGCAACTTCACTTACTTGACCGTAGCGACCTAACGGAATGTACTTGAGAATTTCCTCGGTGTTAGGGAGTTCGCTGGTCATATCAGTCTCAATAAAGCCAGGTGCAACGGCATTGACAGTTACACTACGGCCTGCCATTTCCTTGGCCACAGTCTTTGTGAAACCGATGACACCTGCTTTAGCGGCACTATAGTTAGCTTGACCGGGGTTACCCATGAGACCGGCCACGGATGAAATATTAATGATGCGCCCTGAACGCTGTTTGAGCATGATTTTGGCAACGGCACGGGTGCAGAGAAATACGCCTGTGAGGTTGAGATCGATCACTGCCTGCCAGTCGGCGGGCTTCATTCTGAGTAGCAACGTGTCTCGGGTGATGCCGGCATTGTTGACTAGCACGTCGATGCGCCCAAACTTTTCCATAGTGCCCTTGATCAAGGTCTCTACCTGATCTTCTTTAGAGACATCAGCCTGAAGGGCAATGGCATTACCACCTGCACCCGTTATTTCAGAAACGACTTCATCAGCAGCAGTACTAGAGCGTGCATAGTTGACCACAACGCTGGCCCCTTCTGCGGCGAGGGCGAGGGCAGCTGCTTTACCGATGCCACGGGACGAGCCGGTAATGATAGCGACCTGATCTTGCATTGCTCCAGTCATGGTGAGGGGAAATGGTTAACGGCTCGATCACTCTATTATTTTTGGGGGTTGGGGATCAATTACCCTCTTTTCACTGCCCATCTTGGCCCAAATAGTTAGCCTAAAATCCAGTACCTTACAAATGCTTATAAAAATGCCAAGAATTCCCTTAAATTCCCACCATTTTGATGGGGCTCGCTTAGCATGAAGGCTGAACCTAGCCTGGATTTAGGACAATGGCTGTAAAACAACAATTTTCTAGTTTTGAGGATATGTTAGCTGGGTCTGATAAGCCTACGCTGGTGGATTTTTATGCTACCTGGTGTGGTCCTTGTCAGTTGATGGCAGGAGAATTGAAGAAAGTTAAGGATGAGCTACAGGATAAGCTGCAAATCGTGAAAATTGACACGGATCGCTACGACACGCTGGCATCCAAGTATCAGATCCATGCGCTACCGACTATGGTGCTCTTTAAGGATGGTCAAGAAGTGGACCGAATTGAAGGTGCCATGAACGCTACTCAATTGGTTACGCGATTACGGCCGAATTTATAATTGGGAACTGCTGACTCAACTGCTTGGTAGCAACGGGTATGATTGAGAGTCCCCAGGCATGCCTGGGCTCGTGACGACTCAGCAAAACAGTATGGAAACGGCGTGTGCCATTGCCCTGGGCAGTAACCTGGGAGACTCGGAGCAAACCATTGAAGCAGCATTGGCACAGCTTGATCGGGGTGGTATGCGGTTTAGGCGGCGATCGCAACTCTACAAAACCGCTCCAGTGGGTCCCCCCCAGCCTGACTACATCAATGCCAGTGCTGTTTTCCATACCACCCTGCGTCCTGAACAGGTGCTGCAGTTACTGCTAGTGACAGAGGCGAGCTTTGGTCGTATCCGGCGTGAGCGTTGGGGACCTCGTACGTTAGATTTGGATTTACTGTTCTATGGCGATCAGATCATAGATACGCCCAGACTGATTTTGCCGCATCCGAGAATGCATGAGCGGGCGTTTGTGTTGGTGCCCCTGTCGGAAATTGCAGCGGATTGGCGACATCCCGTCAGGCAGCGAACCGTGAAGGAATTATTGGGACAGGTTGATACAGCTGGAGTGTATCCACTGGTGGCTTAGAGACTGGGCTTTGACTACGCTCAGCTCTCATCGCATTAGTTGGCTGAGCGAAGCGCCTTTAATGGAGTTAGCCAGCGGCTCATGGTGTAACCTGATCCCGTTACCTCACTGCATCCAACACTATGTCTCTTGGTTTAGAACCGCCTCAGCTACTCAAAAAGTGTCTATTTTACGCCGGACGTAAGTTTGACTTTGAAGTCAACCGTCTCCGTCTACCCAACAAAGTGGAAGGTCAGTGGGAATGCATTCGCCATCCAGGGGGAGCGATGGCTATACCCATTACCCCTGACGGTAAGCTGGTGCTGGTCCGACAATATCGTTTTGCCGTGCAAGGAAGATTGTTAGAGTTTCCGGCAGGTACGATTGAAAGAGAGGAAGATGCATTTACAACCATTCAACGAGAGATAGAAGAAGAGACTGGTTATAGTGCCAGCGAATGGACCAATCTTGGCAAGTTTCCATTGGCCCCCGGTTACTCTGATGAATATATTTTTGCGTTTTTGGCAAGCGACCTTGAGAAGCTAGAAACAGCTCCAGCCCAGGATGAAGATGAGGATATTGAAGTTGTTTTGATGACGCCAGAAGAGTTTGAAAAAGCTGTTCTTAGTGGTGAAGGTGTGGATGCAAAATCGATTGCCGGGTACTTTATGGCAAAACCGTTTTTGAATAAATAAAACGAGAGTTTTAGAAGACATCCACTCATCTTATGTAGGCATACACTGATGTTGGCTTCTCAAAGTGCCGACAGTACATCAGCCCTTTATGGGACGACATGTAGGGCTGATTATTTGTTTTCAAGGATAATTTGGAATTTCTATGGTGCAATGAAGACAAAAAATGGTGTAGACATTGATAGTAATAAGACGATTAGCCACTGGGTTGTAGTCAATACCCAGAGTTTAGTGAATCCTGATGCGATAGAAATCATGGTGTCGAAATCGATCATGTCGGAACCGGTCATGGTGGAAATCATGACGTCTACCATGTCGAAATCTTCCACGGTAGAAATTATGATGGCGGACACTGCCATGACGGAATTCCCGGTTTCGGAAGAAAATTTCATCCCGCCGAAATTCCCCATGTCTGAAGTGGATTCGACGGATGCTGCCGTTTCGGAAGAAAATATCTCCCCGAAATCTATCAGGACGAAATCGACTGCGCCCGGATCGTCTTCTATGAAATCCTTTCTCTAAGGAGATACTAGTATCTTCTGTTTTTACCCATGGGCTTTCCCCATCTTCTAGATCTGCCAACTTATCTACGTTATTTGTAGAATCATTAATAATTTCTGTTGGTGTCTTGGGAACAGTCTCAAACTCGAAGGCAGCGGCTTTTGGCGTAAGAGCACTGAAATGAGCGCCCAAAATTAGGAGTGGTAGCCAATAAAGTTTCATGGGACCTCCAGCTTTTAAAGCTATGTAGAGGGATGGGGGCAGTGGTGGATTTAGAGGTGATGCACCCTTGGTAGATGCTTGAAATGAACCTTGATAGTTCCTAGGTTGACGCGCTCATATGAAATAAACGTGATGGCAGTCTGAAAAAAACATGAGTGATCTTGATCTAAATTATGGCTGCTTTCACTAACTTTGGTGTGCAGGGGAGTGAAGAATGCCCTAGCCAAAAACACAAAAAACACAAAAAACTCTTTCTTCACTATCAATGAAGAAAGAGGGCAATACGATACTTTGTTTCTACTGAGAGGAAAGAGTCGGCAATGACATTCCCTGAGTTCAACTTAGAATACCTGCGATTTTAATCTAATGCGAGGTTGCCACCCCTCTTTTAGACTTCTTGGTTATATTTCACGCCACGATAGGTGAGCTGTACACGCTGATGGGGGTGATTAGGAACCTTAAATGCCTTGCGCTTAAGGGGCGCACCACGGTAGGTGCCAATCTTTTCAGTATCAGTTACTTGAATATTTTCGAAGTGCGCTTCGTAGAGAGCGCCAAGAAATGAGAGTTTCATCTCGGTTCCTCCAAATGTGTAGATGCCATGACAGAAATATTTGGACAGCAAGAAAATCGCTAAAACTTCCCGCCAAAAACATCAAACTGTGTAATTGGTTACAGTTTATATGCTATCGGGATGCATTAAGGCTAAGTTAGTAAACCTTAAAGTGTAATTTAATATTTGCTTAATTGTGTGGCTAAGCTGTCCTTGCACTGGACCTCGTGTCCCCAAACGTTCAGTGTTCCGGAGGCGCTAGCTTGGAGCTGCTAAACCTAGGCTATCCAGCATAAAGGCATATTCAAAGGCGGTTTCTTCGAGCCATCCATAACGCCCGGAGGCACCGCCGTGGCCTGCATCCATATTGGTTTTGAGAAGAAGCTTATTCTGATCGGTTTTTAACTCTCTCAGTTTTGCTGTCCACTTGGCAGGTTCCCAATAAGAGACTCGTGGGTCGTTAAGTCCACTCGTGATCAACAGGTCAGGATACTTCTGGGCTGTGACATTGTCGTAGGGCGAGTAAGACTTCATGTAGTCATAGTACGCTTTCTCATTAGGGTTGCCCCATTCGTCCCATTCCATCACCGATAGCGGCAGGCTGGGGTCTAAGATGGTTGTTACAACATCCACAAAGGGGACAGCTGCGAGGGCAACTTTAAATAACTCGGGTCGCATATTTAATACGGCACCGATCAATAACCCACCGGCACTACCACCATAAATAGCGAGTTTGTCAGCGCTGGTCCATTGGTTATCGATCAGGTACTCAGCACAGGCAATAAAGTCCGTAAACGTATTTTTCTTATGGAGAAACTTGCCGTTCTCGTACCATGGCCGACCCATTTCACCACCACCGCGAATGTGGGCAATGGCATAGATGACACCTCGGTCTAATAGGGAGAGCCGGATAGAGGAGAAATAGGCCGATGATGATGCGCCATAGGATCCGTAGCCATAGAGGAAGAGGGGACTGTTGCCATTTCGCTCAGTTCCTTTTTTGTACACCAGCGAGATTGGCACTTCGGTGCCGTCGGGAGCCTTCGCCATCAACCATTCACTTTGATATAGGCTGCGGTCGTAGCCTCCAAGTACCGGCATCTCTTTTTTGAGCTCTCGTTCATGGGTGTCCATGTCATAATCAAATACTGAGGACGGAGTGATTAATGACGTGTAGGTAAATCGCAGAGTTTTGTTGTCAAATTCAGGCATGGCACCAGACCAGACCGAATAGGTGGGTTCTGGAAACTCTAGGGCTGTGTCTTCTCCTGTGGAGAGTTTGTGGATACGAATGGTGGGCAACCCCCCCTGGCGTTCGTAAATGATCAGATGGTCGATAAATACACTAATACCTGTCAGCTGTACATCAGGGCGATGGGGTATGACAGTTTCCCAATTCTCTTTGCCAAGTGCGTTGACTGGTGTCACCATTAGCTTTGAGTTAATGGCATCCTCGTTGGTAACAATGTAAAATCGGTCGAGGGTGTGGTTGTTGCCAGGATGGTGAGAAATGGAGTATTCCACGCCATGTTTGCGGGGACAAACTATCTGAAACTCTCCATCTGGATTGTTGGCATCTAAAATCCAGATTTCGGAGGTGATTTTGCTGTTAATTGAGATGAATAGATAAGCTTCGCTGCGGGTGCCGCCCACTGAGAGATAAAAAGCATCGTCGGTTTCTTCGTAAACCAGTTGGTCGTTACCTGGATCTTCTCCCAAACGATGTTTCCATACTTGGTAGGGGCGATGGGCATCATCTAGTCGAGTGTAGAAAACAGTACGATTGTCGTTAGCCCAGATGACTTCACTAATGTTTTCAATTTTTTCTGGATAAAGATTTCCAGTGGTCAAGTCTTTGAATACTAAGGTGCAGCGCTCTGATCCATTGGTGTCTGTAGCATAGGCTAGCAACTGATGATCAAGACTCGTTTCATAGTCTCCCAAGGCAAAAAACTCATGCTCCTCAGCTAGCTCATTTTCATCGAGCAAAATTTCTTCGGGGGCGTCTAAGCTACCTTGTTTACGGCATAGGATGCGATAGGCTTTGCCTTCTTCAGTGCGGCTGTAATAGTAATAATCCCCGTCTTTTGTGGGTACCGACAGATCACTTTCCTGAATGCGGCCTAGCATTTCGTCATACAAAGCTCTCTGAAAGCTCTTGTTATGGGAGGTTTGTGCGTCAGTGTAGGTGTTTTCAGCTTTGAGGTAATCCAGGGTTTCTGGGGAGTCGCGATCGCACAGCCAATAATAATCATCAATGCGAACATCCCCATGTTTTTCAAGGGTTTTCGGCTGTTTTTTGGCGATAGGGGCTCCAGACGTCATCAAAACTTTAACTCCCTGAACGTGTGCCCTTCTAGAATACTGAGCTAAGCCCTGGGAAGCCATGATGCATGGGTGTAGAATACCGTCCCTGTGAAGAAGTTTTGAATTCTGAGTTCTAAGTTTTGGGGTGTAGTGCAATTAAACCCCCCACTCAAAACCACCTATACTGATCGGATTCTCCCCTTTTTACCAAGTTTATGGCTGATCTGATCCTGTTTTGGCACCGTCGTGATCTGCGCATTAGTGATAATTTAGGCCTTGCCGCTGCTCGGGAACGGAGTCCTAAAGTAGTCGGGGTTTTTTGCCTGGATCCTGGCATCTTAGAAGCAGATGACGTAGCCCCAGCCAGGGTGGCCTATATGCTTGGCTGTGTGGCGCAGTTACAGGAGCGTTATCAAGCAGTCGGGAGTGAACTGCTGATTCTCAAGGGTAATCCTGTAGAACAAATCCCTCAGACAGCTTCGACATTGGGAGCTATGGCTGTCTATTGGAATCGAGATGTGGAACCCTATTCCCGCCAGCGAGATAACGCAGTGGCAGCAGCCCTGACGGAAAAAGGCATTGAAATGCGGACCAAAACTTGGGACCAACTGCTGCATGCACCGGGGGATGTGCTGACTGGAGCTGGTAAACCTTACACGGTGTATGGTCCTTTCTGGCGAAACTGGCAAAATTTAGTCAAACTACCTCCAGCTGCAACGTTGCAGGGGGCGGTGGGTCTGAGTGACGCGGAACGTGGGTTGGTAGATGCGATCGCACTGCCCTCGGCTAAAGCATTGGGCTTTACGTGGGATGCCCCATTACCCCTAGAACCCGGCGAGCGGGCCGCCCGTGCCCAGCTAGAATTCTTTGGTCATAAAGCCATTGAAGCCTACGATGAGCAACGCAATTTCCCCGCGGTGACAGGTACTTCATTGCTGAGTGCGGCCCTTAAGTTTGGTGCAGTGGGTATGCGTGAGGTGTGGCAGACGGCAATGACAGCCTACGATGCCTGTAACAGTGATGAGGGTCGTACCAATGTGCAAACCTGGATGAAGGAACTCGCCTGGCGAGAGTTTTACCAGCATGTAATGTTTTTCTTCCCAGAGTTAGCACATGGTCCCTACCGTGATGCCTGGAAAGATTTTCCTTGGGACAATGATGAAGAGAAATTTGCAGCTTGGTGTGAGGGACGTACAGGCTATCCCATTGTGGATGCTGCCATGCGTCAGTTAAATGAGACCGGATGGATGCACAATCGTTGTCGCATGATTGTGGCCAACTTTCTCACCAAAGACTTAATTGTCGACTGGCGCTGGGGTGAGAAATATTTCATGCAAAAGCTGGTGGATGGTGATCTCAGTGCCAACAATGGTGGCTGGCAGTGGAGTGCCTCTAGCGGCATGGATCCTAAGCCGTTAAGAATTTTCAACCCGGCTAGCCAAGCTAAGAAATTTGATGCGGATGCAGACTATATTCGCCAGTGGCTGCCTGAGATTCGCCATGTGGATACGGGCGCACTGGTGAGTGGTAAACTCTCACCCCTAGATTTAGAGGGGACTGATTACGCTGCGCCTATTGTCGATCACAAAAAACAACAGGCTGTTTTTAAAGAACGTTATAAGGAACAAAAAGCTAAGTTGGGAGCCCTAAACGAACGTGATTAATTACACATGAGAAAATTAGGTGTACTGATTTCTGTCTCTGATAAACGGTGATTATGGGCAGTAATAGTGCAGTATGCTGTTTTTCCCGCTAGTTCATCCGGATTTTTATCAGTTCATATTGATTAAATCTTTATAACAAGGTTTTTCTATGCCGAAAATCGGGCAATTTTGAAGAGAGGTCGTCATAACGACCAGCATGATGGAAATGCACTTAAAGAGGAATTGAATCGATATGACAAATTCTGGTGGCGTTGAAGGGGCTGACAAGAAAGTTGTAGCCGGTATTTTAGGGATTTTGCTGGGTGCTTTTGGCATACACAAATTTTATCTGGGGTATACCAACGAAGGCATTATCATGCTGCTGGTTTGCCTGATTGGTGGCACTGTGACCTGTGGTGTGGGTTCTGCTGTAGTGGGTGTGATTGGTCTAGTTGAAGGTATTCTGTATCTGACTAAGTCGGATGAAGAATTTGTCAGCACTTATATCACTAATAAAAAGCCATGGTTCTAACGTAGAGTCATGGTACTTGCAAAATCGTCAATTTATTTGCGCCTCGGTCTATTAGGAGCGTTATGTACACCGCTCTTGATCGTGGTGCTGACTTCATTTGGATATGAAATAACGCTGTGGGGATGTCCGCTAAATGCATTGGTGGGCATCCCCTGTCCTACTTGGGGGATGACGCGAGCGGTGTTTGCGATCGCAAACCGTCAGTGGTCAGCGGCTATTCATTACCATCTCCTGGCTCCCTTGGTTGTCATACTCTGGGCAGTGGCCTTAGTTCAGGTCAGTATTGAGCTTTTGACTAAGCGCCTATGGAGCCGATGGTGGCGGCATCGCAGTCTATGGAGTACCGGGCTTATACTAATGTTTGGATATCACGGTTTCCGGTTATACCAACTCTGGATGTCAGGGGCACTAGCTACAAACATGCAGCAGTCTTTTCTAAGTTCTCTAATCTAAATTAAAGCAGCTAAATAATTACTATGCGTAATCGTACACTACCTCTTAAAGCAGGATTGGCCATCGCAGGATTGACCTACTGTCAAATCTTTGCCCATATGGAAATCAACCCTTTTCTAAAAAACTATTTGATTCTGGTGCCGATACAACTGGGAGTGCTGATGTATTTCGGCTACATGCATTGGAGTGGCAAGTATAAACAGCCCTAGACGCTGCCACAATTTGATTTCTTACCCATAAACCCTTTCACTGCACTGGGTTTGCAGGGTCGCTTGGCTGCCTCATGCTCAAAGCTATGCTTCATTTGAGCGATGCCCGCTACTCAAACGATTTATTAAAATAAACACTTACATGACAGCCTTAACCTTAAATTACTCCGCAGAAGAGCCCCGTTTAAAGATCTCCCAAGATTTAACCGAATTCCCCCTAGAAATTTTAGAACAAGCCGATTCGTTGGAAATTCTAGATCTATCCAATAATCACCTCAGGACGCTGCCACCTGAATTCTCTAAGTTAAAAAAGCTGAGAATTGCCTTTTTCAATAACAATCAGTTTGAAGAATTTCCAGAGATCTTAGCCGCCTGCCCAAATCTCTCTATGGTGAGTTTTAAGGGCAACAAGATGAAAACGATTAGTGAAACGGCCCTGTCACCCAACCTTCGCTGGTTAATTCTGACTAACAATCAGCTAACATCATTGCCCAAGAGCATTGGTAAGCTCAGTAAACTACAAAAGTGTATGCTGGCAGGTAATCAGTTACGCTCGTTGCCGGACGAGCTGGCCAAGTGTCAAAGCTTAGAACTCATGCGACTCGCAGCTAATCAGCTACAAACTTTGCCTAGCTGGCTTTTTGATTTACCCCGGTTAACCTGGTTGGCCTATGCCGGCAACCCATGTAGTCAGGCTACAGAAGTTCAACAAAATAATACCCTAGCCACCATTGATCCAGCAGAACTACAGCTGGGTGAAGTCTTGGGCCAAGGGGCCTCTGGGGTTATCTATAAAGGCCTGTGGACGCCTGAAACAGCATCGACTCCAGCTCAAGATGTGGCAGTTAAGCTGTTCAAAGGTGACATTACTAGCGACGGTTTGCCTCTAGATGAAATGCAGGCCTGTATCGCAGCGGGTTCCCATCCTAATTTAGTCAAAGTATTCGGTAAACTAAGCCACCCCATTGATGGCAAGGCGGGTTTAGTATTCTCCTTTATTACCGCTGAGTACGGTAACTTAGGTAACCCTCCCAGTTTAGAAACCTGCACTCGAGATACGTATGCCGATGGTATTACATTTAGACTCCCTGTTATTCTCCAAATTGCCAGGGGCATCTCCTCTGTCGTTGCACACCTCCATAGCCACGGTATTATGCATGGCGATCTCTATGCCCATAACATTCTAGTCAATACTCATGGGAAGAGTATTCTCGGAGATTTTGGCGCAGCGTCTTTTTACGCCCCGACAGATACAGAGGTCGGGCAATCTTTCCAGCAGCTTGAATCTAGGGCCTATGGTTGTCTCTTAGAGGATTTGCTAGCACGTCATATTTCCGAGAATGATGAGATGGAAATAAAGATATTTCAAGCTCTTCGGGATTTGCAGCAGCGTTGTATGGACGCGGTTCCCAGTGAACGCCCATTATTCAGTACAATCAATGAATTGCTGACAGAGGTATCCACACTTGTTTGAGGCTACTCCCTTTCGGGTTCATCATCCTACGACCAGGCTATGTCCGATTGTGGCCAGTATTCCCCATAGTGGCTTGGTGATTCCGGAAGAGATTATCACCAAGCTAAACCCTCAGTATCAGGATTTTCTGCCCCACCAAGACTGGCATTTGGACAAGCTCTATGACAATTTACCCAAACTGGGTATTACGGTGTTGGCTGCCAACTACAGTCGCTATGTTGTGGATCTGAATCGAGTTGCTAAAGCACCTTTTATAGGAGGCTTTTGGCAAGCGGCAGTACCACGACAGACTGCTTACAAGCAGTCCCTGTATCGTCACTTACCATCAAGCCATCAGGTTCAAGATCGAATTGATCACGTTTATCGCCCTTACCATCAAAAGCTGGAATATCTTCTACAACAAATAGTTGACCAATTTGGCTATGCATATTTGTTAGATTTACACAGCTTTGCAGGACCGATTGTGGATCAGGTTTGCCTGGGCAATGGTAATGGCAAAACCTGTTCTGACAAGCTGATGTCAGCTGTTGAAGCAGCATTTGTATCACAGGCCTATCAGGTCGCACAAAACCATGTGTTTAATGGCGGATATATCACTCGCCACTATGGTGCAATGCCAGGTGTGCAATCGTTGCAGATTGAGCTTCGATATCACAACTATCTCAATTTAGAACAACTTGAACAGCCTCGTATTCCCGATTGGGATATCCCTGAATTTCATCAGGCCAAACAAAACATTCAGGCCGTTTTTAGTCATTTGACCCAATCGATACTGGTGCCGTCTAGTGGAGAAGATAGCTGAAAAGTCTGTATCCCTAGAGATTTCAGAAACCTTATGGAGATGAGCAATGGGTCTATCAGCGTTTCATGGCGAGCATCAGCCCATCTGCAATTGGCAATAAACTCATGGAAACACGCTCATCCGAATGGATTTTCTGATTCAGGGCATGAATGCGCTTTGTGCGATTATCCTGTTCTGTGAATGGATTGGCGACTCGCCCTGACCACAAAACGTTGTCTACAGCGATTAAGCCGCCTGACCGTACGAGCTGTAGAGCCTTCTCATAATAGTTGTTGTAGTTGCTCTTATCTGCGTCGATAAATGCAAAGTCAAAACTGTTACTATGACCTTCGGCAATGAGGTGGTCAAGGGTTTCGAGTGCCGGAGCGATGCGTAGGTCTATCTTGTGGTCAACTCCAGCTTTTTGCCAATACTTGCGAGCCATGCCTGTATACTCATCACTAATGTCGCAGGCAATAAGCTGACCATCGTCGGGCAGTGCCATGGCCACAACTAGCGAACTATAGCCAGTAAAAACGCCTATTTCTAGCGCTTTTTTCACCCCTAATAGCTGTACCAATAACCCCATAAACTGACCCTGTTCTGGGGCAATTTGCATCACTGCTCTAGGGTGCTGAGCATTCTCTTCTCTTAACTGCTGGAGAATCTCACTGTCTCGAACGCCTACAGACAGTAGATAGTCATAGAGGTTTGCAGTGAGGGTGATAATTTGAGTAGACATTGAAGAGGCTGCTGGGACTTTGGATTCTGAGTGCATGCACATCATAAACTAGAAAACTCTAAGGGAAACAACCCAGACTTGAAAGATATTCAATTGAGTAAGAAGGGGCGATTCTACAAGACTTAGAGCTCAATGGTTCTCTTTTGCAACGCTAATGCTGATATCGTTTGACGGTTTGCTAACCTAAGGTACAAAGCGTGAGGAACACCTAATGGATGTGACCCAGGTGGTGCAGGTATCTGCACGGGTGGGGTGGATCATTGAAGTGAGCCAGCAAGACGATGGATATCGCTGCTGGGTAATCAACCGTGAATTGGATGTCTTGAGTGATGGGCACATATACGCCACTAGCAGTGCCGCTCTAGCCGCAGGCAGGTTATTTGTTGAAAGGAATTAGGTGCTTAGAAGTCTTTGAATAGCCTATTGGCATTCTATTGGCATTAAATTAGTAAGAAGTAGGGTCCTAGGAATGCATTTTCCTAGAACCCTTACTTTTTAGATGAGCCTGTAATTAGCTCAGAAAAATTGCTGTCTGCTACCCATTTAGGGCTGGCACAGCACTCGACGCATGGTTTTCATATTGCCGGGTAAGTCAATGCGCATGGCTTGCTCTAGCAAAAACTTAGGTGCTGGAATCATGGGTGTGGCTTTGACTGAGTAGGTCAGTAGCGTACCTTCACCAAAATCTTCTAGTACAAGGTCGGCGGCAAAGTCTGCAAAAGTGCCGCGTTCTAGCCGAAACTGAATGCTCTGATGCAGATGCTCAACGACGTGAAGGTAAATTTCTACCTGAGCGGTGAAAAGGATAAAGGCTTTGCGGGCTGCCTGGTAGAGTTTGCGAGTAATGCGCTGGGACTGTTGTCTGACGTGGTGTTTTACGGACGCTTCTAACTCGCGGCTGTGGGTAATGTCGGGAAAGTAATGAACCCAGCGACTGTAGTCAGTGAGTTGCTCCCAAAGTTGCGATCGCACTAACGGCACATACATTTGAGCAGTAACAGCGGCACCTTTACCTTTGTGGTTAGTATCGGTCGCAATTAAGATATCGCCGCGCAGCAAAGCTGTTTGTTGTGTCGTCGAAACCATAGGATTCAATAAGGAAAAACTTTATATATGCTTAATAAATCTGCCGAATAACTGAGACGCCCCAAAGCATCCATTAGCTTAATGTAGATTGCAAGTTTGTACCGATTCGTTGCCCATTATTAACCAGGCGATATGAGACAAGTGTCAAGCAAACACATTTTTGCGTAAAACCTTAGTAAACCTTGTTGTTCCCTCGATACATGTACCTACTCCGAACCGATGGCTAATCGTTTTCGTCTGCGTCCAATTACTCAACTGTTGCTGGCCACCATCGCGATGACAGCCATTGTCTGGATATTGCGTGGTACGGGCCTCCTGTCATTTCTGCCGGGCATTATTATCTGGTTGCTGATTTTGACATGTTTTGCGATCGCACTCTTTAGCAGCGTGCAATCCACTCGATAGGATAATGCACACTGGTCTTGAAATGTAAATTATTTCTAAATCAAACGTTAAATAAACTTTAAATTCACTCTGCTAGGTTGCCGGGGAGTTGTGAGGCAATCAGCAATGGAACTATTGAGAATATTGGGAATTTCCCTGCTATTACTACTGCTAGGGGACTTTGTCGCTACGTTTATTTACCACGTGCCGGAGCATGTGTTTGGCCGTTACCACAGCATCGTGCACCATAGCCCCAACCGTAGTTTTGTGAGTTACGCCTTCCGCAAACATTGCCCCCAGGCCCTACTGCCAGGATTTTTGGGCGCGTTGCCCTACCTAATGTGGGTGCCATTGCTTTGGCTATTGTCTCCCGTGGGGACCATGATTGGGCTGTTACTGGCTGAGCTGCACGTGATCTGGCGGCACCAGTTCAACCCAGACTATTGCACGCCTAACTGGATTAAAACCATCTGCCGTTGGCTATGCATTACCACGCCTGAGCGCCATCACCTCCACCATAGAAATGCAAATCTGGCCTATGGTGATGTCTTTACGTTTTACGGTAAGCCAGCTCAGTATTGGCTTACATTTTTGCGGCAGCTTAAGCGCCAGTGGGTTTAACAGGTCTGCTGCTAACTATTCTGGCCGTATTTTTACGGGTATCCCTTTATGGTTTCCCTCGTGTAGTTATGGTTTTCCAAAAGGGTATGCCCGCAACCCATCGATCGGTGGAACGCATGCCACTGCAGTCCGTCGAACACATCGCAGCCGCAGCATCCTGTAAGGTTAAGGATGAATCGGCTCGCCGACGCAGAGATAAGGAGTATCATGACCATCCAAACGGTTTCGACAACGCCTTTTTCAGATCAAAAGCCGGGCACATCCGGTTTACGTAAACAGGTCGCTGTTTTTCAAAAGCCTAATTATCTAGAGAACTTTGTTCAATCTATCTTTGATAGCTTGGAGGGCTACCAGGGCCAAACGCTGGTTGTGGGTGGAGACGGTCGCTTCTACAATCGCCAAGCGATCCAAATTATTCTAAAAATGGCCGCTGCTAGCGGCTTTGGTAAAGCCCTTGTGGGGCAGGGTGGTATTTTCTCCACACCGGCAGTTTCCTGCATTATTCGCAAGTATGGAGCCTTTGGTGGCATTATCCTTTCTGCTAGCCATAACCCTGGTGGCCCCGATGGTGACTTTGGCATTAAGTACAACATCGGTAATGGTGGCCCCGCTCCAGAAAAAGTAACCAGTGCCATCTTTGATCGCAGCAAGGTCATCGATAAGTACGAGATTCTCGATGCTGAAGATGTGAACCTGGATCGGGTGGGCACTACTTCCCTGGGCAATATGACCGTTGAAGTGCTTGATGCGGTCAATGACTATGCCGCATTGATGGAAACTCTATTTGACTTTGAGCAAATCCGTCAGCTGCTTACCTCCGGCAATTTCAACATGTGCATGGATTCGTTGCATGCAGTAACTGGCCCCTATGCCAAGGCCATTTTTGAAGGTCTACTGGGCGCTCCTCAAGGCACCGTGCAAAACGGTGAGCCTCTAGAAGACTTTGGCGGTGGGCACCCTGACCCCAACTTAGTCTATGCCCATGACCTGGTAGAGGTCATGTTTGGTAGCAATGCCCCTAGCTTTGGTGCAGCTTCTGATGGCGATGGCGATCGCAACATGATCGTCGGTAGCAACTTCTTCGTTACCCCCAGTGACAGCCTGGCGGTGCTAGCGGCTAATGCCACTTTGGTTCCCGGCTATCGTGACGGCATTGCAGGTGTGGCCCGCTCTATGCCCACGAGCCAGGCCGTGGACCGTGTGGCTGAAAAACTGGGCATCGACTGCTACGAAACCCCAACCGGTTGGAAGTTCTTTGGCAACTTGCTAGATGCTGACAAAGCCACCCTGTGTGGTGAAGAAAGCTTTGGCACCGGCTCTAACCACGTTCGTGAGAAGGATGGCCTCTGGGCCGTGCTGTTCTGGCTCAATATTCTGGCAGTGAAAGGCCAGTCTGTTGAAGCAATCGTCAAAGAGCACTGGGCGACCTATGGTCGTAACTACTACAGCCGCCATGACTTTGAAGGGGTGGAAACGGCTGTAGCCAATCAGCTGATGGATGGCTTAAGAGCCAAGCTCTCCACCATGAAGGGCCAGCAATTGGGCAGCTACACCGTCGACTATGCCGACGATTTCAGCTACACCGACCCCATCGATAACAGTGTGAGTCAAAAGCAAGGCATCCGCATCGGCTTCACCGACGGTTCCCGCATTGTGTTCCGCCTCTCCGGCACCGGCACCAAAGGAGCCACCCTACGACTTTATGTCGAAAACTACGAGCCCGATGCCGCTAATCACGACATCGATACCCAAAAAGCCCTCGCACCTCTGATTCAGCTAGCTGATGAAGTCGCCAAGATTAAAGAGCTGACGGGGTTTGACAAACCCACAGTGATTACCTAACCCGAGGCCACTAACCGAGCACTCTCCCCTACTGGGAGGGGCTCTGGGGTAGGTTAACCGTTGGCGCTATTTTCTAGACATCGCTCTGCTGCCTTAATTGCCAGGTATCGCCACACTACTCTTAACCTGTTGCTTATCTGCATTCTTAGAATATTTCTCAGCCACAGCGGTCACTTCAGCCACCCGCTTAGCATTGCTAACCTCTTCAGCCTTAGCTTTGGCCGCTGCCGCTTCCTTGGCCTTCAGTCCATTCTGGGCCCGTGTCAAAAAAGACACCGTAAATCCTACGCTCAAATAGGTAGCGCTCATAATCGCCCATCCTTCAATGACGTAGGTCATCATGTGATTTAAGGTTTCAACGGTCATGATGCGCTCCTGTCGGTATAAATAACTTTGATCAAAAAGAATTCTAAAGAATAGTGTTACTCGCTAGCAGGCTGGCGAAAACTCATTACAACACAAAATATTTTGATCACCATTTAAGCAGGTTCTTTTTGGGATCGGTACTTATCGCAAAAAATATTTTGGACCGGCTTTTATAAAGAAGGTCTCAAATACATCTGCAGTCTCTAAGTGATCACAAGGTGTTGCTGTAAATTGTCGAATAGCCTGTATTCCAATGGATTGAGGCTATTCATTGTATATATAACTTTATTAATTAAGACTATGAATTTTGCCGCTTGTGTGAAGCCTTTGACAGGGGCGTTGGTGGGAGTATTGGCGATCGCTACACCCACCCTGGCCTTACCCTCTGGCGAAAGTGAGATTGAGAACTACGTAGGGGTAGGTGTACGGACGGGGCTTAACGACGATACAGCAGCCGTACTTGATTCCAAGTTGGAGGTGATTCCGTTTGAGCAGGGGAGTTTATCAGTACGCCCTGCTATTTTGATCGGTGAGGACTTTGAAGGTCGTTTACCCGTCTCCTTTGATCTGGCGTTAGATGAGCAATTTTTGGTCTTTGGCGGCGGCGGCTTTGCCTATAACTTTGATGACAGTGACCTTGACCCCATGATTACGGGGGGGGTTGATATGGCTGTCAGTGAGCGCCTCATTCTGAATGTAGAAGGCAATCTGATTTTCAAATCTAACGATACAGATGCAGAAGTTGCGGCATCGATCAACTGGCTGTTTTAGAACTGGCTGTTTTAGAACTGTTTAGTACTATTCAGGCTATGGCGCTGTTCGGTATTGTGAAATACCGAGCGTCACTGTCTGAGTTATGTCTACCCGCTTGTCTTTCCGTACAAAATTTGCCTACGGTGTTGGTGAATTAGGAACGGCTGTTCCCATTGGCCTGGCAATTTTTTATCTACTGTTTTTTCTCACAGAGGTGGTGGGTCTGTCTCCCACACTGGCTGGGACAGTGCTGCTCATTGGGCGGGTGTGGGATGCCGTTAATGATCCGGTTATTGGCTGGCTGAGCGATCGCACCCAGTCTCGTTGGGGACGTCGCTACCCCTGGCTGGTGCTGGGCGCTTTGCCCCTGGGCTTTTTCACCTTCATGCTCTGGTTGGTACCCCCCCTGGAGTCAGAGACCAGCCTATTTATTTACTATGTGCTGATGGCTGTGGGGGGCTATGCGGCGTTTTCGGTAATTATTTTGCCAATGGTGGCGATCGCAACCGAACTTACCCCCGACTATGACGAACGCACCAGCATTATGTCGGTGCGTTCAGCAGCCAATATTATCGGCTCGGTGGTGGGGCTAGTGCTGGCCCAGATTATCTTTGCCCTGGTGGAAAACACCCGACGCCAGTACATGATTCTGGGTGCGGCCAGCGGCATCTTTATTGTGATAGCCATTGCTGTGTGTGTCGTTGGCACCTACGGTCAATACCGTCCGGTGATGCGTAAACAGCCTGAATTATCGCCCCACCCCATGGGTCGTCAGCTGCGTCGGGTCTTTGCCAATCGGGCATTTCGCTGGGTGATGGGGCTATACCTGTGTTCTTGGGTCGGAGTGCAGGTAACAGCGGCGATGCTGCCTTTTTTCGTGACGGATTGGATGAACCTGGGAGAGCAGCATTTTACCCAGATGGCCATTGCGGTTCAGGGTAGTTCCGTGGTGCTAATGCCATTTTGGCTGTGGGTGACCAAGCGCACGAGCAAGCAGATGGTTTACTACGCTGGGGCACCTTTAGCGCTCATCGGCGTATGTATATTAGGTCTGGTGCAACCGGGGCAGATAGGTCTCATGTACGTCATCGGCGTGGTGATTGGGGCAGGGCTATCCACATTTTATCTAGTGCCTTTCGCCATGTTGCCCGATGTCATTGATGACGAAGAACTGCGTACCGGTGAACGTCAAGAAGGCATGTTTATTAGCCTGATGGTGTTTTTGCAGAAAGTGGGTGTGGCGATCGCCATCTTTCTCTCCGGCTGGATGCTGGATTGGGCCAGTCAAATTGGACCGAACGCTCATCTACTGATTATCCGATTATTAGCCAGCGCCTTACCGAGTCTTTTAATTTGCGGTGGTGTTTATTGTGTATATCGTTATCCCTTAACCCGCAAGGCCCATCATCGTATTCGTCTACAACTAGAACGGAGCCGCAAACAACCTCAACGTAATTAGGTTCGTTTTCATCCCAAAATTTTGTAGAGATGTTCCATGGAACATCTCTACAAAATTGGTCCCTATTCCCCTACGACATATGCAAACCACCGCCGAATACTATTGCGCCTACTGCGGCGAACCCAACACCACCTTTATCGATATCAGCAGCGGTCTCACCCAGCAATATGTTGAGGATTGTCAGGTATGTTGTCGACCCAATATTCTTTACATCACAATTGACGAAGAGACCTTAGACGTAGATATTCAAACTGATTGTGAAGATCGTTAAATACCTGTGAGCGCATTTTACGGTTCGGTTGTTCACACCTAGGGAATGGGCAGGATAAATCCGAATTTCATATCAATTGTTATGTAGCTATTGATAATGTCACATTGGCAGCTATGGAGAACCGATTGAAAACCTTTGTTCGCGTTATTTCTAATTCCTTAGTTAGTGCCTTGTTGTTGGCTAGTTGTAATAATAATGGCACGAGTTCCAGCGGTAGTCGTGGGTTTGAAGTAAAGCTACTGGTGGGTAGTGCACTACACCATTTTTGTGATGAAGCAGCGGTTCAGTTTAACCAAACAAAGCCGCAGCTGGAGAATGGTGACGCATTTCATATGACCTGTGAGGCAGCAGGTAGCGGCGATGTTGTAGAACGGACGGTCGACCTAGCACAGAAATTTCAGCAAGGTACTCTCACCGCTGAGGCTCCAGACTTCCCGACAATTTTGTCTGTAGATGGCGAAATTTATCAGAACCAGCTGATCTATCGTATGGATCAGCTTTATCCTGGCCAAAACTATATCCCAGCGATTACCGATGCACCACTGTTGGCCAATAGCCCCATGGTGTTCATGGTGCCATCGGACCTGGCCCCCGGTCTACGCAACGTTGATGATCTGTTTGCCCAGCTAGTAACTGCGAAAACCCACAAAGATTTAGATGCCAGCAGTCCCGAACAGCCTATCTACTATGTGCATACCGCACCTACCCGGTCTAATTCTGGATTACAAACCCTGGTGTCGCAGTTCTCTTCAGTCTCAGGCAAACGTCCTGAAGAACTAACGGTGGCAGACGTGCAGCAGCACCAAACAAAAGTCCAAGAAATTCAGAGCAAGATCACCCGCTATGGTAAGTCCACCTCTACACTGGCCCAGTCTATGGTGGAAAATGGCCCCTTCTGGGCCTCCATTGGCTCGGTATATGAGTCATCGGTGATTGCAGCTAATACTGATTTGCCCTCCGGGGGTACCCGCTATGAAGCGGTGTATCCCAAATCCACCTTCACCTCCAATATGCGGGGCATTGTGCCCAATGCGCCCTGGGTCAGTGACCAAGAAAAAGCAGCGGCTGACCAGATTTTGGAGTATTTGCAATCTCCGCCAGCGCAGCAAATTGCGACAAATTTAGGACTGCGCCCAGGTGCGCCTGGAGTTGCTCTAGGGACTAAGTTTAGCCCTAATTTTGGCGTCGACCCCCAGGCTAGCTACGATTCTTACCGCCCCCCTGCCCCCGAGGTAGCTGAGGCGATGTTGACCGCCTGGAGCCAGGTGGCTAAGAAATCTTCCCTGGTGGTGGTGGTGGTGGATACCTCTGGATCTATGGAAGGGAATAAACTACCTTCAGTGCAAAACACATTGAAGACCTATGTCGATGCCTTGGGTCCTAAAGACCAGGTGGCTTTGATTGACTTTGATAGTGATATTCGTCAGCCAGTGCTGGCGGATGGTACACCCGAGGGTAAATCGCGAGGACTACAATTTATTGCTGGGTTAAGGGCCGATGGCGGCACCCGACTTTACGATTCGGCATTGGCAGCGCGCAATTGGCTATCGGCTAACCTGAGGCAAAATGCCATCAATGCAGTACTGATTTTGACCGATGGTGAAGATTCAGAATCGGGCATTAGTCTGGACCAACTTGAACAAGAACTAGCGCGCAGTGGATTTTCATCGGACCAGCGCATTGCTTTCTTTACAGTGGGCTATGGCAAGGAAGGAGAGTTTAATCCCCAGGCTCTAGAGCAGATTGCTCAGTTGAATGGAGGTTACTATCGTAAGGGTGATCCGGCGACCATTGCCCAGTTGATGGCCGATCTGCAGGTAGAGTTTTAGGAGCGCTGATGAAGCTAGCCAATCCATTACAGTATCCGTTGGCGGTGCTGGCGGGAGGCATTTTTCTGATAGGTGGTGTGCGTTTGGGACGTTTGCCTGCCGTTGTGGCAATACCTGGTGCGGCCATTATTGCGACGGCTGGTGCAGCTGTTCTGCAGTCCCGCGAACCTGACAAGGTTGAGTTGGCCAACAAATCTATTAATCGGGAGTTTCAACAGGTGCGGCAGCAGGCTCTTGCTCTGGGGGCTCGGGCCGATGAGTTAAATGAGGAGGCGACTCGGTTACTGACTGATAGCGACCAGATTGAGTTGTTAGGTGTGGTGCAATATGCGTGCGATCGCACCCAAGAGCTTCCTAACAAGATCGCTCAGCTGGCCCTGCGTCTGGAAGGTAACGATGCCCTTCTCTCAGTAGATGAACTCCAACGTCAGTTAAAGCAAGCCGAAGCTAAAGTTCGCAACAGCAAAGGTATTGCCCAAGAACAATGGGGCAAACTTGCCAACAGCCTTAAGCGCAATATTTCCCTTGCCCAGCATGGTGAAGACGCTCGCCAGGCCCAGCTAGCCAACCTGTCTACCCTAATTGCCGAATCAGGGGGTGTGTTGCAACAACTTCAGAACAAACTCCGCACCGCTGATCTCACCAGTTCGGTAGCCGCCGATGAACTGCGAGAGCTTAGCGATGAATTCAAGGGCTTCCAAGAAAATGTCGATGTCTTAATTGCCTAATTTGTCATCCATTCCAATTGTGTAGGGTCGTTCCATGGAACGACCCTACACAATTGGCCCCATTCCCCATTTTTCTCCACCATGGTTACCAAACCCGTTACCTCCCTTGCCATCATCGTCGCCTCTGCCGGTCTCGCCTACGCCCCTCTCCCCGGTGTTAACCAATCCATTACCATTGTTAGCGGCAGCGAACTTCAGGAACCTCTTAAACTTCTCGAAACTCGTTTCGAACAACAGAATCCTTCGATTCAAATCAATCTTGAATTCCAAGGTTCCCAAGATATTGTCAACAAATATATTGATGATAACAATGACTTTGAACCCACAGTGCTAATTCCGGCCAATGGTCAACTATTGGACGAACTAAGCCAACGTTGGAAGGCACAGTACGGTGATGAGCCCTTTTATGAAACGCCCCAACCCATTGCAAAAACCATGCTTGTAGCAGTCTCCTGGCCAGAACGAGCCCAGGCACTATTCCCTGGCGGTGAGTTTCAGTGGCAGCGTGTGGAAGACGCCATGACGGGTGGTAATTGGGACAAAATTGGTGGCAATGCCGCTTGGGGCAGTTTTGACTTTGTAACGACTGATCCTACCCGCTCTAACAGTGGTCAGCTGACGATGAGTTTATGGTCACAATCTGAGGCTAATAGCAACAGCCTCAATACGGGTGACTTTAGCAAAGACAATGTACAAACTTTGTTTGGGTTGGTAAAACGCTCTGTTTATCAGCCGCCTAGATCTACGGACATTTTATTGCAAGAGTTTATTACTCGCGGTCCCAACGATGCCGACATTGCCACCGTATATGAGAGTATTGCCCTCCACCGTTGGGAACAATCCAGCGCAACCCAAGGCCAGCCCTATCAAATCCTTTACCTAGATCCGACCATCGAGACTATTTCCACCGCTGTCATTGTGCGACGTGATGTAAACGGTGGTGAAGCTAACGCTGCTCGCGCATTTATTGACTTTTTGATGGAGCCCGGGCAGCAGGCCGTATTTGTGCAGCATGGCTTTCGTCCAATGAATGCCAAAGTTGATATTAATTCCGTTCCCAACAGTCCTTGGAGTAAAAATATTCCTGGAGCAACAACAGATCCAACTGGACGGGTGAGTACTCCCCCAGATCGTTCTGTGGTTGAAGAGGTGATTCGCCAGTGGCAGCGCGCTAATTAACCGTAGCTCTAAATCGGACAAATCCATAAGCACCGGTTGGATCACTCGATGCAGGCGGTACATCTCCCACATTGACAATAATGAAGCCATTGTCCTGGGTCTGACTGCCCAGGGTCAAATCGTAACGACAATAGTTTAAAGAAGCGCTATTGCTGGCAATATAGGCCCCTATATCCAGATCTTCAGTGTTAGTGAAAACCTGATTCCCATTAGCCAGCCCTAACATGATGCCAGTGTCAGGATTAAATGCATCGTCGGCAAAGGTGAGATAGTCGGGGATGCGATCGCACAGTCGAAAATCCTGCGCTACAGTACTACCGTTAGAGAGAAAATAGATCGTGTACTCAATCTCATCCCCTGGCTGCACGCTGATACCACCTACAACTCCACTCAGATAGTTAGCTGGCCACTCGGCTGCATTATCGTCATCATCGGAGCTACCCACATCTACATAGGTGTCATCAAATACCTGTTCATCAGCCTGTCCTCGGTTGATAGCCGTAATTCTTTTAACTAAAGCCATTTGAGCATTGCCCGCCGGGTCAAATGGAAAATTAATATTCAAAATATCTGTTGTCAAAAGGGTTACTTGGCGCGGATTTATTTGAGACGCCTCCGCATCACCCCCACCATAGAGCAATCCTTTCAGATCTCCATCGGTTTCATCAATATCTACCCAGTAGTTTGTATTCTCCGCCAGGTTAGTAAATGAATACTCTCCGCCATTTTGCGTCTCCTTAACCTCAATCAGTAAGTCGTCACCATTGGTTTCTAGAATATTATCGCCGTCATCCTTATAGAGTGTGACAGTTACCTCATCTAGTCCGCGCTCACCACTGCTCAGCAAATCATCTTGACTCGTGTCCTCAAAGGCATTACCACTAATGTGGCAGCCCGCTGCCATACCAGAAGTCATAAAAATAGATTGAGTAGCTCCCCCATCTAAGGATGCACCCACTGCATAGGTAATTTGGGTAGTATCAATAAACGTATTTTGATAATCAACGACAATTCGATTACTAGGGTCATTTTCTGAGGGGTTGGGACCTAATCCCTCGGTATTAGAGGCATTCGGATTATCCGTTGATGATGAATCATCTGTGAATGTGTGTTTATTACCTGAGAGACTCTCCACCAGGATAGACCCAACATAGGTATTGGTAGAGCTAATGGATGTCCCACCCAAAAAACTTTCAACCTCAAGGATGTCTCGAAACCGGACATTACTGTTAACGTACTGACTGTCAACATCCCCCGCCAGGACACGAGCATTACCAATGGGACGATTGTATTCAACTTCCAGAACCCAGCTATCACCAGGGTCGCCTTCACGCTCCGTCAGCCTGGGAGTGCTAATCCCTGTTCTTGGATCGGTAAACTCAATAAAAAATACATCTGGATCATTGCCAGTGGCTATAAACTTACCACTGTTGTTGTTAATGGCAACAGTACGCATCGTGGCCGTAGTTCCATTAGGGGCCGTTGCTGTCCATACCGTATCTACAGAATACTTAGGCCTGGCATTACTTCCTCCAGTCATGCCAAATGGCTCACGGTCAGGCACAAAGTCGCCAAATGCCATATCGTGACAGCTCAAAGAGAGAGGAGCCTGAGGTGAACTATCCGGCCATGCCTCTACAGGCAGATTATTTGCTTGAGCAGGTAAGGCTGTCATTAACGTGGTCGCAATACTCGTTGCCAGTGCCAAAGAATGGGCCGCGACCATTTTCCCATTGTGTATTTTTTTCGAGGGTGCACCCAACAACCGCTGCTGAATCAAACTAACCAGCGGCAAAGACTTTTCTGCCAGCTGTTTTCGAACTCTGACCCTGTGAGGATTTAGAGCGACGAGACGCTCAAGTAATGATGAAAACACTGTATAAAAAAATACTTGCCTTGGTTTTCTTAGCTTGCCTTAAAGATCAGCGATAATCTCTCGGGAATTTTACTAAAATACTTGACATAAAATACTGAAAAAGACAGAAGAGATTTAATCAAAATGCTTTGATATTTAAGCATTTTGGGGCTCAAAGTCCTTCATATGAATCTAATCAGCCTATTCTTTATTTTTGTCTATAAACTTGAATTTAAGATAGTACTAAATACGTGATTTTACTAGTATGACCCATCAAGCTCCAAAGCCATGATCTTATACTTGTCAGTACTTACTTACATCACAAAATGTATTCATCTCAACTGGAAACCGCTATATCTATTGAACAGTTTCTCTTGATGTATCTCTTGTCTGATTATGGTTTAAGTTAGTACGCTCTGAAGACGTTGAGTTGTTTGTTGCAACATCTTCTAACTCCACACCATCAACTATATTAGATTCAATCTGCTGCACATCATTATCAACGTTTTCTATGAAACTTCCCACTGCCTGACTCTCAATCAGAATCATTGGCTTGTCGTTGCTGTTGGCTAACACAGGTGCCCCACAGACCAAAATGCCGCTGTATATAATCAAAGAGGGAACTGCCTGCTTTGCAGGTGTCTGGCTAAGGTTTGCTAGATATGGTGGCAACAAAGACATAGATAGCTATTCTTCCTTTCAGACCCTATGATGCCTGTATAGTTGCTAGTTTGACTTCGGTGAAACTCCTTGAGAATATGGCTTGTTATTGTAGCAACTCTGCAATGTCAGGACAATACTGATTTGTGTTGTAGGGGCACTCCACGGAATGTCCCTACAACGATGTCATTGGTAAAAATCGGATTGCTTATTCATCCACCTTGGTGGTAAACCGAAAATAGCCATAGGCATTGGTGGGTGTCCCTTGCCCGGTGGTGTTAGGTAATGTGGCCAATCCGGTTGGATTACCGGTTGTGCCAGTGATATCGACCACCACCACTTCATCGGTGGCGGATGTGCTAAACCCAGAGAGATTACATGTCGGTACCGCAGGTAGATTGCCCACTGTGGTCACCTCGCCTCGATCAACAGTTGTGGCATCGCTATCATCAGTGAGATTGTAGGTGGTGCTGCCGATAACTAGCTCAATGTCGTTGCCACCATAAAGTCCAGTAACAAAACTCTGATTCGGCTGAATCCAGTCACAGATTCTCACGGTTTCGGCTGTAGTGCCACCTGCGTTGAGGAAATACACTGTGTATTCAATCTCGTCACCAGGGTTGACCAATCCTGCATCAAGTTCACCTAGCAGATAACCATTTGGCCAGTTACTCATGTCATCAGCCGAATTTGTAACATTATCGTTGACTATCCCATTGAGGGTGGTATTGTCGTTAGGATTTTTGGTGCGATCGCCATTGATGGCCGTAATCCGTTTCACCAATACTACATCAGCGTTACTCGACACGACCGTAAACGTGGTCGGATCATCAATGGGGGGTGAGTCCGGGTCGTCGCTAGGGAAGGTTTGTGCACCGAAGGAGAGGGATGCCTGGTTATCAATGTTGCCCACTGGAGCATTGTTATCAACAACAGCATTTACTGTGAAAGTGACACTGTTGGTAATGTTATCCACACCGTTAGGGATGTTAATGCTGCTGATGCTCAGTGCAGTGTCATTAAATGTGGTGACGGTGCCACCACCAGGGGATGCAACACTCAGACTGTTGGTATCAAAGGTAATGTTGGGGTCCGTGAGGACATCCTCAAAATCAATAAAAATGTCGCTACCATACCCGTTGTATAACACGTAGGTATAGGTGACCGTATCACCGGGAAATGCAATTTCAGGTTCAACATTTTTGGTGAGGGCGGGTGGAGTACAGGAAGTGGCATCAAATTTATCATTGGTAAACACTGGTCCCACCCGGTGGACAACAGCGGGCGACCGGGCCAGATCAATGGCAAAGAGGGCATTATCACCACCAGCCACATTGCGATAAAAGTAGCTGATGCCGCTGCTGGTGGCCCAAGACCCTCCTGAATTAAAGGGTACGGGGTCACCTGTCGTTGTAACAACGGTTGCAGCTCCTCCTGTTGGTGGAATACGATAGAGATTTCCCTGGGTGATGCCGTATAACTGACCATCAACAGGATTGAAATTAAGGTCATCGGGATCATTGGGTAGCCCTGTAATAGCAAAAGTTTGGTAGGTGAGGCTACCATCGGTAGGAGTGTCACCAATCGCAACAACTCGCAGTGTGTTGCCATCTACCATGTTGTAGTAATTACCACGGCCATCCATGGTGCCACTAAACCAGGCGGGGGTATTCAGTTCGGTAGACGGATCGCTCACTAAGGTGGCTCGACCTAACCCTTCAAGGGTGCCATCGGCGCTGATGCGCACAATCTCGCGCGGTTGGAAACTGGACTCACCTAGAGTATTGATGACAACACCATAGAGGTAGTTATCCAAAATGTTATAGGCTAAACCATTGACTTCGATGGGAGGATCAAAGTTTGGGGACGTAGCGGTATTAATTGAGTTAAAGCTCAGGGTGGTTGGGTCAAAGATACCGAATTCGGATGGACTGTTGATGATGGAATAGGCGGAGGTGTCGCAGGCAAAGGTGGGACCAGAAAATGTGCTAGCACGAGCTCTCACCGTAGCATCGACAGATGGAATAAAGCCTAAACTAGGATGGTCAGGAGTTCCCTTGAAATTATTGGTATAAATGTCACCGCCGAGACTACCCGTAGATGACATCGTTAGTCGCAGCCGCCGCGTCGGATCCCCGGCATTCATAGCGGGTGCTGTGATCAAAACTGCCGTGACATCAGAATAATCGGCCGCAGGACAACCTCCTGCTCCACTAGTAATATCAGCAGGAGTACACCAGACTGTACTGCCATTTTGAGTCGCTGGGTTATCACTGATATTGTTGGGACTATCGTTGGTGAATTGGAAGGTAAAACCCGCATTATCTACATCCTGAATAGTTTTAAAGATAGGCGTGGCTGTATAATCTGTGGGCGGGGTACCCACACCATCAAACGCATCTCGAATAGAGCCATCGCCCTCATAGGGAAGGATATCGATGAATTCAGAGCCTGCTGTTACATCAATATCTTCACTGAGATTGGCCAGATACAGATCATAAACAATATCTTCTCCTGGCTCTATTTCTGGTGTGACCGCCTCTTTGAAAATGGTAAATGCTGCATTGTTGACGATAGTAACCGAACGGATATCGGTACGCGATTCTAAAGGAGAGGAGTCAAGGTCCGAACCAGTATCATCTAGAGCAGCAACAGATGCTTGGTTGGCAATACTGGTGCCACCGACAATATCAAACCCCGCCTTAGCTTCGAAGGTGATCGTCGGAATCGGCACATTGGGAGAGTAATCGCCTAAGCTCCAGCTCAGAGTCGTAGTTCCATCTCCATTCGCGATCACGCTGTCAGGGGTAATATTGGCAGATCCGGTAACGTAGCTGAGTTCTGTGGGCAAGGTATCGGTCACCACAATCTCAGCCTCAGAGACATCGCTGGTTAATGCTGTGAGGGTGGTCTCTAGGGCAAAGGTAATATTCTCAGTTGCCTTAACGGTATTAACGGAGTCATCTGCTTCCGTTCCATTAGTTGGATCATCGGTGCTTTTATCAATTCGGACGATCGCACGGGTGAGCTGCAGGCGATCACCGTCATCATTACCGCTATGGTCAACGGGGTTATAAGACCCGACATCCCAATTGCCACTCTTGAGTTCATCTACCCGAGAGGTAACAAAATTAGCAAGAATTGTCGGATCGGGGATTTGTATCCCCGTCACTGGATCAATATTAAGAACCTGCAGGTGAAGCACAGCGTCTATACGGAAGCCTTCTGGCAGAACACCATCCACTCCGCTAGGCCGAATCCGTACTCGGGTGACTTGAGGAATCAAACCAGGATTGCTGGCCAGGTTAGCTTCGCTATACCAGGTGGCATCACCATCATTGCAGGTGGCGTTGCGCTGAGCCTCAAACCGAGTCACGTCTCCAATCGCCGCTGTTTCACCCCCATAATAGCTATCTGTTGCAGTGTCGCCTCCTACACCATACTCAATAATCACATCTGACTCTGTCAGCCGTTGACCTCCCGTGCGGAATTCCACATATTGACCACTGGTGGGATTAGGGGCCAAAATTTGGGTACGGTTATCAAACTTGTCGCACAGCATAACATTGGTTAAATCGCCAACACCCGTGTTCCTAATAGTGAAATAACTACCAACGCTCTCACCTGGGAGCACGACACCATCGCCGGATTCAATGTCTGTCATAGGATACAACACGCTGTTGTTATTGAAATTACCACCGCTGTAGGGAGTACGATAATATTTGTCCTGGCTACGCCCTGACTGGGGCTGCTGCAACGCAAATGTTCGATCATTGTTTACATCATCACTGTTACTGATGGGAACGGTGACATTCCCTCCTTGGTCCGGTTCTATATTGGACTGATTGGTAACACTTGGGGTATCGAGAAAGTCATAATAGTTTGTAACTGTGAGCTGATTTCCCCCGGCTGGAAAATCACTCGTAGGTATCCAAATCTCTACAACTCCGGCGACTAGATGAGTGTCATGAACATTGAGGGTACCTCCATTGGCATTTAGGGTAGGACGATGTTGACCAGACAAGTCGGCATCGGTAATGGTGATAGTAATGTCGTTGCCTGCACCGCTTTGACTACAGCTCCAGGTACCAGAATCTGTGACAGCATTTGTCTCTTGTCCTGCCCCGGCAATACTTAGGGAGCCCAATGGGAGTTCTCTGATCCAAGATCCGGCAATACTGTTGTCTTTGGTATTGGGGGCACAGCCCGATCGTCCACCCCAAGTATATAAACGGGCATTGGGGGAAATGCCACTCACCACATCAGTGATAATCATTTGATTGCCTGGGGTACTCGGATCGTCATCACCCAAGACCTCGCTCCCTTTTGGAGCAATAATTGACAGGGGCCAGACATAAAGCACCCCTTCTTCGCCTCCAGGCCCCTCGGTTAATGTACCGACTCGACGAGGAGCGCCGGAGTCATCCTTCGCCAGGTCCATTTGTGGTGTGGCTGAAACTTTCACCTGGGTAGGGCCTGCTGAGAGATTACCGGCACTAGAGGTGAGATTAGCGTTTACTTCCAGATCTGCACCATGGGGGGCTGTGCCTAAAACAGCGGCTGTAAAGTCAAAGAAGCCGGTGGTTGAGGTGGGTAGGGGTTCAGTACATGTGAGGGTTTTGCGATCGCTACTAACCGACACACTCCCAAGACATGAACTTTGGTTCTCTTCCCACAAATGATAATCATCGCCAATGGTGACTGTGATCGTCGTACTGCCATTGGGCTGAGTATCGGTGGCATAGTTAACCCGATAGGTGACAGTATCATAGGTCCGCACAATCCCATTCTCATCATTAGCATCATTCCCCGCATTACTAAAGCCAGGGTAGGTTGGATCAGGTCCCGAGAAGTTTGCAGTACCATCACTTCTAACACTTACTCCAAATGTTGTCACCTCTGCTGTTGCTGTCGTTGCAAATATTCCACCCATCATACTTGCAAGCCCCAATGTGGCTAACAAGTAATTACGAGAAGACAAAAAATAGTGGCTTTTTCTAGAGTTAGGACAACTGTTTTCTTTCTTTGCGAAATGATGATGAATCCCCAAGGAATTTAGAGATAGGAATGGAATTTGCATGGTAGATGACTGACCTGATCAGGAACGGCATATGCAGTAAGCTAACTCTTCTCCTATGGAGAATAATCAAAGTCCATCTGCTAATGGAATAACTTCACACGAATTGAGATGTTTTACCCAGAAAAGTTGTTGTAACTATTCCAATTCGTGTGGCTTTAAAGTGATCTCATCTAATAACGCTAGGGTACACAAAAAAACTTTGATTCTCTCAGTAACTATGCGTATTTTTTGTCAAGGTTACGAACTTGTATTATGCCGGAACTTTGTATTAAGAGCTTTTGCTGTTGACAAATAATGTGCAATCAAGCGTTAGATAAAAAAACGTTAATTCTACTGGCTCGGCTATTCAACTACTTGGGTCGTAAATCGAAAGAAACCAAAAGCGTTGCTAGGCAAATCTTGTCCAGATATACCAGGCAATGTAGTTAACCCAGTGGGTTCACCGATTGTTCCAGTAACATCCAACACCAATACATTATCGTTGAGAGCAGTGTCGTCAGATAGATTACAAGTAGGATTTGTAGACAATCTACCTACAGTTGTTAATTCTGCCCTATCAGTTACATCGTTCGTAGCGGTTAACTGGTAGGTGCTACCACCAATATCAAGCGCAATGTCTTTTCCATCATATAGGTTGGGCGCAGAAGCTCCATACAGACCAGTAACAAAATTCTGGTTAGGCTGTATCCAGTCGCAGAGCCTTACATCCATAGCCTCCCTGCCCCCAGTATTGATAAAATATATTGTATATTCAATCTCATCGCCGGGCTTTACTAAGCCTGCATTAATCTCACCAATCAGATAATCTGTAGGCCAGTTCCTGTTATCATCAGCGGAATTAGCGATATTGTCATTGACTTCAGTGTTGAGAGGCGTGTTGTCGTTTAAGTTAACCGTGCGGTTGCCATTGATAGCCGTAATCCGTTTGACGACGAGTACTTCAGGCGGTCTGACAACATTAGCACCGATAAAACTAAGGTGTTCGCTATCGGCATTGTTGTTGCCTGCTGTACTGTCATCATCGCCGACAATGAGCATGACTTTTTGTATACGTTCGATCTCACCATTATCAACAAAGCCAATCCAGCGAGTTGATTGGTTGCCACAGCCTGGTTCGTTATTGGCTGTGCCGCCACACAGGCTTTGAACAACCAGTTCTGGGTCGGGTTCGTTACTGTCATAGAGAGAATTTGGCGCAATTTCAATATCATTGCCAATGCGGTTATTCGAGGCATCCAGAAGCCTTAAAATTGCTGGTGTTCCGTTGCCATCAGTGCGAGTTTCTAAGTCTCCTACCCAGAAGCCAAACGAGCTAACTGGTTGGTCAAATGATAGGAGAACGGTATTGCGTTTGAGATCACTCAAAGCGCCGGCGTGAGTCTCATTCCAAAATCGAGGTTGGTCATTACTTTCATAAAGGCTGGTCGGACGGGGTGCTGAACCTTGCAAAGAACTACTACTGCTGAGGGTAGGACTTGAGCCTGCAATCGTAGGCTCTCCAGCACATGCAGTCTCCCCTATGGGAATCTGTACCAACTCAACAGAGACATTGACTATATTGTCGATGACAGGATCGTGATAGCTAAAATTGTTAACGCTACCCTGAGGAACACTAGCGGTTCCAAACCAGTTTTCTAACGCAGGATCGGTTGGTTGACCAACCGCAGTTCGCCAATCATCGTCCAAGATGTCTACTAAATCGCGGGTGGCAATGACATTGCGTCTGACCTCACCGCTGATATAAGGGATAATGCTAGGGTCAGATGTACCGCTACCGATGGTGCAGCCGTCTGAGTCGGTGGTCACCATGACAGATGAACTTGTCCGTGTCTCTTGTGAGTTGTTAACTGGGTTAATAAAGCTCCCTGTGGCTTGGTTTTTAAGCGCAGTGCCAGGTGCTGGAGCATCTGCCCGAGCTGAACGATCAATCAATGCTCCATGAGATAACAATATTATGACAATTAGGGCATGTTTGAGGCCCCAACTGAGTAACTGACATTTCATTTGTGCGCAACCCTGACAAAATGTGCCTGGTTATCCCAGTGCTCTCATTAAGGTGCCCACCCATAGTTTTCTCATGTGATGAGAAAGTTGATATCCCTGTCTTTAGGAATTGATGATGCCTGGGCTCAGGTGGAAGAAGGGTTGGCTCTACCTAATATCTGGATTCCGTTATCCACCGATCAATATTCCACTGTTTTAAGGGGCTTGCTGCAAGATGCCCATATAAATGCCAACCTGTTTCCAGATGCCCATTTAGCGGCTTTAGCGATAGGGCATTGTCTGGAAGGTTGTACAATAGATGCTGATTTTGCGAGATCCTCTGGCTGTCGATGGCGTAATCCGCTTCAAGTTGCTTCATGATAGAGGAGCGGACGTTTCCTTTGGCAGGTTATGGCACCGGTATTCACAGATCGATTCTTTAATACGGCGGGTCCGGTGCGGGCTGATTGGCACTATCTGATCGATCCGTTGACCCGTTGGGCTATGGATGACATTCTCCAGCTGATTGCCCAGGGAAAATATTTTGTGCTGCATGCACCCCGGCAGACAGGGAAAACCTCCTGTTTGCTGGCCCTGATGGAGTATCTCAATGCTGAGGGGCGCTACCAGGCGGTTTATGCCAATATTGAGACGGCCCAAACCGCTAGAAATGATGTTTTTCGTGGCATTGACACCGTTGTCTATACCCTGGCATCAATGGCTCAGCTTTATCAGCAAGATGCTCGATTGCATGACTGGCGACAGGCAATGCTCAAGCAATCGGCACCAGCCGATGATATGCTGCGTAGCCTATTATCCCAATGGGCTACTCAAACGGACCAACCCATTGTTCTATTTTTGGATGAAGTGGATGCACTGGTGGGGGATACGCTGGTTGCCCTGTTGCGTCAGTTGCGAGCAGGCTATACCCAACGACCTCAGAATTTTCCTCTATCAATTATTCTCTGTGGGGTACGGGATGTGCGGGACTATCGCATTCAAACCACAGGACAGGACATTATTACCGGGGGCAGTGCATTTAATATTAAGGCAGAATCCCTGCGATTAGGTCATTTTATTGAGTCTGAGGTGCAGGCATTGCTCCAGCAGCACACGGATCTGACGAAGCAGGTGTTTACGCCAGAAGCACTAACTTACATATGGCAGCAGACCCAGGGGCAACCCTGGTTGGTAAATGCCCTGGCTTATCAGGTTTGCTTTAAAGGGGACGGTAAAAAGCGCACCCAACCCATCACCCTGGAACTTATGAAAACTGCCCGAGAAAGTCTGATTCAACGGCGTGACACCCACCTGGACCAGCTCACTGATAAACTCAAAGAGCCCCGAGTCCATCGGGTAATTGCCCAGATACTGGCTGGAGAAGTGCAGGTGGATGAGTTTCCTACGGATGATACCCAATATATTGAAGATTTAGGATTGATTCATCGTCGACCTACCTGGCAGATTGCTAACCCTATCTATCAGGAGATTATCCCTAGGGAATTAATTTGGACTAGTCAATATACGATTCAACAGGAACCCAATTGGTATATCCAGAGTGATAAACGACTGGATATGCCTAAGCTACTGAGAGCATTCCAACAGTTTTTTCGGGAGAATAGTGAAGTCTGGATCGAACGATTTGATTATAAAGAGGCCGGTCCTCAACTCCTGTTGCAAGCGTTTTTACAACGTATTCTTAATGGGGGTGGCAGACTGACAAGAGAATATGGTCTGGGACGTAAACGTACCGATTTGTTAATTGAATGGCCCTTGGCTCAGGAGCAGGGGTTTCTCGGGCCAGTGCAGCGAGTGGTGTTGGAGCTTAAGATTTTATACCGGTCTTTGGAGGCCACTGTGGCTAATGGTTTAGCGCAAACGGCTGACTATGCGGATAAATCTGGAGCAGCAGAAGCCCATTTGATTTGTTTTAATCGCGATTCTCAGGTGAGCTGGGACGATAAGATTTTTGAACGGGTTGAATTGTACCAGGAAAGAACAATTTACCTATGGGGCATGTAAGAAAATATTCATCATGGTGGGGTTACTTCACTCGGGCTCTAAATTTCACATGGCCGTAGGCTCCGGTGGCGTTGGTGGTAGCGTCAGGTAAATCACCCAGGTTAACAACAACGGCACCGTTGGGGTTGGCATTGCTACCATTGCCGTCGCCGTCGCAGTCGATGTCGGGAAAGCTGTTGGCGGGGTCAACGCCGGGGGCAAAGTAAGTAGCACTATCGCCGTCGTTGGCTCCGGTGTGGTAGTCGGTGGTGCCATTGCGGAAGAGTTCGATGCTGAGGTCGGCTCCGCCGATGCCGCCGGTGGCTTGGGGGTTGTTGCCAGTGTAGGCGTTGGGGATAAAGGTGGTAAATGTGGGAATATAGTCGCAGAAGAGAACGTTTTCTGCGGTGGTGTCTCCGGAAGAGAGGAAGTAGATGGTGTATTCGATTTCGTCGTTGGGCATGACGTTACCGCCATTGATACCGCCTAGTAGATTGTTTGTGATATCCGGCCACTGATCTGTATCTTTTGGTGGATCTCCAGGATTGACCGGATCTGCAACCGTAATGTCGTTGTCATCATAGGGGTTACTGGCTTCATCCAGGTATTGAGCTATGTCATCACCTTCGGTGGTAGTGGTTCCCCCATTAAGGGCGGTAATCCTTTTCACCAAAAGCACATTGGGATCAAGTGCGGCTGTGATCTCGACCGTTAAACTATCCTCAGCTTCTCTTTCTCCATTAATCGGTGCACCTGTTGTGTCCCCATTATCCGTGCCCGAATTATCCTGGGTGTAGACATCATTTGACCCTGCCACATAGGCCTCATTCTGACCATCTGTCGCCGCTGTATCCCCCAGGGTGACCGTTAAATCATTGCCTGCAGTCCCTGCCGTTACCGGTACCCGTACTGTAATGCTGGCCCCTGCTGGAATAGAGCCATTGTTGGCACTGACCACACCACTTAACAAATTACCAGTGGTCTCACCCCCACCGGGCACCGTAATATTGTTGCCCGTCAGATCAACCGCAGCCCCTGCCCCTATCCCATCGGCATCGTACTCAATAATTTGAATATCTCCTGCTTGGGTGCCATTGGTCACTGAAGCAGAGCCCGGAAGTACAAACTGGGTAGGATCGTTACCCACATTGGTGATTACAAAGTCTACATATACCGTATCGCCTTCATTGACGGTGCCGTCAGTGGGTTCGTTATAACCATGGCTGACCACAGTGATACCTGCTACCTCAGCCACTTCCACCTGTACTTCATTGGAGATAATGGTCTGGGTGCTACTATCACTCGGATCAACAAAACTACCTGTCGCCTGGTTCCGAATAATGGTCCCTGGGGCAGGACTATTGGCCCAGGCCATCATCCCCGGTGACAATACGCCTCCCGACAACAATATGGCGGCGATAATAGTCCGTGCCCGATTGGTTAACTGACGGCGGTTTGGTTTTGATTGATTGGGTGAAAGGCGACGGTTAGACATTTTCAATAACCAAATTTTGTGTAATACTGAAAATTGGAATTTTTTGTAATACGGATAATCGTCCTCGATCCCTTTGTAGAGACCTTCCATGGAAGGTCTCTACAAAGGGATCGTTGGGGCGGATTACGTTATTGGGGGAGATTTTATTGGGGGCAATAATTTGCGGGGATGATTGCGATCGCGTCCCCAATTGCTCGGATTTTTGACGATATATCGCCGAATATAATCAATTGATCCATCGGCACGAATGATGTGTTCGTAGAACCGAGATTGCCATGCAAACCGAGAATACCCATTTTGGCGACACCATCGCGTTACCGAAGATTTATAGGACCGTACGATGGCACCTAAGGAACCTCGTTTTGGGGAAATCGCGGACATCTTCTGGGACAACGACGACCCCTCTTGTAGAGACCTTCCATGGAAGGTCTCTACAAGAGGATTATCCAAACGACGTTCAATTATCAAAATTCCGTGGAGGTGATTGGGCATCACTACGTATTCATCAATTCGCACATTCTCACAATGGTCAGGAATCTCTTGCCAACACCGTTTTGCCATATGACCAATAGCTGAAAATTCCATAACACCATCCACTACATCACCGAAAAAACACTCCCGTTTTTTGGTGCATAGGGTCAAAAAATAACCACCTGCTCGTCTATAGTCCCTCTGCGGTAAACGCATGGAGGTACCCTTAAATCTGTTGCGATAAGCCATCGTTAACATCACCAGGATCTCCTATTCATCTACCTTGGTGGTAAACCGGAAATACCCATAGGCATTGGTGGGAGTCCCTTGTCCAGTGGTATTCGGGAATGTGGTCAACCCGGTCGGATCACCCGTTGTTCCCGTAATATCCACCACGACTACTTCATCGCTAGCGGTAGTACTAAACGAAGAGAGATTACAGGTGGGTGTCGCAGGCAGACTGCCCACCGTGGTCACCTCTCCCCGGTCGGTGGCCGTATCACTATCGTCAGTGAGATTGTAGGTGGTGCCGCCAATCACTAGCTCAATATCGTTGCCGCCATACTGGCCAGTTACAAAACTCTGATTCGGCTGAATCCAGTCACAGATTCTCACGTCTTCCGCTGCACTATCTCCCGCATTGAGGAAATAGACGGTGTATTCAATCTCATCACCGGGCTTTACTAGGCCTGCATCCAATTCACCCACTAGATAACCCGCTGGCCAATTGCTTTCGTCATCGGCAGAGTTAGCAACACCATCATTAACAATCTGGGTGAGGTCATGACTGTCATTAGGATTGGTGGTGAGCCCATTAATGGCAGTAATGCGTTTAACCAGAACAACATCTGGATTAGTTGATACTGCTGTCGTCGTAATCTCAGTACAATCATCCACCGCTGACGTATTCGGATCATCCGATACCCCCGAACCCGTATTTCCACTGGTCGCTCCGGTATAATCAATGCTCGCCTGGTTACAGACCAATTCCCCTGCTGTCGCTGTCACTGTCACATCAAAGGTCATTGTCACCGAGTCATTAATATTGACCTGCCCCCCCTGGGATGCATTAGCCCCCGTCCCCACACGAAAGATCACATTACTGCCATCAAATTCCGCTTCGTCATCCCCGGAACCATCAGTTTTTGTTACACCATTAATTTTCAAAGACCCCGGCACAAAAGTAGTTCCCGTCGGGATCGCGTCCGTAATCACCGTATTTGTAGAATTGTCATTCCCCGTGTTGGTTACCGAAATGGTGTAAGGCATCGTATCGCCTGTGGTGTAGGTTGTTGAGGGAGTTGTTTTCTCAAACTGGGTGACCAAATTGGGCTCAAACACCTCTACAGCAAAGAAATAGGCGAGAGGCCAGATACCATCTCCTTGACTTTCTAAGGTCAGGTCAATACTTGTGGCATTGGTAGGGATTACGTTATTCGTTTGGTTCCAGATAGTTAGATCTAAATAGTCAATATCAATGACCATGTTGTAGGGGTCATTGGGGGTTCGGCTAGTCACATGGTTACCAAATTTAGAAATTGTGCCATTGAAGAAGTTATTGGCTGGGTTCAGGCTATCCGTAATATTGTTATTGTTGATATGCAGGAAATCATCTGGTTGGTCCACTTCTCCATCGTTAGCAATGGCCCCCATGAAAACATCAAACCCTGTAGTAGGTGGAGTTCGGATACCAGTTAAGTTAAATGTTTTAAGACTGTTACGAACCACATCGTGGCCATCGAAGATAGAGATATTACGAATTGGTTGAGTCGAATCTTCATAGACCACTACAATCGACCAACCTGCATTGGGATAGGTAAATCCTGCACCCGTATTAGATTGAACGTTTGCGACAGTATAGGTGCCATTACCTGCCCCTTGAACTAGAGTTGTAATGTCTGCGAAAGCTCCGTAGGTATGCCAGGAACCAAAGTCAGTACGGTCGTTTTGATCGTCAGCAGTAATTGTTTGATAGGTACCGCTGCCCGGAATTTGCAGTGACACTTGGTTAAATCCAGTCAGGTTAGGAGCTGGAGTTGTGCCAAATCCTTCCAGACTGCCCCCCCAATAAAGAGCTGCAAACTGCACATTTGCCCCGGCAGGAATATTTAATTCTGCTGCACTGGAGTTAAAGGTGGAGCCATCACTATCGATATCCAGCATCTGCATGGCTAAGCCGCCATTATTATTGCCTCTTGTTCCGTTGGCAAGACCATCTGCACAGGAGGCGTTGTTGCGATCGCAAATCACTGACGCATTACCAATCGCTTCAATATTGCCAGATAGTTCAGTATTGTAGCGCTGGTCAAAATTAGGATACGAGGGATTAGCAAGGGCCTTGGTAGGAATACCGACCATGAGGAGAAATAAACTAGCGGTTAATTTAACCGAAGTGCTTGGGGATAAATATTTAAGAACAGAATGTGACATTAGCTAAAAATCTCCTCGGTATATCCTAGACGCATAGCGTCATCCTGGAATAACAAGTTCAGAGTTGTTAGGACCAGTAAATAATTAATGCTTGAGTTGTTCACAGCCAGTAGCCTAAGTACAATGCTGCCTTTAGGCGAACTACTGCTCTATTTGCAGATCATTCTCTTGATCCACAAAGGTAATTTCCACACCTCGGACATCGCTGAACACAAACTCCACCCGGCGATTGCGTGCATAGTTCACCCGGTCAATTTCCTCCACTAAAAGTTCAGTCTCTCCAAAGGACCGAATCGTCATCCGTTCAGGGGCAATTCCTTTTTGCATCAGATATCGTCGTGCATTATTTGCCCGACGTCGAGCCAGGTCCTGGTTATAGGCCACGCTTGCCCGAGAATCAGTATGCCCGTGCAAATCAACAACTATCGATGGGTATTGCTGCATTACCTCAGCAATTTGGTCTAAAATTACCGCGCTATTCGGGTTGATGGAGTCTTCGTCAAGACCATAGTGAACATTGCGAGGAACTTGGAGGCGGATGATTTCGGGTTCAGGTGCGGGGGGGGCAGGTGGTGCCGGAGGAGCTGGTGCAGTCGTGCATTCAACACTCTTCGCAGTCACTGATCCCATACGGTTGGGGCGAGTTGGATTGGTTTCGCCTAGGGCAACGACTGTGGTGTTGAGGGCAGGCTCAGAGGTACCGTAGTTAGGATCAGTGGAAATACCGCTGATCACATCGCCAGGTTGTAGGTCCGCTGAGGGATAGCTAAATGTTCCCGCCTCATCTACACTGAACGTCGCCAATGGTGTTGTCAGAGGACCATATTCGCCTGTATTACCTCGGGTGAGATAGAGCTGTACCGTGGAACCAATATCGGCTTTACCCTGGATCACCACCTGACCATCAATGACAAAGAACTCAGGACTATCAAACTGGGGAGGATTGATAGCACTATTACCCGTATCTCGCCGCCGCTGATTGGAATCTCGTAGTGGGTTGGGGCCATCTCCCCGCTGAAAGTCTTGCACACCTCGATTACGACGGGTATTGAGGTCAATACTCAAACCTTCCAGATTTTCAAAACGATTGTTCTCGATCACATTACGCTGGCTGTGGGTAGTGCCCCCTTGGCTGAAGGCAGTAACCACCACACCAGGTCCTTTTTGGTTCGCGATTTGATTATCCACCACCCGGTGATCATTACCCATCAGGTAAATAGCCGCCCTTCTCAGGCGTTGACCATTAAAGCGAATGTCGTTGTTGCTAATCTCTACGGCACCCTGGGGTTTAAACAGGAATATACCACTACCGTCATTGCCACACATCAAGTTGCCACTAATGAGACTATTATCAATGTGACCTTCTAGGCGAATGGCATCGGGCATACCCGCTAAACCATTGTTGACAATCAGGTTTTCAACAACTTCTAAGTTCTCAGCCTGAGCCCCTGTGATCACTCCACTGCCATCGTGGTAGGAAATACGATTATGGCGCAGTTTCACCCCCTGACTGTTAAATACGGATACCCCAAAGGCAGAGGGTTGTTCAGGTACCGTATTATCCGTAGGAATACCAATCCAGTTTTGCTCAATGACAATACCCTGGGGCGGATGATTCTCATCATGGAACGAGAAATTATTCGCCGGGATATGCTGCTGACTAATATCCGGTGGGGGCAGCTCATGGGCAATAAAAATATCAGCCGGTGGAGTAGATTCGGTAGCCCTGTGCTGTGAGGTAAATCCATACAAACTGAGGCCACGAATGGTGACATCGTCTGCAACGATAGTTAAGCCTCGAAAAACCTCAGTATTGTCAGCCGGGGTAATCTCCACCATTGGGATTGCCACTAAAATTTCTGCTGTGGCTGATTTGGTGGTATCGTAACCAGGCTGGGTGGTGCCATCAATGACTAGGTCAGGCTGAGCTAAAACTGGTAACAGTGACTGTAGTTCAATAGTCGTGTTATCTGCGGGTAAATCAAAGGCAATGACGGAATTGCCAGAGCTAGGGGTTACTTGTTGCTGTTCTGCGGCACTGAGATCGGCTAAGTTGAGGGTGCCGTTGGTAATTGCGATCGCTTCTCGCAACGTCAGCTGCTCATCGGGAGTCATTGGCCCATCCTGAGAGCTATTAACCGTAGCCTGTACCGTAGGAAAATCAAATGCGACTGAAGTTTCAGCAACGGCAGTAGTTGCTGTCACTGTTGTTAACAGAAGAGCAGTGGCTAAGGTACGAATAGATTTTTGATAGGTCATGGCTCTGGCATCCGAAGCATTAAAGAAGAGAAAATAGAAGATGATTTAGGCCTAAGTATTGATTAGGGTGTTCCATTTAATTCCCTCCCAGGAGAGAAGAAGATATTGGCCTGCGTATTGAGGAATTACAGCACTCAGTTTCATAGCGCTTGCCCATCAATAGAGAGCTGCCCTGTATCTGTTTCGCTATTATCAGGTGAAGCCTCAGATACGTCTTCCTCCGTTGGCTCCTCCATGGATTCAGGGGCCTCGAAAGATGCTTCCTCTACTGCCTGTTCACCTGGAAAGATGATGTCGGTGGTATCTTCAAAGAAGATAATCGGTTCCTCAGATTCCAAGGCAGATTCCTGTTGTTGTTCTGGGGCAATGTCTTGCAAGCCAAAGCCATCGAATAGGCTATTAATCTTGGCTGACACACCTATATAAAAACCACTGGCTGTGCGATTTACACCAAAGTCGTCATCGTAGGCACCGCCACCACTGTAGCCTCCATAGATGCGCATATCAGGTGTGGGATAATAACCTGCTTCGAGGGCATAGCCAATCTCACTGTAGTCTCCAAGACCACCAAACCATCGGGCTTCACCACTAATATCCCAGCTGTACCCTAACCGATACGTCGCCCTCATCTGAGCTAAGTGTAAGTTGTTGTTAGAAACAAAGTCACCGCCCACATCTGCTGGTAGATTAATTCGGGTCTGGGTTGTGCGGAAGGCATATTTGCCGTAGAGTTCCCAACGCCAGTTGGGGGTATAGAGGGCTTCTGCTGAGAATAAATGTTCAGAGGTATCAATGCTGCGACCAAATAGAGCGTTAGTGGGTAACGTGTTGGGGTTGATGCGATGCTCGTAACGGAGTAAGGCATTAAATCGGTCGTCGTTAGGGTCACGATACGCTAAACCCAGTTTCAGGTTGCTAGTGGTGCCAATGTTGCTGATGCGCTGGTTTGCAGCTCTATTCAGTTGATAATTGAACAGAGCGCTGACGGCTGGTGTTAATCGTCCTACAGCTGAGGCATTGAGAACGGTATTGGTGCCCTGGGAAGAGTCACGGTGCTCAAAGCGGGCGCTGGCTTGTAGGTCTGGGTTGTCTGTATAGGATAGTCCAACACTATAAGTATTAGCATTGATGGTGCCGAGGGATGAGCCACCTGTACCTACAGCAAAGGGCTGACTAAATTGAGACCCTGCGGCTGTTCCACCGAAGATGCTATTAAACGTGCGTTCGTAGCCTAAATCAAGCCGTAAACCAGGGGCTAGATTAAAGCCATGCTCAATTCCGACAGCTCCACCCAGGTGTTGTCCATCGATGCTGCTAAAGCGTCCTCGCAGTGTGGTGTCTTGGCCCAAGGCATGTTCTCCAGAGAGATCAACAATGGTGTAGGAGTCGCGATCGCTAAAGCCATTGTCACCATAAAAGATTTGTCCCAGTCCCAAATTAATGCCAGGCATCACTTCCCAATCGAGACCAAAATAGGTGCGACTTGGGTAAAGCGGATCGCTATCGGAGGAGAGATTTAGCTCATTTTGGGCACGCAGTGTTAACTTATCGGTTAAATGGGTGGTTAGTCGGGTACGCAGTTGATCGGAACTAGCGCTTAAGCGATCGGGGTTAGTGCGGTCAGTGCGATCGCGATGAATCCAGTCAAACTCCAGATTGCTATTGCCTAGCCGCTGTGCCAGACCTAATGAGTAAGTGGTGAGTGAGTTATCCACCCGTCTGCCGGGTACCGGGTCTTGGCCTGGTTCTAACAAATCTTCGAGATTGATTAATGGCCGCGGTGCTACCCCATCGTTATCTTCATGGTCAAATTGGGCACGAATCGTCGTATTTCTGCTGACTTTGAAATTAGCTTGGGCACCGTATCGGGTTTGTCCGGGCACAAAGCTAGTGGTGGCAGCGTTGGTAAAGCCTGAATCAGTAGAACGCCAATAGGCCCGACCATTTAACCAGTCACCAACTGTGCCATCTAACTCGACGCGATAGGCAGAACCACTAATGGGACCAGACAGGTCAAAATCACTTTCTGAATGGGCAATCTCCGCCACCAGACGACTGCTTTCTCCCAGGGAGAACTGGGCATCGGCACCAAATAAGGTAAAGTCTCGATTTCCCTGGTTTTCTCGCAGATAGGATGCGCCGAACCAGGATTCTTGATTGAGTGTACGATCAAAATTGTACTGTAGTCGCCCAGCCAGAATATTAGTATCTGTGTCGTCCCCTTCAAACTGATAGGTGACCACAATGCGGCGTAACAATACTGTACCAAATTCACCAATTGCCGTTTGGGTGACTGGATCGTCAAATAACAGAGTGCCGCGATCATAGTCGATATCATAATCTGTGTTGCGATAGAGCCGCTCTCGATCGACAATGGTACCAGGTCGATCGAGTTCTTCGGTTTCGATATAGACTTGTTCACTACCGGAAATGACTAGCCGCCGTGAGAGGAAATAAAGACCACTGGTGCCATCTGGAGCAATCGTATCGCGTTGGAATCCTTCAACATTGTCGCCATACAGACCGGTAATGGCCAGATCACCCAGGTTATAGTTCAGCTTAAAACCATGGAGCTGTCGGGAGGTAGAGGTAAATAGCTGGGATGAGTTAGCAAACTCTTCGGTGTTGTAGTCCCCCCACATAATGTAGTCAGCAGTTGCACCTTCGACCGGTGATGTTCGTTCTAAACGCAGGTACAAATTGTCGGTGGAAGGGGTGGTAACATCCAGTGTGGAGTCATCACCGTAGACAGGGTAAAGATTACTACAGCTGCCTGAACTTTGACGGAAAAGAGCTGTTTCTCCACGACAATCTTCATTCAAAGGTCGATCGCTATTAAAGGCCCCCGTCAACAACCATTCACCCAGGTTCCCCATGGTAAAGAGAGAAGCGTCTAGATCGAGGCTGTAGTCGTTATCTCCATCTGGGGGCAAGAAATCTCGCAGACTGCTGTGGAAGTTAGTACCCCGTGCCCCCCATCTCAGGTCAACAATACCGGTGGCAATACTGGGGCGTTGGGGAGTGATAAACTGCACCTGGTTAAAGGCTTCCAGACCATTGGTGGTGGCTTGTAGTTGGACCATATGGGATTCCAGCGATGATTGTAACTCTGCTGAAAAGCGTCCACCTTTGGCTTCTACCTGGAACCCTGGCTGATCCGGGGCATGGTCTACACCGACAAATTCACCATCAGTCGATTCAAGAGTAACAATTGCATCCCAGTGAGAGACATTGCCATGGCTGTCAATTAAGCGACCTTGTAGTGTAGCCGTCGATCGCCCATCGGCTGGAATCTGAGACTCCCGAGAGCGAAGCGTCATCTCTACCGGAGCACCTCTGACCTCTACATCAGTCGACTGTAATATGCTCCCATCACTAGGATGCACTACTGTGATCGTATTGTTACCCTCTGCCAGGGCAACACCATACCAGGTCTGGGTGACTAGACCTGTAGTGGGGTTAGACTCTGTCCGACCAATGAGATCGTTGCTAACTGCCTGAGCATTTACCTGTAACTGAATATCAGCCGTGGCTGGAAAGCGAACAATAACTGTGATTGCAGGGACATCTACAACGCTGCCCACCGTTGGATTTAAGATTTCAATCTGATCGCTAGAAACAGCTTGGGATAGATCTGGGCTAGGTCCAAGCAGATCTTCTATATCCGCCGATTGTTCTGATACAGTCACATTTGTTTCAGGGGGCGTTGGAGAAAATAGCTCAGGTTCAACGGTCTCAGGTGTCTCCGTAAAAGATGGTTTCGCTTCAACGGAAGGTGAGGTTGAGAATTGTGGCCTAATTGGGGTTAGGGATGGAGGAGATTCAATGTTTATGTTTTGGGCCTCTACCACCGACTGCGTTGGTGACTCTGCTGATTGCTCGTCTGATTCCTGGTCATCTGACCCCTGGTTATCAGCCAGCACTGTAGGCGAGATCTCAGGGGAGGATAAGTTAGAAAACTGAGGAATGCCCGAGGTTAATGATGGAAAGACTAATGTGGCTGTGTCACCGCTTTCTATAGCTGTACTGCGAAGAGATAGTCCGAGCAGATCAGGACCTGTTTTGGAGGATGAGAACTTTGGCTCTAAAAATGTTTCAGAACCTGCTGTGTTTGGCATATCTCCATGGAGAGAGATAGCCGTAAAACTGCTAGGAATAGCTTCATAAGATGAATTAGGTGAAACAGGCTCAGGTATATCCTGGGAGGCATAGGCCCAACTATCAATTGATACTGCTGATAAGGCAACTGAGCTAGCTAAAACGCTCCAATAATAAACTTTAGGGTGGCGAGTTAATGACATTATTTAGCTTCCTCCTGGAACGTGGGCGTGACGCCAAAGTTCATGCGAACCATGCCACCGGGAGCAATATTCACCATCCGAGACTGGCTGTTGCGTTCGTTAAAGTAAAGGTTGGGGGCCAGGGTATAACCGGGTAAACTTGTTAAGTCTAGAACTCCACTGCGAGTACCTGGTAACATACACTCTACGGAGTACAAACCATCGGCGTCGGTAACAATCCGGTTGCCATCATCTAAGAAGACTACGGCATTGGGGATACCGGCCTCACCTGGCTGCTGTTCACCATCAAAGTTTTTATCAACAAAGACGCGACCAATTAATGTGGCACAATCTGTGAGAATACCTGGGTCAATGACGAGGCGATGAATGCTGGGACCATCTTGCACAAAGAATTGATTGTCACTACGTTCAGCGGAGACGGATGCGGAGTTTTCGCCATCACCACGCAACGCATCGGGGGTAACGCGAACAGCGTAGAGAACGCTCATGCTTGCATCCACTGGTAAAGGTGTGGTGGTTGTAAAGATGATTTCAGAACCCGAGGCTTGAGCATCCAGAGCAACAGTTTGTTCGTTAAGTACGCCTGTAACGGACTCCGGAATGAGTTGAAATCCTTGGGGAAGAATATCCTCAACGGTAATAGATTCGAGCTCAATATCGGTTAGATTGCGCAATTCTAATCGATAAACAACGGTATCGCCTGGTTGTGCTGCTGCTCGATCAGCTGTTTTTGTAATGCTAACTTGGTTGGGATCACACATCACCATGCCAAGGGCCAGGGAGAATAAGTTTAACCCTTGGGTCTCAGCATTAAAGATTTCCACAACAGTTTCGCTAACTTGGCTGCCGCCACTAGTCCCGATGGGAATACCATCTAAGGCGGTCGCTACATAGCGAATAATCGAGTTGTTAACACCACCGGTGCTGGTAACAAGTTCTAACTTGATGCGACGCTGAGGGAAAACAGAATCTGCTGGTGGATTGACCACTAAAATGTATACAGCATCCGTACTGGTTTGGGTTAACCCTGTATTGATCGGACTTTGTAAGGGGGTCTGTGGATCAAATAAGAAGTTATATTGTCCGGCATCGGCATTGGTTAAGAAAAACGGATTGCTGTTCTCTATGTTGGGAGCTTTACCACCCGGAATTCCATTGTCTTCAATGTCGGGAACCTCTGTACCCGTGAGTGGAACAATGGGACCTAACTCTAAACCACTAGCATCGGGCTCATATAGAGCAACGGAGAAGCCGTCATAGTTGGGCAGCAATTCTCCGTTGCAGCCTAAAATTTGCCCCAGTGGATCGATCAAACTTGCAGTTTCAACAACAATCTCTGCAGATGTGCCACCAAGAGAGATGTTGCGCTCAGCATCTCTATAACTAAAAGCAGCTCGGTTATTGATTTCAGCAGCTCTTGCGATCGCAATAAATGGTGCCTGACCAAAGCTGCCTGCCAATAAGACAGCTATCATTCGATGCATCCAGTTGCGCCAAGCACCTGGTTTGGGTTTAGGTGGTTGGGATAACTTCATTTTTAGCCTCAAACCTGATGAATATTTAAAGAACTAGCGGTAATTGCAGTTGTTACTTGGTGCAAATTTGCCAGGGAGCACTGATGCGATCGCAACAAGATTTATAGAGTAAGCACGACAATTTTTAAGGGCTTATGCCCTTCATGCATGTTTGCAATCTTGTCAGACACTTTTAGGAAAGGACTAGCTGGCTGAACATGTCATAGAAATCTTGGCTGTTAGACCCCGATATCCCAGACTGTGCCATGACGTGAGCTTTCGACCTGGGCTCAAGTCGAAGGGCTCAGCTGAACTACACAAGGCACAGCCCATAAAAAATGGTCTATCTTGAATCGGGTTTAAGGAATTTACAAAATCCTGGTTACTTGTCCCCGATCTCGCAGAGCAATCACAAGGAATGACCTCTACGAAATTGTCCATTTTGAACTGGGTTTACTGAATTTGGATTTGGTATCAGAAACTAAGTACTCACCTATCCTGCTAGGAAGAATACCTTGCTCAATGTCTAAGATGTGCAGTCTATCTTCTGAGAGTAACTGAATGGCAGAGATTCCTTTGACCTCAGGGGTTAATCGTCAAAGGTAAAACTGTTAATAAGTTCTTCAGAGAGATATGGGTAGCAATAGAATCCCTAATTGATTCTCCTGTAATAATGAGAGTATTGCTCGATGTAGAAGAATCGTTCTGGAATGAAAGATTTTGTAGGAGGAGAGTTCTCAACTCTCCTCCTCAAGTTTGGGGTTACTGAACCTTCACGTTATAGAATGCTTTAACGGCCTGGGCAGAAGCGAGATCATCGCTAAAGTTCCACTGCACATGAGTATACATATCAGCAGGGGCAGGCTGTTCTTCAACCGTACCATCGGGCAATGTAACTTCGACCATGGGCTCAGCCACAAAGCTCTCACCACCATCAATGCTATAGATAATCTCAGCATTGCCATCAACTTCAGCAGAACTCAGCTCATAAACGGTCTGAGCAGGAATAGGCTGAGTAATGGACAATCCTTTGGCTTCTACATCACCGGAGTTAGAGCCATCTACGGTATAGCGTAGAACATCATTCGGCTGCACAGTGACTTTACCTTCAAGGGCTTCCCAAGAAATTGTCTCTTGGCCATTAGAATTAAGTTCCACAACCTGCTTTGCGGCACTGAGGGTCAGTTTGACCTCAGGACGCAGAACAGCCTGGACAATAGCATCGGTAACATCTTGCAATTGTGCCAACACTGGCTGATTCATTGCAAATGGGACTGTTCCCACCAAGGCAAGGGCACTTAAGCCCAAGAACAAACGCTTCTTTGCAAAAAGACGCTGCATCATAATTACTCTCGTTTAACTTCAAAGATTTTGCAAGGTTCAAGGTTTGACCTTGGAGCAAGGGACAAACTCTATCAGATCATTCCCTTGCTCCAGGGAATGCATCAGACTTAGTTAATACGACGTTCAAACTCAACGTAGCCAGTCTCTAAGGGCTCAATATCACCCTCAATGTCAAAGGCATATTTAGTGCTGTCTGTGTTGTAAGACGTCCCTGAGATTTCAGTCGTTGGTGTAGCCGTGTCTGGGTTAAATGCTGGATTGCCAGTCGTGCCGCCGCCGTCGCACACTGGACCACCACTGTAGAACACGACACTGCCTGTGGAGCCATCGTCTAGATTAGTTAAATCCACGGAGCTGGGAACATGACGAGTATCCAGGTCGCCATTTATGTCATTGTCAAAGGCCCAGTTATTGGCGTCTGCAACTGCACCGGAACAACCCAACTCAGTGCCATCCTCAAGGATAGTCAGGTCAGAGGCTGTCAATAGTACGTTGCCCTGCATGGGTGCAATCTCAGTTTCAGAGATATTACGGTAAGTCACCCGATAGCGGATATGGTTACCAGGGGCAGGATTACCCGAGACTGCGGGACCATCTCCCTGAACCACCTGAGCAGTCTTTACTAGCTCCAGGAAGCCTGTGTAAACACGGTCGATGGTGACGTTGGTGGTGGTTGATGCATCTAAACCGGTATCAATGCTAGCTGGATCACTCGGATCGGTGACCTCAGAAACGCCGACAAAGGTGGCTTCAATGGGTACGGGGAAGCTATCGAGCTCGTCGATATTCGTGGGATCGTTGGGTAGATCTACCTCAACACCGTAGTCAAATTCGTCGTCACCACCGGGAACACCATCATCGGCCCGTAGGGGAACAATTATATCTGGGTCGGCTGGATTGCTCTTAGACCAGGTGCCAGTGGGCTCATCGTACTCGTATTCAACCCGAGTACCATCAGGAGCGATAATTGTGGCTGTCGTCTCATCGGGTAAGTCGGATGGATCCTGAGGTGCAATGGGCTCTAAACGGACCCAACCATCTTCAGTGGTGTTGACTGCCGGATCGGGGTCAGTATCGTTATTGGCTACCGTATTGGTAAAGGACACAACCGGTGGATCACCATCAGAATAGGGTGCAGACTTATTGGTAAAGTCATCGTTGGTGCCAGTGGGACCCACTGCATCAGGGGCACCGTCAGGACCATTCAGGATATCGGGCTCAGGTTCTGATACCAGGGTGACAATGATAGCTTCACCATCACCGTCGGTGTTATCTCCGGTGTTGTCATCACCGGGAACGGTGGGGGTGTCACTACCGGGGTCTACGCCTTTCTCTAGGAGATCAGAAGGATCGCCAATGTGGCCATCGTCTGGTGTGAAGCCCTCTGGTAGAGGTGTGCTGGGGTCATCAATCACTTCAGGATTAAAGTCACTGAAGGTATCCGTATCAGGATCGTAGTTACTGGGGGTGTCATCACCAGATTCATCCAGTACGGGGAAGCTGAGGGACTCATCTTCTGGTGTTAATGGATCATCTACTGCACCAGAACCGACAACCTGGGCAATGTTAGCAACGGTCAAAGGTGTGGCGGTGGGGTCAACGCCGTCAGCCACAACTGTGATTGTGAACCCAGTTACTGCAGGATCGGTGATTGCGATCGCTGTGTTAGCAGGTCCGATGAAACCGACACGTGTTGTTGCCGCTGCCCCTGGATCAGCAATGGTCCAAGTCGCCTCAAGGGCTGTGTCGGTGAGTGGATCGGAGAGGTTACTGGTGGAATAAACAACGGTCCAGCCACCAGGTGCGGTTGCGCTTTGTAGTGATGTGCCAACTGGAATGGCATCGGACACTAACACATGCTTATCTGGCAATCCATTAATGCTGATGGGCTGTAGATCTGCTGCGATCGCATTACTACCTGTCGGCATAGACGCCTGATCTAAAACATCAACTTCCAGGTTGTAGGTAATGGTGTCGTCCGTTGGGCTAGCTCCATTAACGGTATGGGTGCCAATAGACTTCTTAATCTCAACTAAAGGTTGTTGTAGAGGATCTTCACCAATGGTAATCTCACCCGTAGCACTAGCTTCACGTTCACCGTTAGCCGGAGCATCAGGCCCTGCTTCAGAACCGGTTTGACCAGGATCATTGCTGTCTAATGGATCAAGGTGTACACCTGGAGTATTAGTCGAATTCGCAGCATCAGTTGCATCGTTATCATCGGTGAAGACGCTACCACCAGAGGAATCGTAGGGTTGGTTTTGACCGTTACCAGGGGTGTCACCATAGGTCACGGTAACAATATCATCATCTTGGGCACTGGTGGAAACCTGAACAATTACTTGGACATCAAAGGACTCACCCGGTTGGACATCTTCAATATCTGTCCGATTGCTAATCGTTTCTGTTGCAGGGTCGAAATTTCCGTCCTTGTTGAGGTCGGCAACAATGCTAACCACACTGTCTACGGGACCAGTGAAACCTGCTACCGCAGGTAAACTAATGTCAGTTTCGTCGTTACCTACGTTAGTAATTTCAAAAATATACTCTAATTGTTCACCAGGCCCCGGTGGATCTGCATCTGGAGTAACTTCTTGCGCAGCCGTGTTAACAACCGTGATACCGGCAATCTCAGCGACTTCAACCGTTACTGTGTTAGACGTAGAGGTTTGCGGTGTGCCATCGGGATCACGATAGGTGGCAGTGGCAGTGTTACTAATTTGTGTGCCAGCGGCAGTCCCTTCTGCCAACACAATACCCACTAGGTTAAACACACCGCCCATGGCAAGTGCGGATGCAATAACTGGCTTGCAAAGCTGCCAGCTCAGTTTCTTAGACTGTCTATTCTTTGTCATTATTTCTGAGAACCAATGAATAAATTGAGCAGGTTAGAGAACCACTTTCTTGAAATCAAAGGGCTTATTAGGGGGCAGCGACAGATAATTAAGACTGGAACTACTCACTATGAGGGGCAATTCAGTAGTTCTAGACTCAGGAGAATAAAACTCAAGTATACATAAGAGAGTTTTTTGCCTAATTGTCTAAAATTCCCTAAGCTTTCTGCTAATAATTGATTTGGATTATTAGAGGGCTTTCAGGAAGAATCCGTCCAATTTGTATCAAATAAAAAGAGTTGTGTAGCCTTGTTTTTCTTGGTAAAAAATGAAGATCTATCGCTCTCTTTATTTGTAATTACCCCCCCACATATATTGGATACCCTTTTCTGTAAAATTTGTAGCTAAGTCACATCACTTATTTTGACAGCTAAAATAACGTAGTTTTACAGATAGGAATATGACTTTTTTGTGGGTTTAAATTATCTTTAAAAGCAATAGCAAATATCTTTGAGATCCTACGTAGGTGTTTTTCCTTGTTTCTTTATGAGGAGGTATCTTTTGTCAGGATATTTACTTGGCATCAAACTATAAAAAAGCGAACCTGTTTAACAGGTTCGCTTTTTTATAGTTTGATGATGTTGTCGTTTTTCTCTATTCAACCTCAAAGGGAGGTAAACTCACGATGTATCGATAACCATGATTTGATGAACCTTGAATCGTAATTTCACCGCCATGGATGTCGGTTAGCTGTTGACTCAGTAGTAGACCTAATTCTTGTCGTAAATCAGTAGGCATAGAACCTTCTGTTAGGTCATTTGTATCCAATGGAGACAGGCTCTCTACGATCTCAAAGCCATAGGTGGTGTCTAACGGCTTTGTCGAGGGCAAAAGTTTGTTTTGTTGCCCCCAACTTAAGACTGATTGAGGTAAGTCTTCTCCTAGCCATGGGTTAGAGACCCATGTCGCCAGAGTTAAGCGCTCGTCTTTGCGAGAGATGTGGAGACGTACGGTGCTACCGCTGGTGGAGGCCTTAGCAATGCTGAGGATGAGGTGATAGAGCAATTGTTTAATAATGCGTTTGTCAAGTACCCAGATGCGCGATCCTGGCTCTACTGTCAGATTAAAATTGATTTCTTGCTGCTTAGATCTTGTCTCAATAGGTTGGAGGCTTTGCTGAGCTAGCATTTCAATATCTACGGGAGCGAGCAGTAGCTCACAGGGAGGGTTGTTGAGTGCCCCTAATTCCATAATCTCGTTGGTTAGCGAGAGTAGATTTTGACTGCTGTGCAAGACAATGTTTGCATATTCCTGTTGTTTCTGAGTCAGTGGCCCATAAATTTCTCGGCTTAACATGCTAGCCATGCCGGTGATGGCCGTTAGTGGGTTGCGTAGATCCTGAGTAAGCTGTGACATCAAGTTTGTGCGCAGGATGTTGATGCGACTTTGGCGTTGCTTATCTGAGGATGTTAAATAGTCGTTGCTTTCTGTAGGTTGTTGAATCTTTCCATCTTTTAGCCAGCATTGTTTCTCATATTCACTCATTGCCCATCGTGCATTGAGTTCTAGGATAGCTAAATCTTGTTGCGTATATTGATGTGGCATGATATCCATAACTTCCAATGTGCCAATGCAGCACCTTTCAGACGTCATGAGGGGCACCCCTAAGTAGGCTTGTACACCATATCTCTGTACTAAAAGACTTTTCCTAAATGCTGGATGTTGAGCTACATCCGAGAGCATCAATGACTGACCACTATCTACTACCTGGATGCCAAAGGATTCTATCTTTGGTAGTTCACGGGTAGCCGCTAGTTGATTCATTAACCCTAAGCTAGATAACCCCATGGTGGCTTTGAATAGTTGGTTTTGTCTGTCAAATACACTGATTAAACAGATCGGGGCTGCTAGCAAACGAGAAACGCATTGAGCCGCTTCTTCAAAAATAGGAATTGGCTTGGATGTATCCAGTCTAAGTTGTTCAATGACATTTAGACGTATTTGCTCTCGTGCCATGGGAGACGTTCCATCCAGTGAACATACGGGGCGATGACCAATGGGTTGTTGATTTGGCTGACTATTTGTTGCAGCTGGGGTAACGCCGTAGTGCATTGCAATACTACTAAAAGGGTGGGATCTTGATGACTACATCGTTCCCGAAACTTTATGTTATTGAACGTTAAAGCTCTATAAAACAAGTAATTTGGATATTTTCACACTGATCTTTAATGAGCTCTTTAAATCGATGACACTATCAATTGATGAATGAGGATATGGTGTTCGACATGCTGAGAATGAATAAGCTAAAAATGCTGTTGTATAGATACATAATCTGTGTAAGCTGAAAGCGTTAACAGCCTCTATGGTTAGCTTGTTCAGGACGGTGAATGGCCGGGGTAATGTGGTGTAAAACCGATGCCATTGATTAGTAATTAGCTGATCAATTTAATAGAGTCTGAAGCGATGGAGCATTCATAGAGCATTGGGGTAGAGTGGTATAGCCTGTCTGGAGCCTCAGACCCCAGGGGTTAATCGTTTGATGTCAACATCTTTGGGACGTTTACTATGCAACCTGCCCTAGCCGTCGGCACTCTTTTGCAAAATCGATACCGTATTGTCCGGTTGCTTGGTCAGGGGGGCTTTGGGCGAACCTATCTAACCAAAGACCAGGGACGCTTTGAGGAAGAGTGCGTAATTAAGGAGTTCATGCCTCCAGCAGGGGGCGATCGCTTTTCGAGTAAGGCGGCTCAGTTATTCCAGCGGGAAGCCGAAATTTTATATCAGATTAGCCATCCTCAAATTCCTGAATTTCGTGCAAGTTTTGAGCAGGATCAGCGCTTATTTTTGGTCCAGGAGCATATTGAAGGCCTGACCTATAGAGAAATTTTGCAACAACGTCCGGGACAGGCATTTTCGGAAACAGAGATCCGGGCTTTTCTCGGACAGTTGCTACCGGTTTTGGCTCATATTCATGCCAAAGGCATCATTCATCGAGATATTAGCCCTGATAATATTATTCTGCGCCGCAGTGACCAAAAGCCTGTACTGATTGATTTTGGTGTTGTTAAAGAAGTCGTCACTCGCTTGCAGACGGGGACAACGGCTGTGCAAGCGACAACAGTAGGGAAAGCGGGATATGCCCCTAGCGAACAGCTGCAGTCAGGGCGAGCCTATCCCTGTAGTGATCTATATGCATTAGCGGTAACTGTTTTAGTACTCCTGACGGGTAGAGAACCCCATGAACTATTTGACGATACGACTCTAGGTTGGAAATGGCGGTCGTTTACTCAAGTCAGCGATCAGTTAGCTACTGTGTTAGATAAAGCGTTGAGTTATCGGCCTGGCGATCGCTATCAATCTGTCAGTGATATGGTGCAGGCATTGCAAGGGGGTATGGCTGCGCCTAGATCTCCTCAAAGTCCTGCGGCCAGAGGGCAGCAGCAATCGCCAATTTCTGAGATGCGTACGGTTGCAGTGGGCAGGCCCGTTGCAACTACAGGGGTTACAACTCAAGCAGCATCATCGTCCCGTACACCTAAGACACGAGTAGTCACGTCTACCCAACGTCGGGACACCATGGATAATCCATTGGTCTTAATTGCCCTGTTTCTAGGTGCAATCATTTTGGCGGGATTTGGTGGCTGGGCTGTTGTTAATTACGTATTAAGGCCTTCTCCACCAGATGTGTCAGATGGTGGGGTCCAACCTTTGCCGTTCCCAGAAGATCTAGACGATCAGCCTAGTCAGCCTGATACGCCTACTCCTGAGCCGTTAGATCCACCGATTGAAGATGGGCCAGCTGACTATACAACTTCACTCGCTCTAGCTGTTGGCGATCGGAAAACTGTTGAAGGGGGAATAAAAGAAGGCGAAACCGTTAACTATCAAGTAGAGGCTGAGGCGGGTCAGACCCTGCGGGCAACGATAGAAGGTGAGGGTGTGGTGTTTTCGGTATTAAATGCCGAAGAAAAGGCATTACGCGGTGCCCGCCAAGTGTTGGATTGGGAGGGAGACTTATCAGAGGGGGGTCTCTATACAGTACAGATTCAGACGACTCGCGGTACGGAACAAGGAACCTATGAGTTAGGTGTTGCCCTGGAAGGTCTGGCTGATGATGGGGAGACAACTGATGATACAACTGGTGATGAATCATCATCGACCGATCCGTCTGAGGGAGGGGATGCTACGGACGATGGCTCTAGCGAGCAGCGACCTGATGATGAAGAGGGTGGCGAAGCAGATGTGCAGGAGCAGGTTTCTACCCAGCGAGTACAATTTCCTGAAGGGCAGACGGGGACACTGTTAGCCAATTCAGTCGGACCCGGTAGGGTGCAGCGCTACATGGTGAATGCCAACCAGGGACAGGTCATTACCGTGAAAATCACTCAAGCCAGTGGTCCTGTAACCTTCGATGTGACTTTCCCGGGGGGAGAAGCGATTGCTGAGGCTGAAGGGGTGTTGTATTGGAACAGTGTTTTACCTTTAGGAGGTGATTATGCTGTAGATGTGCGAGCTAGCAGTGAGGCGGACTTTACCTTGGATGTTCAGATTGTTGGCCAAGGAATTCAGAGTCCTTAGGGTAGATATTGCCTTTATATTGAAGAAAAATCGTGGGGTGGGTACGACCTACCATTGTGTGACTAGTGAGTGGATTATTAATTGCAGCGACGGATACGGAGTGTGGCAAGACGGTTTTAACCTGTGCGCTGATAGCCTACTGGCAGCAGTATTGTGCGTCGCGTCGCCTGGGGGTGTTAAAACCAGTCCAAGCCGGTGAAGGTGATCGTGAATTATTCCAGCAAATATTTAATCTGGAGCAATCGCTTGATGAGTTAAACCCTGTGTTTTATGGGGCTCCGTTGGCACCGCCGATTGCAGCGGCCCTAGAGAATACGACGGTAGATTTAGCTCCGGCATGGCAACGTTATACGGTTCTAGATAAAGAATGTGATTGGGTGCTGGTGGAAGGTTTAGGCGGTTTGGGATCTCCGGTGACTAATGAGCTACTCGTGGCGGATCTGGCCGCAGATTGGCGGTTGCCAGTGGTGTTGGTGGTGCCGGTGAAATTGGGTGCGATCGCAGCCACCGTTGCCAACGTAGCCCTAGCCCGGCAACACCGGCTGCAGCTTCAAGGTATTGTCCTGAATTGCACGACACCTGAAGCTGTAGATAAAGTGGAGCAACTCACCCCACCAGAAATGATTAGTGACCTGACTCGTATTCCAGTGCTGGGGGTATTGCCCCATTTTGACGATCCAACAGACTTGGCGCAGTTGAGTGCAGCTGCGCGTGGGCTGAGCCTTGAAGCCATCATGCCCCAGCCATTTTGGGTGGCTTAATCGTATTGCAAGGCAGTGTTGGCATCAGATATGGGTGGTATAAAGCTGCAGAAGACCTAGCTACGCCAGAATTTATATACTGAGCTTATAAATGTGTCTGCTAAGGTCCTATGGTTTCAACGCTGCCCGCCAATACGCGAATTTCTAAAGCTCCGCCTCAAGTGCGGGACAACATTAAAACTCTGCAATCGCAGTTGGTGGAGTGGCGGCGTCATCTACATCAGCGCCCAGAGCTAGGTTTTGAAGAGACTATAACGGCTGACTTTATCACTCAGCAGCTGACTCGGTGGGGTATTGAACACCAAACTGGCATTGCTAAAACCGGTATTGTCGCTACTATCCAAGGCTCTCGCCCTGGTCCGGTGCTGGCGATTCGAGCTGATATGGATGCTCTGCCCATACAAGAGCTGAACCAGGTGCCTTATCGCTCGCTCCATAACGGTAAAATGCATGCCTGCGGCCATGATGGTCATGTCACCATTGCTTTGGGGATAGCCCATTATCTAGCGCTGCACCGCGATACCTTTGCTGGAACAGTTAAAATTATTTTTCAACCTGCAGAAGAAGGGCCTGGCGGTGCCAAACCCATGATTGAGGCTGGCGTACTCAGCCAGCCTGAGGTGGACGCTATTATTGGTCTGCACATTTGGAATAATTTACCTTTGGGAACAGTGGGTGTGCGCAGTGGCCCACTGATGGCCGCTACTGAATATTTTCACTGCACGATTCAAGGGCGTGGAGGTCATGGGGCTTTGCCACATCAGACCGTTGATTCTATTGTGGTTGGGGCACAGGTGGTGACCGCATTACAAACTATTGTTGCCCGTAACATTAGCCCCATTGAGTCTGCTGTTGTTACCGTTGGAGAATTTCAGGCTGGCACAGCGGTAAATGTGATTGCTAATAGCGCGCGTCTCAGCGGCACTGTGCGTTACTTTAACCCAGCGTATCGAGACTTGTTGCCAGAGCGCATGGAAGCCATCATTGCTGGAGTGTGTCAGGCCCATGGAGCCAGCTACCAGTTTGACTATACTCGCTTGTATCCGCCGGTCATTAATGATGCAACCATTGCTGAGTTGGTTAAATCTGTTGCCAGCTCAGTGATTGAAACGCCTGCTGGTGTGGTGCCAGAATGCCAGACCATGGGCGGTGAGGATATGTCATTTTTCTTGCAAGAGAAACCCGGTTGTTATTTCTTTTTAGGATCGGCAAACCCTGATTTAAATCTGGCATATCCCCATCATCACCCCCGGTTTGACTTTGATGAAACAGTCTTGGGAACAGGTGTGGAAATATTTGTACGATGTGTGGAGCGCTTTTGCCAACAGAAATAAACAGGTAGGGGCATTGCATGCAATACCCCTACCTGTTAGATGCCCGATATGGGGAGAATGCGTTTGGCCCACCATTGAACAGTAAAAATTAATGAGAACAACAAATACAGTTCCATCAGAGCAAGCAATAGAAGAGCGTTGTTGGCGAGGTAGTCTGGATCTTCGCTTCGCCAATATGGATGGCAGAACTTTTCCTGCAAAGAGTTTCAGTACATCTCCATTACGTATTCAGCGACCTTTTTACCCGGTGGCGGCCCCAGAAAATTGTCAAAGTGTGATTGTCCATACGGCAGGGGGAATGGTGGGGGGCGATCAGCTGGATATGGTGATCACAGCTGAGGCTGATACTCAGGTCTTAGTGACCACAGCGGCAGCCCATAAGGTATATCGAAGTCAGGGGGATTGGGCACAGCAGACGATTCAGCTCACGGTTGCCAATGGTGCCTATGTGGAATGGCTGCCTCAGGAGCTGATTTTATTTGATGGTGGGCGGTTTCAACAATCCCTGAAAGTGGATTTAGAGCCTGGTGGGGTGTGGCTGAGTTGGGATATTACTCGGTTTGGGCGCAGTGCCAGGGGAGAGACGCTGACGACTGGCCAGTGGCGATCGCAAACCGAAATCTGGCAGCAGGGTACTCCCCTATGGATCGACCAGCAACAGCTTTTAGGGGGGGCTGAGGTCCTGGGTAGTCGGAATGGATTAGCTGGATATCCAGTCGTCGGTACGTTTTTGTTATTGGGTAAGTCCATTACTCCAGAACATCTCAGTGCCATCAGAACTCGCCTTAATTTAAAGAGCCTAACGGGGTGTGACGCCGGTGTTACCCAATTAGAACAGGGACTGGTGGCCCGTTACCGAGGCTCCTCTAGTCAAATCGCTCGACAGTATTTTATTGATATCTGGCAATATTTGCGAGCCAAAGTGCTGGACCAGAAAAGCTATATACCAAGGGTTTGGGGAGTTTAATCTGCTTTTGTGTTGTCAGGTGGGTACAGCCCACCTGACCTATTTTATTTAGATAACGTTTAGCTCTAAGTTGACCGCAGCAGATCCTGGTTTAATATCTCTGTTGTGGTTAGTCTCCGTCGCATCCTATGCAACTCACTCCTCAAGAAAAAGATAAGCTGCTGATTTTTACGGCTGCTTTGGTGGCTGAGCGTCGTAAAGAGCGAGGGCTAAAGCTTAACCACCCAGAATCCGTGGCCTATATTTCTGCCGCAATTTTAGAAGGCGCGCGCGATGGCCGGACAGTGGCTGACTTGATGACCTACGGCACAACGTTACTGAACCTTAATGATGTCATGGATGGCGTGGCGGAAATGATTCACGAAGTTCAGGTGGAAGCGACGTTCCCAGATGGTACTAAGCTGGTTACCGTACATAATCCAATTCAGTAGAAGACGTTGCATGCAACGTCTGTACATTCAAAATTCGATTGTTTAGGCGTTTTTATGGTTGAGTCCGATGGTTCTGATGGTTTTATAAGTTCTGGTGGCGGTTTTCAGGATATAGACCTGGATCAGGAAAGTCGTACCCATGTGTTGGAGGCGATTGCTGAGGCCTTAGACCGCTATGCGTTTCCAGAAGCGGCGGCAAAAGCTCAGGCAGATATTCGACAACGGCTGAGCGATGGCGGCTACAGTGACATTGTTAGCGGACATCAGTTTGCAGAAACCCTAACCAATCAGCTGCAAACCCTGACTGAGGATCAGAGTATTCAGGTGTATTTTAGCCCTGCACCGCTGCCAGACTTAAATGCTGATACACCACCGACGGCTGAAGAGCTGGCCTATCAGAAGCAACAAAGCCAGCGTCGTAACTTTGATATCAATCAGGTGGAACGACTGTCAGGCAATTTAGGATTTTTGCAGCTCTATGGGTTTGAACCACCCGAATTTGCTGGGGAAACCTTAGCGGCGGCTATGGCCTTTGTGGCGAATACAGACGGCTTAATCATTGACCTACGTTATAACCGGGGTGGTTCGCCGGGAATGGTAGCACTGCTGTGTAGCTACCTTTTACCCGCTTATCCAGCCGTTCACCTGAGCGATGTGCATTGGCCTTCGGAACAACGCACTCAACAAAGTTGGACATCGGCCTATGTAGGGGGTCCGCGTTACCTGGACCGATCTGTCTATGTTTTGACTGGGCCAGAAACGGCGACAGCAGCTGAGGAATTTGCTTATACACTGAAACAGCTTGATCGGATTACGTTAATTGGCGAAACAACGGCTGGAAAAGCTAATCCAGGAGCTGGTCAGCGGTTACATGACCATTTTTGGATGTTCTTGCCCACGGGGCAGGTGCTTAACCCAATAACGGGTAGAAATTGGGAGGGTAGTGGCGTATTGCCAGACTTTAAGGTACCGATAGAACTAGCCATGAAAGTTGCCCACTATATGGGATTAACCGACTTAAGTAAAAAGCCTGGAGCCCTGGATCGAGAGCTGGAAGCTGCTCTAGAAACGGTGAAAAAGCAACTTGATCAAATGCAGCAAGATTTAATTAGTCAGCTTGGAGGATTACGATAATGTCTGGTAGTTCTACCGTTGTTCCTGGGGAACTGTTGCCCGCAGCAGGTGACATTGAACTTAATGCCGGTCGCCCAACTGTCACGTTAACTGTGGCTAACAGCGGGGATCGCCCCATTCAAGTTGGTTCGCATTTTCATTTCTATGAAGTGAATAATGCGTTGCAATTTGATCGAGATCAGACCAAGGGAATGCGTCTAGATATTCCGGCGGGGACAGCAGTCAGGTTTGAACCGGGGGATGAGCGCTCTGTAACATTGGTTGCGTTGGCAGGAGAGCGTAGAGTCTATGGATTTAACCAACGGATAGAAGGTAGCGTGTAGGACTGCTAAAAAATCAGCACTTTGTTCAGTGACAACACAACAAAACGTTGATTATGTCTGATATGGGGATTAACTCCTTGAATCAGGAAAATGTCTCCTGGATAGAGCTGCAAATTTGTCCACATCCAGAGCTGTCATTGCTTCGTAGAGGGAACGATTAGTTTGGATGTGATGTGAATGCCGATGTGTTCTGTCTCTGGCGGTATCTGGTCCAACCGGGCGACCACACCTGTTAAATGTGTTCTGAGATTAACTGACGTTGACTATGTTACGACTACACCATTTTGCTGCAATTGCTTGCCTACAAGGGGCATTGCTCTTGGGTAATGTGCCAGTATTGGGGCAAACATCTGATGAAGCTGTAGGGTTACCAGCGGCCATTACGCCTAACTTAGAAGGGATTGTAGACCTTGCAGAGACAGACTTGCCTCTCGGTGTAGGCTACCTATCCCCACGTCGTCGTGCCGGTGTGCAGGCGGATTGGTTGTCGGAGGTGGAACTGCCGCTTTACAGCGAGCCCGGTGGCGATCATTGGGGCTGGATTTGGCAAGGTTGGCTGATTCCCAATGGGCAACAGGCGTTTGCCATTGGTCGTGATGCCAGCTTTACGATGGTTAGTGTAGACCCGCTACTGCTTGCATTTCCTGTGCTAGAAGCCCGTGAAGATGGCTGGTTGCAACTGCAATATACCAATGGTGGCAGTGCGTGGATTCACCGTGAACAATTGGATGATCGCGGCATGGAACTCTCGTTTTATTCCTGGGCAGATCGATTGGCTGAAGCTGATATCGTAGCTTTGAGAAATAGAAATGATGCTCAAGTGTTGCGATCTCAACCCGAACGAGGTCGCAACGTCCTGAGCCTGGTTAGTCCTAGCAGCCTGATCGAACCCTTGGAAGTCAAAGACAACTGGATTCGTGTCCGTGTTACTCGCCCCGCCAATGGCTGTGAGCCCCTAGCGGGTGCTAGTGAGCAAGAAGGCTGGCTACAGTGGCAAAACAACGATGGGGAAGTGTTACTGTTGCCGAGTCGGGACGAATGTGCGGGGTAGAAGGTTAAAAATGTTCGTCATATACTCGTCGGAGCTCCGTAGCTAGCGTAAGCTATCCAGTGGCTTTGTTTTTTTCCTTTAACTCCAGGAGACTCCGATGAGCTACCGCATGGATCGCCGCGCCTATGCTGAAACCTATGGCCCCACCGTAGGAGATCGGGTTCGTTTAGCAGATACGGCACTGGTGATCGAGGTAGAACAGGACTTTACCACCTATGGCGATGAGGTCAAATTTGGTGGTGGTAAAGTAATCCGCGATGGCATGGGCCAATCGCCAATTACGCGGGCTGATGGCGCGGTGGACATGGTAATCACCAACGCGCTGATTTTGGACTGGTGGGGAATTGTTAAAGCCGATATTGGGATTAAAGACGGTCGCATTGCCAAGATTGGAAAGGCAGGAAACCCTTATATTCAGGACAATGTAGACATTATTATTGGCCCCTCTACCGAAGCGGTGGCTGGTGAGGGCATGATTGTTACCGCTGGGGGCATCGACTCCCATATTCACTTTATTTGCCCCCAGCAGATAGAGACGGCCATTGCCAGCGGTGTGACCACGATGATCGGTGGTGGTACTGGACCAGCGACCGGAACAAATGCCACTACCTGTACCCCTGGAGCTTGGAACATGTATCGCATGTTGCAAGCGGCGGATGCATTTCCCATGAATCTGGGGTTTCTAGGTAAAGGCAATAGTGCTCAGCCTCAAGGTCTGGTGGAACAAGTGCAAGCTGGTGCGATGGGTCTGAAGCTCCATGAAGACTGGGGCACAACACCAGGTGCCATTGACACTTGCCTGGCTGTGGCCGATGACTTTGATGTGCAGGTGGCGATCCACACCGACACCCTCAACGAAGCTGGGTTTGTAGAGAACACCATTGCTGCCTTTAAGAATCGCGTGATTCACACCTATCACACTGAAGGGGCGGGGGGCGGACATGCACCAGACATTATTAAAGTGTGTGGCGAAGCCAATGTGCTGCCGTCATCCACAAACCCCACGCGCCCCTATACGCGCAATACGCTGGATGAACACCTAGATATGCTGATGGTGTGTCATCATCTGAGCCCCAGTATTCCTGAGGATGTGGCCTTTGCCGAGTCTCGTATTCGCCGAGAGACCATTGCGGCTGAGGATATCCTGCATGACCTCGGTGCCTTTAGCATGATTGCGTCGGACTCCCAGGCCATGGGGCGTGTAGGTGAAGTGGTCATTCGTACCTGGCAGACGGCTCACAAGATGAAAGTGCAGCGGGGGTCCCTGGCAGAAGATTCTGACCGTAACGATAACCATCGTGCTAAGCGCTACGTGGCTAAGTACACGATCAATCCTGCAATTACCCATGGCATTGCCCATGAGGTTGGTTCTCTAGAAGCGGGTAAGCTGGCAGATATTTGTCTGTGGAAGCCCGCATTCTTTGGGGTGAAACCCGAGATTGTGATTAAGGGTGGGGCTATTGCCTGGGCTCAGATGGGTGACCCCAATGCCAGTATTCCCACACCGCAGCCTATCCATATGCGACCTATGTTTGGTAGCTTTGGCGGTGCTATTGGTAGCACATCCCTAACATTTATTTCTAAGGTCGCTGCTGAGGCAGATATTGCTGGCCAAATTGGGTTACAGACAACGGCTGTGGCAGTGAGCGGCTGTCGTAATCTCAGTAAGGCCGACATGAAGCTAAATGACTATCAGCCCAAGATGGAAGTGGATCCTGAGACCTATGAAGTGCGAGCTGACGGGCAATTGCTCACTTGTGAGCCAGCTGAAGAGCTGCCCATGGCCCAGAGGTATTTCTTGTTTTAGGAGATATGGAGATATTTAGAGAAACATGGACTGAACTCACATAGGGTGAATGTTGAACATATTAATCCCAAAAACGGTCAGTCAGCATCTGGAAACCTAGATACAGTATGAGATTGAATACACGAGTTTTCCAAAAAACACTGAAAAATCTAAACTCTATCTGAATGAAGAAAGTTTTTAGCTAGCAAAGGTTTTACGGCTATTTAAATCGTTGGGGAATCCTTTCCAGGATACGATTGCCAAACACATGATCCAGACCTAAATCGTTCATGTGTACGTAACCAATATGACAGTGGCATGTGTCATTGGTACAGACGCGTTCCCGTAGAGCCTCTTCAAAGTTGGGATGATAAATATTGCCGATGGGGGCTTTAATAAAATGGCATCGGCGCATAGTTCCTTCTCCATCCACAGAGAAGGCCGATTCCCCGGTGCGGCATGCTTTACCAAGACTGGGATAATAGTGGGTGTTTAATTCGTAAAGTGGATCAATGGTTTGGAAAAAGACGCGGTCTTCTGGGGTAAGTTGAGGTAGCTCAGCTTTGACGGCGTTGATCCATAGATAGACGTTGGTAGGCAACGCTTTGCGAAGAGATCGAATGGCGGGGATGAATTTTGGAAAACCCACGACACCAACACTAAATTGGATGTTTTGGTTAATAAGAGTTTGACACTTTTGTAGAAAGTGTTTTTCATTGGACCATTCTGGATGAAAGGTGGCCCAGAGGGCTAGAGTGTTTGGCTCTGCCTGACTTATCCAGTCAAGATGGCAAGATAAATTGGTTTGGATGGCGACTTTTTGTACATTGGGTAGGTGGGATAGATGACTGAGATTCTCTTGATACCATTTATGAATTAATGCTTCGCCCCATGGGGTAAAGAGGATGCCAAAGTTGTGTTCAGTGTGTTCTGTAATCCATTGGACAAATCGTTTTAAGGCCTGACGGTCCACATCGAGTTCGGTAGTCGTTTGTTGGCGTTTGGCAAAGGGACAGTAATGACAGCCGTAATTACAGCTGATTAGAGGGCCTCGATAAAGAATGCTGAGATCCATGTTTGATTGATTGAATGGTTATTATTTGATTTTATAGGTGTTCATTAGGGTGTTGATATTGTCTGAAAATAGGCTGGGGCCAATGGCATCTGAGCGTTCTAGACCTAGTTCAGTAAGGTGTAGGTGGTGATGGTGTTGTTGCAGAAGCTTCAGAGTTAGGAAATGCTGTAGCTTTGGAAAATCGGTTAATGCGTCCGTGTGAAAGCGATCGCAATACCCCCCCATATCTAACCCCTCTTGAGACAGTAAAGACAGTAAAATAAATCGCCGCTGTTGTTCTTCTCGATTTAACTCAAAGCCATAGTTAACGATGTCAAAATCTTGATCAGTGCTGTCAATGTAGCGAGCTAGGATATGTTTGATTTCTTTGGCATTGACAGCATAGTCATAGGAATAATGAAGTGCTTGAGTGTAGGATCGGGCTCCGCAGCCCAGGCCTATCATGCCATCGACCTGACAGCAGTAAACGGGACCGGAACGTGAATTCACATCAATTTTCCGAAACATCCGCATTGAGACCTGTTCGTAGCCCTGGTCTAATAATAAATCTCGCCCAGCGCGATAACAGTCTAATCGATGATCATCCCAGGCCTGATTAGTCATTCCTAATCCCGTTAAGGGTCGCACATACAACGGATACAGATATAACTCTTCTGGTTGAAACTGTAGCGCAGTGTGGATAGACTGCAGCCAGCTGTCTATGGTTTGTCCAGGCAATCCATAGATCAAGTCGATATTCAAGGTGGGAAACTCAATTTCGCGAATACGACACAGCACATCTTTAACGACTTCAGCGGTTTGACGACGTTGGGTGGCTAGCACTTCGCTATCGATAAAGCTTTGCACACCGATGCTAATGCGATCGGTGCCATAATCAAACAACAGATATAATTTTTCTGGGGTGGCGGTGTCAGGAGAGACTTCAACAGATACGGGAATTGTTTGCAGGGGTGCTCCCATCGTGGTTGCTGCAATCTCTAAAATCTGTGCCAGGGCTTTAGTGGGGAGTTGGGTGGGGGTGCCACCGCCGAGGGCAAACCGGGCAAATGTTGGATTATCAAGACTCTCCTGAACACGATGGGCCTGTCGTTGAACGGCCTTGATATAATTGTTGATAAAATCATTATCCTGGGTCACCGTGGTGAAGAGATTACAAAAGCCACATCGCATCTCACAAAAGGGAATGTGAATATACAAAAACAGTGAGTTCTGGTCTTCTTTAGACCATACATCGTGAACAGGTTTTACTGGTAAAGGTCGATAACTGGTCTTGTGAGGATAAGAATAAACATAATGTTGATAGGGTGATTGAGTTAATAAGGGAACAGGGACTGTCATAGGAGAAATCCAAGAAAGGATTGAAAACTAACGATACGGTTTTATGACTACTTTATGACTACGTCTGCATAGGGAACTGTCCACACAACTGGATGGGCACAACGGTGACCAGTGTAACCATCTTCACCATAGGTGGTGCCATGGTCTGAACAGAGAATGGCATAGGTGGGGGCGCGACATCTCAGACCTTGCCAGAGGGAAACCAGGGCCTGATCAACATACTCTAATGCAGCACCGTGGCTTTCTATGGAGTCTGCTTGGGCTCCGGGTAAGTAGAAATAGTTGGGCTGATGCAGGGCTGATAGGTTAATGAACAGGAAAATACGTTGTTGTTTGGAAATGACTTGAATGCGATCGCAAGCCAACTTCACCTGACATTCCGTAGACTGCGGATTTGTCACTCCTAATTCCGGTGACCAATACCGTTCCTGAAACAGATTGGGGAGTACACAGCTAAGGGGATTTAGTTGATTAAAAAAGCCTACCCCACCGATACAAATGGTGCGATAACCTTTGGCCGCTAACCCTTCCGGCAGACTAGGGGCATCTAGTACACAAGTTTCTGGGGTGATGGTGGTACTGCCTGCAAAATTTAAGGCAAAGGGGCGGGGGTGCTTTCCCGGTGTGATGGGAGTGGGTAGAAATCCGGCAAAGAATGCTTGATGAGCGGCATAGGTAAAGCTACCGGGAGAGTGCCGAGCCTCCCAGCCTTGGGGAATTAATTGGGCTAAGTTGGGTAAGCGGCCTTGTTCAAATAACCGTTGGGCCACATCGTAGCGGAGGGTATCGAAAGTGAGTAGCAGAATGTCATGGGTGCCGACCAGCTGATTAACGTTCAGTCTGGTGGGTAGATGATGCGTGGACATAGGGTAACCCTTGGTGCTGCTGGAGTAAGGTTTTTATTTCTGTGGTGTAGGTGTCTTCACCTTGCCAGGTGATGCCCCTGAGTAAATCACCAAAGGCATTGACTTCTAAGACATAATGGTCCTTGAAATTGGGGGCAATGAGTAGGTCAATGCCACAGTAAAGGCTTTTGGGAAAGCAGGCAGCGGCCTGTTCGCAGGTGTGCATCATGGTGGCCCAGTTATCAGCGGTAAGGGCTGAGGGGAGATCGGTGATGGATTTGCGATCGCTACCCAAATGCAAATTGGTCATGGGGCTTTTCCCCACACGCACCACCACATGTTTAGCCTCTCCCCCAATCACCACCACCCGCAGGTCAAACTCTCTGCCATCTATCCTGGCCTTAGGCATCCACGCTTCAACTTGAATAGTCTCTTTAGCAAGGAAGTTAATAATCTCGGCAATGTGTTGGGGATTGCGATATTGATAAACCTTGCGAGAATTATAAAATCGCAGTTTACCTTGCTCCATGGTACGCTCCACAGTTGTGATCGCCCGTTCGTTCTCACCACGATAGTCATAGGCAACAACACCTGATGCCGATGAACCATGGGCAAGTTTAATAAAAACACGCCGACAGCCCTGCTGTGCCATCCGTTCCTTAAGCTGATCATAGTTCTGGATCGGCTCTTTGCGCACCAACGAGCATGGAATTGGAATATCGGCATTTTCTAAGATCCGCTGACACCGAATCTTATCAAACATGCTGACAATGTTATCTGGATGATTCATCACCTGCCCTTGCAACGATTGCATCCAAGATTGAAGACAATGTCGCCAACCCAAATACCATTGGCGCGGGTAGAGAATTCTGCCTTTATCTTCAGGCAATTGATAGGCAGCTGTAGCGCTGATCCGCTGATGATCGCCCGAATCATCTACTACAGCGCCAGTGGCAACAAAACCGCGATCAACAACAAAGTTTCGTTCCGGAGCCTCAAACCGAAACCAAGCGTTAGATCCATCCCAATCAGTTAGAGAATTTTTTTCAGCAAGCAGCTCCTCATAGGAGACTAATTGAGCCATAGATAGACCACACCCCCTAAGCGCCTGTTGAAAGAGATCCACTCTACGGCTTTGAGGATTAGCGATGAGAACAAAATTGATCATATCAAGTTGACTATTAGTCATCTATGGAGGAATCAAATAAATTAGGTTCCATTTTTAGCTGTAGAGACGTTGCATACAACGTCTCTACAGCCAGTGGAATTCCTATTCAGACACCACACAATATCGACGAAATTCAGGGTCTTCGTCTTCCTCTTCTTGCCGCTGTCCATCAGCAATGATCTGCATCCCTAACGTCGTCAACTGCTCGATTAGCGCATCCGAGAGATAACTTTCCGACACATTTAAGATTTCTAAATCACGAATAGCAGGGCTCGCCAACAACTCAGTGGCTCCCGCATCTGAGAGCGTCCCCAGAGACAGATCTAACACCCGTAACCTTGGCAGCAGGGCAGACTTTACCAATCGTTCTATAAGTTCATTGGTAAATTTGCTATTGCGCAGTCCCAGGTAAGCCAGATTGGAAAAACACAGATTATCCAAAACAGGTTCTAGATCTTGTTCCCAGCAATCACCACCATAGTTGTCACTGCCAAACCAAAATTCCAAATGCTCCAGGGCAGGCAGCTTCCAATTATAAATTTGATAAACTGTATCGCGACTGAGGCCACCCGTTTCAAGGATTAAGGCCTTCAGATAGTCGTGCTTAGCTGGTGTTGTAAACGTCAGTCCTGTGCCACCCCGCACCTGCAAAATTTCTAACTGAGGATAGGCCAGCAAAAGAGGAGACATATCACTTTGCTGTAGCCAGGAAATTTCACATTCCTCATAGGTAATATCGCCAATAAACAGAGCTTTCAGATTTGGTAAACGATCATTGATTTCCGCTAATGTACTGACCAACTTAGCTGTTGATGATTCCTCCGTGCATACGTCCCCATCCCCTTGCCAAAGGCCTAGGACCAAGGCCTCAATATCAGTAGCTTCAGGTCTGTTTACGAGTTGCTGCAACACCTCAACTAGTGATTCGTCGTCGTCATAGTCACAACGCAAAGCATAGGCTGTATTTTGGGGATTTGCCAAGGACTGATCGTGCTGAAATTCTTGGACTGTTCTATTGGCAAAACGAGTGGTGTGTTTCCCTTCATATCCGCCATAACCTGCTAACCGTTCGGTCAGGTTCCAACCGGGTACCGTATGCTGAGTTCCATTGAACGTGGGTGAATCAGTCATAGTTGAAAACGTGAGAAGACCGCAAAACTTCTTGAATTGGAAATGTCAGTAATGCACCTGCTCTAATGACGTCTTAGATTACCCACACGTTGCCTATGGCTTGCCTAAAGGCTAGCTCCTGCGAAATATGGGAATACGATTTCAGTGCTGACCTGACAATAGCGCAATAATTATCGCGCCTATATCCAATAATAGTTCAAATGAACTATTATTGGGGTGACAAGGTGTGCACTCTGAAGCGTCAATTCTTCAAAAGAGGGCTTATGTGAGTGATGGTTTTGGCTGTGGGATTTTGGGCCAAAGACCACAGATAATATGTGTGATGCCCAGGAAGATTGCGATCGCACTACCCATAAAGTTTAGAAGTCTTAACACCTCAAGACATAGATAATTTCCTTCTCATCTTCATATATAGCTGAGTTTAGGTACCCCAAAAGGACGCCTCCTAATGTTATGACTACCTTTCAATACACCAGCCTGATTGCGGCCTCAACTGCGACCGTTTGGCGTTTTCACGAACGGCCTGACATCCTTACCCTTCTGACACCACCCTGGCAACCTGTCGAAGCCGTTCGCCGTGAAGGTGGCCTTGGCCCTGGAGCCATCAGCGAGTTTCGTCTGTGGCTAGGGCCTGTTCCTATCACCTGGATCGCCCGCCACACCGATGAATATGAACCCAATCGGTTATTTACAGATATCCAAGAAAGCGGCCCACTGGATGCCTGGACCCATCGCCATCGGTTTGAATCCGAAGGTGAGCAAACGCGGTTAACCGACGATATTGTCTTCACCTTGCCGGTAGAGTGGGCCAGTGAACCCCTGATTGGCTGGTTTGTCCTACAGCGTTTGCAGGACATGTTTGACTATCGTCATAAGGTGACGCGGGAGGCTTGTGAGTAGCCCTCACCCTAAATCCCTCCCACCAGGGAGAAGGACTTTGCAGGAAGAAACTCAACTAAAAACTAAAAATTCCCTAAGAAAATAAAATCAATTAACGCCCAAATTTTGGATGTACAAACGTTCCATGGAACGTCTCGTCCATATTTACTTGTGGACTTTTTTATTTATAGCTTGCTCTTACGCAATATCCGCTGGCGGTTCCCCTTTTTCCTTCAGTTGCTGCAATTGTGCCCGCATCACCTGCTCCAGCATGGTTCGCGGCACCTCAATGCCCTGACCTTTTCCCTTTACCTGCATAAAAATAATGCTGTCTAGCTGCTTTAGCGATAACAGCTGAAACAGTAGGTGGGTGCTGGGATGAGGCAGTGCCATCATCTGAGGATTATCAGCTGCGCTGGCTGCTGCCGCTTCTAGGGATGGGTATGCATAGACGACCGTTTTCGTTGTTTTGGGATCTTGCCGACCACGCAGTGTAGTCATGACCCAGCCCTGTCCTAAAGACTGGACGACGTAATATAGTTGTCTTGGCAGTTGACCCGCGATTTCCTTTAACAGGGGTGCTACCAACGAAATTGCCTGACCAGTTGTCTGATCCGGAGCTTCATCAATCAAAGTTTGAATTTGTTTTTCGATATCCATCTGACTTTTTTGATAGTTTCGTGAAAATTACTGACTTTTGTTAGAACGTGCGGAATACTGTCTATGCTCAGGTGAGGGAATGCCTGGGACGCTCTAGCTCTAATGACCACGCTGCTAATGCTTGAGGAAACGTCTACAACGCTCGTAGAAGCACTTAATACAGAAGTTTTGAAGTTGCTCAAGCAAGCGACCAGAACCTCCGAAAAAAGTTGCCAGGCTGTCGCCGAGCGCATCTGTAGTGAATCGCTTCGTATTTGTACAGAAAGCCAACGTATTCAAAATTCTGGAGATGTAAAAAGTTGGGCATTTAACCTCGCTAATCATCGAGTTGACCAGTGCATTCGCTATTACAAACTTAGCTCTGAACGGGGGCGCATCGAGCTGCATAGTACTCTCAGTGCCATTATCTATCGCTATATATCAGTTCCCTACGCTCAAACTAGCTATCAGGCGCGACTTTCCCTAATTGAAGATTTTCTACAAAATTTCTACAGCGAGGCAATCAATGCTTTTCGTCGGGAAAATCAGATGGAGGCAAACTTTCAGCCCCGCACGGCTCTGGAGCTAGCTGAATATATGGCCTTTACTGAGCGCTACGGTAAGCGCCGTATCCCTTTGAGGCGAGGACGGAGTCAACAGCTCATTATTTTGCGAGCCCAAACCTTTTCCAAGCAGCAGCCCCCAGAAACAGCGGTCGATATTGAGCAGGCCACTGAAGCTGCCAATGACAATGACCAAAGCTGGAAGAATGCACCCGTTCAGCGCCTACGGGAAGAAATTTTGCTGCAGTCTGACACCCAACCAGAGGATAATCTGCGGGAGCGAGTTGTCGACGAGTTGATGGTTTACCTGAAAGATAAAAAGCAAGAGGATTGTGCCGACTACTTTAGTTTGCGGCTTATGGATCTGCCTGCCAGTGAAATTGAAGATTTGCTAGGCCTCACATCCCGTGAGCGCGATTACCTGCAGCAGCGCTTCAAGTATCATTTGCTGCGGTTTGCGCTGACGCATCATTGGGAATTGGTCCATGAATGGCTCGGTATTGAGTTAGAAAAAAATTTGGGATTAACACCTCAACAGTGGGATCACCTACAAGAAAAAATGGACCAGAGCCAGACAAAATTACTACAGCTCAAACAGCAAGGGCTTTCTGATGCGGATATATCGCAAGCGTTGGGTTTGAGCTTGACTCAAATTAGGAAACATTGGTCTAAACTGCTTGAACAAGCCTGGGAATTACGTAATCTATCAGTTAGTTGACTCCGTTAGTTGACGATCGACTTTTTTTGTGTAGACAACCGAGCTAAATTTTTTACACTCTCGGTTTTATCATCCGGATCAGGGGTATTTAGCCATGAATAGTGAGTCAGAAAATTTGAAGCGCTTATTGCTAGAGTTTTTAACTTTTGACCGCTCGGCGTCCCCTATGTCAGGGGGTGAGCCTACCCCATCGACAGGATCCAACCCATCAGCAGTTTGTGCATCTGAAGTCGGATCTGACGCTGTATCATTTGACTTTTTATTTGAAACGGGTCAGTCGTTTAACTTCGGAGATAAAACCACTGTGCAAGATCGTTTCCACACACTTTTAAAACACCGATTCCAAACGGAATTTGCCAATCGGCCCCCACTGTTTCCTTGGGAAGCAGAAGTGCGTGAGTATCCGACTGAGATACCCATGCCTGCCTATGCTCAATCTATTAGCCGACTGTGGCTTGAAAACCCACTGCGGTTTAGCATATCGAGCAAGTTGCCTGAGGCTGTTTTGCAACAGCTATTAGACCGCTGTCAGAATATGGCTCAGTCTACTCAAAAAGAAGGCATTAAGCTCATCAAAATTGTCGAGTCCATGTTTCCAGATTCTTTGGAAGCCCTGGAGCCAATTGCCAATATTGTGCTGACGCCGGCTTATCGAGACCCTACCCTGAAAGAAGCCACCTTGAAAGAGGTTGAAAACATGGCTGGTGGCTATGAACAAGCCACTGCTGAGCAGCAAATCGCTTTGACCATGTTGGCCTCGATAGAAATTATGTCCGCACTGGCATTAACTGTGTCGGCTACAGATCCTACAGCTAGCCGTGATTGGGTGACTCCCCAGGGTGTGGTTCACTTGGATGTGAACTATACAGGTGCGGTTTTGATTATCAATGTAACCATGCCTATGGGTGGCAGTATTCAACTTATTGGAGCTGATGCAGATAGCCAGTCATCTCGCCCTGAAGCAGGTATGCTGACGCTGGCAAAAACAGCTCCGGTCGTTGGTGGTTCTTACTCCTTGGAAGTGTCCTTGGATAATGATTGCCAGCGTCCTTTGCGATTTTCAGTTATGGTTTTAGAGGCATCTGCAAGCTGAGCCCGCTAGGATAAGAATACGCCGACTGATGATGTGTTTGCGCGTTTTTGCCTGGTATGGTTTCTCCGATTTCTACCCCTAATAATTCATCTCAAGATTTGAGTTCATCATGGCGGCAGCGGCTATCGGCCCTGCCGCCATCTGTACCTGAAGACTCGATTGCTTTGCGGGTTTTGGTGCAATGTTTGGTGACAGTGGGGATCGGTAGTCTCAGTGTGGCTGCTTCGGGGGTAACGGATACGTCTGTATGGAATCTGCTGGCGATTCCGCTCAGTGCTGCGGGCGCTTACTGGAGCTGGCGGAGTCGTCGCCGTCGAAATATTGCTGCTAAGTTTCTGATCGCCGTGGGCATGTTGTTGGCCCTGGCGTTTTTTTTAGGGCGGATGGTGAGCATCCCTGGCGATACTCGGATTGTGCTGGCTGAATTGTTGATCCATTTACAGGTGCTCCATAGCTTTGATTTGCCACGACGTAAGGATTTGGGCTACTCAATGATGATTGGTCTGATCTTGGTGGGGGTGGCCGCTACGATCAGTCAAACGCTTCTATTTGGCCCGTTTTTACTGTTATTTCTTTTACTGTCGCTACCAGTGCTGGTTTTAGACTATCGTTCTCGATTAGGTCTATTAAACTGGCGGCAGATGTCCGTGGGGATATCCTTGCGGCAGTTCGGGAGCATTATTGCTGTAGTTGTAACGTTGGGGCTTTTGATTTTTATCGCGATGCCGCGATTCCCAGGGTATCAACTTCAAACCTTTCCAGTGAGTGGCAGCATTGATGTGACTGGCGAGGCCAATAGTAGGGAAATATTTAATCCAGGCTATGTGAGGCGAGGCAATAACAATACTGGCAATGCAGACGAGGAGCAAGAGGGCTCTGGTGTTAGCCCTGAGGATGGGCCGGGCCGTATTAATCCTGATTTTTACTATGGGTTTAACCGACGGATTAATCAAAACCTGAGGGGTGAGTTGGAACCGCAGGTGGTGATGCGGGTGCGATCTCAACGGGCAGGTTTTTGGCGTGTTATGGCCTTTGATAATTACACTGGCCAGGGTTGGGAAGCATCTCGTGGCGATGAGTTAGCCGAACTCAGACGCTCTCCGCTGTCCTATCGGTTTTTACCGATTACTCCGCAGCCCATTGGCCGCAATGAAGAGGTTGTTCAGACCTACACCATGGTGCAGGACTTTCAGAACTTGGTGCCTGTTCTCTATACTCCCCATTCAGTGTACTTTCCAGCTGATGAACTAGCCATGGATCCTGAAGGAGCCCTGCGACCCTCTGGGTTGCTGCCTGAAGGTCTGACGTATACGATTGTTTCCAGGGTTCCGGTACGGGATATTCAGCGTCTCAATCAAAGTTCTACGGAGTACAATGGCTCGATTCGGCAGCACTATTTGCAGGTGCCTGATGATATTCGCGATCGCATTCGTACAGAAACCGAGCGTTGGCTAGCCACATCAGAGGAGTCCTTGAATACTCCCTATGAAAAAGCGACATTTTTAGCCCAGATTCTGCGGGATAACTACACCCTGCAAACGGAGCTGCCCTATTTCGAAGAAGATGAAGATCTGGTCAGTGCTTTTTTGTTTAAGTACACCGGAGGCACCCGCGATCAATTTTCCACAGTGCTGACGGTAATGCTGCGGTCTATTGGCATTCCAGCCCGATTGGCCACCGGGTTTGGCACAGGCCAGTTTAACCCCTTCACTGGGTTTTACATTGTTCGCAACACCGATGCCTATGCTCTAACTGAGGTATATTTCCCTGAGCACGGCTGGTTTTACTTCAATCCGATTCCTGATGGCCTGCTTTTTTCGCCTGATGATAGTGGTGCGAATCCCTTTAGTGTCCTGCGGCAGCTATGGCGCATATTAGTGGGCGTTTTACCAGCTCCTGTTGCCCAATTTATTCGACGTGGGTTTCAGGTGCTGATGTTTGTGATTGGCACAGTCCTACGGTTCTTATCACGTTTTAGTGGCAGAGGTTTACTGAGCGCCCTCTGGTATCTGGTGGGTTTCACGGGGTTAAGTTTCTTGGGATGGTTGATGGTTCAAGGCTGGCGACGGTGGCAGCGTCGGCTTAAACTCAGTCGTCTAGCCCCCATGGAGCAAATTTATCAACAAATGTTGTGGATTCTGGCTCAGCAGGGCTATGGCAAACGCGCCAGCCAAACTCCCTTAGAATATGCAGCAGGATTACAACAGCGCCCAGATTTTCGCCAGGGTAGCTTAGTTCGCCAGATAATTGATCGCTACATTTGCTGGCGTTACGGTGGACAAACGGTGGATGTGGATGGTTTACAGACGAGACTGCAAGAGTTACGACGGTCTGGACGGTAATCGAAAATATTGTCCAGTTTGATACTATCTATCAAATGATTTAGCGGTAAAAGCTGCTGCAATTTTTTACAATCACCTAAGACATTGGAGAGTTTTGAAGTCTAAGTTTTGAGTTTTGGGTTGTGAATTTTACAGCTCAACTCAAAATACTCAGCAAGCTGAGAAGAGCAAAGCTCTACAAAATTCAAAATTCAAAACTTACAGAAGAGGTCAGTCCGTGGTTAGTCTAAAACAGCTTGTTAAGAATCCTCTCAAAGTCTTTGGTGCTGGTACAAAAGCTGGAAAAGGTTTTCGGCCAGAGGTGTTTGATAGTCATGTGATGACCACCTATGGTCGGTTTCCATTGGCATTGACCCGAGGTGCAGGCTGTCGTGTATGGGATGACCAAGGTCATGAGTATTTAGACTTTGTGGCGGGCATTGCCACCTGCACATTAGGCCATGCCCATCCAATCATGGTGGAGGCAGTGACCCAACAAATCCAGAAACTACACCATGTGTCGAATCTCTATTACATTCCAGAACAAGGCGCATTAGCCCAGTGGCTGACGGAACATTCCTGTGCTGATCGAGTATTTTTCTGTAACTCAGGTGCTGAGGCCAATGAAGGGGCGATCAAGCTGGCCCGTAAGTATGGCCACACTGAGCTGGGCATTGATGAGCCCGTGGTTATTACCGCCAAGGCTAGCTTCCATGGGCGTACCCTAGCCACGATTACGGCGACTGGACAGCCTAAGTATCAGAAGAGCTTTTCGCCACTTGTGCCTGGGTTCCACTATGTCCCGTTTAATGATGGCGATGCGTTGGAGGGTGCGATCGCATCCCTTAATGCTAGCGGACCTCGTGTGGCTGCCATTCTGCTTGAAGCCTTACAAGGAGAAGGTGGTGTGAATCCTGGTAATGTTGAATATTTCCAACGGGTACGACAACTGTGCGACCAGCATAAAATCCTGTTGATCTTGGATGAAGTGCAGGTGGGCGTGGGCCGTACTGGAAAAGTATGGGGATATGGGAACCTGGGGATTGAGCCCGATGTTATTACCGTAGCTAAAGGGTTAGGTGGCGGTGTGCCTATTGGTGCAATGATGTGCAAATCTAGCTGTGATGTGCTGGGACCGGGCGAACATGCTAGCACCTATGGCGGAAATCCCTTTGTCTGTGGTGTAGCCCTGGCGGTGTGTCAGACCCTGGAGTCAGAGAACCTAATGGCGAATGCTAGCGCCAGGGGACAGCAGTTACGACAAGGTCTGCTTAAGTTGGTGGATGCTTATCCTGAGTTATTTGAACAAGCTCGCGGCTGGGGGTTGATCAATGGTCTGGTTCTAAACGGTGATGCACCCCTGACATCTTTGGACATTGTGAAAGCGGCCATGAATGAAGGCTTGTTGCTGGTGCCCGCTGGCCCTAATGTCGTTAGATTTGTTCCACCGTTGATTGTGAGCGCCGCTGATGTGGATGAAGCCCTGAAAAAACTCTCTAAGGCAGTTAAAATCCTGTCTTAGAGAGAGGGGGTTATTCAGTGTCAGTTGGCTACAGACACGGGTCGAGCTGACAAGAATGATGCTGTTGCTTTAGCTATATTTGGGCGACATCTCTGGTGTAACGCTGGAGGATTTCAATAGATAATCAATCTTCTTGCGTTGCACCTTATCAAGCGTTGTCGGAAAAGACAGTTCAACAGTCACTTTCTCATCTTCCCAGGCGGCTGAACCCGATGCAGAAGCTTCAACTGAGATCAGCTGAGCTAGCAGCTTCATGGGGGCATGATTATTATTTCCGCTTCTGATTAATAAGCCAACAGGTGGCTGATTCTGCTGAATGTAGTCGCTACCGTGGAGAATTGTATCTGGCATCTCTAGTTTGAGATGGCGAGAACTTGCTGCGGTAATGATGGCTGGGTAAAAATGTCCTTCCCAGTAGACTTCGGTAGGAATATTGACCTGTTTTTGAACAACAGTTGCTTTGGCTGCTTTAGGTTCTCTAAATGCTCTGGAAAGAGCGGTAAATACAAACTGCACCGACTTTAAAAGATTATCGGGGTGAGGTCTGCTTTGGGAGTACCATTCATTGACATCGGCATAGATAACCAGTATCAGCATTTCCCACTGTTCCTGGGTCATGTCAACAAATTCCACAGCCACGGTGACTTCGTTATCTTTGACAACCTTGACTCGATGCACCTTAGCCTCAATACACACGGTCGAATCTGAATCTCCCCAAATCTGCAAGGTTAGGCGATCGGGCAGGTTTGGCCAATTGCTCAAGGAGAGTAGTGCACCTGTTTCACTAATGTTAATGGTTTTACCCACTAAGTCTTGGTATTGGCCATGGTTGTGAATGGCAATATCTAGTTCACGATTCAGACGATGCGCGTCTCGTACTTGTGGTTGTTCATAGGCAACCAGTAATGAGGCCACTAACAGGATGAGATTAAAAACACACCATCCTGCATTAATGAGAACGGCTTCAGTAACGTTTGGATTGATCGCTAACCAGAAGGGGACAGCGAGTAAAGAGGTGACCAGGAGTGCTACCATCACTAAGGTGGCGCGGGAAGAGTTCCAGTCAAAGACTCGCTTAGTTACCGATACACCCTTATCTGTTACGTTAAAACTGCCAAGCTTTGGGTTGATCAAAGCCATCAAGGTAACGATACCGTTTTGAAATGCTAGGGCATATTCAAAGATTTCGTTCCAAAAAGAGAAACGTACTTGCTTTTGGGTGATGTAGTTGGCATACATGGCCAATACAATATGGGGTAATGCGTAGGCTAAGGTCTCAAGACCTATTCCTCGAATTAGGTTAATCCCCAACAGCAAATAGAGGACAGGAGCAAGGGCATATAAAAGACGTGGGAACCCAAAAAAGAAGTGGCTTGTTGCTGAAAAATAGCACAGTCTTTGTGCAAATGATAACTTGAGTTTGGGGTTAAATAATGGGTTTTCAATACGAAGGATTTGAGCCATGCCCCTTGCCCAGCGAACCTGTTGCCCTACGTAAGAAGCAAAGGTTTCAGGGGCAAGCCCGGCCACCATAATCTTGTCGTAATAGATTGATTTGTATTTTTTGGAGTGGAGCCTTAATGAGGTATGGCAATCTTCGGTAACGGTCTCAACAGCGATGCCACCCACTTCCAATAGGGGTTTTTTACGTACAACGGCAGCTGATCCGCAAAAGAAAGCGGCGTTCCAAAAATCGTTCCCTTTTTGAATCACCTTATAGAACAACTCATTGGCTACGGGTACCCGACCCCGAGTCAGCAAATTGCGCTCAAACGGATCGGGATTATAAAACCAGTGAGGTGTTTGCACTAAAGCTACTTTGGGATCTGAAAAGAAGCCGACTGTATTTTTGAGAAGGGGTTTGGCGGGAATATGGTCGCAATCAAGAATGAGGACCAAATCGCCATGGGTACGTTTTAGAGCCGTGTTAATGTTACCTGCTTTGGCATGGTTGTTATTGGGACGCGTGAGTAAAGTACAGCCCAGTTCCTTACACATTCTAGAGAGCTGTTTACGCCGTTCTGGATACTTACGACCATCATCAAGAATATAGATGGTCTTCTTATCTTTTGGATAATCTAGCGCCAGAGCAGCCAGAGCTGTTTTACGAACAATGTTGACATCTTCGTTATAGGTGGGAATGTAGACATCAACCTTTAGCCACTGTTGTTGTGGAATGGTACTGATATCGATGGGGGTGCGATCGCGAATCCTTAATGTCTGAAAATAAGACAGTATCAGAGTACCAATCGCATACAGCTCAGCAACAAACAGCAGTAGGCTAAAGAACCCGTTCACCCAACCGTCCAGATTGAGGGTGTAGTTAACACGGTAGTACAGATACCGTAGCGTCACCACAATGCTGATCCAAGCCATGAAAAGATGTAATGCTTCACTGGCTTGCTTTTGCGGTCGCTGATTTTCAAGCCATACGATTGCCCAACCCAATAGGGTTAAAAAAATAGCGACGATACCTTGTTGCCAAACTTCAAGCGGAGTCGTGATCAGTGGTATGGATGCCACCAGACACATCGTAATCAGTCCGAGCAGTGGCCATTTACCAAAAGGGGAGAGAACTTTTTCAAACACATGGGGCAGCTGTAGCAACCCCTGAATGAGGGAAGGCTGATAGGAATTAGTTTTAGCGGGAGACATTAGGGTTATTCAGGATCAGAGAGACGATTGAGATAAAGCTGTGAAATGCTGTAGAGTGGCAGGGCCATGATGATAATGCCAATGGGTAATGTCCACCAGTGATTCTCTAAAAAGAGTGAACTGCGTTGAATCACACCTGCATCAACAATTTGTCGCTTAGCAGATTCGTCTAGAAAACGCATGTTGTAGTCCTTCCGGTCATAGGGAGAAGGATTTGGCACCTTGCGTCCAATTAGAGTGGTGTCTCCATTGAGTGCCAGGAACAAAGGTTCAAGATCCAGGGCATCTTGTACCTCTCTCAGTCCAGCCTCTGTCTGAGCACTTAAGGCTAGAAGAATGTGCTCATTACTCCAGGGTGACAGGACTGCTTTGATTACGCCTTCATTGTCTTGAATACTCTGAATCTGGTTGTCTTTCCACTGACGTCTGAACTGGGCAAATAGTCTGAATCCATTGGCATTAAAGGCTTCTGAAAATGGGAATTGTTCCCGCAAACCGATGCCAACCCAGTGAAACTTACTTCTGTCTGCGCCAGGGATTGAGCTGTTTTTATAAACATTGAGTTCAATGCTCTCGGCCTTTGATAGTTTGCCTAGTCGGCCACTTAAGGCGAGCAAGGTTTCTATCTCAGCTTGGGAAGGGTTATCGGGAAGTGCGATCGCAGTTTTTGAGAGATCCTGCGGGGCCGTGAATGGATAGCCGACGCGAAACAGTTCTAAATCGGGTAATTGAGCAACGATATAACGAGAGAGTTGGAAGCTCGTATCATTGTGCAATGTTCCCCAGAGCTGTTTTTGAGCAGCCATGCCACATACGGTTGAATCTTGAGGATTCATCGTAAATTGCACCCGTAGCTCAGAATCAGGCTTCATCAGGTGAGGGGGCAAATCAATCTGATACGTCTGATTACTATGATTTTTTGTAGACAGTGGCTTAGAACCAATTGTCACATCGTCCAGGATAACCTCGATGGAAGACGTACGTGGATTAATCTGGGATGTATGGCTGTAGTGAAGCTTAAGGTTGCTACCGCGGCTAAATTGGCTGTCGGGTAATGCCCGGAAGTCAATTCGAACCGGTGGAGCATTTGTCCCTCGAACCGTTGTATCCTCAAACAGGTTGCCATGCTCGTCCTGGAGAGCGCTGAGTACAAACTCTTTCTCCTGGGGGAGATAACCAGGCCAATTGTGCTCATCAGGCGAGGTAGTCTCAGCTAAACTCTCGACTAGTAAGGCTTGCCCTGCTCCAATTGTTTGTTCCTGGGACTGAACCAAGAATTGTATAGCAAGCTGAACGCCTTCCTCACTGTTACCTGTAGCTACCAGAATAGGGTTACCTGTATCAGGATCCGCTGTTTGAGCTAAGATACCGACCTCTCCTTTGAGTGGGTTGCCATCTCCATCCAGGAGCTTATTTGCCGATAGACTAAAAGGCAAGTCCAGAGAAGTCAAAATAGATTGTTCAGCAGGTGTACCGATAACGACCAGACGCTCATTCCAGTCTAGGTCATCTGCTGAATTGACCAATCTAGCGGTCAACGGTCGGTATTCGGCAAGACGCCCGATTGATGCTTGATAACGTGCGGCGGTTGTCAACCATTTTTCACTGTAGGTTTTGGGGCGTAGATAAGCCAGTTTAGTGTCATCCAGGCTCAAATCATCAAAGAACGGATAGGGGTACTGATTAAAATCAGCCATAAAGTTCTTAGTCTTAAACTTAAACAAGAACTCTGAGTCTGGCAAAATCTCTGTCCAAAGAGCCGGATCGTTGGGATTAGTGCAGGTTTCAGACGTATTGTGCTCAACTTCCATGTTGAGAAAATTCTCGTCTTGAATCAAATTTGCAGGTATGTCAAACAAAAATTGAGCGACTTCTGCTGCTGAGCGATCCAGTGGAACACTGCCAATGCTTGTGTCATTCATGCGAACTACAAGATTTGATTTCTCAGGTATTAAAGAAGGTGAGTGCCGCAGCTTAATCTGCACCTTAACATCAGTCAAATCCCAGTTTCTAGGTCGGCTGAAGTACATACTCGCGTCAGAATAAACGCCTTCTAGGCGAATACGGTTGCCAACACTGGCATCTCGATTAAATGGCAAGCGATATTCATAAGTGGGGGTTAGGCCCTCACCATCTTCATTTAGTGTTGAACCAGCGGTTGTGCTAGATGCTTCCTGGATTGTTGCATCATTGGAAGCACTTGCTCCTGCATTTTCCTCTTCAATTTTGCTACTAGGTAGTGGAAAAGTTTTTATTACCGTTGATTGAGAACTGTTTGTTGGTGTCTGAGCACTTGCTACCATAGGCAGTAGTAACGTAATTCCAAGGCCTAGTAGACAAAATAAACTTACTCCAGATCGGAATAATCGTCGAAATAATTGTTGTCGCAGGGACAGAGTCCTTTTTAGCGTTGCTTTTTTAAGAGAACTATAAGGTTGAAGGAAAGACATATTGCTCAGAATTAAATAAACATATAATGGAAACTTAGAGAGAACCGCTGGTGATTTGTTGGCTCGCAGGGGCTTGCGACAAATTATTTTCTTGTGTCAGCCATTGCTTATCCAAGCTTTCAAACGGATAGAAGGCAAACCAGCCTAAATTTTGAACATAATAAGCTGTGTTGTTATCCCAAAAACCATTCTGATAGCTAGGCTCTAACTTTTCTTCTAAAATTTGTTCTGCGATACTATCTTCAATGCCCTGGAGACCAAAATAAAGCATCGCGTATTGAGCTGTTGATTCATAACTCACGGTAGGTGTACCCGATGTAGCAATACGAGCAGGAATAAAGCGCTGCGACTGCCAAAGCTCTATTAGAAACGTTAAGTGACTTTGGAGATAGGCGTTAGCCCTGGGTTCATCAAACCAGAGAGCATCAAGCCTGACACGCCACCAGACTCGATAGGCATCAAAACTATAAACCGACGGTAGTATAGCTGCATCGCTCAATTCAAACTGTCCACTTTGCATGTTCAGTAGCACCCAATCACCAGGCAGTTGACTAGCTGCCAGTTCAGAGGATGCTTCTAAAACCCCATAGCTACTTTCCACTAAAGACATCCAGTCTCGCCTAGGATCAACTTGGGCAAATAGCCGAAAGGCATAGGGAGCCATGTAGCTAGGATTAAGGTAAACCTGGTTAGGTTGAGGCTTAAATGCATCGACAGGACCAGGCAACAAGTAACGCATTGACCCAGACTTGTCATCAACAGCGGTAGTCACCAGTGTTGAATACTCCCAAAGGTCTGCTAATTTGAGCTGAGCTAATTCAAGATAGTCGAGCCGATTCCACCGACGGCCAGCCAAAATCAGTGCAGTAATAGCATCAATATCGGCATCGCTCGCGAAGTTTTTATCGATGGTGCCCCATGTCCCGTCATCATATTGTCCCCATCTCCACGACCAGAGATTATCTTGTAGAATACCCTCGGCTGTGTGACGACGAAGATTTTCTTCTGCCCATTGCAACGTTTGGGAGAATGTTTCTGGATCATTCACAAGCACGGCTCTGAGCATGGCATAGGCCTGTCCCTCAGAGGTTGAACGATCTTTATCTTCGCGATCGATTACTCGGCCATCGGTCTGAATAAATCTTTGGCGATACGTTTCCCAGCTTTGGGTGATAACATCCTGGGATGTGATTCCTTGGGCAGTAAATGGGGATGAATCTTTTTGGCTATTGAGATTAGAAACCTGTGACTGTGAGTTATTAAGTTGTCCAAGCTCGCTACTTGGGCCTGTCGATTGTAATGAACAGCCAAAAAGAGTTGTTATTCCGATTGAAACAGTTGCCCGAAAGCTAGATTGGATCAAGGTATTGAATGTGGAGTAGTAGTTACTCATAGCACCGGAACAAAAGCTAATTTAATATCGTTCCCAAAATGGTTGAAACCCTCGTCGATATAGATATCCCTGAGTTAAACTTACAAGCGCTGATTGAGCTGATTGATTGTTAGGATCGTCTGCCAAGATATCTTCATATATTTGGGATGCTTCATTTAAGCGCTGTTGTGTATAATACAAGCCTGCCAATGCCATGAGGCCACTGGTGTCATTGGGATACGCTCTTAGCAGGGTGGTATACGCTTCTTCGGCTAACTCAAATTGCTCTAAGTCAACAGCTAAATCACCTTGTGCAAAAAAGTCGGAGCGTTCTACCGCAAAATTTCCTTGAAACGAGCGCATTAGCAGCTCCTTAGCTTCAGCTTCTGATATTCTCTTTGCCAAGAGAGCTAAACGAGTCCGTCGTAAAATTTGAGAGGTTGTAGGTTGTGGGCTTTGTGCAAGCAGCTGATCGTAAAGGACCAGAGCTTCTTCATTACGCTCTTGAACCCTAAGGATCTCAGCATATCCAGTCAGAGCTGCTGCTGTAATGGACTGATCCGTCGGTCGACTGCGTAATATAGCATCATAAATATTGCTACTGGTTGCGAAATCTCCTTCGCGGCGTTCAATATCAGCTAATAAGAGCAGGCCACTACTTTGCCGATTGATCCCTAATGCGCTGTCAGCATAGGTGGCTAGTGCAGCTCGAGCAGCTTGATAGTTTTGGTTCTCAAGATAGACTTGGGCAATTCGATAATACAAGAGAGGTTCTTGTAGACCACTCTCAATAAGGGCTTGGTATAACGGCAATAATGAAGCTTCAGGGGGATCTAACCGGATTAAACCTCGGGCGATATTTCTCTGTGTGCCCATATCAACGGATGATGACTGAAGTCCTCGCAAAATATTTTGTAGGTCTGCAATCGATGCAAAACCCAGTTGTTTTTCTAGAACTCCCCTTTGAAATTTCAACCCAATATCATCTGGTTGCTGGGAAGTAAGTTGACGATAGACTTGTAAGGCCAAAGACTGCTGACCAGGTAAACCACTGAGGGCATAAGCAACCTCTCTAGCCACTCCGATAGTTACGTACTGTGAGGGTTGAGCTAATATTTCTTGATAGTGGGCAGCGGCTTCATTAGCATAAGCCGGGTTCTGACTGTAACGCCAAAGTTCATTGTATGCTCGGGCTAATGTTAGTCGAGAATCTTGACGACCTATCACAGGAGCGATAGCAGTTTCGGCCTGCTCAAATTGACCATTAGCTGCATAACTTGCTGCTAGTGCACCTCGCTGTTGCAATGTTATGTTATTTTCACCACGGCTTTGTCGTAGTGCATTTTCTAAAATTTCGATTGACCGGTCTGGATTACCAATTTCTCTTTCTGCAAGAGAATAGGCAATGGTCGCACTCCCTTGAATGGATCGTCCACTATTTTGATAGTGTCTGAACAGCTCTAATCCTTGGTTGTAGTTGCCGCTGTAGGTATAGGCTTCAGCAGCACTTAAAACTGTTTCAGGAGAAGGACTGCCGCGTAGTACGCGGGCATAATCTTCTGTAGCTTCACTAAACCGACCTTGATAGGTATAAAGCAAAGCCCGTTGAGTTAACGCACTTTGATCTTGAGGACTATTCTGTAGTAGCGTTGAGAGAGCCTCTATTCCCTGAGATTGCCACTCTGGGCGATATCCTCCTAGTTTCCCAATCGCTCTGAGTGCATCTACATTATTTGGGCTAATATCCACGATTTTTTGGTAGGTGCGAAAGGCATCAGCATCTCTTCCAGCCCGTTCATAGGACATTGCTAAACCTAAGTTAGCCTCAAGAGACTGTGGCGTGCGTTTTAATGCTCTTCGAAACTCTCTAATTGCCTGCTCTACTAAACCCTGCTCTAGTAGAGAGAATCCCTGTTGGGATGATTTCGCTTCAAGAGTAGGCGTCGTTGGTTGAGCCCATACTGGAGTCGAATTTCCAAGATGTGTGCTAGATAATAATATTGCACAAATAAAAACAGTTTTAAGATGGTGTCGATATCTCATTCTTCTGGCAGAACTTTGATAAAAGCTCTCTATCCTATGATTTTCAGTACTCTAATGTGATCAAAGAAACTTTGTACTGTCCGCTATTACTCTTTGCTCAAGGCCAACAGATCTACCAGCCAAAATCGTACCCTAGCCGAAACTGAAAGACTGTGTCCGAAAAACCGTTGGTTTGCTGAATACTAGCACCCACTCTAAACTCGTCAACGGGTTCAAAGTCATAGAAAACTTCAAAAACCTCTGGTGATACTGAGCCTTCTATCTCTCGAAGGGAATCGTTGGAGACTGTTTGACCGTAGGCTACGCCTAATCGATCATTGTCTGAAAGCAAGTCAAATAAAGTTACACCAAGACTAAAGGTCTCGCCGCTCAGATCGAGAGTCTGGTTTTCATAAATACCGTATCGTCCAAATAATCCTAAATTTGCCTCTGGAAAATAGACTTCGCCATTGATGCCATAGGAAACTTCACGATCACCTGGCAAAATACCAGTCTGTCCATTACCTCTATCAATTAGAAAACTGTTTTGGAATCCTGTATCTGCTCCTCCATCACGACCAGAAACATAGGTACCTCGGACAATTACATTGCCAGAGCGATAGGCGACTTCACCAGCGTAGCTATCAAAATTAAAGTCACTCAAATCTCGGTCTGAGGAAAACGCTGCGGCGCGGAGATCTAAGTTATCGTTAACACTCCAATTGATGAGTGCCCCTAGATTAGAGTTACCCAGCGATGATCCGATAGCAGGGCTGGTCTGAAAAGCCCCGTTAAAGAACTGAGTCGCCCCATCTTTAGCGAAACTATTACGATCAAAATAGGAAGAGAAATCGAGCTGTCCTGCTATCAACCTTAAATTTGGAGAAGATGGTAAAGAAGCCGCTAGATAAAGTTCATTAAGCCTGGCCCCCTCATCTGAAGAATCTACAAAGGCAGTGCCATTAACTGCTTCGACAGACCCTCCTATCAGTAGATTTTGACTGATTGGATACGTTGCATTAATGCGAGCGCGCCCAGAAAACTCCTCATTGCCGACAATAGATGTACCTTGGAAACTGAAGTCAGGAGCAAATGGATTATCGATTAACCCAGAGTTGCTTCTTGATGGGGAAGCTGGTGTTTCAAAGGCTAACCTTTCCTCAGAAAACGGTTGACCAGACGGAAGTTGAGAGAAGTCATTAGCTCTTGAAGACGCGGTTTGAGAAGTACCTTCGGTACCTGAGATAAGACTTTGCAAATAGGTTTGATCAGAATTAAAAAATGCCTCGTTCGTTTGTTGCTGTGATGAAGTGAAAGGCGTTATCGTGGGCAATATTTGTCGAGGCGGAACAGTATTGGGCTGTTGTAAGACAAATAAATCAGCATTACTGCAATTTTGAGTGCAAGATACTAATTGTTGCCGAACAGGTGGCTCTGGCAAGACTGAGTTAGAAAAGCTTGGTTGTAGCCTGGTTTCAGGAACTGGTAATGCAGAATATTTAGCAAGAATTTGTAGATCGTTAAGATCAGAAAAATCATTGGTTTCTACGGGTGTGAAATTGACCCATTCATTATCCTTATTCTCTTTTGATGCTGGACTAGCTGTTGCAGGGGCTGTAAAGAGAACGTTTGGGGCAACTTGCCCCAACGCTAAACCTACAGATGTTATATGAAATCCGATTTTAAGCCAGATAGGACCGTTGCTATTTTGTGTAGGCGTTGATTGAACCATATTCTTTAAAAAATACGCTAATCTAAATCTGAAAAAACAAATACGATCGATGGTCCGCGTCTAAACAGGTAGCTGCTTTAAGCGCCGATTCTTTAGCCGTTTGATTTGAAGTCGGAAAACTAAGGACCTCTGATGTCAAAAGGATCTATCAATAGCGAAGCATTCAGGACAGTTAATCTATAAAATGCAGAAAATAAATAACTGAATACTGAGATTAAAGTCTGGTCTAGCAATTTACTGAGTACTGCAACAAGGAGAAAGAAGATGCTTCTACTTAATTAGCTGTTTACCCACCGAATTGTGTGGTGACCTTGGTTCAATACGATACACCTAAATAGAATGTCAATATACTGTTTGTCTAATCTTTAAAGTTAACTAACCAATGTCATTGTTCGCCTAATTTAGTTCATCTCCTTACTCGAAGCAGGCTTAAACGCTTCAATCGTAGATTCCTCAGGTATTTCAAGATAGCATTAGACAAGTAAATTGCATCTTGCCTATGATGAAGATATTGACCTGTTCTAAAGTCCGTATTTTTCTTGAGAAATTTTGTTGAAGATTTACTTGATACATCCCAATTAGGAATACTGATAGCGTTCTTATTCTCCGGAAAAGTGCTTGATTTAAAAATCAAGAGTCGGCTACATAAAAAGAGGCTGGAATTACTACTATGAAATAATTCTGCCCCTCTCTAGAGAATCTAAATGACTAGATGATTACTATATATATATTGCCTAAAAATAATCCGCTCAAACTCGATATACAGACGTGAATGATAGAGCTACTCAACCAGAGCCAAGATGAGGTCAGGAGTAGCCATCAAATTGTCAAGATCTGCCACAGCCACACTAGCACTGGGTGTTTCAAGGATGAGCCTATGGGCGAAGAGTTAATGAAAAATACGCAATGTCTTTATTGACAGACGTATCGAGTGGCTCAAACACTTAAAGTATGGGACAGTAGCAATCTCCACTGGAGATGAATAACACTCTGGTGGTGTGAGTGATGGTGGGCAGCGAGCAGTGAAGGGGTATTCAACGTGTTTGAGCAACGATATGTATAGCTACTATGCCTAATTCGAGGCTGCATAGTTGTTTAAGCACATATGGTTTCCCAACAGGAAAGCATATTTGAGATTATTTTATAATGGGCTGCCACACTTTACAGTTAAATTAACCAATTGCAGCCGTGAACTAACTATACTGACAGGTAAGTAGAGATTAGAGGATACTTTCCTCTACGGCGAATAAGCCTGTTTTAGGGTGAAACTACCAAATAGAAAGCAAGGTGTGATAGTCATTATTAATTACGTAAATAAGACTTTGCAAATCAGCTACAGACTTCAACAGATCCCTAAGATTGCATTGCTGTACTCCATCTTTTATTACGTAATTAGGATCAGGGTCAACAATGGACATCTGCTATAAACTTAGAAGTTGTCTTCGAAAGCTCATTATGCATCTTAGCTTTCTAAAGCCAGATTATAGAGAATACTTGCAACCTTGAAGGATTAATTCCTATTAACCTTAGCCGCGTAGAGACGTTTAGATCACAAAACTCTCTTTTGCTAATAAGTAGTTCTATGTGTTGCGGAACTGGTTTGATCCTTGGTGCAACCCTTGCACGTGAGCCGTTCGATTAAATTGTGGTCTATTAGGAACGATTGGTAGTTATGAAATTTAGTACTCTTTTATCTTCTAGTCTTTTAGCGGGGGCTGTATTCGCAGTTGCAACACTCCCTATTGCAGCTATCCGATCTGACTCTATTGAAGTAAAACTTCAGGACAAGTCATTTTTCTCCAGTGATTTCCAAGAATTAGCGCTGCCCTACTTGAGTGGTGTGACATTTGTAAGTTTAGGTGCTGGTTTTACTGTATTAACTTTAGGCGGTTGGCGTCAAGCTTCTAAAAAATTAGATAAGACGCAAGCGACAATCAATCAGCTCCAACAGGAGATGGATGAGAAAAAAGCGGCACTTGAAAAGTTGAGATTCTCAGAAAAGCAGTTGAATAAGATAGGACTAGATGCGTTTTTGCATGACGATGTTAGCTTTGAAAAGCTGCAGACAGAACCTGCACAGCAATTTGATGTAGCACATGTGAAGCAGCCTCAATCAATGTCTTCCGAATCTAATGCTGCTGGATCTCAAACCACTGATGACCCTGTTGCTGAAACCCCTAGCTCCTTTCAGGGAAATACTAGTAATACAGAAAAATTTGATGCTTCCGAGGAGTCACTACAGCTAAATCATTTGCTGACAGGTTTGCAGCATATTACAAGTCAGATCGAAGTTCTGCAAGCTGCTCAAGCTAGCTCTTCTTATCAAAAAGTGTAGTTAACTTTTCTTGTCTGAGCTGAAAGTTTTAACTTTCAGCTCAGATGAAAGCGTTGCTGAATTGGTGTTTTGTGGAGATGCTCAAGGTGATCGAGCACTGCTAATAAAACTTTTGATGAAATGGGTTATGTATCCATTTTTTAGAGTAGGGCTCTTATCGAGGAATTTCTTCTAATTTTGTAGTACGTTTCCTGTGAAGACTCATGTGACTGTGTTGTTGTTCACTATGAGGTTTCTAGACAGCCATTCTTGACTTGCATGATTTGAGATAATTTGAGCCACTGGGTATCAAATGATCCTAGATGAGTAGTGGTGATGAGGGTTTGAAATCGATCTTCAATGGTTTCAAGCAGTTGATTTTGTCGATTTAAATCTAACTCAGCTAATACATCATCTAGAAGTAATAACGGTGGTTCTCCTACTATCTCTTCTATTAGCTGCAACTCAGAAAGCTTTAAAGCCAGAACCAGCGTGCGTTGTTGGCCTTGCGAACCATATTGCCGCGCTGGTGTATCATTAATCAGAAAGTTGATGTCGTCTCGGTGGGGACCGACTAATGTGGTGCGCTGGTAGTATTCGGCCATGGCGCGAGATTGTAATTTTTCTAGGAATGCCTGCTGAATTTGTCCAGCATCGTCGGTGTCCACATCTACATTAGGACTATAGAAAATTTCGAGTTGTTCGGTACTCCCACTAATGGCTTGATGCCAAGACTGGGCAATGGGAATCAATCGCTGTAGCATACGAGCTCGTCGTCGGATCACCCGAGTGCCTAATGTGGCAAGTTGGGCATCCCAGAGTGCAAGCTGAGTGGGGTCTAAGGGAGGTGTCTGCCCTGGATCTGCGGTTTGTTGTTTGATAAAGGCATTACGCTGCTTTAGTACCTGGCTATATTGCTGCAGAATATGGAGATAAACTGGTTCTAGTTGCGTGAGTAAGCTGTCAGTCCATGTCCGGCGGGTGACGGGGCCTCCCCGCACGAGTTCCAAATCTAAGCAGGAAAACTGTACGGTGTTGAGGTTGCCGAGAAAGTCTTGCTGGCGGCGTAATGTTTCGCCATTGATCACTGCTGTGCGACGACTACCTCTGCGTAAGGTTAGCTGTAAAGAAGATATGCCTAATTCCCGTTTTAGGCTAGCTTGGATTTGGGCGCTGTTGGTGTCGTTTTGTATGAGATCGCGATCGCGACTTGTGCGATGGGATTTCAACGTCGCTAAGAGTTCTACTGCTTCTAGCAAATTAGACTTACCCTGGGCATTTTCTCCCAGTAGGATCGTTTTGGGTGCCAAAAATTTAACAGCTTGGTCACTGTAATTACGAAACTGCTTTAAGTGTAAGGATTGGAGAAACATAGAAGGACCGAAGCGTTATCCCAGTCTAGAATCAGACATTGCTTTACAGTACGTTACATTTAGAGGGCGAGCGTTTGGGAGTAATGAGTTGATGATCAGCGGACAATGGATAGGGAGTGGTTTGTGGAGTTTAGCATTGGCAGTAGCGACGGTTGCGATCGCAATTTTTCATCGCCGCTTACAGGCATCCTTGGCTACCGCTCCCCGATTGCCGTTACTGCAGACAAGCCCCAATTCATTGCCAGCCGTTTCTTTAATTATTCCGGCATATAACGAAAGCGTAAATATTACAGAGTGTTTGGACGCCGCTTTAGCCAGTCATCTGCCTCATCCTGCAGATTTACAGGTGATTGTGGCCGACGATGAATCAACAGATAATACAGCAGATTTAGCTGCGGCAGTCGCCCTGACAGATGATCGTGTGCAAGTATTTACCGTGCCACCCCGACCGACTGATATTTCCTGGCGTGGCAAAACTTGGGCCTGTGCCAATGCTGTGGAAAAAGCTGTTGGCGACTATGTGCTATTTATCGATGCGGATGTACGCCTTGAGCCTGATGCGATCGCCACAGCCCTAACCGATTGCCAAAAACATGATGCCGATCTATTAAGTTGTGGTCCGGGCATTATCTGTGGGTGTTTAGCTGAATGGTTGGTGCAGCCAGTGATGATGAGCTGTATTGCCGTTGGTTTTAATTTTGAAGCGGTGAATGATCCTAAAGATACGTCAACTGCTTTTGCTGCTGGGCCATTTATGTTGTTTCGTCGTAGTGCCTATGATCGGATTGGGGGGCATCGAGCAGTGGCAACTGAAACTGTGGAAGATGTGGAGCTAGCGAAGCTGGTTAAGGGCAGTGGGTTGAAGCTACGGTATCTGCTGAGTACTGACCTGATTAAAGTGCGCATGTATCGTTCCTTTGCGGCGCTATGGGAAGGCTGGACTAAAAATTTCTATGAAGGAGGTGGGCGTAACCTAGGCGCTACTCTCTATTCTGCCTTTGCCCTGAGCCTGATTTTTGTGATGCCCTGGCTGGGTTTAGTAACTGGATTATGGAATTCCTTGTTTGGTGGTGGCGTTGGCTGGTGGGTGGTGACTGGGTTAGGCGTCTGCAGTGTTGCTCTGCAGGTGTATATGCGCTGGGCCGCTCAGCGAGTATTTAACCAGCCGTTTCGCTACTGGTGGTTGGGTTGGCTCAGTGGCGGTATTGTGGTTGCGATCGCGCTTACCTCAATCATAAAAACTGAAACTGGCTGGGGATGGACTTGGCGCGGACGATCTTTGTCAACATCCTAAGGTTCTGCACTCAGCTTAATCAGAAGGCTGCGGTTCTCAACATGATGAACACAGCCTTCGAAAAAAAATCCACATAGTTATTGACACTACAATGCTAAAAGCTGTTAATATACATTGGCTGGCAATCAATGTTGACTTTGCACTGATAGGTCTAGCTCATATCTCCTTATTGGGGTGTGGCCAAGCGGTAAGGCAGCGGGTTTTGGTCCCGTCATTCGTAGGTTCGAATCCTACCACCCCAGTTAATTTATAAGTTTTCAGCTGTGTCGACATTAATTAGCTCGGCATAGGTTTGATTTTTCACCCCGATATCACTTCTGTGCCTTGTTAATATCAACGATTGGCGTAGCCAGTATTGCTAGAAGAGACGTTTCAACATGTCTTGCCGTGTCATCCAACCAGTCTCGTGAAATGGCGCAAGCAGGTAGGACCGGATGGGGTAGAAAAGCTCCTCAAAGAAGTGTTGCAAGTCGCCTTAGAACAACGGGCGCTCAAGCTACGCGAAATTAAGCGGGTCAATGTAGACACGACGGTGCAAGCAAAAGCGATTGCCTTTCCGACCGATGCTCGATTGTATGACAAAGCGCGTCGAGCGTTAGTCAAGGAGGCTCGGAAAGCGGGTATCCAATTATGTCAAAGCTATGACCGTGTGGGTAAAAAAGTGTTATTTCAACAGAGTCGATATGGAGCGGCCCGAAAATATCGACGGGCTAAGCAACAAACACGAAAATTGCGCACCTATTTGGGACGGGTGATTCGAGATATTAACCGTAAAGTCTCTGCGCTATCGACACCCCTCAACACCTTGATGATGAGAGCCCAACAGATTTATCGTCAGACGAAAAAAGACTCGCCTAAGCTGTACAGTGTGCATGCGCCTGAAGTCGAGTGCATCGTCAAAGGTAAAGCCCATAAACGCTATGAATTTGGCTGCAAGGTGGTCCTAGTGACGACGAGCAAAACGAATTGGATTGTGACCGCCGATGCGATTCATAGCAATCCCTATGATGGTGTGACGTTAAAACCCGCGATTGAACAAGTCCACCGATTGACCGGACAGTCTCCTCAGCAAGCAGCGGTCGATAAAGGCTTTCGTGGATCAACCTATCATCCATCGACACTAGAGGTATGGGTGCGCAGGCACCCGTAAGTTTACAGGCGTTCTCAAACGGTTGGTGAAACGTCGCAGTGCGATTGAACCGGTCATTGGCCATGCCAAGCATGATCATGCGCTCAAACGAAATTACCTCCACGGCAAATCAGGGGACCGGATCAATGCCTTGTTGACAGCGTGTGGGTTTAATCTACGAAAGTTAGTCCGTTTCTTTTTCGATAACCCAACAAATCAGGTTCCGGTCGGAGTCTGATTTGGGGTTTTTCAGGGACGACTAATTACCGCTCTGCTGCGGTTGCAGACTACAACAACGATGGCTTTTTAGATTTACTGGAAACCACCTATGCCAACGATCCCACCTATCGCCTATTAGAAAACACCGGCAATAATAATAACTGGATCTTGATCGATTTAGAAGGAACCATATCCAATCGTGATGGTATTGGAGCAACAGGTTACGTAACAGCCGGTGGTGTTACTCAAATGAGGCAACAGGCTGCAGGACAACACCACAGAACGCAAGATGACAAACGTATTCATTTTGGTTTAGGTGATAAAGACACCATCAGTGAAATTCGGATTAAGTGGCCTAGCGGCATTGAGCAAGTGCTGAACAATGTTAATCCGAATCAAGTACTCCAAATTGTTGAAGCAGAGAGCCAATTTAAGGCAACTGATGATTCTGTTACTACATCCCTAGATACACCAGTCGATATTCAGGTTTTGGCCAATGATAATACTGCCTCAGAAACTGAATTTACCTTGTCTGCCGCTAACTCCAGCAATGGCAGTGTGGAGATCAACAATAATGGTACACCAGCTGATAGCAGCGATGATTTCATTACCTACACCCCTGATGCAGGGTTTGTAGGCACCGATTCATTTACCTATGAAATCAACGACGGCCAAGGTGGCACGGACACAGCTACTGTCGATGTCACCGTCATTGCCGGGAATCTGCCTACAGCAACAGATGACATTGGCACAGTTGAAGAAGACTCACAGCTCATCCTGGATGTCCTATCAAATGATACAGATCCAGATAACGATAGCTTGAGCCTGGATTCTGTACTCCCCGGCAACAACGGTACCACGACCATTATCGGCAATCAGGTACGTTATACGCCTAATGCCAACTTCAACGGGACTGACAGCTTTAGCTACACGGTCTCCGATGGTAATGGCGGTTCTGATACAGCCACAGTGAGTATCACAGTAACTGGTGTCAACGATGCGCCAGTGGCCAGTGATGATACTGCAAACACAGAGCAGAATACTGCCGTTCAAGCTCAGGCGCTTAACAATGACACGGATATCGATGATGATAACCTAACGGTCATATCGGCTAGTCAAGGAACTAATGGCAGCACATCGGTTAGCAACAACCAGATTCTCTATACTCCCAATGCTGATTTTGTAGGAACTGATTCCTTTACCTATGAAATCAGTGACGGCAATGGCGGTACATCAATGGCTACCGTCAATGTCTCTATCACTGAACCCGGCACTAACAACGGTCGCATTGAGGAAGGACTCTTAAGTCTTTACACCTTTGATGAAGGCAGTGGCAATACCGTCTTTGATGTCTCTGGTATAGGTAATCCCTTAAATCTACAAATCGACTCACTGACTGGTGTCAGCTGGGGTGATGGTGTCCTGGATGTTAATGCCCCCAACCTGATTGCCTTCAATCAAGCTGCCACTAAACTCACCAATGGGATTACCCAAACTCAAGAGCTTACCATTGAGGCCTGGATTACGCCCGATAACCTCACCCACCAGGGACCTGCCAGGATTGCTACGCTCTCTGCCAATAGCGGCAACCGCAACTTTACCCTGGGTCAGGAAAGAGCTAACTACCAGACACGTCTACGCACCACCACCACTGGCAACAATGGCACCAGAAAAACTGTCACCTCCAGTGGCTCACCCGTCGAGACGGACCTCAGCCATGTTGTCTACTCCCGCGATGCCAATGGTCTGGCTCAGCTATACGTTGACAACCAGTTAGTTGGCTCCAACATCATTGATGGTGACTTTTCAAACTGGAATGACCAGTACCAGTTTGCCTTAGCCAATGAGCTAGGTGGGGGGCGGCCCTGGCTCGGTATTTATGACCTGGTGGCGGTTTACAACCAAGCTTTCGATGCTAGCGAAGTTGAACAGAACTATCTTGCGGGTGCTGATATTTCTGTGCCTGTCGGCTTTTAAGAATGCTTGAGGGCATTTCCATAGCGATCAAGGATGATGATATCTGGGCCGATAGCGCATATCTTTCGATAGCGATGATCACGGCTTAAATGGTCCTGGTCATGGCAACTGTGCGATCCGATAGCAAGCTCATCAAGGCGGTACCTGTACAAACCTCATGTGCTCGATCCTATCGCTATGGAGGGTTCTTAATGGCCTGGGCGTAGGAATTCTGGGGTTTTAGGGTTTAGAGTGAACCGACATCGATGTCCTGAATGGTGGGATTGGCATCATGCCACTATCACTATTCAGGGCTCGAATTGTTGCAACTTAGATCAGCGCAGGCTGTTTCCACCAAGCTCTCTGGCACATTTGTCCTATTCATGACCGGCAATGCTTTAAGTATGCTGAAGCAAGTGATGCTGAGCTAATGGCACAACTGTTATTTGATGATTTTGTCAATAGTGATTGGTGGCGTTGTAAAAAGTTGTTGTAAGAACAATCTACCTGAACATGAATTTTATGTAAGTATTTCGATGGATTTTGCCTAAAAGAGGACTGCTAAGGCTGTAGTAGATGAAAAAGTTGGGTAGTGAAAGCCTCAGTTTTAAAGACTATGTATAGTTCTGTTGAGATTCTTACCGATCTTTTGTTGAGGTGGATGTTCTTTTTGTAGAATTTTCGACGATTTGTTCAAATGAGTGCACAAGCTACATAGTAAAGCAACCGCTACATACGTAAATTTATTTGCCCTCCAGCAGGAAACTATTGTTAGGACTTCTTAGTCACTAAAGTAGGTTGGGCATTATCACTACAGTGTTTTTTCGGAAAGCTGTTTGCTAATTGCTCTAGCAGTATGAGAGGCTAAAACTTTAGTCTGCCACTACTGCTTGGGGACTATTGTTGCTGTGCTTGTGTGGGTATGTATGTATTCTCATCGGTTCTTTATTATCCCATTAAGTTTATTCGATGAGTTCATGCAAGGCACGGAGTGACTATTACAGCAGTGGTATAACGCTATTGGAATGGTTGTTCAGGTGTCATCTCCCTTCACCAACAGGCCTTCAGGTTGACAGGCAAATAGTTCCTTGTATAGGACATTTGAATGATTGTTCTTGTCTTCGACCTCAGTTGTGAATGTTTTTGTATTAGTCGTAAGGTAGCCTTCTGGAAAATCATGCAGTACCAAGCTTCTGTCGTCACTTCAGACCATAATTTCAAAGACTCTTATACAAATGTATCTGCCCTAACTACCGATAAAGTGCCTAAGGTCAATATATTAGACGTTGAGATTGACAACCTTTCCCGACAGGAGCTATTAGAGCGTTTAGATGCTCACGGCGGAGTTGTGGTTACACCCAATGTGGATCACTTGATGAAACTGCAACACGATACAGACTTTCGTGACGTGTACAAGGCTGTGGACTATCGCGTTTGTGATAGCAAGATCCTGATGTATGCGGCTCAATTTTTAGGTACGCCCATATGTGACAAAATCTCAGGCTCTGACTTGTTGCCCTGGTTTTGTGATTATCACCGCGAAAATCCTGACGTGAAAATTTATTTGTTGGGTGCGGCTCCTGGTGTTGCCAAGCTGGCTCAGCAGCGTATTAATGAGCGTATTGGGCGTGATATTATTGTTGAGGCTCACTCACCTTCCTATGGCTTTGAGAAGAACCCTGAGGAGTGCGAAGCAATTATAGAGCGCATTAATGCTTCGTCTGCGAATGTCTTAGTTGTTGGTGTTGGTGCGCCTAAGCAAGAAAAGTGGATTGTGAAGCACAGAGAGAAACTATCCACCATTAAGACATTTTTGGCAGTCGGTGCAGCTATCGATTTTGAGGCAGGTCATAAGCCTCGTTCTCCTGAGTTTGTGACTGAGTTGGGTCTTGAGTGGTTGTACCGAACAATGTCTGAGCCTAAGCGTCTGTGGAGACGTTATTTGATTGAAGATATGCCTTTCTTTGGTATGGTGTTTCAACAGTGGTTAGCTAAGCGAAAGAAGCGAAAGTCAGTTTAAGTGTATTGTCAGAAAGCATTTGGAGGCTACGCCTAACTGCTACGTACTAATGCCATTTCATCACGATAAAGCCCTGAAATGTCTGTAGACATTTCAGGGCTTTTCTCTATTTTGTTAGATATAGCGCACTGCTGGATGAATATCTCCAGAGGGAAGGTTGTGCCAATCTAGATGTTCTGTTGTTATTTTCTGTTTTTTGAGAATGTTGTTGAGGAGATGGGGCAGTGGAAATGAGTTATAGCTCTTCTATGTATGCATCCTGGCCTTGGAGGTTTCGTAATGATGGAGAGTTGCGGTCAATAATATACGGGAATTGACCTGTTACTAAGGGGACAATAAGTCGGCTGGTGTGAGGTGCTTCGAGGGCATATAGCATGGCTTGGGCGGTTGCGATCGCACCCTCTCCTTGCCAGCGTGTTAACCAAACATGAACTTGATCTGTTGTGGATTTATCTTCTGTAGGTATCGAGGAGACGGCAAACATATTATTGCCGGGATCGATCACCATCCGCTGGGAAATACCTGTTTTGAGAACAGAAAATGCCTGGGTAGTTACGGTCGCCTTGACAGTGTTTTCTGTTAAGCTGCCAGCACTTTGAGCATCACCCCAGATCAGTAGCTTATCGCCTACTTGAGAATCTACGTGACCTTGGGTTGCTGTCACAATAGCCAAAACAACAGGGCCTTGGGATAGTTGATTTAAGAGGCAAGAAAACAATTCTAGTGAAGACGTTTTGGGATCAACCGTCATCTGAGTCATAGATAAAAAAGCTCTCTCGTTAGCAGAGCGCTACTATTGTGTGGGCGATTGGGACGGATTAGTCTATCTAAGCTAAGGCGAAACGTAAAGATATATTATGGCAATCATCCTTAAAAAAGACATCCTTTGTTCTGTTACAAGGGACAGTTAAAAAAGGTGACCTTACCGTTCCCTTTATAGTTTTCAAGTTGATTATGGGACAGACAGCAAAAAAAATTGGCATTATTGGCGGCGGTCAACTGGCCTGGATGATGGCCGCTGGCGCTAAAACTTTAGATTTGAGTTTGATCATTCAAACGCCAGAGCAATCTGATCCCGCCGTTGCCATTGCTGATCATGTGGTTTTTGGGGCAGTGGCTGACGCCGATACAACGGCTATCCTGGCCAAGCATTGTGATGTCATTAGTTTTGAAAACGAGTTTATTGATCTACCAGCGCTGCAACTCCTTGAGAAGCAGGGCACTCAGTTTTATCCTCAGCTGAGCTGTTTGGAACCACTGTTAGATAAATATGATCAGCGGTTGTACTGTCAGAGTTTGGGGTTGCCCTCTCCTAAGTTTGTCGCGCTAAACTCAAAGGCCGATCTGCCCCAATTGGAAACTAGCGTTGCTACTGTTGGATTCCCTTTGGCCCTCAAAACCCGTCGCCATGGATATGACGGTCAAGGCACCTTTATTTTGCAAGACCTGGATTCTGTCAAAGCTACCTGGGCAAAACTCGGCTATCAGCCAATTCTATTAGAGGCCTTTGTAGCATTTGAGCGAGAACTGGCAGTTATGGTCGCCCGTTCTCAGACGGGTGAAATCGCCCTCTATCCTGTGGTTGAATCCCAGCAAATTGATCAGGTCTGTCGCCGTGTGATTGCACCAGCAGATGTTGGCGATCCCGTGTGTCAGCAAGTGGCTCACATTGCCACTACGTTATTAACTCAGCTTGGCGTAATTGGTATGTTTGGGATTGAGCTATTCCTAACCGCTGATGATCGCGTTTTGATTAATGAGATTGCCCCCCGTACCCATAATTCGGGGCACTACACTCTGGATGCTTGTGTGACGTCCCAATTTGAGCAACAGCTACGGGCAGTGAGTGGACTATCACTGGGATCGTCTGATCTTAAATGCTCTCAGGCTCTGATGATCAATCTTCTTGGATTTGAAAGTTCCACATCAAACTATAGAGAACAGCGGGGGGCTTTAGCCGCATTGCCGAATGCCCAAGTCTATTGGTATGGCAAAGGGGAATCTCGTCCGGGACGAAAATTAGGTCATGTCACGGTGACATGCGATCGCGTCCATACCCGCGATCAGCTCAACCAACTCATTCATCAGATAGAAGCCCTCTGGTATCCCGAATCCCCTTAAAACGTGGGGACGTTCCATGGAACGTCCCCACGTTTTTGGGTTCTATTTGAAATAGTGATTGAGGTGAGGAAAACCGCTCAATCATCTCTATCGATCAACCCTTGTCGATTTACCAGGACAGTTGGTTATGATGACTCTAGTTTCACTACGACGTTGGTGACTGCCAACAATGTTTCTTGATCTATGCTTTTCACTTAAGGGCATCGAACAGGATCGCGGTGGCAGTATACCGGGCTTGTACCCGGAAACTATAAATCGCGACCACGGGCCCACCTGGATTTTCCAGGTCAAAAACTGAGGTAAGACGGCGTTGCGGTGAAACTTTTAAGATTTGAAAAGCTCTTGGTCGTTAGATCAAGAGCTTTTTGCTGTGGGGTTCACTATCCGGTAGTATTATTGATACTGTTGGTGGGTACAAATATACTATCCCATGGTTCAATACACGATTCCTCAAAGTCCCGAAAATGTATTGATCACCGTTTCTGGACGTGATTCGGCAAAAGCCCGTGAAAAGGCAATGGATCAGCTTCTAGAGATGATGGGCGATGGTAAGCTAACGGCTGATTTAGATGACGGCTTTACCCCAAAGGATTTTATTGAAGTGAAAGAACAAAAGACAGAACCCACCGCTGAGGAAAATGCAATTGTTGATGCGGTGCAGATCCTGAGCAGCTTGGCTAACTTAAAAATTAAGGTGCAAGGATCCCGCAGTGAAGCTTTGAAAGTGAGAGAACTAGTAGATTTACTGTTTACTGATGATGTCATTACTGATGAGCAGCTGGAAGAATTAAAGAATGGTTTTAAGGTGCTTAAAACCTTTGCCCAAAGTAATTTGCGCTATCGTGATGCGCGAGCTAGTGCAGAAGAAGCTCGAAAGGTATTGGATGAAGCCCTTGGTAAATAGGGGATGAAAATTAACGGTGTAGAGGCGTTACATGCACCGTCTCTACATTGTTTTTCCCCTCTGAATACGGCCTAAGGGTAAAGGCGATCGCTATCGTTATCAATAAAGTAAAGACGCCCATGGCCAGCAATGTGAGATTGAGGCTGGTCGCCTTCTGGAACAGTGATCACTCGGAATACATAGATGCCATCGAAGCGTGGATTACGCTGTGGACGTAAGCCGATGGTTACTTGTCTGCCTGGTGTAACGGGCGGATTAAATTCTACCGTCACAGCTTTGGTGTCTTCGTTGACGGAAATATTACCCAAACCTAGTTCACTTCTCTCGTCTCCGGCTGTTTCTGAAAAGGCTACGGTCTGATCTAGTCGATAGGGTTGGAGATGGCGGGTTAGATTTTGGGGTTCAATCACCACACGTTGCAAGGCGGCATCTGCATTGGCAGGCAGATCGAGAGTAAAGAAATACGTGGCATTACGACGCATGACTGAGTCGTTGGTCGTAAACGCATTGAGGAATTGAGGGGGTTGTAAAAAAGCTGTGGTGCCGTTGGCTAACTCAACAGCCTGGGCGGTGTGGGTTAATGCTATTGCTGCGATTGTGCCGATTGATAGCGCTAACCACCTAGTTTTCATGACTCAGTCCTTCAATGTTGATACCCTTATTTTGGAAAATTTTATTGGAATTGTGGGGATGGCCTGATATAACCAAGGCTGGCGATTTATGGCGGAAGCCATAATAGTGGATAGGTTCGGTGTTCCATAGGTTTGAGTATGACGATGTGTTACGGCCCTGAATTACTAGCGCCAGCAGGCACATGGGACTGTGCTAAAGCTGCAGTGGAGAATGGTGCCGATGCGATTTATTTTGGCCTGGATCGGTTTAATGCGCGGATGCGATCGCAAAATTTCACCGAAGCCGACCTGCCCGAACTCATGGCATTTCTCCACAGCCGTGGTGTGAAGGGCTACGTCACTTTTAACACGCTGATTTTTCCTGGCGAACTAGCAGCAGCAGAACGCTACCTGCGCACCATGATTTCTGCGGGGGTGGATGCGGCCATCGTTCAAGACGTGGGCATGTGCCGACTAATTCGCCATTTATCCCCTGACTTTCCGATTCATGGCTCTACCCAAATGACGGTGACCTCAGCAGCGGGGGTGGAGTTTGCCAACAATCTTGGAGCCCAGTTAGTTGTTCTTGCAAGAGAATGTTCTCTTAAAGATATTGAGAAAATACAACAACAAACAAAAGATATTGCATTGCCGCTAGAGGTGTTTGTTCATGGAGCTCTATGTGTTGCTTATTCAGGGCAATGTTTGACCAGTGAATCTCTCGGTGGACGGTCAGCCAACAGAGGTGAATGTGCCCAGGCCTGCCGTATGACCTACGATATGAAGGTTGATGGAGAACTTGTCGATTTAGGAGATAAGCAATATCTTCTCAGCCCTCAAGATCTCTCTGGACTGCCTGTGTTGCCAGATTTAATTAAGTCTGGGGTGAGCTGTTTGAAGATAGAAGGACGATTGAAGGCCCCAGAATATGTTGCCAACGTTACCCGTGTTTATCGTCAAGCATTAGACCGGGCGTTGCAGACGGTCTCTCCAGCGATCGCAACAGAAAAGGTATCTCTGAAGCTAGGTAATCGACCCATTTCCTATCAGCCAACGGCAGATGAACGCTATAACCTGGAGATGGCCTTTTCCCGGGGTCTGTATACAGGCTGGTTTCGCGGTATCAATAACCAGAAATTAGTCCATGCCCGGTTTGCTAAGAAGCGGGGAGTATACCTGGGGGATGTGGTGCGGGTGACCAGGCAGCAGGTGGAGCTACGGCCCAAGGTACCGGTTAAGGCTGGGGATGGCATTGTGTTTGACTCTGGGCATCCCGATACGGACCAAGGTGGGCGGATTTATGGGGTGGAAGATCGGGGGCGTACTGTCTGTCTGAGCTTTTCTAAGCACGGCATTGATTTGCGTCAGGTTAAACCGGGCTATAAAGTTTGGAAAACCTCTGACCCAGAGCTAGATAAGGTCCTACGCCAGAGCTACAGCGGTGAGCAGCCCCAGGTTCAGCAGCCCATTGATATCGAAGTGCATGGTGTGGAGGGAGAGCCGGTGGTTGCGATCGCCACCGATCCCCAAGGCCACATTGCCAGGGCTACATCTGCAAAGCGGCTGGAATTGGCTCGTAATCAGCCTCTGACGTCTGAAAAGTTGGTACAACAACTTTCTCGGTTAGGGAACACTCCATTTCAGTTAGGTGCTTTGACTAACTATCTGGCGGCAGGGCTGATGGTGCCAGTGAGTGAGCTGAATCGCCTACGTCGGGATTTGGTGGAGCAATTGTTGGAGCAGCGGATGCAGCCGCAGGCTTGGAAGCTGGAGGTAACGCATACCTATGGGGATTTGTTGCCGGGGGGGTTGGGGTGCGGCAGGGCAGAGCAATTGGTGGAGGCGTCGGGTGTCGGGGTTTCGGAACAATCTGCGGGTTTGTTGGGTTTTGGGGACTCAATCCAACCTACGTTACTGCCTCTTGTTCGTAATTTTGCTCAACTTCGGGCGGTTTTGGCGGCGGATATTACGACGGTTTATTGCGAGCTGGAAAACCCGGTGCGCTATCGGGACGCAGTGGCGCTTTCCCGTGAGCTGAATCCTAAGGCCCAAATCTATGTTGCTCCACCTCGGATTACCAAGCCAGGCGAACAATACATTCTCAAACAGGTGCACCAGTCGGACGCCGATGGTTACCTGGTGCGCAATTACGACCATCTAAAATTCTTTGCCCACCAGCCCTGCATCGGAGATTTTTCCCTGAATGTGGCTAATCCGATTACGGCAGATTATTTCAAGACTCGATTTGGTCTAGAACGACTGACTGCTAGCTATGACCTGAATATCTCGCAGCTACTGGACCTGCTGACTGCCACACCCGCTGATTGGTTTGACATTACGGTGCATCAGCATATGCCGATGTTCCATATGGAGCACTGTGTCTTCTGTGCGTTTCTATCTGATGGGACTGACTTTTCCAACTGTGGTCGCCCGTGCGAGAAACATGAGGTGGTACTGTGCGATCGCACGGGCACTGAGCATGTTCTCCAGGCTGATGCAGGCTGCCGAAACACTCTTTACAATGGCGTTGCCCAAACCGGTGCAGAATTTATCCCTCGCCTGATTGAGCAGGGAGCACGTCACTTTCGCATTGATTTTCTTAACGAGACACCGAACCAGGTCCAGCAGATTCTTAGCTGCTATCAACAGCTGCTAAGGGGGGACATAACTGGGCGTCAGCTTTGGCAAACCCTACAGCTATCTAACCAACTTGGTGTTACTCGGGGAACTCTGGAAAATCGCAGATCAGCATAATTTGGGTAACCGTCTCATCAGTGCCGTTGGCTGAGCGAAGTCGAAGCCAACACCCCCAGCCAGCATCTCCTTCGACTCCGCTCAGGGGACGCTTACTAATTTTGTGACTTAAATCACGTTCTTATGAACGCCTTAAATTGATGTCAAGTCAGCATTGATTGTGATTTAGATCATGTTTTTGAATGCATCAAAATTGATGTATTTGATACTTTTTAGCTCTACTTTCAAAGATATCTGAATCTAATAAATAACCCCGACATTGCTGCCGGGGTGGATTACACATAGTGGGTTTCATATAAGGTGTGCCCTAAGCACATATTCAATGTAATTAATTTCTGTACCCAACACCGTAAATACCCCGTAAATTTGCTTAAAGACTGGCTAAAGTCATCTGGCTATTTGTTTTCTCTATCCTTGAAACCAATGTAGAAAGGGGGATCTACTTTTTATTGCTTGAATATATCAAGTTTATTTTTTATTAGTCGGTGTTCAGAAATAAGTGTGTAAATTGTGACTTAGATCACCATTCTGAACGATTTTAATTAATGTTATTTCGCGCATTCCGCAGGTTAGGTTTGAAAATCAGGTAATTTAAGCGGTAACGTTTTTGCAGAGCCGCTTAAAGAAGATGCGTGTCGAGGATATTGATCACTTAGGCATCATTGCAGGGATTGTAGACCAAATCGGACTCGAAGCGCTGGTGAATGGTTGTCTAGGGACCCATGTGCAGCAAAAGGTGAGTCCGGGACAAGGGATCAAAGCCATGATTCTGAATGGATTAGGCTTTGTGAGTGCACCGTTGTATCTGTATGAAGAATTTTTTGTGGGCAAAGCAACGGAGCATCTGCTTGGCGAGGGGATTGCGCCCTCCCATCTGAATGATGATTACTTGGGTCGATTACTCGACAAAGTGTGGGCCTATGGACCCAGCAAATTGTTCAGTGTCGTCTCGATGGCAGCCTATCAAGCCTTTGGCTTAGATAGCCGTCGTTATCATCTTGATAGTAGTAGCCTGAGTGTGCATGGGGCGTATGAAAGCGCGAACAAAGAGCCGGGTTGCATTGAAATCACCCATGGGTATTCGAAAGACCACCGACCTGACTTAAAACAGTTTGTAGTGGAGACAATCTGTACGAATGATGGGGGAGTCCCCTTAGCGTTTGAGGTCGCCAGTGGCAATCAATCCGACAAAGCGGTGTTTGCAGACCGATTAAAGACGTTTGCAGAGCACTGGAGTGTCGAGGGAATCTTGGTGGCTGACAGTGCCTTATACAGTGCCGATAACTTAGCCATTTTGGGGGCACTGCGTTGGATTACCCGTGTCCCGTTAACGCTATCCGCCGCCCAATCGGTGGTTACTGAGATCGATCCAGAGGCCTTTGTGGCAAGTGAACGGGACGGCTATCGATTGGCTCGTGTGTGCACAACCTATGGGGGAATTCGACAAGGGTGGGTCGTGGTCGAGAATCAGACACGGGTCGAGACGGATTGCCAACAGGTGGATAAACAGGTTGCCAAACACCTCGTCAAGGCAACAAAACAACTGCGTCGTCAACAGACCATTGAGTTTAATTGTGCCGCCGATGCTCGCCGCCAGGCCGAGGCCCTAGCGACCCGCTGGCCCTATCACTGTTTGAGCCAGTTAGACGTGGTCGAACAGCACCACTATGCCCAGTCAGGACGCCCGAAAACAGGGGCGACACCTACCCACACCACCTATCGAATTACCGCTCAAATCGTCGCCGATGACGCTGCTATTCATCAGGCAAAGCGAAAGGCAGGACGCTTCATTTTGGCGACCAATGTCATCGATGATGACACCTTGACTGACGAAATCATTCTCTCCGATTACAAAGGGCAATCGGTCTCTGAACAAGGCTTCGGTATGCTCAAGGATCCCTTGTTTTTTACCTCCAGTGTTTTTCTCAAAACACCTGAACGCATTGTAGCTTTGGCGACCATCATGGGATTGTCCCTGATGGTGTACACTTTAGCTCAACGGCAGGTGAGACACGCCTTGGATCAGGCGAATGAAACCCTTCTCGACCAACGCAAGCGACCGACTCAAACGCCGTCCTTACGGTGGATTTTTCAGAAGTTTCAGGCAATTCACCTGGCTTGGCTCAATGAGCAACCTCAGGTTTCCAACCTCTCACCTGAACGGCTGAATATCCTCAGATTTCTTGGCGCGCCCTGCCAGAAATATTATTTGATTTGCTGACTAACCTGCGGAATGTCCGTTATTTATCATGTTTTACGCATTTAAATGGTGATGGATAGATAATGAATGTCATTATTTAAACCCAATAAATAACCCCGACATTGCTGCCGGGGTGGGTTACACATAAGGTGTTAAATATAGAGTGTGTTGCAATAACAAATCTAACGTAACCAATTCTTAGGCACACTACCGTAAAACCACGATAAAACTTTTTAAAGAAAACCTAAAGCCAATTTTAGTGATGGCTTTAGGCCTGTAGATCAAATTGAGAATGATCCTTTGTTTGCGTTTTTGCAATGGCTGATTCTAAAGGATGAACCGGTCTAGGGCCATTGTTAAAATGGCTGTTTTTTAATTAACCAAAGGTTCTACCATTCCAGCCCCACATTGCACCTGCAGAGTCGGCGAATTCAATGTAGGTGCGATCAGGAGGCACCCCTAGTGCGGCCTGTACCTGGGCACAAAACTCCTGGCTCATGGTTTTAGTTTTACTGCCCATGGTGCCAACACTTTTGATTTCGATGTAGCAGGTGGGAGCGGTGCTACCTCCGAAGGTCATGGGAGTGCTGGGTTGAAATGCAGTCATGACATAGGATTCAGGCTTGCCCAAATGTTTTGCCAGGCTAGCTGACAGCTGTTTGAGCATGTCTTCCACAGCGCCTTTAGAGGGGGCTTCGACGGAGGTTTGAACTTTGATTAAGGGCATGGGTATTGCAGAATAAACAATCGATGTTATTGGGGTGAAAGAGTCCTTGGTTTTGCGTTTTTAGTTCTTTGCCTCTATTGGGTATAGACCTTGCTAATTCCTTGAACTCAAAATTAAAAACTCAAAACTCAAAATTCCACTACCCTCCGTAGTTCCAGCCGGTCGTGGATAGCAACAAAGCATCGCCTTCACGATGAATACCTGCGCCGATGACTTCGCCAACAAAGACGGTGTGGTCGCCATGTTCAACGGTGCTGATCACGTTGCACTCGACGTAGCCCAGGGTGTCTTTGATGATGGGGCAGCCGGTTTCAGGACCAGGGTAAAATTCGATGTCTTCAAATTTGTTGCCGACACGACGTAGGGGTTTGAAGAAGTTTTGAGCTAACTCTTTTTGGCCATCTTCTAAGATGCTGAGGGCAAAGACGCCGCTAGCTTTGATCATGGCGTGGGAAGTGGAATCGGCTTTAACGCAGTTGACAACCAACGGTGGGGCAAAGGATGCCTGCATCACCCAGCTAGCGGTAAAGCCATTGACTTCTTCGCCGTCTTTGACACCACAGATATAGAGCGCATGGGGAATTTTGCGCAGCATCGTCTTTTTGGCCTGTTCGTCGAGCATTGCATTCACCCTTTAATGTTGTGTACAACGCTTCAGTTTAAACGAATTAAATTGTTCAAAAACGGTAAATGTTTATGAGGGGATGGTTTATCTCACAACTTGGCCCATGTAGTTGCCCCAGAGCCGGGCGGCTTGTGAACTGCTGCTGTTGGTGGGGGTGTTATCGTCATTGCCCAGCCAAATGCCAGTGACTAAATCATTGTTAGGGACAAAGCCCACAAACCAAAGGTCAACGCCATCGTTAGTGGTGCCAGTTTTGCCAGCCTCGCCTAACCCTAAATAGGCGCTACGACCGGTGCCGCCATTAATGGTGCCTCGCATAAAAGAGGTCATGGTGCGAGCCGTATTGGGTCTAAGAACATCGCGATCGCGATCGGCACTGTTATCAAGGGAAAAGTCGAAAATGACCCGGCAGGTACTGGGATCATTATTATCTTCACAGTCACTGCTATCCAACACGCGCTGAATCCCGTGGGGACGATTCCAGATACCATTGTTTGCGATCGCACCCACCGATCCAGTCATTTCTAATGGTGTCACCCCACTTTGACCGAGCACCAACCCTGGTACAGGGTCTAATTCCGATTCAATACCCATGGTTTGGGCCAAGTTCACAATATTGTCTAGACCAGCCTCACGCGCGACCCGTAGGGCGACTACATTTTCTGATAGAGCAAAGCCATCGTACATATCGAGCGCACCACCACCCGAACGACACCCCTGATAAAACTGACCACCCCAGCTCATATCGTTGCAGCTAAAACTGGTGCTAGCGGGAATGCCTTGTTCTAGAGCACTGGCATAGGCAAAAATTTTGAATGTGGAACCAGGTTGTCTAACAGCTTGAGAAGCTCGATTAAACTGACTTTGGCTATAATCTACGCCGCCGACGAGGGCCTGGATTTCACCCGTGGATGCTTTCAGGGTGACCAGGGCTCCCTGGGAAAAACCATGCTGGCCACCCAGGTTGGCAATGCCTGAGCGCATGGACGTTTCTGCCTGGCTTTGTATCGCTAAATCCAGGCTAGTTTCTACATAGAAATTACCTTCCTGGGCAAAGCTGATGCCCAGAACCTGGTCTAGCTCATCAAAGATATAACTATAAAAATATGGGGCCCGAATGCTCTGGAGCTGTTCCCGTGCTTTGGGGCTAATCTCAATGCGTGAGCGACGGGCACGGCGGCCGTCTTCCTGGCTGATCATGCCGAGGGCCACCATGCGTTCAATCACACGGTTGCGGTAGTCTAGCGCGTCATTGTAGCTCTGGACGGGGTTAAAGGCATTGGGCGCGGGCAAAATGCCCACCAGGGTGGCGGCTTCCTGGATATTTAAGTCTTTGGCAGACTTATCAAAGTAAAACTGGGAGGCATCCTCAAAACCATAGAGGTTATTGCCTAAATACACTCGGTTGAGATACAGCAACATGATGTAATTTTTGCTGTAAAACGTTTCCAGCTTGAGGGCGACGATCATCTCGCGAATTTTGCGCATGGCGCTATCGTCACTGCCCACATATTCCCGATAGATGTTTCGGGCCATTTGCTGAGTCAGAGTACTAGCGCCTTCTCGAATGGTGCCGCTTCTCAGGTTGGTTTTAGCCGCTCGAGCAATGCCCCAGGGGTCCACACCCAGGTGCCAGTAATAGCGAGAATCCTCTGACGCGACTACGGCTTGAGGCAAATATTTGGAATATTCCCGCAGTTTGGTTTTTTCGATGTGCGCCTGGTTCGTGATGGGATTCAGCAGCACACGATCACCATTTTCATTGCCAAGGATGGAGACAGGTCCCTGAACTGATTCGGGTATGGGTCGAATCGGAATTTTGGGCCATTCAAGCGCAACTACCCAAAAGACCGTCAGAGCAACACTGCCAGTGATGCCATAGAGACCGTAGCGAATGGTTTTGAGATACCAGGGTGCTGGGTTTTGAAAGCGTACCGTAACGGCATCGCTCAGCTCGTTGGGACCTAAGCTCAGCACATCGCCATCTCGGAGCTTAAAGGTTTTCAGTCGTTTTTGACCGCAGTAGGTGCCGTTGGTGGATTTTTGATCCTTGAGAACAAACGGGTTGCCAGGCTGGTTGCGATCGCGAGTCAAGGTCAAATGAGTCTGACTCACCAGTGGACTGCGCACTACAATGTCACAGTTTTTAGAACTACGCCCCAGCACATAATGATCGCCCACCAGGTCATACACCTGTCGCTGGTTGTCATAGTCCACCACCAGCTTAGGTACCCGAGCACCTGGTTTTAACGCCAGTTTGTTGAAATCTACCCGAGCCACATTCTGAATCACCTGGGTCATCGTGCCCAAGATGGTTCGAGGAGGCGTCGTCGATGAATTATGACGGGGTGGCTGAGTCATCCTTAGACGTAGAGTGTTTGAAAATGCGGATGTTCAAAATATGGGTTCACTATAACCCCTCAATCATTGACCCCTGATCTAGCTATTACAGCTACAGCTAACACACCCAGAATTGCGGATAGGAATACGGCCTATTTTAGGCCGCTTATAAAAAGGTGGCGTGATTTTCCCGTAGTTTTTGTCTAGGGACGTTTTGGTTCGTGTTTTGGTGTCAACAAAATAGCAATTAACAAACAAATAATCCCTACATTGATCCAGATGTCTGCCAGATTGAAGACCGGAAATCGGGTAATGGGAAAGGCCTGAATAAAGTCCACTACTTCCCCTGCTTTGACGCGATCAATGCCATTACCCAAGGCTCCGGCTAAGATAAATCCCCATCCGGCCCGCTCCCAGCGATCTTCAATCCGAAACAAGAGACCATAGCCAGCAATTCCAATGCTCACGATAACTGACAACCACGGCAGTATCCAACGGCAGTTTTCTCCACTGCAAATACTCCAGGCCGCACCGCGATTTAGAACGTAAGTAAAATTTAGAGCCCCCGGAATAATCGTGACCGATTCGCCCAAATTAAAGTTCTGGACAACCCAATGTTTGGTGATTTGGTCTAATAAGAGTCCGATAAAAGCAGCCACCCAAAACAGGCGATTGATCTGTTTTCTCCGTAATCTGCCCATGTTGCTATGACGGTGCTGAAGCTAGTAGAACATGATCTGACGCATACCATAGGCCAGTACTGAAACTGCACAGACTAAAATTAGCTGTCCTGGGAAAGGTGCAATCGAGTACGTGAAAATGGCCTCTATTAATGATGGCGCATTGTCGCCTGTCCACTGTAATACATAGGCTAGGGGCAAATACACCAATCCCACTGCATGAATTGTTAGTAACCCCCCTAAACAGCTTAAGGCTAGGGTTTCTAGCTTCAGGGTTTCCCAGAACGCGAGGTATCCACAAACCCATGCTGCCGGGATAAAGCCCAACAAGTAGCCAAAGCTAGGCTCCCTGAGATAGCTCAACCCACCACCCTGGGTAAATACTTGCAGATCAAAGGCCTGGAATAGAAAAAGGCCCAAGCTCAGATAGGCGACCTGGGACAACGCAGCCGCATTTTGCCCCCCCAAACAGCCGATAAGCAATACAGCTCCCACTTGAAAACTCACGCCTAAAGAAAACACCTCCACACCGTTGGCCCAACTCCAAGGCCCATTGGTAATAAAGACCTCTAGCCATGTGCCTCCAATGGTTAGAATCAAGCCGATTAACGCCCACAGCAACTCTGCCGTTGCAAACACCTACATATTCCTCACGGCGACGGTGGCTTATTTTATCGTTTGACGAGAACGTTACTTTTTCTAATCTGACTGAAAGTAGACAGCCGAGCAGGTTTTAGACTGTTTACTTAATCCTTTTATACGGCTTTCTTTAAGAACTGACATGTTTCCCACTCATCGCCCCCGCCGGTTGCGCAGCCATCCACAATTGCGCCGTATGGTTCGCGAAAATGTTGTTACCACCAGTGATTTCATCTATCCGCTATTTGCGGTTCCTGGTGAGGGCGTTGCTAATGAAGTGAAGTCCATGCCCGGTGTTTATCAGCTATCGGTGGACAAAATTGTAGAGGAATCCAAGGAAGTCTACGACCTTGGGATTCCCTCAATTATTTTGTTCGGTATCCCTGAAGGAAAAGATGATGATGCCACCGGCGCATGGCATGACTGCGGCATTGTACAGAAAGCAACAGAAGCCGTCAAAAAGGCTGTTCCCGACCTGATCGTGGCGGTAGATACCTGTCTCTGTGAATATACTCCCCACGGACACTGTGGCTATCTAGAGGTGGGAGACTTGACGGGTCGAGTGCTAAATGACCCCACGCTAGAACTGCTTAAGAAAACAGCCGTTTCCCAGGCTAATGCAGGGGCAGATATCATCGCTCCATCTGGCATGATGGACGGCTTTGTAGGAGCTATCCGCTCAGGGCTTGATGATGCCAGCTTTGAGAATATTCCGATTATGTCCTATGCCGCCAAGTATGCATCGTCTTACTATGGCCCATTCCGGGATGTGGCTGAATCTGCCCCCCAATTTGGCGATCGCCGCACGTATCAAATGGATCCAGCTAACGGTAAAGAAGCGATCAAGGAAATTGAGCTAGATATTGCCGAAGGCGCTGACATGCTGATGGTGAAGCCAGCCCTTGCCTACATGGATATCATTTGGCGCGTCAAAGAAGCGAGCAATTTACCGGTAGCTGCTTACAATGTCTCTGGAGAATACTCCATGGTCAAAGCAGCAGCTTTAAATGGCTGGGTAGATGAAGAAAAGCTGGTAATGGAGACCATGATGAGCTTTAAGCGCTCTGGGGCTGACTTAATTCTGTCTTACCACGCTAAGGATGTTGCTCGTTGGTTAAAGGGGCAATAGAATGCGTTTTTCCAGCGTCATTGGTCTTAAGCCTGGTAGTTAGGCTGGCTGCGGCATTGAATACATAGAACCTAACCAGGATGACAAAACCTGATGCAGGCGTAACAATAATTAACGAACATCTCCGGTGGAGGTGTTCGTTATTTTTTGACTCTTTTTAGCCCACCTACTTGTTTTAGCCCTTGAGCACCTCTTCAGACGCTGTTTCCCATTCCCATGATGCCAATGGCCATGGCCATGCCGCCCACGGCCACACCCATAGTGAGGAATCTCTAAAACGCATTGTTAACCGCCTATCTCGTATAGAGGGGCATGTGCGTGGCATCAAGACAATGGTTTATGAAGGTAGACCTTGTCCAGATGTATTAGTACAAGTTGCTGCGGTGCGAGGAGCCCTTGATCGGGTGGCACGCCTCATTCTGGACGAACATCTGAGTGAATGCATCAGCCGTGCAGTCACTGAAGGCAATATTGAAGCTGAGCTGACTGAATTGAAAGCAGCCCTTGATCGCTTTTTTGATTAGGGGGTATGGACCTATATTTGGCTAATCATTCTGTAACCAGACTGCAATTAAATTTTCAGAAACCTTTGGCCTAAATTTCAAAAGATTTCGAAATGCTACAAAAAAGACACGTTGACACATTGTCATGAATCCTATGCAGAAATAGGTTTTTAGCTTTTTGGGGCCAAAAATCACTGTGGCTTGCCTGACTTCTGCGTAAAAAAATGTAATGTATTGGCTCATCAAAACGGTCTACGGTAGCAATTGTGGCGATGTCCCTATTTCCCAAACAGGCTTGATAGATACGTTTTGGAGACGTTGTTAACTCTATAAAGCCGTTCAAACTCGTTTAGCTCGTCGTCCTACGCGTACGGCGGACGATATTAAATTCATTTAACGTCGAGATATTTAGTATGAGCAGCAATTTAGCCGAGAAGCTCAAGAAAGGTACGCAGAAAGCGCACACAATGGCCGAGAATGTGGGCTTTGTTCGTTGCTTTTTGCGTGGCGTTGTTGAGAAGAAGTCCTACCGTAAGCTAGTGGCTAACTTCTACTATGTGTACGCTGCAATGGAAGAAGAGTTGGAGCGCCACAAGGATCATCCGGTAGTTTCAGCGGTCTACTACCCTGAGCTATACCGTAAAGAAACCCTTGAGACTGATTTAGCTTACTACTACGGTCCTAACTGGCAAGAGCAAGTTTCTATTTCTCCAGTGGGTCAATCTTATGTTGATCGGATTCGTGAAATTTCTAACGAGTCACCTGAATTGCTTGTAGGTCATTCATATACTCGCTATCTAGGTGATCTATCGGGTGGCCAGATCCTTAAGAGCATCGCCCAACGTGCCATGAACTTGGCGGATGATGAAGGTGTAGCGTTTTACGAATTTCCCACGATTCCCGATGAGGGCGCGTTTAAGAATAAGTACCGCAGCACTATTGATGCCGCCCCTGTTGATGAGGCGATGGCTGATCGCATTGTAGAGGAAGCTAACGATGCTTTTGGGATCAACATGCGTTTGTTCCAAGAGCTTGAGGGTAACTTGGTTAAAGCTATTGGTCAGATGCTGTTTAATAGTTTGACTCGCGGTCGTCGTCGGGGCAGCACTGAACTAGTTGCAGCTGAATAGAGTTGATTGCTTATTAAGCTAATCAAGTTCTCAATTGCTTAGAAAATGGGCAGTATTCCTGGAGGAATACTGCCCATTTTCGTTTTAAGCTCTACAGTTGCTTGACTAAAACTTCCTATCAATTTAAAAAGTCGCTATCAGATATTTTTGAGGGCTTGTTCTTTGGAAAGTGCTCCTGTAGCATGAGGCTCAATTTATAAACTGCAAATCAGCTATTCTTAGTTTTACTTTGGGATGGTTTTGGCAGAAATAGTCAGGCAGGCTGGCTGTAATTTTACATTGAGTGCCAAAAAATACTTGATAAGTTGACCTTTTCTGCTATTTTTTGGTGGAGCGTGGGCAGGTTTGTTCTGTCTGTGTTCGGATCTGTGGTTTGCTTATGGAAGCCTGTAGATCTTTATTTGAATGTGGGTAACCACAGTGCGTTTTGAGTGATCATCGCTCTGGCGCATGGGGCGACGCTTAAAGTGAGGAGTAAACGAGTGGGTTTTGCCGTTAGGGCTGATCGAGATAAGAGTAATAGCGTTAAGAGCTCTAAGAAGCGAAATCTGGTATTACTGCATCCCGTCAATAAGACAGCTTCATCCTCGGTGGCGAGATATCCTTTTAAGGCTGCCGCGAATTCGGGTGCTCCGTCTGTGGCAGCAGTGCCCAATGAGGTGCACGCGCCTGCTGAGGTCAAGCAACTGCCTAGAGCGCCTCGGCTGCCGCTCGGCCTCAAAATTTTAGTGGGAGTGCAGCAGGGGTCTACTGTTCTGACCGGTGGCTTAGTTGCAACGGCCTTAGTGGTCTATAGCTGGACAGTTTATTTAGATAAAACCGTATCTCGTTCATTTCAGCGTTTGGAAACGCTCAAGGCCTCGATCCAACAGGTCACTACTGCCAATGCAACGTTGAAAAATAATATGGCTGAGCAGGCTGAGTCTCCCTCTGCTGGGTTTAAGCCGTTTGAGCCTAAGCGTGCTATCTTCTTGTCACCTGCTCCGGCGCGTCCATCAGTTGAGCCCTCTGTTGAGCCTGAAGCTCCTTCTCCCATGCCCCATCCCCTGGGTTATTAGGTCAGTGAGGTCTTTTGATGTGAGCGCCTTCTGTATGCTTATTGTGCTCGCCTAATATCTATGGTTACGCAGCCATCTAGTCCGGAGCGCCGTCCGTTTAGTCGTCGTCGCCCTCGTCATACGTCTTCACCACGATTTCGCCTTGTCACGGTCTGGGCCTTTATGGTGTTGGTGATGTTTGGCCTAAGTGCGCGTCTTGCTCGGTTGCAGTTAGTGGTTGGTGACCAACTTAAGCTCCAGGCTGAGCAACAGCGACAAAATGTACCCCAGGTTCCTCGGGCATCACGACGTCCGATAGTGGACCGTCAGGGGAATGTGTTGGCGGTGGATCGGATTGTTTATACCATCTATGCTCACCCCATGCTGTTTAGTCGCTCTCGCCAGGAGATGGCTGAAACCTTGGGAAGCGCCCTGGGTCAACCCCAAGATACGTTGCTGCAGCGTTTTCAAGAGCAGGAAACGGGTATTCAGGTTGCTGTAGATGTTTCAGAAGAGCTGACCAAGCGTATTCGTGATCTACGGTTAGATGGTTTGGAATTGTTGCCTAGTCAGCAGCGCTTTTATCCACAGCAAACATTGATGTCTCAGCTGGTGGGGTATATCAATTTGGAAGGGCAACCCCAGGCTGGCTTGGAGTACATGCTGCAGGATCGGCTGCTGTATAAGCTGGATAATGTGCCATTGCCCCATACGCCGAAACAGTTGCCTAATCGTGATGGGCTCAGGCTACAGCTGACTGTGGATAGTCGTTTGCAGCGCATTGCTCAGCGAAATTTAGAGGCAACTGTCCGTCAATATGGGGCCAAGCGGGGGGCCTTAATTGTGATGGATAGCCGTAATGGGGCTGTGTTGTCGTTGGCTGTGACGCCCACCTATGACCCTAATCGCTACTATGAGGCGAATGTTGCGCAGTTTAGGAATTGGGTGATCAGCGATCTGTATGAACCGGGCTCAACTTTTAAGCCTATCAATGTTGCGATCGCACTCGAAGAAGGCTTAATTGCTCCTGGTGACTACGTCTATGACGAAGGTCGTCTGCAATATGACCGATGGACGATTCAAAATGTTGATTATCAAGCCGTGGGAGGACGGGGATCCATCACCATCACTGATGTTTTGCGCCATTCCAGCAATGTGGGCATGGTTCACATTATGGAGCGGTTAAAACGCTCGACGTACTACGACTGGCTGGCACAATTAGGGTTAGGGAATGCAACGGGCATTGAGCTTCCTGCCGAGGCCACCGCCCAGCTCAAAAGTCGCTCTCAGTTTGTTAACAGTGAAGTGGAAGCTGCAACCACGTCCTTTGGCCAAGGATTTTCTCTCAATCCGATGCAGTTGGTACAGCTCCATGCTGCTTTGGCCAATGGCGGTGAGTTGGTAACACCCCACTTGGTCAGGGGGCTGATTGACCAGGAAGGAAACCCCACGTGGCAGCCTCAGCGACCACCTGCCAAACAAGTGTTTTCTAAAGACACGACCCAGGCAGTCCTCCAAATGATGGAGGCCGTTGTGGAATCTGGGTCTGGTAAAACGGCTCGCATCGCCAACTATAGGCTAGCGGGTAAGACAGGGACTGCCCAAAAAGCCAATGAATATGGTGAATATGGCGATGGTCGCATCGTTAGCTTTGTGGGCATTGTGCCAGGGGAGAATCCCCGCTATGTGGTGCTGGCTGTGATCGATGAACCTCTGGGTGAAGATGCCTATGGTTCAACGGTAACTGCGCCCCTGGTTAAGTCGGTAGTTGAGTCTCTTGTGGTGATGGCGGGTGTTCCTCCTTCAAGGCACGCGGAGTAAATAGGATCTTTTCTAACTCACGGGTGGCTCGTTCAAGGTTGTCGTTGACGATTTGTATATCAAACTCTTCAGCAGCTTCAATTTCAACGTTGGCCCGCGCCAGACGTTTTGCGATCGCATCTTCCGAATCTTGACCCCGCTGACGAATGCGATCTTCTAGTTCCTGGAGGCTGGGGGGCAAGACAAAAATCTGCTGTGCTTCTGGTAGCGTGGCGCGCACCTGACGGGCCCCTTCCAACTCAATTTCTAAAATCACCACATTGCCATGGGAAATCATCGCTTCTAAAGGTTGACGCGGGGTGCCATAAAAATTACCCGCAAATTCAGCCCATTCCAGTAGTTGATTTTGTTCAACCATGGCTTTAAATTCCGGGCGTGAAACAAAGTAATAATGTTTACCATGCTCCTCACCTGGACGAGGTTGGCGAGTGGTTGCTGAAATCGATAGCTGAATGTCCGGATGATGCTTGAGCAACTGGCGTAGTAACGTTCCCTTGCCCACGCCACTGGGGCCTGTAAAGACAATCAGTTGCCCTACGGTTGGAGACGTAACAACGATTTCTGAACTCAAGGGAACTGATATTGAAGGCATAACTTACAGAAAAAACTACGGAAATTTTACAGACCTATTCCTCCGATAGATCGAATAGCACCGTCTTCATGTAGCGTTCAGCCCAGACAGGATCAAATGCTTTTTCTAAAATGCGACGGGTTTTGTCATTTTGCTGCTGGTGGGTGCAGTAGTTGCGCTGACCTGCCAAGATCTCAGCCCGTTTATGGGGGGTGGGAGTCATGGCAACTGCTTGTTTACAGTGCAAGGTCAGGTAGTAGCGCACCTGCTCCAGAAAACGATGATTTTCCTGAGGACCTATGGGTTTTACAAAACAGCAATAGTCCGAAAAAATGTGGCCCCAGCTAGGGAGTTCCCGTGGATGGCTATAGCCGTTTGTTCCCTTACCCTTAAGGGCATGGGTATAGGCAATGGGCAAGCCGTTGGGATTAGTGGGGGATAAATCCACAACGGCTGCACTAATTTGCCCGCGACCGCAGACAATGTCACAGCCAAACATCGGTAGCCCATACTCAAGGCGAGGAAACATTACGCAGTGCAGAATGTCGAGATTGGGACCCACCTTCGCTAGTTCTAGGTGAAGTTTACGAAACTCTGGGGTTTGATAGCAGGCATTTTCAATGACAAGTCGTTCGCCTTCTAGACGGCTTTCTACATAGCCCAGATCGTTAGGGAGATTGTAAGGCGAGAGGACAAGATGGTGTTGCCAGGTCTCTTCAATGATGTCAGCCAACTCACAGATGACAGAGTTTTGATGCTGACGGATGGAGTACTTTACCGTAATCGACATGGATGAGCGTTCAGTTCACCTTATAAACAGATTGGACTGCACCATTGAAAAACGGTATCGTCGCGGGTGGTGTGATAAATCAAGTTTACAGTAGCGTAAAGGTCTCAGGCAGAATCAACTACCTATGATCCAATTCGTCACCTTATTCCTGATGTTGACTTTTTTTTAGGGAAAAGATTGGTACTTAGTTGTTGTGCTTATTAGGGCATAACACGGGCCACGTAAGCATTCCGATCGTCGAATACTGCCAAGGCCTAAGCCTCCACTTCTGTTGCCCCACTTCAACATCACACACATTTTTCCTACGCTATGGTGGCCACACAACTCAAATCTCGCAAAGTTTTGGGGTTAAATCAACGTCAGTACGAAGGGCTTAAAACAGCACTCCAGCTTAATCTCAGACGCCAGCTTTTGATTGCGGTCTGCGATAGCAACACATTGAAGACACAGCTGGTCTCCAGACTGCAAGCGGATTTAACAGCAGCGGATAATACCCTGGATGATTTTGGGACAGTAACCCTAGCGAAGCTTGCCTTTGATCCGAGTCAGCCCGATTTGATGCTACAGCTGGTGCATTGGCTAAAGCAAGCGCCCAAACCCACACCCCATCTACAGATTGTTGGTTTAGAGGCGATGACCCACCAGCCGATGCGATCGCAAAATCACTTTTTGCGATCCCTTGAAAATATTCAATCTTTGCTCCCCCACCTTGAAAGCAGCTTGGTGCTGTGGCTGTCATGGCCCTGGTATCGCACATTGCAACAGTCTGCCCCTGAGTTTTGGCAGTGGCGTAGTGGTGTGTTCACCTTTGTGGGTGAGCCTGTGTCCTCTGCTCCAGAGATTGCTAATACCGGCCACCAGGTGACGGATGCGCTTTATGGAGGGGTGTCCACTGCTCAAAATGCTGATATCTGGCAGATTCTCAGTGAGGATTTGGCTCAGAGAGACCAGCAGCCCGCAGCGGCTAATGTTGCGGCTACTGATGTTGAGCCAGAACAGAGCCCATCCGTAATCGTAGACGTGACTACCCTGGAGAATCCTCTGGAAACACTCGCTCAGCTAGAAGAGCAGGGGGCCACACCTGAGGAGATTACCCAGGCTTACCATACCCTTGGCAATCATTATCGCGATCGCATTGAAGCTGGGGAAATGACCCCCAATCTATTGGCAACCGCCATTGAAACCTTTGAACTCTACCTAAACTGGTTGCCAACGGAGGATACTCAACGAGCTGCTGGTCTCAATGATTTAGGCACATTGCACTGGCTCAACGCTCAGCTCCAAGGTGAGCGTTCGGCCCTGGTTGAGGGCATGAACCGCAGTGTGAATCTGTATAGAGAAGGCCTGAGTGCCAATGGTGATGCAGAAACCACCAGCCGCCTGTACGGCAATTTGGGGGCAGTATATAGTGCCTTAGCCAATTACGACGACTCCATTACCCACCTGAAGGACGCTGTCACCGCCTATCGTCAGGCGTTACCATTTTGCTCGGCAGATAGCAATCCTGAAGAATATGGCACCTTGCAGAACAGCCTGGGCTCCGTGTACTGGAAGCTGGCCTACTATGAACAACCCAAGCCCCAGCTGCATCGGGCAATTGCCGCCTATAACGAGGCTTTGCGCTGTCATCACCCCGAAACGTCCCCATTAGAATATGCAGCGGTACAAAACAATTTAGGCATTGCCTACTGGAGTTTGTCGCGTCATGAACGTCCTATATTTTTACTCAAACATGCCATTGCCGCTTACCGGGATGCGCTGAATTATCGTACCCCCAGCACTGATCCGACGGCCTGTGCCAGTACCTATAACAATTTGGGCACAGCGTTTTGGGAATTAGCAAACCATCCTGAGGCACCAGCCGATCCTGAAGGGCGCTATAAGCAAAATGCTGTAATTGCCTATGAAGCTGCCCTCAAAGCCTCAGAATTAGCGCCCAATAATCTTGACCTCGCTTCGATTCGCCATTGCTTAGGCAGTATTTATGACAGAATGGCCCGAGCTACCGATAACAGAGCTCTGATTGTCGGTAACCTGGACCGTGCCTTAGTGCACTACGTCACTGCCCTCAAACAAATTACCAAAACGGCATCTAGCTATGAGCCCATCTTCAAAGCCTTGGTGCGCAATGTTTCTGCCCACTATGAACTGCTAGGGTTAGATGGCCAGCAAAATGCCCTGAATAAGGTGCCCGCTGAAATTTTGCCTCAGGTAATGCTGAAGTTATAGGACACATTCCACAAATAACGATTTTGTCTAGAAACTATCTATCCCCTGTAGGGTCGTTGCATGCAACGACCCTACAGGAGGGTAATTAATTTGGGGTAGTTGCCAATTCTGGTGCGTTTTTGGACAATATTGCACGTAGTTCTTTACTGAGATCGTTATCGCTGCGGTGGGCTTCCCATTCTCCACTGTGCTTAGAATCGAGTCGCCAGTGGCCATTGATATGATCACCATCCTCTGACACTGTTCCGGTGTATTGGATAGCGTAACTGGGAGTGTTGAAATATTTTTTTGTGAACGTCACATAGCGGCCAGTGATTTGTCCGTGTACCTGGGCTTCACCTAAGGGCCCATCATCCACAATGCGACCACTAATACTATTGTTCGCTTGGACAAAGGTGGCTTCAAACCGGGTGGGGGAGTTTGCCTGCCAGTAAGACCCTAGCCAGGGACCAGTTAACTCAGCCATCGCAGATGTCCTCGTGCAACACATTACCTATGATTTTGATGCAACTATCTTGATTTTGCAGGGACTGGAACAACCCACCACCGGGTGTGAAAATTGAAGAAATTCTCAATTTTGGTGGATGTGGACGCATGCTCGGTTTCACTAGGCTTGGGTCAACTCCTACTACTGGTTACCTCTGCTATGGCGCTATTTCTTATTTTTGCTCTGGTAGTGGCGTTTTTTGCGATCGCATTCGCCCTGCAAAATGACCAGCTGATCGACATCAACTTTTTTATCTGGCAACTAGAGCAGCAGCACCTGGCCACTGCTCTGTTGCTGGCATCAGGCTTGGGCGTTCTTTTCGGACTGTTAGTCACCATTCCGGCATTTCTCAAGCGAGAATGGCGCATTTCCCGTGGGAAAAGACAGGCCCATAGCTTAGAAGATCAGCTTTTAGCTAAGCAGCAAGAAGTCAACAATCAAGCGCGTAAAAACGCAAATCTACGCCAGAGCTATCACCACCTTTTGGAATCCCTGGATCTGTTGGATCACACCACTGGTTTAGTTAGTGATGCGGTGGTTTCGCGTGTCATTCGAGCCCTACTCCAGCGAATGAAAATGCAGCCGCTTCATCATCAGTTTCAATCCGTAGGGCTACTGCTGATTCAGCCCCAGCGTAAGCAACCTGAGCCTAGCGACCTCAAACAAGATCAGGCCCTATGGAATGCGATCGCTCAGGTGCTACAGCAAAACCTGACGGTAGATTCCTGGCTGTTTAGCAATAACCAAGGGCAATTTACCTGTAGCCTCACTGGTTTAGATGTTAAAGCCGTTACGAAATATGCAGAAAATCTTAGATTAGCCCTGACCGATGCACCGATAACCCTGCAGGATGGTGCGCAGACTAATATCGACGTCAATATCGGTGGCGTGGTCACTGACCCTGACCATCCGACCGAAAGTGAGCAATTGCTACTTAGCAAAGCGGAAGAATTTCTAGCTTTGGCGACTAAGCGTGGACGTAATCGCCTGAAAGTGTCCTTTGTCACGGACTAGACTGCATTACGGGCTAAACCCTATTTAGGTTATGAAATCTAAATTTTTTTTACATACTTTAAGTCTCGTAGTGACCTTTGTATGCTTTCATTCTCAATGATTATGAGTATTTTTACTCAATGGTTTCTGATGTTTGCAAGCCGTATTCTCTGACACAAAATCTTGAGCCCAGTACCGTTGGTGCATAAGATAAAACTAACGACTGAGTTTAAGAAAGTCTAAAGAAGCAGGAGATACGTCCATGGCAGAGCGCCCAATTATCCTCGGTATTGTCGGAGACAGTGCCGCTGGTAAAACTACCTTAACCCGTGGGATCGCCCAGGTACTCGGTGAGCATGATGTGACGACCATCTGTACCGATGACTACCATCGTTACGACCGTAAACAGCGTAAGGAAATGGGGATCTCTGCACTTCACCCCGATTGCAATTACGTTGACATCATTGAACAGCATCTAGAGCTACTACGCCAAGGCCGACCTATACTTAAGCCCATCTATAACCACACTACTGGTGAGTTTGATGCTCCTGAGTACATTGAGCCCAAGAAGTTTGTTATCGTTGAGGGTTTGCTGGGCTACTCCAGTAAGATTGCTCGCGATGCCTATGACGTAAAGGTTTACCTTGCGCCCCCCGAAGACCTACGCACCAAGTGGAAAATCAAGCGTGATACCCGCAAGCGTGGCTATGATGAGGCTGCTGTATTAGCTGCACTAGCTGCACGCGAGCCTGACTCTGAGGCTTTCATCCGTCCCCAGCGTAAGTGGGCTGATGTAATTGTTACTTTCTATCCACCAGATGCGCCTGAAGAGCAGGCTAACGATCTACTGCTCAACGTAAACTTGGTGTTGCGTCCCACGATCCCGCACCCCGATTTTACCGATATATTGGACAGTGATTTAGGTAAAGCCATTCGTCTGGGTCTAGAGCGTGATATGGGTAAGCCCGTAGACGTGCTATCTATTGATGGTCATGCTACCCCTGACCAGGTGCAGCAGCTTGAGCGCATTCTTTGTAGCGATGTTCCTTATCTGGGGCAGTTCTGTAGTCTGGAGGGCAACCAGGAAGTCGGTAAGATTGTTGGCACCACTGGTGAAACTCTACAGAGCTATCCCCTAGCTCTGACTCAGTTGTTGATCACGTATCACATGCTGATGGCTATGGGTACAGCTGGCAAAATGAAAGTTGCCGCATAGATTCAGACCACGACTCTAAGTTCTTAGATACTCGCCCCCAGAACATTGTTCTGGGGGCGAGTATTTTGCTACAAATTTGGCAAATTCTGCGATATGCGACAAAGTTACAGACGTCTGGCGAATGGGTGTGAAGAAATGACATGGTCTGAGGAATCAGCAGACATATGGTTTGAATCTATGTGCCACAATTACCGTGCCTGTAGATTGTCAGCTTGATTGTTCTTTAACTCAACAGCACCCAGCTTCTGGGCTGTTCTACCATGTTTGGTTTTTCCCGAATAAAGCCCATCCACGAATTTGCATCCTATGCCCATTGGCGTCATCAATTTATGCAGCGGCGGTTGCGGTTGGGTATTCTGTTTGGCCTGTTTTATTTTGTCACATTTTTGCCCTTAGACACCCTGACGTACGTGACTGAGGGGCACGATCCCTTTGTACTGCTTTGGATCATCACGAATCTAATACGGATGGGGTTGTTGTTCTTCTGCCTATGGCTAATTCGCAAAAATATCTATCGACCTCGTCGCATTATTGGTGTTTTTTTGCTGGCATCATGGTCCATTAGTCTGTTGCATCGGTTCCATGAAACCTACACTGGTTTAGCTAGCAACACCCCCATTGCCGAGCCTGATCTTTTTAGTTGGGCACTCTCCTTTATTACTCAAGCTACTCTAGTGCCAGTGGGTTGGCCCCTCCATCTAATCTCTCAGCTGGGGGTAATTGTTTACTACTTTGGTGTCAATACCCTTTTAGGGTTACAGGTGGTAACCCCTGGTTTGCCTGCTGCTAGCCTGTTGCTCAACACGTTTTGGATCTGCTGTATCTGCAACTGCTCGGTTTACTTTTATGAAAAACTATCACGGGAAAATTTTGCCACTAATCGTGAGCTGTTGGAGGCCCAAGAAAAGTCTGAGCGACTGTTGCTGAATATTTTGCCTCGAACAGTGGCTGAGAAATTGAAACAGGGGCCAGATATTATCGCTGAAAGTTTTTCTGAGGTAACAGTATTATTCGCAGATATTGTTAACTTCACCCAGCTTACCGAGACCCAGCCAGCAGCCAACATTGTTGATCTACTCAACCAAGTATTCTCTCGCTTTGATCAGTTAGCCGAGAACCATGGTTTAGAAAAGATCAAAACCATTGGTGATGCCTACATGGTGGCAGCAGGGTTGCCACAACCCCAGGCTGACCACGCAGCAGCTGTTGCTGCCATGGCCATAGAAATGCAAACAGCATTGGCGGACTTTAATGCTGAAACCGGTCAAGATATTGCCTTACGTATCGGGATTCATACCGGTCCAGTGGTGGCTGGTGTGATTGGCCTAAAGAAGTTTGCCTATGATCTTTGGGGCGATACGGTGAATACAGCGAGTCGCATGGAATCCCACGGTGTGCCCAATGGCATTCAAATTAGCGAGGCTACCTATCAACGTCTACAGAAGTTGGATGAACGCTATGAGTTTCATCAGCGTGGTCCAATCGTCATCAAAGGTAAAGGACCCATGATTACTTATTTATTAGAGCCCTGTGTGACGGATGTTGATATAGATCCATTGATGGCTCAATCGTAAAGGGCAATGAAAATATTTTTTAGCCGCCGTAGCATAATTTGTCTCCTGCCCTAATCTGTAACAATTAGGGTCTGTATGGATCGCTAAGGAATTAACCATGGCCGACAACCGTAAAAGCCGCGTCGTTACCCAAGGGGTACAGCGTTCACCCAACCGTGCCATGCTGAGGGCCGTGGGCTTTGGAGATGATGATTTTGATAAGCCCATTGTTGGAATAGCTAATGGCTATAGCACAATTACCCCTTGCAATATGGGGATTAATACTCTAGCTCTGCGGGGTGAAGCAGCTCTGCGGGATGCTGGGGCAATGCCGCAAATGTTTGGCACTATCACCATCAGTGATGGTATTTCCATGGGTACCAAGGGGATGAAGTATTCTCTGGTTTCCCGTGATGTGATTGCTGATTCTATTGAGACCGCTTGCACCGGTCAGAGTATGGATGGTGTATTGGCTATTGGTGGCTGCGATAAGAATATGCCAGGAGCAATAATTGCGATCGCACGCATGAATATCCCCGCCGTTTTTGTCTATGGCGGTACCATCAAACCCGGCCACCTCGACGGCGAAGACCTCACCGTAGTCAGTGCCTTTGAAGCAGTTGGTCAGTACAGCGCCGGTACGATCGACGAAGAGCGTCTGATGGCCGTTGAGAAAAACGCTTGCCCTGGTGCTGGTTCCTGTGGCGGTATGTACACCGCTAACACCATGTCATCCGCCATCGAAGCCATGGGCCTGAGCCTGCCCTATTCTTCCACCATGGCAGCCGAAGATGCAGAGAAAGCCGACAGTACTGAAAAATCGGCCTATGTACTGGTAGATGCCATCCGCAATCAGATTTTACCCAGCCAGCTTCTGACCCGCAAAGCGTTTGAAAATGCCATCTCTGTAATTATGGCGGTAGGTGGTTCTACTAATTCTGTCTTGCACCTGTTGGCCATTGCCAACACCATGGGTGTTGAGCTCACCCTTGATGACTTTGAGGTCATCCGTAATCGCGTTCCTGTTTTCTGTGACCTTAAACCCTCCGGGCGTTATGTGGCCACTGACCTACACAAGGCAGGCGGTATTCCCCTAGTCATGAAAATGTTACTCAAACAAGGGTTGCTCCACGGTGATGCCCTTACCGTCAGCGGCCAAACCATTGAAGAAGTGCTAGCGGATGTGCCCGAACAGCCCAGCCCTGACCAGGATGTGATTCGTCCCTTTAACCAACCCCTCTATGCCCATGGTCACCTGGGGATTCTAAAGGGCAACCTTGCCACGGAAGGTGCGGTGGCCAAACTTACCGGTATCAAAAAGTTTACTATCACTGGTCCTGCGCGGGTATTTGAGTCTGAAGAAGATTGTCTAGATGCGATTTTGGCAGGCAAAATCAAAGCAGGCGATGTGATTGTTGTGCGCTATGAAGGTCCTAAGGGAGGGCCAGGTATGCGAGAAATGTTAGCACCCACCTCAGCCATCATTGGTGCTGGCCTGGGAGACTCGGTTGGTTTGATTACCGATGGTCGTTTCTCAGGTGGTACCTATGGTATGGTTGTTGGCCACGTTGCGCCTGAGGCGGCAGTTGGTGGCACCATCGGTCTGGTAGAAGAAGGCGATTCCATTACCATTGATGCCGAGAAACTACTGTTGCAGTTAAATGTTTCTGATGAAGAACTTGCTAAGCGACGGGAGCAGTGGACAGCGCCCGAACCTCTCTACAAGCGAGGTGTGCTAGCAAAATATGCCACATTAGTTTCATCTAGCAGCCAGGGGGCAGTGACTGACCAAGACCTGTTTTAGGTCTCCTGTTCTATAGAACAAGGCTGATAAAGCAGAAGCCGTCGACCGAAAAACTAGTGTAGATTTTACTCTTAGCCTCAGTTCACTAAGGAACTGAGGCTATTTTTATACTCAACCGTCTATACGTATATATAATACTGTGACCAGTAAAACGTTTTTCCCTTAGAAAGGCTGTCACATTATGTTACGAAACGCAAGGAGTTGAGTTTCCTTATTTTTTCTGACTGTGATAGTAATCAGCTTCCAATAAGCAGGAATGTCAATTTTTCGTTATCGACAGATTGTTGGTTAAATTGTTAACTTTGGGCTCTATAGACAACGACGACGTAACGAGGAAACTCCTTACTTTACTCACTGCGTAATATCACGTACGGCAATTATATCTGAATAGCATGCCGACAGTTCCGAAATGTTAGTTCATACCTAAGGAGTTTAGGTGTTTGCTAGCCCCCTAAAGTGTAGTTATTAAGAATCCTAAGATGAATAATTCTGAATCATATAAACAGCATGAAATAGATGATTTCTTATATCCTCGCAGTCGTTATTATGGCAAGTTTTCTCCACAACGGTTGGCTTTTAATGCGAACCTGCAAGAATTCTCGCAACGTGTTGATATTATTTGTGCCCTGGAAACCGGTGGTAAGCTAACTTCGATGGAGGCTTACTTGCAGATTAGGAAGCTGTGGAAGGATCTAAAAAAGAGCAAAAAAGAACTTGGTATTGATGCCTCTGGATCGTCATTCAATGAATCCTAAAGGAGAAGATGGAGCTAACTGTTTTCTTAAGAGTTGGCTAGTTTTTGTTGAAACACGGCTTTTAGATCTAAAAATAACAGAGTATGATTCCTTTCCTGTTCAGAAAGCATAGCTATGTGACTGATCCACTGCTTTTTAGGCGTCAAGCGTCTGTCTGTAGATACGGCTTGAAATTCGCTAATAGGCAATTCGACCAAATCTGGAGGTGACTCTAAGGCAATCCCCCAAAGCTTATTTTGAATACCCCGTAATACTACTAAAAACTGAGCTTTGCGTGGTGATGTGGCATAGGCATCTAGGCAAAATACGCTATGTAAATCCAACAATTGGATTGTATGGGGACCCAGTTGCACAATTCCGAGCGGAATGATGCCACCTTCATTGGATGATGGACAGTTCAATATCTTTAAGATCGCCTTCATTGGTAAGGCAAACCAATAATCGGCAACTTCAAAGGTGACAAGTTTTATGATTTTCGACGTATTTTTACCCATAATTCTTCTCTAGCTGTTGCTCCAAAACATTGGTTAGTGTTGTCAATAACTGTGGTGTTATATATGGTTTTGTGAGATAGCCAGTGGCACCTAATTCTTGGGCCAGTTGCCGATGTTTCATCCCGGTACGTGACGTTAGCATGATGGTAGGCACTGAAGCAATTTTAGGCGTATGTTGCCGAGCCTTTAAAAACTCAAAACCATTCATGCCAGGCATTTCCAGGTCACATAAAATAGCAGCCACATCAGTGTGCTGGAGCTTTTGTAGAGCTTCGTTACCCTCTTTGGCCTGCAAGACCCAATAGCCAGCGTTTTGTAGAGCTTTCGTAAGGGTATTACGAACCGTAATCGAGTCATCAATAATCAGGATAGTTTGCTTAGTAACATGGGATTTTCGAGGTGCTATTTGTTCTCCTTTACTGTTGCCTGTTTTGATTGCATGTTGAGAAAAGTTCTGGAGAACTTTTAGTATGAGCGTAGAGCCATCTATCACTAAGCTAAGGTGACCATCTGGAAGAATGCTACAGCCATATATATAGCTGGGCATTGTTGCAAGGGTACCTAGAGAGCGAATGACCAACTCTTGTTCTCCAATCAGATGGTCTATTTCTAGACCTACTAAACGATTTTTGTATCGGATCAAAATAACTGGTAAGATGCCTGAGGTTTTATTAATGTCTGGCTGCTGGGGGATTGGGAGTAAACCATTATAGGTAAGGGCTTCCGATAGTGGGACAACTAAAATTAGCTGGTCTTTCTCCTCAATCTGGAGACTGAGCACTTTTCTGTTATTCCGAGTTTTTAACTGCTCAGCGCGGGGGATTAAAATTTGTTCGATAGTATCTGTCATCAGCGCGTATAATCGTTCCCTGGCGCGACAGAGTAACAGTTTCGCAATGGTTAAATTGGCAGGGATTTTGATGGTAAAGCAGGTTCCTTGCCCGTGCTGATGGGTCACGGTAACTGTACCCCGTAGAGTTTGGATTTGGGTGCGAACAACATCTAGCCCAACGCCACGTCCAGATAGATCGTTAATGTGACTAGCAGTGGATAGATCGGGTTCAAAAATTAAATCGCTAATTTGGGTTGCTGTTAAGTGTTGAGCTTCTATGTCTGTAATGAGTTGATTGTCAATGGCCTTGTGGCGAATGGCATCAAGATTGAGCCCCTGTCCATCATCTTGAATTTTGATAACTAGGTTTCGACCTATTTGTTTAACAGAGAGTTTAATTTCTCCTGTTTCAGGCTTGCCCTGCTGCTGACGCATTTCCGGTGACTCAATACCATGGTCAAAGGCATTGCGTACTAAATGGAGTAGAGGATCATACAGCTTATCAACAATGGCTTTATCAACAAGAACATCCTCGCCTTCGATCTTTAAGGTGACCAGCTTACTGTGCTGTGTTGTTAAACGAGCTAGAACTTGATGGAAGCGATGCAGCACATTTCCGAGGGGCTGCATTCTTGCCTCTAATATGGTTTCACGTAGATCATTGACCAGGCGCTGTTGCTTTTCCAAGCTTTGATTATTTTGCTGGATAAATAATTCCATGGCTTCAGCACTTTCCATCTGCTGCACCATCGTGTCGAGCGTCGCCTGTACCAGCAGCTGCTGTTCGCTGTAGTGATCTAATTCTAGAGCATCAAACTGTTGTTCAGCTGGTTTGAGTTGCAATGTTTGAAGCGCTGTGGAGGCGTGGGCAGATTGACGCTGAAGTTTACGTAACTGCTGCTGTTGGAAACTCACACAAGTCAGAAGGGTCTTCATAGCCGCTGTCATGTGCTCATTGCACAGTGCCTGACGGCTCTGCTGAGTTAAGAGTTCTCCAATAGTGTGGTTGAGCTGTTCAAGATGATTGATAGATACTCGCAGGGTGGCTGTGTTTTGGGGTAGTTCATTGGCAGGCACAATGGGTTCGGACTGTTCTGCCTGCTGTTGCGACAAAAGACTGGGCTCTGAACCAGAGACATCATTTTGAATCTGTGCTGCTGGAGATGGGAGCTGCTTAGCATCTGTTGCAACCGTATCTGGTAATGGTGGGGTATCCCAAATAGTATCTGGAGTCTGGACAATGACTGTCTGATCACGGCTGGCATTTTCTAGCAATGCTAGGGATTCTATTGACTCAGGTTTAACCAACTGGGAGGAATTGTTGGCTAGCGATTTAGTCTGGCCAATGGGCTGGCTTAACCATGTCCATAGCCCATTAACCCAGCTTTTAGATGGTTTCTGGTGAGTTGAGAAGGATTTGGATTGGCGATGCTGGTTGCTTTTTTTAGATCTTCGTTTAGAAGAATTCTGTTTAGAAAACTGTTGCAGCGTTCTACTAGGCGTTCCACCTTGGTTGCGATCGCCCTGTAATACTAAGGTTTGAGCAGAACGATAGTCTTTGAGAGCAATCTTAGCTATCTGCACCACCTGATTGGGTTGATTCTTTACGGCGGTTACGGTAGCCCGAGCAATTTCTCCAAATCCCGGTAGATTCAAAGACTCTGCTAAGCCAAAAAATACGTCTGCCTGGGATTGCAGAAGAGCTTTTAAACTCTCTGAATCAGGCTTTTTAAGAGCATTTTCCAGCTCATCGAGTCGTTGATTCACACCCATTTCAAAAATGGATTGGGTCATGTCAAACCCCAGGTCAGTCGATGTCGGCAGGTAACCATCCTGACCGAACTGATCGCCCAGGTTTTCTTGCAGTTGGGTCACAACACTGGCCATGCGGTCCAGCACTTCTGACTCATCAATTTCAGAATTAGTCAGCTGAACTGACAGTAGAAGTTGCAAGCAATCGTAAGCTTCAAAAATTAGTCCTTCTACAACTGGTGTCAAATTGGCATCAGGGGCACATAATGCTTTGAACGCATCTTCTAGAGAATGGGTTGTGGTTTTGATGGCATCCAGCCCAACACTAGCCGCCGCTCCCTTTAGGGTATGAGCTGCCCGCATTAAGCTGTGCATTTTCTGAACACCAAACCCCTGACGTAGAGTTTGCAGCTCATAGTCTATTTGCTGTAGTAGTTCAGAAGCCTCTTGCAGAAAGTAGGCAGGAACCTGCTGGTTAAGTGCTGAAGCTGAAGTCATGATTGGTTAAAACCGCAAGTTGACTGGTACCAAGAATCAAAAACAGAAACCCAAAAATCTCTCTTAGCTGACCTTAAACTTACCTGTACTTGTCTGGAGGGTCTGGGCGGTAGCTAGTAATTGATGAATTGACTGAGTCAATTGTTCTGATTTATGCGATGTTTGGTTAGCAATTTCGGTCGCTTCAGTCACACTGACAGCCACTTCTTTGAAGTCAGTAGCCTGCTGATGGGTAGTTTGAGTGATTCCTTGGATTAGATCACTGATCTGACCGGTCGCTTCTACAATCGCTGTTAGGTTTTGGCGAGCGTCTCTGACCAGATTGGTTCCAGTAGCTACCTGCTGAATACCGTTTTCCATTGCCGTCGACACTTCTGCTGTATTGACTTGAATCTCCTGAACCAGTTGCTCAATTTCAGTAGCTGCCTCTGCAGATTGGCGGGCAAGAGAGCGTACTTCGTCAGCAACGACGGCAAATCCTCGCCCATACTTACCGGCCCTGGTAGCTTCAATAGAGGCATTAAGCGCCAGTAACTGGGTTTGAGTGGTGAAATGACTAATCAGGCTAACGATTTTAGAGACTTTTTGCGATGACTCACTCAGTTGCTTAATGCGTTGGTTGGTATCGGCCACCGTAGAGCGAATAGCCATAATACCGTCCACCGTATGGTTCATGGCTGTATCACCGACCTGTACAGTCTGATTTGCCTGTTGGACAGCAACCTCTACTCGCTGGGCGTCATTGACAACGGTCTCAGTAAAGTTCATCATCTCCTGTACCCGCATTAGCGCTCGCTCAAGTGAGGTTGCTTGCTGTTGGGCTTCTGTATTTAAGGAGCTGACAGATGCTTCGCTAAGTTGAGAGGTTTGCCCAAGTTGGGCAGCAGCTTGTTGTACTTCTAGAACAATTTTTTGGAGACTTTGCAGCGTATTGTTGTAGGCACTGGCAACGGTGCCTACTTCAGTATCTGTGACAGGGGCACGTACAGTCAGATCGCCTTCTAAAGCTGGGCGTACGTCCGTCAATAGTTGCATAACCTGCTGCTGTAACTTTTCTTTGGATTGCTTTTCTCGTGTTGCGGTTGCCTCTAACGCAATATTTTTCTCCTGTAGTTGTTCTAGATAATCAGCCTGCTGTAGCGCTAAATTGAACTGAGTTCCAATCCGATGAACAAACTCTACTTCGATGTCTTGCCATTCGCGAGGCCCTTGACATTGATGAATGGCAAATAAGCCCCAAAGCACATCGCCTTTGAGTAAGGGAACGACTAAGCTGGCCCGGACCTGTAGGTCAGCCAGTAGATCGACTAAGCAATTGGGTAGATCCAGGGTTTTAACATCATTAACCACCCAATAGCGGCCTTTTTGATAGTTTTCTGCCTGACCTTCAGCAAAGCAATGATCTTGTATCTTGGCGGCCATCGCAGATCGTACCCCTGGAGCAACGTCTTCTACAACAAACTCACCGACACTATAGTTAGTTGTTGGATCAAATTGGTACATTCCCACTCGATCAGCCTGAAGCATTTCACGAATGTCACGGGCTACTGTTTTCAGGGTTGGAGGTAAATTGGTTGTTTTGCGGAGACGATCAATAATCTTACTGATCAGTTGTTCCTGCTGGGTTGTAAGAGCCAGGCGCTTTAAGTAATCTGCTTGCTGCATAGCAGTCCCTACCTGTAGGCCAATTTGTTTGAGGGCATTAACTTCAGCTTCAGCCCACGAACGTGGTTTTTCATTTTGATACGCACTCAGCACACCCCAGAGTTGATTTTTCTTAAAGATGGGCACTGTCATATAGGCATTAATGCCAAATTCCTCCAACATGTCAATTTCTGATGGCGCATGATCAGCGGCATAGATATTATTGACAACCAGGCTGGATTGATTGCGGTAGGGACCTCCTTGTGTTTTCTGCAAATTGTGCTTTGGCCAAATTGCATGCAGACGCTCCTTTAAATCTGCATTGCTCTGACTATGGATACTCGATTCACAGAGAAGTTCAGAACTCCAGTCAGGATTGAATCGATGGAAGGCGACGCGATTGCATTTCAGTAACTGCCGTGCTGTTCGCTGTGTCACCTTTAAGATTTGCTCAGTTTCTTGTGCTTGCAAGATTTGCGGAATAATATCGGACACTGCACGACCAATTTGAGCCGCTTTAGTCATCTGAGCCGATTGCTCTTGCAACTGGGCAACATAATCAGCCCCTTTCAGACTCGCCTCCATTTCGCGGCTGATGTCTTGTAAAGCTTTGACATCACTTTCCAGCCAATGGCGAGGTCCACTATGTTGAAAGGCACTTAATAGCCCCCAAAGTTTACCTCCCTGTCTAATGGCCACAATCAAGAAGGATTTAACGCCAAAGTGCTCTAAAGTCTGAATATGACATTCACTTAATCCAGCGGTATAGATGTCATCTGCTAGAAACGGTTGCTCAGTGTTGCGGAATCGTCCACCATGATTCTCTTGAACGTAGCTATCTTCCCAAGCGCTTCCTACCAATGATGGCCACCCACCGGTACCAGATTCATAGATAAAATCACCAAAATAGTCTGGGCGAAATTTGTAAATGCAGACGCGCTCTACATTAAGAAGATTACGAGCCTCTTGCACCGCTGTTTGATAAATCTTCTCAGTATAGGCCGTGTTGCTAATTTTATTGATGATGTCAGGTAAGGCCTCCTGATTTGTGGATGCTCTGGCCATTTCTTCCACAAGTTCTGTCCGATGTAGGCTAATCCCGACAAGATTACCAAGTTGAGTCAGTAGTTTGACGTCGTTGTCATCCCAATATCGAGCACCACTATGTTGATAGGCTCCCAACAAACCCCACAGTTTCTGTCCCTGATAAATGGCTACAATGGCACAGGCTTTTATGTCAAAATCGGTTAAATTCTCAACATGACAAAGGGTGAGCGTTGGATCCTTTTGGACATAGCTAACAACAAATGGGTCAGATTGCCGAAAGATTCCTCCCTCATGCTTTTGTAGATGGCTATCTGCTAAAACAACATCGAGCATCGAGGCTACTTGCCCCACTTTTGATTCGAAGACAAATTGAAAACTATAGTCTTGACGAAACTGACAAATGGCAACGCGATCTACATTTAGGAGCTTTCTAGCATCTCGAGTGACACTCCGAAAGATGGTTTCTTGATCGGATGCTTGACGGAGTTTATCGCTCAGACTAAAGATCAATTGCCGTTCGGATTGAAACCGCAATGGTTGAAGCTTGAGGATAAGTTCAGTACCGACTTGATAGAGTAGAGCAATTTCAGAATCCGTCCATTGACGAGGTCTTGTACACGTTTGAACGACCAACAAGCCCCATAGCTGATTTTCTAAAAAGAGGGGTAGGCCAAGACTAGCCTGGACCTGAAGGCGTTGAAAAAGTTGGGCTTGGTAAGGTGTGATGGCTTCTTCTGCAATATTATTAATCTTGATAACAGCCTGTTGTTGATAGTGCTGAGTAGTAGTTTCACCAAAGGATAAGGCGGCTAGTAGCTCCCCTAAAACTGGACTATAGCCAGAAGTGAGGGATTCGGCAATAACGGTACCATGAGTAGCCGATTGAAATTGATAGATAAGGGCTCGGTCTACAGCAATCTGTTTACGTAGTTCGGTAACAGTAATTTGATAAAGGTTTTCCAGGTTACTGGCTTGGGCCATGGTGTTCGCGATCGCAAATGGCCGTCTACCCTGACAAGGAGCAAATGGTACAGAATCCATAGCCAAGGACAGAGGTGTTGTCGTTTCAGGCAATCGTTCTAGAACATCCTCATCTGGAGTGATCTCCTCCAGAGTTAGGTCCTGATCAGGGAATATCAACTCAGGAGACATCAGGTCAACCTTCTCAAGGGAGAGATCTAGATCAAGACTAGACTCTAAATCTTTAGAGTGTTTATCTGGGTGGGTATTTGCAGCATTTGACATAGGAAAACTCAGTAAACTTACAATGCTTTAAAGCAGCTATAGATAGGCTCAGACCGTTGGTTTCGCGAAGAGATACTTACCTAAGGAGGGGCCTGATACATATGCTCAATAATGGCTACAGTATCGAGAATAACGCCTTGGTGATTAGCAAGGCAGCCCGTCACATAGGGAGCCAAAGTTGGGGCACACAGATCTGTTTTCGGACAAATTGACTGAGGCTCAATCAGCTCTATATCATCCACCTGTTCTACGACTAATCCGATAGCTTTTGGGGCTCTTTGCACCACAATAACCATAGCTTGTTCAAGCAACGGAGCTTGATGCCACAAGGGACGATTGCCGACTAATGCGTTGAGATCAATAAGCCAGAGAATCTCACCGCGCCAGTTGCATACCCCCAACATAGAATTCGATACTTCAGGAATGGGCAAAATGTCTAAGGTCTTTAACTGCTGGACTTCTGCAATAGCCCGTAGCGACAATAATGTTCTATGTTCTTCTAAAAGCTTAAACCGTAGAAAACGTTGACGAGTATCTTCAGGAATTGGGTCTAATCCCAATGGATCAATTTGAGCTAGTTGTTCCTGCAAAGGAGACTGTAGTGTGTTCATGCTGGAGGTATATCTAGGATTTCTACCTAACTCATCACTTGTTGCAGTGTGACCGCCAGCTGTTGCTGATCAATCGGTTTACTTAAATAAGCATCAGCTCCTAACATTGAGCCCCAAAGCTTATCAGCTTTTGTACTTTTTGTTGAGCAGATGACAACGGGAATATTTTGCGTTTGCTCGTTGGTCTTGAGATCGCGACAGAATTCGAAACCACTTTGCCCTGGAAGAACAATATCCAAGAAAACCATATCAGGTAACTTAGTTTGGACCTCCAGTAGGGCCTCTTCACTACTTTTCACACCTACAACCGTTATCCCTGACTGCTGGAGATAATGGGTGAGATGTTCTCTATCCGTCAAACTATCTTCTACAATTAAAGCTGTTACCATAGAACCTCTCAAACTAGTGGGTAGATTTGCGTATCAAAGGAATTTGCAAACTAAATGTTCTATATCAAATCTTAGATATTCTGCTATCAGACTGAAGGAGAAAGCTGAGACTGTTGTTGAAAAGTGGGTGCTGTATTTTTATTGTTTTGCATATATTTCTTGAGTACTTTTAATACTCGCGTCTGTCTAATCGGTTTCCCCATAAAACCAGAGGCACCTACAACTTTGGCACGTACCCGATCCGAAATACCATCATTGTTGGTAACAATGACGATCGGAATATCTCGAAACGCAGAAATTCGCCGAATCTGAGCACACAGTTCATACCCATTGGCAATGGGCATGACTAAATCTAAAAAGATTAACTCAGGTTTGACTTCTAAAAGCTGTGGTAACGCTTGTAAGGGATCTGCAATATTCACATAGCGATACCCAGCAGTTTGAACAATTTGTCCCATGGCCTGGCTATCTGCAGGGCTATCATCAATGTAGAGTACCGTGGGACTATTCCCAGATGGCTTGACCGATGAATTCAATGAAACCTCATGGGAAGAAGTATTTGTAGTCTGGCGTGAAACACCGACAGTTTGATAAGCGGAGGAAGAGCCATGGGCAGAGGCCGCCTGATCATCCAGCTTATCAATGGCAACCATGCGAATAAAATTATTGCGTATGTGGGGCAAGATAGATAGCGTCAAAGGGGTCAAAGGTTGTTTAACCCTTAATTCTAAATCTCGGAGTGTTTGTTGACCATCAAGCAAACCTGTTAAAGCTCGAAATGTGGCTGATGATGTATGTTCTTGTAATTTTTGAGGTTGTTTGATCGTAGGAGCTTGATTAGGCAAAATATCAATTAAGTTTGCCTGTTTCCACATCTTCCAGTCCTGTTGTGCTTGTTCCCATACTGGAAGATGTTGCAGACTAATGCATGGGAATTTGGCTGCATCTCGAGGACTTGTTTGGTACACTAGTAGCTTTCTAGATGTTTGAAAATGTAGAGTTCCCTGCTGCACAATATCGAATAAAATTTCTGAAATACAGCCTGCGGCAAGCTCAGAAAAACGCTCTCTGCTGAATTGTTTCCGCATCACTAATCTGGCTAGTTCATTGTAGGTTAGGTCCACACCAGAGTCTTGCTTAATTAATTCTGGACAATGCTTTAAAAGATGCCTATGCCAACGACGTTGGGCATGGGTGCGCGTATTAGCCCAAACTATTTGTCCAGCTAAAAAGTATAGAAGCCATGGAGCCATCGTCGCAGCCTTAATCGACAAAATTCCAGTGAACTGACATTTTCTGTAATGCTTAATTGTTTTATCTAGATCGACGATGACTGGCATGCATGACATATGCTTATAATACTCAATGCTGAAACAGATTTAGTAATTATTCTGCGCAGGAGACTTCCCCTAAAGGCATCAGAGATTACACGGATCTGTTGGAAATCCTTATGTTCCGTCCATTCACGGATTGAGAGATGAGAGAATTTATCCTAAGCTAATTACGCGCTGTGCTTAGGTGAATGGGACAACTATGCATCAGTCTCAAGACCTCTTTCCATAGCCTGGGGACAATGCTATGACAAAAATGCAGCTATCTAGCTTGGTTGACAAGTTATTAATTTGTCATGATCTAAGCAAAGTAGTTGCGCCATAATAAGAACGTCAGGAGGTCACATACTAAAGACAGCAAAGGACTTATTCCCATGCATGGCATCGCCCCTTTCGCTTGTTTTGATTGCCACACCACATTTAAACGCCCAGGTAAATTTCCAGGGTTTATTCGGCTATGCCCCCACTGTGGTCATACCGCTTATCAAATGGGTGTTAAGTTTCATTCACCCAGCAGATCAAACCAGGCTCTGTGGGACGTCGTTACTTACCTTGCAGAACATGGCTTCTACTATCAAGATATCCATAATCTCCATGGCTATATCTGGGAGCAGATTAGATATCCGAATAATCTGATTGAAGCCCAAGAGTTTGTAAAGCATTTTTGCGATCAAGCTATTCAGACGCTTCCTGAAGAAACATCTAGCACTACAAAACAGCCTGAAAGGTTATTGTCCTTGAAACAATAGACTCTCTTCAATGCTTAGGGTATCAACTTAAGTTGAGAAATCTTGGTTAGGTGGAGCATCAGACTTCGACATGAATGGTTTGGTTGAACTCACCATCGAATCCTCACCGTCAAAGTCTTAGCCGAACGTAATCAGGAGTCAGTAGCAAGGAACTTACTGACTCCTAACTTTTGGCCCCTGTCTTCTTTGGGAGAACGTTCTGTAAATAAATCAAGCTGTCACAATATCCTCCTTGGCTGCCCACTGGCTAATGTTGCTATGACTAATGGCCGCAGACATTAAATCAGGGAACTGATCAGGAGTACAGGCAAATGTTGGGACTCCTAAACGCGCAAATTTTGCTGCATTGCGATGATCAAAACATGGAGCACCCTCGTCGCTTAAAGCTAAGAGGGTAATCATTTGAACGCCTGATGCAACCAAGGATGCCACACGCTTAATCATGGCGTCATTGTTGCCACCTTCATACAGGTCACTGATCAATACCAAAATAGTCTCCTGTGGCTGTCGCACATGGCTCTGACAGTAGGAAAGGGCCTGGTTGATATCTGTGCCACCACCTAGCTGAGTGCCAAAGAGAACATCAACCGGGTCCTGCAATAACTCGGTTAAATCGACTACTGCTGTGTCAAATACCACTAGCTGGGTTCTCACTGCAGGAATAGATGCTAATACAGCGGCAAAAATACTGGCATAGACTACAGAAGGAGCCATCGACCCACTTTGATCAACGCACAGAATAATACTTTTGAGGGCAGACCGTTTACGGCCAAAGCCAATGAGCCGCTCAGGAACGATGGTGGAATACTCTGGCTGATAATGTTGCAAGTTAGCTCGAATGGTGCGATGCCAATCGATTTCGCTATGGCGAGGACGGTTGTTGCGCTGGCTGCGGTTAAGGCTACCCATTACCGCTTGCTGCATGGGATTCTGCAACTTCTGCATCAGCTCATCGACAACTTTACGCACCACTAAACGGGCTGTTTCTTTAGTTTTCTCTGGAATCACTCCATTCAGCGCCATTAGGTTAGCCACCAAATGCACATCCGCTTCAACCGCTGACAACATTTCTGGCTCCAGCAGCATTTGATGCAGGTTCAATCGCTCTAACGCATCCTGCTGCATCACCCGCACCACTGAGCTAGGGAAATATTGCCGAATATCCCCGAGCCAGCGGGCTACTTTAGGGGCAGAACCGCCTAGTCCACCTCGGCGTTCTTGTTTGTCATCATAGAGAGCGGCGAGGGCCTGATCCATAGCCATATCACCACTGCCTAAGTGCGGCCCTCCTTCACCGTCAGCACTGCAGATACCATCAGCATCTCCACCGCCGAGGATCAATCGCCAACGTCTGAGCCGTTCTGTTTTATCTGTGTCTTGAGAGTTACTGACCATGGGGTTGCGATTATAGTTGCAGACCTAGAAGCTGGGCGATGAGGGGCAGAGTTGATTCAGCACGCTCTGTGTCAAAATCTGTGACTGTAGTGACTTGCGTTTGTTGGCAGCCCGCAGTCCGCACCCGTTCTCCCATTTGTCGTCGTTCAGGTGATGAGAAACCTGTAAAGGTGCGACGCAACAGTGGTAATAGGGCAGTGAACTGCTCATTGGTTAAGCTAGTCACCCAGTCATCTAGGACTTGCCAAATGATGTCGTCGTGGAGCAACAACAAGCCACTACCTTGTAAAAAGCCTTCAACCCAAGCGGCAGCCTGTGGCGGCTCATTCGCTAGGGAAAGGGCTAGGCCCATGCGCTGAGCAGCCTTTTCTGGTTCTAGGCTGCCTTCGTCGAGGAGCAAGCGGCAGCAGCGTCCGGCGATGAGACCGTGGAGCGATTGTTGATCGCATAGCACTAACAACACTGCCGACCATGCCCTGCCATGGTGCCCATTTTGCAGTAGTTTAATCGCGCTATTTGTCTGATTAATCGCCTTCAGCATGGCCGCTGCCGCATCATCATCTAAAGACGCACAGGCTCCCGGTAAACCAATGCAGATCCGTGCCACTAATCCATCTACCACTTGGGCTACGATCGTCCCATCTGTCTGGCGCACATCACGATAACGCAACACATTTGCCAACGGTGGTAGTGCTGCCATCAAGTGGGCTATATCGCTGGACACTGCTGCCATTGCCTGCAGTTGACTCAGCAAATAGGTGACAGCATCGGGCAGTGTGGCCAGCAGTACGTTATCTAGCAAATTAGTTAACGATGGCAAATCAGGGGCGATATCTACCCGATACTTGGCATAGGTCTGGGCCGCTGCTCCGATGGTGTTGCCCCAACGTCCCGATTCAATTACCGCAAGGCTGAGCTCGGGTTGCCAACGTAGTTGCCAGGCTTCTTTAAAGGTGCCCTTACCGCTGGTGGTTTGGGGTTGGCCCCATGGAATATCTAGCAGGCTCAAACGGTGTAGCAGATGGGAACGTTCTAGATCTATGTCTTTACGTAAATCTAGGGTGAGAAGGCGTTCATTGGCTTCTGGTTTGAGTCGCAAGCGTTTTTGTAAGCGCTGTAGGTCTTGCTGCAGCGGAATTAATGGTGTTTCTGCTGGAATCCGCCCTAGCCGCTCACTGACAATCAGCTTTTGGTGAATCAGCTGCATGGGCGTTGCATCACCAAAACAAAGTACGGTCTGGGTGGCTTCATTCAGTTCATCCAGACCCGGCATCGCAGACTCTCTCATCGCAGCCAGGGCCTCCGCCAATCGTACTGCCTCAATCACACTGGCAGAAGAAGCATCAATATCTTCCTGGCGTAATAATCTTGCTACCTGGGTCATCCAACCAATGGCTATTTTTTGAGGGCGGGACGACTGCCAAAGATGGTCGTACCAACCGGGAGAGTGAATACCAGCCCCATAGCCAGTAGCGCTGGATAATCTTCCATAGGTCCAGGGAATCCAGGTGGCCTTTACCTTGAGCTTGGGTAGCCCTTTAAGTAAGGCATTATCGTGCTTTTGAGCTGGTAAGGGCTCACATAAAGCCGGACTATGCCAGGCACCACAAATCACTGCGATTGTCTCAAATCCTTCTTTTTTTGCCTGACGAATCGTGCGGCGCATATAGGCTTCTCGCTGTGCTTCTCGATGATCTCGCGGATTTTCAAGATCTGATGGGTGGGTTTGCTCAATTTCTTGCCGCAGTGTCGACATTGCTTCCAAAATTGCCTCAAAAATCTCGGTATTATCCTGACGCTGCTCCACCATATGTTCCCACCAGCGTTCGCTGTCACTGTAGCCTGCTGCTTCAGCTAACCAAGCTAACGGGTCTGCTGGAATTGATCGAACAGGAGCTTGGGAATTGGGAGAACCATCAGACTGACCCTTTGCTTCTAATGCTCTGTCTGACTCTTCATTCTTTGCCTCTTCACTTCTTTCTCCTTCACTTTTTGCATTAGGCTGCTGTTGCGCTAGCCGCTCCGCTATCTGATGTGTCTGGGGCAAATCCATAAAGCGTACGGGAATATTCTGCTTTAGCCCGTACTGGATAGCTTGCCACTCAGGTGAAAACACTGCAAAGGGATAGTAGGCGGCTTGTTCTGACTGTTCAGGGGCATAGATTAGTAGGGCAACAGGCGGTTGCATGTCCTCATGGGCAAGGAGAGCAAGAGCGTCGTTTCCTTCGGGGGGGCCTTCTACGAGAACGATGTCGGGTTGAAGGGTGTGGAGTGATTTTAAAAGACTTCTGGCAGAGCCTGGACCGTGGTGACGAATGCCAAAAATGTGGATGCTCATAATGATTTAAGCCAACTCCCGGCAAGCGCGATAAATATCCATCCATCCATCTCTCTCTTTCACCACGGTTTCTAAATACTCTTTCCAGACCACGGCATCCTGTACAGGGTCTTTTACGACTGCGCCTTGTATGCCTGCTGCTAAATCTTCGGCATCGAGGCTGCCGTTGCCAAAGTGAGCGGCTAAGGCCATACCACTATTCACAACAGAAATTGCCTCCGCTGTACTCAAGGTGCCACTGGGAGACTTCAGTTTAGTCTTTCCATCTTCGGTTACTCCATTACGCAGCTCTCGGAAGATGGTAACGATCCGTCGAATTTCATTGAGAGCAGGTGCTTCAGTCGGTAACTCTAACGCTTTTCCTAGACTCTCCACACGGGTTTGTACAATTTGAATTTCTTCTTCTACCTGGCTAGGTACGGGCAGAATTACTGTATTAAAGCGTCGTTTGAGGGCACTGGAGAGTTCATTTACCCCTTTATCCCGATTATTGGCGGTGGCAATAACGTTAAATCCTTTTTGGGCTTGTACCTCTTCCCCCAGTTCAGCGATGGGCAATGTCTTTTCTGATAAGACTGTAATTAATGTATCTTGCACATCTGCTGGAATCCTGGTGAGTTCTTCTACGCGGGTGATTTTGCCAGTTGCCATGGCGTTCATCAGCGGGCTTTGTATAATGGCATCCATGGAAGGTCCTTTGGCTAGCAACTGGGCGTAGTTCCAGCCGTAGCGAATGGCTTCTTCGCTGGTACCTGCTGTGCCCTGGATCAGTAGGGTGGAGTCTCCGGCAATGGCAGCGGCTAGGTGTTCGGACACCCAGGATTTGCCAGTTCCAGGAATGCCATAAAGGAGCAGAGCGCGATCGGTGGCAAGTGTGGCGATCGCAACCTCCATCAGCCGTCGACTGCCCACATACTTAGCGGAAATCTCCGCTCCGCTATCCAGCGTTCCACCCATTAGATAGGTGGCCACTGCCCAGGGCGACAGCTGCCAATTAGGCGGTCGTTGTCGGTCATCAGCGTCAGCCAGGGCTGCTAGTTCATTGGCAAACTGTTCCTCTGCGTGTTGCCGCAGAATAGTTTCTGCTGTATCTGACTTGGAGGTTTTATGCTTAGCGGACTGAGCTGTTGATTTTGTTGCTGGCATGGGAGGGTTAGATAAAAAGTGGAGAATAGAAGGTAAAGAGTAGAGTTGCCATAGGATGACTTTTCCCCTCTTGGGAGGGGTGTAAGTGGGGTTGGTTAACCGCTGGGCTTAAATGCCTGATGCATTTCGTATCGAAAATGCATATGTTCGTGAAATTCATCCAATGCGCTTTTTATCCAATAAAACCGACTGTCGTTTTCAGGCATCTGAGTTAAGGGCTCAGCAATGGCTGGGGTTAAATCGGGATGTAGAACAATGGCTATTTCTTTTAATAAGTAATGCAATCCATAGTTGTTGCGATCGCTATTATTAGCTAGCGTGAGAATTTTCTCTAACACCAGCTGACTGAACTCTAAACTCCACGTCTGAGAACATCTAGACACTTGATGTAGCCAATGGATGATGTCATCTTTTTGGCTGGGTATTTTCTCCCTTAAGGCTGTTTCCTGCTGCTCGATCGTTAATAATGTCAACAGGTCTGACAACAACCGTTCATCGATCTGTTGCAGGTCAAACTCCTTAACTAGGGCATTGGCCCAGGTCGTATTTTGTTGGCGTAGGGCGGCGACGCCCCATCCTTTGAGCAGCATGTCTTGCCATTGGTGTTCTTTAATGGCGTAGGCAATGGCGGCTGGTTTTCCATGCCAATGGTGCAGGGATACACTGGTGAGCATCTGATATAGCCAACTCGCTTTTTCTCCCAGCCCAGCTACTGTTTTGGATGTGATTCCATCCTCTTCCCACACCGGTTCAAATGTTTTCGGGAGAGTCACCTTGATAGTTAATTCTGAAGTACTGGCTTGAAGCGATATAAACTGACTGACTCGTTCGGCCATGCGCTGACATAGGTGAGACTCTGGCAGTTTTACCAGTAGCCCAACGGTCTGTTGGCGTACAGCTTGGGCGCGATCGCAACGTGCTTTTTCTAAAAAAGGTTCATCGGCTATGGATAAATTGCAGGCCAGGGAAGAGATTAAGGCTGCTCGATCCTTGGCTAACTCTGAGGACCACACAGCTTCTAGCGCTTCTCTAGCTGCATCAGCATCTGTCTCGCGCCACTGTTGTAAAAATAAAGCCCGCTCACTACGGCTACCCTCGCGCCAAGCGGCTGAATCTGCATGGAACTCAGTCATTCTTTGGGCTGAGCCATATTCCCAGGCTGAGTTTTGGCTGGCCAACCATTGACCTCGCTTACCAATAACGGCTGTAATCTGCGGACGAAGTTCTGATCGTTGTCGCCCAAAATGGAGGAGTTTAGGCAACAACTGTTCTGGGACACGCTGTTGAGACTGCGTGAGTAGCCTCAACAATTCCGGCATGATGGCTGGATGTTCGGCCAAGATAGTATTTAAATGTCTGGCGGTTTGAGCAGAACAGCAGGGTAAATCTTCATCAGCACAGGGGTCTAGTAATGCCCAATCTACCGTTATCGGTAGTTGCCCCACCTGTTGATAAAGAGCTATAGCACCAGCTGCTGACAAGATAGAGCGCTCAGGCTGTTGCCAATTGAGTTGACCCAGGGCCGTCGTCAGTGTACCTACCGTTTTAGGAGGATTAGGAGACTGACGATCGGTGCCGATTAAGGCGGTGTTTAAGAGGGTTTTCCAGTATTCCATTGTCAGTCTCCTAATGGGTGAAATTGCTGCCCAGACCAAAGACTGAGGGGCAGAAATGTGCTGCCATTCCACTCGCCAAAGACCGTTAGCGGATAGCCACCGCTTAAGGCCAATAACTCCCACCCGCGTTGAAACCCGGGTGCAATGGGGAGAACTTTCCTGGCTGCATCTCGTAACCACCAGCTATCTTCTCTGGGGAGAGGCCAAACCTGGGCCAGGGTTAGGGGAAATCTCTCTAGCCAGGGATTTTGACTGAGGCTGTGGGCATAGTGACCGATGGCAGCTGCAATGGTGTTTCCAGTGGGCGGTGGTACTTGGGCGGTGGTGTTTTCCCGCAGGTCTATAAAAGCACGCTGTAGCCCAGTTCCTGGATAAAAAATTAAGTTACCGCTGAAACTGCTGCCTGGTATCAGGCTGACATCCAGTGGCTGTCGCCCATGGGCAAAGTTCAGCACGAGGGCAGATTTTTGATTCTCAGAACCCCACAGCCAGGTACGCTGCATTTGCAACTTGTCTTCTTCAATCACAACTTTGCCCAGAATTTGCCAGGTGTCAGCAACACAGTCCACCAGCGGATCCGCTTTTTCCACCCGCAGCCGCAAGTCATCTTGGGTTTGGGGCCAGCCAATTTGCGATCGCACCTCCGCCTGCATGGCGGGTGTCAAACTATCTAATCTGCCATAACTCTCCACCAGCAGATGCAACTGCCCCAGTGCCGTTAGCATGCGCTCGGGCCAACCTTGGCCTGAATGGGGAATGCTACCTAGACTGCGTACTCGTCGGGCTAATCCTGGTGCTTGAGCATCCACTAATCGGGCTGCCGCCTGATCCCAAAAGCTATAGGGCTGGTTTGGCCAAGCCGCCAGACCCTGGCGAATAATATCCGCCAACCACTGAGTTAAGTCCTCTAGTCCAGCTTCAATTTTTGCCGCTCTTTTTTCGGCTCGCTTAGCCTGGGCTGCTGGGTCCGCCGCCGCTTTCTTGTGCTTAATTTGCTGACGGTTTGCTGTTTGAGCGCGTTTTTCTAACCACTCAGTTACCCAATCGGGGGGAGGATCGTTGCCAAACGCTTCAAGCTGCTCTACCAGGAGCAGAAACAAACCCAATGCATGTTTACAAGGAAACTTGCGGCTAGGACAACTGCAGCGAAAGGCCGGTTCGCTCAGGTCAATCTGAGTGCGATAGGGCTTTTTACCACTGCCCTTGCACTCACCCCACACAGCCTGCCCCGCATGACCCAGCAACTGCCACTTGGACACATTGGCCAGGGATTTCCCTCGCTTTGTGGAACCCGCATCTGGCGACAGTGCCAGCACTTGCTCAGATGTCCATGTTCCAGCCATACTGCCGCTACTGCCTCACCAGACTGCAATTGTACTAGTTCGAATGTACTTGTTGAGCCAATATTACTGAAAAAAAGTATGCCCATCCAATTAACCACAGCAGTCGATAAAGAGTTAGCTGACAGCCTGCTAACTATGAAGTTTACTAATCCATTGCCTCAGTCAGGGACTGTCAGACCTTTTTACTCTCCAATGCCCACTGGCAAGATCGATAGACAACTAATAACCAATACCTAATAATCAGGAACTTCAGCCAATTAAGTTATATTTCTCAGTCGGTTTTCAGGTTGAGTGCGTATTAATTGAAGTGACCCTTAGTTCACTGTGCGATGAAACGCTCAATTCTGCTTCCTCTAGCCCTTGCTAGCACAATGTTGTTGGCTAGCTGTGCCACATCCACTACTACATCTACAACGGCTCCAGCGGGCACCGAACAGGCTGCAGCACCCACCTATGCCGTATTTGCTGAAGATAATGTTGCGATTCGTGGAGCCGATCCCGTGGCTTACTTTACTGAGGGTGACTATACGCCGGGTAGTGAAGAATTTACCCATGATTGGGAAGGTGCAACCTGGCAGTTTGCGTCAGCAGAGAACCGCGATCTGTTTGCCGCTAACCCTGAGGAATATGCCCCCCAGTATGGTGGTTTCTGCGCCTATGCCGTCAGCCAGGGTAGCACTGCCCCCATTGAACCCACAGCCTGGAAGATTGTCGATGGCAAACTATATCTGAACTACAACGATAAGATTCAACAGCGTTGGGCCCAAGATATTCCTGGTTACATTGCCAAAGCTGATACCAATTGGCCTGGTGTGCTAGCGAATTAAGGCTGCTTCGACTTCGCCCAGCTAGTTACTGATACCCTGTTGACTTCGGCTTCGCTCAGCCAATGGGGTATCAGCTAGCCAATGTATTCAAATGTGAATGGTACACTGGCGTCGCCTGAGACTGTAGGATTTCAGGTGAGCTTGTTCAATTGAGATACCTGTGAATTCTTTGAGTCAGAAACAGTCTGCAATCCAAACCTGGGTACTGCCCGTTGCCACCATTACGCTGTTTCTGTGTCTCAAGTTTTTATTTATCCGCAATATGGGCTCGGTCAATGAGTTACATCATTTGCCCATGGCTCGTCATTTTGCAGACCCCACCTGGCTGGCAAACGATATTTACTACAGTGAGCCATCCGGTTATCGGCTGCTGTTTCAACTTATATTTGGTCACCTCACAGCGACGGTTGGATTTTTAGCCACATCCATCATTGGACGGATTCTGGGCTATCTTGCCCTAGCGATTGGCCTGTGGACCCTAGCACGCAGTTTGGGGATTCGTTTGCTAACCCTGCTGGTGGCCATTGGTCTGTTTGTTTATGTGCGTAGGCCCCAGGGGGTAATCGCTGGGGAGTGGTTACTAGGGAGCATTGAACCTAAGATTTTTGCCTATAGCGCTATTTTTATGGCACTGTCGGCCATGTTTTCCGGTCGATATTTGCGCATGGTGGCGTTGTTAGGGATTGCTGCATCATTCCATGCGTTGGTGGGTGGCTGGGCATCCATTGCTATTTTGTTGTGGCTGTTATGGCGTCAGCCCAAGGTTTTGCTGGATGGCCGCCGTTGGTTGGCGGCAGTTCCCATTTATCTGGTGACGGGGATCTTTGCCTGGATAGCTGTTTTCACCCAGTTGCTAAGACCGGTTGAAGGGGGGGGAGTCTCTCCGTCCTATATCTATTCTTTTTTGCGTAACCCCCATCATGTGAACCCCTTTGCCTGGCCCCAGGATGAGTGGTTATATTTGCTGGCTTATTTGCTGGTTTTTACAGGCTGTGTTGTTTATGTTTTGAGATCGCACCCCAAACAAACACCGCAAGACGAGACCATCGCCAAGCATCGTGCAGACTTTGTGTGCTTTATTCTGTGTACGCTCATCTTGTTTGGCGCGGGTCTATTAGTGGCTCCGTTTGATAGCAATGGCCAAATTCTGCAATATTACCCGTTTCGTGTTGGCGACTTGATGCTGGCGTTAGGCACGGGTTTCTTTTTGGCGTTGGCTCTAGAACAGCTGTTGTTTCGGTATCCCATGGGTGCGATCGCAATTACTTTGGTAATTCTCTTTGGCTTTGGTGTTGAGGCCACCCGGTTTTATGACAAAGGCATGGCTTTGCAAACCTTTCCTAGTAAAGCCCAAGGCGTAAATCCCGAAATGATTGCCACGGCTAACTGGCTTAAACAACATGTTCCCGATGGTGACGTTGTTGTCTCATCTCCGGTTGATCTGAGTGCTTTACCCTGGCTTTCTGACCATCCATCAGTCGCTAAGTTTCGATTTGTACCCAGTGCTTCATCTGCAGATGTTGATGCCTGGTTTACCCGCATTACGGATCTAGGTGGCGGTATCGACCTGCTGAGTTATGTCGACCTGCGTAAAGATACTCGCCGTCTTATCCGCAATGATCTGACTGCAGCCTACAACAACTTAGATGCCACCCAAATAAAGGCCCTGATGGACAAGTACAAAGGCCAGTATGCTGTCACGAATGCTGAACATCTTGTCGATTTACCAGTGGTGTATGAAAATCCTCGCTATCGGGTATATGCGAGCAAGTAAACCATCATCACTACCTTTTAGGCCGAGGAGGAAAACCTTCCTCCCCGATCCATGTTTACTAATCCCTCCCTTAAGCCATTAGGGATTTTGCCCGGTGTGCCAATGCTTCTGCCGTTAACCCATTAAAGGCAAACAGCTGACCAGCGTTGGCTGTTGTTTCACCACGCTTCCATGCCATCACATCACGGGGTAGTGTGCTGCGTAGCATGACCGGCTCCAACATGGCGCTAGAGCCACCTGTGACACCCAACAGAGCATCGCCTGCAAATAGGGTGGCAAAGTCTTCATCACTTAAGAATGTGTCATCCCCATTGCGGCAGGTTTCCCAAGCAACGTCGGTGGAACGATAGAGGCGTCTGGGGCTAACAATGGCAACAACTTTAGAACCAATGCCTGCTTGAGCTAAGGTTTCAGCCGCTTCCATAACTGGCAGCAGCATCATATCGCCCACAACAGCAAAGACAATAGTTTTCTCCCCTGGTGTTTCTTGAAGGACAATGGCACCACTTTTTAAGGCTTCATGGGTCTGGGCCAGCGTGGTGCGAATGGGTAAAGGAGATTTACTGGCTGTAATGGTAATGCCTTTATTGCTGGTGCCTATAGCCCATTCATAACAAGCTTGAATGCTGTTGGCATCAACAGGAAACAAGGGAAACACATTGCCGTTACGCATCATAGCGGCAAAGTAGTTCTCAATTTCTGGACGTTGGTGGGTCCAGCCGTTGCGTCCTTGTTCTAGCGCCCCTGCAGTAAACAGACAGATGGTAGAGGGGGTATTTCTGCGTAACTCTGCCATGGCCTGGGTGACAGTTTGCCAAATGGGCAAGCCATTAATGACAAAGGATTCATAGGAGCACCATAAACTACGACCTCCGAATAGGGCCTGGGCAGCGGCCATACCAGCACAGGCGTCTTCGCTTAGGGGCTCATAAACTTGACCATTGGGGCCTTGGAAGTATAGATCATCTGTGGTGGGGTGAACAATCTTCAGGGCCTGGTTAATATTGTTAATTCCCGAGGCGGCATTACCGTCTGCATTGGTGACAACAAAGTTAGAGTCTTGCTGACCCACGTGCCCTACCAGTAAGCCCATGGCAGTGGTGGCCACTTGTTTATCACCCCCCACTGGGAATTCGTTGAGGGGAAGCTGGCCTAAGTCTGCTAAAGCAAGTTCTGATTCTGTAACCGCCGTCTTAACGTTGGGACCACCGTTGGATCGCTCAAAGTTGGTGCGCACCAAGTCCCACCCAACAGCAGGTAATGCCCGAGTTTGCAAAGCGTTGACAATATAGTCTTTGTCTAGGGTGTCTCCGGGATAGAGATTGTGGGACTTAGCGCCACGCTTGTGTACCCCTGCCCCTTTCAGCTGCTTAACGATGAGAACGGTGAGAGTGCCAGAAAGTGCTTGTTTTGCAGCTTTATCTGTCGCTTCTAGTAGTGCCTGGGTAAAGGCCATGCGCTGCTTTAGTGAGAAAGCCGTGCTGTCTACATAGGGACCTGGCTGATCGGCATCGTCATAATCCTTGGCATCAACCAAAATCACGTCTTTAAACCCATTGCCTTGCCAGTAGGCAATCATGGCTTCATTGGACTGGGTTGACACCATGCTGTGGTGCTCTTGGGAGAATCCGTTCCACACCAAGATGGGCAGGAAGTTGGTGGACTGGGGATAGGCCGTGTTGAAGTGGGCCATACTGCTCATGATGTAAGGCTCGCCCAAACCGCCATCACCAATGGTGACGGGGAAGAGGGTGCCTGGGTTGAGCTTGGCTCCAGCCATGGCAAAGTGTTGGCCTTGACCTAGAGGACCGGCAGGATTTAACAGGCCTGGGATCTGTCCCGATAAGTGGCCCAGTAAACCGTGGGTTTCGCGGAAGCGATCGCAAAGTTGAGTGACCGTCTTAATCTCCATAGCTTCTAACGAGCGGTCTAAAAAGACAGTGCTGTAGAAACCAGGGGCATGGTGGCCCACCTCTGTAATCAAGTTCTTGTAGCCGAGCATGATCAGGGCTGCAATCTCATCAGCAACACTGGCAAACCCACCGGGGTGACCCGACTGCTTGCTGGCGGTCATTTGTAGCGTTAAATAGCGCAGGGCATCCGCAGCCAGAACAGTCTGATATACAGCTTTAGGATCACTGGGGGATGCGATCTCAACATCCCCTTCACCAATGGCAGCCGTGTCTAAGTAGGCCGCCATTTCAGCAGGGGCCTCACCAAAATATTGAATACCGTCACAGAATGCCGGAGTGGCATAAGCAGTTACCGTCATGGACTCTTGAACCCCTGAACTAGATATGGGCAGCAAATGATCAATGCCAACAATGGAGCCTACAGCCCTGCTGACTTACATGAATCATAGCTTATTTTCTATAGTAAGCTCAGCGATCATAGATAAAAGCAGTGATTAATACAGACGATGATGACATGTCATGGGTTGTTGTTTTGATGCTGTCTAATTGATTTTGATCTTAGAGGCACCACGGATCGAGTCCAGTATCGCTTTTATAACGGTGCCACCACCTACCAAGTAGTTCTCAATTGCTGGCCCAGACAGCATTAGATGGCAGGGTTGCCGACTAGGGCAACCCTATATTAATGAGCTGCTGTATCGATAGGGTTAGGAGTTTTCGAAACGGGTGACGAGCATTTTTTCTACTAAGCCATCTGGGGTCGTTTTTTGTCCACTATCGATCCATTGGGCAAATCGCTCGGCAATGGGCAGGAGCATAGCAAACGGGCTCGTAAAGCCAGAGAAAATATGTAATCCTGCAACGCCAGGCATGGGACCAATTAGCGGTAGTCCGTCGCGGCTAAAGGTGACTACACAGTGTCGCCAGCGGCCCGGGATGTCTCTCAAACAGGGCAACTGAGCAGTGATAGCTTGACGCATTTTAGCGTCACTTTGGGCCGCATCAATGGAGTTTGTTACCAAATCTGTGCGAAACCGACTGATTTGACCGATATAGGTTGACTTATCTAAAAATTGAATTACTCCTGTATCCAAAATCGGGGGGGCAATTTCATAGGGGGGGCCATCCCAGAGACCTTCAGTGACTGGGTCACTGGCTTTGGCTTCAGCCTCAAACCGATTGGCTACCGCAGGCATGATCAAGGTACGTAGGGGCTGCTCGACGGTGGGTAAAGCAACAATTTCTGCATGGGTGTGATATAGCGGAACGGCAAGCCGTGAGTTTTTGAGTAATCGTCGGCTGTAGCCTCCAGCGGCCACGGCAATGTTCCCTGCGGCATAGGCCTGGGTCGGTGTGGTTATGCCAGTGACTCGATCGTTGATCCGTACTAAGCCAGTGACTGATGCTATAAGTTGTTGTCCTCCCAGACAGCGAAAGGCCTGATTGAGGGCCTCTAAGGTGTTAATCGGGTTGACATGGCCATGCTTGACGGTGAAAGCTCCGCCAATGGCATCAATTTTGAGTTGGGGTTCAAGGGCTTGGGCCTCTTGAGGTGTGATTAAGTGGGGTGCGATCGCAAACCGACTATACTGCTCTTCCAACTCTGTGCTATCCACACCAGGTGCAAATGTAAGCAGTAGATCGAGTTCTCGAAACTCCGTTGCTCTACCCAGCTCATCTGATAGCTGACGATGGCGTTCAATGCCCGCTTTACAAAGCTGTTTAGTAGTGGCATCTGTGCCTGACCAATAGGCAATTCCCCCATAGCTACAGCGAGTGGCACTGTCTGGATTACCATCATCCACTAGTAATACCGATTGTCCTAACTTAGCTAACTCATAGCTGAGGGCTGCACCTGCTAATCCATTGCCGATTACGATCCAATCAAACGTCTCCATTCAGCATCCCTCAGCTTGCTTGTTTCAACCACTCACTCAAAATCTAAAATCTGAAATCAAGCATTTACCTGTTGATCACCCATTCAAAATTTAACACTTGGTTTGAGCCACTGGTCTGAGTCATTAGGGTTCATCTTTAGGTCCCTCTTCAGCGCATCTACTCTAAGGAAGCATCTAAGTAAGCAAAATCAATTAACCTCCAAATTTTGGATGTACAGACGTTCCATGGACCGTCATATTCAGCATTTACTCTTGGAAGTTAGTTATGGCTTGATCCTAACCAGGACATAACCCATGCATAGCAGTAACAGTTTGCCAATGCTTTTATGTTAGTAGAGACTCTAAGACAACAAAATTTTGTTGGTTAGAGAACTCTTGACTTTCATGGTTAGCCCTCCCACCAAAGACATAAAAAGTCTCTGGCCAATTAGCCAGAGACTTTTTTACTAGAGTGAAACTCAACAGGTAAATAAGACTGCGATGGCTATCGCATCACTATTAGGCGGTATAGCCAAATAGGCTATCTAGGTAGAGTCGATTGATATGGGGGTGATTTACGCCATTCTGTAGCAGAAACAAGGATAGAGCAGCTTGCATCATCCGTTCCTGACTCCACATTTCATGGGTATCTAAATAGTCTTTGATCGATAGATGCAAATCTTCTGGAATCTCTACCATAAGGGTGACAGTAACAGGGGCTGTAACTGGGGGCATCAGATTTAAAGCTCCTTCAAGAAGATATAGGTATGACAAACTAGTGCCTAGTATTCAAGGGACTGTCATGGCTAACGCAAATGCTAGCCGCACCCTGAAGACAGTGCTCAGAAGAAGAATCACTAGGTCACTTAGGTCAGTGGAGCTTTATTGTGCAGGAGCTCTCAGAAATTAGCAATGCTCCCCACTCTTTAGATTTTTCTAAGAAGATTTTGGCCTAACGAGATGATTAGGGTTGAGCTGTTCTTTTGTTTACATGCAGTTACTCAAACGAATTGATTCTGGTCAATTGGACGTTTTCCACAGATGTTTTGAATTTGCATGACTTTGGTTCCTATCTGGGGAGAACTTATCCCAACCTGTGGAAAACTTGTGGAGAAACCTGTGGAAAACATCCTTTTTTATTAAGAAATGTATATTTCTGAATTATTCCAATAACTTTTAATTTTTTTTAGAAATATAAAGCCTTAAAAAATGGATGTTATAAGAATTTTTGTGTGTTCGGATACCTATAGGACTGTGTTGTATTGACGTCTATAGCGTAGATATCTATTAGCGCTCAACAGATTTAGTATTAGCGAAAACGGTTGGGTGGTCAGTTTCGACGAGTCGCTTTACCTGGCCAGGGCACTAGCTGCGAGTTATTCTGGCGATTATCTAAAAAAATCCCTGACATCGCTGCCAGGGGCAATGGACTTTGCTGTTTAAAGGATTAGGAGAGCTCAGTGGTGCTCTGTATATATAAACAGGCTCCTTCAGCTATATTCCTAAAAGGTTTTTGTGATCTTTTTTGTTTTTCCTTGTGTGTTTGATCACATGAAAAAGCCTCTGTCGGTATGACAGAGGCTTGGGTTGGTGTGTGAAGGTTGTTGGGAGAGGAAAGAGTGCCCTGGGAATAAAGCTTCACCGATAAACGGAGTTTGCACCGGGCACCCAAACTTGATAAGGCAGTCGTATCCATTAGCGGACTACGGTTTTAGTGCTAGCGTCTAGGGCGTTTAGCCGTTCTGTTTGAATATTTTCAATGGCCTTGGTTCGATCATCTTGGGCGTCCAGACGAGCCACTTGGATGGCTTCGATGGTTTTTGTCTGATTGTTGAGATATTCAACCTGAATTTTGTGATGAACCGTGGTCTTGGTGCGGTGATCGAGTGCCTCAAGGCGTTGCTGTTGCAGATTGAAACTGGTGGGTTCAGCAGCGGCAGCAATGGGGGCGAGAGTGCTAGCGTTGACTGACCAGTGGGCAGCGGATGCAACCAGAACAGTCAAAGCGGAAAGACGTGTGCGTTTCATGGTTGACGCTCCCTGATAAATCAATGAATTATTTATTTGCTCCATTGATTACCAGGATGCTGGGCCTAGCTGAACCTTATCTGACGGGTAACTGAAGGTTTCGTAAGGGCTTTCTGAGCTTGGCTGAGGAAAAATAGTGATCATCGTCACAGATTCCAGAGGCTAGTCAACAAGCTTCTAAATCTGGTTAAAATCAGTGTATTGCAATGATTTTGCGGTTTTTCAGAAATACCTGAATCAAAGAAGGGTTAGATATTTAAGTTTAGTAGCATAAATATGCTACAGATGTGATGTTGAAGAAATAGCTCGACTGATCGAGCTTAAAAGGTGACAGCGTAGCTATAAAGCATGTTCCATAAGGGACAGAGCGAGAAAACCACGTTGAAAATAGAGCCGTTTATTAGGTTTGAGAGCGATCAACTTCAAGGCCCAATCAGCCCATATAGTCATGGCAACTATCCACCGTTGTCCATACAAACCCAAGCTAAAATCACTGTGATAGGGAGCCTTGTCTAAGTGACTTTTGATACATCCAGCATACTCATCTATCCGTAATGCTTTCATCTGTTGCCCGTGCATCGTAGCCAAACTATAGGCGAGCACAATGACCACGACCAAGGCTAAAAAGCGACGGTCGTTCACCTTGGTCTCTTCGAGGTGATACCCCCCGCTTTTACAATCTTTGAAAAATTGTTCAATTCCCCAGCGACATCGGTAAATTCTTAAGGTTTGTTTGAGGGAAGGGAGATTTGTCAGGATATACCAGGGAGCTTTCGGTCCCGTCTTGCGATACTTGCGTTTCCAATAAACCGCCAGATTAAAGGGACCTAATCCGTCTCCTTTATTCCCTCGAATGCCGCCATAAAATTGAGACCTACCTGGCTTGAATCCTTGGTCTTTGAGGACTTGGTACTCGTCACCAGGGTGTTGTTGGAAGTGGAAGTCTTTTTTCTGACGTAAGGCAAAGAATACCCCTTGTTGGTCCAGCCATTCGGCCAATTTGGGACTATGAAATTCTCGGTCTCCTATCACCAACGTTGGATAGGGTTTCAATACTTTCAGAGCGATTTTTAAGACTCGTTTTTGGGTCCTCAGATTACTGTTGCCTACATGATCTAATAGCTCCCAATAGAGCGGTAAGGCATGAGTCCCCCATACCAGGGTCACCATAAACAGATTCCGCCCTTTCCATTGGGTTCGGTCTATCGCAATCAACCAATACCCATACTTCTGATGGGTCTTTTTTTTAGCTGACGACGCTGATCTCGATTGAGACGATGCCCGGTTTGAGCTTGTCGAATCCAATATTTGATCAATGGAAACCACAACACGGTAAGACTCAGACGAGGCAGGACTAGAAACCGTTGTAGGTTCCGTTTACGACTCGCATATTTGATCGGTTGAGGGAATAGACTGGCTAAGGTTCCAAGCGTGACTTGACGATGCGCTTGTATCAAAAGTAACACCAGCTCTAGCGTTAGATACTGCTGTTCATTGAGATGCTTACGGCAAATCGTTTGGTATACTTGAGGCAACATTTTATTTTTTGTGGGGGATGCATAGTCCCCTATTTTTTTGCCCTTTTATTTTCCCAAATCATTGCCGACTATAGGCTTGAAGTTCCTTGTCACCCTTTAAGCTGATCGAGTGGATGCGACCTGTAAGAGTGTTCCTAATTCCAGGGTCTGCCAAAATCTGGCTCATATAAACAGACCAGAATGTAGTTTGAATTTCCTATGAGATAGTTTGGTTTCGGACTTAACTACTTGCAGCCTGGAAACTGGTTGATGTGTGCCACACCATAGAAAATCAGCTCTTTATTCCGCATACGGATTTTATCAATACGCAGCTGAGTACCACTGAGGCTGAAGGAATCCAGGTCTAACAAAGCATTGACGTGTTCAATAATCGCCTTACCCAACGCTATGTCCTTATCTGTGCCACCACAGGCCACATCGACAAATGCCAACTTAGTACGCTCATAGACCTCAATACGAGCCGTTAAAGACACAAACTGAGGTGAATTCGAGATACTGCCTATGCGCACCTGACTCAATAAGCTGATGGTCTTATCATCATTCAGTAGCATTTCAGTACTGCTGAAATGAAGGGGTTGGCCCTCAAACTCCATCCGTTGCAGTTTCTCGACTACGAATGGGGTATTAAACGATGTGGTTAAATCTTCCTCAGTCAGCACAACGCGCATGGATGCCTGGGTGGGTTGCTTGATGCGCACCTGCCCTCTAAAAATAGCGCCAAAATCAATTGACACAGCCTGCACGAACAGCTCCATCGCCTTAATGCGAAGGCCGTTATACATCAACATACTGTGGCCAACGAAATCAAAGCCGTCAACGCTTCCCTGGAGCAGTTTAGCTACAGGCTCAGCTCGCACAGTGGCTTCTAGCTTGCCCGTACGTTTAAACAGAGCAGCAATGGCAGTACTCACCGCCTTGCTGACGACTTGGTCACCGCTCTGTCCTGGAAATGGTAAGTTGCCTAACACAAAGGATGTCATTCCTGATCAGTAAGCGATTTCAATGGCTGTGACGCCGAAACCAGATTTAAGGGGTCAGCTACATTATGTACCTTTTCTTAAGAAATGTAACCAGGCGTAACGATATTTTTCGCTTATATGTGCAATTGGAAGGCTAAAAGGATTTTAGTGCAGTTTTTGTCTATGGATACGGACAAACTAATGAAATGGCTCCTGGGCTATGGGAGGATACGCCACAATAGCCAGGGAAAATCGTTAAAACGGTGACAGAAAGAGGGGTTGCGGTTGACCACTATGGCAATCAAACGATGCTCCAAGCATAGAATTTTAACGGACCGGGATAGCTATGGTTTCAATCGAGATAAATAAATTATCGGGTCATTATCCTCGTGGATGTACTTTTTTGAATGATGATTGGGATGCGATCGCACCGTTCTGGTTCCCCATTGCGTTTAGTCACGACGTTACCGATAGCCCCATCGCTGCCACCCTATTGGACCAACGATTGGTTATCTGGCGCACCAGTCAGGGCGTTTCCGTCGCTAACGACCTCTGTCTCCACCGTGGTGTGCCCATGAGTCTGGGGCACATTGATAATGATCAGTTGATCTGCAAGTACCACGGCTTTCACTACAATGCCAGCGGAGCCTGTACGCTAATTCCGGCCAATCCCCAAGCAAGTATTCCGGCCCGGCTATGTCTTAAAACCTACCCCGTTCGCGAAGCGTTTGGGTTGGTGTGGACCACCCTAAGCGGAGATGGCAGCGACGCCAATATGCCCCAGTTGCCGGAGTGGGATAGCCCAGATTATCAGCCCATTTTGCCCGATAGCATTGATATTAGTGCTGCTGTGGGCCGCCAGATGGAAGGCTTTCTCGATGTGGCTCACTTTGCCTGGGTACACCATGAAGCCTTTGCCGATCGTGATAACCCAGAGGTGCCGCCCTACACAGTGACGCCAACGTCTCAGGGCTTACGAGCAGAATATCTCAGCACAGTTAGCAACTTCCCTAAAGAATTACAGCATCGAGCTCCGGCAGACTTTAAATGGCTACGGGTATTTGATGTGTTTCTACCCTTTGCCGCTATTCTGAGGGTTCATTTTCCTGAAGGCGGTCGACTCTGTATTTTGAATGCACCGTCTCCAATTTCGGCGCGCAAGACTCGGCTATTTTCGCCATTGTGCCGCAATTTTGACCAGGAGCAGCCCCTAGAGCCAGTCTACGAATTTAACCGTCAGATTTTTACCGAGGATCAAGAAGTCGTCGAATCCCAGTACCCAGAAGATCTGCCGTTAGATCTGCGTACCGAGTGTCACATTGAAGCCGACAAAACCTCTATTGCGTACCGCAAAGGGCTAGCAAAATTAGGCCTCAGCAAAGTGTATACAGCCTGAAACAACATGGGGACCCTCAATACTCTCCCAACAACGTTCTTAAATAATCAAACCCATCCACCCCAATCCACTGAATAATACCCCGTCGCTGGCTCTGCAATACTTGCTCAAACGTCTCATCTCCCAACTCTCCCGATACCACTCGCAATAATCCTGCCCCCTGCCGCCACTCCGACGACCCAATTTGATGCAACAAATACATCCCTAACGCTCCATACAGCACTGACGCCTCTACATTCCCTAAGGCTCGCTGTGCCTCCGCCAAATACGTACAGGTTACCCCCTGCAAATATACATTTCCTGCCGCCTGGGTTAATGGCAACGCTTGCTCTAACGTTGCGATCGCCAACCCCGGCTGCCCTGCAATACTATAGGCAATCCCCATGCTGTTATAGGCCAACGCCTTACTCTGAAAATCCCCCAGGGTTTCTGCCAAGTCTCGCCCCCGCTCCAAATAGCCAATTGCCTGCTCATGCACCGACAAATCCGGCGTATCGATTGCTCGCGCCGCAAACACCTCACTATAGCCATAGTTCACCAGCGCATTTGCTTCCCCCAAAACATCCCCCTGCTGCCGTGCCATAATTAGCGCCCGCTGGCTAAAGTTCTTTGCCTCCCCATAATTCTTCTGTAGCACATGCACCCTGGCCAGATGGTTAAAGCTGGCAATCACACAGCACTGATCCCCTGCAGCCGTTGAAATCTCTAAAGCCTCTTGATGAAACTCTAGCGCTGCCTCATACCGCCCCAATGTGCGCTGAGAATAGCCCAACAATGTCAGCAATCGTGCCTTCTCCTGTGTACCCGGCACCTGTTTTAGTGGTTCACTAAAATAATCCAAAGTATCTTGCAAATATCCCCCATCAAAGGCAGCAAACACACCTCCATACAAGGGGAAATCATCCCGCTGGGCAAAGCTCCGGAGACTTTGTTGCATCAGCTGAAATGAACTTCGGCTCAGATGGGGCCGGCTAGCCTGAAAGCCTTGAGCTAAACTAGCTTCAATGTTGGCAAAAATCAAAAATGTGGAGTAGGAGAGTTTTTTGCCAAGTTTTACATTATAAGGTTGTTGATCAAACCACTTCACTAATCCCCGTTTGAGATAGTGCAACAAAATCGCTAGCTGCACCCAACTACTCTCATCTAGTCGACTCCATCCCTCTGCTAGAGAAGTGACTGACTCTCCTTTTGCCAAAGCATCAAACAGCTGCTGAGCGACAGGAGACTCTAGCCGCTTTGCCCAATACTGCCAGGGACCACGGCGTTGCTCTGAGCCAAAACCAATATCTTTATCCCCCGCTTCATATAGCCAACTAACCAGTTCTCCTTCCAATTGTCTAAAAGCCGCTAGTCCAGACTCGATCCCTTTTCCTAAAGTCCTATTGCTTTCAGCCTGTAAAGACTGGGCTAGCTGTTGCAGCTGATCACGAGTGGGTGGCTGATCTTGATTAGGATCCAACAGTTTAAGTAACGTATCGAGTTGGTCTTCCCCAACAGCTGACGAAAGCTGAGCCGTCACCGACGACACTTTTTCCTCAACCTGCCGTGTTTTTTGTAAATTCGCCCATTCCCCCTGCACCATTTTTAGAGCACGCACAATCCGAGGCCCTTTTAGCGATTTATCCTGCTCCGCCGTCTGCATCCGTTCCGCCAAACAGCGCTCAAATATTTCCCCGCTTCCCACAGGTAAACCATCTTTCAGTTGACGATACACTTGAGTCTTAGACCGAATTTTACCCTTTAGAGTAGCCTGAATCAGCCCTTCAATTAGATCAGAGCATTGAGCGACAACGGAATTACCAGAATTAAGGGACATAGGCTAACCGGGAGTATAACAACGGGAATCCCCCTTAGGATAACGATTGAACCCAAGTCATGTCATTGTTTGGGCATTAGTTACCCTTTATATAAAGATCGCCTGCAAAACATAAACCGTAGATTGGGTTACACCTACACCAATATCTCTCTCTGCCAACCCAAACGTCTTTAACTCAACATTGCCGCACGCCCATCGGAAATTATGGTAAATCGCCATATACAGTGTGGGATTGGATCAAACTATGCCAATCTCTCTCCTAAATTCTCCATAGCCAACATTGCTACTTAAATTTTGGCGATGTTGGGTTTCGTGCTCTCAACCCAATCTACGTTACTTACGAAAGGACACTCTTCCCTTTAGGAAAAATTGAGCATCAAAAAATTGAACAGCAATGATCATGATCACCCTATTGTGATGACACATCAAGGGCTGCACCCTGATAATAAGTCTTGTTCCAATAGAATGCGCTATCGATAAATTCGATATATCCGCATATTTACTCAGGCTTCTAACACTAGGGGTTCCTCCTCTCAACTCATTAGTCAGAGAACTTCTCAAGTTTCTGGAAATTCGGCAATCCTTTATGTAGCAAGGAATTCAACTAAGATAACCTCTATACTTTTTCTGGAATGTCATGCTCTTGTTAAATAAATGTTGCAGCTATTGTTTCTAATTGCTAAGGTGTGACCCATGAATTGTTCGTGATGCAGTTTGAAATGATCACCCATGCATCATGACCAAACCACTCCCATGGGAAAAGCTATAGTTTACGCGGTCGTAAATCCTAGTTCTGGGCATGGCTCACGCTTAGTTTTCAATTCATCTGTGCAGTCGCTGATTTGGAGAATGATTGTAACTGCTGTTAGCACAGCTTATCTGACAACCAATTGACGCTCAAAATTGGTTTATGCCAAAGATCAGCAACGCTTTATACATGTAGAGGATTTCAGCATACATACATGAAATCCTCTATGTTTCCATCTCAATAATATTCAGATATCGGTACAGTCCTGGTTCACTTGCCTTGTTGAAGATATGAACCCAGGCCATTTTGGAGTTTTTTGATTATGGATATGCAAGGAAAGACGGCTCTGGTAACCGGAGCCTCACGTGGTATTGGCCGTGCAATTGCTATTGAACTCGCCAAACAAGGTTCTGGTTACATTTTACTTATCGCCCGTGATCTTCAGAAATTGAGAGAAGTGGCAACAGAACTCCGTAAGTATGGGACTCAGGGTATCCCTCTCTCTGTTGATCTGACCGAGCCAACAGCAGTCAATATTGTTGTTGCCCAAGCATGGAAAGACTATGGGCCATTTGACCTACTGGTCAACTGTGCCGGTGTTGCCTACCAATCTAACTTTTTGAAAACCCCCCTCGGGCAAGCTCACACTGAACTATCGACCAACTTGATGGGACTATATACAGTTACCTGGCTTGTCGGACGACGGATGGCATCTCGTCGACAGGGCACCATTGTTAACGTCTCTAGCCTTATGGGTAAGGTGGCTGCACCGACGATGGCCACGTATTCAGCCACCAAGTTTGCCATTGTTGGCTTCACCCAAGCCCTTCGCCACGAATTAGCTGCCCATAACGTCCGTGTTGTCACACTGCTACCTTCTCTGACGGACACTGACATGGTGCAAGAGTTTAACTTGTTTCGTTGGGTACTTCCCCTCAGCACTGAAGAAGTTGCCCAAGGCCTAATAACTGGCCTAAAAAGCCGCAATTCAGAAATTGCTATTGGCTGGCAAAGCCATATGGCTTTATGGTTTCACCGATTTTTACCCCAAGCAATGGATGCCATCATCCGGCTGTCTAATCCGACTCAAGCTGCGCCGACATATCCCAGACCCAAAAGGGTATAAATCGCTGATATTTGCCTCAAACACGTTGCCCTTTTGCATGCGTATCTATACGTATTTTGTCCCATACCCCAGGTATTTTTTATGACCAACTGCCTGGGGCATTTTTCAAGTAAAGCAAGCTATAAAATTCTTATTTCAAGAAAGTTTGTTTATTTATTAAGTTTCTAAATTTTACCCATAGTTAAGTCAGGTACCTAAGCTTGGCTGAAGCTTACAGACCTTTGGCAGTTCCCATAGGCTGTTCATCATTACATCAGGGCTATTCAAAGGTGCCTCCAAATGCAGACGCTGTGAATAGGGCTAATAAAAAGCTATGGAGGGTGATCACCCCCAATACCATTCGGGATGTTAGTGGCTAAGATGGTTAATATATTGACTTAATTGAATAAACAATGAGTTTCTAGAAGACTCAATTCTTCATATTTAAGTCAATAAGTTACGTCCAGTCCGTTGGACTATAAATAAGCGTTTTCCTGCTATTTTTGTAATCTTCACAGAAAATTAGTTGCTCGTTTCAAAAGGCACAATTTGGCAATTGGGTAGTTATACTAATAGGGTGTAACACCCCCCGTATAAGGCTTCGTAGTTACGAGCAGAAACGGATAACATCAACGATCTGAAGATCAGCAGTTATCCCGATTTGCGAACGAGGATCCGGAAAACCATGTTGTGGTTTGGGATCTATTTTCTGCGCATAAGGATTACCGGTTTATACACAAGCCTATGTTCTTTTATGCCTGTAGCGTTTCCTGTGTGTCACTCCCTTGTGTGTCACCAAAGTAGATGTCGAAGTTTATTTAAATTGACTTCAACATTACATAGGTCCAAGTGACCTAACTGAGAAAGAGGCTTATGCCGGGATTGTTGTTAAGTAGGTGACGAATGCCATGGTTGATGTGAAAGCACCTCCCTTACGGGAATACATTAACGTCATGGAACTGTTAGTAGCAGAAGAGGTTGAGCAACAGCTACGCCAGCTACCAACTCGTGTTCTTAAATATGTCAAACCGATTGAGGTTGAGACCTATGCCTTAAATCGGTTGCCTCCTCTATATGCAGTCAGTGAGAAAGGTTGGCAATCTCAATATCACAAGGCCAAATATGAACTGCGAAAAGAGATTAACAATGCTGTTAGGCAAGCCATTGCGGCAGTTCAGGTAGATCCTCTACGAGCCTCTCGTCCTTTGGTACGTCGCTCTGCGATTGCTGGAGCCAATGCAGCTTTGTTAGAGCAGTTTCGAGCTGCACTGGGGCAACCCAATTTAACTTGGGAGTCTCTGTTGCGTAAGTGCAAGCGGGCTGGTGCTGCCAGACGTGGAGCAGTGACTGGAGAAGCAGAACCACCTCTACCTACCAAGCCCTATGCAGCAGCGGCTGCCCACGATGTGGATGCTGCCCCCGATGCGGATGAGTATGCAGCAGCCTATGCATCTGAACATGCAGACCATATGGATCACCATGGAACCGTTTGGCGGCCAGGTACCTATGGTGAAACATCCTGGCATCCTAAGCGGAACTATGGCTATCAGACGCCAAAGCCTCCTTCCACCTCAACCTACGATTGGAATGATTCTCGATATCGGTGAAAATTTAATCTTGTAGAGGCGTTCCATGGAACGCCTCTACAAGATTAATTGATGGAATGCCTTTACATCTTGTTAATTAGCGGGTTTCAACCATTTTCTGGGCGATCGCCAAGGCTTGTTTAACCTGCTCAAACCCGGTTCCGCCCAGGCTATTCCGAGCTGCGACAACTTGCTGCGGTGCGATCGCATCATAAATATCCTCTGCAAACGCGGGATGAATTGCCTGCCATTCTTCTAACGTCAGATCCTTAAGCAATTTGCCAGCCGCCAACGAGGTTTTGACCACTGTACCCACAAGGTTGTAAGCATCCCGAAAGGGTACTCCCTTAGCGGCTAAATAATCAGCCACATCGGTGGCATTGGAGAAGTCGTTAGCCACAGCTTCTGCCAATCGCTGCGGTCGAAACTCCAGTCCCTGATGCAGAAGAATCGTCATAGACTGCAGACAGGCCTGCACCGTACCCACGGTATCGAACAGCGCTTCTTTATCTTCTTGCAAGTCTTTGTTGTAGGCCAGAGGTAATCCCTTCATCATGGTCAACAAGCCCTGCAAATGGCCAAACACCCGCCCTGTCTTACCTCGCACCAACTCCGGCACATCGGGGTTTTTCTTTTGAGGCATAATACTCGACCCGGTGGAACAGCTGTCCGTGAGGGTGACAAATCGAAATTCTTCTGATGCCCAAAAAATTACCTCCTCGGCCAGACGTGATAAATGCACCATGATCAGGCTAGCGGCATTGACAAACTCAATGGCAAAGTCCCGATCGCTGACGGCATCCAGACTGTTGGCATAGATGCGTTCAAATCCTAGCTGATCGGCGGTGTACTGGCGATCGATGGAGAAGGTGGTCCCGGCCAAGGCTCCAGCTCCCAACGGAGAGGTATTAACACGTTTAGCTACATCGCCTAAACGCTCGTAGTCACGTTGGGCCATCTCTACGTAGGCAAGCAGGTGATGGGCCAGACTCAGGGGCTGAGCTCGCTGTAGATGGGTATAGCCAGGGATTAGGGTGTCTACGTGGACTGAGGCATGGGCTAGCAAGGCTTTTTGAAAGTCTCGGATCAAGGTGCGGATGGTTTTGATGTGCGATCGCAAATACAACCGAATATCCGTCCCCACCTGATCATTCCGCGAGCGTCCTGTATGCAACTTTTTGCCCAGTGGCCCCAGCAGTTCAGTTAACCGACGTTCTACCGCAAAATGGACATCTTCTTCGTCCACACCAGGGGTAAACGTCCCTTGACGATATTCTTGGCGAATCGCCTCTAAACCATCCACCAACTGCTGACCTTCAACTTCAGAAATGATGCCAACCTTCGCCAACATCTTGGCATGGGCCTGGGACCCGGTCAGATCGTAGTCAACCAGGGCAATATCAAACCCAATGCTGGCATTAAATTCCGCAATAACCGGATGTAATCCCGTCTCAAATCGCTGACTCCAGGGGGTAGGTGATGTACTCAAATCGTGAAAACTCCTGCCAATAATGAAGATGCCGACGCGCACCGCCTAAACTTACCCTAAAGCGCACTAGGAGACTATCCAATTACCTGTGCCTAACCTTAATAAGTAGTGATACCTCGAATTACATAGCCCACTACCATGCCAATGAGTAATGCCCACAGCTGACCTGAGTCCACAAAATTACCTAGAATATCCCCAGAGCGGTCAAAGAAGTTATCCTCAAACTGCTGAGCGATCACAGGCATAGTAACGGCAGCAACTGGCTGATCCACAATTGGCGTAACAGGTGTGAAATCACCAAAAGCGCTAGAGGATGTCTCGATTTTCATGGGGCTTACTAAAAATTTGGTAGATAAATAATCGGGCAAATCGATCATTGCACTACACCTAGATAACATCAAGCCATTTCCGGAATTGTAGGGATTTTGCACAGAAAACCCTTACAATTCCAGAAATAATCGGCCCCCCCTACTCTTCAATTGCAGACAATTGCCGAAACTCAGCAGGTTGGGTCACCTTCATGACCACCAGCGTCGTATCGTCATCCTTAGAACGATCAGGACCAATAAAGTGACGCAATAAATTGAACAGATAGTCCAAAATCTCTTGGGAGCTTTCTAAGTTACGACAGGCCCAGCATACAGCCTTGATCAAATTGTCTTCATCAAAGCGCTCACCACGAATATTAGCTGCATCGGTAAAGCCGTCCGTATAAAAAATCACCACGTCACCTGGATACAGCTGCATTTGTCCCTCATGGTAACGGGTATCAATATCCAACCCCAGCAGCATACCGTCAGCATCTAACCGACTGATGGTATTGTTAGCCGCCTGCCAAAGCAGTGGTGGATTATGGGCTGCATTACCATAGGAAAATAGCTGGGTCCTGGGGTCATATTCTGCATAAAACAACGTCACAAACCGATTTGAACTCTCCAAATCGGTGTGCATAACGCAGTTGAGATTCTGCAGAATTTGCCCAGGGGAATGCTCGTTGAGCACCTCTGCCCGCAACATGCCCCGCAACATGGTCATAATCAAACCTGCGGGTACACCCTTTCCCATCACATCACCAATGGCAATACTCCATGGTTGGGCGGATGATAATTGAGTCGCCGGATTACGTAACTGGTCGTAGGTAGTTGGAATGAAATCGTAGTAGTCTCCACCAACTTTTTGAGCCGTTTGACAGCGAGCGGCCAGATCCACACCCTCAATGATTGGGCACTGGCGAGGTAGCAATTTTTCTTGGATCTCCGCCCCTAGCTCTAGTTCTCTATCCAGCCGCTCTTTTTTACGTAGAGCCAAGGTCAACTCATCATTTTCAATCGCTACAGCTGTCTGGTCAGCCACCAATCGAACCAGCTTTTGCCGGGTCTCTGTCCAAGCATAGTCGCCATCATCACTAAATACATAGAGACGCCCACGCTCAACATTTTGAACAATGATGGATGTGCCAAATAGCTTCAGTTCTGGAGCCAGAAAGTGATTTAGCTGCTGATCCAAAGTCACCATGGCATTACGAGCTGCCTGATGGGTCAGAGCCACGGATTCGCCATCCGATCCTTTACCCCCTGACGAAACTGCCAGAGAAGACGTAATCTGACGTGTAGCCGACTCCAAGGCATAACGCACAGTCTGACAGGTGTCGTTAGTCGGACAATAAAGGCGCTCTAGGCGTAGCTGACCATTGGGACGAAACAATACCAGAGCACCGCCAGTCGCATCGGTTACCCGATTGGCAATCATTGGGATCAGCTCTAAAAACTGACTAATGTTGTTCAGGCTTCGCAGGGCAAACCCTAAAGAACTCAGCAAATCCTGGATTTTGTACTGCTCACGCTGTAGTCGAGCCACCAGTTCTTTGAGTGCAAAAACAGGTGTGCCGCCCGGTAGGGTGCTGCCCTCGGGAAGGGAATTAAAGGGTAGCGAGGGACTAGGCGACATAAGCACAATCGACAACACCGTCGATAGTTAGGAGCAGTAGGACAAAAAAACACCAGTGAATGCAAGGCAATATAGCGGTCAAAGTCACGCTTGGCAACTAGATATTTAAGGTTAACTATAAGTCTTCAAACAAACTTGCTAACGCAAAATTTTAGACACCAAGATAGCATCTCCGCCACAACCGTCAAGGGTATTTTGCTCATCCTGATGACTTTCCCTAGGGCCACTGCACTCGGTAGGTGTGGAAAACCTCACCTGCAACCTGCTTCGTGACCTTAGCTCCCATACGTTTAATCAACGCTCGCCAATGGGGTAAATCCACTAGTTCAACATCAGCGCCCAAATAGGTTTCTAAAATAGCCCAATTTTCTGCTAATTCTTCTTCTGGGTTAATGACATCAAAAATAAAATGCCCCCCTGGCTTTAAGCAGGGCTTTACAGCGGTCATTACCCGTTCCCAGTAGTCCAATGGATAATAGCAACTAAATCCAGTCGCGATTACCAAATCAAATGTCGCTGGTTCATAGTCGAGCTTATGGGCTGGGGCTAATTGAACACCCTTAAATAATTTTGAGTCCAGCTGAGGCCCCCGTTGATTGAGGGCCGCCTGGGCAACCTTGCTGATTTCTTGACCAACGAATACCGCTTTCCACTCTTTCCAGGGATAAATCAAAAAACTGAGGCCACAGCCAAGGTCTAAGCAGCGTTGACCTTTCTTAGGGCGGGCGACTTCCCAAAACTTAGTGGTAATACGCGGGGTTAAACTACCCGCCACCCACTCCCGAAATACCGCCATCTCTTCGACCTCATCCGGTAGCTCAAATGATTTACCTCCATACTCTTGGTCAAACCTTTGAGCTACTGCCTGTAGCTGGGAAACTACCATCCTTGGGTATCCTTCTCACTAAATAATCGAATTAATCGAATTAATTACAGGCGGTCAATCGCTAACGCCCCTTCAGTGCCTTGGTAAAGTTCTGACGATAGGAGGCACTAATAATAAACACAGGCCAAAGCAGTGTTAAATACAGCTTGCCGCTACTGAAGTTGGTGCGATTAAAGCCGGTCCAAAATTTCCAAGCGCCATAGCCATAACCGCCTAACAACAATAGTCCTAACAAAGTGGGCATAGATTTATCCTCGCAATGGTCAATAAAGTAATCAGTGCACTCAGGCTTATAGTTATAGCCGTTGGAAATTTTGTCTGCAGGATATTAATGCTGATAGTCATAGACCGTCAATGGCAATAGGTCATGGAACACAATACGCGTCACCTTATAGCAGTAGACTAGGTACTTTGAAGGCTTGCTTAATGAATATAAAGTTGAGCTTAACAAAGCAAGTACAATTGACACTGCATACATCTAGCACGGCAAAAGAAATGTAATCACTCAAAGCACATATTGCCTGAGTGTATTTCAAAGGTTAGCGTCGTTGTCTATTCACAGCTAACCTTCAATCAAAATTGTTTGAATTCTCATAACCCACAGGAGGAATTATGCGCGCAGTACTCATGGCTGGTGGTTCTGGAACCCGACTTCGACCGCTAACTTGTGACCTGCCAAAGCCCATGGTTCCTGTGCTCAATCGTCCAATTGCAGAACATATTGTCAATCTGCTAAAGCGACACGATATCAATGAAGTCATCGCTACGTTACACTACTTGCCCGATGTGATGCGTGACTATTTCCAGGATGGGCGCGACTTTGGTGTACAGATGACTTACGCGGTGGAGGAAGATCAGCCTTTGGGCACCGCAGGATGTGTGAAGAATATTGCTGAACTCCTGGATGCCACATTTCTAGTCATTAGCGGCGACAGTATTACGGATTTTGACCTTAAAGAAGCGATTCGATTTCATAAGGAAAAAGGCTCTAAAGCAACCCTGGTCTTAACCCGCGTGCCAAACCCCATTGAATTTGGCGTAGTCATTACAGATGAAGACGGACGCATCAAGCGTTTTTTAGAAAAGCCCTCCACCAGTGAAATTTTCTCAGATACAGTCAACACTGGCACCTATATTCTTGAGCCTGAAGTCTTAGATTACCTACCTGAAAATCAAGAAAAGGACTTCTCTAAGGATCTGTTCCCTTTATTACTGGAAAAGGGGGAGCCGATGTACGGCTACGTGGCCGAAGGCTACTGGTGTGATGTGGGCCACCTCGAAGCCTACCGGGAAGCTCAGTATGATGCCCTTGAAGGCAAAGTATTGGTGGATTTTGCCTATCCTGCATCTTCCCCCGGTATCCATGTAGGTCAAAATACCCACATTGATCCAACCGCTGTGATCAAACCACCGGTTTTGATTGGCCGAAACTGTCGCATTGGGGCTCGGGTTACCTTAGAACCAGGCACAGTCATTGGTGACAATGTCACCGTTGGCAGTGATGCTGACCTTAAACGCCCCATCATTTGGAATGGAGCCATCATCGGTGATGAGACCCATCTACGAGCCTGTGTAATTGCCCGGGGCACTCGGGCCGATCGACGAGCTCACGTGTTAGAAGGTGCAGTGGTCGGTGCTCTCTCCACTGTCGGAGAGGAGGCACAAATTAGTCCAGGGGTCAGGGTATGGCCCAGCAAGCGGATTGAGTCTGGAGCCACACTCAATATCAACTTAATTTGGGGCAATACGGCCCAGCGCAATCTTTTTGGTCAGCGCGGTGTGACGGGGCTGGCCAATATTGATATTACCCCTGAGTTTGCAGTCAAATTGGGGGCAGCCTATGGGTCTACCCTGAAACCGGGGTCCTATGTCACCGTTTCCAGGGACCAGCGCAGTATTGCCCGCATGGTCTCCCGATCTTTGATTGCCGGGCTGATGTCTGTGGGTATCAATGTCCAAAATCTAGAAGCAACGGCCATTCCTGTGGCTCGCGTCATCCTCCCAACATTAGATGTTGCTGGTGGGATTCATGTCCGTCTGCATCCTGATCGGGCCGACCAAATCTTGATTGAGTTCTTTGACAAGAAGGGTATTGACATTCCCAAAGGCAAGGAAAAGAAAATTGAAGGAGCTTACTTCAAGGAAAATCTGCGGCGATCTCAAATCCATGAGATTGGCGAAGTCTCCTATCCAGCCAACCTAATAGACATCTACACCAGGGAATTCGAGAAACGACTGAATGTAGGCTCTATTCGCCACAGCAATTCTAAAGTCGTCATCGACTATGCCTATGCGGTTTCCGGTGCCGTCCTACCGAGATTGCTAGGAAAATTTGGTTGTGATGCCGTTGTGCTAAACGCTAGTCTGAGCCAAACTGCTCCCTCCATGGCCGAGCGAGAACACATGTTAGGCCAGTTGGGGCAGGTAGTTCAGGCTCTACAAGCTACAGTTGGGGTACAGGTAGCGGCCAATGGCGAACAGCTAGTGCTGATGGATGAGGTGGGCTCACCGATTCGCGGAGAAATGTTAACGGCTCTGATGACCCACATGATTCTGACGGCCCATCCCCAGGGAACAGTAGTTGTACCGGTTCATACCTCTGGAGCCATTGAGCAAATTGCTCGTCGCCATGGTGGCCATGTCGTTCGCACCAAAGCTAACCCAACTGCCCTCATGGAAGCTTGTCAGGCCAGCAGCAATGTTGTTCTAGGTGGCAGCGGTGACATGGGCTTTATCTTCCCTCAACTCCACCCTGGTTTTGATGCCATGTTCTGCATCGCCAAGTTAATCGAAATGTTAACTATCCAGGAACAGTCCTTGGGCCGTATCTGGGGTGACTTACCCAGAATTTCCCATCGAGTACAAACTCTACGTTGCCCATGGACTATCAAAGGTGCACTGATGCGTTATCTTGTGGAGAGTCATCCCGCTGATACTCTTGAACTGGTGGATGGTGTCAAAATAGTTGACCGTACTCGCGATAACTGGGTGTTGATTTTACCTGACGCTGGCGATCCGCTGGTCCATATCTTTGCCAATAGCGCCGACCGTGATTGGGTAGATACCCATCTACAGGACTATCGCCAACGGGTTCAAAGTTTCATTGAAAAAGAGCAAGGTATTCGAGAGGAACAAGTCGTATGAATCATTGCATCCTCATGGGCGAGATTGTCGAGAGCCCACAGCTGCGCTACACCTCCGACAACCAAACCCCCATTGCCGAATTTAAGATCAAAATAGCTGGGCTGCGCCCAGATGATAGTCCATCGCAGTTTAAGGCCGTTGGTTGGGGCAACCTGGCACAGACAATTCAAGACGCTAGCTACGGTCCTGGTGATCGAGTCGTGGTTGAAGGTCGATTAACCATGAAAACCGTTGATCGACCTGAAGGGTTTCGTGAAAAGCAAGCGGAAATCACCGTCCAACGTCTGCACCGCATTGCCGAGATGCAATCTATGCTGATGGCAGCGGCACCTCCCATCGCTGAAGGTAGTCATAGCGGCAGTCGTCCAGCTGCCTCGACTCCGCAGCCAAGCAGCCCACCGACTAATACCACGACGCCTGATTACGACGAAATTCCGTTCTAGTCATAGCCTTATAGAGGTAGTCTGCGATTATGCAGTTATCAATTAATGGCCCACCTAAGTTTATTCGGCGCGGGTGGGTCATTAATTATTGATAGTTAGACTTACAGATATCCCTGCAAAAAATCAAACGGCTCGTCTTCCCAACAAGGCTCTGGATAGAGCTGCCTTAAACGAATACAGACATCGATCAAAATTTCTTCGACTTGCAGGTCATCAAATATATCCTCCAAAGCCTGTTCATCACGATGCCGCAAAGCGGTCAACGGTTCTGCATGGAACGTCAGTGGCTTTAGGAATGGATGAATTTGAGATTGCTGTCGCGCATGACGAACGTCCTGCCAAGAACACGTCCAAGAGTCTTGGGTAGGAGTTTTATCAGTGAACGAGGAAAAACGAGATTTTGGCTCAACTCCTATTACAGTCTGAGCAACTGAATAAAAACCATTAGAGGGCTTGGCTTCAGGAAAATTAGTGTCGGGCATAGGCTGAATGTCCGTTATCAAACCATTGTATTGGTCCATAAGACAGTTCGCTATTCTAGACAACAAACATCAAGCACCCGTGAGGCTATTCCTAACGCCCGACCTGTTGAAATAATTGAACTCAATCCTGACTCTGTAGGCCTATGCATCATGATTAGATGCCAGTCCTACGTAGTAATGCCTAAACTTTTATATCTTCAGCATGGCGACGCCAGCTGGTTGGTGATTCTTCCAGATACTGAGCTGATAGTCGAAATACCTCAGTAAAATGCTGGACAAGTATGGGTTTCACCTCGGCTAACGTAATGCCATGCACAAACTGAGCCATAGAGCCAACCGGTCGATCAGCTATACCACAAGGGGTAATGCGCTCAAAGCCTGATAAATCTGGACAAATATTCAGAGCAAACCCATGCATGGTGATCCACCGGCTGACCTTAATGCCAATTGCAGCCACTTTATAATCATCAACCCATACACCAGTCAAACCTTGAATGCGCTTGGCTAAAAGGTTGTAGTGAGCAAGCGTACGAATCACAACCTCTTCTAACTGGCGCAGATACCAATGCAAATCTTTGCGATGGTAATGCAAATTCAAAATGGGATACCCCACTAATTGGCCAGGGCAATGATAAGTGACTTCACCGCCACGTTCTACTCGATGCACTTTATAACTGGGATTAGTTAAATCAAAATGCACAAACTGCTCTTGCGAGCCAGCGCCCAGGGTATATACCGGAGGGTGCTCAGTCAACACCAGAACATCGTCTGCGTTAGAGTCCTGTTTACGTGTAGACACCAATTCTTTCTGATATTCCCAAGCCAATTTATAGGCGATTAAGCCAATATCTTGAACAATAAGCTTTCTATCTTCAGTCACTATAAGAATGTTGATTCTGTATCAGCTTTTCGTCACTTTATACCTGCTTTAACTGACTTTATATATGCAAAAAAATGAATGTAGTAGAGTCAGAAAAATACTGAGCTATCGAGTAATTCAGAACTATCTATACATCACAAGAGAAAGATTAAAAAAGTATTAAGAGTCGCAAAAGTCAACCTCCCTTCCCAAGGAGGGGATCAATGTTCACAAGTGCTAGAACCCTTATTGTACAAGAAATTTTGTGATCTTGAGGGAACACATAAGACTCAAATCATCCCGCGCTAATCCTAAAGATTTATCAACGGATAAAAATGTTTCTAAACAGAAAAAATCTCCCAGAATTAAAGTGCTAGGGTGAAACTAATCGCTTATCTTCTATCAGTGGAGGCAGCTTTATGAAGCTTGTTATCCAAGGAAAAAATCTTGAAATTACAGAGGCTATTCGCCAACATGTTTCACAAAAAATTGAGAAGTCAGTTAGCCATTTTCAACGAATGATCAATAAGGTTGATGTTTGTTTGTCTGTGGCTGGTGGTACAAAAATGCCCAATCGGCAGTATGCAGAAGTTACAGTTCATGTAAACCGCGCTGTAGTAAGGGCCGAAGAAAGCAGCGAAAGCCTATATGCCAGTATTGATTTAGTAGCGGATAAGATTTGTCGGCAGCTTCGCAAATACAAGGAAAAACGTCGCAGTTCTGATCATGTATCAGTGCGTTCCATGGAGATTGATACTACTTCTCAGGATGCGAATTTGCACGTCACTGAGCTGTTAGAGCAGGGCCAGCCCCAACTGCCAGCAGAGGTAGTTAGAACAAAATATTTTGCAATGGCTCCCATGTCAGTGCAAGAAGCCCTGGAAAATCTACAGCTTATTGATCACGATTTTTATGTGTTTTACAACTTGGAGACTGACCAAATCAACGTGATATATGAAAGGAATCACGGTGGGTATGGACTGATTCAGCCTCGTCCTGCGGGTGCCAATAATGGCCATGGCAACGGCCATAGTGCCCATGTGTCTGTTAGCAATAACGGACATCTTCAGACCGATAAACATCACCTGCAATCCGCACCTCTGCGCAATTAGATGTCAGTAGGTAAGGCATCTATTGTGCACCTTTAACCTTCAAAGCCGTTGATATGCCTGACAGTGCATACCAACGGCTTTATTTTTAGGTTGAGAGTGCCAACGCCCCAGCCTATTGATTCAGATTATCGATGCTATCTACATCAGAGATAACATCGTAGGTTTGATTAGCAAAGGTTACCCGGTCTCCTGCCCATAGTTTGCGACCGCGTCGTAACTCTACCTCATCGTTCACTCGTACATGGCCAGCCTGAATCAGATGTTTGGCTTCACCGCCGGATTGAACTAAGTCATTGAGCTTTAGGAACTGGCTTAGTTTTATAACGTGTTCGGACATGATGGATATTCAAAGGCAATAGTTAGTTCTCTAAGACAACGACGTTAGGATAACTTCAAAGCACTGACGGGTACATCATCCCAAGAGTCTACAGTGCGCAATCGAGCGACCCAACCAGCTTCTTTTTGCTCATCTGTTAATGATGCTTGAAACGTTGCATGGCATTCTTCAGCAGCATTTTGATCACAACAAGCGATGGCAGAGTAGACAATCCCAGAGGGATCTATATGCTCATTTACCCAAATCATAAAAGTCAAACTAGTGTGGGTAGAGGTTATGCAGCTGCTGGCTCACCTGATAAGCTCTGGATTGTTTGCTGCATCTCAGCAATGGCTTGCAACTGGTAGTCATTGACCTCTTGGAACCGTTCTAGCGTAACAAATACTCCATCCAGCATGTGTTGGATAGTATCCATTTTTTCAGCCGCAGGACCCATATACTCGTTACGGGTTGCGATCGCACGCTCCAAACCAGCCCAATCCTTAATCGCCTGCTCAAACGTGTCTCGTTCCTTCTCCAGATTAGACCGCTGATTGTCCAACTCAGACTGCTTAGTATCTACCTGCTGCTGTAATGAGTTACAGCGATTTTCCAACTCAGCAATTAACTTCTCTAACTCCACAGCCTGGGTCGCTAGCTCCTGACGGACCTGATCGATATGTTCCAGCACTGGCTCCAAATCAGCTGCATTTTCCACAGGGCTATCAACAGTTGCCTGACCCTGACGCCGCAATAAAACAGCTCGATGCTGGCTTAGTACCTCTTCCCGTTCCAGCAAATTACGGCGCTGACCAACCAAGGTTTTATTGAGCATATCGTAACGATCTTGCTCGTCACTGATATCAGCTTCAATCTGCATCCTGTCATACTCGCTAGCAGCTTCCGCTTTCTGCTTCAGCTCATCAATCGCCTGCTGCTGGTATGCCAGCTCTTCCTCTTGGTCACTAACAAAGCGAGACATCTTTTCCAAATCTGTTTCCATACCCGTCAGCAAAGCCTCAAGGTCTTCGATAGACATTTCCTCAAGTTTGGTGAGGTCAATTTTCTTGCCCAAACGTACCTGATCACCAGTATTCAGCAGCTCATAGACCTTTTGATATACTCCACTCTGCTGATTAATCTGCTCTGATACCAGTTGGTTTTGCTGCTTTTTCTGAGCAAGCTTTACCTTTGATTCCCGCAATTCTATACATAGTGCATTGAAAGCGCTGCGATCAGCATCAACAGTCTGGTAAAGCTGCTGCACCGACTGCTTGAATCGCTCTACATCATGGCTCTTAGATTGCAGCTGATCCTGTTGTTCAGAGCCAGTCTGCTGCAAACCTTGTAAAATGCCCTGATACTGCCCCAGGGAATCACGAGTGCTACCAAGTTGCTGACGCAGGTCCTCCATTGGCACTACGTTAACCATCAACTGCTCAACGGCATCTCTTAGCTTTTGCGTCTGGCTCGAATCTAAACCTGTCTGAGACGATAACGTTTCACGATGCTCTTCAAGCCTTTGTTTCTCTCCGTTTAAGTGCGCCCATGCGCCCTCCAGCTCAGAGTTTTTGCGTTCGTAGTCTTGGCGCTGTTCATCTAGCTCAGCGCGAAATGTCTCTAACTCTTGCTTTTGCGTATCTAACTCAGAGAGTTCAGTCGCCGCCTGCTTGATTTCATCTTCGCGGGTATCTAACTCCAGCTCACGTTGATTAAGTGCCTGACTTTGATAGGTTAGGGACTCTTTCCACTGTTCAATCTCGTCTTCTTGAGTTTTAAATTTTTTGTTGAGACTAGAAAAATTTTGCAGGATGCTGACCAACTGACGTCCCGCCTCATAATGACGCTGAACCTGACGACCATTGGACAGCTCAATTAAAATCAGCGCGCCAGAGCTATAACCTGCATCATCTGGAGCTGGGACTAGTTCATCTCCAGAGACAGCACTCCAATTTTGCTCCGAGCGCTCACAAGCTAAGAGTTTAAACTCAGCTCGGCTGCTGCCCATAAATCCACTTTTTTTCTGAACCTCGGCCAAATAACGCACGCTGGCATCCCCTTCGTCTATACAAATAGCTACCGGAAACAGCTACTCAGTTACACAATATCCACGTCTCGTTTAGTTAGTAATATAGAAGCTTAAGGCACTGTATTTATCAAAATATTGAAGCAAAATCAATAGCCAAACGATATTTATCTGAGCGACTCTAGACCTAATAATCCCAAGCTATTCGCTAGTGTATACGTGTCCGATGGAAACCTCTAACCTATAAAAAACAATTCTCCCAAAAGCGCTAAACCATGGAGGTTAACTATCACTTCAATGAATTAATTCCTCTCTAATATGTACATTCCTACGTGCGCATACGGCTAATCAATAGACACCACCACATACCATTCACATAAAAAATGTCACTTTATAAACAGCAGCTAAACTGCTTAGAGCACATAGCCACCTCATATAAAGACAGTGTAACTGTAGTTAAGTGCTAATAATTGTAGCTAATGCCGTATATCAATGTAGCCAACCTAGTTACCAAGTGCCAATTCCTTAGGACAAATCTATGCAGGGCCAGTTAAGCGAGCTGGATATTCGCAGTATTTTTCAACTGATTGATATTGGTCAGCAAACCGGAGAACTTTATATTGAATCTTTCGATGGGCCAGCCAACTCATGGCTAGTGTTTTTTGCCAATGGCGGCATTCTTTACGCTGGACGCACCAATGAACAGCTAAATCGGCTGCGCGATATTTTGTATCCCCTCAAGTTAGAGGTTCAGTGGGAAAGTGTTGACCTGTCTAATCTAACTCCCCTCCGTCCACCAGAGTACGGAGCTCTATGGTGGTTGCTAGAAAATGGCCATCTCACCACTCAACAAGCACGTTCCGTACTTTACCGTTTGATCGAAGAAACGCTTTTTGAAGTCATCAGCTTACATCAAGGGCGATTTTTGTTTCGCTTTCACGCCTCCCTGAGCCCTCAACTCACCGAATTTGACACCAAACCCCTGGTAAAGCGAGTGATTCGACAGTTACAGGGATGGTTGCGACTACAGCCTCGGTTAAATTCTTTTTACGATTGCCCCTTCCTAGCCGACACTTACCGTACAGACTCAGCATCCCTACCGCCACTTTTGGCCATGTCTGATGGCAAAACATCTGTGATTCAAATCTCGCGCCACCTAAGTCGAAATATTTTTAGTGTTGCTAACGGGCTATATCCTTATGTCCAGAAAGGGCACATCCAAATGGTGCATAGTCTACAGGCATCGCATCGCATCCAGACTAAAGCCCCTATTAATAATGCCGTTCCTCGCATCGTATGTATTGATGACACCCTAGCTGTTAGACAGGCCATAGAAATGATGCTGGATGCCTATGGCTACGAAGTCACATCCATTGGGAATCCAGTAAAAGCCTTGAGTTTACTGTTCAGTCTTAAGCCCGATCTCATTCTCTGTGATGTAGCTATGCCTGAACTAGAAGGGCATCAACTATGTGCCATGTTGAGACAGGCTCCATATTTCCAATCAGTTCCTATCATCATGCTGACAGGTAAAGACAGCTTTGTAGATCGTGTCAAAGCCAACATGGTTGGAGCCACAGACTATCTAACTAAACCCTTTGGCGAACCAGAGCTGTTAGCCTTAGTAGAAAGATACGTAGGTAGGGGCAATCCTAAGCGTCTTGCCCCTGAAATGCTACTTGAGCAGGAAATATCAGCTACCCTAAACCCTGAGAACTGGAGTAATCCATAATGATGGAAGATATCGAGTGGAAATCATTCTCTTTTCGAATTTATTAATGATTTTTACGTAACTTGTAGAACCATTACGCTCCATCCAACCAAAAGAATTTTGATGAAAGTTTAATAAATTAGATACGTACGGGTATTTTATTAGGCACAAGCGGTAGGGTGTGCATACCATCATGCACCAAATAGCCAACCAATCGCTGCTTTCCCAGGTGAATCCCAATTAACTGGGCATATTAGTCAACTTAAATAGTTATTTCCCCCTAGGGGGGCATAATGGGTTGAATCAAGATATGAACCGGTCTTAAACGGCGAAATTCAGGTTATGAGTACGGTTTTAGTAGTGGAAGACAGTGTTGCCCAACGAGAAATGATTATTGACTTATTAAAGGGTAATGGTCTACAAGTGACTGTCGCTAGCGATGGTGTTGAAGCATTGGCTCATATCCAGGGAGATCTACCTGACTTAGTCGTTTTAGACATCGTCATGCCCCGCATGAATGGGTACGAAGTCTGTAGGCGTATTAAGTCTGACCCTGCCACACAAAATCTGCCTGTTGTACTGTGTTCTTCTAAAGGTGAAGAATTTGACCGTTATTGGGGAATGAAACAAGGAGCTGATGCTTATATTGCCAAGCCATTTCAGCCAACTGAGCTAGTGGGCACAGTCAAACAACTGCTACGTGATTGAAATGCCAAAGATTTTTGAGGTAATAGGGGCCGATGGTAGGTAATCCAGACTTTCAAACCGGAGTAGGGCAAGATCAAGACCCTGAACTACAAAAGCTTGAAACGCCTGATGGCGAACTTCATCTGCGCTTCTATGTCGGAGCCGATGATGAATTTGCTTTACCTGCCATTGGTATTCGCCGAATCATTGAAAATCCCCCTGACCGTATCACCCCTGTTCCCAATGTGTCTCCTTTATTGCTTGGAACTTTGAACGAACAAGGGCGTGTCATATGGGTTGCCGATCTAGGGCAGTTTTTAGGTTATTCTCAACCGATGAATACTGACAGGGCAGAAATTCCAGTGATTGCTGTCGAACATCAGGGGACTATGTTAGGCTTAGCCGTTAATCAGATAGTGGGTACAGATTGGCTAGATGCGGAACGCATGAAGATGTCCCGCGACTACTCCGATACAATGGCACCTTTTCTAAAGGGGGAATGGGTACTAGATGCCAATACGGATCGCTCATTACGCCTATTAGACCATGTTGCCATACTGCGTTCGGCGCGTTGGGTAGCTTAGGGTCGATGGGTTGAAAATATGGAGAAGTTTAGACTGGCAGGAGAATACAGATGGCATCGGGCATAGATTACGCTCAAACCTATCAAGCAGCAGAACGTGCATATATGCAGGGCAGTTATGAACAAGCTGCTGACATTATTGAGCAACTGGCAGAAAATTACCCGAGCGATCCCAATGTGCTCCTGCTCAAGGGTCACATCTATTGCTATGGGCTAAGTGCGTACGATGTAGCCCGCACTCAATATAAATCCGTCTTAAATTTAACGTCCGATCCTGAGTTCGTTAATTACGCCAACAATGGCCTTACCTATGCAGAACAGATGGATGTTAGCCAGGTACAGGCTGATGAGAATGGCATAGAGGATATTACTGCAGATGGTCTGTTTGACTCCATAGAGCTCTATGGCGATATGGGAGAAGAGGGTGATGACTTGAGTGCCGGGCTCGATTTGTCCTTTGAAGAAGCAGATGGGGCAAGTTTTCAAACCGAGCCAACAGTAGACTCACCCACTGACCTAAGTGCACCCGAACCAAATGCACTAGAAAATGAAGATAGCTATGATCTTGCCACTGAAGCTACAGGCGATCCCTTCAATGCTACTGCTGATTATGAGAGCACCTCTGGTGATCAAGGTTTAGAGTTGGACGACGAGGACGATCCATTCTCCATTAGCGATTTGTCCATAGGTGGAGATCTAGGTAATGCTGAACTTTTAGATCCATTTGCGGACAGCAGCTTGGAAGGTCTTATTGAATCCTCAGAGGAAGAAGAGATTACCCTCGATAGCGTCGTCCGTGATGGGTCTTCAGCACCCATTCAAGATGTATCACAATTTGATCAAGATGATTTCGACGAAGCTTTTCCATCTGCACCGTCTTCATCGGGTGAGCTGGAAGACTTTCCAGATGTGGATGACTTTTTAGAGACAGGTAGTAGTTCTCTGGAGATTGATCGCCCTGAACTTGAAGTGGGTTTAGATGTTGGCTCAGACTTATTAGAAGAGCCAGATGATAAAACCCTCTTCATGATGGAACCGGATGATGCTCAACCCGACACTATGCCTATCGGGGATTTTCAAGAATTTGATGAGGCATCTACCTTGCCAGGTATTGAGACCACCGACAATGGGCTAATGGATGATGACATTGACGAACAGACTTTTCCAGGCGTTGATACGATGGAAGGCTTGGAAAGTCAGCAAGGCGGCGATATCGATTTCCTCGATGAGTTTGATGAATTTGATGATTTAGGCAGCCTGCCAGAATTTGATCTATCCGAAGGTGGTTCTACTGAATTTACGGAGGCTTCAGAAACATCAGAGGGAGGGTTTGCTGAAGCTCCAGTTACCCGTGGCGGTTCTGGCTTTAGTCTAGTAGAGGAGGATGACCAGGCAATCATTGGAGACGATGACATCTTTAGCATCGAAACTGCCGATCAGCTGCCATCCTTTACCCAAGGGGAAGAGTCGCCCGTTGTTGTTCCTGAAGTAGAAAGCGAGGGGATTTTTAATACCCTGAACAATGCGCCGCTTGCCACTAAACGCTTAATCATGGCAGGGGCTGCAGGACTAACATCTGTGATTGCGGTTGCAGGGGTTAATCTAGCTACCTTAGGACGGCTACCTGCTGACAGCACATCTCCAGACAATCGAAACCTAATTGCCCGAGTGTATCCTGCTGCCATGGGAGGTGCTGCAGGTATTGTTAGCTTTGTGACGGTATTTGGATTAGGATTTTTATTAGATCGCCAATCGAAACGCTCAATTGATAATCTTCAACAGCAGTTTGACTTGGTTTCCCAAGGAGATCTAAATGCGCGAGCAACTGTTCACTCTAGTGATGAGTTAGGTCAACTGGCCACAGGGTTTAACAAGATGGCTCGGGTCATTCTCACGACGACTAGTGAGGCCCAGCGAAAAGCGCAGGAACAAGAACAGGCTAAAGAGGATCTACAGCGCCAGGTAATTCGTCTATTGGACGATGTAGAAGGAGCTGCCCGGGGTGATTTAACCGTTCAGGCAGAGGTCACAGCCGACGTTTTAGGAGCGGTCGCTGATTCGTTCAACTTAACGATTCAAAATCTGCGAGAAATTGTACAGCAGGTGAGTGCGGCAGCACTACAGGTGACTAAGAGTTCGTCTGATAATGAGATGTTCGCCCGCAGCCTATCAGCAGATGCCTTGCGACAAGCTGAGGAGCTGGCAGTCACCTTGAATTCTGTACAGGTCATGACTGAATCTATTCAGCGTGTAGCAGACAGTGCGCGGGAGGCCGAAGAGGTCGCTCGTTCAGCATCAGCCACTGCCCTCCGGGGGGGGAAGCTGTGGAGCGCACTGTGGCTGGTATTTTAGAAATTCGCGAAACGGTAGCTGAGACTACCCGTAAGGTTAAGCGATTAGCGGAATCCTCTCAAGAAATTTCCAAAATCGTGGCCTTGATTTCTCAGATTGCATCTCGAACTAACTTACTAGCTTTGAACGCCAGTATTGAGGCAGCTCGTGCCGGGGAAGCTGGTAGAGGCTTTGCCATCGTAGCTGATGAGGTTCGTCAGCTTGCTGACCGAGCGGCCAAGGCATCTAAGGAGATTGAGCAAATCGTTCTGCAAATCCAGGGAGAAACCAGTGGCGTAATGACTGCCATGGAGGAGGGAACTCAACAGGTGATTGAGGGGACACGACTTGCAGAGCAGGCGAAACGATCGTTGGAAGATATTATCCAGGTATCGAATCGCATTGATGTATTAGTACGTTCTATTACGGCTGATACCGTCGAACAGACGGAAACCTCACGAGCTGTTGCTCAGGTAATGCAATCGGTTGAACTTTCTGCCCAAGAGACGTCTCAAGAGTCTCAGCGGGTGTCAACCTCTCTGCAAAATCTGGTGGGCGTTGCTCGGGATCTGCTGACATCGGTGGAGCGGTTTAAGGTAGAAAGTGATAAAAAGTAGGCTATTCGCATCCATTTTTAAACATGTCAAGGGACGACTGCCATCGCTATCAAGTATTTGAAGGACTGGCCTAATTTCCGATTTTATTTAGGGAGACGAGGGTGATGCTGCCTGAACAACAACAGCGTATATTGGGCTACTTCATTGAAGAAGCCAAAGATCATCTCAATACCATTGAGCAGGGTCTATTAAATCTTCAGGCAACCATTGTCAATCCGGAGATGGCCAATGAGGTATTTCGGGCCGCTCACTCTGTCAAGGGCGGTGCTGCCATGCTGGGCATTGAGAGCATGCAGCGTACAGCTCACCGCATGGAAGATTACTTCAAGCTTCTCAAAGAGGCCCCCATCAAGATAGATCGTTCCCTGGAGTCTATGTTTTTGCGGGTATTTGATGCCCTGCAAGAACTGCTTGAGCAACTACAGGGTCCCTTTGGCCTCACTGAGGACAAAGAGCAGAGTATCATGACGAGTGTAGAGCCCGTCTTTCAGCAGCTACAGGAACATTTAGATCAGCTTGTAGCTGAGGCAGACGCCAATGAGGCTGTTGTCGCAGAGGCTCAGCCTGTCGTCTTTACAGCACGCTCACCGCAGCCGGTTGAAGAAAGTGCATTGAAGCTTGTATTCAGCAGTGATGTATCAGCTGCACTTCGAGAAATGCTGGCTCGTTTCAAGCAGGCTGATACAGACGAAAGTAGATTAGCCCTGGAGGCTTGCTGTCAGTTATTAGAAAGATTTGGTGAGCAGTTTAACTTGCCAACTTGGATGAACTTGGTGAAGCATGCCCGTTGGGCAGTATGCGATCGCAATAATGACTATCGCACCCTCGCCCCTGCTTTAATCAAAGAAATCAAAAAATCTCAGGATTTAGTGCTGGCCGGTAGAGAGCCGGAAATAAACATCTCCGAAAAACTTCAAACGTTGGCCGCCCAAGGAGATATAACAGATACCACTGGAGATTTAGAGAGTCTGTTTGCAGATAGCACACCAGATACCTCTTCTACAGCAGGTGTCGAAGAACTATCCGTAGAATCAGACTTGACCTTGAATAATGTGGGCGAGCCATCCTCTGCAAATGAGGAAAGCATTTCCTTAGATGATCTGCTTAATAGTGCAGCAGTCACCCCTTCTGGTCCAGAAGTGGGAGATGCTGAGCTCACTAGTTTGGCCGATCTATTTGAAGCGGGAGGAGATGATCTCGACAGTGACTGGCAAGAAGAAGAGCTTCCTCTAAATGAGGGCAATCCGCCTGTTGAGTCTCTGGATATTGATATTGCTCCCGATTTTGAGGATCTTCTCAATGAAGATGCCACGGAGCTAGAAACCAACCAAAATGATTTTGAATCAGGTAATGAACTTGCAGATCTATTTGGTGATACTGACTCTACGGAATCAGCTGATTCCGTAGATACTCTGGATAACAGTGGCCTAGAAAATTTAACCGAGCAGATAAATACCTCTAGCACTGATATTGAATCTCCGTTATCAGAAGATCTTGACACCTCTTCTATCGATAGCTTATTTGATGACATAGATACTGCAAACGATTCATCTGGTGTTGATGAGCTATTTGGCGATCTTGATAGTTCAACACCAGATGATGTAGCCACTACTGCTGATAATTCACCTGATATTGATGAGCTATTTGGCAATCTTGATAGTTCAGAAGAAGCCGCCGATCAAGAACCCTCACTAGAACTCTCGGATAGTTTGGATGATTTTGACGAGCTCGCATTTAGTGAAACCAACCAAGGTGAAGAGCTTGTCGATAGTGATTTAGACCTCGATTTTGAAAGCCCTAGTAGTAGCGATGAGCTTGCTAGTCTTGAGCTAAATTTGGAGGAAGCCACTGGTGAGACCAATACTGACGAATTGTTCACTAACGATTTAGAAGATGTTGCCGTAGTTTCAGGAACAGATAGCTTCTTTTCTGAGGCAGCAGTACCTGATTTAGATTTATCAGAAATGGTCGAGACTTCAGAAACAGAAACCACAAAGTCCGAGTTCGAAGATTTCTTTACTGTTAATGACTCTGCAGCTGTAGCTCTAGCAGCAACGGGCTCGGATCCATTTAGTGATGATGACCTGTGGGAAACAGACAAGGGCTCTTCCAACACAGATACATCAGAGTTGTCAGACGAGCTTTCTCAAGATATTTGGGATGAGCCCGGTCAACAGACAGATACGCCCAATGAGTCAGCAAGCTTAGGACTTTCTGACGACCTGAGTGAGCTTTCCCTCAATCTAGACAGCGATATCGTAGCTGCAACACAAGATTCAAACGATTTAGAGCTAGATGATGTGTGGGCCTCTGTAGAAGATGTGACCTCTGAAATAGATGAAAAGACTGCAGCTGATACTGATGCAGTTGGATTAGATGATCTATTTAATGAAGGTGATCTCCCTGGTGACGACAACACTGCCTTAGAACAGGTTACACCCGATGATGCGCTAGATACTGGCTTAGGCGATCTAGACGATCTATTTGACAATGGTGGTGATGTCACGAGTGCTGATGCACCTGTAGGCGATCTCCTGGGTGACAACACTGCCTTAGAACAGGTTACACCCGATGATGCGCTAGATACTGGCTTAGGCGATCTAGACGATCTATTTGACAATGGTGGTGATGTTACGAGTGCTGATGCACCTGTTGGTGATCTCCTGGGTGACAACACTACCTTAGAACAGGTTACACCCGATGATGCGCTAGATACTGGCTTAGGCGATCTAGACGATCTATTTGACAATGGTGGTGATGTCACGAGTGCTGATGCACCTGTAGGCGATCTCCTGGGTGACAACACTGCCTTAGAACAGATTACACCCGATGATGCGCTAGATACTGGCTTAGGCGATCTAGACGATCTATTTGGCAATGGTGGTGATGTCACGAGTGCTGATGCAACTACATCAGATAATGCTTTAGATAATCTCTTGGGTGATGCAGATATCGCCTTAGACTCCACTGTTGAAAACAATGCTGATGAGTTGTTAACCGATCTGGATCTAGACAACCTGGAACTGGATGAGCCAGAGACAAATCTGTCAGACGTTGATCTATCCCTGGAATTAGGCAGTAACCTAAACGACGTCAGTAGCACAGCATCAGAATTGCTGAACGAGGAACTGGATGAGCCAGAGACAAATCTGTCAGACGTTGATCTATCCCTGGAATTAGGCAGTGACCTAAACGACGCCAGCAGCACAGAATCAGAATTGCTGAACGAGCCTCCTGTCAGCACGTTTGACTTTGACTTACTCGATATCGAGGACGATGGTATCGTTACCGGTTTTGTCAATGAGGATGAAAAGCCTGAGAGTCTTGAAAAACCCATTGAAACTGACACAATCGATAACCTCGAAATATTTGAGCCCTCATCAGATGAGCCAGGACTCGAATCCTTAGATTCCTTACTATCAGAACTGCCTGAAGAAATTGATGAATTTTCTGCATCCACAGCCACAACAGACAGCAGTAATGAGTTTGGTGAGCTTGAAGCGCTACTCGAAAGCCCAGATAACTTGCCTGAACCCAGCTCTGAATCACCATCAACCACAGACTTAGACGATGAATTTGGCGATTTAGAAGCATTATTACAAGATACGGATAAAACACTAGCTCCCGCAGCAGCTAGTGGCACAAGTACTTACAGACCCAGACCCACATCTAATCGGCTATCGGCACGGCGCATGGTGACGGATCAAACCATGCGGGTATCGGTTAGCCACCTAGATAATCTCAGTAACCTGGTAGGTGAACTTGTCGTTAATCGCAATACCTTAGAGCAAGACCAAGACCGCCTTCGTCAGTTTTTGGACAACTTATTATTCCAAGTGCAACAGTTAAATGACGTTGGGCAACGCATGCGTGATCTCTATGAGCGCTCACTGCTAGAAAGCTCTCTGATATCTAGCCGTCAGTCATACCATATGACCTCTGCTAGTTTTTCTGTAGAAAATTCAGATATCGAGGATCATGCCACTGGCGAATCCTTTGATGCCTTAGAGATGGACCGTTTTACTGGTTTTCACACGTTATCTCAAGAAATGATTGAGCTGATCGTGCGGGTCCGTGAGTCTGCATCAGATATTGCCTATACCGTTGAATCATCGGATCAAGTGACTCGTCAATTTAGACAGGTCACCAATCAACTCCAGGAAGGGTTAAATAAGGCCCGGATGGTGCCCTTTGCTCAAACAGCTTCTCGATTACCTCGGGCTGTGCGTGATATCTCTCTCAAGTGTGGAAAAGAGGCACGTCTTGTCGTAGAAGGCCGAGATATTCTCATTGACAAGATGATTCTAGAGCAGCTCTATGATCCCATGACTCACTTGGTGAACAATGCCATCACCCATGGGATAGAAACACCTGAGGAGCGCCACCAAGCAGGAAAATCATCGGAAGGCCTGATTACCGTTCGTGCGTTTTATCAAGGTAACCAGACTGTTATCTCGGTCGGTGACGACGGTGCTGGCATTGATCCCGATATTGTCAAACAAAAAGCACTACAGAAAGGATTAATTTCTCAGTCAGATGCCCACACAATGACTGTGTTAGACGTCTACGACCTACTGTTCCACCCCGGATTTAGTACACGGGACCAGGCTGATGATTTTGCTGGGCGAGGGTTTGGGATGGATGTGGTACGTACCTCGTTGGCAGACATTCGCGGTAATATCACCATTGATTCTGAACCAGGGCACGGCACAAATTTCACCATTCGTTTACCCCTAACCCTCAGTATTTCTAAAGCTCTCAGCTGTATTAGCAATCAAGCACGGATAGCCTTCCCCATGGACGGTGTCGAAGACATGTTTGATGTGTCTCGAGAGCGTATTCAGAAAAATGATCAAGGGGAAGATTGCATACTTTGGCGTGACACACTGCTACCGTTCCAGAATCTATCAGATTTACTGTCATTTAATCGCACCCTGGGTCGAGGGCGAGTATACGGCGGTAATCAAGATGAGAATATGATTTCCATCGTGGTATTGCGCAGTGCCAATAGCTTTATTGCCTTGGAAGTTGACCAGGTAATGGGCGAGCAAGAAATTGTCATTAAACAGCTAGAAGGTCCGGTCCCCAAACCTACTGGCATTGCTGGTGCCACCGTTTTAGGGGATGGTCGAGTGATGCCCATTGCCGATGTGTTAGAGCTAATTGATTTAGCCATGGGGCGCGTACGCCGTGAACCCAATGCAGCGTTATGGGCTCAATCAGAGGACACTCCGCCTGAAGAGCCTGCAAAAGTCAAGTCTGAACCCACGGTGTTGATTGTGGATGACTCGATTACGGTTCGTGAGCTGTTATCCATGAGCTTTAACAAGGTTGGCTACCGGGTTGAACAGGCTCGCGATGGCCAAGAAGCTTGGGAAAAACTGCGTTCTGGCTTGCCCTGTGACCTTGTATTCTGCGATATCGAAATGCCAAGAATGGATGGTTTAGAACTACTATCTCGTCTACAAAAAGACGATGGCTTACAGCAAATTCCCATTGCCATGCTCACATCTCGTGGAGCCGATCGTCATCGACAGATGGCGGTCGATCTAGGTGCCAGTGGTTACTTTACAAAGCCCTACTTAGAGGAGGCACTACTGGATGCCGCCAATAAGATGCTCCATGGGGAAAAGCTTGTCTAAGTTGGCTTTTTTATTGTCGGGATTTCCCATGGTCCCTATTAGAAATAGGCCAGTCTACTAGTCAGCTTGCTGCGTTAGGATCAATACACAGACCTAACTTATTGGCAGTAATCAATGACTTCTGAGGTAGCACTACAAGACTCAGCAGCTGAACAACGCGATTGGACGCCCATTGTTCAGGAATTTGTTAACGTCCTCAGCGATGATCAGGTTGTGCGTCGCAAGGAGGAGCTGCTGGTGTATGAGTGTGATGGGCTAACCAGCTACCGTCAACGGCCTGCCGTTGTGGTGCTGCCCAAAACCACCGAAGAAGTGGCAGCAGCCGTTAAGGTGTGCGATCGCAACAATATCCCCTTCGTCACCCGTGGTGCTGGCACGGGGCTATCCGGCGGGGCCCTCCCTCTGTCAGACAGCGTCCTGATTGTCACCGCCTGCATGCGGCAAATTTTAGATATTGACTACGATAACCAGCGCATTGTTGTGCAACCGGGTGTAATCAATAATTGGGTCACCCAAGCCGTCAGCGGTGCTGGCTTCTATTATGCGCCAGACCCATCTAGTCAGTCCGTCTGTTCCATTGGTGGCAACATCGCCGAGAATTCCGGCGGGGTTCACTGCCTCAAATATGGCGTGACCACGAACCATGTGTTAGGGCTCAAGCTGGTCTTACCCAACGGCGACATTGTTGATGTGGGTGATATGCCAGAACCCCCAGGGTATGACCTGACCGGTATTTTTGTAGGGTCTGAAGGCACCCTGGGGATCGCCACCGAGATCACCCTCCGTATCCTGAAATCACCGGAAAGCGCTCAAACTCTGCTAGCTGATTTTAATAATGTGGAAGCGGCCGGTAAGAGTGTCTCTGAAATTATCAGCGCAGGCATCATTCCAGCTGGCATGGAAATGATGGATAACTTCAGCATCAACGCTGTGGAAGAAGTGGTCGCTCTAGATTGCTATCCCCGTGACGCTACGGCCATTTTGATTGTCGAAGTCGACGGCTCGCCTGCGGATGTGGCCGCCAGTGCCCAAAAGGTTAGCGAAATTGTTCAAGAAAATGGAGCCAGGAATGTTGCGATCGCAACCACCCCAGACGAACGTCTGCGGCTATGGAAAGGGCGTAAAGCCGCCTTTGCGGCCATGGGCAAACTTAGCCCTGACTACTATGTCCAAGACGGTGTTATCCCCAGGGCTCAGCTCCCCCATGTGCTCAATGAAATCGAAGCCCTGAGCCAAAAATACGGGTATCGTATCGCCAATGTTTTCCATGCTGGCGACGGCAACCTACATCCCTTAATTTTATATAACAATGCTGTACCCGGTCAGCTAGAAACCGTTGAAACTTTAGGTGGCGAAATCCTTAAGCTCTGCGTCGAAGCTGGCGGTAGCATTTCGGGTGAGCACGGCATTGGCGCTGATAAACGTTGCTACATGCCCCAAATGTTTGCCACTGCTGACCTGGAAACAATGCAATGGGTTCGGCAAGCCATTAACACTCGGGGGTTAGCCAATCCCACCAAGCTCTTTCCGACACCCAAAACCTGCGGAGAAGCAGCCATGGCCCAGACAGCTAAATTCGATAATATCGAACGGTTTTAGGCCTGGGGACCCATGAAATCAAACATTCACTGGCCAAGCACCCCAGTAATTTTACGTAGAGCGCCTTAATACCATTAAGGCAAATTCTGTACATTGGCTGATAGGTCTACTTCAATGGGCGGGTAGGTTATAAAGGTAGCGCTAATCAAGTTACCTCAGGGCTTTTCAGCTTTTCAACCAAAGTGATAAGAGATCTGAACGCCATGGGTAGCTTTAAATCTGTGAGCGAGAAGCTACATCCCAAACCTCAAGGAGACATATTTCATAATGAAGACCACTTTACGTGCAAAGCTACTACAGCACCTAGTCAGCAAGAAAAAAGCCAGCGAAGGGTTTACCCTGATTGAGCTTTTAGTAGTCATCATCATCATCGGTATTCTGGCAGCCATTGCTCTACCCTCATTCCTTAACCAAGCTAACCGTGCCCGCCAAACAGAAGCCGTCACTAACATCGGTGCCATTAACCGTGCTCAGCAGGCCTACATTCTTGAAAGAGATGCCTTCTCCAGATTTATCGGTAGCCTAGGAATCGGTATTAATGTAGATTCCGAGAGCTACGAGTTTGGTCAAAGCCCCACTTCTGGTACTGCAGCGAATGTTGGCGACATACTAGGTGTTGCTGCAGATAACAGTATTGCCTTTAACGAGGGCACAGCCGCTGGTGATGATGATCAATATTTATCTGGTTCATTGGTTTATGGAGCACCTAAAAGCCCTATTAAGCTCAAGGGGTATGCGGGTGGAACTTACCTTTTAGCTGAGACAACTACTGGTGAGGTTACGTCAACAACTATCCTTTGTGAAGAAGATCAAGCCGGAACTAATGCTCAAAACCCAATAGTGTTTAATATTGCGGCTGCTAATGGTTTGGCAGTAGATCCTACATGTGGAGCTAACTCCAGTCCTAAATAAAAATTAGGGTTCGCAATTAGCTTAACGATTAAGGCATTTAGAGAAGTAGATGTGATTCAACAATCTTTTCTCTAAATGCATTGACCATAAAATTTAAGCATTCAAGATGTCAGAGGTATGACTAAGATAGAGTGGCAAAGATTGTTACTCCCAGCATGGGCTTTTATGGCAATCTCAGTTACTAGCATTATCTTTCTACAGTCTTTAAAGTATCGATATTTACAAAATGATGTTGAGAGTAACATCAATATCAATGCGGCAAATCAACAAGCATATAAACAGCAGCTACAATTCATTAACAATTTCCCAAAGTTCGGCTACGAGAACGTTTTCGCTAACTCTGTTTTTTTGGCCTTCTTACAATACTTTGGTAACTCTGAGCAGCGTCAGGTTACAGGCTATAGCCTGAGCACTCAATACTTTGAAGCCATTATTGAGCAGGATCCATTATTTATTGATTCTTATATTTTCCTAGTTAACAGTATTTCTATGTATGCTGGAGAACCTGACGAATCTATTAATCTCCTCAGTCAGGGGTTAGAGAGTATGCATCCTAATCTTCCAAAGCGTTCATATTTTATTTGGCGCCATAAAGCCACAGATGAATTATTATTTCTTGGAGATACTCAGGCGGCAAAGGAATCCTATCAAACAGCTGCGGACTGGGCTGAACAGTCTACTGATAAGAATGCACCTCTGGTTGCTGCCCTATCCCGTGAAACAGTAGATTTTTTAGCAACAGATCCTAGTAGTAAACCAGCTCAAATTGGTGCCTGGTCAGATGTTTTGATTAGGGCCATAGATAACAATATCCGAGAGAAAGCTATTGCTAGAATTGAAGAACTCGGTGGGACTATTATTGCGTCCGACAACGGCTCAGTTACAGTCCGTTATAAAAAAGATAGCAATAATTAGGGCTTGCTGAATAAATCGGAATCGAATCTGGATAAGGCTTTCAGCCTCAAAAGGCTCAGTTAGGTGCAAGGTTAAATAACAGAATTTTACGGAAAATCAATGGTTTCAGCGATTTCGACCTTGCACTAGCTTTTTGAAAAATCGGTCAAATTCCTTGCTGTTAAAGCACTGATTACTTTTTCAGCAAGCCCTAATTAGGGTTTGCTGAAAAACTCAATAGAAATCTCAGGGATTATCCAGCAGCCCAGCCAGGGTCAGTAGCCCCTTTCCCAGGGTCGAGCCTTTTCAGCCAGTCCTTGCTTAAGGTGTCTGTAAAGGGTCTCACATCTGCCTGAGAGCGGCGGAGTAAGCGGATCACCCCCATCAAAAACAAGCCAATAAAACGGCGTAGCCGTTTCTCCAAGTTCATCACCAAACAAGTGATGGCAATCATGGTTTCAGCAGTTTGGGCGAGTTTGGCCATGACGTGTCCGAGTCCAAATCGTCGTTTGGCCTGACCAAACTTACCTTCGACAGTGACTCGAATACTCTCATCGTCTCGGGCTTGTTGTCGGAGGAAGGCGTGTTGAGCTTCATCGAGTGACGGTCGACCCAAGGGCGGACCACTTAGACGGATGCCATGCTGTTTACACCACCTCAAGTTATCGCGTGTCCGATAAATCTGGTCGGCATGCACTGAGGCGGGATAGTGTCCGGTGCGGGCGCGAAAGCGTTCTATCTGGGGTATCAAGTCTTCGGATTCATTAAAGTTATCCCAACTGAGACGGTCGAGAAACACATAGCCCGCCACACAACTCATGGCGAATTTGGCTCCAAATTCAACGGGGGTTCCGGCTTTACCGCGCACAATGGGTCGTACATGGGGCTGTGAAATACTCACAATGCGGTCATTAATCCGTCGCTGCTTGTGTTGATACATGTGCTGTTGTTGGCGATAGACCTCATAAATCACCAACAGGGTCTTGTACTCTCGTGGATTCAGCGCTGCAAGCGTTGCGCCTGCTTTGATTAACCGGTCAATGTACCCTAGGTTTCGTCGCACATAGTTGAGTTGTTGTCGGAGGCCTTTACGAATCAACTTGCGTGACTTCTTGCGCCGTTTCACAATCCTGAGGTAGTCTCTGCGGGCGGTTTGTCGATACGTTCGAGGCTTCTTTGGAAGACAGCCTGCTACCTGTTGATACAACTCATCAATGAGCCGTTCACTGTGCTCTCTCGCTTGGTTGAGTAAATCGAGGTCAGTCGGATAGTGAATATCGGCAGGCGCACAACTCGCATCCACAATCAATTGACCTTGATTGCCACTCGATGGCGGGGCTGGTGGATCTGAGTCATCATCGCTCTCGGATGCACTGTCCTCAGATGAGGCGGAGGCGGGGGCCATGCCTGCTTCAACCACCGACTCATTGACCGCTGACACCAGGTCGACACGGATTCGTTTGCGAAAATGAACCAGCATCGACGCATCAAACGGGGGCGTGTCGCTGTACTCATGCAGTCCAAGAAAATATTGCAGATACGGGTTCTCTCGTATTTGGTCTATCGTCTCTCGGTCGCTGGTACCCAATTTCTCTTTGATAATCAATGCGCCCAGAGCCATCCGAAAGCCCTTCGCTGGCGCTCCCATATCCTCGCTAAACTGGCTAGCATAGGTTGATTCGAACTCATCCCATGGGATCATCTCGGCCAGTTTCACCCAGCGATTCTCCGACGATAATTTGCCCCCAAACGGTAGATAAAAATCTTCGAAAGATAACTGGCCAGGTGATGATTGTCGGTACATTTCCCTGAGTAGGTGCAAGGGTTTTAAGCATTTTAGCCACTTTTTCGTGCACTTAAGCACATCTCAATACAATGAAACCCTTGCAAACTATGAAAGCTGGACTTCAACAGCAAACCCTAATTAGGGTTTGCTGAAAAACTCAATAAAAACCTCAAGGATTATCCGGCAGCCCAGACGTGGTCAGTATTGCCTTGCCGATGATCGAGGGTTTTCAGCCAATCATCGCTTAACGTTGCTGTAAAGGGGCGCACATCTGCCTGATAGCCGCGTAGTAAGCGTATCAACACTATCAACAACAAGACAATAAAACGGCGTAGCCGTTTCTCCAAGTTCATCACCAAACAAGTGATGGCAATCATAGTTTCGGCGGTTTGGGCGAGTTTGACCATGACACGTCCTAGGCCAAATCGTCGTTTCGCCTGACCAAACTTGCCTTCGACAGCGACTCGAACACTCTCATCCTCTCGAACTTGTTGTTGAAGAAGTGCTTGTTGGGTTTCATCGAGCGACGGTCGACCTAAGGGAGGACCACTCAGACGGATACCATGTCGTTTACACCATCTCAAGTTATCGCGTGTGCGATAAATCTGGTCGGCATGCACCGAGGCAGGATAGTGGCCTGTTCGAGTTCGAAAGCGGTCTATCTGAGCAATCAAGTCTTCGGATTCATTGAAGTTATCCCAACTGAGATGGTCGAGAAACACATAGCCCGCCACACAACTGATGGCGAATTTGGCCCCAAATTCGACGGGCGTTCCGGCTTTACCGCGCACAATGGGGCGCACATGGGACTGTGAAATACTCACAATGCGGTCATCAATCCGCCGCTGTTTGTAGTGGTACATGTGCTGTTGTTGGCGATAGACTTCATGAATGACCAATAGCATCTTGTACTCCCGTGGATTCAGCGCCGCGAGCGTGGCTCCTGCCTCGATTAACTGGTCAATGTGGCCCAGGTTTCGTCGCACATAGTTGAGCTGTTGTCGGAGGCCCTTGCGGATCAATTTGCGAGGCTTTTTGCGCCGTTTCACAATCCTGAGGTAGTCTCTGCGGGCGGTTTGACGATACGTTCGGGGCTTCTTCTCTAGACATCCCGCCACTTGTTGATACAAGTCATCGATCAGCCGTTCACTGTGTTCCCTGGCCTGGTTCAGCAAATCAAGGTCGGTCGGATAGTGAATATCGGCAGGCGCGCAACTGGCATCCACAATCAACTGCCCTTGATTGCCACTCGATGGCGGTTCCGGTGGATCTGAGTCATCATTGGTCTCTGATCCACTCTCCTGAGGTGAGGGAGTAGTAGTTGGTGGAGCTGGTTCCATGCCCACTTGAACCACGGACTCATTGACCGCTAACACCAGGTCGAGACCAATGCGTTTGCGGAAATGGACCAGCATTGACGCATCAAACGGGGCCTTGTCACTGTACTCATGAAGCCCGAGAAAATATTGCAGATAGGGGTTCTCTCGTATTTGGTCAATCGTCTCTCGGTCGCTGATACCCAGTTTTTCTTTGATAATCAACGCGCCCAACGCCATCCGAAAGCCCTTCGCGGGGGCTCCCATATCCTCACTAAACTGGCTCGAATAGGTCGATTCAAACTCCTCCCATGGGATCATCTCGGCCAGTTTCACCCAACGGTTCTCCGGCGATAATTTGCCTCCAAACGGCAGATAAAAATCGTGGAAGGATAGCTGGCCGGGTGACGATTGTCGGTACATTTCCCTGAGTAGGTGCAAGGGTTTTGAGCAGTTTAACCAATTTTCCGTGCACTTAAGCAAATCTCAATAGATTGAACCCCTTGCTGACTATGAAGGCTAGACTTCAACAGCAAACCCTAATTAAATTGAGTTTGTTATCGCTCTTGAATCAGAGTCATTAAAGAGTGATATCTTCAGCAAGACAACTATGAAGCGCTGTTTTTCCTGATCTTAGAGATCACACTTTCTCTTTTAGTTTTCAATTCTTTATCTAAGGTTGGCAAGAAGGGCGGGGAAGGAAAAAGATTGGCCAGCGTGTAATACGCTGGCTGGTTGACTAGCCGAAAGGTATAGTCTAACGGCGGTGGACCATCAATATGACGGTTAAGTACTCCATGACCTTCTCTGCTACTGCGCGGTTGAGTGATCAGTGAACTATTTTTCAGCCAATCATCAAAACTAATCGCATTATCCATAGAAGAAATAAACTGATCGAGTTGATCAGCTTCGGGTAAAATAGTATTGTATTGTGGCAAATCATTTTGTGGCCTTAGTAATAGTTGCGTTAGCAGCTCACGGCGTTGATTAGGTAGTAGCCACGCCATAATTGCTTGCTTACCTAAGGAATTGTCAGGTAACATTTCAACTGTGATATCATCACCCTGAGCTAGTCTCAACAATGCTTGCCCTTCAGGAAAATCTTCCCAGTATTGGGATGCAGCCGTATAGTCACTTTGCCACCAATACAGTGCACCGCGCCGATGTTGAAAATATAGCTGAAGGGATAAGTCTTCTGATGATGCAATAAGTTGCTCATATTGTTCGTCTAGCTGGTTAAAGATAGACTCTTTTATATGAGCTACTACTCTCAGTTGCCAGATGGGGCTGGTGATCTGTAACGGAAACCTCAGCATTTCCAGAACTAGCGCATCAGTAGCCAACTCAGGCTGATTGTTTCCTAACAACGCTAGCCCTAAACCTAAGAAAACGCCTCGTTTTGCAGGAACAAGTTCTCCAGCATTAACAAAGGCTGCAACAGCTTGCTTGGGATTTGTTTGAGTCAAGAGCCAACCCAGGTTCGATTGGCTAAACTCTTGGTACGGTGAAACAGAATTTGCGACTTCAAACCATTTTATTGCCTTAGTGAGCAACATCTCACGAGATGTTCCGCTAGTTTGCAAACTAAAGTCTCCCAAGACCCATGCCAACATTGCAGGGTAATAAGGCTCCCAATCAGCTAAGTAATGTGCTTGAGTAAGGGCCTCTTCAAAGTCAGCTACATTACCACGGTTAAGCTGATCAAATCCCTGTTTAGATATAGCCCAGGCGCGATGAATGGGCATTAACCAGAGATTTACAGCCAACACACACCCTAATCCCAAGCCTACCAATACTCTAGAAGTTTTTGAGTTTTGAGAATTAGCTGTAGATCTTGATATATTACTCGCTGTATAAACCTTGGCAAGGACAACGAGATAAACTACGAGCACACCAACGATAGCCAAAGTATCTAGCTGGTAATCGGTCAATCCCATCAGCACATAGGCAAATAGTCCCGAAAGTAAACTCCACACCAAACCAGGAGCTAAAAATAAGTTAGGAGTTGATTGTTTCCCCCAATGCCATGTTAGCCAGGCCAATATTCCGACAAAGCTAATTGAACCAATAACTCCCCAAAGGCCTAATTCTGCCCATAGTTGTGCTGGGGTGCTATGGAGCTGAAAATGTAACTCAGCTTCACGGCCAGACCAATAGGGACGGTATTTTTGAAAAAGCGGTAATACGTTACCAGGGCCAACACCCGTCAATGGATGATCTAGCCCCATGCGCCAGCCCATCACACTAGTAATTACACGATAGCCTAGTTCACTATTGTTGATCTTACCCTGTAACAGGGCTAGTAACAGTTGTCTGACGCGACTGTTGCCTAAAGTAGCTACCATCAAAATACACAGTAGTAGCCCTCCAGCGGGTAAAGCTCGGCGATGGGGTATCTGGCTTCGCAGCAGGGTAATGACAAGCGCGATCGCAACCGTCAACACCAGAGCCAACAACCCACCCCGAGAGCTGGCCGTATATAGATCTGCTAACCCCAAACAACAGCCAATGCCCCATAGCCAACGCTGCCAACCACGATCATGAATAGCTAAGCCAAACAACAAGGGCAAAATCAAAACCAGGTACCCGGCCACATAGTTTTGATGCCCCAAGGGATACCAGTTACGCAAGCTAGTCACACCAAAATTAAACTGCTGGGCAACACCATAGGGCTCTAACGCAGCCAGCCTTTCAAGTTCTGGAAAGTAAGTCTGAAATAACCAAAGATAGAGACTGACTAAGATAAACGCAATCCCTAGACCTGCCTGAAACTTAAGCAATCGGAGCGCCTGTTGAGGTGTCTTTAGCCAACCAGATAACGCATAGAGTGCCGCAATTCCGCCTAGTGCCGCCCATGCGTACCAGCGGGCCTGGTTTGGAAATTCAGCAAAGATTGTAGAAACCCCTAACCCGACAACTAGCAGCGCTACAGGCCAATCCAACCCTGACCCCAATTTAAACTGATCTATGGGCTTAAACCACAGTTGCCACAACAACCAGACAATAGGCAACAATAGTGCCACCTGCCACACAGCGACCCAAGGCCAGGACACCATCAAAGAATGACTGCTGGGTAACAAGGTAAATAAGATATAAAGACTGACTGTTAGTAACCCAATCAGGCTGCCATCTTCTGTCCGCAGTGAGACAATTTTAGATGGGGTATGGGATTCTGGTGGTGAGGTAGACATGCACAACGGGGTTAAGAAACGTCAGAGTTTTGGAAGTGGGAAAACTTAAAGTTATTGCGAGTGGGGTGGGGTAATCCAAAAGCCTCAGTTCGCAGAGATTCAACCAGGTGATCTAAGGGGGGAAATTCTCGAGGCCATGATAGGGAAAAGAGATTGAGTGAGACAGGTATGGAAAACTGACGCAGGTTTTCAGGCAACAAAATAGATGAAACACGTTTGGCATAGTAACTGCGGTACAGCAAAGCCAGACCCACCCGTTGATTATTAAAAACGGGTTGTGTAGTAGACCAGAGCCAATCTTTCAGGGTGCGTTCAGTGAGGATATGGGATCGCACTTTCTCTTTTTCTATGGGGTTGAGAGCAACAGCCTCCAAATAATCTGGCAGATAACTGGTCTGTAGCCACGCTTTGAGTAAACGACATCCTGATACATCATCGGTTGCTTCAACAATACAGCGATCTAGCAAGATAGCCGCTTGTTCAGGATTTTCCTCTATGGTGAACAAGGCCTGATGGAGAAGGCGACCATCGTCGGAATTTTGAACCTGAAATGTGGCATTAGCCCACCATTTCAGAGTCGTAATGTGGGCTGCTAAAGGACTATGCAAGGGGTGATTGGGTTCTAGTGCTGATAGAACTGTTTGATAGTGTTGCAATACTCGGGTAAACACAGCTGCTCGTAAGGGAGATAACTCCTGTTGCCAGCTTTGGAAGGTGAGTACCTGGGGATTAATTAAACATTCCAGCGCGAGTGCTGCGATCGCAGACTCAGTGTTACCCATTGCCTGGTAGGTTAGCCCTAGCAAATAATAGCTGTGGTTTTTACTTCTGGGACTGAGTTGCACAACCTTAGTAATCGCCTGGTGGGCTTGTTCAACATGGCCCAATTGCCATGCTAAAACCGCTAAATTTTGATTAAACCAAATATCATTGGGAGCAACATGCAGCGTTTGCTGATATAGCTGAATAGCTTCTTCTCGCAATATTTTTTGGTTCTCGTCGCTAGCCGTTTCAGCTAGGCTACTGAGTTGCTGCGCCCCTAGGGCGGCAGGTATGGGGTCCCATGGAGCTAGGGTAGACGCTTTGTAAAATTTCGAGTTAGCTTGACTCAAGTTGCCCTGACCAGTCAGTGATACGCCTTGATGCGTCATCCACAAAGCAAGATCCGCACGCAGCCAGACTTGTACTATCAGTACGACCATGATCAGAAGAAGCAAGCTCCCCACCCGCCCAGTGGACTTAGAAAAGGTCGAAAACGTCAACTCTCGACCTAGTTTAAGGAGAGACACCAACAACACACTCAAAGTAACGGCAATGGGAATATTTTCTAGTTGATAATCAGTCAAACTAGAAACGCCATACCCCAAAAAACCTAGGGTCGCCATTAAACCCAGCTGCCGATGCTGGGCTGAGGCCAGATGTTTGAACTGCTGGTGTAATCGGACCAGGCAAATCACCGCTGCCCCATACAGCGCGAGGCCACCCACTCCCAACTCAGCTGCTATTTGCAGAGGCGAATTGTGTAACTGTTGCACCTGGTTGAGTCCAGTGCCGACTTCTAAGGGGCGATAGCGCTCATAAACTCGCCCTAAATTACCAGGACCTAAACCTAATGGCCGATCTTGCAAGATATTAATGGCAGCTTGAGCCATAAAGAACCGATCTGACGTAGGGCCATCAGTCACCGGCCTTAACGTTGTTGCCTGTGGAGCAGAGCCGATATCAATGGGGACTAATGAGCGAATGCGTGGATTGCTCATCAGCACCCCCACAGCTAGACAAATCGTCAGTAGTGCTAGCAGCAGCACACTCAAACGAGTCTTACCTCGACTGCGAACAATGCCCATCGTCAGGGTAAGGAGCAGCAGCAACACGCCCCCCAGCCATGCGCCCCGTGATCCAGAGGCATAGAGGGAAATTGCAATCACTACCGCCAATAGGCCGTATATCCAACGTTTCCAGCCCAATTGCAACCACGCGACCCCCGCTGCCATTGGCAATACCAACACAAAATAACCACCCGTAAAGTTGTGATGACCTAAGGGAAAACGGTTACGAATTGCGTCATAGAAATTACTCGATAACCACATTGCTGGCGTGGGTCGCCATAATGCCAGACTGATAATAGCTGCGATCGCACCTACCCAAACCACACCCTGGCATAGCTGTAGAGCGCTAAATCGACTGTTACATAATCCATAGATCAAAATCACATAGCAGCTCACCAATAGGCTATTTTGCAGAGCTAGCATCGGAAAAGGCGCAATCACACTGCTAATAATAAGACATAGAAATAGACCTAAGATCAGCCAGTCAAACCCAAATCCTAAAAGATAAAAGGGTTGCTGAAAGCGTCGCAAACGCCCAACACAAATACCAAATACTAGTAAAAAAGCGCCTTGCCAAACCAACACCCAGGGCCAACTCACCATGCGAAAGTAGCTGTCAGGCAACCATGCAAACGTCGCAAACCCTAACAGGCTTACCCCTAACAAACTGTCATAGGTGGTTAATCGCTTAAATAATTCCATTACCGTACAAGCAGGCAAAAAATTAAGGTACTGCCCATGGTCATATTGTGATCAGCATGCTTTTAATGGCACCCCTTATGTTCCCTACTATGTTTATAGGCACCGTTTAATAGGCACCCAGGCCTGTTAGCACAATGCGTAGTGTGGCTACCATAATCTCTAAGTCCAGATTGAGAGACCAGTTATCGATGTAGTGCAAATCTAACCGGGCAGCATCGTCAAACGTTTCAATGTCAGACCGACCTGATACTTGCCATAGGCCAGTAATCCCAGGTAATACCTGATGACGAATATGGTGCCAAGGCTCAAAGTGAGCCACATCGCGGAGCGGTAGGGGGCGTGGCCCCACTAAACTCATCTGCCCCAGCAACACATTAAACAGTTGGGGCAGCTCATCCAAACTTGTGCGGCGTAGAAACTTACCAACGGGGGTAATGCGTGGATCCTGCTGGAGCTTAAACATAATGCCATCCGCCGTTTGGTTTTGGTGCTCTAGCTGAGCCTGGTGCAGGGGCGCATCCACCACCATGGTGCGAAATTTCCACACCTTAAAGATTTTGCCTTTTAAACCCATGCGATCTTGTCGAAAAAAGACAGGTCCGGGAGATGTGCAGCGAATAGCGATCGCAATCCCAATAAACACCGGGCTCAGCACTAAAACAGCTAAAACGGCTAACCCATAATCCAACCAACGCTTCAGGCGATAGTCAACACTTTGAAAAATAGACGTTTCAATCATTAACGTGGGCAACCCAGCTACAATTTCAGGGATTCCGCGTCGATACAGCATTTCTCGACTTGATGGTAGCAGTCGCAAGGGAATCTTAGCACTGCGCAATCGCCAATACAGGCCTGAGGCAAGCTCCACATCAGGAACATCTTCAGCCAGTACCTCATCCGGTTGGGCCGCTAAAATCTGCCGAAATGTTATGTCTGTATTGGCCGTTGCCACCATGGCAGCCCCAACAACGCGATAGTTCGAGCGCTGTTCTAAGGTTTTTGACAAGCGATGCATACGGCTTGGCTTAGTAATTAGAAATACTCGTAAGGGTGATCGAGCCCCTTGAAGATGTGTCAGTAACCCAGTCGTAAATAAACGGCTAATCATAACCAATACAATGCTACTCACCCAAGCACTAAAAAAAAGTGACCGGGGAGCATCCAGTTTTGGATCATAAAAATAAGCCAGTACCAACGATAAAAAGTAAACACAACTCACTAGCTGTGAGGCTCGCAAATAATCCCTTGCCCTGACCGTAGTGCCATACAAACCAAAGTGAGTAAATAGTAGTAAGGTCGCCCCTGCAAACAACCAAAACAAACTGGGTAGTCCCAACCATACCCACCACACCAAGGGCTCAGGAATTGGAGAATAAAATTGATTCAAAAAACGTGCTAGCTGCCATGCCAGCCCCAGGGCCAAAATATCACTCAGAACCAAAGTCACAACCCTGGCGTTACTCCAATCTAAACGCCGGAGAGGATGACTCCCGTGAGCATCACGAATATCATCTGTACCAATACCAATACCAAAATTTTGCTTGCGGCTTGGCTTGAGAAAAGATGGCTCTTTCATTAAACAGCTTGGGAAACTAGCGCCCTTTGAGCAAATGTCAACTTGACGAATGCTCTGGCCTTAGGATAGACCGCATTGCATGATTCATTAACTGCAGTCCAAATAATAGTAGAAATGCCGTATTGTTTAGCACGTATCGCCGCCATAAACGGCGAGGCTCTTGGTAAAGGCGATAGACCCACTCCAACCCCCAAGCCATCATCCACCGGGGAGCCTGGGAAACTTCGCCGCTATGAAAACTAAAGGCGGCTCCAACACCCATCATCACGGCGTTTAGTTTACCTTGCTGACGTGCCATCCATTCTTCTTGCTTCGGGCAGCCTAGCCCGACAAACACGACAGCGGCTCCAGATTCATGAATGCGTTTAATATCGGTTGCTTCTTCCGCTGAGGTCAGGGGGCGAAAAGGTGGGGCGTGGGTGCCTGCAATTATCAGATCTGGAAACTGTTGCTGTAGATTTTGCACCAGACACTGCAACATCGCATCGGTGCCGCCATAGAGGTAAATAGGTAGTTGTTCTTGGGTGGCGCGATCGCACCAGGCCAGCATCAAATCGGGACCATACACCCGTGGCTGGCGAGCAATTCCCAAACGGCGTAGCCCCCAGACCAACGGCATACCATCGGGGGTGACCAGGGCCGCATGGTTGAGTACCCGACGATAGGCTCGGTTCCAATAGGCAGTCATGACTACGTGGACATTGGCCGCAATGATGTAGCAGGATCGTTTGGTGTGGACCCAGAGGGAGATGCGATCGCAAACGTCTCCATAACTCGTCGCGTTTATTAATACCCCTAATACAGATACCCGACGCTGCCCCATTACTCTAATGTTAAATTCCCCTAGGATTCCGATTCTAGCTCCTCATAAGACATTAGACATTGTTCTATAGCGTTCCTATTTGATTGGTGAGAATGTTCCATACATATGCATTTTGGGAAAGTCAAAGAGTTCCAGGGCACAAAACTGCTCAAATAGAGCTTTGAGGCCAGTGAATGACGGCTTCAATCCAGCCATCTGTCTGACCCAGGTCTTGGCTTGTAACCAAACATCCTCAATCGGATTTTGAGTTGGGTCGTTGGGCGCAAAGCGAATGCAGTGGATACGCCACTGGGATTCTGGCAGTCCTTCATTGAGCTCGTTTAAGCACGCTTGAATCTCCTGAGAACGATGATAACTGGCTCCATCCCATAGAATAATCAAGCGCTGGTTTGGAAACTGACGCTGCAAGAACTTGAGATAGGCCAATGTACAGGTCGTATTGCCGGCAGCGTGGGCCTCAACGAAAACGCGTTTACTCAGCAGGTCCAAGGCCCCATAGTACGTCTGCCGGTCGCGTTCATTGACAATCGGGACCTCAACGCGCTGATTTCGACGTCCCCAAACGTAGCCTTCGAGATCCCCACTCATCAGATGACATTCATCGACAAACAACACCCTCACTTGGCCACATTCAATCTCGGTGCGGTAGCGTGCCAATAGCCGTTGGATGTCGGCTTTTTTTTAGCCACTAGAGCGGGATCGGTTTTGGGGTTGACCTTGCTGGTTTTCTTCCAACTCAGACCAGCGGTCTCGAATAAGTCGTAGTAACTCTGTTTGGACTCATAGCTGACCCCATATTCACTGGCCAGGTGATACTCCAATTCATTCAGTGTCCAGATAGCTTTGGTCCCGAGCCACTCGATAACAGCGGCCTTTTGAGCAGCACTCAGATAGCTTTGACGACCTTTATGACGCGGTGCAAAGCTGCTGAGTCCCTCGGCCTCGTATCGCTGCTTCCAGTTTGCAATGAAGCCCATCGACACGTCGAGAATACTGATAATCGATTCGTAGGTATGCCCCTGATAGAGCAGTTTAACTGCTAGGGCTTTCTTCACCTGACGACCATCACGTTGCGTCTTGATGAAGGTTTTCAATTCTTCGATGGCTGCGGTTTGACTGGATACTGGTATCTCCGAACTCATAACGATACGGGGGGAACATGCTCTGATGAATACAATTTCTCAGATCATACCGATCTACCCTCAAGAATCAAGACGGATGACTATAGTTGACTTAATCAAGCTAAAGAGTCTTCTATCGAGTGATACTCAGCGCCTGCTGGTAAATTTCAATTAATCTGAGGTAGCTACTTTCTGCGTTATAAGTCATTTCAAACTGCTGACGAGCAAATAAACGCATCTTTTTCCACTGAATATCATGACTCAGCATCCAGTTTATGGTTCGAATCAGATCTTCAACATCGCCCGCGCGGAAATGAAGGCCGGTTTTCTGGTGTGTCACCATCGTTGTCATAGCACCTAACTTAGAGCTAATTACAGGCGTCCCTTTAGCAAATGCTTCTATGATCACCCTTGGCATTCCTTCGTACCATAGGGATGGGAAAACCAGCGCTTTTGCCTGTCCCATAATATTTTGGACTTCTTGAATAGGAAGTGCGCCTAGATACTTTATCCCTGAACTTTTTGAGACTGCCTTTTTTACCTCAGTCTCTAAAGGCCCATTCCCAATAATCCGCAAAGGAATCTGATTGCCTAAAGACTCCCATGCCTGCAGTAATATAGATACTCCTTTCTCAGGTGAAAGTCTGCCAACAAAAAGGACAAAACTCCCAGCCCCCTCTCCCATTGCAGGATCAGGATCAACAAAATTGGATTTCAATACAATCTTATGTTCCGGAATACCATTCTCTGCATATTTCTGTTTCGCAAATTCTGTCAGTGCAATAAACAAATCAACTTTTCTAATATAAGTTTTTAGCAGACGATGCAAGGCAATAGAGCTGCTGACAACCGTCGAACCAGCCCTGCTATCTCTATAACATTTATGCTGTATTCCTGATAAAGGGATTGGTTGTTCCAAGCAATCTTCACAAACTTTTCCCTGCCTAAAAAAGTAAGCATTCAAACAGAACAGTCTATAATTTCGAAGTGTTTGAATAACTGGAATATTCTCATTTTTTGCAGCATAATAAACTGCAGGTGAGATCAATGGAAAATTATTTTGGACATGCACTAAATCAGGTTTCTCTACTTGAATTAATGCTCTGATTTTGTCGTAGTCTTCAAAGCTCCAAAGCGTCCTAATAGCAACCTTAAAAATAGAGCTTTCTGAAATACTATCGTTATGTTTAATATAACGAATAATTGTATTTCCATAGCGTTCTAGCAAACTGCTTTCGCTATCAAAAGACTGATCCTCACCACCTTGAATTTGATACCGATTGTGGGCCATTAAGATTTTCATTTAGACCTATATAGCTATCTAAACGACAAGAAAGCCAGATATTTTATTGCTGACGACCTAGCCATTTTACGCGAATAAACTGTCTCACAGTTTGAGGGATAAACCACATTCCCAGAAAAAGGATATACAGCCTAGGATAGGCTTGTCCTGAATTGACAGCTTCCCTGAAAATCAACCAAAAAGCTGACCAGTCTTTCTCACGAGCAGCTACAGAACTTACAGCTAACAGCAAAAAAGCCGAATATGCTTTCGGGGTCAGGAAATTTCGGCGAGTTTTTACCCAGTCAAAAGAATATTTCCAATCACCAGACTCACTAACTCTTGGTGTCTGAGAGTCAATGTGTAAGACACCTAATGGTATATTCACAAAATGAAGCTCTATCTGCTCATAATTGCTAACACGAAGCAACCAATCTGCCTCTTGATGACGCTTTAAACCTTCTTGAAAAGGATATTTTTGTAATAGCTCCTTAGCTGTAAATAGCATAGATGTAGTCAAACTTCCTTCACCTCGAAAAAAGCTTTTACGCACAAACAGATAATCTCCCACTGGCTCTAAATCTCGCGGCAGACGGCGTGGCACAATATATGCCCCACCAGGTGCTTGAACCTTCAATAAACAGGCAATGATGGGATACTCATTTGCAGCCTGTCTAGCAATGAATAACTGCTTTTCTAATTTTGTGGAGTACCATTCATCATCATCATCCAAAAATGCAATCCAACGACCGCGAGCTTCCTTGACTCCTCGATTGCGAGCGCTAGGCGCACCCTGATTTTCTACTAACTCTAAGCAACGTACTCGATGATCCTGGAGGGTAGCAACTGCCGCTTGAGTTGTAGAGTCCTGCCCATCAATTACAATAATGAGTTCGATATTTGAGACAGTTTGCCTAAGTACCGAACTTGCAGCTCTCAGCAGCAAGTGAGGACGTCGAAAGGTAGGAATGACAATACTTACTTCTGGCAATGTCATTATTCTTGAGTCGAAATAGACAGTGAATCGCTACACTGCGCATCACATGCAACCATTTCATTACTGATTCTTCAGGTCAACTAATATCTTCTTAGCATCCTCCAGCACAGACTCTCTATCTTTAGATTGTGAGAGTTTTAGCTGCTTCCTTCTTAAAGATTGCTCTGTAATTGCGTCTATCAGCTTTTGAGGAGTCGTTGCCAAAACGGCCATCTTTGATTGTATTTGATCAGGAAATACCTGAGTAGCTCTGACATCGGTCATGACTGAAGGCACATTGCAACGCTCAGCTTCTAGAACAACACTTGAAAGTGGCGTAACGTGGACATCCATATTAGCCAATAATGCCGGCAGTGGTAGTTCAGTTGTATGCTTCAAGTTCACATGACCTATATGGTTTTGATGCAAAAGTTCATTGATTAATTCATATTGTGAAAGCATTGATGGATGCAATCTCATCCACCATTTCCAATGCTTAGGTGATTGCTGAATTGATTCTATAATCCAAGCTGGCAGAGGTTCATCGATTGGTTGCATCGTAAATAAAACATTGATAACTGGTTCTACTAAACTTGCATCTGCTCGAATCAGATCCCAAATCTGTCTATCAACATCTTGAACTATTTTCTCTTGTTCATTTGACCATAGCTCTAAGCCTAGATTACCAATAGCGATTGGCTGATGATTTTGAGTTTCTTTCTTTCTCCATTGACTAATGAGTTCTACCTCAAAATCACTCCAGCATAGAAAATAAGATGGTAGTAGCTCATAACCTTCTGTAGGGATAGTAGTCCATTTTGCGTAAGCAACATGCGAGTCATTCTGGAGGCCATGCTGAATATCAACAGATTTGACACCTTGTTTTTGACAGGCAAGATTAAATGCCATAGCTATGTCCCAATAATAGGGAACAGAAAATCCTACTACTGGTTCAATTTTTTTGAATATTCTTACAAAATAAGCCGACATATTTTGAATAGAAATCAGCTGATATGACAGTTGTTCATTTGTCGGAAAATTTATTAGCTGATTATGTTGAAGGTAGTCCTTAAACAAACCAAACTTCTCAAAATTTGAGATTTTATCTAATATTGATTTCTTGCAAAAAAGCTTACTTCTTACCTTACAAAGATTAATATCTTTTTGAATAAACACTGAGCGGTTATATCTTGGCAGCCTATATTCATGGGATGGTGAGCACTCTAAAAGCAGGCTACTAATACCTAGCTTTTCAGCTATTGTTATATATGGATCTGAAACTCTATCGTACCAACAGGAGTCTATTTTTGAATTTCGATTGTTTGTTTGACTGAGAAACACAAAATCAACATTTCGAAACTCATCATTTTTACTCCTATCAAGTTGAAGCACTCGAAAATCTTGAATAAAACCAGAGAAGTTATCCAATATTTTTTTGTTTTTTTGAATTAATGTTTTATGTTGAGATGTTGTCTTTGTTTTTGTTCTTCTCAACGATGCATTTAAAAAAAATAAATTAAACCGAAAAATAGGCCATATATATATATCATTAATTTTCCAATCATTTACAGGAAACTGAGACTCGATCTCATTTATAAGAGCCATAAAATCTGCGTACATTATTTTATACCTCTCAAATTCCAGGGCATCGCATAGACTTGTTTTGCTACATGCCAAGAAAGCAAAAATGTGATTGCATATGTAATGGTTGTAGCTTGTGCCGCACCAATGGCCCCGTTATAGATAATGAGCACATAATTTAGAATAATATTTACCAGTGCCGAGAAAAGAGTAATAAGGGTTAAATAATAATTCTTTTCGGCATAAAATATATAGTTAACAATCATAAAGTACATGCCATTTGCAGCATATCCTAATGCCACCCAAATAACGTATTGGGTAGCGCATTGAAAGGCTTTGCCCACAACGAAAGGAGCTATCACTGAAAAAAATAAACTTAGGCTAATTGCAAGAATACAAATGATCAAAAAATAAGCATAGGTAAATCGCACTATATTGAGTTTTACCTGATTATTATTTTTACTCAATTGTTTAAATAAAAATGGACTCCAGGCTTGGTTAAATGACAATGCAAGAATTCCGATAATATTACCAATCTGGTAAGCTACACTGTATATGCCAACTTCAGACATACCAATCATTGAAGCGATAAAAAATCTATCAATATAATTGATCATCCATCCTGACAAAGCATGTGGAATCAGGGGTAAGCCAAAAAAAAGCGCATTTCTAATATGATTAATGTCAATAGACTTAATCTGAAAAATATCATTTGAGATATGATTTCTCCATAATTTGTATAGTGCTATTAATCCAAATATTGAGCCTGTGATAATAATGCCTAATATTCTACCTTGCCAATTCATCTTTAGATGAATAATTAAAAGTGCGGATAGGGCAACATTCAACAAGGCTTTTAGAATATTAAAGAGGCCAAAACTAAAGCTCTTTTCTTGAGCACGCCACAGACTTAATAACAGTTTTGAGAAAGCTTCAAAAAGAGAAAATAGAATTAAAAATAAGATCCATTTCTGAGGCATGTCTATTGATAATGGGTTAAACTTAAAACTAATAGGAGTAATGAATAAAAACAATAAAAAGCTAGAAAAACAAATTATCAATAAGTTGTATAGATATTTCTGAAAATCTAATCCCTTAAGTTTAAAGTAAGTACGAGTAAGTGCTCCATGAGTATTGACTCCAATAAGTATAGAAAATATAGTTAAAAGGATTTTGAAGGTGATCACTAAACCATAGTCAGCTGGTGAAAGATATCGAGTTAAGATTGGTAAAAATATAAATGGAATTGCACTACTTAATATATTCGATCCTAAGTAAATGCTATAACTTGACACCAGTTTGTGTTTAAGAGTTCTAGATATTTTATTCACACTATTATCAGCGTTTTTTGTAAAGATTTTAGATTAGATTCCAGGTTATAGCTGAGCCCTTCTTGATGGCGGTTTTAGCCTTTCTACCTATAATTTGGTCAAAGTACTTTGTGGGCAATCCGTAACCAGGCCGAATGGCACCTACATTTTTAGTATTAAAGGTATCTCCAGCTTTGATATTATCTATGGCATAAAGGCTGCGACGAAATGCTAAGGATTTTTTCTCGACTTGTGTGGGACCGTAGCGGATTCTACCAAGTGCCTGCCAAGCTTGTTTAGTTTCAGTGACTAGCTGGCTCATTTCAGAAGGCTCCATCGAAAAAGCTGAATCTACTCCACCATCCGCTCTGCTGAGCGTAAAGTGCTTTTCAATAAATGTGGCTCCCAAAGCAACACTGGCCACACTCACACCTATCCCCATAGTGTGATCTGAAAGGCCAACCTGAACATCAAATAAGTTACGGAGGTGGGGAATTGTGAGGATATTAGTGTCTTCAGGGGGAGCAGGATAGGTACTTGTGCATTTGAGCAAAACAAGATCTTGGCAACCGGCTTCTCGAGCTACATGAACGGTTTCATCCAATTCAGCAACAGTTGCCATACCAGTGGAAATAATCGTTGGTTTTCCAGTACTAGCAACTTTACGGATTAAAGGAATATCAGTATTTTCGAAGGAAGCTATCTTATAACATGGAACATTCAGTGATTCTAAAAAATCAACAGCGGTTGCATCAAAGGGAGTGCTGAAGCTAATTATTCCGAGTTCCTTACATTTATCAAAAATGGCATGGTGCCATGACCAAGGTGTGTAAGCCTGCTGGTAAAGCTGATACAGAGAAGAACCCTGCCACAAACTATTGGGATCATTAATAAAAAACTCACCCTGATCCAGGTCGAGCGTCATTGTATCAGCTGTATATGTCTGAAGTTTAAGAGCATGAACACCAGCAGCGGCAGCGGCTTCAACAAGTTTCAATGCTCGTTCTAAAGACTGATTATGATTGCCAGACATTTCAGCCACTATGAATGGCTCATGGTTAACTCCAATAATCTGTTCAACAATTTGAATATCTTTCATAACTTTAGTGCATAGAGCATAAAAGAATTAAAATCATAAGGAGTTTTACTCGTCTCATCCTTAGGCATGTATCTAAGACATTGCTAGATATTTTTCTACTTTCATTAACTGATCCAGATTGCAAGAACCTGTGCTTTATTTGCCAGCATAAATGAAAATCGATGGCTTGGTGTCAATGAGTACTGATGTAAGAAGCACATCAACAACATCGAGTTAACGTTGCTTAGCAAATTGTATCGCTGGTCTGTGGTTGTAGATAACGGAGCCGTACTCCTCAAAACCTGCCTTGAGAAAAGCTCGGATAGATGCTTGGTTCTCTGGCTTAATATAGGCGTTGATTCGAGCAATGTTTGAATAATCCTTCAACGCTTTTGAAGCCCCTAACTCTATAAGCTTACTGCCATATCCCTGACCTCGAAATGCTTGGGCTATGGTGATAGAAACTATAGCTTCATTGTGGTGGTTTCTATCAAATCGAATTACACCAAGGGGACTATCTTGGCTATCTAAAGCAAGATAAAACTTGCAATCTGGAGACTGTTGTCTTGCTTGGAACCATACAACATGTTCATCCCATGGAATAGGTTCTGATGAAAAAGAGCTTGCTCTAATGTCTGACTCATTTGCCCACTGCCATATTAATTGACAGTCACTTTCACGGACATCTCTTAATCGCATTTCGTGCCCTTGTAGATACATCAGAATTCTATCTCTGCCTTCCCCATCTACTAATTCTTGAGTATGGGTAACTATGTCTCTGCGTAAATCAATTGTGCTGATTAACCTACTAAGTTCTCGCTGAAGAGTATGGGGCATAAGGTTGTTGTGCCATCCTAAATTGATCGTAACACCAAGAGAATTGAGGGTGTTTGCGATCGCACATTGATTCTCTGCCAATACGATCATCAAACTGGGTAAACCCATAAAGCATAGCTCCCAGCAGGTACTCCCTCCAGCAGTTATCGCTACATCAGCCCAAGCCATTAACTCTGGCATATTCGTAACATTACGCCGGAGTGAAATAGCCATCTTCAAATCTTGAGTAGCTTTTTGTAAGCATTTATAGTGAGGATTATTACCGCCCACTACCACAACGATTTCTAGTGCATCGACTTTAACCATTTGCAAAGCCTGGATTACCTTCAGCGTAACGTTATCCGGATCTGCTCCCCCTAATGTCACTAAGACCTTACGAGCTAGCATTGGTATTTCCCTATACCAGCTACGCCAGGCCCAAAACTCTTTTCTTAATAGGACATAGGAAGTTCCTAAAAGCAGCTGTGTGTCAACCTCACGCTTGTCGTACAACTGCTCATGGGCATAGATATTCTGATTCAGCACCAGATGGGCCCAATAATGCCTAGCATGGCCATAGTCATCCAGAAACAGCTGCTTCAGACCGGCTGTTTTGAGCATACATTGATAATCAGAACCAAAATGGTATCCATCTACTACAATCCACGCTGTCCCCCAAGATTGAGCTTTAGCAATAGTTTGTTTAGCATCTTCCTGACTACCGGGCACAGAAGAAAGATAATCAACCTGAATACCTTCTGCTTTTAGTCGAGGCTCTAAGACTGATACATGAGTCGCCATCAGAAAAGTTACCTGCCCACCTTCCTCCAGCCAAGCTTGGGCTAAGGCCATACAACGCATAACATGACCAGTGCCTATTTGGGAGGACGCATCAGCTCGAATCAGAAGTTGCATTGAACAGCTTTACTAAACATCGATTTTCTCAAGTAAAAACCAATTCACATCATCTTGTGGAAAAATATGATCTCGATGATAGATAAAACCATAATCTAACAGTCTCAAATCTTGATACTGATCTAATAACTCCCCGGCAAAATCACGTTTAAACAACTTACCCCGATGTCCACGATAACTGATCTCAACAGGCGTGGGATTATAATATTCGGCAATACAAATATATCTCTTACTTGTTTCATATAGTATTTTGTATACTTGAGACAATCTCTCAGGATCAATATGAATCAGTAATCCCTTAGTGAGAATAAAGTCATATTTTTGAACTGGTGAAAAATCGAGAATAGACTGTATATGGGTATGTAAACCATTCTGTTGCAATATCTGGCCAGCACTCTGGTTTATCTCAACAGCAGAAAGCTCTGCCTTTGGTAAAAGCTGTTGAATGGCTTTCAAGTTCAGTCCAATATTAGGGCCAAACTCAATAACAGTTTTTATCTGACAAGTCTGTCTAAGAATTCTAGAGAACAGTGAAAGGTTATTTGCAATAAGCTGTTCTGACTGGTTTCGAACAGTATAGTCATCACCAAACTCACCGGCCCAAAATACTTCTTGTTCAGTCACAAAGTTTGCCATATCTCCCCTTTTTAATTGTCTGACAGACATCTGCTCATGATGGCAGGTGCCATGATTTCTGCCCTGACCCAGTCTTCTTCATTATCAATATCGTGCACACGCCATTTCGGTATGATAACAGGTGCAGAATGTCGATTAAATATACGTTTACCACCTAGCCATGCAGCTGCTCGGCCCCAGTAAAATTGGCCAGCATCATGCAATGCCTTAGGTAAATCTTGAGAACGATGCAGGAAAAACTCTGGAAAGAACATTTCGATTCCCCCTTCAGAATTCTCCTTAAACGACCGAAAAATTGGTGCAGCGAACTCCGTCACTGAAAATACATATTCCCAATTCCCAGAATTTAACAACTCTAATCCTCGCTGTAGATCACCCACTTGAATAAACGGAGCTGTTGCATAAATGCAACATACAGAGACGACAGGCCAACCTTGATCATCCATCCATTGAGTAGCATGGGCAACAATTTCGGTTGTACCAGTATAATCATCAGCAAGTGTATTTGGCCTCACAAAAGGGACCTCTGCTCCCCACTGTTTGGCTACCTCAGCAATTTCGACATTATCGGTAGAAACAATTATACGATCAAACAAATGCGAGTCTAATGCTGCCAAAATAGACCAAGCCAGCATCGGTTTCCCACAAAAGGCTTTAATATTTTTGCGTGGGATCCGTTTACTTCCTCCTCGTGCAGGAATCACAGCTACTTTCATAATGAACTCTCAGAACAAATATCGATTTCATTGAAGAATGGCATGTAGCGCATGAATGACACGATCTTGATCCGTTTGAGTCAGCCCATAGTACAGAGGCAGACTCATCTCTTCTCGATAATATTTCTCTGACTCGGGAAAGTCTCCCCAGACAAATCCAAATTGCTGATAGTATGGCTGTGTATGGACTGGAATGTAATGCACATTTACACCAATATCGGCCTGCCGAAGCGCTTCAAATATCTGGCGGTGAGTTTTACTCAGCTTATCTAGTTTCAATCGCACCACATACAAATGCCAACTTGATACCGTATCTCCATGCTGCCAAGGCAAAACCAGCGGCAAATCTTGTAACAACTTGTTATAGCGCTCCGCTAACCAGCGGCGCTTTTCAACAAACTCATCAATCCTGTACAATTGACTGACTCCTAATGCAGCCTGAAGATCGGTAATCCGATAGTTATAACCCAGTTCGAGTTGCTGATAATACCATGGGCCATGAGATTTTTCTTGAAGCAGCTCAGAATCGCGAGTAATCCCATGAATGCGCAATCGTATTAATTTTTCATATAAGTCTGCTCTATTAGTTACAACCATGCCACCCTCTCCAGTTGTAATAATCTTCACTGGGTGGAAGCTAAAAATTGCCATATCAGAAAACGCACAGGAGCCGATAGGGTGCCCTTGATATCTCCCACCTATTGCATGGGAGGCATCTTCAATGACTTGAAAGCCATATCTTTGAGCTAAAGTTCCAATCTTTTCCATTTCACAAGATTGACCTGCGAAATGAACTGGTATCAAAATTTTGGGTAAACACCCCTGTCGCACAGATTGCTCTAACTTATACTCAAGTTCATCAATACTCAAATTATATGTTTTTGGATTGATATCAACAAAATTAACTGATGCACCGCAGTATAATCCACAGTTTGCTGAAGCTACAAAGGTATTTGGCGATGTCCATAACGAATCCCCGGCTTTCAAGCCTATAGACAAACAAGCAATGTGTAATGCAGCTGTTGCACTAGAAACAGCGACAGCATATCGAGCACCACAATAATCAGCAACAGCTTGCTCAAACTGAGCAATCACTGGCCCTTGGGTTAACCAATCCGACTTAAGTACAGCTACAACGGAATCAATATCTTGTTGCGTAATGTCTTGTCTTCCGTAGGGAATATACTCAATCATCGTGCTAAATGCTAAAGTCCGCATCAACGTGGTACTTGATCAATTCTCGTAGTTCCTCAACCGATAGAAAGTGATCGTTGTCGCCAGAGTTATAGCTAAATCCTGGCTCTACAAGTTTTGCTCCCATTACCTCGCAATATCGTTCAATACTGTAGTGCCCCTGAGTCGGCAAAATTGCATAGTAGGGGCCAAGATCCACAGTAGTATAGGAATCTGAGCTAGTAATCATTTCTTCATGGATTTTCTCGCCAGGACGAATACCTATGATCGGATGTTCACAATTAGGCGCGATAGCCTTAGCTACATCAGTAATCCGATAGGAAGGAATACGAGGGACTAGAATTTCTCCTCCTAATGATTTTTCAATAGCCCAAAATACCATGGCTACACCCTCTTCTAGAGAAATATTAAAACGTGTCATATTTGGATGGGTAATGGGCAAAGTTCTCTCTTTTCGTTTTTTCAGAAAAAAGGGGATAACAGACCCTCGTGACCCCATAACATTGCCATAGCGGACTACGCTAAAACTCAACTCTCGTCGACCTTTTATGTTATTGGCTGCAATAAACAACTTATCAGAACAGAGTTTAGTGGCTCCGTAGAGATTAATCGGAGCTGCCGCTTTATCAGTCGACAAAGCAATTACTTTTTTTACATCTGTATCTAATGTTGCCTGAATAACATTTTCAGCACCTAGAACATTGGTTTTAACAAATTCCATAGGGTTATACTCAGCAGCAGGCACTTGCTTGAGGGCTGCGGCATGCACAACAACATCTATTTGCTCTAAGGCACGTGTTAAACGCCTAACATCACGTACATCTCCAATAAAGTAGCGCAGTCCAGGGTAATGCTGGGGAGAGAACTGTTGAATCATTTCAAATTGTTTTAGTTCATCCCTGGAGTAGATGACTAATCGCCTAATATTCGGAAACTTTTCTAGAACTTTTTCTATAAATTTTTTACCAAATGAACCAGTGCCGCCAGTTACCAAGATAGAAGTACTTTCACTAAGTATCATGAACTCACTCGCCAATAAATAACATCCACCGCGAATTAGCTAACCAACTCAAATCCCCCTGTAAACACAATCCTGATTCAGGATGGTTATAGCGTGCCTAATAAGGCTTAGATACTCATCTTTCAATATGCCCACAATTGCAATTGGTAACATCAAGCAAACTTGATGTTACCAAACCAATCAATTTGGCAAAATGTTTTAATCTAATACACTAAATTTATGCACTAGGGAATAAATCGGTTTTCACCGTAGGCTAACAGGTGTTCGATGGTTGCCAACCGGTATTCCCAGGTTTGCAGTCGATAGCGATTTTGCTGGGACTTTACTGTCAGCTCAGAATCGATCACTTGATTGAGCTGATGCAGGTGCGATCGCACTTCCTCTAATTTCCGATGAGACGGATCCTCTGCTAAATCCGCCAGCTGGTCACCCAACTTATTGACATCATCAACCCACTGCGCCATTCGCTGTTCGCGCATTAATAGCTGACCATTACTCAACAACCATCCCCACTCTCGCTGTAACGACTGATAGCGTTCAGCTGCCGTATTAAATGGTTGTCTTTGCGGTAAGGAATGCGGCATAGACGTATCGCCCTGAGTGTTATTCAGCAGCGTCTGAATCCCTTGTTGAAGATTGTCAGCTGCAAACAGCGCATAGCCACTCACCGGTAGATCCCGTAGTGTTTGGATTTGGTCTAATGCTGCCATTTCAGGCAAATTCAGTAATCGAATACCTGGAATAATTAGCGTCGAGCCATAATTACCGTCTAAAACCCAGGGATGAATCAGCTCTTCAAACCGATTGGTATCCATGGCATAGCTCATCAATACGATCCAATCTACATCTCCACGTTCTGCCCAAGTTTCCCAGTCTTGCTGAATTTTTTGGACACGCTCATGGGTCGGTTTAGCAAACACCGCCGCCGACACAGTGATGCCCGGACGTCGCTGGCGCAGCATCTGAGAAGCCTCAGCCACAAACGAACTCACTTGTTGCACACGAAACTCAGTCCATTGCTGCCAGAGCCTGCGCTGACGTCGCTGCTCATGGGTAGTCAGGGCTGGATTATCACGGGGAGAGAGCGCCGCTGGATCCACCCCAGTCATATCTCGAAATCGTAACCGTGCCGCTGTTCCATATCCATAGGTGCGATTAGCACCAGGATCTTGGAAGGGATAGCGGACATAATCAAACTGCACACCGTCGATATCATAGTTCTCGACCAGCTCCTGCAGTATACGCATCAGATAGCTACGCACTTCCGGATTCGCAGGATCCAGAAACGGCTTGTCCTGGCCCAAAGGCACCATACGGCCCTGGCGGTCATAGCCAGTCCAGCCAGGGTTAGCGTTAATGAGGGGACCTGGGTAACTGGCTGGTAAATTTAACAGCGCATTGTGGCGACGATTCCCAGCTGCGAATAACCAAATCCAGGCATGAACTTCTATGCCTCGCTCTTTGCCCAGTTTTATAGCTGAGGCCAACGGATCCCAATGACGGGTTAGGGGATTCTGCTGAGGAGCAATGCGACTAGGGTAAATAGGATAGCCGGCATTCATGGACTCAAAAAAGACCGTATTGATACCGGCAGCAGCAAGACGGTCAAAAACATCTGCTAACTTTGCTTCCGATCCAGCACGCACAATCGTGCCGCGGTCTAACCACATGGCACGAACTTCCGCGTGGGCCAAAGATTGCTCAACTGGAAACGCATTCCAGAGAGCCTGACGAGACTCAAGCCATCGCTGGCGAGCAGTGCCATAGTCTCTTTGAGCGATCAGATTTTGCCAATCATCCAGAGTTTGCTGTGCCGTTTCCAACGCAGGATGGGACAGGGGAGTCGGCAAACTCGCGCCGCCCAAACTCGCGCTGAGGCTACCGTCAGTGCGCATGGAGGTCAATGCTAACTCTGCTGGTTGACCACTAGCATAGCCATGCAGCAAAGCACCTTCAAAGCGCCCCATCAAGTTATGAAGCTCTTGCTGCATGGCCAGCTCTAAGAACGGGCTAATCACGCCATTGCCAGGCCGCACATCTAAACCAGGAGGTTCAATACTATCGGCTGGATCCATGACATTTAGGGCCAGTTGACCATGCTCCGCCTCTACCAAAGACGACTCTAACTCCACAGCCTCGTTATCGGTCTTTGGTAAAGGCGATGATTGAGCAAATCCTGGGGTCGCCAGAGCAATACCTCCTAGCAAAACGGCCAATGCATAGGACGTAGAAAATAGAGAATGGAACATGAGCAGGCTTATCAGACGAAGCAAGAATACTGACGCAACAAAACAAAGACAATGCCGAACACTGTATGGAACTCAGGTTTCAAAAAAGTTTTAAACCGTTTCTCAAAGAATTAAACCCAAAGAGGTCATTATTATCGGGGATGATTTGGCCGTTTTAAACAGCAAAATCGAGTAACCTCAACTAAAACATTGAGAAAGTAATCTATTTTTTAAAACCGCGACCACAAGGCTAATAAACCCCAGTAGCGGGCAATTTATTGAAGTAGTGACAAAGATACGTTCTTAGGGCAGGACGCATAAAAATGAACCCTATTTCTCCTTACATCTGCTAGAAGATTTCCCAGAAAATAAGGTCTAGTTTTCCTACCTTGTTCTGTAAAGTTTCTGCCTACGATGTAGATATGACCATGCTGCTTTGCTAGAAGATAGCCACGCTTGCATGATATACCGTGCCGTACCTACATAGCGGTATGGAAAAACTTAGGACGGAACAAGTTCTAGAGTTATGGCATCTGACCAGCATTGCTGTAGTACAATACAAAATCCTGCGTTGAATTGTGCATGCTCACAGGTTCAACTTTATTCGTTTCCACAGACTGTAATCGGTAAGCTCTATGGCGCTCCTGCAAGAACAAAAGCAATCAATTATTTCTGACTATCAGGTACATGAAACAGACACTGGCTCTGTAGATGTGCAGGTAGCCATGCTCACTGAAAAGATCAATCGGCTGAGTAAGCATCTGCAGGCTAATAAAAAAGATCATTCCTCTAGACGAGGTCTATTGCGTATGATCGGTCGTCGTAAGCGCTTGCTAGCCTACTTGGTCAAGCAGGATTCTAGTCGGTATCAGGAGTTGATTAAAAAGCTGGGTATCCGCGGCTAAGATACAAGGTGGTGATATTCATCACCTTCAAACACGCAGTCTAGGATCAACTGGTTTATGCCTTCTGAATCTCAGCGTGAGTCGCTGCCCTTTGAGCCTAAGTCAAATAGGCGGCAAAGTGATAAAGCTGCTCCATCTAGCCAAGCATCACAGCCTCAAAAATCAGGCTCAGGCATTAAGAAGTCAGACAAGCAAGCGAGCAAACGAAGTAAGCAGACCCAAAAGGAAGAAATGGGTATCCCAGAAGTGGTCAGTCGTCGTATGATTCGACGAATGGCAGTATTTGCTGGGGTGCCTACCGCTTTAGGTATGTCTTCGTTTGTGATTGCCTATGTTCTGCTGACTCAGCACATTGTTGAATTTCCCAATGTCGTTGTCCTCATCGTTTCCCTGGGCTTTTTTGGGTTGGGAACCATTGGCCTCAGCTATGGTGTGTTGTCTGCATCCTGGCAAGAGGATGAAGCAGGCAGTCTACTGGGAATTGCTGAATTTTCTATCAACTTTCGCCGCTTAATTCAAGGTTGGCGGAAGTCGAAGCAACCCTCGGCTTCTGAATGATAATCTGGCCATAGCGCAGTCATGCTGACATTTAATCCGATGCCTCAAGGATGTCGTGAAGCTGTTGCTCCATTTGTTTGAGCATTGTCATAATCGCTGGTAGCGTTTTTTGTTTTGTGTCGTCTTGAACCTCAAGATTTCGCTGTGCTTGAGCTCGCAGATCGTCGATGCGTTGTTGCAAATCTTGAGCTATGCCTAGCGCATCACGGCCCAAGTTATCCATTTGCTGCTGCTGATAAAACTTCAGAGCTGCTCCCCGTAGTATTTGTAGGGTGGCCTCTTCTCCATGGTCACCGGGCATGACTCGGAAGCGTAGCAAAATTCGCTTCTGGTTATGGATGCGTTCGATTTCGATTTGCTTAGGTTTACGGACGGGAATCAAGGAAAGACTCATCATACGTTTGAGTTCATTGATGATACCTTGGAAAAGTTGAGGGGAAATATCGCTGACAACTGATTGCACAACACCATCTTTACTCCAAAGAATTCGACAGGTGGTGCTTTGACGTTCTAGATAAAGTCGTCCAATCCCTTCTTGAGTAATCAGCCGTTTCAATAAGATCTGGGTAAGTTCTTTGGGATTCAATCGGTTGGGATCAAAGGTTACCTCCGGGCTAGGTTCTGCTGTGGGTTCTTTAACGGCGGTCGCCGACGGCTCATCGGTGGGTGGTGACAAGGGCTCTTCAGCCGCTGGTACTGATGGCTCGTTGGCAGGTTCTGGTGGCTCGAGTACGAGCGACTCGTGCTCAGATAGCGCTGGTTCTGCCGCAGATAATGATTCCTCAGATGGCAATTCTTCTAGGTCAGTTACCGACTCTTCTAACTCAATACTCAAGGGAGCTGGTGGCATATCTGCACTATTTGTTTTATCCTCCTTCCCTGCTCTCACGGGCGGCGGCGAGGCAGACTGCTGAGGCGCTGTCGTTTGCTCAGCAATAACCCCATGGGGGTGTTCAATAATCTCAGTTGGAGCTCCTACCACCAGCGTAGGCTGATCCTGAAATGGACTGGACGTAGCGTTAGCCTTAGATTGTGAGGGTTGAGAAGCCTGGCGGTTTTTGGCTGAGTGGCTCAAAAACTTTGATAGAATTTCCCGATGCCAGTCAGACGATATGGGCCTTGAGACAATGGAGCAATTAATATAAGAGACCTGACGTCTGACATAGTCAGCAGCTTTAGTATCGTCAGGGTTTACCATGCCCAGGTTTAGGCTACTACCCTCAATTGAAAGCGGCAGAACCTGATAATAGAGACAGGCTTCAAAGGGCAAAATTCCTTCGATTAACAGGAACATTTGCTCTAGGTTTGTCTTTACATTAGGCTGATGAATATGGCTTGAGGGCGGTGACAACGCATGGTTTTCAGGGAAAGTTGACATGATGGCTGCCAAAAAGGAAATAACGAAGACAAGGGTACAGGTGTAATCATGTGAATGAGATAACCTGCCCATGAGACACCCACGCCTGTTGCCCAAAGACAACCTTCAAAGAGCCTGGGATTGGCTAGGTTCGTAAATCTTGGGCAGCTAGGTAAAGCTTAGCCCATTCACTCATGACTTGTTTAGGTCTGCACCCTAGCTTTTGTGCGATCGCATCGATATCACTGCCCTGCTTCAGTTCGGCCAGTAGCTGCTGCTGAGAAGGTTCTAACGTTTGCCAATAGGTTTGCCATTGACTAGAGGTTAAACCTAAGTCATGCTCAGACAATGTGGTTTTTAACCATCCCAGCACCAATTCTGGCTGTTCTTTCAGGGTAAAAATACGGATCGCGTGATAACTAATTTTTTCCCGTAGTCGATACACCTGATTGATCGACATTTTTAGCTGCTTAGCAATGTTGTCTTGGGTATACCCCTGCAAATGCAGCTCTAGCCATTGGGTCGCCGTATCTCCCAAGGTTTCTTGCAGATAGTCTGTAAAGCTATCTTTAACTGACTGGCGTGCCCGCTGGGTTGCTTCAAAGTCCTGTTGCTGCTCATAGGTACTCACAGCTTGCACATCAAACAGGCTGATAGTACTTTCAGTATCATCTGTCCCAATTTCCTCTGAAATTAGCTGAATTAGCTGCGCTCCAGGAACTTGGGTCATTCCCCCGCGCTGGGAACGTCTCAGATAGTTAACAAAGCGATAAACAATTAGAGGCTGGTTACGAATTGGCCGCAGACAATACTCCTCAATTGTTGCCATGGTCAGCAAATTACGAAGCTGAGGCCGCTTTGTACACTCACCGATCCACCTCATCTGCTGTTGAAGATGACGATCGCTTTGCAACATCTCCTGAATAATTTCTTGCAGAACGTCTTTAACCTGACGCTGTCGATCACGACTGAGGGCAATCCAGGTACGGATTTTGCTACGGACTAAAAACAAGCCACCCAGCTTCCGCATCAGGGTTTGATAAGCTCGATCAGGGGGTAATCCCCAGTAGGTTTTATAAAAAATACGATAGCGATAATCCATTGCCTGAGTGGCAATGGATAGATCCTTGTGAGAAAGCGCCTCAAATCGATCAGTGTCTTCACCGCAGAGCCACTGGGTAATTGCTATATGGGTATCGTGGCTTTGATCGGGCAAATCGGACTGAATCCGTTGCTGCCATTGATTTACGATTGTAGTTGCCACTGCCATGCGTGCGCCTGCTGCTGATTAGAGAAACCCCAAGCAAAATGCCACGGGAAAGGATTGATGAATGATTTGCTCATTCTAGTGCACTCAATCCCTCGATTTATCCGGATACAATCACTTTTCCCTATTAGTGTATTTTCCTTTAAGGCTGCTACCCGGTAAAGCATCCTGATCAAGTCTAGAACTGTCAGCCCAACTACCGATCAGAATACTTTTTATCAGTACAGCCTGTGTAAATTTATTCCGGAAAGGTTAAAGAGACAACCCAGGTTAGCATTTCATAGTTAACCATGGCGCTTCTGATGCCATTGCCAAGCATGGCCAATAATTATTTCTAGATCAGCGTACTGGGGTACCCAACCCAGGCGTTCACGGGCATGATCACTACTACCAATCAGACTGGGAGGGTCCCCAGGGCGGCGCTCACATTCCACAGCAGGAATCGGATGCCCAGTCACCTGGCGAGCTGCTTCAATCACTTCTCTGACGGTAAACCCACTGCCGTTACCCAAATTAATAAAGGTTGTTTCGCCGCCGTCTATAAGATACTGCACCCCTTTCACATGGGCATTCGCCAGATCAGCAACGTGGATATAATCGCGAATACAGGTACCGTCAAGGGTCGGATAGTCGGTGCCATAAATCGAAATATGATCACGTTTACCCAAAGCCGTTTGCAGTACCAACGGGATTAAATGGGTTTCAGGATTATGATCTTCGCCCAGACGACCTTGGGGATCTGCGCCAGCAGCATTGAAATAGCGAAAACATACGGATTGTAAGCCATAGGCCTTTTGGAAATCCTTTAGCATCATCTCCACCATGAGCTTGCTACTGGCATAGGGGCTAATGGGATTTTTCGGATGGTCTTCTGGAATAGGCACCGTCTTAGGAGGACCGTAAATGGCGCAGGTGGACGAAAAGACAAATCGTTTCACCCCAGCCGCTTCCATAGCCTGTAGCAGATTTAGGGTGCCATAGACATTGTTGCGATAGTAGTCGGCTGGCGCTGTCACCGATTCACCCACTGCGATATAAGCAGCAAAGTGCATGACAGCCGCAAACTTGTATTGCGTAAATACCTGATCCAGTAATGCTCGATCGGTTGTATTCCCTTTTATTAGCTTGGCATTGAGATGCTGCTCAACTAGCTCTTGGTGACCATATTCAAGGCTATCTAAAATAACAACCTGATAACCAGCCTGCTCTAGGGCAAGCACGGCGTGGGAGCCAATATAACCGGCACCACCGGTTACCAATATCGTTGGAGTTGAGGTGTTTGTGCTACTCATATGAGGAATTCGTAAAGTTAGATAGGTATAACCATGAAAATAGCCAAACGACCTGGAGAGAGAGAGACCCTCCAGCTGCCCCTAGAGTTAATAGATAGAGCCCAATTTAATGGGAATATTCACCTTCTACCATAGGTTTCATATCAGATCCCACAGCATCAGGATTGAGCACTAAGTTATCCCGATGCACAACTGTCTCAGCACCGTCATAGCCCAAGATCATAGAAATTTCACTAGAACGACGTCCGCGAATCTGCTGAAGGTCATGGTGATTATAGTTCACAAGACCACGGGCAATCTCTTGACCGTTGCGATCGCAAAGCACGACCGCATCCTGGGCCTGAAAATCACCTTCAATTTCGACAATTCCGGCAGAAAGCAATGATTTTCCATCTTTACTAATCGCCCGAACTGCCCCAGCGTCTAAATAAAGCAGACCGCTGGGACGTAGTCCATTGGCAATCCAACGTTTGCGAGCATTTGAAGGATTCGGCTTAGGGGCAAACTGAGTTCCCAGGGGAGCACCGGCCAAAATTTTGAGAATATTTTCCGGGGTCTGACCATTGGTGATGGCCATGCGAATACCGGCACTGGTGGCGATGCGAGCCGCTTCCAATTTAGTAATCATGCCCCCAGTTCCCCACGCAGAGCCACGATCACCGACGTCAATATCTAAATCCCCTAAATGCTGTACCCAGGTAATCGGTTCAGCATCAGGATTGGCCCGTGGGTCAGCAGAATATAGCCGGTCCACATCCGTTAGTAAAAATAACCACTGGGCTCCCACCAAACTCGCCACTAGAGCTGACAGCGTATCATTATCGCCAAATTTCAGTTCGTCCACGGCCACCGTGTCGTTTTCATTCACAATGGGAATGACATTTAAGTTAAACAGCTGCTGAAAGGTGTGATAACTATTCACATAGCGCGCCCGCTGCATTAAATCACTGCGGGTCAGCAACACCTGGGCAATGGGCTGATCTAACACGGTAAATAGGTCGTCATACACTCGCATCAACCGCCCCTGACCCACGGCAGCCACCGCCTGCTTCTGCTCAATGGATTTAGGTCGCTCTGTCAGCCCCAGTCGCGCACACCCTACACCCACAGCTCCAGAAGAAACCAGAATGACTCGATGACCTTGGCGATTTAGTTGACAGAGTGTTTCTACTAAACGAGCAAGCACCGATAGGGCTAGCTGACCATTGGCCGAAGTGAGGCTAGACGTACCAATCTTGACCACAATGGTTTGAGAAGTCTGAGCGTTAGCAGAAGGCGATATAGTCACAGAAATCGATGAAGGTGGGAACTAGTAACAGAGCCTATTGTCATACAAAATTCCAATGCAAGGCCGTCACAATCAACCTCTGACAATCTGGCTGACCTAATATTTTTTTTAGATCTCAAACGAGAAATTAAGTGCGGTCAGCCAGCACCACACCAAGACGCTTAGATAGCCAAATCTCAGCATTACGCAGACATTGTTTTGGGGAATTTGCCGCCATGGGGTCCACCATGGGTTCTACCAAAACCGTAAACAAACCTAGGCGATTGCCCCCTAAGACATCGGTGAATAACCGATCGCCCACCATGGCAATTTCATGGTGAGGCAGTTTCATTAGCTCTGCGGCTTGACGCAGCTTACGTCGGGACGGCTTACCTGCACTCGTATAAAATGGCACTTCCAAGGTTTCCGCAATCCGTCTAATGCGGCTATGGCTAAGATTGTTACTGACCAGCACCACTGGCACTAACGTTTGCATCTGTTGCAGCCACTGACGTACCTCTTCTAGAGGCTGACTTTGCTGAAACGGCACCAAGGTTTCATCTACATCAAGAATCAGTCCTTTGAGTTGATGCTGCTGAATCAGCTCAGGAGTAAGGCCCAGGACAGAAGCATCAAGGGCAAGGTCAGGTTGTAGGAGGCGACCCCAAGGCGTCATGGTTAGGTAGGGGCAGGTCTTGTGCCTGCCCTGGTTAATAGTGCTTAAAGATCATCCCCTAACTGGGCATCAACGCGATCGCGAATCTCACCCTGGGCCCGCTCATGTTCTGCTAAAGAACGGCTAAACACATGGGTACCGTCATAGCGAGCAACAAAGTAGAGAAACTCCGTATCCGGCGGATTTAAGGCAGCTTCTAAACTGGCAATGCCAGGGCTGGCGATCGGAGTTGGAGGAAGTCCTAAGTTACGATAGGTATTGTAAGGGTTGGGGGTATTGACTTGGGTCAAGGTTAGTGGTCTTTCTGGTGTTTGAGTCACCCCCAGACCATATTCCACCGTTGGATCAGATCCCAGACTGATACCTTCCCGCAGCCGTCGAGCAAATACTCCGGCAATCGTATCCCGTTCCTCAGGCACCACAGATTCTTTTTCAACGATGCTAGCTAAGTTTACCCACTCATCCAGAGAATAGGGGCTGGTTCCTTGCTGATACACAGGCAGAGCGACCTGTTCAAAGCGCAGCAGCATCACATCAACAATGCTATCAGCATCCATTTGCTCGCTGGGTAGCTGATAGGTATCTGGATAGAGATACCCTTCCAGATGGGGCAACCCATGAGGCAGCCAGGGAAACTGGGCATAGGGAATTTCTTCAGTAGACCGCAAAAAGTCATCAGCACTGACCAGACCTTGTGCCTCTAAAGCTTGCGCCATCTGAGTACGATTCCAGCCTTCCGGAATTGTAAAGCTGGTTTGTACCACATCACCAGTCCAGATTTGGTCGGCAATCTCTGACATGGATTGGGTGGGAGATAGCGAATAGGTCCCCGCCTGTAGACCTCCTTCGCGATTTTGAAATTCCTGAAGACGATTCCAGACTTTCCAGGCAGTAGTAGAGCGGATTAAGCCAGCTGCTTCTAAGTCTTGGCCAATTTGCTGAGCGGCAGTGCCCGATGGAATCTGCAACTGTATTGGCTGTTCATCGTCTCTCGCCAATACAGGGCTATTGGCCCAGCTCCACCATGACCACCCTTGCCAAGCGGCCACACCTAAGGCAACCGGGAAAATGCCAACATAAAATAGTCGTTTTAAACAACCCATAATTCGTTTAGACAGGCCATGGACCAGGTTCAGAATTGTTTGGTACGTTCAACTGTAGATGCCTAATCTAAGCCCTCAAAAAGCTGATCTTCAATTTGGGGTTGCAACCGCTGAAACTCTTCAGGGGATAGCAACATCACCGTATCAGCATCAGTGCGGTAGGCAAAGAAAAGTAAGGGCTCTAGAGGTGTACAGGTCACATAACGCTGATCGCGATGATAAAACTGCGCCAGCATTTGAAAATTGTCCGTTGCCCCCCCATCATCGACCTCTAATGCGAAACAACTTTCGTCTTCTGCATCAGGGATATTACCTACGGCTGTCAGCGTATAAGCACTACGCTGCAAGGTCAAGTCTAACTCAGCTAAAACTGCACGGGCACTGGGAAAGAGCGGATCAATCTCCTCATCCTCAATATCCGCCAAGGTATCATCGTTATCCTGCCAGCTAAAAATCTCGATCGGGGCAGAAACAGGGAGCAGCAGTAAATACTCTTGGCCAGAATTACTGAGGGTAATGGATTTTTCAACGTAACAAGCGAGGGTATGACCGCCCTCATCAGTGAGGGTCACGATGGGCTGGCCTCCCTGTTGGAAATCAGGAGACGGGTCAGAATTTTGATTGGAGTTGTGATTCAAATTTGCCATGCGTGGTTGTGGATCATTGGGCAGAGGCCCTAACTAAGAAGGGCGATCAGCCCGAGAGCTGTCTAGCCACTGCTGCAAAATAATAGCAGCCGCTCGACGGTCTATTAGGCCCTTATTTTTTTCAATGGGGCGGCGCTCTGCTTGCAGCTGCTGTTCTGCTTCCACTGATGTAAGCCGCTCATCTACATAAGCCACGGGCAAACTCAAAGCCTTAGCTAAACGCTTAGTGAATTTTTGTACCCGCTTAGCCTGGGCTCCCTTTGTCCCATCCAAGGTGTAGGGCAATCCCACCACTAGCAGGGTGGCCTCACGCTGACGAACAAGTTGCCTGAGTTGTTCAGTCACATAGACAAAAGACTTGTTTTCAATGGTGGTTAACCCCGTAGCAATTAGGCCTGTGCGATCGCAACCAGCTACACCAATCCGCCTGCTACCAATATCTAATCCCAAGACAGAAATCATGCGTTAACCCGCTGTCCCACCCGAAGAGTCATCCCTGGCTGGGCGTCTCAAACCAGAATTAGCGGCATCCCAAAAAAAGCGACTTGGAATCGCTTTACCAGAGGGCTGTAATCCCTGCAAAACATCCTGTAAACCCTCAATGGAAACAGCCTTTGACTCACGTACCTTATGCCATACAGAACGGGACATCATCACTGTGTGACCTACTTCTGTGGCCTCAATTTCCCGCAAATAACTTTCGCGCTCAGGCTGATAGTCCAAAGAGGCCAGCTGTAGGGTTTGGTTGGATGCCCCTTGCAACACTTGAGCCATTTGAGCCATGAGCTCTGGATATAGCCAAGTGTAGGCGGGATGGACGGTGAGTTTTGCCCGATTCGGTTGCTCAGTATCCTGGGAGAGACGCAGACTAAAGTAGCCAATGGCCGCCTTCCGCTGGGGTTCAAATACGTAGGCTGAAACTGACTCAGACTGACCTAGCCAACGCTGCACTTGGGCTCTCACACCAGCAATGGAGCGCGTCCGAAAGTCCTGAATCTGGTGATCAAACACCTGACGCAACTGAGGTGGCATCGACGCTGTTTCCAGGTGGTAAATCAGCTGGGCATCAGCGTTGCTGACCGGCAATAGATTGGGTAAATCTGGCTCATTTTCCGCCAGACTGGTAATTTGCTCTGCGTCTATGGACCAGTAGGTGACATAGGCCAGGGGCTGGAACCCATTTTGGCGATAGAGGGCTAGCCCGAACTTATCTTGGATACTGGTTTCACTGATCCAGGTGTGGGCCTCAACAATGGTTTCAAAGCAGTGGCGCAGCAGCAAACTGGCCAAGTCTAAGTTCAGGGTTAGTACCTCATCAGAGGACGCTTTCACCATCACCTGGTCAATCCGCCAGGTGCTGCGTGTAGAGTTAAATGGCGAAACCTGAATCACACCCTGGGTAGTATGTTTACAGCCAGCAGCAAAGGTAATGGTCTTGGGCTGTAGAGGATTTACCAGACGAGATAAACGCTGCCAAGCCTCTTTGCCAAACAAATGTCCCGAGTCGAGTACAGGCTGATTTTTGGTAAATGCGCCACAGGTAACCACCTCTGAGCCGCCATTGGGCATCAGCTTTTCTGAGTCACGAAAATGTACGGGACGAACCGCAATGGAGTCAGAGGAGTTAACGGGTGTCATAGGACCAAAATATGGACAAAATCCCTAGGATTTGGGATGAATTAAGACTACAGGAGTCTGTTCATCAGCGTTACCAGCCGGATTATCGAGCAGAGCACTCGTTATCAAGTCTACGTCAGTGCCAGGTGTTGCTGCTAATATCTTAACCGCTTTCAAATCATTGACATCGACAATGGCCGCTTTCAGGCCAGTTACGTCATAAATATCTTGAACAATTTTTTCAGGGTTGTCTGGACCCAGCACAATGAACTGGTCGTAAGGGGGTAAGGTGCCGGTGACATCATCAATCAAGCGGGCCTGCTCACCTGCAAGTACGTAAAACATGCCAGCACGACCTAAGAACTTCTTTGCGATCGCACCCACCACAAAGGCATACACCACTCGCCATGGTCCCACCAGATCTACCAGGGTTTGCATACCACAGGCCGTCGCCAGACTCGACGTGGGCATAAAGAAATAGCAAATCCGCTTCGCTACCCAGCCCGGTTTGATGTCACTGGGATGCCGCCAACGCCCTTGCATAATCGCCACAGGTGTTTCACCGATGGTGACAATGTCCCCAGGCTTAGCAAAGGGCTCAACATAACGCTTAACCGTATCAATAGGGCTGTCCAGGGGACCCAGCAAATGGGTGGGAATCGGCAACACGTCTGCTTTTGGTGTAGACCGCCAGTTTTGAGGAGCATCGGGGTCAGGGTATTTCAGGGGCACCACCACATTGCCCATTTTGGGAATCCGACCTTCGGGGCCATAGGTGAGATAGTGCACCTTGATCCACAGGGCCTTAAGTTTAGACAAATCAGGCCCCTGGATATCTATTTTAATCTTCAACCCTGTGGATTTAGCGGTTTTGACAATGTAGGCAAACCAATAGTTATCGGGCCTAGCAGGAGCATCTTCGTGATCCGATACCAGCTTTGCTTTGACCGTGATGCCATCCAAGCTGGCTCCTGACAGTAGCTCTGTCTTGATGGAAATCTCCGGCACCATAATTTCTAAGGTGCGCGTCAGATTAATCAGCGAAGGTTCACCCTCAATGACATAGTGCTGAGGCTCTCGCGTAGTAATTGTCCACTTGCCAGATTCCAGCTCTAACTGATTGCCAGGGCGACTCTGATACTGCCGTTCAATCAGTAACCAAACTGCCAAGACTAGCAATATCGCCAGCGTGCCCAAAATGCCTGCCATTAGTGGGTTGCTCCTCTGCCATAACCATGGCTATCTATTATGAGTGGTGCAGCCATAAACCCAACTTAGGATTTACTTTATACATCCGTAAGATTTGTATCGTACTCTCGGGTCTGAAGCAATTGGCTAAATAACTGAATAGCATTCAAAGTACTCATTGGAGCTGAGTCATTAACCTAGCCAATCTTTTTCACATGATGAACCCAGTCAATAAGCTTTTACAGATATTTTCACCAATTGATTTTGCCTTAATTGGCCATGGATGGGCTTCCCACGGACGTGATTACTTATTTCACATTCAAGATTGTTTGGGCAATAATCCAGGTGAATACGAATTGTGCTTTACACATTGTGTTCGTGCTGATTGTGAAACCAGGGTCAACGATCAAGTCTGGTCGCAATCGTGGGGAGACGAATTCATCGATAGCATAAGCTGGAATGCATCGGGTCAGCCTGACGGCTATGTTTGGGGCACAAACTGGTCGAATGCTTATCCAGGCCTGACAATTATTGAGCCATCAACGTTAGCAAAAGAGTGGGCATTACGCATTGGTCAGGAATTTTACGAATGCACTCTTGAAACCGACCGTTTTTTTATTCGCATTATCTATCACGATGCTTTTGCACGAAAGCTGAACGATAATATCGAACAAATCTCAGCTGTAACTGTTCCACTGCCCCAAAATAGCCAATGGTGAGCCATTCTAGGGAAATATCCCCAAATGCCAGCTAAAGACTTCTACCATGACAATGCTAAACAGTCTTTGATCAACGATGGCTGGGCCATTACCCACGACCCATTGGTCATTCGTTTGACCCGCAAACGCCTATACGTTGACCTAGGGTTCGATGCTAACCAGGAGCAAGTCTTGCAGTGGATTCCTTAGCAGCCAAGTATCGACCTATTATCGAAAAACTACTTCAGGAATATATCGATTTCCTGGGCCAGGATGACGCGACTCAACACATCTACTGCAATAGCTCAAATAGGCCATCATCCAGCTCATACCCAAGAGTACGTACCATCAGTTTGAGTTTTTCGATGCCATCAATTTGGTTATCCTTGAGCCATTGGGCAATGGTAAACACTTTGCCCATCACAAAAATCTCTAGAGCTTCTGGGTTATAGCGAATGCCATCTAAGGGGCTGAACTGATGGGGCACTAGCATGGCTGCATACCGGCCCAACTCACCCGACTCAACATCTAGAAACAGGGGTAGCCAGGGATATTGACTATCGAGCCGAATAAACCATAGCCGTACTTCAGGAAGCTCAGACAGCTCGCGGGGGTCATTGGCCTCGCGGGGATAATCGATAGCAAAACTCAGTTTAAAGTCGGTTTTCCAGTCAACTTGACTCAAGGTACTTTGGGCCACTGTCAGGTCCAAAGTCTGAAGGTGCGCAGCATCGATAACAATGGATTGAGGCATGGTGGGGGAGATAAAACAGTGAAGCAGATGAAACAGATTACAGTGTGCCTTGCTGTGGAAGACTTTACTAGGGGGTCAGCCGGGTCTTGACTACGACCTCCGTTTCCAGACCATACTGCACGATATATATGTTTTTATGCCGATGACCACATCTCCTATTCGCGTCTGTATCACCCTGGGAACACGCCCTGAGGCAATTAAACTGGCCCCAGTGATTCAACAGTTTCAGAAAACACCAGATTTTGACACTCAGGTTGTACTCACGGGGCAACATCGGGAGATGGTGGACCAGGTCATGCAGCTATTTGGGCTTCAGGCTGATCGGGATCTGAATATCATGCAGCCTAAGCAAACCCTGTCAGACATTACCTGTCGCAGTTTGCAAGGCTTACAAACACTTTTTAAAGAACTACAGCCTCACATCGTGCTGGTGCAGGGGGATACAACCACTGCTTTTGCCGCCGCTCTCGCTGCGTTCTATCAGAAGATTCCCGTGGGGCATGTGGAGGCCGGACTACGCACTGACAATATTCTTAATCCGTTTCCTGAAGAGGCCAATCGTCGCTTGGTCTCCCAGATCACAACGTTGCATTTTCCACCGACTGACAAATCGGTGGCCAATCTAGCAGCCTCGGGCGTCAGCGGTACTGTTCTTAAGACTGGCAATACCGTTATTGATGCCCTACAGACCGTGGCCTCTAAGGCTCCTGCCTGTGATGTCCCTGGGCTAGATTGGACAGCCCATCGCGTCATTCTAGCCACCGTACATCGTCGAGAGAACTGGGGGGAGCCGCTACAGGATATTGCCAGGGGATTTCTACAAGTATTAGACAAATTCGAGGATACGGCGTTGCTACTGCCGTTGCACCGCAACCCAACGGTAAGAGAGCCCTTAAAGGCGGCCCTCGATCACCACCCTCGCACATTTTTGGTGGAGCCGCTGGACTATGGCCAGCTCGTAGGAGCCATGCAACGGTGTTATCTACTGATGACGGATTCTGGTGGATTACAGGAAGAAGCCCCTGGCCTTGGGAAACCTGTTCTTGTCTTGCGGGAAACAACGGAGCGACCTGAAGCGGCGGAAGCGGGCACAGCCAAACTCGTAGGCACCGACCCAGAGATGATTACTGGCGAAGCAGCAAAGTTACTAAGGGAGCCAGCGGCTTACGATGCCATGGCCCGAGCCATTAACCCATTTGGGGATGGTAAGGCATCAGAACGCATCGTCCGAGCAGTATTGGCTTATTTCAACCGCTAAAAACTAGGAGCCTTCCCCACGTTTCTGGGCTTCATCTAACAAACTCTTTTTAGATGACTTTAATTCTTTCCACAGTCTTTTAATCTGCTGGTAGGCCTCTTCAGACGAGATTTTGCCCCCTGTTTCTAGATTGCAAATCAGTGAAATTCGGGTGGCAAACTCTTGCAAATTAGCATTGAATACCATCCGTTCAGGCGAAAACTCCCCATGGTAAGAAGCACGGGGCATAATAAAGTCTTGCTTTTGTTCGTTAGGTTCATCAACCAACGGAAGGTCCTCTGATTAGGGCAGTTGACAGATGCCTATACATCTAATGATCATACCAATGGCTTCAGATATCGGCGTATATTCTAAAGGTTACTGGATCATTGGTTGCACAAGTACCATGTCGTCGGTACGGCCAATTTCGTGGTACGGGGGCAGTGTATCTAAATGATGGACTTCAGCAAGAACGTAAAGATTATCCTGCCAGCGCTCAAGCAAAGGTTGACCCGATAGGGTAGGGATGTTGCGATCGCAATAAAAATTTAGACTCGGTCGCCCATAGCTAAACGTCGTTACCACCTCAGCTTCAGGCGGAACATGCTGTTTCACCATCGCTGCCACTGGCTTAACTGCATAGGCCTCATTTAGCTCCCACAGCCAAAAATCAGACCCCATCAATAGCAACAGCGTCAGGTATAGGCCTGCCATCAGGGTCAAGCACCACCGTGCCCGTCGTCGCCATAGCTGCAAACCTGTCCAACCCGCACTCATCCCTAAGACAATACCAATGGCGATCAGCGTTGGTTGCTGATCGGCCACGCCCAAGTAAACACCACCACCCAGGGCAACCACACTAATTAAGGCCAAAAGACCAATCGCCCAACGGGGCGATTTTTCCCAGGCATGATGCAAATAGGCACCAATGGCTAGAGCCACAAACGGATATAGCGGCATGATGTACCAGGGTAGCTTGGTACCCATTAGAGAGATAGCCCCCAGATATATCGCAGTGCCCACCAAAACCAGCTGTCCCCAAGGGCGATTACGCTGTCGCCAGGCTAAGCACACACCGCCAGGCCAAAACATCAGCCAGGGAAAGCCATATTTCAGCATTTCTAATAGGTAATACCAGGGCTGCTGCTGGTGATCTTCAATTGCCGAGGTCACTCGTTCAAAGGACTGAGAAACAAAGTGCCCTTGCCAGTAAACATTGCCGTAGCGTAGCAGCTGAGCACCATACCACAGTAAAACTGGCAAACTGCCTAAACCTAGACCTAGCCATAAATAAGGATTACGTAGCAACCAGTGGCTGGCAGATTGTCGCCCCAACCCCACAGTCTGTATAGCAAAAAACTGTATAGCAAAAAACACCAGGGCGATTACGCCCAGCAGAATCACTAAAATCCCCTTGGTTAGTGCAATTAGCCCCAGACAAACACCAACACCCAGGGCATATGCCGGTCGCTTGCGCGCCTTTAACCCCCACAGCAGTAACAGCAAAAATAGCGTCACCGCCACCCCATCTCGCATGGCCAGGCGACCATGACGGACTACGGGTAGAAGCGTCAAGAACACACCAGCTGACAGCAGTGCCGGTCGCCGCTGCTGGAATACTTCTCGTCCCACCCAATACAGCAGCGGTATAGCTAGGGCACTCACCAGAGCTGGCAACAACCGCGATGTCCATTCTGAAACGCCCCCCAGATACCCCGTGGCCATTAACCACTCCACCAGAGGCGGCTTATTCAAATAGGCATCGCCATAGAGTGTGGGATAAATCCAATCACCGCTGACCGCCATACTTCGGGCAACAGCGGCAATGGTGCCCTCATCCCAGTCCCGTAGGGGCAGCATGCCTAATCGCCACCAGTACAGTAAAACAGCCGCTAGGGTAAGCCAAACCCCATCTAGACTTACTATTCGAGATAGGGCACCGACAGCAGTAGAACGGTTTAACTGACGGGATGCGTTTACCTGATCAATCACGACAATTCAACCTATACAGTGGCACAGTAGCCACTGATCAATCACGACAATTCAACCTATACAGTGGCACAGTAGCCACTGATCAATCACGACAATTCAACCTATACAGTGGCACAATAACTACGCCCTATCATATTCCTCTCCCCATGACCCGCTGGCAATTGGGACCTGGTTGGCTCACTCCAAAATTACACGCCCTGATTAAAGCAGAGCACTGGCACTGGCTCGTTCTTTTGGTGTGGATAGTGCCCTTGTTATTAGCCGGTTTTTTTGACCTTGATCACCAGAGTCTGATGGCGCACGACGAAGGACTATACGCCCGTCGCGCCAGGGTCATTGTCGATTCGGGAGATTGGATTCATCCTTGGGCCACGCCACACCATAAAACCCCTGGTCCCTATTGGGTTGTGGCTTTATTTATTCAGCTGTTAGGGCGGCACGAAGTCGCTGTACGTCTACCCAGCGTCTTGGCCAGCATTGGCTGCCTTTGGCTCACATATAGCATTGGCCGCCGTCTGTTGAACCCAACCGCTGCCCTACTGGGGGCACTTTCTCTGGGTGTGGCTCCCCTATGGCTACAGTACAGTCGTTTAGCCACCCCAGACGTTCTGTTTACAGGACTCATTTTGCTGGCGATCTGGCTCATGCTAGCGGCAGAAAGGCAACAGTCATCCTCCAAGCATTGGTGTTACCTCGGAGCAGGCATCACCCTGGGCATAACCGTTCTCATCCGCAGTGCATTGGCCGCTGTTCCCATGGCCTGTTTGCTACCCTATATGCTGCTATCGGGCAAACACCACTTAAGGCAATGGAGTCTCTATTTAGGGGGGCTGATCGGTCTGCTACCCACGGCAACCTGGCTATGGCTCTGTTGGCGGCGCTATGACATGGCCGTTATTGAGGCCATTGTTAACTTTCCAGTCAGTCAGGGGTTGACCACCGATCGAGCCAAATCGCCACTGTTTTATCTGTTCAATCTGTTAGTCAATGATTTTCTTTGGATCTTTTTTGCCCTGGCAGCAGTCGGTTTACTCAGTTTACGGTTTTTACGCACCCATACAAAAGTTACCTATGTGTGTCAGCCGCAAATTTCCCTATTGCTACTTTATCCACTGCTGTACCTGGGTTTACTGAGCTTTGCGTCTACTAAATTGCCCCACTATGCCATTCCCACATATCCATTTCTGGCTCTGCTGACTGGATACACCATGGAGAGATTGCTCACCCCCTCTCTTAGCATCACCATCAAACGCCTGCTGACAACTGTCAATGGTCTACTGGTGCTATTGGGGACAGTACTGATAGCTGCCGGTGGTCTGGCACTTGTCACAGACATTCTGCCTAGCGCCGATGACATTCGCCCCTATGCACCGATTGCTCTCGGCCTGGGGCTTGGCTGGCTGGCTGCTGGCATGCTGTGGTTTCGCACGTCTCAGAATCAACCCATATTACTCAGCTGGCTTGTGCTACTGCTGTTAGGGCATTGGTTAGGGTTAACAATCGCCTGGGGAACAGCCGACTTAGGCAACATTAATCCTGACATGAAGGCCCTGTTAATTCGGGATGATATTCAACCTGTTTTACAAACTGAAGCCGTCGGTTTTTCCCCTGGACTCAACAGCAAACGCAGTACCCTGCTCAGGTTTTATACCCCCAACCCAGGGGAAAAATTAGACACCCTGGAAGCAATTGGTCCCAATGACTATATCTGGATTGAAGATAATGAATTGCCTACACTCACGAAACCCTATGACTCTTTAGGAAAAATTGAGCGAACGCACTTAATCCGTATTCTTGCTCAGTAATGATCCGTATTTTCTCTGTAAAAGCTTAAGGATTTACAACAAAGCTCAGGGAAATATTGATAGGCGACCAGACTTCAGGACATTAGCATGCTCTTGATAGTTGGAGCGCATTGATTTCATTTGCGCTTTTTGCTTTCTAGGTGCCGCATAGACGTAATGGGTTTTGCATTTTTTGGGACAAACGCGATGTTTTATTTATTCTTCAATCGGTTGATCTATGCTGGCTAGATTATTGAGTCCGCAGCAGCATCCTCAAAAGGATATACAGTGGTGGTTTGGGCTGGCGTTCAGCCTTTTTTTTGCCTTTTTCTATGGCTATTTAGCTATGCAGAAGGGGTTTGCGGCCCATTACGTGATCCAAGATGACGCCCGACATTATCTGTTTTGGATGGAACGCTGGCGGGATGCTGATGCTTTTCCCAATGATTTAATTGCTGATTATCTCCAGTCTATTACCCCCGTGGGCTATAAGCTGTTTTATCGCATTGCTAGCAGCCTACATTTACAGCCTGAGTGGTTTGCCAAGGTGATACCTATGTTCCTGGGTATGGTTGCGGCGGGTTATTACTACGGTTTAACCCTGGCTATTTTCCCAGTTCCCGCCACTGGAGTGATGGCATCGGTGATGCTAAGTCAGCATATTTGGTGTACTGACGATGTCGTATCAGCATCGCCGCGAGCGTTTATTTATCCGCTGTTAATTCCACTGTTGTTTTATTTTGTGCGACGACGGTGGTTGGTGAGTTTAGCCTTTTTAGGCTTATTGACCCTTTTCTATCCGCCGGTTGCTGTGGTTGCAACAACGCTGTACGCAGCCCACGCCGTCGATTGGGCAACCCTGCCTGCCAAGTGGTCTCAACCTTGGGTAATGGTCCATCGTGGCCGGCTGAGGATTGCGATCGCAGCATTCATCCTCGCCGCGCTGTGCATATTGCCCACCTATGCACTGGCCAACCATGCATTTGGGCCAGTGGTGACCATGGCTGAGGCACACACCATACCAGAATTTCAGCCAACAGGCCGTCACTCCTTTTTTAGAGAAGGCATCTCCCGCTACTGGTTGGTTTTGTTTGGGGGCCATGGAGCCATTCTCAAGCGCACAATTTTTACGCCAGTCACCCTGGTCGCAGCCCTATTTTTAATCCCGATGCGATGGAGTAAGAGATTTTCACCATCAGGATTAAGCGCCATAAGTCCCGCCATTCACGTGTTTACTAAGCTGACTTTGGTTAGCTTGGTCTGGTTTATAGCCGCCTATGCTCAGGCTTTTAAGCTCCATATGCCTGGGCGCTACACCAGCCACTCCATCATGCTGGCTATCCCCATCTTGGCCGCCATCGCCTGGACCGTCATCTTAGCAGCCATTTGTAAACGCCGCCGCCAGCTAAAGTTGGTGGCCCCAATCGCCATATTACTCGTGGTCGTGCCCTTATTTTTCTACTACCCGCTATTGCTGAAAAAGTTTCCCAAAACCCTCTACATGGCTGGCCAAGAAGCGCCGATTTATGAATATCTACAAACCCAACCTCACGACACCCTGATCGCCTCCATCGATTACGAAGCCGATAATATTCCTGCCTTTGCTAGACGCTCCACCCTGATCGCCCCTGAATATGCAACGCCTTTTCATCTGGGCTATTACCGTCAAATCCGACAGCGAGCGGCTGATTTATTAAAGGCCCACTACACCAGTGATAAAACTGAGCTGACCACATTTAGCAATCGCTATGGCATAGATTTTTGGCTGGTGAACAAAGGTGCTTTTTCTGCTGACTATTTAGACCATCATCAATATTGGGCCAATAACTATCAGCCATTAACGGCGAAGGTTGTGCAACAGGTCAGTAATAGTAATACCAGTGTGTTACGGACCCGCATTGAGTCTTGCACAGTGGTAGAGACAGAGCGCTTTTGGCTAGTCAACAATGCCTGTGTGCTAGAGCAACAGCTGTGTGCTGGAGCAACAGGTGACAGCAACAGCACAATAGCAGCGACAGTTAGCAGTATGATTGATGGCGCTCCCAAGTCTCATAATCTCCATGACGCTTCGTTTGCCACGCCAGCTGGTCAGCCTCTATAAATCACCCTGGACAGCCGTCATCATTATTGCTGTGTTGGGTCTAATCGGCACACTCAACCACAGCATGTGGCGTGATGAGATGAACGTTTGGCTAATCGCGCGGGACAGTCCATCCTGGGGAGCCTTTGTTGAGAATATTCGCTATGACCGAGCCCACCCTGGTCTTTGGCACCTGCTGGTGGCGATGCTTTATCACCTGTTTGGCCATCCCGTCTCCATGCAGGTCTTTCATTGGCTGCTGGCCATGGGCTCAGTGCTGCTGATTTGGCGATGCAGCCCCTTTACTCAATGGCAGAAATGGCTGTTTACCTTTGGCTATTTGCCGTTCTATGAGCACCTGCTGATTGCCCGCAACTACGCTGTGGCCATGCTACTGTTATTCGCTATTTGTGCCCTTTGGCCGCAGCGACAGCGGGCTTATTGGCCCCTGGCAGGCTTGCTGGTGCTATTGGCTAATACTAATGTATATGCGTTTTTGATTGCGATCGCACTTGCCCTTACCCTGGGGCTAGAACTTGTCTTTGACGCTAAACTTCGCCGTAACTGGCTAGATATCCTATTCAGCGGCGGGTTGATTATAGCGGGTTACGCCATGGCTCTGCATTTCATCTTGCCCCCCAGTTATGTCGCTAATCAAGCATTAGAGGGCTATGTCACTGGGTTAGACATCCGTCATTTACTGCGAGCCATTGGCCGTATCTTTGGCGGCTACTATGTGATTATCCCCAACGGTCGGCAGTATCTAGATCTATTAGTCTGTGGCGTCCTTGCCCTTGGTTCTTGCTGGCTGGTGTGTCTCAAGCTTGTGAAAAAGCCCTATCCACTGGCGTTTTATTTGCTTGGTAACGGCATTATTTTAGGCTTTACCTACGCCAAGTTTATGCCCAACTCTATTCGGCATTTTGGCAACTTCTATCTCATCCTAATAGCTGCTTTATGGTTAGCTCATTACTACCCGCCAACCACGGCTATCACCCAATATTTACCAAGCCTTGAAAAGCAACAGCAAACATCTAAACGCTGGTTTAACCGCATGTTTGCCACTGTTTTGACAGCTCAGTTGCTAGGCGGTATTTTCATGTTTGTGATGGATTTCACTATCCCCTATTCAGCGAGTCGAGCTGCGGCTGCCTACATGCGTCAGGCCAATCTCCAAGATGAATTTATCGTGGCTAGCCGAGATGCTCAAATGGCATCTTTAAGCGGTTATTTTGGTCGATCATTTTATTTTCCAGAACGTCAGGCCATCGGTAGCTATACCCTATTTTTCAAGGGCGTTCGCAACGAGGTTGATCATCCAGAAGTGATTCGACAGGTGAAGCAGCTCATACTTGAACACCCCAAAATTCTGCTGGTGCTTACCAAAAAACTAGAAGAACCGACACCAGGCCTAACAATTGAACCCATCGAGCAATTCACAAAGGCCTGGCAAAACGAAGAGTACTATCTTTATTGGGTAACTTCAGCAAACAATTAAGGAAGGGAAACCCTAAGCTTCTTCAGTCTCAGGCGCATCAGGCGTATCGGTCACATCAGGAGGAGCGACCGTCTCTGCCGTTGGAGAGTCTGCTTTAGCCTGGGCACGCTGCTCACGCTTTTTACGCTCAGCTTCTAAAATATCTTTCATCACTTCCTGAGCCTGGGCCATTTTGTCCAAGTTGCTCCGATAGAGCTCCAGATCCTTATCTACCTTTTCAGCTGGCAATGCCAGCATTTCGGCAGCGGTTTTTAGCATCTCCTCACGGCTGTCCTTATCTTCTAGGGCAGACAGATCAACGGTCTCAAATAGGGTGTAAAGACCCACGGCCATCAAGCGCGTGTACTTTGCACTAGCCTGGGTAGCCACCACGTGAAGCTTGTTTTGCAAACCATTACCATCCGTAGTTTTGGCACTGGCGAGCTGAGTATTGAGATCGCCCAGCGATAGGTTGGCAAGATCAGATTTCAAGGCCTCAGCATCCTGGCGATACTGCTGGGGATCACCCTCCACTGCCTGACAGATGGCCGAAAGAATGGACTCCTTATCCTGTTCAGGCTCATACCCCACCATGAACCGATCAAAACTAGTTATCACACCCAGTGCATAGAGGGGGTTATAAACAAAATCAACATTTACCGAAAGCAGATGCATCTCCACCATCAGCTCTTCAATCACTCTCCGATACAGAGAATTGATTGGACGAGAGTGGTAATTGTAAAAGGCTCGCTTGGTATCGGAAACCGTACGGAGATTAGTCACAGGTGGGGGTAATAAAACGTTAGACATCATTTTCTACTGCGGACGACCTTTTGCCAAGAATCCTATGATCTAGGCGAAATAGTATTTTGCGTGATGGATGCCTATACCACCTTAACGAAATTAACGGCTTATCTCACAGACAAGTCGAGCAATCATTGCTAATGTGTGGCTTCAATCAACTGGCGCTGAGACGCCTATGTTCGTTTTAGATTCAATTCTGAAAAAACGATCAGAACTATAAGTGCCTGCACTTTAGCGCAGAACGAACAGGAAACCTATGGGGCGCGAGCTTTAGACTCGACTCAAGACCCACTTAAAAAATCATGGGTTCAGGTGCTGCCTTAATGGCTTCTTCTTCACTGTCGTAGATGGCGAACACAGAATCCATCATAGTCACTTCAAAGACCAGCTTCGATTCTGGATGAACATTACACAGCTTAAAGCTCCCTTGTAGCTTATCAGCATCGCGCATACCTGCTACCAGGGAAGTTAACCCAGAGCTGTCAATAAAATTAACTTGACCGAGATTAACGATGATATGGGGAGTGGTATTGACAATACATTCCTGGAGCTTCAAGCGAAATTGCCAAGCTGTAGTAATGTCTAGTCGCCCCTGGGGTGAAAATACAACGATACTGTGATTGCCTTCAGGAGGGTTGACGATTCTTTGCTCCATAGTCACCGGCCCTTCATATCTAAATGTCTAATGTCTGACGTGCACACTGAAAATTGCGCTCATACGTACCATGATGCCCGTACAATCAGGAGAAAGGACTGAAATGTCAAATGCTTACGACAAATTGCGGGTTTTTATTGACATATCAGTATGCCTGACTGTATTGAAGTACAGCGTGATCAGAATAACGTGCATACAAGTATGCATAAAAATGCAGACCACATCAGGATATTTACGCACTCAATCACACCTAATCTTGAGGTAAGATGACCCACCTTACCCTGTATATCTATTGATGCGTAAAGGGGGCATGTAGTTCCAAACATTCCCAAAAGCGATGGCAGAAAGTTAACAAAACCCAAAAATAAGATAAGCCAACCTGAGAGCAATGTATCTCACAAAGAACTCACAGATTGGCTCATCCTCAGAAGGAGTCATATGTTAAAGACTTGGTCTCTTTTCTAAGCGTCCCAATTAACCCAGTCTTGAGGCTTCAGAAACGTATCGTAAAGCTTTGCTTCAGGAGTTCCTGACTCAGGTGCATAGCTATATTCCCAGCGCACCATGGGAGGTAACGACATCAGAATCGATTCAGTACGACCGTTGGTTTGTAAGCCAAAAATGGTGCCACGGTCATAGACGAGATTGAACTCAACATAACGACCACGGCGATAAAGCTGGAAGTTACGCTGATGCTCTCCATACTCCGTATTGCGACGTTTTTCAACAATTGGAATGTAGGAGGGTAAAAATGCATCGCCACAGTCAATGGCAAACTTGAATAAATCTTCCCAATTGCGCTGTGCTGGCTGTCCTACTTGCTTGCTGTGCTGGGCAGCAGGTCCTTCTGGCTTTGGCCCACGATAAAGCTCACCAGTGCCGTCCTGATAGTCAAAGAACACACCGCCAACACCGCGAGTCTCCTGACGATGCTTAAGGTAGAAATACTCGTCGCACCACAGCTTGAAAGTATTGTAGTACTCAGGATGGTTGCGATCGCATGCTTCCTTAAGCGTGCGGTGGAACTGCACCACATCTTCCTCAAAGGGATAGTAGGGAGTCAGATCAATACCACCACCAAACCACCAAACTGGGCCAGCTTCAAAATAGCGGTAGTTGAGGTGAACCGTAGGCACATAGGGATTGCGAGGATGCAACACCATTGAAGTGCCTGTCGCATAAAAGCCATGACCTTCAGCTTCAGGTCGCTGCATCAAGATGGAGGGAGGCAACCGATCACCCCACACCTCAGAGAAGTTCACACCGCCTTGTTCAAAGACATCGCCCTGCTTCATCACCCGTGAACGACCACCACCACCATCGGGGCGGGTCCACTGGTCTTCCATAAACTGACCGACACCATCAACCTCAGCCAGCTTCTGACATATGCGATCTTGCAGCCCTTTAAACCCTTGGCTTACACGCTCGCGTGAATCACTAGGAGGAGCAACCGGACTAGATACCTTCTGCGTAGAAGCGATGACCATGGCGATCTTGAACTAAAAAACAAATTTAATTAAGGCTAATGCTGCTTGCCATTGTTGGAAGCCCAGTGAGGTCAAAGACTTAGGGATGCAGCTAATACTGATAATGAATCATGATTTGAGACGTTTTAAACCAAGTTGACACACAGTGTGACAATCCTTGACAAAAGCCTAAAGCTGTGTGACACCTTCGTTTCCGCCCCTGTCCTTAGATCAGCAAATAGTTGAACTGTTAACCCAAGGTTAAAATGCCTTTCAATATAAAAACTTACGTGGTCAAGTCTTGATTAGTGAGTCCCTTAACAATCAGTATTTCTGTTTCAACATTTCAACAATAGTCGAGCAGAAATCATCGCCTAGGGCTACAACAACTAAATTTGGCAGGCCACAGCCTTTAATTATGCTTCAACGCTGGTTTAAATCACTCCAACAGCATTTCCGTCGCCACAAGCCCCAGGCAAGCGGACAACTCGCTCTGAACCAGAGAAATCAAAGAACGTTAGAAAAGCACTATCAAGTTAGCAGCACGGCTTCGATCGAGGTGTTGTGGCAAAAGATCAATGATTTAGCAGATCTGGCATCCTGGCATCCACTGATCACCTCCACCAATGCCCCGACTGGCCAGGAAGCCAAGCCAGGATTGATTTATCGAGTGTTTGCCCATTGGGTACCGGTACCCATCAAAATTTTTGTAGAGAACGTACTCCCTGGTGAATACATCAGCCTGCGAATTTTTCCAGTACCAGGATTAGAAGAAAGAGCAATTTATCGTCTAGAGTCAGCCCTGTGCGGCACCCGTATTTCTTATTCCATAGAACTCAAGGGCTGGTTATCACCAGTCGCTTGGTCATTTCTACGTCCCTATGCAGCCAGGGTGGCCGACGCCTTAGCTCAAGCCGCTGAACAGGCCACTCCGTCTGGCATAGTGGCCAATAAATATCGCGATATCTTTAGCTAACAAGCAACAGGATGGATCATGGCATCGAACGTCTTTATATTTGCCATTTGCCTATTAAGGCTATAAAGACATTGCATACAACGTTTCCAACGCATCGGACATGACGTCCTAGAATGGACTGTAAACATTCTTTTAAGAATCCTATCCGTTCACATCTGTCTTTCACCAAAATGATGCCGACAACTGAGGCAATTCTGGACGTACTGCGCCCCGTCCAAGACCCTGAGCTACAGAAAAGCTTGGTAGAGCTCAATATGATCCGTAATGTGGCTGTCGATGATGGCCAGGTGAGTTTCACCCTTGTACTAACAACTCCGGCTTGTCCGCTTAAAGAATTTATTGTTGAAGACTGTGAAAAAGCAGTTAAAACCTTGCCAGGTGTAGCTTCTGTAGATGTAGAAGTCACGGCTGAGACCCCTCAACAGAAGTCATCCCTTCCCGACCAACAAGGCATTGATAAGGTCAAAAATATTTTGGCTGTTTCCAGCGGTAAAGGTGGCGTTGGTAAAAGCACTGTAGCCGTCAATATCGCTGTTTCTCTTGCCAAAGCTGGAGCCAAAGTCGGCCTACTCGATGCCGACATTTATGGCCCCAACGCACCCATCATGATGGGTGTGAAAGAAGGTAATGTCGTTGTTAGAGACGGATCTGACGGTCAGCAGGAACTGGAGCCCGCCTTCAACCATGGCGTCAAATTAGTCTCTATGGGCTTTTTGATCGATCCTGACCAGCCCGTTGTCTGGCGCGGGCCCATGTTAAACGGCATTATCCGTCAGTTTTTGTATCAGGTACAGTGGGGTGAATTAGATTATCTGATTGTAGATATGCCCCCTGGTACCGGTGATGCCCAACTCACCATGGCCCAAGCCGTCCCCATGGCGGGTGTGGTAATTGTGACTACGCCCCAGGATGTAGCCCTATCCGACGCCCGTCGCGGCTTAAAAATGTTCCAACAGCTAAACGTGCGCGTGTTAGGCATTGTGGAAAACATGAGCTACTTTGTTCCCCCCGATATGCCCGAAAAGACCTACGATATTTTTGGCTCCGGAGGTGGTGAAAAAGCTGCGGAAGCATTAGGGGTGCCCTTGCTAGGCTGTGTACCCTTAGAAATGCCAGTACGAGAAGGTGGCGATGCAGGTAAGCCAATTGTCTTGGCCCAGCCTGAGTCAGCTTCAGCGGTCGCCTTAACTAAAATTTCTCAGCAGGTAGCAGCTAAGGTTTCGGTCGCAGCGTTAACGTAGGTATTCATTTATTTTGTGGAGACGTTCCATGGAACGTCTCCACAAAATAAAAAAATTACAATTGGTTTTGTGTTTATGGCTCAAACCGCACTTCTAGGCAAATGGTTTCACCGTTGGTTGCATCCCTGGCGTGGGATTGACTGGTTGCTGTTATTGTTTCCTGTAGGCATCACGCTCTTTTCGAGTCTGTTGATTGCCAGCACCAGGTTATATACCGGTGAGACCGACCTGGCCTGGAACCACGTGATTATGTGCGTGGTTGGCGTAGTTATGTGTATGTGGATCGCCCGTAGTCGCTATGAGTCTTTACTGGAATGGCGTTGGGTTATCTACTTAATTACCAATGTCTCCTTAGTGGCTGTGATGCTGGTGGGTACGGTGGGTAACGGTGCCCAGAGCTGGCTCAGCATTGGTGGCTTTAATATTCAGCCGTCGGAATTTGCTAAAATCGGCATCATCATTACGTTAGCGGCCACCCTAAAAGACCGAGAATCCACCACATTAGTCGGCTTGATAAAGGCTCTGGCCATTACGGGAGTCCCTTGGGCTCTGATTTTTTTACAACCAGACCTTGGCACTTCGCTTGTACTGGGTGCCATCGTTTTAGGGATGCTCTACTGGAGCAATATGAATCCAGGCTGGCTGGTGATTTTGGTGTCGCCCCTGGTTGCTGCCATTATCTTTACTCTGTCGATTCCTGTATGGATTGGCTGGGTAGTGCTGGCCGGAGTCATTGCCTGGATGACGTTACCGCTGCGATGGTATAGCACGTTGATCACCGTTGTCGTCAATTCCATTGCCGGTAAGATTGGCGAGTTGCTTTGGGGACTACTTCAAGATTATCAAAGGGATCGTCTGACTTTATTTTTGAATCCTGAACAGGATCCTTTAGGAGGTGGATATCACTTAATTCAATCAAGGATTGCCATCGGCTCAGGTCAACTGTGGGGTCGAGGCTTATTCCATGGGACCCAGACTCAGCTGAGTTTTATTCCTGAGCAGCATACGGATTTTATTTTCTCGGCCCTGGGTGAAGAACTCGGATTTATGGGTGCCCTGGTCATGGTGTTAGTCTTTTGGTTTATTTGCCTGCGGCTGATTATTATTGCTCAGCATGCAAAGGACAATTTTGGCTCACTATTGGCCATCGGTGTGCTGTCAATGATTGTATTCCAGGTGGTGGTGAATATTGGGATGACTATTGGTCTAGCCCCGATTACGGGGATTCCGCTGCCATGGATGAGCTATGGGCGATCGTCATTGCTGACGAATTTTATTGGCATCGGCATTGTGGAGTCGGTAGCGAATTTTCATCATCGGTTGAAGTTTTAAGGCATCGGTTGTGAAACTCTGGCCCACCGAGTTCAACACCCAGGTAGGTAGGGTTACCCCACACTCATATTTCTGGCATTTTTCAAAGGCCCTTATTAACCCAACATCACCAACTTTTGAGATAGCAGCAAAGGTTTTGGCATTGTGGCAACCCAACCTACCGTTAAACTATTTATTGAAACTCTAGTAAAGCGACACCAATGATAATTTTGCCTGGCTCTCCTGTGAAGGTGACGAATGTAAACGATACATACTATGGGTTTCAAGGATTAGTACAGCGGATTACGGATGGTAAAGTGGCTGTGCTGTTTGAGGGGGGCAACTGGGATAAGCTAGTGACCTTCAGAATGTCTGAACTTGAGGTGGTTAAGCCTAAGCGCGGTAAGAAGAAGTAGGGGCTTGCCTTGTGCATGCCCATCATAAATAAAGCCTCATTTCCACTAATCAAACAAGCAGAAAGAAGGCAAGCCTGGTCAGGGCACCCACAAGGGGAGCCCCTACGGGATGTCTTTTTCTGGAAAGGGTGCTAATGTACTGAAGACGTTTGTACTATGTAAACTATGCGTCTTCCTTTACCACAGCTGGCTGAGCGTGAGCGTCATCCGACCCACATTGCAGAGGTAATTGAAACGGCAACGACTGAGTTTTTGGCTCAATGTTTGGAGCCGGAAGATTTGAGTTTTCCGGCAATGCCACCCTTTGGTAGTTGGGTGAAGTCTTTTGATGAGGAAGCGGGCAATCAGATTTATGGGGTGGTTTACCATGCGACCACTAGCCCAATTGATTCGGTGCATCGGGCGCGGGCATTAGGGATGTCGCTGGAGGATTTACGTCAGCAGCAGCCGCAGATCTTTGCGATGTTGAAAACTGAATTTCGGGTGGCGATTGTCGGATTTGAGACGCCCAGTGAGCGCTACTATCAGCATTTGCCACCGCGACCACCACAGGTGCATCAGGCAGTCTATCGATGCGACCCGGATGAGGTCATCGGCTTTACGGAAGAGTTGGATTTTTTGCGGACGCTGTTGCAGGTGAGTGCGGTACCGAATGAGAGTTTGGTGGCAGCAGCGATTCGTGAGATTTATCAGCTACGGCAGTTTGAACGCGATTGGTTGGTGCTGGCTGGTCGAACGGTTGGGACTTTGCTCAAGGATGATTATGATCGACTGCGGATGATCCTCAATCAGATTCATCCTTAAACTGGCCAGCCAATTTTCTGACCAAATTGCAACGCCTTCTATGATGGACTTTACATTAAACCCACCAGAGGACGTAAATAGATTAGCCATAACAATAACGCTGGCACAACAAACAGTTACCCACTGGAATCAATGGGAAACCTGAAATAACTACATCTGGTTGGCAGTAACTTACGTGGATACTACTGCTCGATTTCCAAGGCACAAAAGTCTCTCCATCCCCAGTTTTTAGTGCTGTGGACTGGCTCAAGTTGAACACCTTAAGGAAAGAGGATTTGTCGAGAGATGGCGGGGTTGAGAGTTACTCAGCGATTCTATTTTTGTGCTAAAGATGGAGCGATTTCCAGGTTAAAAGCTGTTGCTCCTAATTTGTTGTTGAAAACCTGGTGAAAGCTTGACCCCAGATCTACCAGATAGCTTTCACTGTAGGGGGGGGCTATAAATGTAATGCCGGTGGGAATGCCATTGGATTGGAAGCCATTGGGGATTGCGATTGCACTTAAATCTAGCAAATTTACAAAGTTTGTATAATACCCCAAGTTAGAATTTAGTCCCAAAGGCTCCTTTTCAATCTCTTCAATGCGATAAACTGTTCCTGTTGTTGGCACCACTAAACAATCAATCTCTTGCCAAAGGGGCTGAATTTTTTGCTTTAACGTTTCCATTGCATATATCCCTTCAAAGGCTTGAGATGCGCTGATATCTTTGGCTTTGAGAATAATCTCACGGGTGGTGAAAAACACGTTATCCAGATTGGCTTCAACAAATGCCCCCACCGAGGCATAGCGCTCGGCCACCCAGGGGCCATTAAACAACAAGTTGTTCGCCTGCAAGAACGGTTCGTAGTCAATTTCAATGCAGAGCCCACCTAAGTCTGTCAGGGTTTTGATAGCTTTGTTGTAGCAGGCTTCTACATCCGTATTGCCAAAAAACTCTCGCTGGCTGGGCACCCCAAATCGAAATGCTTGCTGGGTCTGATCAGAGCTTAAAGATGCTGGAGGAATATTGGCTGGTCGAGAGAATGGACTGTCTGGATCATATCCTTGGGCAATTTTTAGTATGGTCTGGGCATCTGTTGCCGTCAGCGAAAAAATTGAAAGACAGTCCAATGTTCTACATGCTTCAACCGTATGGCGAGTACTCAATAAGCCTCGCGTGGGTTTAAGTCCAACAATGTTGTTAAATCCAGCCGGGACCCGTCCAGAGCCCCCTGTGTCTGTGCCAATGGCAAACGCTACTAACCCATGGGCAACAGATAAGGCTGCCCCCGAACTGGATCCACCCGGAATATGGTCTTCTGAAAAAGCGTTATGGGGAGCTGTATATCCAGTGCGAATCCCTACGAGTCCTGTGGCAAACTGGTCCAGATTGGTTTTGCCGATGAGTATGGCCCCAGCATCGAGGAGTTTTTGAACGGCTGGATTAGTGTGGGTGGCGTTGTAGGCAAAGGCCGGGCAGGCCGCCGATGTGGGGATGCCTGCCACATCAATACAGTCTTTGACACTGAAGGGAATGCCCCACAGAGGGAGTTGCGATCGCTGGCTTGCGGACATGTTAGTCAGAGCCATCGCTTGTTTAATTAGTGTTTCTTCCGATAGCGTGTAGATCCAAATGCCATCATCTCCACGCTGTTTTAGCTTGGTGATAATGGTTTTAATCACCTGGACAGGCGTGAGTCTTCCCTGGGTATAACGTTCTTGGAGAGAAGAGATCGTTAGGAGAATGTCTATATCGGTGTGCTGAGTCATAATTGCTTTCTTTACGGCATATGCATGGCCAAGGTCTTACTTGGCATAAAACGCAATAGGGCGAGCTATGGGAACAGCAGTATAGAGACAACGCTGTTTTCTGACAAGGGGAAACAGGGTTTGGGGACTTTGATGGATTTGTAGAAGAAAATTTATCGATCCATAAATTTTATTGATTGATAGGGATGACCGTACATAAAGATTTGTAGTAAACGATACGGCTCAAATTTCTACAGCTGTCAAAGTGTCTTCTAACGTGCGAGGTATTGACAGCAAGCTATCAGCAATCATGAGGATTGGAGGCGACCATGCAGCGATCAGTTACACGCTTTTTTAACCGGCGTAGGTTTTTTGCACTCAGCAGTTTAACAGTCTGTTCCTTAACCCTGGCAATAGCCTGTTCACCAACAGCAGACGTTAACCAGCCTGTTGAAGAGACAGCAGAAACAGCTGCTGTTGCTGCATCACCGACATCAGATTTACCCAAGGTGCGGGTAGGATTTCAGACCGGTGATATTAATAACATCACCATGGTTGCTTACAACGAAGGATACTTCGAGAAAGTGGGCCTGGATGTGGAAATGAGTCCCTACTCTTCCGGTGGGGCTATGGTGCCTGCCCTGGCAGCGGGTGAGGTGGATATTACCTGGTTCTTTCCTTTCCCCTCACTGACAGCGTTTGCCACGGGTATTGATATTGAGGTAGTGCTTTTAGACCATGCTCCCCTAACGGCAGAACGCTTGATTGCGAATGAATTGGCAGCAGATGTGCCTAGTCTCAAGGGTAAAAACGTTGGAGTGACCATTGGTACCTCAGGTCACCATTCTCTCCTGGCTGCCCTCGATCAAGCGGGGTTGAGCCAAGACGACATCAACATGGTAAATCTAAAACCGTCTGAAATGGCGGCGGCCTTCTCTGCGAAGAAGATTGATGCAGCTTGGACCTGGGAACCGGCGGCTGGTAAGCTCAATGAGCTGGGGGGTAAGGACATCGCCACAGCAAAATCAGTGGGAGCCTATGCGGTTGCCCTATGGGCCGCTCGTAAAGAGTTTGCAGAGGCCAACCCTGAGGTGATGATCAAGTTTATGGAAGCCTGGGACATGGCCCAGCAGGATTATTTGGCCGATCTAAAATCTGGGCAAAAATGGGAAGCCGAACGTCTAAATCTGACGCCTGAAGAGTTTGGAGCCATGGTTGATCGGCAAGGATCAACAGTGGTGTTAATGGCAGATCAGCTGACTGACGAGTGGTTGGGTACCCCTGGACAGCCTGAGTCCACTAATCTGTATAAGGCTTATGAGGAATATGCTGTGTTCCTCGTGGATCAGGGTCGATTGGATAGTGCGCCAGAAGATTTGACGCCATTGATTAATTCTTCCTACGTGGCGGAATACCTGGAATCGAAATAATCTTCTAACTTTCCATCCATGCCCATTTAAAGATCTGTCTAATTTTTGTCAGCATGTCTCAATCTCCTGTCCACGCAACGGTTAGCTCCCGTGAGCAGCATGGTCAACTTGAGGGAACTCAAGCTGAGATTGTTGCGCTAGATGCCGTCTCTTTCGGGTATAGTCGCAAGCGCTTGGTGCTGCAAGACCTAAACTTGGGTATCCAGCAAGGAGAGTTTTTAACGTTGTTGGGGCCATCGGGATGTGGAAAATCGACCATCCTCAATCTGATTGCTGGATTTTACAAACCATTAGCGGGTACTGTTTCCCACGGTGGGGAGGAGGTCAAGGGGCCATCCGCCAGGCGAGGGGTGGTCTTTCAAAGCAATGCCCTCTTTGACTGGATGACGGTTGAGCAAAATATTGGGTTTGGCTTTCGGTTTCAATCGCTTTCAAAATACGAAAAGCGACATCGAGTGGCAACTATTATTAACCTGGTGGGGTTACGGGGTAATGAGCGTAAGTACCCCTATCAGCTTTCGGGGGGAATGCGGCAACGGGTGGCGGTGGCTCGGTCCATGGTGGTGCAGCCGGAGATTTTGCTGATGGATGAACCTTTTGCGGCAGTGGACGTTCAGACCCGTGAAGGGTTACAGGAGGAGTTGTTAAAGCTTCATGAGCAAGTAGCTGAGGCGATTTTGTTTGTTACCCATAGCATTGAGGAGGCTGTTTTTCTAAGCGATCGCATTGTGATTTTAGATCGCAATTTAGGCGGTATAGCCCACAATATTGAGATTCACCTGCCTGAACCCCGTTATACGGCGATGAATCGGGTGTCGGAGGCGTTTAATCAGTATCGAACGGATCTCTATTTGAAAATGAAGGCGATTAGTTAAAGGTGCAGAGATGGTCCATGGAACGTCTGTGCAGTGGAGAAACGTTCCATGGGTTTATACGTCAGAGGGGAAATAACCTAATGCAGTTGAAGGTGTCTAAACAAGACGGGGTGCCTGCTTTTAAAGGGCAGGATCTGCAAACCCAGGCATTGCGTGAGAAAGGGGTGTTGTTTTGCGTTGCGATCGCAATTCCTACCCTGATCCTCATCCTCTGGGAAACCACCACCCGCATGGGTTGGATCGACGAACTCTTTCTCCCCAGTTTGTCTGGTATTGTCACCGAGTTCTTAGCCATGACCCGCAAAGGGTATGCGGGTACTCCTGTCCTGAGTCATGTTCTAGGCAGTTTGCGGCGGGTATTCACGGCCTTTGGCATTGGTACCGTCGTCGGGTTACTTCTAGGCCTACTCATGGGTTACTACAAGTATGTTCGGGCGGCCTTTTATATCGTCACTGAGATCCTGCGACCGATTCCGCCTTTGGCATTTATCACCCTGTTTATTCTTTGGTTTGGCATTGGTGAAGTCTCTAAAATTTTAATCATCCTCTATGCCGGGGCCTTGATTGTTATGCTCAATACGATGGCAGGTGTGCAGTCTTGTCCCAAGGATAAGATTTTAGCCGCCCGCACCCTGGGGGCAAACGATCTAGCTATTTTTCTATATGTGATTCTGCCTGCGGCATTACCCAGTATCTTTACCGGTATGCGGGTAGCTCTGTCTGTGGATTTTGGTATTTTGGTCGCCGCTGAGCTGTTGGCAGGGGATATAGGCATTGGCTACATCATTCAAGATGCCAGCGTTTTCTTTAATGTAGAAGCGCTGTTTGTTGGCATTTTGATGATTGGCTTTTTTGGGGTGCTGTCCGACTTTCTCCTCAGGGCGATTGCATCAAAAGTCGTGCATTGGCAGGAGTAAAAGTCCGTTGGTGTTAGGGATGTGTGAGAAAAGAAGAAATCGTTTTGAGGCTTGGCAATATCTGGTTGCTACTGTGTGTACACAAGTTCTGGAGACTAGTGCTTGCGGTCGCTTTACCCCCTCTAACTTCCCCTTACCAAGGGGAAGGACCGGAGCTTCCTCCCTTACCGAGGGCAGGGTCGTTTCGTGTTCACCAGAGAAAATCTGTAAGGCTTATTACTTTGTTCATACTGAATCGAGATATGATCGGAGGGAACCAAAACCGGTTGCTTGGGGTCCCTCCGAGTTCCCCAAACCCCCATGGCTAGGGCCGGGAGGCCGCCCTAGGACCCAGCCTACTGAGTTGTCCTCAATTGCATTAAAGTAGGGGTTACGGCGGGGTCGATTAATCAGGTTATCGCATTGTTGTTTGGCCCACCTTCAAGTAGAGCATGCCTTTTCTCAAATAAGCTTTCAATGCCTTCAGATTTTCTGTCCAGACAATGAAACAGCCCTGCTTACCAAGGGGGGATTAAGGGGGGATAAGGCAGGATTTCGAACTCTCTTCTGAGAGATATATACACAGCCTCCTTCTCAACAGAGAAGCTCTATAGCTCGCGAGAAAAGAATATATAGGTTTAGATCATTTATTTTCGGAGTGCATTCAATGTTAGAAACCCTCTCTACCACATCAGAACTGACCGATCTACAAGAACAGATTCTCACCGGTATCACCCAAGAGAAATGCGTGCAGCTGATCAAAGACCTGGTACCCACCGGACAACCGGGCTGTGGTAATTCCATTGACCCGGAAGCTCCCACGGCCCATGAGGAAGATATCTCACGACAGGTGGGACAGCACCTACAGTCCTTAGGGTTAGATGTGGAATGGGTATCGGCCATTGAAGGTAGACCCAATGTAGTCGGTCGCTGGAATGATGGACTACCCGGACCGTCTCTTATCTTTAACGATCATCTGGATACTTACCCCTCCTGTGATCCAAAAGAGTGGCATATGTCGGGACATAACCCCTACAACGCTACCCTGCGCGGCAAGTATCTTTATGGTCGAGGCACATCCGATACCCGTGGCAATATGACCTGCCAGCTGATTGCCATTGAGATGCTGCGTCAGACTGGGGTAAAAATCAACGGCGAGCTGATTTGTGCCTACACTGTAGATGAAGAGCGCCATGGCAAGGCAGGCGCGCTACATTTGTTAAATGACTACGGCCTCACTGCCGATTATGAGATTACGGCGGAGCCCACCTCCTGGACCGAGGGAGACGACTGGGGCATTGGCATTGCCCTGGCTCACTCAGGCCTATGTTTGGTGGATATTGAGACCACGGGGGTGCGATCGCACATTTGGCGACCCGATGAAGGCGTCAATCCCGTATTGCACATGGCTCAGCTGATCGAGACATTGCGCAACACCACTTTTACCCATGACGCACCACAAATTTATGGCCCCACCCAGCCCAGCATTTGCCCAGTCAAAATAGAAGCCGGACAAATTGGGGAAGGGCAGTTTACCCCACCCTCTTGTAAGGCCAGGGTGTGGGTCATTGGCCTGGTGCCCGGCATGACCTACGAGTCCATTGTGCAAGATATGGAAACGGTGATTGCTGAACTACAGGCTAAGGACCCCACCTTTCAGGCGACGATTACCCAGGTAGAAGGAGAGACGTTTGTGCCTGCCTCCATAGAGGTATCAGAAGATGCAGAGCACGTGCAGGCATTATCGAGGGCATACCAGCAGATCTTAGGTAAAGATCCCGTACTCTATCGCAAGAATGCTTACTGCGATACGCTCCGTTTTGCCCACAGTGGGATTCCGTCCATTACCTTTGGTCCGGGTGAAGATGGTTGGCCGCCGGTAAATGAGTTTATCGATATGGACAAAGTTGTAGCAGCAACAAAAATCTATGCATTGTTTCTGTTGGACTTTTTTAAGGTACAGCAGGGTTAGCCAACCGATCTCAGAGTTTAACCAAGGCAGACATAAGACCAGATTTTCAACAGACAGTCCATCTCACACACGCCCTGGCTTTGCTAGGGTTTTCTTTTGATTATGAATACCCATCAAATAACGGTTCCGGCTCAACCCTATCCTCTAAAGCTCGACCTGGCGCATACAGCCCTATTAGTGATCGATATGCAAAATGACTTTTGTACCCTGGGGGGGTGGGCCGATTGTAAGGGGTTTGATGTGAGTCAGACTCAGAAGCCGATTAAACCTTTGCAAGCATTATTACAGTCATTGCGGCAAACACCCGTGACGATTATTCATACTCGTGAGGGGCATCGTCCGGATTTAAGTGATTGTCCACCCCATAAGCTGGCGCGTTCTAAAAAACAAAACGCAGAAATTGGTAGTGAAGGAGCCATGGGGCGGTTGCTAACCCGAGGTTCCAAGAGCCATGATTTTGTGGATGCGCTACAGCCAATATCGGGGGAAATTGTGTTGGATAAGCCTGGTAAAGGGGCCTTCGTAGCAACGGATTTGGATTTAATTTTACGACAGCGAAATATTCGAACGTTGTTACTAACGGGAGTAACAACAGAGTGCTGTGTGCATACGACACTGCGAACGGCCAATGATTTAGGCTATGAATGTTTGCTGCTAGAAGATTGTTGTGCCTCGTTAAATCCGGAGTTTCATCGAGTGTCAGTGGCAATGACACAGACGATTTTTGGATGGGTAACAACGTCTGGGCAAGTGCTGACAGCTGTCAATCTACAGGATATTTGACAGCTCCTTTTGATGTGATTACTATGTAATTACAGTTCGTGTTTGCAGTTATCTAGATATGGGCACAGTTATCAAAACTCGAATCGTTAGAATTGGTAACTCACAAGGTGTTCGCATTCCTAAACTTCTCTTAGAGCAAAGCGGTATTCATGAAGAAGTAGAAATTGAAGTACAGGGTGATTGTCTGACTATTCGCACAGCGCAGTGTTGGCGTGCTGGATGGGATGAAGCCTTTGCTGCAATGGCTGCGAATCAAGATGATGTCCTTCTAGATGAAGTCAACGCTAATGACTGGGATCACTCTGAATGGGAATGGTAGTCAATCGTTTTGATGTTTTTCTGGTTAATCTAGATCCCACTGTTGGTAGTGAAATTCAGAAAACGCGACCCTGTGTGGTGATCTCACCGGATGAGATGAATCGTTATATTGCTACGGTGATCATTGCTCCCATGACTACAAGAGGTAAGCAATATCCCACCCGTGTAGTCTGTCAATTTCAGGGTAAGAATGGGCAAATTGTTTTGGATCAAATCCGCACAGTCGATAAGAATCGATTGGTTGAAAAGCTTGGTCGAATTAGTGAAGATGAGCAAAAAATGCTGCTTGCTATCTTAGCTGAGATGTTCGCAGAATAGCTTGCTTAACAAGGGCTTGCAATGGATTTAGGTGTTGTGGCAGGACACGTGTAACTCCCCTATGTTGGTATTTATTGGTCAGATGCATGGAACTTATCCGCTAGATCTGACGTTGAATTATAAGTTGGCAGCCGGTACGTTTTAGCTCAAAAACTCTAGTCATAATTAAGCGAGAGAAACTTTTTTGCCGATATCGACTTTAGGCAATGGTAAGTTGAGAAGGAAAATTGCAATTATCACTATGACAAAATCTTCTATAAGAGAGCTTCAATTTGACTTGAAAGATACTGAGATATTCAAAATACCAGATACTAAAACTCGCCTTGACACACTACAGAAATATTTCTTTCCTCGCTTAGAAATATTGATGGATAATACTCTGAAACTTGTTCAGAAAATATATCAATTAAATCCTTACGAAGATATATCTTTTTCGTATAGACCTAGACATAGGCAGAATTCTAAGTCTCCTGTAGATAGATGGGGTGATGTGTATCTAGGGATTTTAGGTAGAAAGATTTCAGGCAAGAAGACAACTCTAAAAAATAAGAATGGAAAGTTTTACTCATACTATTATGGTAACCTAGCGTTCTGCATTGATCCAGAGGGATGCATAAGTACCCAATTCTTTGGATGTAATTTTGATGTAACTCAAAATCTTGATTTCTATAGAGATCTGAAATCTGTCTTCAGCAATGATTTTCGAGATCTACAGTCTATTTTGATGATGAATCATCTTTCCTGTAACAGTTATTTTCAACTTATAGATTTCTGTGATTGGTTTGATGAAGACAATAGTCTTAGTAGATCAAAAAATGGAGAGCTAAATGTGGGATTTTTTTCAGATCTATACTATTTCCCACTCGATTTCAATAGAGGATTAAAACGTCTCAAACTTGCTTTTGTTGCGCTATATCCTATTTTTAACTCGGTTCGCCTTCTACAGCAGGGTGAATCATGCCATGAGGTAAGTCTAAAGATGAGCGAAATGCTCAGTAAGTACAGAGTTTGGTGTAATGAAGGCGGGTATCATAACGAGTTTTATGAGAAAGTTGATTCAGGTAAAAATTCTGAAACTCTTGAAGTTGGTAATTTACTAGAGCTAGACAGTTATACTTTTACAAGAGCAGGATTGTGGTGGGATGTTCTAGCTCGTGACAACTGGACTTGTTGCAGTTGCGGAAGATCTACAAAACTTCATGGCATCACTCTGCATGTTGACCACATTTTACCGCGCTCGAAGGGGGGGACTGATCATATTGATAACTTACAAGCTCTCTGCTCAAAATGTAACATTGGTAAGAGCAACAAGGATAGTACTAATCTCAGATTAGATCATTGCTCCTAGTAGAAGCTCGTATTTTTTAAGACTGGTGGCTATAACCAGGCTAACCACTGTGGGGAACGGACTGAAGGTTTTCTCTCATTCTTTGTCAAGTTTTTGCAGCCGTTGACCATAAACGTTATTTGGAACACTTACCACAAACAAAGATAAACGCAAGCGATTGACATATAAGAGCTAGAGCGGTTGTGTCGCCCTGTCAGATGCAATTCTTGAAAGTCATTACAATTACGTGTCAACAAAACATAGCCTTGTTGTTTGGCATAATTCAAGACAGCTGAATCAGGTTGTCCTGGTAAACCAGCGTCATTAACTGTTTATTTCAGCTCGTCAGGCCACACGAAAGGAACGTGAATACTATGAAAACTAACGCATTGAAAAAACGATTAGACAGAAATCGCCCAATGACGACAATCACAATTCGGATGCCCGAAGATGTGATTGAAGACTTAAAGCGAATTGCACCGTTACTCGGATTTTCGGGGTATCAACCATTGGCTCGTGCCTACATTGGGCAAGGTCTTCGTGTTGATTTAGAGCGTTTAGAAGGAGATACTGTCTCTGCGTTGATCGCTAGTCTAAATCGCCATGGTGTCAGTGATGAAATCTTGCAGGAAGCGCTTGATGAAGTTACTCAGCGATAGCTATACGTTTACTGCTCGCTACGTCCCATTACAGCTAGGCCAATGCCACCTAAAATCAACAAAGACGCCAAGACCAATCGTGCGCTCAATGTCTCTTGCAAAAATAAAATCCCCCCTAATGCAGCAATCACAGGCACTGCTAACTGTACTGTTGCCGCCCGCGTTGCCGTTAGGCCTTTTAGCGCCGCATACCAAATTGCATAGCCCACACCAGAGGCTAGCGCCCCTGATAACAAGGCTAAAACCGCACCTGTTAGAGTCAGATGCATTGCCGATAAGTTCACCAGACTCACCCCAACGGCAAAGGGAACTGCCCGTACAAAATTAGTCGTTGTATAGGCTACTGGGTCCTGGCTTCCACGACCGAGCAGCGAATAAAATCCCCAAGCGACACCTGCCATCACCATTAGGAGAGAACCCATCACTGGCGGCGCTGCCAAACCGGGTGATACCAGATATAACAATCCCATCAGCGCCAGTAGTAACCCTACCCATTCCAATGGATGTGGCTTTTCCCCCTGTTTTAAGGCAGCTACAATCATCGTTACCTGCACTGAGCCAAAAAGAATTAAGGCTCCGGTGCCTGCGGCTAGTTGCAAGTATGAAAACGAAAAGGTAACTGCGTAGAGAAACAGCATCAATGCGGCTGTCCATTTGCCCTGGAGCTTTACAACAGACTTTCTCGGAGAGAACGTCATAATGGCTAACAACATGGCTGCACCAGAAACTAATCGCAGCGTCATAAAACTGGCTGCATCAATGGAGCCTGGACCCAGGGCCATGCGGGTAAGTAAGGAATTGGCGGCAAACGCAATTAGCGTGCAGCTAGTCAGAATTGACGTTTTCAGGGCAGGTGCATGATAGGACATGGATTTAAGGTAAAGCCATTCCTGGTCTAAAAGCCAACGCGCTCAGTGTTTGAGGATCGTTAAACAACAAACAGAAGCTTAGGAGTAGAAATTAAATAAATTCCACCTAAACCGGACTTCGGCTCCGCTCAGTCCTCTATTTATGACGTCGAGGAACGTGGATTTTGTTAATTCCTCTATCCTTAGAACGCCGTTGTTGTCTGATTGATTATATGATTTTCTGTCCGATCTACAGTCGGAAAAAATGTATGATTCAAACCAGTAGCGATCGCAGCAAATACCTGTGACAAAGGAGCCTCTCCATCGGCTAAAGGCCGCCCCCTATCACCTCCCTGACAGATCTGAGGATCGATAGGTACCTGGCCCAACAGCGGCACGGATAGTTCCTGGGCCATTTGCTCTCCCCCACCGCTACCAAAAATTGATGTGCGCTCCCCACAGCAGCTGCAGATCAGGTAGCTCATATTCTCTACCAGACCGAGGACGGGCACGCCCACCTGACGAAACATGTGGATACTGCGTCGCACGTCTGAGACTGCCACCTGTTGCGGCGTTGTTACCATCACCACGCCGCAGATGGGGCTTTCTTGAATAATGGTAATCTGGGCATCGCCGGTACCGGGGGGCAGATCAATTAAAAGATAGTCTAACTCTCCCCAATCCACGTCTTGGATAAACTGGGTGATAATCTTATGGAGAACGGGACCACGCCAGGCTAAAGGATGGTCAGGCTCTGCCAGCAGTCCCACCGACATGACCTTAATACCATGGGCCTCCAATGGTTTGAAGCGCTGCCCCTCCGGTGTGTCAATCACCTCAACCGTAGTTTGAGCAAGTCCCAACATCTGGGGCACATTGGGACCGTAGATGTCAGCATCGAGCAGACCCACCTTGGCCCCGGTTTTTGTCAGGGCAGCGGCTAGATTCACAGCTGTGGTGGACTTACCAACACCTCCCTTGCCGCTGGATACGGCCAGCGTCGTGTGCACACCAGGAATTGTGCAAATCTGAATGTAGGCTTTCTGACACCACTCTAAATCTCCCAGGGCTAACTGAGCCTGATCCTTAAGGCCATGCTGATGGGCACCGATATAAAGCTTCAGATACACATAGTTATCCACCACTCGCAGGTTTCGCACCATGCCTAGATCAACAATGTTTTTGTTGAGAATCGGTTCAACCACCTGCTTGAGACATCGAATAGCCGCCTGTTTACGGATGGCTATCACCGGGCTATCGGGGATGGCATCGGGGGACTGGTGAGGGGCACGAACAAAGGGAGAATCATGGTTAGGCATTGGACGCTTCCGCTAGCTGATCCTGAATCTTTTGGATGGCCCGCTGAGAGAAAATCTGTACATCCCGATCTGGGTCATCGAGAGTTTGTTTTAGGGCTGGTAAGACTTCAGGATTACCCAAATTACCCAGGGCAATGGCGGCATCGCGTCGCACATCGGAATACTCGTCAGAAAGGGCTTTGATCAGTATGGGAATGGTCTCATTGGTGGCAACTTTCTGTAAGGCACGGGCGGTAAATTTGCGCACCTGCCAGTGGTCATCGGCCAATGCCTGGGTCAGGGCTGGTGTGGCCGCAGTGGTGGCATGGAGGTCGAGGGACTGGGCTGCGTTACGCCGCACCTGCCAATCTGGGTCATGTGCGATCGCACTACACAACATCGGCACCACCGCCTCATCACTCAAATACCCCAGGGTCAAAATAGCCGAACGTCTGACCTCATCATTAGTATCTTTGGCCAGGGCGAGGGCAGGCTCACAGCGCACCACCTGATTTAGATACCGCAGGGTAACAACAGAGGCCTCCCGCAGTACCGGATTCTCAGACTCAAAGAACGGCAGAATATAGGGCAACGCCTGGGCATCGTGAATTTTGCGCAGCAGGATCAGCACATTCAGCTGCACATTTTCGTCATCGACTTGAATCGCATCCAACAGCTTGAGTAAATCGTCAGGAGCGACCAGTTCTTTCAGGGCAGATAGGGCCTCTTCGCGCACCTCGGGTTCATGGTCAGACCTTAAACAGTCCAACAGCGGCGGGATAACCACTGGATTTGCCATTTCCCAAAGAGCGGTTACGGCAATCTCCTGAACCCTCGGACTCTCATCATTCAAGCTCTGGATCAAGGCGTCAATGGCATCTTCATCCCCCAGGTGCTGTAGTGATTTGGCAGCCACCAAGCGGTCGTTGAGGTCTTGCGATCGCAACATTTCTACCCACTGCACCACTTCTGGATCAAGGTCGGTATGGGCCATGGTGAGTTTTTCTCCCTAACGCAGTAGAAACGGAATCTGAACAGTAATGGCATTGGTGGGACATTCTTTCTCACAGGGAAGGCAAAACCAACACTCGTCGTATTTCATATAGGCTTTGCCAGTCTCAGGGTTTTTTACCAACACATCCAGGGGGCAGACTTCGATGCAGGCCGTACATTTTTCGAGACATTTAGATTCGTCCACAATTACTGGGACATCAACACGCTGGGTGGTTAGAGCCATAGATGGGTTTCTCAATTAAAGAACAGAAATTTTTCGTCCTTTGTAGAGGCGTTCCATGGAACGCCTCTACAAAGGATCCCTACCGTACCGCCACGTCATACACTTCCTGCTGAAGATCCACCTCCACAATATAAGGAGTTACCGAGCGCTTAAACATTTCCATCTTGCCCGATTCTGTTTTCTTTAAGTTCACATGACAGAACCATTCCTCATCATTTTTCTCAGGATAATCCAGACGATAGTGATACAGTCCCCAACGACTCTCCTTACGATAAAGCGATGCCCGGGCCGCCATTTCGGCACAGTCCCGGATAAAGTGAACCTCCATACAGCGCATCAGCTCATGGGGGTCTCGGGCTCCCATCAAATCCAGGGTTTCGTGATACCGCTCAAAGGCCGCAAGACCAATATCCATCTTGGTAGGAGATTTGGGCGGCTGTAGATAATCATTCACATAGCGACGTAGCTTATACTCCACCTGGGTGTGAGGCACGCCATCGGGGCGATCCAAGGGGGCATAGATGCGAGCTTTTTCTGTTGCGAGAAACTCTGGGTCGGGGTCCACATGCTCTAGGCCTTGTACATACTCCATGGCATTGATGCCGGACAGACGTCCAGAAACAAAGGCTCCAATCATGTAGTTGTGGGGCACGCTGGCCATATCACCAGCGGCGTAGAGACCGGGCACGGTGGTTTCAGCCTTGTCACTGACCCAAACGCCGGAGGCGCTGTGGCCACTGCAAAGACCGATCTCTGAAATGTTCATCTCCACCCCGTTGGTGCGGTAGTCTTCCCCTCGTCCTTCATGGAAACGCTCACGGCTGGGGCGTTCATTGGACCAGAGCACCCGCTCAATTTCGGAAATGGTGTCGTCATCCAGGTGATACATCTTCAGGTGTACCGGCCCCTTACCAGAGTTCAACTCTTTCCAGGTTTCCAACATCATCTGGCCACTCCAATAGTCGCAGCTGATGAAGCGATTTCCCTCGGCGTTGGCGGTGTAGGCTCCAAAGGGACTGGCCACATAGGCACAGGCGGGACCGTTGTAGTCTTTGATCAGAGGATTGATCTGAAAACATTCAATGTTGGTCAGCTCTGCTCCGGCGTGGTAGGCCATGGAATAGCCGTCCCCCGCATTGGTGGGGTTCTCGTAGGTACCATAGAGATACCCGGAGGCCGGTAGCCCCAGGCGACCGCAGGCCCCGGTACACAGCACCACGGCCTTTGCCTGGATAACAACAAAGTCTCCCTTGCGCACATCGAAGCCGACGGCTCCAATCACCCGCCCTTCTTTTACCATGACTCGCGTGGCCATTACCCGGTTGGTGACCCGCACCTTATGGCGTTTAACCTGGCGAGAAAGAATCTTTTTAAATCTTTTCCTTCGGGCATGGGCAGTACGTACTTGCCCACGCGGTGTACCTGTTTGAGGTCGTAGTTACCTTCAGTGTCTTTTTGAAATTTAACACCCCAGCTTTCCAGCTCTTGGATGACTTCAAATCCCCAGCGCCCGGTTTGGTAAACATTTTTTTGCTCTAAAACGCCGTCGTTGGCGATGGTGATTTCTCTCACATATTGTTCTGGGGTGGAGTTGCCGGGGATCACGGCGGTGTTGACGCCATCCATGCCCATTGCGATCGCACCGCTACGACGAATATTAGCTTTCTCAAGGATTAAAACATCGGCATCGGGGTTAGCCTGCTTGGCCTTGATACCCGCCATCGTACCGGCGGTACCTCCACCAATCACTAAAAAGTCTGTTTGCAGATGCTGAGTATTCACACAAAAGTCCTCATTTCCAATAAGGTGATCAAACCTCAACCGGTTGGAGGCTCATCAAAAGTAAGCATTAGCTAGTACTTTCTTAAGCCATGGCTTCAGCGGTGTGGTTTCTATAGAAAACTCGCGGTCTAATCTAAAAATCTCAAGTGTCGAACATGGCTTCGTTAAGATGGCGTTGTTTAGAAATATGCATACTTTTCCATGTCCGTTATCCTTATTCTAAAGAGACTCAGTGATCGCCTCAAGATCCTTTGTATCAAAAAGCACTGTTTTTCGATTCAACTTTTTTATATACTCATAAAAATCAGAAATAATATGTTGAGCTGTACGGCCATTAACTTAGGTAATTAAGAGACTAATTAGAGAGGTTACTTGTGCCAAATTTGATTGATTTGGTTACCTGATCGAGCCTTACAGTAGGCCTTTAAATCGTCGCCTAGTTCGCTAGCGATTTTGTTGTGGAAATTTATCATTTAAGAGTCTTTTTAGAGGTCGCACGCTACCTAAGCTTTACCGAAGCAGCAGATGCTCTAAGCCTGACCCAGCCTGCTGTGAGCGCTAAAATTAAGTCTCTGGAGGCCAACCTGGGTGTCGATCTATTTCATCGGCTTGGTCGCAAAATAAAGCTAACCACGGTGGGCAGCTATTTACTCGAAGCAGGCCCTAGTTTACTGGCGTTAGAGAGTCGTTTAATCAATGAAATTAATGAAATTAAACAGGGAAAATATAGCCGTTTAAAAGTTGGCTGTACTGTCAGTATTGCTAGCGGATGGTTATCTAAAATCCTGTTTAAGTATCGTCAGAAATATCCTGATATCGAGCTGAAATGTTTGCCCTTTGACACATCGCAACAGCTACATCAAGCCATCACATTGGGAGAGATTGAAATTGGTTTTGCCGAGACAAATCTCAGTGAATTTGATGAAATAGACTCATTGCCCATTGATAGTTTTCAATATTTCTTGATGGTAGCTGCTGACCATCGGCTAGCCCCGTGCCAATGGCTGAGCCTGCGCGATCTAACCTCAGAAGCATGGGTATTTCCAGGTGCGGGTACACCAGGGCGAGTGGCTTTAGAAGCAAGGCTTGCAGAGTTGGGTATGCACCTCTCGGACTTTGCCCACCGAGAGTTTGTCCAATCGGCTAGCTTATTAAGCACATTTTTGACCCAAGGGCACTATCTAGGCTTTGGCTCCAGCTTACAGCTTCAAACAGAACGTCAAGCCAAGCTCTTGGTGACCATTCCCTTGCAGGAGTTTGCTCTGGATTATCAGCTGTTTATGCTAACGCCTAAACGACTCTCCAGGGTTACCCCACGCCAGGCCCAAAAACATCGCGCCGAAATCCAACCCACTGAACCCCTACAACAATTTATTCAGCTGGTCTCCAAAGAGTCTGAACGGGCTCAGCGGATTAGAGCACAGAAATCATTCTCCAAATCGGCTACGACGGCCCACTTACAATCCCCTAGCCTATGGCTACGCCAGGCTCACGGAGCCTCTTCAGAAACCTTGACGCTGGCTATCGGTACCCAAAACAAAACCATACAAACGGTAACTGCGGGGGTGATTATTCAACGATTGGGACTACTCGAACATTTTTTGCCCAGAAGCGGTCAGTACAGCAAGACAAACTATCAAATTAAATGGCATGACTTTACTTCGGGAGCTCCCATTGCCAAAGGTCTGCAAACCCAACAGCTAGACATCGGTATTTTAGGAGATTACCCTTTGTTACTCAGTGGTCTAGCCGACAGTCTAACCTCAGAGAGTAACTCGTCTTCTGCTACCAAAACTCGATTAGTTAGCTTTGTTGCCAGCAACCCTGATGGGACAGGGAATACCATTATTGTTCCTGGTCGTTCTTCCCTAAGTAGCTTAGATGATTTACGAAATCGAGTACTTGCCGTTCCCTTTGCATCATCTGCCCACGGAATGGTGATGCGTACGCTGTTCCAGGCCAATCTACTCCATAAAGTCACCTTAAACTCAATTGATAACCTGAGCATTGATCGCCTCACCCCCCGTAATGATCGGGCTGATGGCTATGCCTATTTTGCTCCTCTCCATGAAATTGCCAGCCATCATGGTCGGTTCAGGCGTCTAGTTGATGCCCCTGATTTGACAGAATTACCGACATTCCATGGGATTGTTGTTAGAGAGTCCTTTGCTGAACAGCATCCAGAACTAGTGGTTGCTTATTTAAAAGCCTTGATTGCCGCTCAGCATTGGTATATCAACACACCGAGTGCTCTTTCCCTGGTCAGTAATTGGGTCAGGCTAGATCCTGAAATTGTTTCTAAAACCCTTGATTACCAACAGTCAAATCGCACGGGACTGTTTTTCCCAGAAACGCAAATTCGCACGGACTGGATTACAGATCATATCCAACAACTCAAAGTCGTTCCAGGTAATGAGCAACTGGGTGAGATTGATGTCAATAGTTGGATACAGCCTGAATTCTTAGAGACGGCTATAAACTCCTTCTAGGAAATTAAGTGGATGGAAAAAACTATCCATCAATCCGGGCTTTGAATCCGCTCAGCCCTCATCTTCTCTAAATTAGCTGATTAGCGGAGTCTCTAATTTAGCTGGTTGAGTGAAGTCGAAACCAGCGGTATATAGAAACGTTTACTTTGGGCTATCTACTCAATAAAAGGCCTTGATTAACCCCAGACTCAGCAGTGAAATAAAGAACCATGCGGCTCCCCCTAGATAAAGTGGTTTGAGACCAGTTTGTTTCATCTTCAGGAGATCTGTCTCTAACCCCATGGCAGCTAGTGAAAGAGTTAACAGAAATTTATTGCCTTGAATTAAACTATCTTTTAAGGCTGGAGGGAACAGATCTAGACTATTGATGCCAATGAGTACTACAAATCCTACAATAAACCATGGAACGGGTAACTGCCTGGATTTAAAAGAGGAAACACGCAGACGATGGGTAAGATCTGATCCCATTGAGATAGATCTCAGCGTCAGCATAATCGGGACTAGAAATAACATCCGTGCTAACTTGGCCACAGTGGCTAACTCACCACTAACATCTCCCTGTTGAAAGGCTGCTGCTACTACCTGAGCCACCTCATGAATAGACGTTCCAGACCATACACCAAAAGCGACTGGCGTGAGCTGGAGCATCGTTGAGAGTATAGGGTAAAGCAACATCGAAATTGTGCCAAACACTGTCACGATCGTAATTGCATAGGCTACATCTTCGTCTTGTCCCTCTAGGAGAGTATTTGTAGCAACTACAGCCGATGCGCCGCAGATTGAAGTGCCTGCTGCAATTAGATGGGCTAGCTTACGGCTAACGCCCAGATGACGCCCTAACCAACAGGTAAATACAAAAGTAGAACCAACGGTGGCAGCGACAATCATTAACCCGACGGGACCAACCTGGATCAGCTGGAACACACTCAGCTGTAGTCCCAGTAAAATAATCGCTAGCCGTAAAATGCGTTTGAGCGAAAAGGTGATGCCTGGCTGGCAGACTTTGGGAACTCCAGCGGTATTTTTGACCAGAATACCCAATAGGACCGCTAAAATTAAGGGACTCAATAATCCTAAGCCTGGCAGCTGTTGTAGTCCTGTTGCCAGGAAGGCTATTCCAGTTGCCAAAGCAAGGCCAACCAACGTAGTTAGGCTGGTAAGGTTAAGCATGTGTGGTTGTAGGGGATAAAAATACCCAGATGTTGGAGAGACGTTCCATGGAACGTCTGTACATTCAATTACTATGAATCTAGTTGATTTTATTTCCTAGTGAGTCTCCATACTCTTCAGCGTTTCTTCTCGAATTAATTCAAAGACCTGACGATTAAGCTGACTAAACTCTGGCGTTAGTATGTCATCAACATGGCGGGGCCTCACTAGGGGAATATCCAACTCTGCTTTGATACGACCTGGCTGTACGCCCATCACAAAAATGCGATCGCCCAAAAAGACCGCTTCTTCAATATCGTGGGTAACAAAAATGACCGTAGTTTTTAATGTCTCCCAGATATTGAGCAATAACTCCTGCATCATGTGACGAGTTTGAGCATCTAAGGCTGCAAAGGGCTCATCCATCAACAATACTGAGGGTGAATTAACCAAGGCCCTAACAATGCTGGCTCGCTGCTGCATTCCGCCCGAAAGCTGTCTGGGGTAGGCATTGCGATATTTGCCCAGCCCCACTAGATTTAGATATTCTCCCACCATATCCTCTCGTTCTGCTTTGGGGATACCCTTAATCTTTAGACCAAACTCAACATTTTGATAGGTTGTTTTCCAGGGGAGTAACGAATACTGCTGAAAGACAAACCCTCGATCGGCCCCTGGTTTTCTAACTTGTTTTTGATCGACCATGACATAGCCAGCCGTGGGTTTGATAAAACCGGCAATAATATTCAGCAGCGTGGATTTACCACATCCTGAGGGGCCTAAAAGACAAACTAGTTCCCCCGGCTTTATGTGTAAATTGACCGAATCTAAAACCTGGGTGGAGTGGCCCTTTCGATTAAAGATCATCGAAATTCCTTCCACGTTGACCGAGCCTTTGGCTTTAGATGTTGTTGCCGCTGATGCTGTCACAGCCTCTTTTATCATGGTGGGCACTCCTACTGATTTAAGCATCCTGTTTTTTGATCACACGCCAGGGCATCAAGGCCGCTGTGCTGCGCCCAACCGCCCACGAACTCAGGGCCCCCATCAATCCAATCAGCAACATGCCCATGACAATGGGAGGATAGTTGGATGTAACATAGGACTCCCAGGTAATGTAGCCCACACCGTACCGGCCAGCCAAAATCTCAGCAGTCACTAAGCAAAACCAGGCATTGCCCATGCCAATGGTCAATCCACTGGCTATGCCAGGCAAGGCTCCTGGAATGACAATATCTTTGAAAACATGCCATTGATTGGCCCCTAGACATTGACCTACCCGAATCAGGACAATGTCGTGCAGAATATTCTCAACTGCACGAATTGTGCTGATCAAAACCGGGAAGAATGCGCCAATAAAGGTGATATAAATCATTCCCGTCTCAGCGTTGGGAAACATTAAGATGGCGAGTGGAATCCAGGCCACAGCCGGTATGGGTCTAAGCAGTTCTAATGCTGGCATTAAAAGGTCTTCAGCAATTTGAAACCAGCCAATAATAATCCCCAAGACGACCGCCAAAACAGATGCTACAGCAAACCCTACCAATACCCGTACCACGCTAGAGCGGATATGCACCCAGGGGTCACTGGTAAAGAAATCGACAGTGGCTTTTGCCACCTCCCATGGAGAGGGGATCAGCTGAAAGTTAATAAAGAACTTAAAGCCAATCATACATAGGATTTGCCAGATCCCAAAAAAGAGGGCCAGGGCGATAAACCGCCTGACAGAACGGCCTGACAAGATGACCTGTAGGGTTTGATATAAGCTTGACATCGGGCTAGAGCTACGAGCCCGAACGTGAGATTGAGGCAGGGTGCTGGCCATAGGAGAGAATTATTAAAGGAATGGTTGAGAGCATGTATTCTTAACCCGCCAACGCTGGTACAGCCTCCAACAGTGTCTGCTTCAAATCCTCCACAGTTAAACGGCTAATGCGAGCTGGCTGAGGTCCGTTGGCATAGGTCTGTAGCAGGCTCTTAAAGGTGGTTACCTGGCCACCGGACTCAGAGGCAAACGCCTGGGCATCGGCTTCTAGCAAAAAGGCCGATACTTCATCTCCATTTTTGACATAGTGAGAGTTCTCCGCAAACAGCTTCCAGCCTTTGTTGCGATCGTGGACAAAGATCACATCAGAAGCTTTGCCATCAGCCTGTAGCTCGTTGAGCTTTTTGATCATGTTAGGAATGGTGGCAAAATTAGTCACTGTGGGCTCTTCTTGGATCCACAGCTGGGCTGCCATTTTGGGCTCTTCAATTGGCTCGTTGGTGAGGGCGTCATTTCCGGTGATGACATAGCTTTCGCCCACTTCAATCACTTCGTCATAGTTCAAGCCCATGTTGTCCATGGCTGTTTTTAAGAAGCTTTCATCGACCCACTGGGTAACATCGTCTGGGTTGACCGGGGATTCAATTTTACCCAGACTAATCAACGTGGCAATACTGTTTTTGAGCGCTTCTAACTGCACTTCACCAATACTTGGGTTTATAGGCTGTAGCCCAGACGGCCCCAGAAACATATAAACGACTTCTTTCTCAATACCTGACCATTCTTCAATTTGGGCAGAGATCTCTTCGGGCTTCTCTTGAAACGTTTGGTTAGCTTCCAGCATTGCCTGAAGATAGGCCTGAACGATTTCGGGGTGCTCTTCGGCAAAATCCGAACGAACAACAATGCCGTGTAGGGTGGGAACGCCTGTTTGGGCTCCATCAAAAATCTTCTTGGCAAATCCTCGGAAGGGGAATAATTCTCCAAAGGGGACAAAGTCAGCGTGGGCATCAATTTGACCCGTACGTAGGCTGGTACCACCCACCTCCGGTGCTTGGCTAATCAGTTTGACATCTGACTCTGGGTCAATACCAGCGTCGCTCAAGGCTTTGAGCACCATGCCGTGAGCTGCGGAGCCAAAAGGAACGGATACAGAGCCTCCTTTTAGATCCGCTAAAGAGGTGACATCACTATCCTTGGGAACAACAACCGCATTACCTGCTCCGTTAGGGCTATAGGCTAGGGTGCCAATAAATGTGGAGGTAACTCCCTCAACCTCCTCTTGGAATTTAATCAGATTAATAACGGCTGGAAAATCTCCCATTAAACCAATATCAATCTGGTCAGCAAGCATTTTGTTGGTAATAGGTGGTCCTGAGGTGTAGCTAGACCATTGAATATCGTATTCTACATTTTCGTATTTGCCTGTTGTTGGCAGATGTTTTTCCAATAGCCCTAATTCTCGTACGGTGGCACCGCCAACAGCCGTATTAATTACCTGGTCTTGGGTCCCAATAGAAATACGGATCACCTCTCCATTGCCAGTACTGGCTGTATTGGCTGCACCTTCGGCATTTTCGCTGGGGCCAGAGCAAGATGTAATCAAAACTGAAGAAAACGTCAGGGCACAAGAGAGAGAAAGTCTTCTGAACCAAAGATAATGAGGCTTCATGGCGGGGACTCCTATCAATTTGCTTCATTTAATCGATGATAACCATAAAGTATCTGTATCTCTATTTACAGATATCTTTTATCGAGGTGTTAGCTCAATAAGGGTTTTGATTAGACCCATAGATTTCTTTTATTGGTGTGCTTCTAGTTTTGTAGTGACCCCCAAAAAATTAGGACAGAGCTGAGAGAGCGTAAGCTAGAGTCCAAAGGCCCTGATCTTGCTTTTTAATGTGGGAGTGCTGCAGTGGACGTCATTTTGCCGAAGCCATGCAAATAGGCAGAGGAGATTTTAAAATTTCCACAGGCTGGCGCGGTCGATAAATCTCTACGGTCTGATCCTGGGGATTAAGCAACCATCCCAAACATACTCCATTTGCCTGGTACTCCTGCATTTTGGTCTGGAGTGTTGCCAAACTATCGGAAGCAGATCGTAACTCGATAACAAAGTCAGGGGCAATGGGTGGAAACTTTTGTTGTTCTGTGGGGTTAAGGGGTTCCCAACGGCTACGTTTCTTCCTGGGATGAACGTTCAAATTTAACGTCAGGATTGGCACGACAAAGCTGGTAAAATGCTTCGTCGGTTAACCGGCCAATGGGATCAAGGGTAATGGTGAAGGCTGTCATGGCTGGAGGGTTAAGGCTAGCCGTTATTAGTTTGATTGTAGAAGATAGGCTACGGAGGTCAGGGAGTAGGCGATGTATTGGGCGGCAGTCGCTTAGGTTGCCACTGCCGCATGTTTTGGAGTTCTTAGATGACCCAGTTGAGTACTTGGCCAGGCACATAGACCACTCGCCTAATGTCCCCGTCCTTTAGGTAGCGTTGCACGATCGCAGACTGCATGGCCTGGGCGGTGGCTTCGGCTTCAGACGCCTCTATGGCTAACTTCAAGGTGGTGCGGGTACGTCCGTTAATCTGCACCGCAATGGTCACCTGTTCCGATTGTATCTGGGCCAAATCAGCTTGTGGAAAGGGCTGCTGGTGAACCGAGTAAGGTTCTCCCAAGTGGTGCCAAAGTTCCTCAGCGATGTGAGGTGCAAAGGGGGCCAGCATCAACACCAAAGCGTGAACTTCTTCCCAATCAGGCGTGTCCTTGGCTTCCAAATGATTGAGATAGCTCATCAAAGCAGCGATCGCCGTGTTGTACTTCAACTCCTGAATATTGGTATTCACCTTATGGATGGTTTGGTGCAGTTGCCGTTGCGACTCCCTATCCATCGACTGGCTGACCTCAGCAGCAAGATAAGTCATCACCAACTGCCAGATCCGATTTAAGAAGCGATGAACTCCCGTGATACCCTGATCGGAGAAATCGCCCCCTTGCTCGTACGGCCCCAAAAACATCAAGTAGACACGTAAGGTATCGGCCCCATAGGCCTCAATGTACTGATCGGGGGGCACCACGTTGCCCTTAGACTTGCTCATCTTGACCCCATTTTGGGTAATTAACCCATGGGCTCGGAAACGCCGAAACGGTTCCTCAAAGGGCAGGTACCCCAAATCATGCAACACCATTGTGATAAAGCGGGTGTACATGAGGTGCAAGACCGAGTGCTCAGCCCCACCGATGTACATATCCACCGGCAGCCAATGAGCCGTGATCTCGAGGTCAAAGGGAATGTCGGAACAATGGCTCGACGGATAGCGCAAGAAGTACCAGGCCGAATCTAAAAAATTGTCGGACACATCCGTTTCCCGACGGGCCTTGTCGCCACAACAAGGACAGGTGGTATTGACGAATTCAGGTATATCAGCCAAAGGTGAATTCCCTGTACCCTGAGGCAACCAGTTGTCCGTTTGGGGCAATTCCACAGGCAACTGGTCTTCAGGCACAGGCACTACGCCACAGGTGTCGCAATGAATAATCGGGATTGGTGGTCCCCAGTAGCGCTGTCGTGAGATCAACCAATCGCGCAAATGATAATGGACCTCACCATCGGTTTCGGAACGACCAATCCAGTTTCGCTGAATCGCCTTCACGCGCTCGGACCAGTCCAAATTATCCAAATTGTCTAACAAACGTTGAGCATAGCGGGTGATTTTGAAAAACCACTGTTCCAACTCTCGTTTGGTCGCCTTGGTGCCACAGCGTTCACATTCGCCTTCCGCCACCTGCTCATCGGCCAACACCGTTTTGCAAGACGGGCACCAATTGACTGCGGCTCGTTTGCGCTCAGCTAATCCCGCTTTGAATAACTGCAAAAACAGCCACTGAGTCCATTTGTAGTAGGTCGGATCGGTCGTATTGACCTCATGGTTCCAGGCAAAGTGGTTGCCGATTCGCTTTAGTTGAGTTTCCCGAAACCGCTCCACATTCTGATCTGTGAGCTGTCGGGGATGAATACCTTGTTTGATGGCAAAGTTTTCGCTGTGGATACCAAAGGCATCGAAGCCCATCGGTTCAAAGACATCTTTACACTGCATGGCCATAAAGCGACCATAGATGTCGGCTCCGGTGAAAGCGTACACATTTCCCACATGCAACCCCGCCGCAGATGGGTAGGGAAACATCATCAAGTTGTAAAAAGGCGGTTGGTCGGGAGCTGCTCTGGCAGTATCGGTGTCGTAAATCTGGGTTTGCTGCCAGATGGCCTGCCAGTGAGCTTCAACAGAGCGATGGTTGTAGGTTTCAGAAAATTGTTGAATGGCCGGATCCATACGATCCGGCGTTACAGGTCCCAGTGATACATGGTTTGTTCTCCCAATCGATAAAAAACTGCAAATTTTGGAACACGCTTATAGGATGGCATACAACAGCAAACATTGACTTTCCGTTGGAATCAATAACGTCTTGAATCCTGAAACGGATGTGGCCTATCCTCATCAGGTAAGCACGCTTGATCGTTATCGTGTCTACGATAAAGAAACATGTGGCTATGCTCCTGAGTTGATTGGCAGTATTTGGCTCAGTTTGATTGAAGACTGAAGTGGCGAATGGATTGAGGGCTTCCACTGGGTGCGAATTACCAGTTGCTGTATTCGCTACAACCTTCTTTAATTGCTAAAGAATTGGTTGCATAACCGAGAAGATTCTGTTGCCCATGGACGGGCCATTGCAATTTAACAAAAATCTCTTCTGAGTAATCAGAAAAAAGTACGAAAGAAATAGATTTCTCGGTCCTATCAAAATTATTTTTTACTACGTCTTTAAGGAACTGGCTAGCCTGATCGTTCCAAAAGATATAAGCAAAGTCTCTAACACAGATGATTTTGACATAACGTAGAGCCAGCCCAAAATTGCTTGGGGTTCATCCAGCTGTTTGACTTCACAGCGTTCCAGATGTTTGATCACCCAGCGGTACATTCGGATGGTTGATGGCTGCCTGCCTGACGCACTTCATCATGCCCTCTAATAGTAGGACTCGCATCCTACTTTATAGGAACCATTTACCCCAATTTTTTATGCTAATCGCCCCGTCAAATCAGTCTAAACTGACCCAAAAATGTCCAATGTGTTTTCAGAGGGGGCTCTAAAACACCGATTGGGCAAGGCTTTTAAGCCTTGCCCAATCGGTGAAATGATTGTTTTCATTAAAAAGCTGGTGATCCGACTCGAACGGACGACCGGCTGATTACAAAAGAAACGCTCAAAGGCTAAGTTTATTTTCTGGCAAGGCTTTCAAGGTAAGTGAAAAGTGCTGTGCTAATTTTTGTACTAATTTTTCGCGGCATTTTTCGTACAAAATTTTGTCAAGACTTAGATGAGCTGACCGTTAATTAGCTGCTCTATCATCATAGCGAGTGGTCTCAAATATTTTGCTTTTGCAAAGCTAAAAGCTATGTAAATCAGAGTCTCAATCATTTTTCGACTCAGGCCTCCTTGCAAGCTACATAGGGCTATTCTTGTACTAATTTTTTGAGCCATCTTTCGTAAAGAATTCGTCGAGAAATAAATGAGCTGATCATTACTCAACTGCTCTACTCTTGTACTAAAAATGGAACTTCACCTAGATCCGTGAATTCAAACTTCGTCGAGGTTAACTCCCATGGCCTGTAGGCGTTCGGCTAGCCTGTCTGCGCGTTGCATTCAGTTTCTTGGCCTCTGCTCCAGTGGGGATGATTTCGCCCTTGAGATCGCACCATCTCAACCAAAAAAGATTCACGCTGTAGTAAGTTCAGGCTACAGTGTCAGACATTGGTCTTTCTAGAGTCTGATTTTACCTATACAATCTCAAAGCGTTGAGGAATCTCCAGTGATAAAAAGTGGCTTGCAATGGAAGCAGGGGCTATGGAACGTCTGGTTATTAAGCACTTTCTTAATGATAGAGTCTACCCTAGCCTGGCCAGCACGGGCCGACGGTGGAGTGATTCCCGATAATACGCTGGGGGCTGAAAGTTCAGTAGTGAACAGTTTAGATTCGCTCATCCAGCTAGTTGAAGGTGGCGTCGTTCGGGAGGGCAATCTTTTCCACAGCTTTTGGGAGTTTAATGTTGCAGAAGGCCACGAAGTGTTTTTTGTCAATCCGACGAATGTGGAATCTATTCTGACGCGGGTGACTGGGGATAAGCCATCGGCTATTTTGGGGCGGTTGGGCGTTTTGGGAGATGCCAATCTGTTTTTATTGAACCCTAATGGAATTGTCTTTGGTGAAGCGTCGACACTGGATGTGAATGGTTCATTTTATGCATCGACGGCAGAGGCGATTTCGTTAGGTAGTGGTGTGTTTAGTGCGACGAATCCTGACAGTAGTCGTTTGCTGACGGTGGATCCGACGGTAACGTTTTTTAGTCACTTAAAACCTGGTGTAGGGGATATCAGTAACAGTGGTGATTTGTCTGTGGGCAGTGGAGAAACGCTGACGTTGTTTGGGGCGACGGTGCTGAGTTATGGGGCGTTGACTGCGCCGGGTGGGACGGTGCAGGTATTGGGAGATCGGGTAGGCCTGGCGGATCAGGCGACTGTTAATGTGTCGGGTGCTAGTGGTGGTGGCACTGTGTTGTTGGGAGGAGATTATCAGGGGCAGGGAGTGGTGCCGACTGCGGAGCAAACAATTGTGGGGCCAAATGTGTTGATCGCTGCAGATGCTTTGACAAGCGGTGATGGAGGCCGAGTGATTGTTTGGGCAGATGATGCAACTCGGTTTGAGGGGAGTATTAGCGCGCAAGGTGGACCGCAGGAGGGAGATGGTGGTTTTGTTGAGGTCTCAGCCCTGAGACTCTTAGATTTTTCTGGCCTGGTGAATACTCAGGCAACGCAGGGAGAGTCGGGACAACTGTTGTTGGATCCGGTAAATATTCTCATTGCAGATACACCTGATGCAGGATATATCACTATTGAGCAAGCTGATGGAGTGTTGACTGATTTTTTATATGGTGGACTAGAGGATGAAGATCAAAATAGTCACCTGACACCGGAGACAGTGGAAGCGTTATTGGCTTTGAACGATCTAACACTGGAAGCAACCAACTTTATTATTGTTGCGGATAATGTAAATGCTTTTAGCGAGAATGATTTGACGCTTCGAGCCTCGGCTATTGGAGTGCTTAGTGCTCGATTGGGGCAATCAGGTGGTGGCAACATTATTTTAGAGACCTCGCAGTCAGCAGGAAACTTTGTGCTTGTTAGAAGAGGGCTGCTTGATACCGACGTATTACGTGGTTCTAGTGTAGAAGGAGGGAATGTAAGTATTATTACCCGCAATTTATTCGTTAATAGCTTTGGTGTAATCAGTGCCAGTACCTTTGGAGAGGGCAATGCGGGTCAGGTGGAGATTACGGCGACCGGTGATGTCGTAGTTGATGGAATATTTTCCTTTGTTTTGAGTGAAGTCGTTTCAGGTGCGATTGGCAATAGTGGCGGCGTATTGATTAGGACAGGTAATCTTTCTGTACTGAATAACGCTGGGATCGGTGCTAGTACTGGTGGAGAGGGAAACTCGGGACAGGTGGAGATTATAGCGACCGGTAATATTGTGGTTGATGGAAGATTTTCCTCCATTGTGAGTGAGGTCATCCCAGGTGGGATTGGCAATAGTAACGGCGTGTTGATTACAACAGGTAATCTCTCTGTGCTGAATACTGGGGCGATCAGTGCCAGTACGTTCGGACGAGGAAACTCAGGGCAGGTGGAGATTATGGCAACCGGAAATGTCGTAGTTGATGGAACAGATTCCTTTATTGGTAGTACAGTCGCTCAAGATGGGATTGGCAATAGTGGCGGCGTGTTGATTACAGTAGATAATCTCTCTGTACTGAATGCTGCACTGATTAATGCCACTACGTTTGGAGAGGGTGATTCGGGACAAGTAAAGATTATAGCGACTGGCGATGTCATAGTTGATGGAGCATCTTCTTTGATTAGCACTGCAGTTGCTCAAGATGGGATTGGTGATAGTGGCGGGGTGTTGATTACGACAGATAATCTCTCTGTGCTGAATGATGCTGCGGTCAGTGCTAATACGATTGGAAAGGGCGACTCGGGACAGATAAAGATTATGGCAACCGGTGATGTAATAGTTGATGGAACGCTTTCCTCCATTGTTAGTGAAGTTATTTCAGGTGGGATTGGTGATAGTGGTGGAGTATTGATTACAACAGACAACCTCTCTGTGCTAAATGCTGCAGTAGTGAGTGCCAGTACGTTTGGAGAGGGAAACTCGGGACAGATAAAGATTACTGCAACCGGTGATGTCATAGTTGATGGAACAGATTCCTTTGTTGGCAGTACAGTTGCTCAAGGTGGGATTGGTGATAGTGGCGGGGTGTTGATTACGACAGATAATCTCTCTGTGCTGAACGCTGCAGTGGTCAGTTCCAGTACGTTTGGAGAAGGCAACTCGGGACAGATGAAGATTACTGCAACCGGTGATGTCATAGTTGATGGAACAGATTCCTTTATTAGCAGTGCCGTCTTTTCAGATGCTATTGGTAACAGTGATGGTATTTCTATTACTACTAGTAATCTCTCTGTGCTGGATGGAGCTTCTTTAACTACCTTTACTAACGGGAATGGTAAAGCAGGAATCTTACTCATCCAATCTAACCCTGGTGATGATCTAAGTGTGCTCCTGTCGGAAAATGGCTCGATCGATACTCTAACCGCTAGTCAAGAAACCGGTGGAGATTTAATTAGGGCTTGCTGAATAAATCGGAATCGAATCTGGATAAGGCTTTCAGCCTCAAAAGGCTCAGTTAGGTGCAAGGTTAAATAACAGAATTTTACGGAAAATCAATGGTTTCAGCGATTTCGACCTTGCACTAGCTTTTTGAAAAATCGGTCAAATTCCTTGCTGTTAAAGCACTGATTACTTTTTCAGCAAGCCCTAATTATCACCAGTGATGGCGCTCTGACAATTCAAGGGGCAGGAGATTTAACTACTGAAAGTTTGGGAATTAACACTGGAGCGGCTGGCAATCTCAACATTGTTGCCGACTCGGTACTTTTGAATGATGGTGTTGAACTATCTGCTCAAACGGCATCTACTGCAGGGGGAGGAAACATTAACTTTCTTGTTGATAAGGGCATTATTCTACGTTGGGGCAGTTTTATCAATGCTGAATCCACCAATGAAACCCCTGGCAGCGGCAGCGGCGGTAACATCACCCTAGATGCAAATTTTGTGCTCACGTTTCCCGATGAAAACAGCGACATCATTGCCAATGCTGTGGGGGGTGACGGCGGCAACATTGCGATCAACGCAGCAGGCATCTTTGGCTTCACCGAGCAAGGCATCTTCCAAACCACCGACGAACTCCGTGCCAACGTTTCCAGCGACATCAGCGCCAGCTCCCAAGCAGGCCAGTCAGGCTCCATCAACCTCAATGCCGACTTCGAACAAACCCAAGCTATAGATGAACTCCCCGATAACTTTATCAATGCCGATCAGCTAGTCGCCTCCAGCTGCATTGCCCGCAGCAATAACGCCGACAGCGCCTTTGTCATCACTGGCAACGATGGCCTTCCCCAACAGCCAACAGAAACCTTAGGGCTTAGTAGTTACGACACTGGCACAGTTCAACTCTCCCCCGAAGCTGACGTCTCCCAAACACTCCAAGAACCAGAGGGCATTTACCAACTGGCAGATGGGCGTTTGGTGATGGGGCATAGATGTAAGAATGATAGACGGGAAATGTAGCAGGGGATAAGTGGCTGAGTAGGAACTTCTGACCTCTCTTCAGAAGTTACGTTAAGACATCAACCAGAGAAAACTCGAGGGCATTCCCTAATTATTTAAACCACCATTACCACTGCTGATTCACACAACTTCGGGCTCATGGCAACTTTTGGTGATCGCACTACCCTCACTTAAACCATCGCCTTAAGAGACTATGTATTGGTTAAGATCAGTCGTTTGGCCAATAGGTTTAGCCCAGCGCGACCAAACATTTGTCGTTTCAGCATTTTTAATCGATTGTTTTGACCTTCCACCGGTCCATTACTGACGTCTAAGGTCATGCCTGCCTTGACCGCCTCATAATCGTCTTCTATGCCTTTAGCGAAACTCTGAAATGCTTTTACTGTGCTATTTTTAGCCTTCTCTAGCCAGCTATCTAGCTGCTTGGGAAGCCGCTGTCGGACAAGGTCTATAAATCCCTGAGTGAGCCGGATCATTCCCGATAGTTCAGATCGTTGAGTGAGGCATTCCAACAGCGTTTTTTGCTTGTCTGTCAACGTGTCTGGTCGCTGGAGCACTAACCAAGCCGCACGCCTGGCACTTAATGGTTTCTGGGACTTGATGGTCACCTTTGGGGCCGGACCTCGACCAGGCAGGTCCTTTAAAGAGTCGGGATGGGGGAGTGGTTGAGACTGAGCTGACCGTAGCGTATGGGTATAGCGGGCCACGGTTTTATAGGTCCCTGAATACCCCTGTTGTTGAATCTCCTTAAAGAGCTGTTTAGTGTGCTGACGTCCCTGGCTCCATTGATCGATGAGATAGGGTTTGTAGGGATCTAAGATGCTCTTGCATTGTCGGCTGGACGACTGCCATTCTGGAAATGTCTCGTGAGACAGGTAGGTATACACGGTACGCTTCCCCATTCCTAGATGGTAGGCAATGTCTTTGATTTTGTATCCTTGTTGTCGTAAGCTGTGAACCTGTTCATAGTTGTCTAATCGTTCAGCTCGCTTTTGGGCCGTTTTCCGTTGTTGTGCTGTTTGAGGTTGGGGAACTGAGCCTTCTGATATCGACACGTCAGAGGCAAGAACACCCTCAGATTGAAGCTGTTCTTGCTCAACCTGTTTGAGAAGTTTCGAGTGACTTTTCAGTGCCTTTTCTAAAGTCTCTTCAAGATTGTGTAATAGGTGAAAGCGATCTGCGACCTGAATGGCATTAGGAGCCCCCTGGGTCATTCCACGTTTGTACGTCTTGGACCGGTCTCGTGACAAGATTTCGATGCCTGGGTGGTCTTCTAGCCAGGTTGCCAAGGTTTCTGCTGTTCGGTCAGGTAATAGGGCAATGGGATGGTTCGTTTCGAGATCCACCAAGATAGTCCCATAATGATGACCTCTACGGAAGGCAAAATCATCCACACCCAGAATCTTGGGGGTGACCACCTCGGGTAGCGGTAAGCTAGAGAGAAGCCGCAGAAAGGTATTTCGACTATAGCCATACCCCACTTGATAACTTAATCGAGCGGTCGCTGACCCGCCCAATTCCAGGCCCATGGCGATGAGATGGTTTGTGTAGCGAGCCGTGCGTCTCGCCCAAGGGGCGACCAGGCTGGGTAATCGCTCGGTAAAGATGCGTCGCGGACAGGTGTCATTGAGACAGAAAAACTTACAGACCTCTAATAAGAGAGTGAGGCTGAACTGAACCAAGGGTAAATCTCTAAGGGTTCGCTGATAGCGACTATGCACTCGCCCAGTGGGCGCTTGGCATAATGGACAATGTGCATCACCTGAGTGGATTCTACGGTGATAACGAATTGGTGAGTTGCCGTCTCTAACTCCCAGTGTTTCAATGCCAAGGCTGATGAGTCAGGGAGTAGATGCTGGAGGAAGTTCATGATGGGATGCACATAAAGGCTAATCCCATCTACGCCTTGCCAGCCAATTTGGATCACCAAAAGTTGCCATGAGCCCGAAGTTAGTGTGATTTTGCAACCACTAGAAAGCTGGTGATCCGACTCGAACTGACGACCAGCTGATTACAAAAGAAATGCTCAAGAGCTAATATCAATTCTCTAAAGACCAGCTACACATAGTGCATCTACAATCCAGTCCCACTGCGTAAGAGATTTAATCTGTTCTGGAGTAAGTTGAGTCACCCACTGACTCCCCTTGTTTTGTAAGTCCTCCAGACTGGTGAAGTGCTGCCATTGCACATAGCGTTTCAACTCTAGCCACACGCGCTCAATCGGATTGACTTCAGGCGAATAGGGCGGTTGAAACAACAACACAATAGTGAAAAGTGCTGCGCTACTTTTTGTGCTACTTTTTTGAAGTATTTTTCGTGCAAAATTTTGTCAAGCACTAGATGAGCTGACCGTTAATCAGCTACTCTATCATCATAGCCAGTGAGTCTCAGATGTATGGAAGCGCTGCGAGGAGGAAGAGTATGAAAGGATCCTCTACTATTACCATGTTAATCGCAGATTCTGACTTAACATTTGTTCCTGCAGTTTGGTCATATGCCCTTGCTTAACAATATCAGCTGGCGTTAGGTCAGGACGTTTGGCCAGCCAAGCCGAGGTGGTTCCGGCTGCAGCACCCACACCCCACTCACTCGTGTGAACTCGGGTAACCGCATTCACAATATGGCTCACAGCAAGACTCTTACCACCTATCAGCAAATTATTAATTTCCTGGGGGATCATACTCTCCAGGGGAATCTGTACCGGACGTACAACAAATCCTGCAGCAGGAGCAGTGACCGCTTCCCCAGTAGGAGCACCATTTCGATAGCGGCAACCATGGATATCGACATCATAGTGAGTCACTGCTACTGTAGTCGGTGTAAAATCACGACCACCAACTTGGTCATTTCTTACGTCAGCTTCACGCATTAAAAATGCTTTGTCACCGTAAGCAGCACGACCTAAAATACGTCGACCTTCACGGATATACGGAACCAAACTCAACCCTGATTGAGTCCCCATATAAGCCTCATCTCCCATTAAATAACTTAATGGGAGATGGGGTTTTGACTGGGTTTTAAGTAACCAGCGAGCGAATAATAAAGCGTGATCTTCACCATGGCGCAAAGCTATGGTCGAGATCCCTCCCAACCAATTTTGTTGTTGACCACTTCTTTTCACTTGCTCTGCCGTGTAAATTAGAGGTGGGTCCATCCAGGACCAATCATTTCCGCGATTCCAATTTACCATCGTCATATCACCCCGAACAGGCACAGAGTAAAATGGACTGTTTCGAGTATTACTCACAATCCGACGATAGTTAAAAAAGCTACGACCTTCAAAAAAGGGAAATCCCTCCATTTCAAATATTTTTTCATGCTCATGAGACGCATAGAATGGCGGATATTGTTGTAATGTTTGTTCTAAAGCCGCCAGGCTTTTACCTCCATCATCATGAATAGCCACTACAAAAGGGTACGTAAATGCCTGAGTACACTGTGGGTTATCTTTTTGGGCCCCGTTCACCTCTCCAGTGGTCGTTTTAGCTTCTGATCCCAATCGATGAGGCAGATTTGCCCAGCCCACAAATTCTCCTGTATCAGTAGCATCAATGACAATCATGCGCTTTCCCTTAGGAGGCTCTAATCGCAACGGTACTTTCTCAAATGTGTCATCTGCAGACCAAGCATACCAGCTGGCCAACTCTTGAGATAGTCGCCCCATGGGCATGTAATTTGATTCTTTGGGAATACGCTGTATAGCATGAATGGCAACTATTTCCTGACCACTATCATCAAATGTTGCTCCCTTAAAAGCCGTTTGAGTTTGCCAACGGCTTTTAGGTGCTTTTGGTAACACATTTTCTAAATGTTGCTGGGCAGCAGTAGCACCCGCTTTTGGTACAAAGCACAGCCTGCTTACCCAGCATGAATTCACATCATTGACAGTTACAGTGGCTCGCCCCGTCCATTCTGGCAAGGTCACTGTTTGCTGAGCAATTTTTTGCTTAAAGGTTCGCCAACTAGGCGCAAAGCTCTGATAAGCCCACATTGCTCTGGATGCATCAATTGCTGATACCCCTTGCGAGCTAATCTGCCCTCCTAGCCAGGGGGTAAGTTCAATAAGACAGGTAGTGGTCCCAGCCTGCATAGCATGGTATGCAGCTGCTACCCCCCCAAGGGAACCACCGATAACCACAACCTCACATTTCCAGATTTCCTGGGCTGTTGGCAACGGTATTAAATTCGGTCTCCCGTTAGGTAAGAGCAATGGTGGCGGTGGCGGTAGCGGATTCGATAAAGCAGGGGCTATAACCTGAACTTGGGTTGAGCAAGAGCTACCTATAATGAATGCCGTTAAACAACTTAAATACTTACGCAGAGAACGTCGAGCCATAGACCAATCATGATGTTTGGAGCGAGTTACGAGTGGTTAGTACTAATCACTCGCCAATAACCATAAAGGAAATTGACACATTTAGCGAAACAAAATTCATGGTTAAAATTAGCTGCTTTATTGAGCACAACAGGTTAGCTAAGGTGAGGGGATGGATAATTTGGCTAATCTGCCCGAGAGCATCATGGTAGGCTTGTTGGTCTTGTTGCAATCGCTGATTGAACCCAATGCCATTGCTCAACTAGCGACTGCAAGGATGGTGGTGGGCATCACAGCTTTGGCTCAGGTCCTTCTAAAGTTTGTTGTGTTGTTTTTGTAGGAGTCAATTAGTCAAGATTTCAGGATCTGTATCATTTGGAGAAGAGTAAACACTAGCTTCCCCTGTGTATGCATTCCCAAACTTCTGCTCCATTAAGATATGGAAATAATGTCCCAAATCTCTTTTATGGAAGCTTGCTACTTGTATCTTCCCAGCTTGCCTATTTACAAAAGCATCGTTGCAAAATTCTCCTCTAACTCGTTGCAAATTTTCATCAGTGTCATCGATGTATATTGGATACATCTTAATCGGATACAGGCTCGGATCTGATGGTCTATCGTCTCCACAGGAGACCTGTGGAAATGGATTGGTCGTCAATGGATTGGTCGTCAATAGATTGCTATCTATTAAAATTTCCTCATCTCGAGACCTACCTTCATTATTTTCAATTTCATTAATATTAAGGGCAGGCAGTTATTTCATGGGACAACAGGGATTTTGGGATGTTGAGACGCGCCATCAAAAACTGGAGTCCAAGAAAGATCTGTTGGTCTGCTTGGATGCAATGATTCCATGGGATGAGTTTCGACCGATCTTAGCAAGCGCGTATGCGAAGCCCCAAAAGAGTAAAGCAGGTCGTCCCCCGATAGATGTCATCGTGTTGTAAAGCTGTTGATCTTGCAACAGCTGTTTGGCGCGATGGTCAATGAGATGGAAGGCAAAGTCATTCGCACGATTGGGTTTGCCAGATCCAAAGCCATGCTCGGGCTAAAAAAAATGACCTACAATCTTAAACGCTATGTCTTTTGGCAAAAGGAAAACATCGCCGAAGCAGCCGCCTAAACACCAGAATTATCAGAGCTAAAAACGGATGGAATAAATGAATTTTGCCAGTTTTGGTTCATTGAGACTCCAGAAAAAAAGCTCAATGACAGTCTCATTTGAGACTCGATTCTTCAAAAATCAAATAAATAGAGGTGCCCTTAAGTAAATTACTCGCATGCGAAATGATGTCCTCCAAACCCATTGCTAAACGACCAATAGTTGCTTGAGGTATCCTCAAAAATAGAATATTAACTTAGGGCTTTCAGGCTATGAATTGTGCAATTTTTTAGGCAGTGACAACTGCCCTTCTACATTTTCTGATGGAAGCCACCATTTCGGAGTTTGAGTGGTATAGGTAATTGAAGCGAAGCTGTCACCGGGGACAATAAGGCTGTAATGTATGCTGTCAGGTTGTTTTAGCGGTCACTACTGATTTCTGTGCTAATTACTGTACTAATTTCGCTGAAACCTTCGATGACAGAAGCTTCTAGCTCCTAATTTATATCGAAAATCAAGTGAAAATTAGCCATCAAAACTCTAGATTTGATGGCTAATTTGAGATGTTGAAATCCTCTGCATACAAGATTCTCATAAAAAAGCTGGTGATCCGACTCGAACGGACGACCGGCTGATTACAAATCAGCTGCTCTACCAACTGAGCTACACCAGCGAAGCTTCCGTATTATAACGGGATTTGATGCCCTTAAGTCAAGAACTATCGAACTTAATTTGGTTAGTCAAAAATAAGGGGCAGATCCACGGCAAATAACCTGCCCTATTTTGTAGCTTTAAGGGAATTAAGCCTTGTTATTTTCCATAGCCCAGCGGGCTAGTTCGGTACGGTTGTGTAGGCCAGTTTTGCCAAGCATATTGCTGACATGGCTCTCAATGGTGCGCTGGCTGACTTTAAGTTCTTCAGCAATTTCGCGGTTTGCCATGCCTCGCGCCACAAACTGCACTACTTTTAACTCTGTGGGAGTAAGCTCTACATCAAAGGGGACTTGAATGGTCGGAGCGCTGCCGCCAGCTTTGGTCTGATGATGAATCAAACGGGACGCTTGCTTGAGGGAAGATTCTACCTGGGCTACTAGCTCTTCTGGCTCAAATGGTTTTACCATGTAAACATCAGCGCCAGTGGTTAAGCCTTTGACCCTGTCCTGACTTTGCCCTTTGGCAGATAAGAATAGAATGGGAATCCAACTCTTACCCGGATCTTGGCGAACCTGTTCGACAAAGGCGTAGCCATCCATTTCAGGCATCATGACATCGCAGATAATCATGTCGGGCACTAATCCACCCAATACATCAAGAGCTTCGCGACCATTGCCCGCTGTGACAACTTGATAACCTCGAAACTCTAAGTAATCTCTTACAAGCAAGATGAGATTTGGATCGTCATCTATCAGTAAAAGCTTCTTTTGATCGCCAGTGGTATTTTCTTTCATGCCGTGTACTCGTGTTACTCGAAGTCTATGGGAATAGGATGATAAAAGATAAATCCAAAACGTATTAGATAGTTACTAGATCATATCTAGTACATCAGGGGTTGAAGGATTTCTAAAGTCCTCGTATTAGTTTGTATACGCCTCTGTTGATGATACTGTACGGACTATAGTCAATCAGGGTTGTTTTATTAAGCCCAGTTAAATTTATAGCAAGGTTGTACATAATTAAATTTTTGTTACCCATGGATTGGAATACAGCAATTGCGCTTATATCAACTGCTTAACCCATATGCTCAAATCAATTGTTCCCAATTAGTCAATAGGATCACGGATTGTTCGGTACTTATTTACATCGGGTAAGGGGTTTTTCAGGAAGGCGTAGTCTTCAACAACCTGATTCCCAATAAGGTGCTCTTGAATAATGCGTTCTATGACCTCTGGTGTGGCGCTGTGGTACCAAACACCGTCAGGATAAACCACTAGAATAGGTCCTTTCTGGCAGACGCGTAGGCAGTTGGCCTTGGTGCGAAAAATGCAGCTGGGTCGTTCTTTAGTCGGTCTATCTAGCTTCAGTTCTTGCAACCTTTGTTTGAGATAGTTCCAGGCATCGATACTATTAGCCTTGTCACAGCATTTGGGTTTAGTTTGATCTGCACATATAAAGATGTGACGCTCAATTGCATTGAGCGCTAAGGCGTCTACACAGTGTGCTAAGGGGTTACTCATTGGGGAAAACGTATCACTTTGGGAGTGGCAGCCCTATGGGGGTGATCACATTGCTAACGGACTTTGGCCACAGGGATAGCTATGTTGGTGTAATGAAGGGGGTAATTGCTAGTATCAGCCCCCAAAGCCAGATAATAGATCTCACCCATGGGCTTCAACCTCAGGCTATCTTAGCGGCTCGATTTAATTTAATAACGAGCTACTTGTATTTCCCTGTAGGCACTATCCATGTTGTGGTTGTTGATCCGGGGGTGGGGACGCAGCGAGCTGCAATTGCGGCTGAAGTTAGTGTACCTGCTGGGCTGCAAACCATTATTGCGCCAGATAATGGCATTCTGACAGGCTTTGCGATTAAGGCAGTGACAGCGCTAACGAATCCTGATTATTGGTACACTCCTGAGCCTAGCAATACTTTCCACGGTCGCGACATATTTGCGCCTACGGCTGCGCATTTAGCGAATGGGATTCCTATAGGCGAGCTAGGTACGTCGCTATCAGTATCTAGTCTGGTGAGTCTGAATATCAATCATGCGGTAGTAACGGACCAGGGATATCGCGGCAGCCTTCAGTATATCGATCATTTTGGCAATTTGGTGACTACCATTCCAGGGGATGAGCTGACTAGACAGCTTTGGTATGTGCAACTGGGTAAATATATTTGTCCTTACCGTCCCACCTATGGTCGCATTGAGTTAGGTGAAGCGCTTGCCCTGGTTGGTAGCCATGGTTATGTCGAAATTGCGGTAAATGGCGGTAATGCCCATCAGGCATTTCAGGCAAATGTAGGCGATGCAGTGGAGCTTATTTACGCTCGCCATGGGTCGGACACGGTGGCGCTTTAATGCTGCGATTAAGCCAGCCAACAGCTTGTTCTAATCGTGGCAATGCTTCCTCTGGATTATCGTTGAGCAAATATACGAGAGCTGCTGCGATCTGCTCCTTTGCTCGTATCTGGCGGTTGGAGTTTAGTCGGTGCCAATCCATTGGGCCAATGGATAGCTGCTTTGCCAATGCTTGAGCGAGTGCTTTTGGCTCAGCTGTTTCTAAATCTAGCGTGTTATTGACAGATGACGTCATTGTTGTCTTGTCCATGGTTTATTTTCGAGACGGTGGATAACGTTCCACGTGATGGGTGCAGATCGATAGCTTTCACATCGATAGCTTCCATACCTACTATTGAGATCTGCCGAGGGTTTCTTGTGAGGAACCTCTCCTGTACTTTAAGTCTATATCTACCCAGCCGAGTCGCGTTATGAAATCGTCCCTGCCCCTGACTGAGCAAGACCTCACCGACTTTGCTACGGCTTTGGATGAAACGACTAAGGACTTCAATGCGTTGCGCCAGCGGTATACCGAAGTACGTGAGGCGTTTGCGCAGCGGGCTGATGCTCAGGCAAAAATTACCCAGGGGCATTTGCCTCAGGCTGAGTTAAAGCGTTTGAAAAAGCAAATTGCAACGCTAGAGGAAACGCTGGAGAATCAGCTGATGTCCTGGAATAACCTGAAGGAGCCGTTTTGGCAGGTGCTGCGATTTGTGGGATTGGGAATGGTTTTGGGATGGTTTTTTCGGGGATGGTTTGGGGGGTGAGACGTTTCTATATTCAAAACGGATGATGATGGCGGTAAAGGGGGCTGCCTGCGTTACCTTATATAGAGTCATTTTTCGGCATAGATATAGGTAATGGCCATCCAGCGTATTAAGCACATCCTGAAATCTGGCAACCCTGGTGATGTTGTGACTATCCAAGGTTGGGTTCGTACTAAGCGTGATTCTAAGAAGTTTAGTTTTTTGGATATTAATGATGGCTCGTCTATGACGGGGCTTCAGGTGATTGTGGATATTAGCCTGGATGGCTATGACGATGCGATGAAGCGGATCACTACGGGGGCTTCGGTGGTGATTAGCGGCACCCTGGCTGAGTCGCCGGGTAAAGGGCAGCGGGTGGAACTACAGGCTAGCAGCCTTGATGTGGTGGGTGAGTCGGATGCTGAAACCTATCCGCTACAGAAAAAGCGGCATTCGTTTGAGTTTTTGCGAGGGTTGGGACACTTGCGATCGCGTACCAACACCCTCGGTGCAGTTTTCCGTGTTCGTAATGCCTGTGCCAGCGCCATCCACGAATTTTTCCAAAGCCGAGGCTTTCTCTGGATTCACACACCGATTCTCACGGCCAGTGACTGTGAAGGGGCGGGGGAAATGTTCACCGTTACCAGCCTGAACCTGAATAAATTGCCCAAGGGTGATGATGGCAAAGTGGATTATGGCCAGGACTTTTTTGGTAAGCCCACATATTTGACTGTGAGCGGCCAGTTAGAAGCTGAGATTATGGCCATGGCGTTTACGAACGTGTATACCTTTGGGCCTACATTCCGAGCAGAAAATTCCAATACCTCTCGTCATCTGGCAGAGTTTTGGATGATGGAGCCAGAGATGGCCTTTTGCGATTTGGAAGGCAACATGGATCTGGTGGAAGAGTTTCTCAAGTTTGTCTTTAAGTATGTGTTAGAAGCGTGCCCCGATGACATGGAATTCTTCAACAAGCGGATTGACAAAACAGTTTTAGGAACTGCCGACAACATCATCAACAATGAGTTTGAGCGGATTACCTATACGGACGCCATCAACCTGCTTGAGACGTGTGACAAGAAATTTGAGTATCCAGTTTCTTGGGGCTTAGACATGCAATCTGAGCATGAGCGCTATCTAGCGGAAGAGTATTTTAAGAAGCCGGTAATTGTTACGGACTATCCCACTGAGATTAAGGCGTTTTATATGCGTCTAAATGATGGGGGTAAAACTGTCGCAGCGATGGATGTGTTGGCTCCTCGCATCGGTGAGATTATTGGGGGTTCGCAGCGGGAAGAACGCTTAGATGTATTGGAGCAGCGTATTACGGAGGCGGGTTTGCCAAAAGATGATTACTGGTGGTATTTGGATTTGCGTCGCTATGGTACGGTACCCCATGCGGGGTTTGGTCTAGGATTTGAGCGGCTGGTGCAGTTTATGACGGGTATGACGAACATTCGCGATGTGATTCCATTCCCTCGGACGCCCGATAATGTGGAGTTTTAGCGGGGTATCACCTGCCAATATAACTGTGGTTTCACCAGGAATATAAAAGTATAAATCGCTACCGAAAGAGATTTCACTTAGCTTAAGTGCGCTAGGTGCTAGTTGTTGTGGTCTCAGCATTGCATGGCATTTGAAGAAATGTCACAAAACACGGTGAGAATGGAAAAAATGGCCATGGTACCCGCTCGGGTAATGTGACCCGATTTGACGATGCCTAGGATCTAGATATCAATTTATCTGAGGTTTTGTTATGACTGTTGCAACTGGTACCACAACTAATGGCGTCGCAAAAGACTACGCATATTATGACAAGTATTACAACCATGCTTGCGAAGTCTGTATTCCCATTGTTCTGAAGACGCCTATTTATATTGAACCCATTGTGATTGAAAAGGAACCTAAGTGTTTAGAAAAGAAGTATTAAGAAGACATTGGGTACAGTCTAAGGCCCACTTAATGCCGTGATCTTTTTCCCAGTTCCTAGCAGATTACAAATCTTTTTTGAAGGTAGGTGATAAAAATGACTACAGCAACTGAAACTATGCAACTCGATACCGCGGCGTATGACAAATACTATAAACGTGCCTGTGAGGTGTGTGCACCGATTAAATTAAAGGTACCTGTTTATGTTGTCCCTGTTGTGATCGAGAAAAAGCCTGAGTGTATTAACAAAGGTTATCACTAAAGTTCTCTTTTCCCCTTGCTCCTTAGCAGGGGGAGTGATGCTCTATCGTTATACGGGTAAAGATTATGGGTACCCCCTTAGATTTTGATCGCTATCCCCACGGATGCGAAATAGTTATTCCTGTTGTTTTGAAAATACCGATTTATATTGAGCCTGTTGTTATAGAGAGGACAGCGGTATGTTACGGAAACTCCCATTCTGAAGTTGCTAGCCTTAAAAGTCAGCTGTCAGAAGCTGGGCCGGTTGCACTAGCCCATGATGCCCAGGCTGTTGTTAGCACCGTTGCTAATGCTGATATAAACGACTTAGATAATGTCTCTTTACAGCAGTCGTTGAGTATATCTTTGCGACCGGTTGCTGACGGCTGGCACTCTTTTGCCCATGCTATTCAAGACCTATTTGAGTCAGGCATGTTAGGCAGATCAAGATTTTTGCAGCAATAAGGGATATCCCTTCACACGAGCAGTCTGATTTTTTAGGTTATTGTTTGATTTGCGCTAATTCTGGAGTGTTGGCTACGGCACTAAAATAGTCGCCTAAAGTGGGATGTGCTGCCATTGTGTTGTGTCCATCAACAGTTTCACAGTGAGAAAACTGTTGAGTGCTTTTGTTATATAGCATATAGTAATCGCCAAGCGTGAGTTTCAGCTTGTGTTGGACGGTGGCCATCTGTTTTAGCCATGTTGGATCTAGGGTATCCCAATCACTTTTGTTCATGACGCGAAAGTCAAAGGATACACGGGTGGGACCCTGCTCGTTCATTTGATTGTGGTGCAAGCAACGGGCACCCCAGAACCGTAAAACTTGCCCATTGCTAAGGACCATGGGCCGGAAATCTTTCTTGCCAGGCTGGGACTCTAAATGCAAGGTGTTGCTGGGGTAGCACTGGGTAAACGGTACCCAAAAGTTGATTTCGACGTCGGGGTGGTTATAGTCTGCATCGCAGTGTAATCCAGGTCGGGTGGGATCACCACCAATATCGGCGGGAATGGCGGTATTGTTCGGTAGGTGGATGCGAAATGTAGGTTTTGCCTGGACGACCAGGTGACTATCTACAAACTGTGGTGCAATGACCGTCTTGATAAAGTCTCGGTAGACCTTTAAAACCCTGGGAAGCTTGGGGCTATTGTAGTATTTGTGATGAAAATAAAGATTCTGATCATTGGAGAATGTCAAGACATGGGAAGGCTTGCCCATGGTATGCAGCTGCTCTAATGGCAGAGCGGGACCCTCATAATCGCCCAGCAAAATGTCATAAATGAGTTGGGCGAAGTGGAATCTGTTAGTGTCATAGTCAAATAGATGTTCTTTAGTCAGTTCGGGCTGTTTCATAATGGGCGATGTAGCTGATATAGCCGTTTATTGAATGGGACAGCATGGGCCTATCAGTAGAGGCTATGCTCTAAATTTGATTTATCTTCCTTCAGAGGCTATCTTTGCTACATTGTTTTTATTTTTTCCCAAAGAGAATTATGCACAAATAATGTCTACAAGAGTCCTCCCTTTATCAAAGGGAGGTGCCGTAGGCGGAGGGGGCTGACTGTTGCGCCAGTTATCCAAACCCCTCCCTGGCGGTTCCCCCTGGTAAGTCTATGGTATATACACAAGTTCTGGATACTAGCCTTCGCGGTTGCCCTCACCCCCTCTAACTCCCCCTTGGTAAGGGGGAGGACTGGAGTTTCCCCCCTTACCAAGGGGGGATTAAGGGGGGGTAATGCATGATTTTGGGCTTCTTTCCGAGATGTGTGCTTTACCAAGCCTCTCAAAACGATAGATTATTTACTTGCACATCCCTCTACAGACACTGCTGTGCTAGATTTTTCACTTAGCATAGGATGAAGCCGCACCACTGATCGTCATCAATACCGAATCCATTTTTTGAGGACACGCGTAGGTTTGCCGCTTTTGGAGGCGATCTGGGGTTTACTCCAGGCTCCGACTTCGGCAAAGCCTAGACGATGAAGAATTAGGATGATGATGGCTATGATTTGACGTTGATTTGGCTAGGTGAGCGGAGTCGAACCTAGCTTTCGAGGCGTTTTTCGATGGCGCTGATCAGTTCTGTAAATCCTGATTCGGTATGAATCTCAGGAGTCAGGGTATTCATATCTTTGAGGGTTTCGGTGAGTTCGGCGATGGTGGCGCGAATACGGGTGTAGAGGTCGATGGATTCGCGGAAGCCTTGCATGTTAGCGGCACTGACGGTTTTCATTGCTTCTTCTAGAGCTGCGATTTCCTGTTCCCAGTGTTGGATGTAGCGGATGCGTTTGATGGGTTTATAGATTTGGGCATCGTCGAGGACGATGGGAAAAATGCGATTGTCGAAATTACCACTAGCAGCGATTTCCACCAGTTCAAACATACAGTTTTCAGATTTGAGGTATTTGTCGCTGATAATGATAATTACGGCTTTGCCTTTGCCGATTTGTTGCATAAAGTCTTTGATGCGACCTTTGAAGCCTAGATCTCGCTTATCGCGAATGAGATTAATGCTTGTTGCTTTTAACGCCTCGTCTACTTTGTTAGTAATGTCTTCGCTGTCGCCCCCCCAGGCATAAGAAATAAATACTTCTTTTTCTGGCTGATACATCTGTGTTGGGGTACTTTGGCGAATTAGGTCATTGGGCTGTAATGGCAGTCCCTGGAGATTATTCGAGGCAGATGTGTATCGCTGGGAGAAGACGCCATCCTCCTTGCTAGCTAGTAGGTCCTCTATATTTCGATACAGGATGTCATCCAGCAATTTCCGTACATCCACCATTTTGTAGCTTTCCTGGCATTGGATCTGGTATTGACCATCGCTGAGAAACTTTTGCAGACGCTGGTAGGGGTAGTCGTGGGGTGTTTGACTGTCTTTGCAGATTTCGCAGTTACAAGGGATTAACGTTTTGTACTTTAACTGTTCGTAGGAACGATGGATTTTTTCTAGTTCGTGGGTGATGGCGGATAGCCAGCGTTTTTGATTGGTGCCGGAAACACGAATGCGGATTTCGCTTTTGGGATAATGTTCGGTAACTTCGGCATGGGCAGTACCGTTGGTGAAAACGACACCAGTCTTCCAAACCCTGGTTTGGTTTTCGATATATTCGTGGAGTTCGACGATGAGACGGGTGAGGATACCCTTGGGCATGAAGTCGTAGCGGTAGCGGAGGATGAGATTTGAGGTTTCGTCCCACGGATAGTCAGGTTGTTCTGGTGAGAGGAGTTGGGGTGCGATGAAATGGTTAGCGCAGCCAGGGATTTCATAGCAGAGTTTGAAGCGCATCATGAGTTGGAGCAGTTCATCCCTCATTTCGGCATATTGGCTATCGCTCCAGATGGTGTTGAGCTGCTCACGGGTAAAGCGACCAAAGTTCTCGTGAATCTCCTGGGTGTCTAGGGCGTCATAAACAGCGGCGGTGCCCCACTCGGGTTTAAGGATGACGTAGTGTTTAAGGATGGGATCTTCGTGGAAGTGGAGGATGACGCCTAGATCGTGGAGGTAGTTGCTGAGACTGTTTTGACGGTTACGCTCGGTGAGCTGGCTGGTGCGGCACAGGTCTCGGTATTTTTCGAGGGTGATGTAGTTGCAGTTGGTGGCGTAGTTTTCAAGAGCAGAGCGAACACGCACCCAAACTTTTGGTAACGGAGTGCCCACATGGTCTAGCTGGGTAATCCGCTTTTGGATGGATTCTTTAATGGCGTCTAAGCCACGATTGTCTGCCAGGTTTGTGGCGAAGACTTTTTCTAGATTGGTGAACTCGCCTCTCAGAGCACGTTCGTTGACGTCGCACTGGCGGTCTTGTTTTTCATTTTTGATAATAAAGACGGGGCTGTTGTCGCTGAGAAGGGAGACGATATTGAGCCAGTAGTAGAAGTCAGTATTTTCCTGGCGGGCATCAACTACCAGGGCGTAGAGAGAACGCTTAGTGAGAAAGAACTGGTGGGTAGCATGGTAGATCTCTTGACCACCAAAATCCCAAATATTGGTGCGAAAAGGCGTTTTGTTTGTTTGCTCAAATTCCCAACGAATAACGTCAATGCCTTCGGTGGATTCTTCTTTAGAGTCAATCTCATAGTCAGGATGAATGAGTTTTTTAGCTAAGGTGGTTTTACCGGCCCCACCTTCACCGACGATGATGAATTTAGATTCGTAAAGAGGTTCGGTTTCGTTGGGATCAAGGACCTGGAAATAGTAGTCAAGAATTGCTTGTATGTTGCCAGAACTCTTTAAGATTTCCGGTGGTATCGGAATCGGATTTCCTTGCAAATTCAGATATTGAAGAGACTTAAGCTGGACAATCTGAGGGGGTAGCTGAGTGAGTTGGTTAGAGCGGAGGTCGAGCTGCGTGAGACTGGTAAGCTGGACAATCTGAGGGGGTAGCTGAGTGAGTTGGTTAGAGCGGAGGTAGAGCCGAGTGAGACTGGTTAGCTGGACAATTTCAGGGGGTAGTTGAGTGAGTTGGTTCGCGCTGAGGTAGAGCTGCGTGAGACTGGTTAGCTGGACAATTTCAGGGGGTAGCTGAGTGAGTTGATTCGCGCTGAGGTCGAGCTGAGTGAGACTGGTGAGCTGGACAATTTCCGGTGGTAGCTGCGTGAGTTGGTTCGCGCTGAGGTCGAGCTGAGTGAGACTGGTAAGCTGGACAATCTGAGGGGGTAGCTGAGTGAGTTGGTTCGCGCTGAGGTCGAGCTGCGTGAGACTAGTTAGCTGGACAATCTGAGGGGGTAGCTGCGTGAGTTGATTCTCGCGGAGGTCGAGCTGAGTGAGACTGGTGAGCTGGACAATTTTAGGGGGTAGCTGAGTGAGCTGATTCTCGCTGAGGTAGAGCTGAGTGAGACTGGTGAGCTGGACAATTTTAGGGGGTAGCTGAGTGAATTGATTTGCGCTGAGGTCGAGCTGAGTGAGACTGGTAAGCTGGATAATTTCAGGAGGTAACTGAGTGAGTTGGTTAGAGCTGAGGTAAAGCTGCGTGAGACTGGTAAGCTGGATAATTTCAGGGGGTAGCTGAGTGAGTTGGTTAGAGCTGAGGTAAAGCTGAGTGAGACTGGTAAGCTGGATAATTTCAGGAGGTAACTGAGTGAGTTGGTTAGAGCTGAGGTAAAGCTGAGTGAGACTGGTAAGCTGGATAATTTCAGGAGGTAACTGAGTGAGTTGGTTAGAGCTGAGGTTAAGGTTCTGGAGATTGGTTAGCTGTCCAATTTCAGGAGGTAACTGAGTGAGTTGGTTTGAGCTGAGGTCGAGCTGAGTGAGACTGGTTAGCTGTCCAATTTCAGGGGGTAGCTGAGTGAGTTGATTTGAGCTGAGGTCGAGCTGAGTGAGACTGGTTAGCTGTCCAATTTCAGGGGGTAGCTGAGTGAGTTGGTTCGAGCGGAGGTCAAGGTTCTGGAGATTGGTTAGCTGTCCAATTTCAGGGGGTAGCTGAGTGAGTTGGTTCGAGCGGAGGTCAAGGTTCTGGAGATTGGTTAGCTGTCCAATTTCAGGGGGTAGCTGAGTGAGTTGGTTCGAGCGGAGGTCAAGGTTCTGGAGACTGGTTAGCTGTCCAATTTCAGGGGGTAGCTGAGTGAGTTGGTTCGAGCGGAGGTCAAGGTTCTGGAGTACTTTTAATTGGGAAATTTCGAGTGGTAACTGTGTAAGTTGATTGCCTGGTTTATCACTGGGGAAAAAGCTTCTGTGTGCATATCTCCAATTGCCAAAAATGATTAGTGATTTTAAATTTTTGAGTAGTCCAATTTCGGCTGGCAGTTTGGTAAGGGAATTGCCAAAATATTTCCCAAAGGAATCATCTTTAACCTCCTTCGCCAATATCAGTGTCTCAAGCTGACTCAGCTTTCCAATTTCCGGTGGCAATTCCGTCAAATCAGCCCCAGCCAAATCTAGCTCCGTCCAGCCTTCCTCGGCAGCTTGGTCAATCAGCTTTAGCAGTTCATCTTGAGTCATCGGTCGGCAGCGATCGCAGGAGTCTACCTAGTTCTAACAGTTTCCTGCCCCCTAGTGCGTCTTTGTAGCATTGAATTTAACTTATATAGAGCTGGTGCGATCTTGTTTTCTCAACATCGTCTCCACCTATGTACTACGAACTGCTCTGAAAAAATACCACCAGCACACTACCACTTTCAAAACCTATAAAAATTTAGTATTGAAAATTAAGACTGGAAGAACCTTAGAAGAAGTTTACCAAGAAGCTCCTGAGATCCGATTGTTGACTTATACAGTTCTTATGAATCAATGCATTGAAAGATTAATTACCCTTAAAATAAGGAACCTTTATGCAAGCAGCAACGTTTATTACCCAGGAGTTATCGGTGGTTTAACCATGCACTGCGTGCAATCTTTTGAAGGATATCAACTAAAGCCGGAAAAGCTTAGGTAGATGGAGAATTAAGAAGTAGCAGGAGACGTTAGTGAAGCCCTCTATGCTGATGTCTACTATCTGACTTCTATCCTTGGGAAAACATTCCACTCTAAATTGATACCCTGCTAAATCATCGTCATATTTAATGTTGAGTATATTTAAAAGCTATGTTGATCAATAGCTCAGTTAAACAAAGAGAGAACCAGCCCCGTATTTTAGTCGCCTCCGTACGAGGCTTTCGCTTTCAAGTCGCTAACTGTGTGCTGTATGAATTCGAGGACTTTATCTGCGATTTAGAAGGAGCAGAACTCTACGCTCCTACCCAGGAATTTGACCTGGCTAGAAAAATATACCGCTTCTCTAAATACGCGACGCATTCTGACAAGATTGCCAGTTCTCTTGCACCATTTCCAACTAAGGTATTGCTAGAAAACGAATACGACTTGCTATTTGTCGTTTGCGATAATCCCTGGCAACTCCATTTACTGGAAACCATTAAAAACTGGCGTGATAAATGTCGCCATAAGGCTTGCTACATCATGGAAACATGGAAGCCAAATTTTGATGACTGGCGTTTAGCCCAAGAACCATTCAAGAATTTTGACCATATTTTTGCAGGGACCGCCCACTGTGTTGAGATTTACTCAAACGTTACAGGGTTGCCTAGCAATTATCTGGCACCAGCCATTGATGCCCTTAAGTTTTGTCCCTATCCCAATCCACCCCAGAGGATGATAGATGTTTGCTGTGTGGGGCGTCGTCATCCAGAAACCCATCAATCATTGTTTCAACGTTCTCAGCAAGACGATAACTTTTTCTATTATTATGATACTGTCAACAATCGTGACTTAGAAGTTGGCAATCCTCAAGAGCATCGCGCTAAGTTAGTAAATCTCTTACAGAGAAGTCAATATAATATTGCCGTCAATGCCAGGTTTGATGCCCTGGAAGAAACAGGAGGGTATCAAGAGATGGGCAGTCGTTATTTTGAAGCGGTCGCTGCGGGTACCGTGTTGCTGGGCATACCTCCCAAGGGTGATGTATTTCCCCGTTATTTTGATTGGGAAGATGCCATCGTTCACGTAGATCTTTATGAACAAGATATTCTGGCGGTGATGGAAACGCTCAATGCCCAACCTGACAGGCTTGAAAGGATTAGGCGTCGTAATGTTGTGAATGCTTTACTCAAGCATGATTGGGTCTATCGCTGGCGAGAGGTTTTAGCGGCATTTGATTTGCAGCCGAGCCAGGCTGTGATTGAAAGGGAGAAACAATTGCAACAGCTGGCGTACAGGGTTGATTCTATTGATATGTCCATAGCGTGTTAATGCTGTTGTCAGCAACTCAGTTGCTCGTAGTTAACGTTAGGAAATTTATCTTGTTGAGGGGTTGGATGAGTGCGGTGATAGTGTCGCCTATGCCCGTTTAGAGGTCGATGGATGATGGTAAGTACAATCAAGTTTAGCAACGGTGATCAAATGCCCATGGTGGGCTTAGGCACCTGGACATCTACCCCCAGGAGTGTGCAGCATAGCGTTAAGCGTGCGATCGCAACAGGTTATCGTCTGTTGGGGTTAGGCCCATGGTCATTGGCCCCTGGCGATGTGTATAGCGCCGTTAAGGATGCGATCGCAGCGGGCTATCGCCACATTGACTGCGCCCACATCTATGGCAACGAAGCCCCTGTTGGTCGCGCCCTTGCGGATTCCTTTAAAGCAGGTGTTGTCACCCGAGGAGAAATGTGGATCACCTCCAAACTGTGGAATGATTCCCATGCCCCAGAAGATGTACAACCCGCCTTGGCAGCGACTCTCTCAAATTTGCAGTTAGATTATCTAGATCTGTATCTCATCCATTGGCCTGTGGCCATGAAAAAAGGAAGCTCAGACCCCCTAACGGCAGAGCACCTGATCTCCCTGGACACACTCCCTATTTTGACCACCTGGCGAGCAATGGAATCTCTTGTGGATAAAGGGCTGTGCCAGCATATTGGAGTATCAAACTTTAGTAGTGCAAAGTTACAAAATCTGTTGGATAATGCCCGACTTCAGCCAGAAATAAACCAGATTGAGCTGCATCCCTATTTACAGCAACCATCAATGTTAGAGTTTTGTCAGGCCAACAAGATTCACCTGACCGCTTACGCCCCCCTCGGTTCCTCGACGCGCCCTGATAACCTCAAGTCAAAAGATGAGCCAGTTTTACTGAAAGAGCCCACCATTGCTGCCATTGCTAAGCGCCATGGCGTCACCTCTGCCCAGGTTCTCCTGAGCTGGGCTATGCAGCGGGGCACTGCTGTCATTCCCAAGTCCTTCAATCCAGAACGTATCCGCCAAAATTTGGCATCGGCTGATGTTGTGCTGACTCCAGAGGATATGCAAACCATTAAGGGTCTGGATTTGAATCGTCGCTATGTGGATGGTGCATTTTGGCAAGTCCCAGGGGGACCGTATACGGTAGACAGTATTTGGGATCTGTGACGTTGGCACATAGAGACCCGATCGAGACGCTTACATCAAGATAGCCTTGCGACAATAAAAGGCTTCTGCATATTTATCGGGTGCATTTGACTCAATTCCCCGCAGTCTCAGGATTGATGAAAACGTTTCTTCGTCAAACCATTGCTTGTTGAACTGAGTTTGAAAATGCTGCATCAGGTAATCTATTTTTCGCCGATAAGTGAATGCATCAAGATGTATAAAGAAGTTGGGATTTCCTAAATCTCCATCATATTTAGGAATCTCATATTCTAAAATCATATGGTTGCGAAAGGCATTCCAAGTCAGTTCAGAGATTAACCGATGATCTTGATGCAAGTCATTACGATAGTGGGTCAGAACTAGATCAGGAGAACAATTCTTGCTTAACTGATCAAAAAACTCTTTGATTTCTATGCCAATGTATGGAAAAAATCGTTCTCTGAATTCTTTAATGACAATATTTTTCTTGTTGACCGGTTTTAGGAAGCTATTTGCACTGGCTAGGGCCTCCTCTTTTCGATGTCCAGTTGCCGAGAAAACCACCCAATCAACTTCAATCTCTGGACAATGGTCAATCAATTTCAAGAGGGTGCCACCACAGCCGATTTCAATGTCATCACTGTGGGCACCCAGGCAAAGAATGCGACGGAATGTATGGTTATCCTGATGGTTACCGATGAGTTTCATCATAAAATTGTACGATTTTTGAAGACTTAAGCGATTTTTAGGTCAGGCTTTGGGCTATTGCTGAATATTTCTGGGTGAGACTCCCATACAGCCCATGGAGTGTTCCCTTTGGCATACATATCGTCAAATAGTATCTTTTCTTTTAAAGTGTCCATACAGGCCCAAAAACCAGGATTTCTGTAGGCAATCAGTTGTTGTTTTCGAATCAATCGCTGGAATGGTTCAAGCACTAACTCTTCACCGGGGGAAATATAGTCAAAGATTTCTTTTCTCAGTACAAAGAATCCTCCATTGATCCATAAATCTGAATGACCCACCGATCGAATATTTTCCACGATGCCATCTTCATTGGTTAAAGAAACAACGTGGAATGATTGTGAAGGTTGCACGGCTAAAAAGCTGGCAATCTTATTTTGTTGTTGAAAATACTCAAGGTATAAATTTAGATCAAGATCGCTGAGACCATCTGAATAATTGGCTAGAAAGGTGTCTTCTCCTTCTAAATAAGGCTTGACCGCAGCTAAACGCTCGCCAATGTTTAAATTGAGCCCAGTATCAACAAAGGTGATTTTCCAGTCTTCTATGTCAGTGGTATGGAGTTGAATATCCTTGCCACCCTTAGATAAGGTAAAGTTGTTGGATAAACACTCGTCGTAGTTAAGAAAGTAATTCTTAATGTAGTCTCCTTTATAGCCAAGGCATAAAATAAATTCTTTATGGCCAAAGTGAGCGTAATATCGCATCAGGTGCCAAATAATTGGGCGATAGCCAATTTCAACCATTGGCTTGGGGATAGTTTCAGAATATTCTCTGAGTCGGGTGCCTAAGCCACCACAAAATAGAACAACTTTCATTTGGATTCTCCTTATGTTTTTTTACATGCTGAACTGGAATAACTGGTTAGCAAGCCATGGTTAGCAAGCTATGGTTAGCAAGTTATGGTTGGCCAGGGTAAATGCAGCATTCTTGATGGTCGAAAAATTCAACTGAGATCGCTCAGCGATATCAAGCAATGTGTGTTCTCCATCGGAGAGATTTAACGTCCACAACATGGCCATGCGCTCGTCAGGGGTTGTTTGTTTACCTCCCATGGTGCTGTAAAGACCTCGCTTGCCTAACTGGGGTTCACATTTAGGATTCGTATTCAAGTAGGCGTAGTTGTTTTCTAAAACATCGAGCACATTCACATAGGTTTCGAAGGAATTGACTAAAGCAGACGTTTGCACAAAGTCTAAATTGTCAGCCGAGGTGTGATATTCAGGGTAGGTGCCAAATTGACTTCTCGTGAGGCTACCAATAGGCAAGTTGAAGCCAGGTGAGCAAAATTGTCGTTCATCATATCCATAGGGTGAAAAATCAGAAACTTTATGGTCTTGGGACAAATTTTGTAGGATATGGGTGACGGCCCTATCAATGTCTGCATTGCCACGACGGCTTTTCTTATAGGCTAAAGGACCTGAGTCGCCAACATTAGAAACAGTTAAACCATGCTTAATGAATGAAACTCGATCCTCATTGCGGCTCAACCAAGTAATCGAGCCGATGGTACCTGGAATAAACAGGAAACGGTAGGAATAGCGTAAGGATTGTTGTTGGCTAAGATGTTTCGCTAGAAACGTGACGAGTGCGATGCCCGATAGATTATCGTTGCATAGGGATGGGTGGCAACTATGGCAGCACAATAAGACTTCGTCAGATGTTTGTCCTGGTAATAATAGCTCGCCATAGGTGAGAGAACCTGATTCTAAAGAAGAATCAATATAGACTTCATAGTCACTCTCTGGTAGAGATTGCAGTACCCGATCCGATAGGCAAAACCCCCATGTCTCTTGATAGTAAGAGGTGCGATAAGGAATCCAATCGGGTCGATCAGGCATTGAGAAAAGATGCTCTTTTAACTGGGAAAGAGACATCGTTTGATGAATTGCAATGCTGTAGTTTAGTACGTGTAAGTTTGATGATTGAAAATCAACGATTTTCTTGCCCGTTTTATCTTTGATGTAAGCATCCTTGATATTCCATTCTTTAGGAACCGTCCAATCAAAAACGGGTGTACCTGTCGGCACTTCATGAATTTCTAGGGGAATATGTTGCTGGATAATGTTGAGTGACTTGCGTACGCCATTGCCTGTGATGCTACGGCAAATTGGATATAGATCGCTGATGAGGTTATACATGTCTAACCCTAGGCGATGTATATCATCGATTGATTTTGCATCAAGCTCCATATTCATGTTCATGCTCCTGGAATGCTTTAAGGAGTAGCGATCGCAAACTGTATTCAAAAAATGTCTAAGGTTAAACCATAAGAGGCACTGACAGATTTATCTGTCTCAGCGCTTGGTTCGCGTTTGGTATGTAAACCCTGCCTTACAAAACTGGGGTAAGGCAGCTACACACATCGTTTAGCCCCTATGGTTTTATGGTGTATGCATCCTGTAGACCGGCAGGCGTCACAGGTATCCCTAGCTAGGAATAGACGTTTACTATTCCCTAGGAATAGACGTTTACTTCAGGGATGGGTACAACAAATTTTCCACCCCATTCGCGGATCACACTCATTTGCTGCATAATTTCGTCTTTTACATTCCAAGGCAAAATCAACACATAATCGGGTTTTGTTTCTTTGATTTTATCGGGGTGATGAACAGGAATATGGGTGCCCGGCAGGAATTTTCCATGCTTATAAGGGTTTCTATCCACCGTATAGTCAAGAAAGTCTGTGCGAATGCCACAATAATTTAGGAGAGTATTCCCTTTGCCCGGTGCCCCATAGCCAACAATTGTTTTCCCGTCTCGTTTTGTTTTAATCAAAAAGTCTAGAAGCTTACGTTTGGTTTCGCGCACTTGTTCATCAAAATGAGTGTAGCGTTCTAGACTTGTAAACCCGGCGGCGGCTTCACGTTGTCTCAAGTCAATGACGCGCTCGCCCACGGGCTTAGAGATATCGTCTGTGTGTCGCGCATAGACACGTAACGAGCCACCATGGGTGGGTAGTTCTTCTACATCAAAGAGGGTCATGCCATGGGCTGCAAAGATGGTCTCTAGGGTGCTCAGGGTATGATAGAAAAAATGCTCGTGATAAATGGTATCAAATTGATTCAACTCCATGAGGCGCATCAAATGTTGAATCTCCCCAGTGAAAACGCCTTGGGGCTTCATTAAAATTTTGATGCCTGCAATAAAATCGTTGAGATTGGGCACATGGGCAATGACATTATTGGCAGCAATCAGATCGGCGGACTTCCCCTGTTGCACCAGTTTCTTAGCACAGTCTTCTCCAAAGAATTCATTCAGGGTGGGAATGCCTTTATCAATGGCAACCTTGGCGATGTTCGTTGCCGGTTCAACGCCTAGCACCGGAATCTTTTTTTCTACGAAATACTGTAGGAGATATCCGTCGTTACTGGCTAGTTCCACAACGTGACTTTCTTCATTGAGGTGAAACCGTTCAACAACCTGATCTGTATATGCTTTGCACTGAGCCAGCCAAGTATCACTGTAGGACGAGAAATAGGCATACTCAGTGAAAATATGTTCTGGGCTGACGTATGCTTCTAGCTGTACCAGGAAACAGTTGCTACATACCCGTACATGGAGAGGATAGAACGGCTCCATCTGGTTGACTTGATCCGCACTTAGGATGCTTTCACATAGGGGCGACATGCCCAAATCTACCAGGGTGTGGTTTAAAGACGTTCCGCAAAAGAGACACTGGGGCGTATTTTGAGAAGACGCTTTGATCGTTTCTTTCGTAGCCGTTTGCTGACTCATGTTTTAATTTTAAAGGGGTCTACAGGGGAAAGGGTTGAGGGCTTACATCCACTGAGCAATGGCCGCTTCAGTGACTGGCCGCATATCGGTTCCAGAGCCATAGGCTTGGCTCCAGGTGATGCTTTGTTCCAAGCCTTGATCTAGGGAAATCTGAAGCACCCAACCTAGCTTCAGTCGTGCTTTAGAACAATCTAAGCTCAGGGAGTGGGCCTCGTGGGGATGGTAGGCGTTATCTTGTTCCCAGGTCGCCCCCTTGCCCCAGAGTGATACGAGTTTATCCACTAATTCCTCTCCAAAAATTAGGATCCATTGCACCTCTGGGGATGTATTGTTGCCATTGGTTCTATTTCCTAAGAATTCACCAGGATTTATACGCGAAGACGGCAATGTTCGGATTTAAGTTTCCAGAACTCAAATCTCGACCTAATATTTATTTTTGTTTTACACATCAACAACTTTGTGAATGTCAGAGCATAGATAAATATCTGTTTTTTTGATTGATCACTCGCACAATAACAGGTTTTCGTTAATTTATATGACGTACCCGTAGTACATGGTTGAAAGGCTGCTTTTCTCCAAGAGAAATGCTTTTTGTTAGATCTGGCCCATGCCCATGGGCGGGATGGTTACTTGCAGTTGGTAGAAGATAGGCTGTCTAATCTTCACTGTTTACTGTTCGTTTAAGTACGGAAAAAAGGGACATTCTCAGGTTATGTCTGCAATATCCCCCTGTAGCTTTTTTTCTGTTCGATCCATGACACCTACACTGATTCTTAGAAATTGCGCTTTGGTTAATGGTCCGGCTGACATTGCGATCGCAAACTCAACCATCATTGCCATTGAACCCAACCTACCGCTCACCGCCCCCACTGAAATCGACGTCGCAGGCAACCTCGTCAGTCCACCGTTTGTCGAATCCCACATCCATCTAGACTCGGCCCTGACTGCCGGGCAACCCCGCCATAACCAAAGCGGCACCTTGTTTGAAGGCATCGAGATTTGGAGAGAACGCAAACAATCCCTCACCCTGGATGACATCAAACACCGTGCCACCGCCGCTCTCAAACTAATGGCCAGCCAGGGTACCCTTTTTGTCCGTACCCATGCTGATGTCAGTGAAGCCAGTCTAACTGCGTTGCAAGGCTTGCTCGAAGTGCGTGACACCGTCAAAGACTGGATGACCGTCCAAGTTGTCGCCTTTCCCCAAGACGGCATTTATGGCGGCCCCAAAAACGACGACCTGATGGAAGAAGCGATCAAACAAGGAGCCGATGCCGTCGGCGGCATTCCCCATTACGAACTCACCCGCGAAGATGGTGTCCGCTCCGTCCACCGCATCTTCGAACTCGCCCAAAAATATGATCGTCTGATCGACATCCACTGCGACGAAATCGACGACGACCAATCTCGCTTTCTCGAAGTCGTCTCCGCCTGTGCCTTGCGCACTGGTTTAAACGAAAAAGTCACCGCCAGTCACACCACCGCATTTGGCTCCTACAACGATGCCTATGCCTTCAAACTCATGGGCTTCCTAAAACGGTCCAAGATTAACTTCATCGCCAATCCCCTGATCAATATCACCCTTCAGGGCCGCACCGATACCTACCCCAAACGCCGTGGCCTCACCCGTGTTAAAGAACTGTGGCAAGCTGGTTTGAACGTCAGTCTCGGCAATGATTGCATCCAGGATCCCTGGTACGGTCTCGGCATGGGCCATATGCTCGATGTTGTCTCCATGGCTGTTCACGTTTGCCAAATGACGGGGCTTAAAGAACTGGATGCCTGCTACGACATGGCAACCATCTGCGGAGCCAACACCCTAAACCTGCAAGACTCCTACGGCATACAAGTGGGCAAAACGGCAAACCTGATTGTGTTGAACTGTCCTAGTAAGTATGAAGCCATCCGCTGTCGGCCCGTCGTCAGTCATGTGATTTCTCGTGGAAAAGTACTGGTGGAGACAACCCCGCCTGAGATTAAGTGGCAACAAGAGGTGGGTTGATTGTGGGAGCGTTACATGCAACGCCCCTACTTGCCTAGCGTTTATCATTGAAATACTTCATTCTGCGGAGACAGGTCGATGACAGCAGCCAAGAAAGTTCGCTGGACGGTAGATGACTTAGAGAGCCTGCCTGACAGTAGCGATCGCTTTGAAATCATTGATGGAGACCTGCATGTGACTAGAGCACCCCATTGGAAACATCAGGATGTTGCCGGTGCCATTTATGCAGAACTTTTGGCCTGGTCTAAGAAATTGCCATTGGGAAAACCTATCTTTACTCCAGGAGTGATTTTTTCCCCTACCAATGCAGTCATTCCCGATCTCATTTGGGTCAGCAATGAGCGAATTGAAACATTGATGGACGATGCAGGTCATCTGACAGGGGCACCTGAACTGGTGATTGAGGTTCTATCTCAGTCGCAGAAGGATAAAGATCGTGATAGAAAATCTAAACTTAAACTTTATTCTGTGGAAGGTGTCCAAGAATATTGGATCTTTGATCGCGAACAGCAAATGGCTGAGGTTTTTCGTCGCGAAGACGGCATTTTGGTTAAAGTCCTTACTCTCTATGCTAAAGACACATTAACCAGTCCTTTATTGCCAGACTTTAGCTGCGGGGTTGCCTCCCTTTTTGCTTAGTGCGATAGCGTCAGCGTTGACTAGTCAGTTCGCAAAATCCTTTTGTCCAGGGCGTGCACAAAGCAACGCCTCTTTTGCCCAGGGCGTGCACAAGGCAACGCCCCTACTTTGCCATCCTCACAGACAGACAGACATTGCATGCAACGTCTCGATCCCTTTTGCCACACTTAACACCACATGGTTAAACTCTATGACTTACCATAAAGAAATGTTTTGCTAGTACTAGTACTGATTTATCAGTCTAGTTATGATTTACCTGCCTGAGCTGTAACCCTATCCGCCCCATGCCCCAGTCAAAGACCTCGAAAACGGCCAAGACACGCAAGTCGAGCGGCAACGGCAAAGCCGCTAATGGCAAGGTGACGACTAATGGCAGGGCAGCAAAAACTAAACTGACGAACCTATCGGATGACCTGATCCGCATTCGCGGTGCCCGTCAGCACAACCTAAAGAATATCGATCTGGACCTGCCCCGCAACCAGATGATCGTCTTTACGGGGGTGTCTGGTTCTGGTAAGTCATCCCTTGCCTTCGATACGATTTTTGCTGAGGGCCAGCGCCGTTACGTTGAATCCCTCAGTGCCTATGCCCGGCAGTTTCTAGGGCAGGTGGACAAGCCCGATGTGGATTCCATTGAAGGGCTGAGTCCGGCGATTTCCATTGATCAAAAGTCCACCTCCCATAACCCTCGCTCCACCGTAGGGACGGTAACTGAAATTTACGACTATCTGCGATTGCTTTATGGTCGGGCAGGTCAACCCCATTGTCCCCATTGCGATCGCTCCATTGCCCCCCAGACCATTGACCAAATGCTGGATCAGGTGATGGCCTTGCCAGACCGCACGCGTTTTCAGATTTTGGCCCCGGTGGTGCGCGGCAAGAAAGGGACCCATGCCAAACTGCTGTCGGGATTAGCGGCGGAAGGCTTTGTGCGGGTGCGGGTGGATGGCGAAATCCGTGATCTCAGCGACAATATTGAGCTATCAAAGAATAAGATCCACGATATTGAAGTGGTGGTGGACCGCCTGGTGAAGAAAGACGATATCCAGGAGCGTCTGGCGGATTCCTTGGCTACCTGTCTAAAACGGGCTGAGGGCATTGCGGTTATTGATATTCTCGCTGATCGTAACAAGGACAATGTGGTGCCGCTCAAGGCTAAAAGTGGGGGTAAGGGCAAGAAGGCTGACATGCCTGTAGCGGCAGAGGAAGAGGGAGAATACGGTGCTGAACTGCCGTCAGAGCTAGTCTTTTCTGAGAATTTTGCTTGTCCAGAACATGGGGCGGTGATGGATGAACTGTCGCCTCGTCTGTTTTCGTTTAATTCACCCTATGGTGCTTGTCCCGATTGCCATGGGTTAGGCAGTCATCGGCGGTTTGCGGCAGATTTGGTGGTGCCTGATCCGAATTTGCCAGTGTATGCTGCGATCGCACCCTGGTCCGATAAAGATAACACCTATTATTTCTCTCTTCTTTACAGCGTTGGTCAAGCCTACGGGTTTGAGATTCAATCCACCTGGTCTAGCCTTACCGACGAACAGCGCGACATTATTCTCCACGGTTCCCCTGACAAGATTTATATCGAAACCGACTCCCGTTACCGCGACAAAAAGGGCTACGAACGCAAATATGATGGAGTGCTTCCCATCCTTGACCGACAGTACCGTGAGAGCACGTCCGATCTCTACAAACAAAAGCTCGAAAAGTATTTGATCGATCAAGTGTGTGAAACCTGTAATGGAGCCAGGTTGCGGCCAGAATCTCTTGCCGTCAGAATGGGGCCATACAACATTCTTGACTTCACCAGTGTTTCCATTCGTGATTGCCTGTACAACATCGAAGATGTTATGGGTGAGCACGGAGAAGACTCCCCTCTAAGCAAGAAGCAACTGGCTATTGGTGAGTTGGTTCTCAAAGAAATTAAAGCTCGCCTTACATTTTTGTTGGATGTGGGGTTGGACTATCTCACCCTGGACCGTACTGCTATGACGTTGTCAGGTGGTGAGGCCCAGCGTATCCGCCTCGCAACTCAAATCGGTGCGGGTTTGACGGGGGTGCTATACGTTCTTGACGAGCCCAGTATCGGTTTACATCAACGTGATAACGCACGGTTATTAAAAACCCTTGATCGTCTTCGTAATTTGGGTAATACCTTAATTGTGGTTGAACACGACGAAGATACCATTCGTGCCGCCGACCACATTGTAGATATTGGGCCTAAGGCGGGTGTTCATGGTGGTGATATCGTTGTCAATGGTGATTTGAAGGCGCTATTAAAAAATAAAGAGTCTCTGACGGGCGCTTATCTGTCAGGGCGAGAGAGTATTGGTACACCCGCTGAACGCAGACCAGGTAATAACCGCAAGCTACAAATTCGCAATGCCCATCGCAACAATCTGGAGAATATCGATGTTGATATTCCCCTAGGTAAGTTTGTCTGCATCACAGGTGTTTCTGGTTCTGGTAAATCCACCTTGATTAATGAGTTGCTTTACCCGGCTCTGCAACATCATTTTGGTAGCAAAGTGCCTGAACCTAATCAGATGGAGCCGATTAAGGGGCTTAAAGCCTTAGATAAGGCCATCGTCATTGATCAATCACCCATTGGTCGTACACCGCGCTCGAACCCGGCTACCTACACAGGGGTGTTCGATGTTATTCGTGATTTGTTTGCTGAGACTATTGAGGCTAAAGCGAGGGGCTATAAGCGCGGGCAATTCTCTTTTAACGTTAAGGGTGGGCGCTGTGAAGCCTGCGGTGGTCAGGGCGTGAATGTGATTGCCATGAACTTTCTGCCCGATGTATACGTTCAGTGTGAGGTGTGCAAAGGTGCACGCTACAACCGTGAAACTTTGCAGGTGAAATACAAGGGCAAAACGATTTCCGATGTGCTGAATATGACGGCTGAAGAGGCCTTGAAATTCTTTGAGAATATCCACAAGGCGGCCAATAAGTTACAGACCATGGTAGATGTGGGTCTGGGCTATATTCGCTTGGGGCAGACGGCTCCCACCCTTTCTGGTGGTGAGGCTCAGCGCATGAAGCTGGCCTCTGAATTGGCCCGTCGCTCTACAGGTAAAACCATGTATCTGATTGATGAGCCGACTACGGGCTTATCTTTCTACGATGTCCACAAGCTGCTGGATGTGGTGCAGCGTTTGGTGGACAAAGGTAATTCTGTGGTGATGATTGAGCACAACCTGGATGTAATCCGCTGCTGCGACTGGGTGATTGATCTAGGTCCTGAAGGGGGCGATCGCGGTGGTCAAATTATCGCTGAGGGTACACCCGAAGAAGTCGCTCAGGCGGAAAATTCCTACACCGGGCATTATTTGAAGCATGTGCTGGAGCAACATCCACCTACAGCGTAATTGAGGAGATATGGAGATTTTGGGATGATGTGCAGCATGTGAGATGTAGGTTGGGTTAATGAAAGGTTTTGATGGGTGCAAGGGTTCAGGAGTTTGGATAACCCAACCTACGGGGAATTGAAACCTAAGCCGCTGACTCGGTAGAGGGTTCGCTATCCGCTGGGATTTGGCTTTCAAGCTCGCCAATGGCTGCATTGATAGCCGCTAGCTGCACCTGTAGCCGGTTACGGCTGGTCTTTAGCCAATGAAGCTTCATCTTTTGGCAATTGGCATAGAAATTGGCGTAATCACTATTGGTGCAGTTTTCAGATGCATGGGGTTTACAAAATGGGAAAAACATGACGGCAGGCTAATACAAAGAGGTACGCCTATAGGCTACCAACTTTCTAAAAAAGATGTGGTCAGGCTCGCTAACTAGAAATGATGCGGTGAAGCTTGCTAACTATGATCCTGACAAATACCTGAAACCTTAAAGGAGGTTGCTTGATAAGCTCAAGGATACTAAGTTTTTCTAAATGGCTATACCTGATTTAATGATTTTTTGGCAAACTGAAGTGAGGGCAAAATCTCTTGGGGTTTGCCAAATGGCTAGAACCTTGATAATTGAATAGTTTTAGGTTTCTTAGATGGATGGGTTGCGATCGCAATCAGATAAATCTATTGCTTGGTTTTGACCTTTGCCAAAATTACCGGTAGAAACCTCATCTGATAAGCATTTGGGCCTACGGACTCGCCAAACACCAATCCCGACAACCGGGACTGAAACTATGCCAAAGTTCTAGACCGCTTGTCGGATGTTGATCTCGCCAAACACCAATCCCGACAACCGGGACTGAAACGACTCCAACCAAGTGCAGCCTCTTGTAGCTTGATACCTCGCCAAACACCAATCCCGACAACCGGGACTGAAACTGAGATAAATACCAACTTTATAAATCCCCTTGAAAGCTCGCCAAACACCAATCCCGACAACCGGGACTGAAACGCTTGAGATGACAGACCAGGAACGAGGGTTCCCCCCTCGCCAAACACCAATCCCGACAACCGGGACTGAAACGAAAAAGGTCCTGGCGACGGCGCGATGGTCCCCGTTCTCGCCAAACACCAATCCCGACAACCGGGACTGAAACATCCTGGCGAAATATGGAACGATGCTGCCTACTGACTCGCCAAACACCAATCCCGACAACCGGGACTGAAACTTCGAAGCGCAGATTGCAGCAGGGGTTCCCTCACCTCGCCAAACACCAATCCCGACAACCGGGACTGAAACGCGACTCCAAGGCTGTTGAATTAATCAATAAATTAGCTCGCCAAACACCAATCCCGACAACCGGGACTGAAACACGATTAACTACAGGCAGCCAACAGTAAATGAAGACTCGCCAAACACCAATCCCGACAACCGGGACTGAAACATTAGATGACTGGAAATAGAACTGGCCCAAAGAAGAACTCGCCAAACACCAATCCCGACAACCGGGACTGAAACTACCAATGTAAACTTCCAGTACACTCTGCCATATCCTCGCCAAACACCAATCCCGACAACCGGGACTGAAACCTCCCCCTCAAGCCTGAGGGGGAGGGGGGGGTGTTGCTCGCCAAACACCAATCCCGACAACCGGGACTGAAACCTTTCCTGTTAATTCCGGTATCTTCTTGGCTAACTACTCGCCAAACACCAATCCCGACAACCGGGACTGAAACTGGGGGAAGGGAGTCTGTTAAATATGGCCTTTCCGCTCGCCAAACACCAATCCCGACAACCGGGACTGAAACATCATGGGACAACTAGCCTCATTGGAGGGTCTTGTTGTGATCTCGCCAAACACCAATCCCGACAACCGGGACTGAAACATCATGGGACAACTAGCCTCATTGGAGGGTCTTGTTCTCGCCAAACACCAATCCCGACAACCGGGACTGAAACAATGAATTCACGATGGATTACAGTACCGCAATGAGTCTCGCCAAACACCAATCCCGACAACCGGGACTGAAACAGTTGATAAATGCCTTACGTCGATAACAGTAGTGCCTCGCCAAACACCAATCCCGACAACCGGGACTGAAACGCTTACAAAATGTAGATGAAGCCATCGAAGCCTATGCTCGCCAAACACCAATCCCGACAACCGGGACTGAAACGCGGACGACAAATAGAAAAAATAGCTGTCCCTTCGACTCGCCAAACACCAATCCCGACAACCGGGACTGAAACGCAAGCCTAAGCCGGTTCGCTCCCAAAAGAACGCAGCTCGCCAAACACCAATCCCGACAACCGGGACTGAAACGGGTACAGCCTCACCGTCAGTTTCCGCTTGTCCAACTCGCCAAACACCAATCCCGACAACCGGGACTGAAACTAAATAATCTCGTAGAGTTTGAATGGTTTCCCCACCTCGCCAAACACCAATCCCGACAACCGGGACTGAAACCTAAAGGGCTGCCAACGTCATAAATCCGTTGATGTTGCTCACTCGCCAAACACCAATCCCGACAACCGGGACTGAAACAGCCCTATCGATCTCTTCAATGCGGGCTTTCTCAACTCGCCAAACACCAATCCCGACAACCGGGACTGAAACAAGAGATAAAGGACTGAAGTGAGGCGGGCGTGTGGCGCTCGCCAAACACTAATCCCGACAACCGGGACTGAAACTGATGCCTCTTGTCCCTTGAATCAGTTGAGGTCCCCTCGCCAAACACCAATCCCGACAACCGGGACTGAAACGGCGCGATCGCTCAGGGGGAGTGTGCGCCATAGACTCGCCAAACACCAATCCCGACAACCGGGACTGAAACTCCATCATGGGACGAGCGATTTCACGAGGCACTCGCTCTCGCCAAACACCAATCCCGACAACCGGGACTGAAACCCTTAAAAACACCAACCTCAGACACACGGAGCAGTCGAACTCGCCAAACACCAATCCCGACAACCGGGACTGAAACTGTACCTTTCTATGATTTTGAAGATTGGGCCGTTGCTCGCCAAACACCAATCCCGACAACCGGGACTGAAACCTAGGATTTCACCACCTAATACTTCATCACGTCCGTCTCGCCAAACACCAATCCCGACAACCGGGACTGAAACACAGTGAATTAACAGTATTTCTAGTCGAGCTAAGCACTCGCCAAACACCAATCCCGACAACCGGGACTGAAACAAGTCATATTCCCCTTCAATGTCGATGAAGGCAGATCTCGCCAAACACCAATCCCGACAACCGGGACTGAAACCTGGGCAGCTAATTACACGCCCCCCACATAGAGACTCATGGACTCGCCAAACACTAATCCCGACAATCGGGACTGAAACATTAAGGATTGCTTGCCTGAGGAGACGTTTAACCAGCTCGCCAAACACTAATCCCGACAATCGGGACTGAAACATCTGCTTGATTTGTTCGTAGGTGTTGGGTGGAACCTCGCCAAACACTAATCCCGACAATCGGGACTGAAACATGCGCTACCGAGGGTCAATCGCTGCAATGGCAGATGCTCGCCAAACACTAATCCCGACAATCGGGACTGAAACATCGCAAGCCCAGATGGTACGCCATTAATTCAAGAAACCTCGCCAAACACTAATCCCGACAATCGGGACTGAAACAGCTTTGATTACTCAACGTAAATCGAGTTGATCCTGCTCGCCAAACACTAATCCCGACAATCGGGACTGAAACATGCGCTACCGAGGGTCAATCGCTGCAATGGCAGATGCTCGCCAAACACTAATCCCGACAATCGGGACTGAAACATCGCAAGTGCAAAATCACACTAACTTCGGGCTCTTGGCGACTTTTGGTGATCCGAATGGGATGGCAAACCGTAAATAGGGATTGGCCTTCACGTGCATCCCATCATGGACTTTCTACAGCATCTACTCCCTGACTCATCAGCCTTAGCCCTGAAACACTGGGATTTAGATACCCAAACCCATCGGTTCATCGTTACAGTAGAATCCACTCAGGTGATTGCCCATTGCCCATTGTGCCAAGCTCCCACTGGACGGGTTCATAGTCGTTATCAACGAACGCTCAGGGATTTACCCTTGGTTCAGTTCAGCCTGACTCTCTTGTTAGAGGTGTGTAAGTTTTTCTGTCTCAATGACACCTGTCAGCGACGGATCTTTACTGAGCGCATACCCAGTGTTGTCGCCCCTTGGGCTAGGCGTACGACTCGTTACACAGACCATCTAATCGCCATAGGATTAGAATTGGCTGGGTCAGCCGCCGCTAGATTAAGTCACAGAGTAGGCTACGCCTATAGCCGAAATACCTTTCTGCGCCTTCTCTCCAGCTTGCCGCTACCCGAGGTGATTACCCCTAGGAGTCTGGGCGTAGATGATTTTGCGTTCCGTAAAGGTCATCACTATGGAACTATCTTGGTGGATCTCGAAACACACCATCCCATTGCTTTGTTACCAGACCGGACAGCAGAAACCTTAGCCGCATGGTTAGAAGAGCACCCTGGTATTGAAATCTTGTCACGGGACCGTTCCAAGACGTACAAGCGTGGGATGACTCAGGGAGCTCCCGATGCCATTCAGGTGGCAGATCGCTTTCATCTGTTACACAATCTTGAAGAGACTCTAGAAAAGGCTCTGAAGAGTCACTCAAAAATCCTCAAACAGATTGAACAAGAACAGCTTCAATCCGAAGGAGCTACGGTGTCTGAAGTTTCGACATCACAGAATTCAACTCCCCAAACAGCCCAACAACAGAAAACGGCCCAAAAGCGAGCTGAACGCCTCGAAAACTATGAGCAGGTCCACAGCTTACGGAAGCAAGGATACAAGGTCAAAGATATTGCCTATCATCTAGGGATGGGTGAGCGTACGGTGTATACCTATCTATCGCATGAGACGTTTCCGGAATGGCAGCCATCCAGCCGAAAACGCAGGAGTATTTTAGACCCCTACAAGTCATATCTCATCGATCAATGGAACCAAGGACGTCAGCACACCAAACAGCTCTTTAAGGCAATTCAAGAAAAGGGCTATTCAGGGACCTACGAAACTCTTGCACGCTATACCCATACGCTACGGTCAGCTCAAGCTCAGCTAAGCCCCAACCCTGACTCATTAAAGGACTTGCCTGGTCGAGGTCCGGCCCCAAAGGTCACCATCAAGTCCCAGAAACCGTTAAGTGCTCGGCGAGCGGCTTGGTTAGTTCTCCAGAAACCGGACACGTTGACAGATAAACAAAAAACGCTCTTGGAACGCCTTAGTCAACGATCTGAACTATTGGAGCTCATAAGGCTCACTCAGGACTTTATCAGCCTTGTCCGACAGCGACTTCCTGCACAGTTAGATAACTGGTTAGAAAAAGCTAAGAATACTACAGTGAAAGCATTTCAGAGCTTTGCCAAAGGATTGGACGAAGATTATGATGCGGTCAAAGCTGGCGTTACATTAGAGGTTAGCAATGGCCCCGTTGAAGGCCAAAATAATCGATTAAAAATGCTGAAACGACAAATGTTTGGACGGGCAGAGCTAGACCTATTGGCTAAGCGACTAATTTTAACAAACAGATAGTCTTCTGGGGCGATGGTTCAGGCTAGGGTAGCGCGATCACCAAAAGTCGCCAAGAGCCCGAAGTTTGGTGTGACTGCCTGCCGAAGTTGTGTGAATCAGCACACTAATCCCGACAATCGGGACTGAAACGGTAGTGATCAAAACGAGATATACGACTATTTAGATCTCGCCAAACACTAATCCCGACAACCGGGACTGAAACTTGCGTTAATGCTGAAGGCTCGCCCAACCAAAAACCTCGCCAAACACTAATCCCGACAATCGGGACTGAAACATAGCAACATGCCTCAGTACACCAATCCTTCGATGCTCGCCAAACACTAATCCCGACAACCGGGACTGAAACATTGCAGCTACTTTGCTCGCATACTTTTCTCCCGGCCTCGCCAAACACCAATCCCGACAACCGGGACTGAAACTTTTTAAGTGGTGGTCAAAAGTCCGTCATATGACGCTCGCCAAACACCAATCCCGACAACCGGGACTGAAACGCGGCAATTCATAAAGGTCATCTCGGGTTAGGCCATGCTCGCCAAACACCAATCCCGACAACCGGGACTGAAACGAGGCACTAAGGAAAACGCTGACTGCGGCTACTCCGCTCGCCAAACACTAATCCCGACAACCGGGCATGACAATTTTCAGCATATTAGAGTTATTACTCTATAAACTACTAATCATAACAAAGAGAACAAAGCCGACGATCAGTAGAAAAATAAACCAGCTGCCATCAGAATCATTTTTCTTAGACTTGTTGATATTTTCTGACAAATCCCGCTTGTAGTCGCATAGGATACATGCGACGTGATTTTTGTCAGTTAGTACTAGTCCATGTTTTCCACAGGTAGGACAGCTAGGCATACCGTAGCTCAATGGTTGGAAATCAGCTTTCATGGTATTAGCTCTGATGATGACTGTTGGTAAATTGAGCATTTACTCATTTACCGTTGGTCATACGATAGACCCATAAAATATCCGTGCGGTTGAACGTGCGGTTGCTGCGGTTGTAAATTTTTGTATTTGTCGTTATTGATACATCAGAGCTTGTCTATGCACTAGCAATGCTACGTAATATGTTTGCTAGTTTCTATACTGAAACCAAGGAATCGGAAAAGCTTTCACGCATATTGTCCAGTTTCGAGAAAGGAGATTCACATTGATAGAAAAGCTGTAGCAATGAGCTGTGCAATAGCAAGTTATCTACTTTCCTGGGGTGATGGTAAAGCTCCTTGAGGAAGTTGCTATTTTGTAGCGTTTTTGACGGTAGCATATCAAGTAGCAGATAGTCTAACGGCATCCATACTGATTTCTGCCATGGTTGTCCATAATACTCTTTAGTCCATTTGGTATGGATGCCCCTAATGGCGGGGAGTAGCGCATCAACTAAGAACTTGGACTGGTAACCTTGGGTGTCGCCACTGGCTAGACGCCGATTCTCTTTCTCCAGCACGATTATGGTTTTGATGTTGACTGGTCGTTTTTTATAAACCGCTATCAATTCCGCTAGACTGGCTGGATTCTGATAATCAGCAGCTAATTTCTTGGCTGGTGCATTACGACTATCAAAAATGCCCAAAATATCATCATCATCGATCTGAAATACATTGTGGAAGTTTCTGTTGCCTGTGTATCCACCACAGATGCCAAATGCATCAGCCCACTCTAAACCCTTGTAAAAGTTCTTGATACACCGAATGGCAATGGCTTTCTGTTCCTCGGTTATCCAGGCATTCATGCTATTTGCCTTGGGGTTTCCAGGAAAAAGATTATGCTGTGTCAGCATAGCTCTGCGAGCAATTTTCCATTCAATAGCTGTAAAACTACTGCATAAGTTACTCAAGTTTTCCGTATGTCCTTAACGTATGAACCAATTCTGTATAGGGAACATAAAAGCCATGCATACATAACCTAAAAGAGTAAAGCACTTTATCTTGCGCAATTGCCAGTAGTTATTGTTTAACCCTGGATTTATTCCATCCATATGACCAGTAAAAGACTCACTGTATAAGCAGTAAACCTCAAGAAAAATGGTACTAGTGGACTGTATGGATGGAAAGACATTCAAAATGTAGGACAATTCACAATTTAGAATGTCCTAAGAGCTGAAAATATTTTTAGGAAAAATAATCAGTTCCTCAGGGTTCAGCCTTTAGTTAAACGCATGCCTTCAATCAACTACTCTTACCTTACGCTCAAGCCAGAATACCGTGAACAGTTTCTACAAAAGGCAAGATCTAGATTTCCAGGGAGACATATCAAAGGCACATGGGAAGCGGTCAATGAGATCCTAGACCCTGATAAGCCTAGGATTAGTGATGATACAATTCGCCGTATTCTAACAATCGATGGTCATCGAGGGCTTGCGGACAAGGTAGATGCCGTTTGTAGCCTCTTTGGTCCACCTTGGTACGAGGCATGTATAGAGGGTAATAATTTATCCGATTCCAATATTGAGGACCGTATTAGTGAGATTCGCCGGAAGGTTGAAGCTGATCTTTTTTCTAATACTCGAAGGCTCAATACTCAGCAACTTAACCGAAGACTCAATCATGACTTTATTGAGCTTTCTCTAATTGAGGTGACCTCTCTGCCGTCAGACTATCCACCAGTGGCGGATCCTAATGCCCTTGTTGATAGTTCGCACCTGACAGAAGAAGATTTTGATCGGATGGGTATCAATTTACTGCGAGGTAAAAAAAAGAAGATCAAAGAGGTTGTCAATGGGCACCATAATATTTTTGTTTATGGAGATCCGGGCTCAGGTAAGACAACGTGTCTACAGTGGATGACTTTGAAGTGTTGTCAAAGAGAAGCTTTGCAAGAGGTTATTCCAGTATTTGTTGGGGCACGTTGGTTCGCATCAACCACTGAACATGAAACACTACAAGAATGGATCGAAAAAAGATTCTCTCACTGGGGATGTACTCCTGCTGAACGCAATGAAATTTTGGAGTCTGGTCAAGCTGTTTTTATCTTGGATGGTATCGATGAAATAGCAGCTACAGAGCGAGAACGCATAGAGACCGAGATTGAGCGTTTGTTGCGGAATTATGAACGATGTCGTTTTATATTTAGTTCTCGCCTAGGGCGTGAATTTCCTTTTTCTGGTGGCTTTCAAAAGGTTATTATTGCGCCTTTACAAAAGGCGCAAATTAAGCGATTTGTTGAGAACTGGTTTAGACAACCTGGAAAGGATATAGCTTTAGCTGATCAAATGTTGAAGAAGCTTCGTTCAAAAGCTTATAGGGGTATTAGAGAACTTTCTCAACGACCTATTTTATTAGATTTGTTATGTGTTGTTTTTGAGAGTCAAGCGGATCTTCCTCGTAGACGGTTTGAAGTTTTTCGTAAGGGTATTGACCTGATGACGCGGAAAAACGTGTCATTAGAAGAAGGGGGAAGCTCTTTTAAAACCCTGCGTGAATTGGATGTCCAAAATATACTATGCAAAATTGCTAATTACTTTTTCTTAAAACGCAAAATAATTTTCCCCACACTGGAAGTAGAAAGCACTATTCAGGATTATTATGAGATTGCTTATAATAGGCCAAGAAGTTTGGTCCCTAGCAGGCTAATATTACAAGGGATTGAGCAGTCTAATGGTCTATTAGTACGTTGGGCAGACAATTTTTGTACGTTTTCTCATTTAACGTATCAAGAGTTTTTTACGGCTGATGAGTTAGTCAGGAATAACAGATATCAGGAGGTTTATGAACATATAGATAAAACCCGTTGGAAATTTGTTATAGGATTGATATCTGAATGTCTTTCCTATGAATATATATGGGGCTTTCTGTGTGGCTTTAAGTTTAAAATTGATTCGACTATTTCAGATGAACCAGTTTTACTAAAATTTTTAGAGGAAGTCGAAAAAATAGCAGCTTCTACTGTTCAACAGCTAGATTCAAATCAACCCCATCTTGAGAGTTATGCCCGTGCTTGGTATTTTGTGTATGCTCTTAAAGATACAGGTCGTGTAACAAATGTAGGTGCAGTATATAGATATTTTGACTTGCCCGATTTTGAATTCGCTACCAGTATGATCGATGGAAAGCTTTTGGAAACTCATGAATGTGTTTATAAGCTTTATCATGATTTTGAACAAAAGATTGAAACACCTCAGGGATTTATTAATGCTCTTCAGCGTTTGCAGGGTCTATTAATTGATGATTTTCAAAATTATGAGGTGGTGAAAGGTTGGCTCGAATTTATTCGTCAACAACGTGGAGACTTTTCTGACCTTGAAGAGTGGTGGCAATACAAGCGTAATTATTGGCAAGGACGTATCATTCGATTTATAAAAAAGTTAAAGTTACCTTGTGCTGTTGAGCTGACGCCAGGGCAGAGAGATAAATTGCATTCTTACTACAATGCGACGAAGCTTTTTTCGACATGCATGACCCGTTCTCTATTAGATGACCTTCAACGCGAGAAGGTTGTCGACTCAATGCTGTCAACTCAGACGCTTGTATCTGAGGAGTGATGGTCAAACCAAATACGGCCTTAACCGATGCTGCCCGTGATGGCTTTATAGATATTGCCCGCCTCCTCATTTTTGGATGGATATTAAGTTTTATCCAAAATTGATGTATTTCATGCTGTAGACGTCGAAGTGTAAATGAATACCATGGGCTTACCATCGTTATGAGTCAGGAAAAAACAACTCCTTCAGTAGAAATTTTTCTCCACCTTTCCCTTCTGTTGAGTTGGGTTGTTCCTATACCCTTTATCGATATCTTAGTGCCAATTATTATTTGGCAAGCCACTAAAAAACAGTCCCCTCAAATTGAGCCCCATGCGCGTAATGCCATTAATTGGCTGATTTCATCGACAGTTTACAGCGTTGTTTTACTGGTTACGTTAGTCGGGACGATTTTACTGCCGGTGTTATGGGGGCTGCGCTTTGTATTTCCAATTATTGCGGCTATTCAAGCTAGTAAGGGAAAGACGTGGAAATACCCTCTTGCTATTGATTTTCTAGGAAGTAAACCTGAAAAACAACTCCAAAGGGCAGCTATTGGTTTTTTGTCATTGGTGGTTATACCTGTAGCAGCCTTACTGGGTTCTATTGTTTGGCAAAATAATCGTGTCAGCTGGCTGGATAGCCTGTCACCTACTACGGGGACTGTCTCACAGGTCAATGAGAAGACAGATGAGTATGGTGATACGCTCTACCAGCTTGTAGTTGAATTTGAGGGACCTAATGGAGATTTGTATGATGTTTCTCCACTGGGGTGGACAGGTTCCCCCACTTACAAGAAAGGAGAGTCTGTCGGAGTGCTGTATACGCCCACTGAACCACAGAGGGCCATTATTGACAGCTGGTCTGAAAAATGGTCTATGGTCACAGTAGCCTTGGTACTGAGTGCTATTGTGTTTGGGTTTTCGCTGATTCCCAGTATATTTTGTTTGATTGTGCAGCGTTTTTCCCCATGAGGACTGTCCGCTCAAGCAACGATAGGACTCTACATTTAACCCACCAAGGAGCTGTTAAGAAACAAGTTCATGATTTGAATGCAGTAACGTTTATCCTGACCTCACCGTAACTCCCACCAAACCTGAATCGTTGCAATGAGCGACATCCTACTTTCGGGGGGTGGTGGGGAGTCGAGGCCCCACGAACAGGAGGGTTTCAGGGAGGAAAGCCCTGAGCAATCCCTATCGCGATTACCCTATGCTCAACCGATGTATCTTGGGAGGTTGGTAACTCGCAAAACCCGCTGCGTGGGGTCCCGCCGAGTTCCCCACACCCCCATGGCTAGGGCGGACCGCCGCCCTAGAACCCTCGGAAAAATATCAATGATATCCCTAGCAGCCTATTTGGGCAGTTGGCAAAGTGGTTTAGAATTTTGCGCGCTGCGACAAAATTCTAAAAGGAGAGGTTATCCCATTTCCTGTTAGGCAAAATAGCCATGGTCAACCCATGAGCTTAATTTTTAACAAGCCCCAAGTTAAATCGCTGTAGTTTGGCATCTAGCATTTTAGGTAGTGCCTTTTGTAATGCGGATTTGCTGGTAAATTCCAGCTTATGCTGAGCGGCAATATCAAACGGAAACTGGCCTGGTAAGTCTCCCCGCTCCATTTGAGCCACAATCAATTGCTCAGGTCGCTTATTGCATAGGGCATACCCCAGCTCTACGCAAACTGCTGGATTGGGCACTAGTAAGGGCAAATCGCTATCGACTTCAAAAATTGGTGTGGCATCGGCAATAAACAGCAGGCTCCGGCGAATGTGGCGCATCAGGTTGCTGTTTAGTCGTACAGGGCCATTGCTGAGCCGGTGGGATTCGACTAGCTTGATGGGTAGCCGAGAGCGACGGTTAAACTTTTCGACGTAGGGTTCAAGGGCTGCCTGTAGCAAATCGCTGGATTCTGGATATTCCTCCTGGTAGCAGAGGAAAATAGTGGGATCAAGGTTGGCGAGGGAGTCGGCCTTGGCAAAGTAGATTTCGTGGCTGATCAGGTCGATATTTGCGATCGCATAGGTCCCGCTGCCTTCAATGTAAAACTCCACCGCATCCCCTTCCAGGTAACGCTGGAACCACTCTGCGTCGCGCACATCGGCAATATCATCCAAAAAATCAGCCCGCAGCGCTGACTTCAGCAGACTATTCTTTGCCAGCCGCAGATCGTGGGGTCGCCTTTCTAAATCCCGAATTGGCTCATAATCCTGGAGATACCAAGCCTTAAGCGCAATTATCGCCATACTGCCTCAAACAGATTGATTTGCTGTGGTCTAGGGTATCCCAACTCTAAACCATCAAAACATTGCTATGGCCATCAGAATTTGAAAAACCATGTATTAAATCATTTTAGATCATTCGTACTATTTTTTTCTGGCAGTCTGTCAAATCTTTGCCAAATACATAACCGATGTTTTACTCGGCCTCTGATGACTGCGCTATCGCCTGCTGCGTCAGCATCTCTAGACACTTCATCGAACTGTTCAGACAAGGAATTGCCAGCGCTGGCGCGGACCATGGGAGTAATTTCAACTCTTGATTCATTTTTGCCCTGCGCTGAGTAAGTTGCTAATACAGACTAAGCACTTTGTACGGTGAAACTTATGACAAATTGCTAGTATTTCACGTCTAGTGTTAAAAGCGTAGCGCTTGTCCGTAAGGTGGAGTAGACATAACGGTTCAGGGAAAAAACCGCTATCGTTATAGACAAACTGAACCCTCGTGCGATTCGATTCAGATAGCATGGGGGTTGTTTTTTGGCCATCGATGTTCGGCTTCGCCATGGTAGGGGCACACCCTTCGGATGTTGGCTGATGTTCCATAGAATAGGCCATCAGTCATCAGGCTCTAGATCACGAGCAATTTGCCAAACGCGACAGTTGCGACAATGGGGATCATCTGAAAATGACAAACGAAGCTGAGCAGCGACAGCATTTGCATGGTCCAGGTTTGACAGCAGTCCAAATTGATTAACATCTGAGGGGATAAAACCAGCGTCTTGATCTGAAAATTGCCCGCAGTTGGTCAAAACGCTATTACCCTCCGCATCATCGACAATGTCAAAACCACAGAATTCAAATTTGGGGGGTATTGCGTGGATGTGGGTTGGCTGCTCAAGGATAGCCAGTAGCTGATCTTGCCCTATACGCCAGCGAATGCGTTGGCGGAGGTAAGCGAGATTGGTGAACCAGGTAATGCGACAATCTGCTTGGACATTGTAAGACCAGTCTTCATCCATAAGATCATCGATCAGATCAGGGCAGAGAATATAGTCAAGGGTGACAACTTCAGTGATGTGGGTGAAGCCAGAAAACTTAATGTAGCTATGCCAGTCTTGAGTTTGGGGTGGGATAAAGCGTTGGCGGGCGGTGAACATCCATTGAGTCATCTCTCTTTCACGTAACGACGCAATCTACTTCGATTTCCACCAACCAATCTTCTTTAATAAACCGTGATACTTCTACAAAAGTACAAGCAGGACAAATCTCAGAAAAGAATTCTCCATGGGCCTTAGCGGCTTCCTCCCATCTGGAAATATCTGTGAGCATCACCCTTGTCCGAATAACATCACTTAACTTGCCACCAGCATCTTGAATCGCTTTATGGATAATACTTAAACAGCAATACGTTTGACCATATACATCCCCAAGACAAGCTGTGGAACCGTCATCCCCAATGGGTGCCGTTCCTGCGATTGAGATGAGGTTAGCAATCCGTACTGCCCTTGAAAATCCTATCGGTTTTTCCATTGGAGAACCAGAGGAAACGTTTTTTCTTGCCATAGAAATCAATTTAGAGTGTGTAGCGTTGCTCAGCAATACTCAAATAGAATTTAGGCCCTGAGAAACATGGAGAGCCTTTAAACATCTAAAATGTCATCGTCCATCGACGACACGCATAATAACAGACAACCTGTTAGCGATTTCGGCTGATGGCTAGTCTTACCAGGGGCAGAAACTTGTTCACCTGGATGGTATACCTGACCATCTACTACAAAGTCTCCATCCAGTACCAGTACGGTCTCTCCACTGGCATGATAATGATTCGGAAACAGACCAGCGCCAATCTTTCGTGCAAAAAAGGCTGCTTCACGAGAAGCTTCTTCTGTTTGCCAGGGGGCCACTTCCACACCTGACTTACCAGGTAACAGAGACCAGCTTAACTCAGCTGCCTTTTGTTTTAGCTGATTAATGGGCACATCCAACAGCTGCAGCAATTCTGAGCTCGCTCCCACAGACTGAGCAGCGATCCGTTGCCATAGGCGCTCCTTTAGAGCCGCTGCCATTGGCACAGGTTTGGCCACATAGGCCAATGTAGCCGCTGTCTCTTCAAACTCACGAACTGCCTGCTCTAACTCTGTACTGTCTAACAAATCCTGCTCAAACTGGGCACGCTCGTCTGCCTCTAGCGCATCAAGGGCATAGAGGGCGGCTGCATCGGCATTTGAGTAGGACTCAGGAGGGTTCATGGCTTCATGTTAGCTCGGTTAATTAAGAACTAGTGTGGTGACACGAATGCTAACAGCGCTCTGCTGTCGCTTCAAAGCTTAAGACTACGTACAATGAAAAACGAACTGGGCAGGGTTGAGAGCTTGCATATAGGCTGACGGGCGCATAGCCGTTCGCCCCTACGGAATTGGGTTGATCATCTTAAAAAATCTTTATTCTTAAGATTCCAAAATGTCATCGTCCATGGAAGACACACAGAATAATAGGCAACCGTTCAACGTTTTTGGCTGATGGCTTGTATTACCAGGAGACGATACACATTCCCCTGACCGATATACCTGGTGGTCAACAACAAAATCTCCGTCCAACACCAGCACCGTTTCGCCACTAGCATGGGCATGGTTAGGAAATAACCCGCCTGTGGCTTTGCGTACAAAAAAGGCAACTTCGCGATCGCAATCATCAACTCGCCACATGGCAATTTCTGCCCCCGAGTTACCAGGCATCAACGCCCAGTCTAACTCAGCCGCCTGGTGCTTCAGCTCAGCAATCGGCAAATCTAGCAACTCCACTAAATCTGAACTCGGCCCGATAGACTGCTGAGCGATCCGTTGAAATAAGCGATCTTTTAAATCTGCTGCCATCGGCACAGGTGAGGCACCATAGGCCAAATTAGCCACCACCTCTTCACACCCACGCACCTCCTGCTCCAGCTCTACGCTATCCAATAGCGCCTGCTCAAACTGCCTACGCTCATCTGCCTCTAGCGCATCAAGGGCATAGAGGGCAGCTGCATCGGCATTTTGATAGCGCTCAGGAGATGTCATGTTCTTATACTAACTCGGCTACTAACTCGGCATTTGAAACCTATAGGATTAGAGGATAGCTATATAGGTATACGCTAGCCATCCCGGCTTGGATCTCATATTTTTTAACCTGTTCCCAAAGCCTGTTTTAGTTTGCGCAATCCCAACCGAATCCGCGTTTTGACCGTGCCTAAGGCCAGACCAGTTTGTTTGGCAATTTCCGACTGACTATAGCCCTGGTAATAGGCCAACTCAATCACTAGGCGCTGTTCGTCTGGCAGCTCACCCAAGGCCTGCATCACGACTGTCCGGCGCTCAGCAATCATCAGAGCGTCATCCGGCCTATCAGAAGCACTCGTCTCGACCGTCTTCGTAGCCGCTTCGACGACCTTAGTCTGCCGTTGCCGCTGCCGTAATCGATCCAACGACCGACTGCGGGTCATTAAAAATAACCAAGAATCCACACGGCTGCGACTGGAATCATATCGGGCAGCCGTTCGCCAAGCCTTGGCAAAGACATCCAGGACAACTTCCTCCGCTTCTTCCACAGAGCCAAGTATTTTAAAGGCCAATGAATACATGACTCGGGCGTAGCGATCATAAAGCTGACTGAGTGCCGCCTGGTCTCCTTGCACCATGCGGCTAATCAGTTCGGTTTCATCCTTAGATTGCAGTTTTGCCATTTATTTCAACTTTTTTTTGAAACCGAGAGATCCAATCCGCCAAGCCTGGCGTATACCTTTTCAGATTGCACAAAATCATCGCTTACAAATAGGGCAGAAAACCTCTGCTCCGACAATATTGACGATTTTTATATGTTGTCATGGCCTATGCTCCCTAGCAACCGGGTCTGCTTTGAAATGCGTGCAATTTGCCCACGTCCAGAATTGTAAGTTTTCAGTAGAGAAAACACCAGCTTTGGCCGTGGTTTAACGAAAACCCCATTCTATTCATTTCCCAAAAGGAGAAATTGAACCATGCTGAAGTCTTTACAAAACACTCTAGGCCAACTGTCTAAGCGCCAAACCTGGCTAAAACTCAGCGGAGTGTTTCTAGCCACCACCCTAACCTTAGGGGGAGCCGCAACATTAATTAACGCGTCGGACCACGATGATGGAGAAGTAGATGTTAAAGGTCGTAACCTCAACATTACTGACGTTTATGCATTTAGAGAGAAAGATCAAAACCCCAATGCATCTGAAGATGATCTCATCCTGATGATGAATACCAATCCTCGCTCCCTAGCGCGACAACAATATTATTTCAGCACCAATGCTCGCTATGAATTCCATATTGACTCTGTTGCCAATAAAGATGCCAAGGTTGCTGGTCAACCGGATCTAACGCTGCGCTTCGAGTTTGGTCCTCCCAATGAAAACCAAGAACAGGAGGTTACGGTCACGACTATCAGAGACGGTAAAACTAGAGTTCGGAAAGCTGTCACAACATCTTTGTTCGATTCCTCACCCAATATTAACAATGTTAAATTAGGTGGCGAGCGTCTGACTGTTTTTGCCGGATTACGAGAAGATCCCTTCTTCTTTGATGTAGAGCAGTTCTTCCGTGTCCGTGCCGGAGCGGCTGGCATTGGCCCTGCTGTCGGTTTCCGCAGTGCCAATGAAGCGGTTGACTTTGCTGCTGGATACAATGTCAATACTATCGCTGTGCGTATCCCGAAAAAGGTCTTAAGAGGCTCCACAAGTGCCGATGTTTTTGATGTCTGGACGACGATTTCCACCCCTGATGCCAGTGGCAACTATGTCCAAGTTGAACGCCTGGCCCGCCCTGGTATTAACGAAGGGTTAGTGATTACCAACGATTTCCTAAATGCTCTAAATAGTGTTGGCCCTGACTTCGAAGCCGCCGCATTAGCAGGTGAACAACCCGCCGCCGATATTGCTGGCCCCATTGTGGGTGAAGCTAAGAAAACCTTGCTGGCCCTAGGCAATAGTGAAGAACGTGCTAATGCGTTATTAGGAGCCTTCTTGCCCGACGTTATGCGCATCGACACCAGTGGTCCCAGTGGCTATGCCAATGATCTAAATGCCGCAGGCAGCCCTGTGCGCGGGCGCATGTTAGAGGATGATGTCATTGATATCACGCTGAGTGTTCTATCTAATGGAGCAATCACGACCGACAATGTTTCCTATGAAGGCACTCCTGGAAATCCGGCCCAGGGACATCAGCCATTAGAGCATACGTTTCCTTACTTGGCATTGCCTAATTAGGCTGCACCCAACGTCCCTCTTGCTAGCAAAGATAGCAAGCAGGACATCAAAGAGGATTAATCATGTCCTAATTCAGAAGGGCGCATGGCCATGCGCCCCTACGCAACAACATAAACCCATGTTATTACCTCTCAATCTTCGTTTCACCCAGCGTCGTCGACAGCTGCTGTGGGGCATTGGCATCCTCCTGATTGCCACTACCGTCCATCAACTCAAACCTCTCCTCAACACCAGCCCCTACGATTACTCTTTCTCGCCTCCAGACCAAACCGACATCACTGGCCAACTCGAACAGGAGATTGCCTTCTATAAAAATCGCATCCGCCAAACTCCAGAAGACGGTCTTAGTCAAGCGGCCCTCGCTAGCACTTACTTAAAACTGGCCCGTGCCACTGGTGATGCCAACTGGTATCTTCTTGCTGACCAAGCGGCTCAACAATCTCTACAAAAGCTGACGTTTAACAACGAAGGGGCTCAAATTGTTCAAGCCAAAGTCGCTGAAGCTCAGCACGACTTCGACCGCGCTATTCTTATAGCGAACCAGGTGCTTGCCACCCAAGCCTATTCTGAACCAGCTCAGTCTATCTTGATCACAGCATACTTAGGCAAGGGCAATCTCACTAAAGCCAGGACCATCGCAGACAATCTGGTGCAGCAAATACCCACCCTAGGCTCCCTCACGCTGCGGGGCCTTGGGCACTATGCACTAGGCGAGGATGCATTGGCGATTAAAGACTTTGAAGCCGCCCTCAACGCGGAAGAACCGCAGGAATCAGGGAGTTCTGCCTGGACTCGTACTTTGATGGGGCGTTTTTACGCTAGCCGAGGAGATTATCAAACTGCTCAACAACTCTACCAAGAAGCCCTAGACATTTTGCCTCGATACCCTTTAGCCCTAGTCCATATGGCTAAGCTCAAAACTCGCCAAGGGCATTACCGAGCTGCGACAAAGCTCTACTCTCAGGTGTTTACTTCCCAAGACTATCCCCATGTGTGGGACCATGTTGCACTTCAAGGCATGGCTCAAGTTGCGAGTCTCCAGGGTAATCGAGCAAAAGCTCAACAGTTGTGGCAACAAGCCGAAGAACAGTTTAGACAACATGAAGACTTAGAGACCTTTGGGCATCGTCGTGCCTTAGCACAGCTGTTATTGGACCGAGGTGATGCGGCTGATCTGCCAGAAGCTTTGGCACTGATGGACGCTGACGTAAAAATACGTCAGGATGCAGACACCTTAGATACTTACGCCCGAGTGCTCATGCAGTTGGGGCGTTGGCAGGATGCTCAACGAGCGTTGCAAAGAACCCTTGGGCAGGGCACTCGCAATGCGGTGATTTTTTATCGGGCTGGGTTGGTTGAGCAACAGTTGGGCAATGGGTCTAAGGCTAATCAATATTTTGAGGCTGCCCAGATGGTTGATCCCAGCTTTGGTGAACGGGACCAGCAGATTTGGGGGCTGGTTGCTGATTAGCCTTTGCGGTTAACCCACCCCGCTTTTCAGGCACCCCGCCCAAGAGGGGATTGCATTAGCCCTCCCCATAGTTTTTTATGCCTTTTTTATGCCTTAAATTATTAGGAGGTCCAAATGAAACGGTTTGTTCGCTTTTTACGGGTCGGTATTGTGGGTTTGTTGGCTAGTGTGTGGCTGGGGAATGTTGCGATCGCACCCGCCCAAGCCCACTGGGACGACCTCACCGTAGCCGACATCATTGTCACCGACACCAACGCCCAAATCACGTTGACAATGCCTACAGCATTGCTTAGTTTTGCTGATGACGACGGCAATCAAACGCTGTCATCATCAGAAATTGAACAGCATCGTACCCAGCTAGAACAACAATTAGGCAATGGCATTACTTTAAAAAATCAAACAGATGAATCAGGACAATTCACCCTCGCCTCAACAACAGCTCAGCAGCCTGAAGACAAAATCAACCATAGCACCTTTTTATTAAGCTATGAATGGCCAACAACCCTCCAAAAACTCACCATTCAATATAATCTATTTCCCCCTGAACATGAACAGGCTCTAGCCACCATTACTCAAGGTAACCGTACCCGCAATATCGTATTTACCCCCGAAAACAACACAATAGAACTAGCAGACACAATCCCCTGGCAACACCAGTTTCTTAGTTTTCTCAAACTGGGTGTAGAACATATCTTCACTGGCTACGACCACATCCTATTTTTACTTGCTCTACTTTTACCAGGAGGTCGCCTATCTCAACTCCTAAAAATCGTTACCGCCTTCACCATTGCCCATTCTCTTACCCTTACCTTAGCCGCTCTCGATATTGTCACTTTGCCCACAGCCTTTGTCGAGAGTGCGATCGCTCTATCCATCGTTTACATAGCGATAGAAAATCTGTGGCATAAACCTATGAACCATCGACCCTGGTTTACCTTCGGCTTTGGGCTGATCCATGGCCTCGGCTTCGCCAATATTCTGAGAGACCTCACCCAAAGTCAGAGCAACCTGATCTTATCCCTAGCCAGCTTTAACCTAGGCGTAGAGATAGGTCAGATTGCCATTGTTGTCCTGGCATTCTACGGATTGCGATTTTTACAACAACGTCGAGGAGCCATCTTCCTAAACTACGCTGCTTCAGTACTGATGATTCTCATGGGCAGCATCTGGTTTGCAGAGAGAGTCTTAGCTGCTTGGGTTTAAGCAATAAAGCACTGATGCACTCCTAGTGGTCTGTCAAGAATCAGATTTTGGGTAAGACTGTTAAAGTGTAACAAGTCTAAAGTGGTGAAGAGTCACTCCTTACCCTTCACCCTTCACCCTTTACTCGTTAACCAACCCGAATTTTTAGCGTAGAATAATTCAAAACACCAGAGCCTCTACCTCAATTTCAATCAGCATATCAGGATCAATCAGCGCACTAACCTCCACCATCGCCGTCGTAGGGGGATAAGTCCCCATAAACTCCTGATGGGCCTGACCATATTCTTGCCAGCGGCTAATATCTGTCACATACATGCGGGTCCGCACAATATTCGATAAATCCGCACCCATAGCCCGGAGCGTCTTTTGAATTATCTGAAAACACCGTTTTGCCTGGGCATAACCATCTCCTGGAGCAACGGTATTCCCCTGATCATCCACCGGAGCAGTCCCCGACATAAAAATTTGGTTGCCCGCTCGAATCGCTCGACAATAGCCTACCGCTGGCTCCCAAGGAGTGTCAGTAAAATGACGAACAATAGATGGGTCATCCATGACTATCTTTATATGTATTACTGATTTGCCGCTGCAATGACATCCAAATAAGCCTTGACCGCATTCTCCAGACCCATCATTAACGCATCCGCTGTGAGAGCATGGCCAATGGACACCTCTAAGATATTGGGAATCTGCAAAAACTGAGGCAAGTTTTCGAGGTTTAAATCATGACCTGCATTGACCCCTAGGCTACATTCCTGGGCCACTTTTGCCGCCACCGCATAGCTGGTATGCAGTGTTTCTAACTCCTCCTCAGTTCCTTCGCGGGATGCCGTAGCATAGGGTTCGGTGTAGAGTTCAATACGAGTCTCCGTCGGCCCCTGCATCGAACCTAATGTGGGGATCAGCCGAATTTGCTCTGGGTCAGGATCCATAAACAAGCTAACCCGCGCCCCTAGCCCTTGAATTTCCTTAATAATCGGGATCAGAGTCTCACCTTGATTGGCAATATCCCAGCCATGGTCGGAGGTAAACTGATTGGGATCGTCAGGAACTAACGTCACCTGATGAGGTTTTACATCCCGCACAATGTCCATGAACCTAGCTTCTAAAGGATTCCCCTCAATATTAAATTCGATCGTCGGATGTGCCTTGAGCATCTCCGCCAAGTCATAAACATCGTGACGCCGGATATGACGCTCATCTGGGCGAGGATGCACCGTGAGGCCATAGGCTCCAGCTTGAATGCAGGTTTCCCCCGCCTTCACGACACTGGGTATACCCATGGTGCGGGAATTCCGGACAAGGGCAATCTTGTTGAGGTTAACACTGAGGGCAGTCATAAATCTTGCTCTGATGCTAGCTACCAGGCCTATGGTGTGGGCTATAGATTGTACAACATACAGACTGACTGATTGTGAATTGCCTAGGGTTGATCCATCGTTATAAAGCTGCCACAACCACCTTTTTCCCATCGGAAAACCGATAGGGACCATCAAACTCGCTAACATACATGGTGTGGGAAACTAACGTCTCCTTTGTCCATACATGGAGTTGATAGGCGGGTGGTTCCATCACAAATTGGCTAGAGCTGTCAGGGTCAAAATCTATAGCACTTTGATGGACTAAGCTAGGCTGGCTGCTGGCCACCGTCCCGGCCCATGGGCAGTAGATAGTGCGGTGTAAATGCCCGCAGCTAATGCGTTTTACTTGAGGGTGTTGGCGAATTAATTCTGCTAGCGCCCCACGGCCTTGAAACCGTTTGCGATCCATCCAGGGAATGCCAGTGGCAAATGGAGGATGGTGCATAAACATGAGGGTGGGTGTTTCAGGTGCTGCTGACAGTTGTTGCCCTAGCCATGCCAAACGCTCGGCATCGATACAGCCCCCACCTTTTCCTGGGATAATGCTGTCGAGCATGATCAGGCGCATGGGATAGTTATCGACAGCATAACTAAGGTGAGAACTCGCCCTTGGCAGATAGGTGTGGGTATTAAATACCTGTCGTAGATGATCGCGATGATCGTGATTGCCTGGCATTAAATACACGGGACACTGCAATGGTGCGAGCATGACTTTTAGCAGCTCATATTCTTCCACAGTGCCGTCTTGAATCAGATCGCCTGATGCCACCACCACATCTGGTTGAGGATTAAGCCTGCTCAATCGGGCAATGGCCTCGGCAACTAAGGAATTAGTGTCTACGATGCCATAGGCGAGTTTGCCCGGCATCTGCACATGGAGATCGCTGATTTGGGCGATGAGGATCATACGACGGGTCCCCGACTCGCAGTGGTTAGAATAGGTTGAAAATGATCTAAGTCAGGGGTTTTTAGGTTTTTAATCTTAGCTAAATCATCCCAGCGACGCAGTTTGACAGCACTTTCTGCATTCGGCTGGTCAATAAAAGCTTGTGCCATCGACTGTGAGAAAATACCTCCCTGAAGCTTCAAACTTAGCTTAGAGGCAGGCGAGAGTGCTTCCCAATAGTTCTCATCTATCGCACAAAGATAGCGTTTGGCGGCTACGTGCAAACGAATGGGTGTGGTAACAGTTTCTGGAAATAGGGGCTCTAATACGGGAATTGCACGATATTCATGGCAATCATCAACGCCCCGCACTGCTGGGTTGTCACCAAGATGATGCACCAGATGTCCCAGGTCATGGAGGAAGCAAGCGGCGATCAGCTCTGGTGATTCACCATTCTCTTCGGCGAGGGTGGCGCATTGGAGGGCATGTTCTAACTGACTGACGGCTTCACCACCATATTGGGCTTGGCCACGTTGGCGATAAAGATCGAGAATTGGGTCTAGAGTTGTTATGTGCATTGCAAGAAAAGGGATAACCCATTGTCGGGACATTCCATGGAACATCCCGACAATGGGTTAACGCGGTTGTTTAACAGGACAAAATCGTCATAGTTTTGTTATAATCTAACAATCTTGTTGATAGGTATAAAGACCTTCAATCAAGTGTCTCAATGACTTAACCAGGAAAAGGAGAGAGAGAAAATCAGGTTTCAGTGAGGAAACTCTCCCATTCCCTTGCCTCTAAGCAATGCGATATCCCTGACGGACAGCGGATGTTAGTCGGGGAATCACACCATCATGGTGCAAGGTAATTATGTCAGCCCGTTTGCCGACCTCTAGACTGCCGCGATCGCAATCCAACCCAATCGCCTTAGCTGGATTTACGGTAAACAGACGCATTGCTTGATGCAGCGGCACCTGAGCCTTCTCCACAATCAGGAACATCGCTTGAACTAAACTTTGGGGCACATAGTCTGACGAGATAATATCGGCTAAATCTCGCTCGATTAAATCCATGGCGGACACATTGCCTGAATGGGATCCACCCAAGATTAAATTAGGGGCTCCCATCAGCACCTGTAGACCATGGGTGTGAGCTGCTTTCGCCGCATCCAATGTGGTGGGAAATTCGGCGATGGCAGCCCCGTCTTCAATGGCTTCTTGGACATGCTCCGGGGTAGCATCATCGTGACTGGCCAGACAAATGTCGCGTTGCTGGGCCAGTTCCACCAGTCTGCGACGGTTATCGACGGCATGGCACTGTTGGGCTTCGATGCGATCGCGAATAAAGCCATCCATTTCCTCAGCCGTTACCCCATGTTTGCCCTGGTAATACTCTTTGTACTTATCAAGTTTTACAAACTGTCGCTGTCCGGGGGTGTGGTCCATTAGGGACATCAGTGACAGCAGCGGGTGATCGGCATAGGTTTCCACCAGATCGTATACCTGGTTATATCCCAGCTCACAGCGTAGGTGTAGTCGATGGTCCACCGAGAAGCGCCCGTCGCTTTGTCCCTGATGAATCGTATTGATCATGGGGCCAAATTGGGTCATGCGCAGAGAGCCAGGGGTAAGATCGCCAATAGATATGGCGTCACACACGGTTGTAATACCGGCCCCCGCTAAATCTCGATCATGGTGTACGGCAGCCACATCCAGAGGCCAGCTCACCTTGGGGCGAGGTGACATGCACCGCTCCAGGTTATCCGTGTGGAGTTCGATCAGCCCTGGCAGTAGATAGTCGCCGTTGCCATTCTGCCCTTGATCCACAGTACCTGGCTGAATGTCTGCAATTAGACCGTCCTTGACGACAAGGGTGCCCAGTAGCTCCTGGCCTGGAAGCTGCAAGCGATAATTGGTGTAGATGGTTTCAATCATGGGGCGTATGGTCTGGATTTATTTGGGTAAACGGGCTTCTCTACCAATTAGACAATTAGATACAACTAGAAAATGTCTAGACATCTCTAACTGATATCTAACCAAGGTTAAGTTAACGTTATCTTTAGGGTTAGGAGACAAAAAATGGCTCAGATCATTGAACTTCCAGAGTCCTGTTATTTTTCTGACTATTTCAAGCTGAATTATTATCTGGAAGATATCGTGACCCACTTTGGGTATAGCTTAGAGCTGACGTCGCTGGTTTTGCCTCAGTCAGAAAAACCAGTAGACACTATCGATCGACTTAGGCAGCGTTTGGAGGAGAGTTTGCCGTTCGTCACATTAGATAGTGAATCGGCGCGCCGAGAATTTTTGATTGCGCCTCTGATTTTAGAGTTAGTGCATTTAATCCATGTCAAGGTTAAGGTTAGCTATTCTCTTAAGGCGACGGATCAGTTGAAGGGCCTTTTAGATTATTATCTTCAGTCTGGCCATAGTTTGCTGATTATCGAGGCCAAAGATGAAAATCTGGAACGCGGATTTAAACAGCTGGCGGCTGAACTCATTGCATTGGATAAAGTCACGGACTCATCGTCGGGGAATCTCCTTTATGGTGCAGTTTCGATTGGGCGTATCTGGCAGTTTGCTGTGCTTGATCGACAGCAAAGAAAAATTTCTCAAGATTTAGAGCTATATCGAGTACCCGCTGATGTAGACCCTCTAATGAGTATCTTGGTGGCTATTTTGACTGACCAAGCAAGCGAGGGTTAGCCAAAGAGGAGGGTGCGATCGCAAACCCTTTCCCTGACTTCGTCATCATGGAAAATTCCTACCATGGCACAGCCCTGGGCTTTACGTTCTTCGATTAACCGCATCACGACGTCTCGATTGGCCGCATCTAGCGCTGATGTGGGTTCATCTAAAAGCAAAATAGGGTAGTCCATGGAGAACGCACGAGCGATATTGACCCGCTGTTTTTCACCCCCAGAAAAGGTGGTAGGTGACAGTTCCCATAGTCGCTCTGGCAAGTTTAGCCGAGAAAATAAGTCTCGTACCTTATCTTTAGCCTTATCTGTATCTAAACCTAGTTCCATCAAGGGTTCTGCAGCGACGTCTACCGCTGGCACCCGAGGAATCACCCGCAGAAACTGGCTGACATAGCCGAGGGTATATTGGCGGACTTCAATTAATTTATGGGCTTCGAGTTGGGGCAGATCAACCCACTCCCCCTGGTGTTTGACCCAGATAGAGCCGCTATCCACACGGTAGTTGGCGTATAGAGAGCGCATAAAGGTGGATTTCCCTGAACCTGAGGCCCCTTGGAGGGCAACACATTCACCGGGATTAACGGTGAGGGAAACCCCTTCGAGCACGGGCAGATTGACACTGCCCTGGTGATGAAGCACAAAGCTTTTATGGAGCCGGTCTGCTTGCAGCAGGGCTGTTGTATTGGTTGGGGCGGTTGCTGGAGATGAGAGTTGTAAGGTGTTCATGGGGGGACAATTGTGTTGTAGTGAGTCTTCATTAAGGCACTAACGTGGCATTCACAAGCTGTTGCGTATAGGGATGATGGGGATCATCCAACACCTGGTCGGTGAGTCCGGCTTCGACAACCTGACCGTTTTGCATCACCATCAGTCGATGGGCCAGCAGTCGCACGACGCCGATATCATGGGTGACCAGGATGACGCTGAGGTTAAGGGTGCGTACCAGCGATCGCATCAGGTCTAACAGTCTGGCCTGGACAGAGACATCGAGACCACCTGTGGGCTCATCCATCAGCACAATGCGGGGGCGTGTGACCAGAATGCGGGCCAACTGCAGACGCTGTTGCATGCCGCCGGAAAAAGTACGGGGAAAGTTATCAAGACGGGCAGCCGGAATTTCAACTTCACTTAACCATTGGAGGGCTTCGGTACGAATATTGCCATAGTGCCGCTGGCCAACATCGAGCAGTCGTTCGCCAATATTGGCCCCAGCGGTCACGTTCATGCGCAACCCGTCACGGGGGTTCTGGCGGACAAAGCCCCACTCGGTTTTCATCAACCGACGACGACGGGGTTCAGGTAGCGTACGCAGGTCGATAGGGTTGTTGTCTCGGTCACAATAGGACATCTCTCCTGTTTCAAAGGGGATACGACCGGCAATGCTATCCAGCAGGGTACTTTTGCCGGAGCCAGACTCGCCGATGATGCCCAGAACCTGACCTGGGTAAAGGTTGAAGGAGATGCGATCGCAGGCACACAGATCGCCATAATACTTACTTAAATTATTAACCGTCAGTAGCGGCTGCATCATGTCTTTCTCCTATTGCCCTAGTTTTTGTGCACTACCCGATTGCGATCGCTGACGCTGCTCGCAATAGTCCGTATCTGAACAAATCCACATGCGTCCCCCCTGGTCATCAATGACCACCTCATCTAGATAGCTGTCAGTGGCCCCACAAAACTCACAGGGCTGCTCCCAGTTCTCCACCGAAAACGGATGATCTTCAAAATCCAGGCTTTTCACTTGGGTGTAGGGCGGTATGGCGTAAATTCGTTTCTCTCGTCCCGCCCCAAATAGTTGCAACGCCGGGTTCATATCCATTTTCGGATTATCAAACCGAGGAATTGGACTGGGGTTCATCAGATGCCGCCCATTTACCATGACCGGATAGTCATAGGCTAAAGAAATCCGCCCAAACTTGGTAATGTCCTCATAGAGTTTGACGTACATGGGGCCATATTCTTCTAACGCATGCATTTTGTTGGCTTCAGTCCGAGACGGCTCAATAAAGTACAGCGGCTCAGGCATGGGCACCTGATACACAAACACCTGCCCTTCTTTGAGAGGTGTTTCAGGAATCCGGTGACGGGTCTGAATCAGAGTCGCTTCCTCTGTGCGTTCGGTCGTTGCCACACCACACACCTTCTTAAAAAAACGTCGGATATTCACGGCATTAGTGGTGTCGTCAGCCCCTTGGTCAATCACCTTCAAGGTATCTTCTTTACCAATCACCGAGGCCGTCACCTGAATGCCACCAGTGCCCCAGCCATATGACATTGGCATTTCCCGCGAGCTAAAGGGAATCTGATGTCCAGGAATCGCCACGGCCTTAAGAATAGCCCGGCGGATAGATCGTTTAGTTTGTTCATCCAGATAAGCAAAGTTAAACCCTGGTTCAGGGTTAGAAGGAGCAGGGGAGACAGGGAGAACAGGCGAGGCAGGGGAAGTCATGGTTTAGCAAAGAGAAAAGGGATATGTGCCGTAGGGGCTGGTCTTGTACCTGCCCTGGAAAGAAAGATGATAGGGTTTAGCCCTTTAATCATGCTGTTTTTGCCTCCTGGGAAACAAGCGGATGACTCTCAGCCTGAGTCGATGGTGGGTTTGTTATCTCCTGGGTCCGTTCATAATCACGGCGTAGCTTACGAATCAGATTTAGTTCTGCCTGAAAATCGATGTAATGGGGCAGCTTAAGGTGCTGCACAAAGCCCTGAGCTTCAATATTGTCAGAATGAAAGAGAACAAATTCTTCATCCTGGGCTGGACCATCCAGAGATTCTCCTAAATCCTGAGCCTGAAGCGCTCGATCCACAAGGGCCATGGCCATGGTCTTGCGTTCGTTGTAGCCAAACGTAAGGCCGTACCCTTGGGTAAACTGTGGCGGAATTTCTTTACTGCCCTTAAACTGATTCACCATTTGCACTTCGGTGACTGTTATATCGGCAATGGCAATTTCAAATCCTAGTTCCTCAGGACATATGATCACATCCACCTCACCCATGCGAATCTCACCAGCAAAGGGATGATTTTTGCCATACCCCCGCTGGGTGGAATAGGCCATAGACAACAAAAAGCCTTCATCACCACGGGCTAAGTTCTGCAAACGAGCATCTCGATGGGTGGGTGTGGTGAGTGATTGTCGCGTAATGTCAAACGGTGCAGTGTCTTGCTGTTGATCACACCCATGCCCCACCGTTCCATTGCCAGGAGGCATCACCAATCCCTCCTGCTCCAACGTATGAGCCACCCGAGGCGTCGTTTCATTGACATCAACCTGTTCACTGGTGGGTGCAGAAAATGTATTATCCTCAGCCGCCAGCTTAAAGTCCAACAGTCGATGAATGTAGTCAAATGTGGGACCAAGCTTCTGCCCCCCCGGAGCCTCCTTAAAGATGGCCGAAATGCGCCGCTGAATCGCCATGGCACTCGTATCCAGCGGTTCACTGTAATACAGCCGAGGCAAGGTTGTTCGATATGCCCGCAGCAAAAAAGCCGCTTCGACCAAATCTCCCCAAGCTTGTTTTATGGCCAATGCTGCCAGGTCCGGATCATACAAACTGCCTTCTGCCATTACTCGGTTTACCGCCAGCTGCATCTGTTGCTTGATCTGCTCCACGGAAAGCTCCGGCACAGTCTCATCGCCTCGCCGCTTTGCCTTGAGTAAGGCTTCGGCATTGCGAATGGCTTGTTCTCCACCTTTGACCGCAACATAGGGCATGGATTTTCTCCTGAAGATTTCGTTAACTAAGTTCGACTCGGTAACTGTATCCGTGTTGGGTGAATCCTAAGGATTCGTAGAAGGCGTGGGCAGCTGTTCTGCGAAGGTTAGTGGAAATGGTGAGTTTGTAGCATCCGGCAGAACGGCACCGTGCGATCGCAACGTTCATCATTCGCCGACCAATCCCCTGGCCTTGCAAATCAGGAGCCACCCCCACAGCTTCGACAATGCCAGATGGGCTGCCATGGTGAACCAGATTATCCATAATCAGCAAGGCAAACGTGCCAACAACTTTCTCGGAGAAACAGGCAACCCACAGCGTGTAATTTGGATACTGTTGAACCCGTGAAAACCATTTCTCGGCATCAGCTAAGGTCAAAACAGCGCCATGCTCCAGCCCCGAATGATTATAGATATCCACAACTTGAGGTAAATCTTCGCGGCTGCCAGGACGAATTGTTAGCGTCATACGCCCCCTTGAGATTCTATGATGGGTTGAGCTGTGCGAGGCAGCCCCAGCACTCGATCGTCGACAAAATACCAGCAGTCTAAACCCAAGGGATAATCTGCCGTCATCATTTGCCACTGTTGCCAAAAATCAGAATTCAGAGGCAGACTCACCGCAATTTCATCCAAAATCCCTGGCCCTTTGAGTTTCATGGGTAATCCCCCCGTTAACTCAGGCAGTTGGATCAATAACGAAGTAGACGCTTCTGGATATTCAGCATTGCCCCAGGAGAATTCAGCAAGCTTAGGGGCGGTGGCGATTTCCTTAATCAAGGCAAAATCAGCAGCCTGGGGATTGTCGGTAAAGCGACAGCCCGTATGAAACACTAGCCACTGACGCACATCTTCAGTAAATCCTGACTGTAGCCACACTACAGTTTCTAAATCGAACAGGGTGAGGCAGGCAGCGGCGCAACTTAGCTCAAGACCATTAGGTGTGGTCAGGGAAACAGTTGTTTGCAGAATACCGGGTCTTGCCAAGGCATCTAATAACGCTCGGAAGGTTTTCTGGGCGTCGTAAACTGTATCTGTAAATCCGGTTAGCTGAGTAATCATCATTAGCTTTCCCCCCGCAGCATTGTGAAAAAGTTGACACGGGTGGATTCAACTTCAGCCGCTTCCCGCTCTCGTTTTTCCTGGGCTGCCGCTTGCAAAGGGATAATCACCTGGGCCTGCACCCGATCATGCCAACCAGGGTGCTGTAGCAGCCCATCACACACAGCTGCTAGCTCTGCATGGCGTTTGGAACGACCCGCTACATACCCAAAGCCAGTCAGCTCATCCAGCTGTACTACACAACGAGTCAGCGTCATTTCACCCAGGTTAAAGGGTTGCCCAGTCCCCTCGGCTCGACCTCGCACCATGGTCAAACCAATTTCGGGCGATCGCAAAAATCCATACCCAGGCACATCGTCAAGTGTCGCAACGCACTCTTCTAAAAGCATCAAGGGCGCTTTAGCTAGGACTGACATCCAGACGGCTCTAGATGGTTGTAGCGCTGTCTTTACCATAACTTAACCAATTTTTAACTGATCGTTAAATTCATGTAGACGTCTAGACAAATTATTGATCCTTTAGGCTGAAGATGCAACTGATTTATGGTGGTGTGTCGGGATGACATAGGGCTATGGCACTCAAAAAGTTCAGTGATGAAGTAAGGGGCTTAAATTTGCCTATTTCCCTTATAGCGATTTCATTGGCGTTTGAACCTGGTTTCTCATGAAATGGAGACCCAGTTTTTGATTTATAAATAAAAGTGATCCAATTTTGGTTAGGTGTCGTACCTCTAATGAACACCTGTTAGGAAGGTATTAATTCATGAAGAAGGTAATGGTACTCACCAGCCTATTGGCTGCTACATTTGCGATGTCTCCAGTGCAGGCTAAAGAGACAGCCTCTGCTCAGTCCAAAGATGGACACACTGGAAACACTATTGTTAGTATTGCATCCACCAATGATTCCTTTGATGTTTTGACTGCGTTGCTAAAACACGCCAAGCTAGTAGGTGTGCTCAATGGTGAAACAGAGTTTACAGTGTTTGCCCCTACTGATGATGCGTTTGGCCGTTTGCCTGAAGGCACAATTGAGAGTCTCTATCAACCCGAAAACAGAGAGCTATTGGCAACCATTTTGACGTACCATGTGGTGCCCGGCAGTGTGCGGTCTACCGATCTGGCATCGGGTAGCGTTGATTCTGTTGCTGGAATTCCTTTAAATATCTCTGTGGGTTCTGGAGTGACCGTAAATGACTCTAACGTGGTTTCAGCTGACATTGAAGCCAGCAATGGCATTATTCACGTTGTTGATGCGGTAATTTTGCCTCCTCAGTAATCATAGTCTTTTCTAGAATCTGTTACGTAGGGGCGCATTGCAATGCGCCCCTACGCAGGATATGGTGCATTGGCCTATAGCATTTGCCTGTATCTGAAGGGCGCACGACAGTGCGCCCCTAGCAGCCATTCTGAATTCTCAATTAAATAGCAGCCCCTAATTGCCCCTTAATCAGCAAGTTTTGTATGGTGCGTATAGCAATGTCCTAAGATGTCTAGAACATGGGGCAAACGCCCTATCTGTACGTTTACTTGCCTGTTTGAGAGGCCGCTAAATTATGGCTGCGTTAGTGCTATTTTCCATTGAGCTAGCCTTAATTATTATTCTTTGTGGTTTTTTATATATTTCTTTTAATTGGGGTTCTCGTTGGGTTTTACAAGCATCTCCACTACAGATGGATGATGCAGGCTTGCAAACGCTACGACAAAACGTATTTGGCATCGTTCTGATTTCAGGCTGCTTGCTCGTTCTATTAGTAGCAGGATTCAACGGATGGATACTACTACAGGGTGAAAAGCCAGATACGTATACCCTGTCTTTGATTCAAAACACACCTCAGGAAGTTTGGCTGGGCATAGCAGCAGGTGTTGCCAAAAGTATATGTTTGCTGGTCCTGGTCGGTATTTTGCAGCGTCCCCTCAAGCACAGGTTAGCTCAGATTAGTCGCCACGTTAAGCAGATAGAGCAAATCACGGCGAATGATGAGAGTATTGAACATTTGTTTAAGGCCTTAAGTACCGTATTACGTGTGGGCATGTGGCTTTTGGCCTTGATATGGTGTGCTCGTTTTTTGCATCTACCCGAAGAGATATCTCCTTATCTCTATGCAACCTGGCGCATCTATTTGATTATTTCCATTGGCGTTATCGTTTTTAGATCCGTAAGTGTTGTTGTTGATAGCTTGGATGCTTTGAGTAAAAAGTATTCTAGCCCTAGTAATCTGTTGCGGTTTTACGATCGTTTACAACATCTTGTTCCTTTTTTAAAGCGCTGTTTGGAATATGTTGTCTGGCTCTATGTAGGTATATTAGTAGTCAGGCAAATTGACTTAATTGCTAACTTAGCAGGCTATGGCGCAATGGCTGTGAAGGTCATTGTCTTAGTTTTTTTAGGGCGATTAGCTGCCAATGTCGCACAACTACTCGTCACAGAATTATTGCTGTCCACTGAGGAAACATCGACTGCAATTTATCAGCGACGGGTGACCATCACCCCACTCATTGTAAGTTCACTTAGATATATTATTTACTTTGGCACGGCTTTATTTTTGTTAAAAGCTCTCAATATTGATCCAGGGCCAATCTTAGCAGGTGCCGGGATTGTGGGTCTAACCGTTGGTTTAGGGGCGCAAAACCTGGTGAAGGATGTGGTCAGCGGTTTCTTTATCCTGTTTGAAGACTATTACTTAGTGGGTGATTTTATTGAAACTGCCGAAGCCCAGGGGACTGTTCAATCGATTGAGCTACGAACGACACGCATTCTGCATCCCGATGGCCAGGTTCAGATTCTGAGAAATGGCGATATTGGATCGATTATTAATTACTCTAAACATCCGATTAATGCAGCGGTAGAGGTGTCTATCACCTACGAGGTAGATCCGGAAAAGGCCTTTGAAATTATTGAGCGTGTGGGAATAGAATTGTGTCAGGACGAGGACGATGTCCTAGAGCCAACTCATATTGAAGGCGTAGAAACATTCTCGGAAGAGATTTGTTTAATTTATACCCAAACTAAAGTTAAGCCTGGCAAACATCTGAAGATTCAACGTGTGCTACGTCAGCGTTGTCTGGTTGCACTCTTGAAAGAGGATATTGAGGTAGGCTCGATGGATACAAAATTGGTTCTCAAGAGTGGTTTTGAGAAGTTTGGTGTGCAGAATGAAGCAGTATAAGGGCTTGGCAGACGTTCCATGGAACGTCTGTGCATGATTCTGAATGGAAGTGGAGAAATGCCCTAGACTTTCGATAGAAAATACCGAGCTTTTTCTCTTTGAAACCAGGTAAAAAACGAATTTGTTCTAGTAGTGCGTTGAGGAAGGCTATTGTTTCTGCAGATGCATGTTTCATGGTGGCCTATCCCTAAGCTACGGTTTTGTAGATTGAGGATAAACGTTAATCAGATGCGAAATAAATCCTAACTAGTATCGTTGAGCCATAAATCAAGAATTATGTTACTGGTTAGTGGCTGGGTACGCTCTAGGGCAAAATTAGACCAAATTAAAGGTCTAACCAAGGTCTAAGACACTGAAAGATACGTAGAGAGTAAACATTTATGGAATGGTATATCAAGGTTTTAAAGAACTATGCAGTATTTGAAGGACGTGCGCGCCGAAAAGAATACTGGATGTTTGTTCTATTCAATTTTCTCGCTGCCTTATGTTTAGGCTTCATAGAAGGCTTTCTGGGAGCATTCAGTAATACGGATCAAAGTATCCTCAGCTTTATTTATAATTTAGCTGTTCTGATTCCATCTATTGCTGTCGGTATTCGTCGTATGCACGATGTTGACCGTAGTGGGTGGTGGATTCTGTGTCCAATTGTAAATTTGGTCTTTGCTGTAACGGATGGGACCGCAGGGTCTAACAAGTTTGGGCCGGATCCTAAAGCAAATGAGCGTTAAAGTTTGAAAGAGCGCTGATGGGGTATAGGTGCCTTTAGATTAGTAACCCCATGCCCCCTTCCCTGTCCCTTAGCAGCAGGTATTTTATCAGCCACTAGATTACGTACAGAAACAATCGGTGTGGTTATACTGTTTCCTCCAACACTTTCTCTTTAGTTTCTTGGGTTGTTACCAAATGACATGCCGTTGGATGGACTCCGTCTACCCTGATCATTACCGCAAAAGCATTTCTTGCAGTTGCCAAGCTTCTGCTACTCAAGCTTGTGAGTTGCTGATTGTCAGCAGGAATATAGGTTTTAGAGGTTCACTCTTGTTTATCAGCAATAGAAATGACTTCTATCCAATAGCACCTCACCATGGTCAGGGACCCAAGCAGCCCAAGTGTTCTCTGATGCCTGGCAAAGTAACTTAGCCTTGTCATAAGCAAAATAGCTAGGTGGTTGCAGCAGCTTAACCCAGGTATCGCGGGTGTAATTAAGCTGACAAACAGAATACCAGCTTGGCGCAGGTTCTACTTCTGGTTCGGATACCAATGGGCATGTGGGAGCGCTAGCCGGAAGGAGCATACTTATTCTCCACTTCGCAGTTATTTATGTATTCAATTTTACAAAATAGAGGTTATAAAGATTACTCTATGGCAATAAGTTAATAAAACCTGACAATCAAAGATATTTTGCGATTGCTGATTTAGGGGATGAATCGGTCTAGAGCCATTGTTATCTGACCGCATCTCCCAGCTAAAATCATCCTGCCAGCTTGGCCTTAATTCCAATCGCTTTTGGCAACAGGATCTTCCGTTTTCTGTTGCTCCCAGTCAGGTGCATGTCTGTTTGTTTTATAGAGGTTAGTTTGGCGTGCTCAATGACGGTAGCTTCAGTCCCATGGGCGCAGGTGACGAGACTTCTCTGACTATCATGGTGCCTAGTGACTAACCAGGGAGGCAGCTTGCAGGAACCAAATGTATTCGCCAAACTAGTGCGAGGGGCAGGGGCCGCATTGACAGTGCAGATAATCAGTGCGGGGGTTTTATATAGCTCTCAAGTGTTGCTGGCGCGCTGGATGGGCACAGCCGCCTATGGGATTTATGACTATGCTACAGCCATTGGTATTTTCTGGGCCTTTATTGCTGGATTTGGCTTGCCAACGGCAGTTCTGCGGTTTATTTCAGCCTACAATGCCCAGGAAGATTGGTCCCATTTAAAGGGAATCATCTGGGGCAGCTGGCTACAGACATTGTTGATTGGTATTCTCACCTCGCTGTGTGGCACTGGCATTTTGTTGTGGCTCAATGCTAACCGTGATTTAGGTGCTTATACCATGCCTGTTGTTATTGGGATTTGGACAATTCCGACCGTTGCCCTGGTGAGTCTCCAAAAAGAGATTATTCGTGGGTTTCAAAGAATTGTATTGTCCTATGCACCATCACTGGTTATGCAGCCGCTGTTGTTGATCATCATGGCAGCTGTTTGGCAAAGGTTGTATGGGCTGACCAGCACAGTTGCGATCGCACTCTCCTTGCTTTCTGCATTATTAACCCTGGGGTTTCAATGGTTGTTATTTCAACAAAGTGTAGATGCCAAAATCCGTCATGCCCAACCCGCCTATGAGATTTCCCGATGGTGGAAAGCGGCTGTACCCTTAATGTTGTTTGGTGGTTCATTCATGGTGCTCAGCCAAACAGACACATTAATGATCGGTGTGTTTTTAGATGCCAAACAGGTGGGCATTTATGGCGCAGCCCTCAAAACCGCATTATGGGTGCCGTTTATTTTGGCCTCTGTAAATGCGATCGCAGCACCATTGATCGCCTCCCTCTATGCCCAGGGCGATCACGAGAGACTGCAACAATTAGTCTCTACTGTGGCCCGATGGATGTTTTATCCAGCCTTCATCACATCGATTGGGCTCATCAGTTTTGCAGGACCTGTACTACAGTTATTTGGCCCCGAATTTGTGGCTGCCAAGGGTGCATTAACCATTTTGATCCTAGGCCAGTTAGTGAATGTAGGAGCTGGTTCAGTGGGCTATATCCTAACAATGACCGGCTATCAAAGCCAGTCCGCCGTTGTTATGGCAATCAGTGCCCTGGTTAATGTCATTCTGAATTTAGTTGGCATTCATGTTTTCGGAATTGTTGGAGCCGCCATGGCCACCGCCTTTTCCATGGCTATGTGGAATGTTTGGCTATATTGTTTAGTGGTGCGGCATGTAGGGGTGCGACCATCAATTTTAGATGCACTGCGCGCACTGCGCTGAGAGAGTTGTCCACAGGCTTTGGGGACTGCACAAAAATAAAGACCCAGGTTGGGGTTGTCGATGGGTGGATGAGTGATGGGCTAATGGGGGGATTATTTAAGCGCAAGCGCCTTACCTAGGCAGTCGCAATACACGTTTGCTATGGTTGAGTTTCATCGTTACTGAGGCTTACACATAGCCAATGTTGGTAGAACTTGCGATTGGTGATGCCTATGGTGCTGGGTTTGAATATTCCCCCAGCAGTATGATCCGTGAACAGAATGATCTCAGTGGGTATGTGCAACATCCACGACATCAGATTCAGCCAGGTTACTATACCGACGATGCCCAGATGAGTATTGCAATTGCCGAAGCAATTGTGTCGGGTGAACCCTGGACTCGTGAGAATCTAGCCCATTATTTTGTTTCAGCCTTTAAGCGTGACCCTCGTGAAGGCTATGCCCGTGGCTTTTATGGATTTTTGCAAGCAATCAACGATGGGGATGAATTCCTTGCCAAAATTAGGCCCCATAGTGACAAAAGTGGAGCCGCCATGCGAGCCGTTCCCATTGGCATTTTCCCAACTGTTAAAACTGTGATTGAACGCTGCAAACTACAGGCCACCCTAACCCACGACACACCAGATGGCATCAACGCTGCAGTTGCGGCCAGTCTAATGTCCCATTACTTTATCTACCAGCTTGGCCCCAAGTCAGAATTGCCACAGTTTATTCATAAACGTGTACCTGGACCATGGATAACACCCTGGCAAGGCAAGGTTGGCTCCAAAGGTATGATGAGTGTTCATGCGGCCCTAACGGCTGTCACGGCCCACGATTCCCTCAGCGAAATTCTCAAAACTTGTATTGCATTTACAGGTGATGTAGACACAGTTGCCACCATTGCCCTTGGTGCAGCCTCTTGCTGCCAAGAAGTAGAACAAAATATTCCACCTGTTTTAATCGAGACCCTTGAAAATGGCGATTACGGCCTTGATTATCTTCGCCACCTTGATGGTCAGCTATTCCAAGCCGTTACATGAAATATTTCCATGGTCAAACAATAGCCGCCTCTTTCTCCTGATGCTCAGGACAATCCAAACGCAAATCGCGATCACCAAACGGCGCATCCACCAACATACAGTGATGAGGACGATCAGCATCCTCATATACATTGGCCCTAAAATATTCACAAGTCACACACATCCGTGACGGAGGAATCTTTCCCTGTGACTGCAGCTTCTGAATCATTTTAGTTAACCCTCTAAAGAAAATCGTTTGCTCTTCTTCAGAGAGTTCTGTGACTGCACTTAATAAGAAATCTGGCCAGCTAGCAGCTTTTTCCGCTTGTTCTTGACCTTTAGGCGTCAGGCGAATGGCGATGGCTCGACGATCATCCGTTGCCTTTTCCCGAGACACCAACCCCTTTTTTACTAAGGATGAGACCGCATCACTGGCCGTCGCTGCACTGGTAGCCAATCCTTTAGCAATGGCAGAAAGGCGAATTCCCCTTTCTGGACTGGATTGGAGCAATGCCAAAATCTGCCCTTGGGTGGGAGTTAACCCTTGAGCTTCCGCTCCTTGCCAGGACTGACTACGCAGAGCTATACCAATTTTGGAAAGCCCTGTGATGACCCGTTGGCCAATGGGTTCATTAATGGTGTCAAATGGATTATCCATTAAGTGTACGGTGGTATGATCGCGACAGGCTCTAACACATGGTTAATGATTTTACTCACCTCTGTTTCGGCTTTATGTCCAAACCATTGTGCCAGGATAGTGAAGTCTCCATCAAATAGAATCCAAGATGGAGTCCCTTGAAGCTGATTGACATGAAAGGTATATGCAGTAGGGGATAGTCTCTGTAGAACTTGCTTTATCCTAGCGCGGGCACGGGCTTGGGTTGCGTCATCCATAGGAGGGAATGAGGGTGTGAGATGACATACATGCTCGACATCGTTGTCATCAAACAGCTCAGCCGCGTCGCCTACCTGGTCAAAGGCTACGGGAAAGGTAATGGGGACGGTGTAGGATCGCTGACCATGGTGTTGAAAGTATAGTCTAGTGGCCCCAACAACTTCACCTGTTTCCAGCAGACATTGGGTGTAGTCGGCGGTGTTTAGATCAAAGTCCTCGAATGCGGTTGAAAGTCCTAAAACATTGAGACGATTACCATAGGTATGATGTAGGTGTTCTGCCAGGGGTAGGGCATGGATAAAACAGCCAGGGCAATTGACCTGAAAGACTAACAAAAGATTTAAATCCTTGATCTGAAAATCGCCCTGTAGAACTTGGTCAATGGTCATTTTAAATTTAGCCACAAGAGTCACCTCCTTTGATTTATCGCAAAAGATCTACACTGTGGGTGCAGTGTTAATGCACCCCACAACAGTCTCAACGGGCCTGAACCACATAGGGCAAACTCAAATCCCCTGAAACCACACTATAAACCTCGTAAACTCCAAGCAGAGGGCGGTTGGCGTCGGATGTGTTGACCTCCATGTAGGCAGCAACACCGTCAAAGTTAAACTCCGTGACATGGTTTATCCGTTGTGCAGGCACCAATACTCGCAATGTGCTCTGATCGGTTATGACCGAGAACCCAGGAGAATCCATATACATGGGCATCCCTGGATTAGTTGGCGGTAATACAACACTCTCATCTTCTTGGGCAAATTCCAGTACGGACAAACCGCCAGATACACGGTCATCAGGTGTTAGCACAACCCAATGGCTATGCCAGATAACTCCGTCATTCGCGAAATTACGATCATTGTTTTCATCCCATAGAGGTGTGTCATCAAAATCAGGATGTGAGGTAACGGCCAGGGCAACAATACCGTCAGTGGCATTGAAACCCACATCGTCAGGGGCCAATGTCGTTGGAAAAACATAGCCCAAGACAGGAGCACCATCTAACTGACCAGCGGCTTGAGGCAATGTAGCTCCTACCATGCCATTCACCTGTTGCTCGAACACCAACAGGTCCAGATCGTCCAGATATTTCACCTGTGCCAATTGAATCTCCAAAGCTGGGTTTTTGTCAGTTGCCTGAACTGCTCGAACGGGCTGGGATACCCCTGTAAAGATAATCAAACTGACAGCTAAAACAAGCAACCCAATAAAACGTCGCATAAACGACCTCCTTTATTTATTTAGGATTCCTAATAATTAGAACTACTAAATAGTATCCAGCTTAAAAGATGGCGTCAAGGGGGAAGGTTGCGATCGCCCATGCAAATCAGGTTTTGAAATCTTCTAATGCCCGTGTGGAACTGATCCTCTAGAAAGAGAAAAGTCTAGATGAAATATTGTTACTAAAAATCAGGATGCCCGTCGGATCGCTTCAGTTTTCTGGATTTGTTCTGGACTGAAGCCAGCCTGTCGTAAATGATCTAAAAACCACGACTCACGATATTGGGGGTCTAAAGCAACCGCCTGCTGATAGGTCTGTTGGGCTGCGCCAATTGCTTGGCTGTCCCATTGGGCTAGGGCTAAAGCTACCCAAGGATGGGGGTTGCCCGGTTCTAAAACCGTTGCCTGTTCTGCATGGTCAATGGCTTGGTCATACTCCTGTAGGCGATGATAAGCCAGGCTTAAGTTGTAGTATCCAATTTCGTTGTCAGGCTTCAGTGCGATCGCTTGGGTATGGGTTTCTACGGCAGCATCTAATTGACCATCCACCAAGTACACAATGCCCAATGCATTTAAAGCAGGCACGTGGTTATCATCTTGGTCCAATGCACGTTGCAAAACATCGATGGCATTTTCCGCCTGTCCATCTAAATGCAGGGTCCACCCCAATATCACCTGGCCCGAAAGATTCTGTGGGTCTAACGTCACAGCCTCCTGCAGGGCTGCGATTGCTTCTTTGTAGCGCCCCTGACCGCGATACTCTAGTCCCATCTGACGATTCTGGGCCGCCTTAGCTTTCTCTTCAGCAGATGGTTCAGTCATGGGAGTCTCGTTTATTTCCTGAGGAGTAGAGGCTACAGAAGTAGTGTCCGCTGAGTCTGATGTGTTAGTCGACTGAGATGGAGCGGTTGAGGTAGCCGTGCGACAGCCCGCTAAACTAAATGTCAGCAACGTAGTCAAAAGGAAACTACTAACTTTTTGAAGACTAATTTGCACTACAGTTATGCCAAGACTCTGGGTCTCATTTTAGCGGTTATTCACCTAAGGCGAGCAATGCTGATTCTGTCCTCTATATGCAAGCAATTATCAAATGCTATGGGTAACATCACTATCCGACAAGGCCCTATGCATTGGCTCATTGTCTTGCTGCTAAGTTTCTTATGTTGGCTTTTGCCCACAACCTTGCCTATGCTGCCCGGCTCAAATGGTGTTGCCTTGGCAGTAACAATTTCATCTGAAACTGCTTTGGCCCGGCTATTTACATCTTCAGAAATTCAGGCTAGCTGGTTTGCTAATAGCTTTTTGTCGCAGATTTCTCTGGCCCAAATTGAACAGGTTGTGCAGGGTATTACCGCTACCCTGGGTCAGTATCAGAGTGTTGAAGCCAGGGGGGATCAGTATCTTCTGACGTTTGAAAAGGGCACTGTGCCCACCCGTATTGCTCTGAATACATCGGGCCAGATTACCGGATTGTTGTTTGAACCGCCTCAGATTGCTGCATTAGATTTAGAGAGTTTGCAGACGGCATTTGCTGAGCTACCTGGTGATGCAAGTTTGCTGATCCTTAAAAATGGAACTGATATAGCCAGCGTTAATGCTGACCAGCCGCTGGCAGTGGGTTCAGCGTTTAAGCTATTGATTCTACAGGCGTTACAGCAGCAGATTGATGCGGGTGAACACAGCTGGGAAGAGATTCTGCAGGTGCAGGATGCCTATCGTAGTTTGCCCAGCGGCCGTCTACAGGATTGGCCAACAGGCACACCTCTGACTCTCCAGAGTTTGGCCACAATGATGATTTCGGAAAGTGACAATACGGCAACAGACCATTTGTTGGCATTGGTGGGCCGTGATGCAGTGGAGGCGCTGACCAAACGCAATCGTCCTTTTCTATCTACGCGAGAAGCGTTTATTCTAAAAGACCCGCAAAACCAGCGATTGCTGGATCGCTATCGTCAGGCCCCTGAGCGAGAAAAATACGACATTTTGAGAGCCATGGCCGCTCTGCCGCTGCCTGCTGTCACTATTTTTAACAATGGCCCTTTAGCTTTAGATGTGGAATGGTTTATGAGCGGTCGGGAATTGTGTATTGAGATCGCAACCGTTGCTGATTTGCCTCCTATGCAGGTCAATCCTGGCATTGCCAACCCAGCTAACTGGCAGCGTGTGGCCTTTAAGGGAGGTTCTGAACCTGGTGTGGAAAACTTCACGACCGATTTGCAAGATGCAGATGGCAACCATTACTGCATTGCCGCTACCTGGAACAATCCTGATGGCATTGACGAGCTTAAGTTTTCGGGTCTTTATCGCGGTGCGCTCTCATCGATAAAGTCAGACTAAAATACTGGTAGCGCTCTCTACCACAGTCATGACATCTGATTGTCTCAAGCGAGTACTCCCCTTTATCCTTGCGGTAATGGTGACCTTGGGAGGGAAGATTGTTGATGCCAAACTCAAGAATTATTGTCCCGGGGGTATACGCCTGATGATATTCGCAAGATCTGGGGTGGTAATTTGATGTGAGTATTTGATGCTGCGATCGCAGTAGCTGAACAGATGCAAGCAGAGGCTGAAGGCTGATGGGTATTTCCTTTTCTAACCCAGATGAGAAAATAGCGTATGAAAACAAGAAGCTTGCCCTAATTAAAGAAATTAACGAGGCATTTGATGGTGTTGCCCGTGAAGATGGCGTCACGCTCCATGAGGCGATGGTGATCGATGATTACGGTAGCCCGGCAGAGCGAGCTGAGGCTAGAGCACAGGATACTGAAGACCAGTGGCAAGACGTTCCAGAAGATGATATTCGATTTTCTGATGCGGTTCTGAGTTTTCTAGACTCAAAGGGTTTTCACTATTACCTTCCAGCCTACATGGTTTGGTATCTCCGCAACATTGATAATGAAGATCCTGCCTACTGGTCAAATACATTTGACTCGGTAATCTTTCATTTGACCTATCAAATAGATGTAGAAAACTATGTCGCTTCAAAATTTCAATTGTTTACCCCTGCTCAACTGAGGGTTACGGGATATTTTCTTCAATTTAACGTAGAACGAGAAGAGACAATTGAGAAGCAGAATTTGCAGGAATCTTTGTCCAAGGGTGGCTTATCACCAGAAGAGATTAACTCTATTTTGCTTGATCATACATTTCACAATCATGAAGACAGGCAAGCGTTAGAGACGTACTGGCGACAATTTATATAGATGAGTCACTAGTTAAGGGAGGCGACACACCATGACAACCCATAACCACGATACTTCCCTTGGCATGGGTGTTTATTTCGCCCCGGATGATTATGTTGGTATGATGCGTCGCATTGCCATTTTGCTTATCGACTTGGCAGTGCTGATCATCGTATATGTGTTATTTGCCATTTTTTTGATACCAATCGTTGGTAACCGCAACGGGTCAATGGGGTTGCTCTATTTTGGTATAGTGTGGGCTTACTTAACGACTCTCAAATCATCACGCATTCGCACGGTGGGTTATCGGCTGATGGGTGCCCGGATCATTAATCTGCGTGGTGGACGCCCCTCCATGTTTCGCATGACCTTTCGTTTATTATTATGGGCATTTGGCCCGTTTAATCTGTTGTTTGATTTGTTATGGTCCAGCGTTGATGACGATCGCCAATCCTTACGTGATCGAATTGCCGGCACCTGTGTTGTTAATGCTCAAGCAGAACCCATCGGTACAGCTGAAATTCAACTCAAGTATTACTATGCATTTGGTCTGGCGTTAATGTATTCGCGAGTGATGCGTCCGCAGGATCCAGAATGATAGATGATCTGGGGCTCAAAGCTTTGGTCTTTCGCATTATGGCTGACTGCAATAGCCTTTGACTGCATCCATCAAGACAGCCCCACAAAAATTTGTACCTTTAGTGGTCACATTGTAGAGACGGGCATGGCGCAAATTTGCCCCTTGTAAATTTGCGTGGTTAAGATTGACGGAATCCAGCTGTGCCCATCTGAGATCCGCATTACTCAAATCCGCACCAGTCAAATCCGCATGCTGAATGCGTACTCCTTTTAACCGACAGCCGGAACAATTTTTAGTCGCCCTTAAGGCAACTACCCTCAAGGGCGTTTCAGCCTGAAGTACTAGCAGGATAATGGCTGTGGTGAGTAAAACTCGAAACAGCTTCATAGCCTCCTCTCCGAATCTGAGACAGTGTAATCCTTTCCGAATCTGAGACAGTGTAATCCTTACATTAGACGAGCTTCAAGGATTAAATCGCAAAATTTAACACTTTTACGGATAATATATATTCTTTTTTAGCCGCTTTCACCAGTTTCCAATGTGTTCAAAGATTAACTATACTGATTTTTTCTGTATATCTCACCAATATTAGTGGACTATATTAACAACCTTCAGTCTATCCTGCTGATTCGGGTGAATAGACTGAAAGTTTGCAGTATAGTATGCCGACAAGACGAAAAGACACGGCCTCTCGCAGCTTCTCAGGCAACTACTCGCAACTTGAATTTTCATTCGCTATAATCGGAAAAATCTAAATAAACCTTGACCATATCCAGACCTAGTGGCTTGACCTACGGGGAAAGCTTAAGTTTTCAAACTAGATGTGGTCTAACCCCAACAAAGGCATTGATGGGAAAGAGTAATTTTTGTGTCGGTGTAGAGCGAGTCAGGGATGGTGTGAGCCTGACCATACGGCAAAAATGAATATCCTCCCTGAGCCGCCCTCCAAAAGAAGGATCGCTCGCGATCGCATTCGAGTAGACAGGGCCGTGGCCTGCACGTTATAGCAGGAGGCTCTTCCCATTTGGGAGTAGCTGCAAAGACCGACGTTGCAAAGCGTTGGCAAAATTGGGTGGTACCGCGCTCACCTCAGCGCCCCAATGTGGAGGAATAAGGTTGGCGATTGCCGACTTTATAACGGCTCTATACCCACAGGGAGTGCGGTAATCATGTTTCGCGATGTTGAAAAAACGCCTAGTTTCTCTAGCCTGGAGCAGACGGTTATAGCTTTTTGGAAAGCGCACCATATCTTCCAAAAGTCGGTAGATAAACCAGCCCCCCAAGGCAATTTTGTATTTTACGAAGGCCCACCCACCGCCAATGGTAAACCGGGTGTGCACCATGTCATCTCTCGGGCCTATAAAGACCTGTTTGTTCGCTACAAAACCATGCAAGGTCATCGTGTTGTCCGCAAGGGCGGGTGGGATACCCACGGCTTGCCGGTGGAGCTAGAAGTTGAGAAGCGCCTAGGGTTTACTAAAAAATCAGATATTGAAGCCTTTGGCATCGCCAAGTTTAATGAACTTTGCAAGGCGTCTGTGTTCGAGCGTATTCAAGATTGGCAGGCCATGACCGAACGGATTGGCTACTGGCTGGATCTTGAAAATGCCTATGTCACCTACGAGAATAGTTACATTGAGTCTTGCTGGTGGCTGATGAAGTCGCTGTGGGATCGGGATCTGCTGTTTGAAGATTATCGAGCTACCTGGCATTGTCCACGCAACAACACCAGTCTCTCGGATCATGAGGTAGCGCAGGGATATCGAGATGCTGATGACCCCTCAGTGTATCCGAAATTCCCGGTTAAAACCCGTCAGCTAATAGAACGGGGCTGGTTAGATGAGGGGAATAGCCAGCAATCGGTCTACTTGCTGGCGTGGACCACAACCCCCTGGACACTGGCGGCGAATGTTGCGATCGCAATCAACCCCAATGCGATTTATGGCTTATTTGAAGCCCCTACCCAGCATGGCGAGGAGACCCAAAAAGATTTCTACCTTTTGGCGCAGGATCTAGCAGATCAGGTCTTTGGTGAAGGAAACTACCGTACCCTCAAAACCTTTTCAGGGGAATCTTTGGTGGGTCTGGATTATACCCCGATCTTGCAAGGGCGAGTCCCCGACGGAGAAGACCTCACCAATGCGTTTCGAGTCTGGGGTGACGATAGCGTCATGATCGATGAAGGCACTGGAGTACTACACATTGCCCCGGCTTACGGTGACCTGGACCTGGGTCGTAAATATCAGCTGCCCATGCTGTTTTCAGTTGATCTGCTGGGACAAGTCTATCCAGAGGTGAAACTGCTAGCGGCCTCGGCGGGTGACGGTCCCTACACCGGCAAGTTTTTCAAAGACGCGGATCGGCTGATCAGCCAGGATTTGCTGGCCCACAATCTGTTATATAGGGCAGCGACGCTGACCCATACCTACCCGTTTAACTATCGGGACAATACGCCCCTGATCAACTACGCGAAAAAGAGCTGGTATCTGCGGACTACGGCAGTTAAACAACAGCTGCTGGACAACAATAACAAAATCAACTGGCACCCAGACTATATCCGGGCAGGTCGTTTTGGTGACTGGCTGAGAAACAATGTTGACTGGGCCTTGTCTCGTGAACGATATTGGGGAGCCCCCTTGCCGATTTGGGTGAGCGAAGATGAGAGCGAGCAAATCTGTGTCGGCAGCGTCAAAGAGTTGGAGACCCTAACCGGACAGGATCTGTCTGAGCTGGATTTGCATCGCCCCTACATCGACGACATTACCTTTGAACGAAACAGCAAGTTGTTTAAGCGTGTGCCTTACACCGTCGATGTATGGTTTGAGTCAGGGGCGATGCCCTATGCCCAGTGGCACTACCCGTTTGAAAATCAGGATGTTCTGGCCCAGAGCTTTCCAGCCGACTACATTTGTGAGGCGATCGATCAGACCCGTGGCTGGTTCTACAGTTTACATGCCCTGGCCACGCTGCTGACAGATAATGGAGACGAGCAGCGATCGAGGGGTGCTTTGACCCACCTGGTGGAAAATTCGCCTGCCTTCAAAAATGTAATCGTGTTGGGGCATATCGTCGATGAGAACGGCGAAAAAATGTCGAAGTCCAAAGGTAACACAGTGGACCCTTGGACAGTCCTCAACGCTCAGGGGGCAGATGCCTTGCGATGGTATCTCTTTAGCGCTAGTCCACCGGAGACCACTAAACGCTTTTCCCAATCTCTAGTGGACGATACCGTCCAAGATTTTCTCATGACCCTGTGGAATACCTATGGGTTCTTTGTGCTGTATGCCAATCTTGATGCCCCCGATCTGATCCAAGTGGTGCCTGATCGTCCTGATTTTGACCGCTGGCTAGTGGCTAAGGTACATGCGCTGACCAGAGCCGTTACCGATCAGCTAGATGACTATAACCCTACCCAGGCCAGCCGTTTGATCCGCGATTTTGTGGTTAACGATCTGTCTAATTGGTATGTCCGTCGCAATCGTCGCCGCTTTTGGAAATCTGAAAATGATCGCGACAAAGCATCAGCGTATAAGACCTTATACGAAGCGCTGGTAACAGTGACTAAACTGATGGCACCGATGGCTCCGTTTATCAGCGAACACCTCTATCAGAATCTGGTCCTGAGTGTTTTTCCAAATGAGCCTGAATCGGTACATTTGGCGGAGTGGAGCCCCTGGGAAGAAGCGGCGATCGATGCTGTATTACTGCAAGATATGGACATCTTGATCCGCCTAGTTGAGTTGGGACGAGCCGCGCGATCGACGGCTGGGGTAAAGCTGCGGCAGCCATTAGGAGAGCTTTTAGTACGAGTTCGAACAGCAGCTGAGATGGCTGGTCTCAAAAGATTTGAAGCTCAACTCAAAGCAGAAATCAACGTCAAACAAGTGACTTATTTAGAGTTAGCTACTGACTTTGTTGATTACATCGTAAAACCCAACTTACCGCTACTGGGCAAGCGATTGGGTAAACAGTTACCGATATTGATCCAAACGCTGGCCACGCTCGATAGCCGCGAGATTGTCCATAATATCCGCAATCATGTTGACACCGTCATCGACCTAGAGGGAGTCCTTGTTCATCTCGAACCAGAAGCCTTTTTAATCAAGGCCAAAAGTCCAGACGGGTACGCAGCTATCGAAGATCAGGGCTATCTTGCCGCTCTGAATACTCACCTCACTCCCGAGTTAATACAGGAAGGGCTGATGCGTCAAGCTATTCGGCACTTGCAGGAGGCCCGAAAAAATGCAGGGCTGGCGATCTCTGATCGGATTCAGCTAGGGTTGCAAACGTCGGGACTCGTTTTAGACACCTTAAAGGCACACTGTGCTAAGGTCGAAAGTGAGGTGTTGGCAACTGAGGTGAGGTTTGATGAGCTCGCAGTTGCCGATTACAGTGGAGCCGTCACGCTCCATAATACAGAGATGCGGTATTGGATTAAGCGACAAACCCCATAGTCACCCTTGCTGTAACGTGCGCTCCCTACTAAATAATAACTCCTATGCACACCGACCGTCGAAAGTAGATCTGTAGGATGCAAAGGTTATCTTCGGCGAGTGATGGGCCACGTTATGCGGCTCCAATTCAAGTATGAATTTTCACTAGACCAAATTATGCTATGTCTTCATTCAGCGTAGAACCTCAAACCATTTTATTTATTGCTGCTAACCCCAAAGACACTGGTCGTTTAAGGCTCGATCAGGAATTGAGAGACATTTCAGAAGGACTGCAACGTGCCCAAAAGCGGGAACAGTTCAACTTGGAGCAACGCTTAGCAGTGCGTCCCCACGATATCCAACGGGCCGTCCTGGATGTGGAACCTCAAATCATTCACTTCTCCGGGCATGGAGGAGGAGACCAAGGGTTAGTTTTTGAAGATGACCTTGGTAATATTAAACTCATAGACGGAGATGCCCTGGCGGGCTTACTCAAACTTTTTGCCGATAAAATCGGATGTGTGGTGATGAACGGCTGCTACTCTGAAGTGCAAGCAAACGCAATTGCCCATCACATTCCTTACGTTATCGGTATGAATCAGGCCATTGGAGATAGGGCTGCAATCGCTTTTGCTGTTGGCTTCTACGATGCTCTGGGGGCAGGGCGTGACATTGAATTTGCTTACAAACTAGGGTGTGCCGCTATTCGCTTAGAGGGGATTGCTGAGCACCTGACTCCAGTTCTAATTAAACGCTTCAACACAGGAATCACAGCTGTTTATCCATCTCCAGGCCCTCTGACTCCTGCCAATACCTCTACCAAAGAGCCGGTTGAGGCGTCGGTTACCGATTTTAACTCGAAACTCACTGGCCTTCAGTGGCAAGACCTAGAAGCGGAACGAGCAGGCTTACAACGACGCCATAACTTGCTCAGCCAAAAGATTCAACGGTTGGGGGAAGCGCTTGATATTGAAACAGATCCAGCAACTCGTTTTAAGTTGGAAATCCAGCTACAACAAGCTAAAGCCGAGCGAGACCCAATTAGTCGTGAAATATCGAATCTAAACTGTAAACTTGAAGAATAAACATCGGTTTTACTAATGATTTCATGCATGAGCTGAGCAAGCAGCAAGACTTATTAGTTGCAAAAATCCAGCGATTGGGTGAATCACTCGCTATAGAAAATGATCCCGCAAGCAAGTTTAAGCTGGAGAAACAGCTGGAAGAAAGCCGGGCAGATCTTGTAGCATTGAAACAACAAGCCCTTAGCCGGAATCTATATACTTGTCTTCTGCGTTTGGGCTACCAAGAACAAGAAGTTGCGTTTACTCGATTCATCCACAAGGAATCGGTGGCTGCATTTTTAATTCATACCAGCCCTGATCCTGATCACGGCTGGTTGTATGGACAACATTGGTTATTCAATCGCCTGAAGTTGCGAGTACTTCAGGGAATTACCGGGAAAAAGGTTATTTTGGATCTGAGCTGTATGGCTCGTAGCCGCGATGTTAAAGCTATGTGGCGAGAGCTGGGCCGTAAGGTAGGGCTTCGGCAGGATAGCAAAATCGATGATATTTGCGATCGCGTCTATCAGTGTTGGCAGACCCAAAACATCTTCCTGATTTTGGATAGCGTCGATTTCATGCCAGAAGCATATCTGAGGGATTTACTGCAAGAATTTTGGTCTCCATTGGTAGCTCGGAGCCAACGAAATCAGTCGATTTCTAAATTTAAGCTATTGATGTTCCTGATTGATAAAAGTGGCTTGGTAGGGCAGTGGAACATCCAGTTTGCTGATCGCCCAAATCCGTTCTGGCGCGCTGAAATCCCCGTAAAACTTCCCTGGATTCAAAAGTTCTCCAACTCCGAATTAACCAACTGGATTTTCTCGGAGTTCCCTAGCCTACCTCAGTTCATCGATAATACCGAAATGGCTATAGAAACAGTCTTGACCAATAGTGATGGCGGTGTTCCTCAGTGGGTGTTTGAGGAAATCTGCAGCCTTTCAAATTGTGAGTGGTGCGACGAATGGAATAGGCTATGACAAACAATGCATTAAGATACACAGGCACAGTACAGCCTCAGCCAAGAGAGCAAGATACGACAGGTCAACTACTCTCTCCATATTTTCCTGAACCGGAATTAGTCGAGATAGTAAATTTGGCGATTTATCTGGGGCGTCCATTGCTCTTAAAGGGGGAGCCGGGGTGTGGCAAAACTCAACTGGCCCGCAGTGTGGCTTATGAGCTGGGGCTGCCGTTGGAATCCTGGTACATCAAATCCACGAGCCGTGCTCGAGATGGGCTTTACATCTATGATGCGGTGGGACGTTTGAGGGACGCTCAACTGGCAGCGTCTGATCGGTTAACTACCAGTGAACTACAGCGGGTTAGCGATCCTGCCGTATATGTTCGTTGGGGACCATTGGGGCGAGCATTTCAAAATGCTCAACGCACTATTGTCCTGATTGATGAAATTGACAAAGCTGACATCGATTTTCCCAACGATCTGCTGCTGGAGTTGGATGAACAACGATTTTTTGTTGAAGAATTGGAGGTTGCTGGAGAAGCCAGAGAAGTCCGTTCAAAGCATGCACCAATTGTCCTTATTACTAGCAATGATGAAAAAGATTTACCGGATGCTTTCTTGAGGCGCTGTTTATTTCACTATGTTAAATTTCCACCGCAGGAGCAGCTAATGAAAATCGTGCAGGCGCACTTGACCGTGTCTTCTCAAGCGGTATCGCCTCAGCTGGTCGAGGTTGCGACGCAACGCTTTTGTGAATTGCGACAAGCTATGCAAGATCAGGGAAAAATTGGCAAGAAGATTAGTACCAGTGAGCTAATTGACTGGGTGCGTGTCTTAAATCAGTATTCTACGGATGAATCAATAGCAATGTTAGACGGTAAGCTGCCATACGCAGGTGTGCTGCTTAAAAACTGGGATGACCACATTCGCTACTTAAAGCAGGACATCCCCCATGAATGATGATCTCCCTTTGCTAGAGCTATTTACCCGATTGCAACAGTCTGGTTTTCCGTTAGGCATTGCCGAATACCAGGCTGTATTACAAGCGCTTCAGGGTGGGTTTGGGATAGGGAGTCGGACTGCTCTAGCGCGACTGTGCTGCTCTTTGTGGGTCAAATCTGCTGAAGAGGAACAAATCTTTAACTACCATTTTGAGCAATTGATTGGCTCCCTGAAAGTCGCTTCCTCAGACCGCCAAACACCAACTTTTATAAAAGATAAGCCTAGAAGACTTTACCCATTGTCACAGCGGTGGCTAAAACTATTACTAACCCTAGCTGCAATAGTAGTTTTAGGGGTGTCAGGCGTGGTCTTTGTTAGTCGATTTTTCTCACCTCCAGAGCCTCAGCCAAACCGTAACGTCGTTCTGATCGTAACAGGATTAGGATTGGCTGCAATAACGTCAGGCATGCTGTGGTTAATAGAAAATCGAGATCACATAAAGCAGAAACAAGGAAATACGCCAAGCAAACCGAAGCCTTCACCACCGCTGTCTTCGGGCTTAAGTGAGGAATTAGAGGATGAGGTACAAATTGCTCAGGCTGTTCGACAGATGACGCGTAGCAGGAATGACCTGCCCAATCAGAGATTCTTAGCCTCTAGTGAGTTTTTCCCCATCACACGTCGACAAATAAAGCAGAACTGGCGCTATCTGCGTCGTTTAGTGCGAGAAGGGCCAGCGACTGAGCTGGACATTGGTGCAACCATCAATCAGTGGGGACGGCAAGGTGCGTTTCTAAATCCAGTTCTGATTCCCCGCCGTCATAACCGAATAGAATTACTGTTGCTCATTGACCAAGACGGCTCGATGGTGCCGTTTCATACCCTATCCTCTCGTTTAATAGAAACGGCTGCACGAGAAGGGCGATTGGGTAAGACAGGCGCCTACTATTTTCACAATTGTCCGATCGACTACCTTTACCACGAACCCTACCTAACCACGGCAAAACCACTGTCGACTGTTTTAGCTCAGCTCAATCCCATGAAATCCGTTGCTCTGATTGTCAGTGATGCAGGGGCTGCTCGCGGTCACTTCAACCCGGAACGGCTGGAATTGACTCAGGCATTTTTGCAGCTGCTGCAACAGCATATTCCTCACATCGTCTGGTTGAATCCCGTTCCTCAAGCTCGCTGGCGTCGTTCCACCGCAGGAGCAATTACCCAACTCGTTCCAATGTTTGAACTCACTAAGCAGGGAATGAATGGGGCAATCGCTGTTTTGCGTGGTCGTTATTCTCCTTTGCAAAAGATTCTCCGCCTATGATACCCCCCACCAGCACTTCATCAACCGCCTCTCCGCGTCAACGGGCTGCCCAACGGCAAATTGTCGCATTTCGCCAAAAATTTGGGGATGCCCATCTCTATTTCAGCTATCATGCAGCGTTTCCTATAGCCTTAACGCCCGAATCACTTTACCAACTGTGGGCAAATTTTCAAACCGATCAGACAGGAATATTTCTTAATATTCCCTGGATTGCCGTTGCCGATTTGTTGCTCTCGGGATTATGCCGAGAGGTGGGGCATGAACTGTACGAGATGGATACGACTGTTCGGATGGAACTCCTGAAGCAGTTGCAAAATGAACCACGCTTCGGTCCACCTCGTATTCATCAGCTTGCAGAGTTTGTTCTGTCGTACATTCATCATCAACTCTACAGTCCTGACCTCGATGTGCGAGAAGTTGCTCTTACTCAGCGCTGGACAGCTCTAGCATACACACGCCCTGGTACGATGACCCGTGAGTTAATTGAAGCTATGGCAGATATTCCCTTAAATCAATCAGCCGAGTGGCTACGGATTACCTCCTTAATTGAAACCTTTGCCGAACCCTTGAAAGAATTCCAGCCCTTACTCGCCTATGCCAGAGGAATGAAATCTTTTTTTCATCGGCACATGGAGGATGCAACGGTTCAACTACAAACATTATCGGAAGCGGGGCAAATTATTTTAGGCGGAACGGAACTTCCTATTCCTGAGCAAATTCGCCGAAATTTTATTGCTGAAGAGGGGCGCGATCAACTCCAATTGCCTCAAAACTTAGTTGCTGGCACATCTTCAGCCGCAAGCAATCTTGCTATATCAAGTATCTCGGATACCCGTGCACCAATTATTAAACTTCACATCAAGTTGACCCCTGATGACATTGTCAAAGCACAGTACTTTCACATCAGGAAAAGCCTTTCTATTTTAACGATATCGATTGTCTTTTTCCTGCTTCTAGTCATCTCAGTTTTTATTTCGAAGATCATTCTATTTTTAACATCGGGGGATCTAAATTACTTAGGAGCGTTATTCCCTGAGCTTTGCATACTCTCTTGCTTTTATTATTTGCTATACATTTATTTTCCTCGCAGAATTCGCCACGATTTCAAGAAAACAAAAATCCTCAGAGTTGACGAGGACTTGACAATCTCTCCGAAGGTAGTCGAAGTAACTTCAGAAATTGCGATGACGCGCTATCAAATAGCTGATTGCTATATGTATAGGGCTAATTCCAAATTTATTTTGCTCTATTTGAGCATGCCTACAGTTTATTTGGTGCTTCCACTATGTATTCTCTTGCCGCGTCGTTGTTTTAATACAGACCAAGACTTTCAGCAACTTCTTGTTTATCTTAAAGCAGTGCTCGGCAAGCCTGGAAAACCTTTGAAACAAAAGTCTTTCTCTCCAAGGAATCTACCCTACCAAGCCTATAGTTCTTTCGAGTCAACAATTTCATTCCGTGTACAGCTCACTTCAGAAGATTATCTTAAATCCAATTATTTGCACCTACGACCAGGGCCAATACAAAAGAGGATCTATTATGCTTTGCTTGGAATTTACTTGGTTTTGGTTGCTTCCACTGGTTATTCTGCCATTCTGTCTGGCAGTAATATAGGTGTTTTTATATTCTGGCTGCTTTTAGGAGGCTTTGCATTGTATTGGTATTTTATAAGTCTTCCTTCGTCTGTACGTCGTTTATCCAAGCAAAATGCTTACCTCCTATTTGAGCATCAAGTAGAAATTTCTCCTGAAATATTGGAGATTACAGAAGTGAATGGAACTACAAGAATTCGCCTGGCTGATTATATTAAGTACAAATTCGATCAAGATTTAGTTATTTTGTATGTTACCGATCGCGCCTTTCATATCTTTCCACGTCGCTGTTTTTCAACTGAATCAAATTTCAAGAAGTTTCTGACCTACCTCCAGAACAATCTAGGAGCGCCTCAACCTTAACAAGTTGATAAATCAATTACTTAAACTAATCTAGATAATCCTTGCCAAAAAGAGAGATATAACGTATGCAGTGGTTTCATTTTCAAATTGGCTGGTTGAATCTATGGATTCTTGCATTAGTAATCTTTGCCACACCAGTTCTGTTGAACCTTATCAGAGGGAAGAAAGGAAAAGAAGGATTGGCGCGCGCTACTATGCTTCCGCCAATGTCACCCAAAGAACGAGCTTTCTACATGCTAGTGATGGCACCGCAGTTCTTGTTACCCATTTATGTGGTTTTCGTACCGTTCACCAGAAACGCAGTTCTATTAAGCGTAGGTTTGGGGTTGTTCATTGCAGGGCAAGTTTATCGGCTAAAAAGTATTTGGGACTACACCACCGTACCCAATGATGAGTTGATATCCCACGGTGTGTACCAGATTTCACGAAATCCTGGTTACTTTAGCGCAACCATGGTCTATTTGGGTATGGGAATAGCTGGTGGGTCCTGGTTTGTTGTGGCAGTAGCAGCTTACTGGTTCATTGGCTATCAGTGGGTTGCATCGATCGAGGAGCGTTTCTGTGAAAAACGCTGGCCAGATGTCTTTTCTGAATACAAGCGTAAGGTAGCGAAGAACTTTTTGTTTTTCTAGTGCGTTTACACTGAGCCAGCGCATCAAGGCACAATTCGTTTTACTGTGTCAGTCACGGGGCGATTGAACCGCAAACTGTTTGGCGGCAAGTATGATCATGATTGAAGTTAAACATCCACAAGAGCAGGCGCGTTTACGCCGTCTTGCCCTGGCTGCCCAAGGTTTGCTGCAGGCTCAACCCTATGGACGTGGTTTGGCAGGGGCACGTAAAGCCATTAACCACCTCGGTTATGTACAGATCGACACCATATCGGTGGTAGAACGAGCACACCATCATGTTTTCCACTCTAGGGTGCCTAAGTTTAAGCCCGCCATGACCAATCAACTGTTGCTCAATGGAGATATTTTTGAGTATTGGGCACATGCAGCAGCTTTTCTCCCCATCGCCGATTTTCGCTTCTCCTTACCCTACAAACACGCCATAAAAAGCGGCCAAACCCATTGGTATAGAAACCGTGATACAAAGCTCATGGGTGAACTGTTGGCCCGCATACGTTCAGATGGCCCGCTACGCTCCCGAGATATAGAAACTAACACCCAAAAACGTGCAGGTTGGTGGGACTGGAAGCCTGCTAAAAAAGCACTCGAACAGTTGTATATGGAAGGCGACCTCATGGTCAGCGATCGCAAAGGTTTCCAGAAAACCTATGACCTGACCGAGCGGGTGCTGCCATCTCACGTAAATTCACAAATGCCCAGCATGGAAGAATTTGCGACGCATATTGTCGATCAACAGTTGCGCTGCCATGGGTTGGTTTCACTCAAAGGACTGACCTATCAGCGCCGCAATGCTGACCTACGCAAGGCTGTAAAAGCTTTGGTAAACACAAAGTTGGCAGAGCGCACGTTAGAACAAGTACAAGTGAGCAGTGGCGAAGTATTTTTATTAGAAACAGGTGCCTTCGAACGCTCTCTTCCCCGATTGAACAACCGCATGTTGATTCTCTCGCCATTCGACAATAGTGTCATTCAGCGAGAACGGCTCAAAGCACTGTTTCAATATGATTACCGGTTAGAATGTTATGTCCCCGCAGCCAAACGTCAGTATGGTTACTTTTGCCTGCCACTCCTTTACCGCGATGAATTTATTGGACGGATGGATTGTAAAGCCCATCGAAAAAACAGCCATTTAGAAATCAAATTACTCCATTTGGAACAACATAATTTTGATGAAGATTTAGTCATTGCTGCATTTGTAGACGCCATCATACAATTCTGTCATTTTCAACAATGTGACTCCGTGGCTTTGACTAAAGCCCACCCAAAACATCTCACTCAATCCATAACAACGGCGCTAGACGGGGTCATCCCCTAAATCAGCCATCGCTAAATTGTTTCATTTCAGCATATACCCGTGCCAGGTCATTAACCTGATAATGGGCGTTGAGACCACTCGGATTAGGCAACACCCACAGGATAGCGCCATGTAACCCATGGGCCTGCCGCCCAATGACAGCCTTAGGCTGATGAAACGCCGTGCGATAGGCTGTGATACCTAGAATAGCCAACACCTTGGGCTGATAGTGTCTGATCTTTTGCTCAAGGGTTTGCCGCCCTGCCAATAACTCTTCTTTGGAGAGTTCGTCAGCCCTAGCTGTTGCGCGTTCACCAATGTTCGTCATACCCAATCCCAGGGATAGCAGCTCTCGATCCTCTGACGGATGAAACAGTCGAGGGGTGAACCCTGCAGCATGGAGCGTTTTCCAAAGGCGATTACCTGGACGGGCAAAATGATACCCCACTGCAGCACTGTAAATGCTGGGATTAATTCCACAAAAGAGCACATTTAGATTGGGAGCAATGATATCGGGAACAGTTTTACCGTAGGCCGCCTGAATTTCAGCTTTTGTGGGTTTTGGGAAAGAAGGCATGGAAGTAATAGTGAGTCGAACTGCCGCTACTAATAGCGTATGAGGGTAGGGTGCCGATGAACTAACGCACGAGTAATACTCATGCTTTTTTTGTAAGAATGGCATGCTGAAGTCGTATTTCAGCTAATCGTTCAGCGTGATCGCTGCGAGCCCCGATTGTAAATTCGCCCACTAGCGCGTAATAAACCATGCGAGCACGTACCATGGCCTCAAACGGTTCAAATCCAACTTCTAAAAATAAGTCTTTTGTATACTCCAAGCGTTGTTGATCAACTTCGACAAGAACGGTAGTAATTTTGGAATCACCCGTTGCCCAAGCCCGAATAGCATTCTCTACTCGACCATCATCCTGAACAGCTAACTCAAATAGGTAAAGCAGTTTTGTTGTTGCATCGCCCCCAATCGTTTCAACCTGTTCAATGATGCGACTGGTTTGACCATTGACCCATTCCTGCAAGATAGCTTCTAAAAACACGTCTCGATTTTTGAAGTGCCAGTAAAAGCTCCCTTTTGTTACCCCCATGCACTTGGCAAGGGGTTCAACGCGGACTGTCTCCACTCCGCTTTCTGCAAGTGTCTGGAGGCCTTGATTGATCCAATCTTGGCGAGTCAACTTGGACGATTTATTTTCCTTTTCCATACGGTAGCGTATTGACGTTTTTTAGGTACGACATTAATCTATATCCATACGTTGCCGTATGGAAGTAATGAGCATGACTACTTTAATTGAAAAAAATAAAGCGATCGCACTCCGCTTTGCCCAAGATGGATGGGGTATCCAATCTGATTGGCGTGGGGTATGGGATGAGTTAATGAGTGCAGATGTTGTCTATCACTTCAATAGTGCAGCGGAGCCAATTGTCGGGTTGGACGCCAATAAGGCATTTAACGAGACCCTTTTTCAAGGGTTTCCCGACATCTATCAACGTATGGGGGATATAGTCGCTGAAAATGACAAGGTTGTATACCGCACAACCATTCAGGGAACCCATACAGGCAACTTTTTAGGCACGCCCCCAACAGGTAAGTCTGTCAAAGTGAATGATTTCACTTTGCTTCAGATTGCAGATGGCAAAATTGTAGAGTGGTGGTACGAGTGCAATTTGTTAGAAGTTATGCAGCAGCTTGGTTTGGTTTCAGCTTAAGTCTAATTGGATGATGGCAAGCTGTTGCGGACCTGAACGTAACCCATATCATTGATTTGATTATCGCCAAATGAAAAACACTTTTTGGGTGGGACAGTCAGACCACCTCATTGGCCGTAATACGTAATACTGCTGATAGATACAGGCATCCCAGTCAATAACACCTCACAGAGTAACCGAGATACCGTTGGCAACTCCGCTTTCAACTTATGGAGACTGGCCTGTCTGGCTTCCAGTAAGTGAGCCAGATATCCCATAGAGGTCTGGCTCACACCAAAGCGCAAACCGTCTAGAATAACGAGAATAAAGGGCATTCCCATGTCAGGCTCAACAACAAAACAGTCCGCTGTAGAACTTGACGTACTTTTCTTAAGGCAACCCTTAAGGTAGTGTGCAAAACATAACTCCCTGTTAACCCTAATACAGCTAAAAATTAGATAGGTTAAAAGCGGGTTAAACTGTGGGTAACGACAAAAGGAATGATGCGCCAAGACGCCTTGCCTCTTTATCTTCAAATTGCTGACGAACTACGCCGTAACATCGAAGAATCGGTGTTTAATGTCGGCGATCAACTACCCACAGAACTAGAACTTAGTAAGCGGTTCGGAGTCCATCGCCACACCCTACGCCGCGCCGTAGAAGTCCTCCGTCAAGAAGGATTAGTCGATGTAGAACGTGGTCGCGGCACATTTGTAGTAGCGCCTATTGCTCTACCCATTGGCAAGCGCGTGCGCTTTAACGAGGCCCTCAAGGCTCAAGCGTTAACGCCTTCCTGGCAGGTGCTTAGAATCGTTGACATGAAAGCTGATCCAAAATTAGCGAAGCATCTTGAACTGGAGCTGGGAGCCTCGGTGATCTTATACGAGCGTCTCGGTCTGATTGACAATCTACCGATCAACATCAGCAGCAGTTATTTTCCTGGCGAACGATTTCCAGAGCTAGCTACCTACTGCGAAAACTATCGTTCTATTTCCCAGATGCTGCTCAAAGAATATAACTGTGACCACCTGCGTCGGTCCACACGCATCTCTGCGCGGGTGGCTCGCCCTCGGGATGCAAGACTCCTTAAAATGCCTGCCAATAGCCCTATTTTGTTATCAGAATCCATTAACGCTGATCAAGCTGGCGGTACCGTCATTGAGTATGGTGTGACCCGCTTCCGAGGAGATCGCATGGAACTGGTCATGGAACACGACGTGTAAAAACGCAGCGGACACATGCCAGAGATTAAGAACCTCAGCCAACATCAACCCCTTACAAAAAAAGGGATTACAGAGGATTACTAACAGCTTCTGTGCTCTTAACCCTTAACCTGACTTTATCTAAATTTTAATTTACCTTGGTTTATCTCTTAAGCTGCTAGCGATGACAATGACATTGAACATTGCTAGTTATAGATGTCTATACATGTCAATGTCTATGAATTTGGCATTGATATGTTTGGCTTAGTGGTTTAGTGGAATGAATGCCTTTGGGTCTAAGGATTTCCAAGGCTGTGTCAAACCCTTGTTAAAAGTGGCTTAGGGCGTTTTCCTAAATGGGTATCATCTGACAAATAAATAATTTAATTCGGCGGAGAGGCAATGCAATCAGTCGCAGAAATGAACTCGAATATGATATCCCCTCAGATTGCTGTGCAGGTAATGGGGGTATCAAAAGCGTTTAAGGGGAAACCTGCTTTGCAGAATGTCAACATGCGGGTGCACACGGGTGAAATGATTGCTCTCGTAGGCGCATCGGGTTCTGGTAAGTCCACATTACTGCGTAATCTCAATGGTCTACAGCAGGCGGATGCAGGGAGAGTAGAAATTTTTGGAAATATCTTACAGATAGAGGGCGAACTCCATTCCAAAGCTCGCCAGATTCGTAGCCAAATGGGATTTATCTTTCAACAGTTCAATCTAGTCAACCGGCTGACGGCTCTAGAAAATGTTCTGGTGGGAAATTTGTCTCAAGTGTCCCTATGGCGCTCCGTAAGTCACAATTTCACTAGGGTGGAGAAAGTGCGAGCGTTGTCGGCCCTAGAGCGGGTTGGTATTTTAGACCAGGCTCATAAGCGAGCATCGACGTTATCCGGTGGCCAGCAGCAGCGTGTGGCCATTGCCCGCTGCCTAATGCAGGGGGCCAAAATTATTTTGGCAGATGAGCCGATTGCGTCTTTAGACCCAGACTCAGCCCGTAAGGTTATGGAACTACTGACCAGTCTAAATAGAGAACAAGGCATCACAATAGTGACCTCGCTGCACCAGGTGCAGGTCGTGCAGCGCTATTTCGAGCGTTCTCTCGCGCTACGCCAGGGAGAGGTTTGTTTTGACGGTTATACAGTTGATCTAGATGCGGCTCGCCTCAACAGTATCTATGGATCGGCGGTTGAAGAGTTGGTAATGAGCGGTCACAGCGAGGTGTTTGCAAGCTGACAACTGCTCATTATCTGGGGTTCGCACACACACGGTTACAAAAACGGATAAGATCAAAGGAACACGGAATCATGTCTACTATTTCCTTGCGTCGATTCGCATCGTTATTTGCAGCTTCTACCATGATGGTTAGTTCTTTGGCTGCTTGTAGCGGTGCTGGTGGAGGTGTTGATACAGCAACTGATGCTGCAGAAGATGCAGCCACTTCAGTGACTGAAGGCGGCATTTGTGCAGCTGATATTAAAGAAATTGAGTTTGGTATTATCTCCACGGAGTCTGCCGACAATCTTAAGCCTCAATGGGAACCACTCTTGACTGATATGTCTGAGGCCATAGGCCGTCCTGTAAAGGGCTTCTACGCCACTGACTATGCTGGTGTAATTGAAGGCATGGGTGCGGGTAAGGTACAGGTTGCTTGGTACGGTGGTAAGTCCTACATTGAGGCGGCTGAGCGTTCCGAAGCGGAAGCATTTGTTCAGACTGTAGCGATTGATGGTTCCAAAGGTTATTACTCTCACCTGATCACTAACGTAGAGAATCCTATTGTTGGTGAAATTGATCTAGAAGCGGGTGACGGTGACAAGTATGTGGTTGAGAATGCTGCTGACCTTACGTTTGCTTTTAACGATCCCAATTCCACCTCTGGTTTCTTAGTGCCCACTTACTATGTATTTGCTCAACAGGGTGCTAATGCCGACAAAATTTTTAGCGAGCTTGTCTTTGCTGGTAGCCACGAAGCAACTGCTTTGGCTATAGCTGAGAACCAGGTGGATGTTGCCACTAACAACAACGAAAACTTGGCTCGTTTAGAAGAGACGGCTCCCGATGCCCTTGAAAAGATTCAGATTATTTGGACGTCTCCTGTCATTCCTAGCGATCCTCTTGCTTATCGTAAGGACCTGCCCGATTGTTTAAAGGATTCCATGAAGGATTTCTTTATCAACTATGACAATGCTGAAGTTCTAGAAGGTCTACAGTGGTCTGGTCTAGATTCTGCAAAGGATGAAGATTGGAACACTATTCGTGAATTGCAGATTGCTAAGGATCTGTTGGAAGTTCAAAATGATGAGAACCTGAGCGATGCTGACAAGCAGACCAAGCTTGACGAACTTAACAAGAAGCTTGAGGCGCTTAAGTAAGTTCTGCTTACCTGAGAGCTCATTGAGCTAAAACTGATAACATAGGCAGCCCAAGGGCTGCCCGTGTTTTTTAACCACGTCTCAGTCAAAACCTGTAGTGTTTTCTACAAAGAAATTGGCATTTTAGACGTGGCGGCGGTTCATTATTGACGTTTTTAAATATGGCTAAGTCGGTGGTTACGTCCCAAACTCGTGATGACGGTAATGTGTCAACTGAGGTCATGCGGGTGTTGGCTGAGGAAAAGAAGCTGGTTACCCCCCTACGGATTGTGTGGCTGTTGATTGCGATCGCAGTCTTGATCTATGCCGCCCAAAAGAGCGACATTAGCCTTATCGAACTAGCCGAAGGCACTGGCAATATGGCGGAATATATCAGCCGCTATTTCCCCCCGGACTTTACCGACTGGAAGTTTTATCTATCAGACATCCTAGAAACCATTGGCATGGGTATTTGGGGCACCCTGATGGCCGCAATCATTGCCGTGCCCTTAGCCGTTATGGCTTCTGAAAACGTTGCGCCACTGTGGATGGTCTTTATTATTCGGCGATTTCTGGACGCCATGCGCGCCATTAATGAAGTTGTTTTTGCCCTAATCTTTGTTGTCGCTGTAGGTCTGGGTCCTTTTGCAGGGGTGTTAGCGCTGTTTGTACATACCACTGGCACCCTGGGCAAATTGTTCTCAGAAGCCATTGAAGCCATTGAGCCTGGTCCAGTAGAAGGCATTCGGGCAACCGGAGCATCCAAGCTACAGGAAATTATCTTTGGTGTGATTCCCCAAGTTATTCCCCTGTGGACCTCCTTCACCCTATATCGCTTTGAAGCTAACGTACGCTCTGCTTCCGTATTAGGAATTGTCGGTGCAGGGGGTATTGGTGTATCACTCTATCAAAGTTTTCGAGCCTTCAAATACGGAAAAGTCTCCGCCATTTTGCTGATTCTCATCGTGGCTGTCGCTTTAATTGACACCATATCTGCTAGAATTCGTCAGCGTCTCATTTAGCTAGTTCTAGCAGGAAAGCTGTATGGCCCTGTTTCTATATCTAGGATTAGGCCTTGCGGTAGGGACCCTGAGCGGTCTCATCGGTATTGGTGGCGGTGTACTCATTACCCCTGCTCTTATTTATTGGTTTGGTTTTTCGCAACACAGTGCCCAGGGTACTACCCTCGCTTTGCTGGTGCCTCCCATTGGTTTATTGGGAGCCTGGACCTACTTTCAACAGGGATATGTGGATATTAGAGCCGCGACCCTCATCTGTCTTGGGTTTGTATTAGGTGGTTTAATTGGGGCTAAGTTTGCTGTTGATTTACCGGAACAGTTTCTACGCAGGCTGTTTGGCATCTCATTAATTTTGGTTGGTCTCCGCATGACTATTCGCTAGAGATTGGGGCCTGTGATCATTTGCTATTTTTTCGCTCAATGATTCTCTTTCGAGTCAGACTGGACACCTGTTCGACCATCAGAACGACCACAAAAATCACAATATCACCATTTAATGGTCTCGGTTTACCATAGAACTAGTTTGCAAGAAAGAACAATATCTCAGGAGAATTAGAGATATTGTTCTTTTTAATATGTTGTTAATAAGGCTTGGATCAGCCTTGAATATGCCTATTCAAGTTTCTCCCCCTTAATCTAGAGGCTAATTACAGGAGTTTGGCTACCCCTCTGCTCAAGCTGATACTCAAATACATTTATCGTATGGGTTCAACTCTAAGCTATTTAAGCTTGATTAGCCGACGTTAGATTCCGTTTACGGCAGGCTGCGACACCCATACCGATGAGACCAGGTAAGAGAGCTGGGGTCGGCACAGGAGTGGGGGGCTTACCGGGGTTTCCAGGATTACCAGGATTGCCAGGATTACCGGGATTGCCAGGATTACCGGGATTGCCAGGGTCGCCAGGTTGCTCTATTTCTTTATCTATGACAACAGTTTTGTTGCTTCCACCAGTAGTATCTAATCCCTCTGCTACGAAGTACAGCATCATCATGAATGCCAGGATCTCTGCCCAAGAATTTGCATCTCCCTTGGATGCAGTCGACCCTCCTTGAGAGATATAGTTTGAAGAGCTACCACCGTATGCTGATTGACCGAAGCTGCCAGTTGAAGAACTGAAGGAGTTAGAAGCACTGGGCGTTGTAAAACTATTGGAGCTACCAGAACTGAGCCTAAACGCTTGGGCTGGCTCAACTGATGCAGTGAGGGAGGCTGCTAAAGCTCCCAGGATCACACAAGAAAATCTTTTGAACATAATCATCAAGCAACAAGAAGAACAACAAAACCATAAAATGAAAGACCCTCAGATGGCAGACAGTTTGAAACAAATACCCTAATTAGGGCTACACATCAAATATGTGCGATTTCTCAAGCTAGGTTGAGTTTTTACTAGATTAATGAAAATTAAACCTGATAGTCTTATCTCAACCTCTTTATTCGAAATCTTTTATAAATTTCAGAAGGATAAGAATTGAAATGTCTTGCCACCATCAAAACTTAACAGAAATCGAAAACCTCCAGCATTGTCTTAGCAAATAGACTTTTCATCTAGACAAAGTCAAGGATGAATGACCCAGAGCCTGACATAATTTAAAGTCATCTAAGGGTTATTTTCTTACTTGAGGTTCCTGCCGTCAATCGTTCCTAGAACTGTACAATAAGTCGACTTGTGTCTTCAAAGGCTACAATACCAGGCATTAAAGCTAGGTTTATTATGTATAGGTTTTATCTTTACCCTCTTTCACTACAATTCTTGATATTTACTTTTTGTCGACTTTAATTATTAGTTATCTTTGTTTTTTTGATGTACTGAATTGCCAACTAAAATCACATTCTTATCCCTAAAAAATCTGATTACTTTTAGGAAATACCAGATATCAAAACATGACTCAAAACATGATATAGACATTTTTTATTTTCATGGGGCATAAATTCTCAATACGAAAAGAACAGAGTGGTAGTTTAAAGGACGTTTTTCAAACAAATGGCAGTCCGGAACCAGGAGGCAGTGAGATTCTAGATCCTGACTCCTGATGTCAAATCCAAATTCATTAACACTGATTACATGGACCATCCTGTAGGGGCACTTAATACAAAAAAACGGAGCTTCCACATAAAGGGAAGCTCCGTTCTCGCCAATAAATGGGGTCTATAACCTCATTTATTGTTTCCTAACACATGTTTGTCTAAGTAAGCTCACTTGTGAGTTCTTGACGTTCAGCAACATACTGTTGAAGCACCTGATTGTGACCATCCAACTCACGTTGCATGACAGCATATTGTCTTAGCAGGGTAGCTAGTTCAGTACGTCGCTCAGTTAGTTTTTTGGCAATTTGATCCAGTGTCTGTTGCTCTATCACCAACATTTGCTGGTGGTGGGATATGTCCATTAGCTCCTGTAAAGGCGCTTCATAGGCAGCTTCCTGCCATAGTGGATCGGGAGACTGTAGACTTGCTACATAGGCATAATCTGCCAAGATAACTTGAGCAGTCTGACGTAGCTGACCTTCAAGTTGGTAGTAGGCTGCATAAAGCTCCCCAAGCTGAGTGTTGTCTAAGTCAGGATTGCTAAATTCAACAGCAATGTCGGTTTCTAATGCTTTAAGTTGTTGCAGTTGCTCTTGATATACGCGGTCTGTTACTAGCAGATGGCTGATATAGTTAACTTCATCTGAGTCTAACGCCAAGATAGAGGTAACGTTAGAAAGCTTTTGCTGTAGCTGTTGCGATCGCACCGTTAACTCAGCCTGTCTATGGGAGAGATCGCTACTACGATACGCCAAGACTGTGCGATGTGTTTGCAGATTCTGCGTTGTATGCTTCGCTTGAAACATCTGCATTTCTGATCTCAGTGCACGAACTTGCTCTTGAATTTGAGGCACTTGTTGATCAATAAACTCAAGCCCCTTACAAGTACTGTCTTTGCAAGTAGTATCTCGCTCACCAGCACCAGAACTAAACGCCACACTCGATGACGCTTGTGGGCTGGCAATCGGCGGTGTAGACACGTCAGCTTCAGCGGCGGCAGACTCTGCGTCTGTTACAGTTGCTGTGTTGTCGTTTGAAGCAGAATCCTCTGGCGGATGCCAAAAACCTGTTTCCGTATGTTGCATCAGGGCTCCGGCAGAGCATACCACCGTTGCACCAATGGCTAAGGCTGTATGATATTGCCAAGGCGAAGATGGTGGAGCAGGAACCGATAAGTCATCTACCCAATAAACCTGATCAGATTTATCAGACGTAGATATATCAGAGTCCAGATCGCCATCTTGACGTTGGTAGAGCGTTTCATCTCCTAGACAATCAGCGATTAGCTGCTGCCAGGGCTTGGTGGGTTGTGGTGTGTTACAGAAAGAAGTCATACCAACGAAGACAGAAACAACATGGCTTGGCTTACAGACTTCTACAAGGTTTTAAGCAAATGTCCGGGGATTTACACAAAAAACCATGGCTATAGGAATAGTTAACGCCATCTATTCGGCAAAATTACAGTGTGATTTCGTCCTGAGCTATAAAACTCAAACTGTAAACGATGACATTCAAACTAATAACCTTGATAAATCAGCCAACAAAATCAGCATACTGTTGTTTACCCATAGAAATAGACTGTTCAGTGTAAAAACACTGCAAACAATGTAAGCACTCCATGAAGTTAACAAAGCTTACATGAAGCAAGTGTTTTTTTCCAGATAAGAACGCCTTATCTGGAAGGTTGAAACAGCTCAAACATGAGATATAGCACGCAAGTTATTCGCTTATTAGATGCACTAAGGGTTTCTGTTGACGCTGAACATCTTGACTCAAACAGAAGCCCTTTGGATTTTGAAAGTATACCGATCTCTCCCGTTGCACCCAAATAACTTTTTGCGTTATGCGACTCTCGACATACTCCCCCACCCCACAGGTAGTTACACCTGCGACGCATCCTTCAGTGCGTAGTAAACGTAAGCGCCTTATAGATATAGTTGGTGCTTTGCTGGGTTTAACGATTACCTCTATCTTATTTTTGCCAATAGTATTAGCAATTCGCTTAGATTCCGCTGGTCCCATTTTTTATAATCAACAACGATGTGGATTAAAGGGTAGGCAGTTTAAGATTTGGAAATTCCGTTCGATGGTGACGAATGCAGATAGCATGAAGCACCTGGTCAAGAATGAAGCTGCTGGGCACATCTTCAAAAATCGGAATGATCCTAGAATCACTCGTGTAGGACAATTTTTAAGAAAAACAAGCTTGGACGAACTGCCACAGTTCTTTAATGTATTAAAAGGCGATATGAGCTTGGTCGGCACCCGTCCGCCTACCTTTGAGGAAGTCGAACAGTATTCTAGATACCATTTCCAGCGGTTGAATGTCAAACCCGGCATTACGGGTGAATGGCAAGTTTATGGACGCTCTAATGTAGAAAACTTTGACGAAATTGTGCGGATGGATCTCAATTATCAGAGAAAATGGTCAATAACTTATGATCTTCTACTAATCTTGCAAACGTTCGCTGTTGTTTTTAACAGACAGGGAGCATACTAACACTCACTATTTGAGACCGTTCAATCAAGGCAAAAGTGCCCATTTCTAACTGAATAAAGCTCAATAGTCAAGAAAACATGAACGTTTTCTCGCGAGTTTAAGCTGCAGTCTTTATATAACGCTTTCCTATTTCAACGTTAACAACTTGTCTATATTGAGGTTTTTATGACTTCTCAAACATTAAAAATATCGCCAGCATCGATGATCTCACCTGCACAGAACCAAATTGCCTCTGAATTAGGTGGTGAAGCGGTGATTCTAAACTTAGAGTCAGGCATGTATTATGGCCTGAACGAAGTAGGCGCAAGTGTTTGGGAATTTATTCAAAAGCCATGTACATTCGCCAGTATACTTGAGCACTTACTGGCAGAATATGACGTACAACCCGACATTTGCGAGCATGATCTAAATACAATTCTCTCAGAAATGCAGCATGCCCACCTGATTGAGGTGAGTGATGAAACAGTTGAATAATCTCCTAAGACTTTCAGGAGTTGAGCGACGAGTTTTACTCTACGCATGTCTGTTGCTTAATGGAATTCGATTGGCTCTGTGGTTGTTGCCTTTCAATATGGTCAGGCAAAGAATATCGCGCCTTGCTTCTGTGTGGGTATGCCATAACTTGACTTCCCCTGTTTCCGTAGGAAAGATTGTCTGGAGTGTTGATATTGCCAGTCGCTATACCCCAGGCGGGGCAATGTGTTTAGTGCGGGCATTAACAACCCAGCTACTCTTAACTCGCTATGGATATAAGCATCAATTACATATTGGTGTTTTGAAAGGAGAAAATAACAGTTTTGCTGCCCACGCATGGATTGAATTTCAAGGACGGGTCATTGTTGGCGGCCTGCCAAATTTAAGCCAATTTCAAAAACTTTCTGCTGTAGGTACTGAATAATGAGCGGTATTGTAGGGGTTTATCATCTCAATCAAGAAACAGTTCGGTCCAGTGATGTACATCAAATGGTAGATGCCCTAGCTCATCGTGGACCTGATAGCATGGATGTCTGGTGCCAAGGACCTGTAGGTCTTGGTCACCGTATGTTATGGACAACCCCGGAATCACTCCATGAGAAATTGCCCTTAGTTAAGGGCGATTTGGCAATTACGGCAGATGCACGTATTGATAATCGAGACGAATTGGCTCAGGTGTTGACTTTACCAGATCAGCCTTTGGAAAAAGTGACTGATAGTGAGTTTATCCTGGCAGCATATGAGAAATGGGGCGATCGCTGCCCTGAATACCTGCTAGGAGATTTCGTTTTTGTTATTTGGGATGGACAACAGCAGCAGTTGTTTTGTGCGCGAGACCATTTTGGGATCAAGCCGTTTTATTATTACCATCAAGCAAGTCAATCTTTTGCAGTTGCTTCAGAAATTAAAGGATTACTCTGTCTAGATTGGATTCCGCAAAAAATCAACGAAACTCGGATTGCTGACTATCTGGCTCTAATGCTTGAAGATAAGGTGATAACAACCTTTGAAGGTATTTGGCGATTACCTCCCGCATCGAGGATGTGGGTTAACAGTGCGGACATTAAAATTGAACCCTATTGGACATTGAATCCAGATTATGAACTCAAACTAGAATCGGACGAAGCGTATGCGACAGAATTTCGTAAGATTTTTATTGAAGCAGTAAACTGTCGATTAAGACGAGCGTTTCCAGTAGGTTCTCACTTAAGCGGTGGCCTAGATTCTTCTTCGATCAGCTGCGTAGCGCGTAAGGTTTTAGCTGAGACCACGGGCGAAACACTCCATACATTTTCTAATATTTTTGATACTGTCAAGGAGTGCGATGAACGCCCCTATATTAATGCGGTATTACAGCAAGGTGGCTATACCCCACACTATATTCACGCAGATACATTTGGCCCCCTTAGCGATGTGGAAAAGATTTGGCAGTACGAAGATGAACCACTGTTGGGGCCTAGTCATTATTATCCTTGGCGCTTAAGCCAAGCCGCTCATCAAGCGAATGTGCGTATTGTTCTTGATGGCTTTGATGGGGACACCGTTGTTTACCATTGTTTAGATAGATTGCATGAACTAGCGGCTCAACAGAAATGGGCCGAATTTTCTGAAGCTGTGGAAACTACTAGCAAAAATTATAATCTTACCATTGGTACACTGCTGGCGTATTACGGTTTACCTGCATTAAGACAGTTGGGGAAGCGTGGGCGATGGTTGGCCTTTATTAAAGCTGCTAACTATATTCACCGTCGCTTTAAATACTCACGCCGGAGTTTGTATATCAAGCAAGGAATCAAGCCGACATTCGAACATCTTTTACATAAATTTCATCAATCCTCAAAGTATCAACATAACGATTTAGCTAAAGTAGATGAACTGGTAAACGCTCGTTTTGCAAAGCAGGTTAGTTTAAAGGAGCGAATTGATAAATTTACCCCAAAGCAGGTATCCGCAGCAGTATCAGTGCGACAAAATCACTGGCAAGCGATCACAGGGGGCGTATTATCGCTCAACTTAGAGATATTAGATCGCTACACAGCTGCTTTCGGGTTAGAGGCTCGTCATCCATTTTTAGATCGCCGACTCGTAGAGTTTTGTCTGGCTATTCCGTCTGATCAGAAGTTTCGGAAAGGATTTGGACGGGTCATCATGCGACAGGGACTGCATAACATATTGCCTGAAGCGATTCAATGGCGAGGTGATAAAACCGATATGTCCGCTAATTTTGTAAGTGGTGTATTAAATATAAACCGTTCATTATTTGAACAAACGCTTGAGCAGCATAAGAATTTAATCCTTCCATATATTAATCTTGATAACTGGCAAACATCTTGGCAGCGATTAAAAAAGTATCCCAAGTCTAATAAAGAAAAGAATTTGACGACGAAGGATAGTTTGGTTGTGTGGCGAACCACCGTACTCGCACTTTGGCTCCAACGTATGTAGAGATATTCCAGAAAAGTATCAAGTTTTCTTGGCAGGTTATAGTTTCTCAATATGATTAACTGTAGCTGTAAGTCCAAAACAGGGAGTATCGCCAAATCTCAACCCAACTGATTTACTTTGAGGAAATAACATCATGAAGAAGACATACACTCAGCCTAGCTTGACAGCTTATGGCAGCGTACAGCAGCTAACTCAAGGTAATGGAACTATTGCAATCGGCGATTCCATTATCTTCACAGATATACCTGGCCCTAATGGCAAGCCTGAAGAGGTCCAAGGTTTTGGTTCTGTAGACATCGAAATCCCAGACAATCTAGCTTCATAGGTTTAGAAAATAAGTCTAGAAGTTAGAACTTCTGGTTAGTTTTTAGGGTATCTAACACAAGATTCACTTTTTTCCACTGTTGCTAAAGATAGATAGGGAAATTCTCTGATGTCTTTAATGACCCTTTGGATGGAATAAAGGGCGTCTCGTTAGATACCCTTTATTGTTACCTTAACGTGAGTAGATTTCAACATATAACATTGTTTACTATCTAAATCTATATATAAAAGTGCCAATAGAAACAGTGTCTCAGAATTTGCGATTGCTGATTTAGGGAATTAACCGGTCTAGAGTGCTGGCTATCCGACTATGTCTCATAACTAGAGTTATCCCAAAGATCAGCAATACCCAGAATTTTATGTTGAGAGCTTTATTTTGGATGTAAGTGGAGCTTATTTTATAAGTTATGTACTGTTATTCTGCCTATCAGCTATGTGTTCACTCAGAAATTCCTTTGCCAGGTTTACCTGAAGCTGACGGTGAGCCAGACGTTATCGTTCGTTTGAAGCATGCGGATCAACAATCTAATTTTGAGAAGATAGAACCAACCACAGAGCTGTTTGGCCGCCTCAGGGGCATAGGAGACTGTTGGATCTCAGATGGAAAGTTTATAACTATTTCCCCTTTTGACGGTGTTAGTTATGAGATGCTGAGTCCCAATGTTTTAGGGGGCTGCATGTCGATTATTTTGCGACAGCGTGGTTTCCTTGTGCTTCATGCCAGCAGTATTGCCATACAAAATAATGTGGTGGCTTTTTTAGGACACTCTGGATGGGGAAAATCTACCCTGGCAGCTGCATTACATGTCCATGGCCACAGTGTGATTACAGATGACGTGCTAGCAATTGACCTGGAGAGTAATGGAACACCTAACGTGGTGCCATCCTTTCCCCAATGTAAGCTCTCTCCTGGAGCGGCAGTCGCATTAGGCAAAGATCCGGCCACTCTGGCCCCTCTTTGCAGCCATTTATCTAAACGGGCCTATAACTTTCAAACAGGGTTCCAACAAGAGCAGCTTCCCTTACAGAGTATTTACCTGTTATCCAAAGGCGATAGCCACAGTATCACTCCCCTGAGTTTCAAGGATGCATTTGCATATTTGGTCAGCCATACCCGTGCTATGGATGTGCTGCGAGATAACCAGTCCTTAAAGACTCATTTTCAACAATGTACCCAATTGCTTAAACAAGTGTCATACTACCGGTTTACTCGGAAACCTGGTTTAGAAGAATTGCCGGATTTAGTGCGAATGGTAGAGGAACATGTGCAAGAAACATCTATTTAACCACTAGGGGTTAACCTACCGTGCAATTTGCTCAGCCATTAGCGGCATTCTTTAAGAAAACCCAGCGATTGATGCCAGCTTTGCGCCTGGTTTGGCGTAGCAGTCCTGGTTGGACCATGGCTAAACTTAGCTTATTGGTAATTCAGGGGGTACAGCCGCTGCTGCAAATCTATCTAATCAAGCTGTTAGTTGATGTCGTGACAACTCAATCTGAGTTGACCACATCACCACAGTTTTTCAGTCACAATAAATTGCTATTTATCGGACTGGCTGTGGTCTTACTGGTTGGCATGATAGCAACTTCACTCTCAGAGCTAGTCACATCGTCACAATCTCAAAAGGTCTCTGACTACATGCGGGGTATTTTGCATGCTAAGTCCATTGAGATTGATCTTAGCTATTATGAGAACCCGCGTTATCACGACACATTACAGCGGGCTCAGCAAGAAGCAACTTATCGCCCTAATCAGATTCTAAAGCGGCTGGCGCTGGTTGGCCAAAACGGTATTTTATTGGTTGCCATGGTGGGTTTGTTATTAACCCTCCATTGGGGTATCACTAGCGCCTTATTAGTTGCAATTATTCCAACCGTGTTGGTTCGGCTACACTATACGCGTAGGTTATATGCTTGGCAGCGTACCTGGACCCCTGTTGAACGGAAATCAGCGTATCTTTCTTGGTTGTTGATAGGGGATCAGTTTGCCAAAGAAATTCGCTTGTTTGGCTTAGGTGACCTATTTAGTCAGCGATTTAATGGGCTGCGATCGCAAATTTACCACGCCAAGCTCAAACTAATGACATGGCGTTCACTCTCGTTTTTAGCTGCCAATGTCATAGCAGGGGTGATGGTTGGTGCAATTTATGCCTTTATCCTCTATCAAACGTTTCAGGGCATATTAAAGCTTGGGGATCTTGTACTTTACCATCAGGCATTACAGCGAGGTCAAAAGGGGCTCAAATCATTTATTGCTGGACTCTCCGGACTGCATGAAGACAATCTATTTCTAGCAAATCTATATGAATTTCTAGATTTAAAATCCCAGATTGTGACACCAGCACAGCCCAAATTCTGCCCCCCTGTAAAAGCGCAGGGCATTACGTTTGAGAACGTTAATTTCCAGTATGAAGGAACGTCTCGACAAGCACTTCAAGATATATCTTTCAATATCAAACCTGGAGAAACCATTGCTCTGGTGGGAGAAAACGGTTCAGGTAAGACAACACTGATTAAATTATTATGTCGCCTGTACGATCCGACTGAAGGACGAATCACACTGAATGGCATCGATCTGCGAGATCTCGATGTTCCCCATTTGCGACAACAGATTAGTGTTATTTTTCAAGACTACGCTAAATATAATCTTTCAGCCCAAGACAACATTTGGTTAGGTAATGTTCAGCTGCCGCTGGACGATCAACTTATTATCGAAGCTGCTAAACATGCAGGAGCCCATGAGGTCATTACCCAGTTACCCCATGGGTATGACACTATGTTAGGCAAATTATTCCAGGGTGGAGAAGAACTTAGTATTGGTCAGTGGCAGAAGGTTGCCTTAGCCAGAGCTTTCTTACGTCAGTCTCAGGTGATTGTTCTAGATGAACCCACCAGTGCCATGGACCCCAAGGCTGAGTACGAACTTTTTAGTAGGTTTCGTGAGTTAATTCAAGATCAGTCAGCAATTTTAATTACCCATCGTTTGTCTACAGTCAAAATGGCTGATCGTATTTATGTCATGGACAACGGCAAACTCATAGAAAACGGTACACATCAAGAGTTAATGGAGAAACAGGGAAATTACGCCCATTTATTTGAAATTCAAGCTAAAAACTATTGGTAGAGGTAGTATCTATTATTTAATTTTCAATTAACTACTTTAGAGCTGTGAGTACTTTAAGAATAACTGAGCTAAATCCAGAAATCTCATTTCTACTAAAATGTGCCAGAGTATATCTAAATATCGATGACCCGTGCGAGATTAACCAGCTAATCCAACAAACCAGCTTAAACTGGCATGAAGTCATTAAAATGGCGCAGGTTCATAGGGTATTGCCCATACTCCATAAGACTCTTACTCTAGTATCCCCACAGGAACTGCCAGATTTTGTCCTTCCAAAGTTACATCAACTACACTTTAAAAATATTAAACGTAACTTTTTTCTATTACAAGAGCTCATTAGATTTTTAGATATCCTAAAAAAGCATCAGATTGATGCAATTACATTTAAGGGGCCAATGACCGCAATGGTTGCCTATGGCGATTTATCATTGCGCACCTTCTATGATCTAGATTTACTAGTACATTCCCATGATTTTTTTAAACTTAGAGATATTGCCAAAAATCATGGTTATACGTGTGATTTGTTGATGGCGAAAGAAGAAAGAGAGTGTTTGACCAAACTTAGCTTTCAAGACCAAGAACTATATTTCAACTCACAAAAAGAGTATAGTTTAGTGAATGCCAAAAATCGTATTTTTCTTGATATTCATCAAGGAGTTTTATCTAAGCAATTCTCCCCATTATTTAACACTCAATGGATTTGGGAGCACACTCAGCAGGTTAAAATCGGAGGATATCAAGTCTTAGGTTTGACACCAGAGGTTCAGATACTTGTGTTATGCGCACAAGGTGTTGAAGATTGCTGGAATCATCTAGGTAAGCTTTTTGATGTTGCAATCTTGATCAAGAACCACCCTGATTTAGATTGGGATCAGCTAGTGAAACTATCAAAGCAGATGGATGTGCTTCCTAGGCTTTTATTGGGACTGTGTTTGATTCGTCAACTATATGGGTTCACTTTGCCCGACCAGATTGAACAGCCGTTGCAGAATTGTACCTTTATTCAAAAACTTGCTGAGGCATTACAACGACAAATAATACTAAAGAGTAATATAAATTCTAAGTCAAAGTTAGATCTTCTCAACGCTGCATATCAACTGCGGCTTATGAGCCAGTGGAAAAATCGTATTAAATTTATCCTAACGCTTATGCAGCCGACTCTTGCAGATATCGCTACAGTATCGCTGCCTAAATCTTTATTCTTTATATATTATTTATTGCGACCCTTCCGGGTGATGCAACTTAGCAAATAATGGCCATACGGACATGCCAACGTAGAAAAATGTCAGGAACTTTACGGATAGCTCCTTATGACCAGAGAAAATAATTAATACGTTATGCCTATTTCTTGATTAGTAAGACTATCGCTTTTGTTGCGATTAAACAAAGGAGGCAATCGAGAGGTGACAGACAAACTTTATAGGGACTAGTTTACCACATTTGAAGATTTATCTTCCCATTGCTCCTGCTTAGATTCCGAGATAATGCCCACTCTCATGTATGGGGACAACGCGATATATCATTCGTTAGTATCGCTTTAATATTAAGACCTAAGCGCCTAACTTATGTTCCGACACCACTTGATTTATTCTTTTTTGCCATGACAAGCCTTCCTAGACCCTTTCCTTCTAAAGCTAATCAAACAGATGTTGGCCAAAATCCACAGATGCCTGCTGCTAAGAATATTTGTTTAGTTGTTGGCTTTACCTGTTTGCTGGGATTTTTAGTTGACATGTTGGTGTTGGCTACACCGCTCAATGTCTTTGCTTTAGAATGGCGTATCAATGTGATGCAACAGGTTGGAGATCGCAGTATTGTATTGCTGCTGGCAGTTGGGATGCTGCTATTTGCCACTTTTGAACAGCGCCAGTTAAAACGTTCATTGGGGTATGCTTGTCTAGCTTTAGGAGTTGCCTTTGTCTTGTCCTGTGGTGTAGTAATCCGGGATAACTTGGTCTTTCAAAAACAGGCTTTGCAAAATATCAACAATCAGGAACAACAGATCCAGACGCAGATTGAACAGGTCCAAGCTGGTGGCAGCCTACCGGAAAACGTGACTCTTGAGCAATTACAGCAAGCGTCTCAACAATTGTCGAGTCAGGCTCAAGCCCTCAAGCAAAATGCTCGTCAGGGTATTACTAAAAATAGTGTGGCCAGCCTCGGTAATCTTATAGCAGTCGGACTAGGGCTGGTAGGATTAGGTCGCCTGGGCATTAAGCGTGGATAAGTCTGGTTGATATTGATACAGCTGATCGTTCAATAGCTATTATCATCAAATAACTGAATAGTCATTGAGTCCCTGTTAACTGCTAGGTGAGAGTTGATAGGGGCTTCTTATTTTAGGACTATTGTATAGCCAATAGTTTTTGGTCAATCCTAAGGAGAATGCTGGACGACGTTGAGTCTGATAGTAAGCGAGATTTTTTGTGTGGATATAGCACATCAGACAGCTTTCTCTTCTCCTTCCCTATTGCCCTAAATATCTCTATTATTGCTCCTTATTTTTGTACGATTTTCTGGATATCCTCGTCAAATCCTGGGGTTCTTTCTTTATTAAAGAAGACTCCGGGGATCGATGTTTAACTAATTAAAGTGTCACCAATTGAGGATATCTCAGCTTCATAGGGCAGAAAATGTATTCAAGAAAGCTTGATAAAGCTTTTTCCTTGATTCTTGCATATGCTTTAAAGTCTTATGGTGCATATGCATGAGGTGTTCCTGTTTCTTGTGCGATTCTGACAAATACTCCAGTTGAATGCAAGTGGGCAACTTAGTTCAACGAGGCTGGAGTTATAGGGTTAAATTGGGCTCTACCGATACATTTTTCAAGCAAACATTTTTCCCTACAAAATCATGCAAAAATATATTCTAACAGGTGCCCTGTTTGCAAGTACTTTAGCTACAAGTTTTCTGGCACAAGCTGATTCCGCAAACGCTGCTTCTATTACATATAACTTCAGAAGATTTGACGTACCGCTTCTAATTGATGTTGCACCATCCAGTTTTACAGTTGATGGTCTAACTGTAGATGTAAGTGGTAATGGTGTCGTCACTCAGACTGCTGACGGTTTGGGTTTGGCCAGGGTCCTAAGCGTTGCTCCTCCTGAACAGGTGGATGGCCTTGCCTTAAACGGTCCAGACTTCCTTGATTTTGACTTTGGTAGTCGGTTTGTAAACATTGTCTCTGCTACGTTCCGACGTGTTGGTACCAATGTGCCTATTGATGAGGTAGGTGAAGTTGGTAACGATGACTTTAGTCTGGCGGTTGACGGTAACTCTGTTATCGAGATCGCTGATATCCCTGGTGGTAATGGCCTTGACTCCGGTATAGGCACCTTTGACTTTACGCCCCTACTATTGCCTAGTGGTAATGTTTGGAGATTTAGTGCTCCTGAGCTGGATGATGACTACACCATTGCCAGTTTGACGGTCACTAGTGAAGAAATTCCCACTCCAGCTGTGTTGCCTGGTTTGATTGGTATGGGTGTTGCCTTTATGCGCAAGCGACGTGGTGAAGCCGCTGATGCCTAATGGGTCTACGGTAGTCTTTAAGAGCTAATGGTTTAGTTGTGGTTGACTAGAAAACCGTTGCTTAAAGATGCGTAGAAAAGGGTAAGCGTCCCCTATATGAAGCTGTTGGTATGACTTCTTTAAAGTGATAGGGAACGCTGGCCGAGATAGTTGACTAAGCGAAGTCGAAAAAAGAGATAGGCTCTAGTTCTTCTACAGTCTATCTCTTTTAAGGTTTATGAATAACGTGTTTGGGGCAAATGCTTTGGATAGCCTGGCTGAGACTGCTATGATTTTTTAGCCGCTCATCTGTCGAGACTGAGACTTCATTAGTGCCTCAACAATATAGTAATAAGCCGTAAACAAAACGCCCGAGAAAATTTGACCACCCCAAAAACCATGCCAGAATTTAAACCACTCTGGTCCCCAATACACATGGGCAATGGTTACCAACATGAGTCTGGGCACATTAGCGATCATGGCAATGATTGCAGCAGCGCTAATTAACAGCACCATTTGACGGCGATCTTGTTTGTACAACAACCCCATAAATAAACCTGCTGCGGCAATGGTAATTGCCATATCTAACCCATTACACCCCCAACCTACTTCCACAGCTCCTTCAGGAAATGTGATAAAGATGCCCTGCTGCGTTGCTGGGAATCCAATCCACTGCATTGATTGTGTGCCTGCCCAGGCCATAACTTTCTCTAATCCTTGATCAGGAACGAAAAAGTCCCACAGCCCCCGAGAAATAATGCCAATGCGAGGATATACGGTTAAACCAATAAAAAAGGTTGGCAGCATAAACTTGGTAAAGACTTTGAGCCCCCAGGTACTACAGGCCATACCGATAATAATAAGTAGCCACAATAACGCTTGGGGCCACATGGCAAATCGACAAAATGGGAATACGACTGTGCCGACAACAATTAATAAATAGCCTAAAGCTCGATCTTCTTCCGATGCTTTTAAGGTGCTAAACACCTGGCGACGCTGCCATAGCTTCCAAGCTGCGATGAGTAGCATACTTAATACTAAAAACCAGCCAATTTTTCCCTTCAGTGCTCGGGGAAAGAGATAGCCAACCCATACGGGTAGGTATACTAACCCCACAACTGAGCCCAAGAGCATCAACCGACCATGGTTAGTCTTTATGGCCTGTTGTAACTGAGCATAAACCACCGCTATAAGCTGCTTTATATCAAAGAATTTTTGTGTTGACATAGGCTTGGTAGTGGATAGTATGAAAATTGATAATGATCAAAATTACGCCACAAAGTACTAGGTTGATCGGGCCCGTGCTCTCAATTATCCACGACCTTTAATACGCAACTCGTGCCAGCGGAGCCCAACTAACACTATACTCGTCAGTGTGAAGCCAGGCTCTTCCATAAGAGTAAAGATAAAACCATTAACGATGACATTGAGGACTAAGAAACGAGATACATCGTCTTTAGTAATTCTAGTTAAGGTAACAAACCATAAATAGATGTAGCTGCCTAGACCTAAAAGACCTAAGTCTCCCCAGATACCGGCCCAGCCCCATAGGGGAGAGAAAAAACTTGAATCTAAATAATTCCCACGCCACCTTGACCAAACTAAATCAGTGACCGGATGGGTCGTTGCACCCATGGGTCCAACAAGAGACCAATAGTCTCTGATCATCCAGCCTCCTATGCGACCAATGGTGTGCCCAGGCCCCAAACCAAAGAACCAGTTTAAGAATGAATTGTAGTGGTTGGGAATAACTCTAAAAGGGGTGGTTTTGAGAACGGTTGCATCGCCGTTAGGGCCATAGATATGGGGGCGAATCCAGCCTCTATAGGCGCTAAAAAAATCGACATTGTAAATACACCAATAGAAGGTGTACCCCAGTAAACCGGCTGCAATAATATATTGGAAGGCTACTTTGAAATCGGTGATTTTGCTAAAAATTAGGCAGCCCCAGGCTAAAAATGCTACTAATATTACCTGTTTCGCATCAGCAAATAAGACCTGTGCCATCACTGCGGCAAGCACAGAAGTACGTATCCAAACGGGCATTGTCTTAGCACTGACGTAATAGTAAAGACCAAATACTAAGGATGCACTCGCCCCCACTACGTGACCACCGGAGGAGAGATAAAAAACACCTTGGATATTGTCTTCTATGGTCATCCGAGTGTGGGCTAACAGACCTGTGGTTAAACCCACTTTCTGAAGCAAGGCTAGCCCCAGGTGGATAGCTCCAAAACGAAGAATCCAGTTTTTGAATTGGTCTAAGGAGTCTTGTGTAAATGGAACGGAAATAAGGGCGGCCAAAAAGATAAAAGGCTCTGAGATAATCATGAGCCCTAAGAAGACATTGATCAGGCCTGCGTTATTTAGTAAGGCGCTGGCGGTTGCGATCGCAAACAATGCCACCAATCCAACAAGTAGAGCCTGTACAGTAGCCAACTGCCTGCGGGATTGATGCCGACTGCTCAACATCACTAGGCTGCAAGCCGCAGGTAGCACAATAAAGTGAACAAAATTGATCGGTGCTGGAGCCCCCATTGACTCAAGGAGTCTGGGAAAAAAAACCGTCGCAAATGAAATTAGTAACAAGCGAGAGCTTGAAATGAAACCCGCAGGCGCTTTGGGACGAGGTAGAGTCTGAGTCTGCATTGTTAGCGTAAAGTAACCGGTGTGGCCGATGGAGCCGATGGAGAAACGGGCACAAGTTGGGAGTAAATGGCCATCAGCTGCGAATAGTTAGCGGTTGCTGTATAGTTGGCCTCAAACTCAGCACGAGCATTTTGACGCATCTGTCCCTGAGGTTCAGGATGGTCTAACATCCAATGCACCTGACGGGCTAGATCGTCAGGATTGCCAGGGGTGAAATGTAAACCAGTATGGCCAGATTTAACAATTTCTGTGATGGCACCAATCTTAGAGGCAACCACAGGAGTACCCGTGGCAAATGCCTCGACAGCAACTCGACCAAAGGTTTCATACCACTTAGATGGAAAGATCAAAAACTGAGCCTCCCCCATCAGCTGATGCACCTCAGCCATCGGTCTACGGCCCAGCCATTCTATGTGGGGCATCTGTTCAACTGCTGCGGTCACCAGTGTCGACAGTGGCCCATCCCCTACAACTTTGAGGGGTAACGGTGTTTTGAGCTGTTTCCAGGCGTCTAGCAAGGTATCCAGCCCTTTTTCCACAGAAAGACGCCCCACATACAGAGCGTAACCGCCTTTGCCAGCCCCTATCTGCGGCTCTGGGGCAACAAAGTTGGGTTTGACGACAATTTTGTCAGCAGGTAGTCCCCCCTCAATGAACTTTTGTCGCGCAAACTCTGTTAACGCAATATAGCAATCAACTTTATTTTTCCATGTGCCCATGGCTCGATGGGTGGAGAGCATGGCCGCAACTCCGGCACTGGCTACACGATTTTCTCGGTAACAGCCATGGACCATGCCCGGATAGGGAATTGGCTTACCGACACAGTCTTCACACACCTGTCCCTGGCGGAAGAACAGGCCGTTAGGACAGACAAGACGATAGTTATGGAGAGTTTGAACAACAGGAATATTCTCAGCTTTAGCAGCGTAATAGATGGAGGGAGAAATCAGAGGGAAAAAGTTTTGCACATGCACAATATCGTAATGTTGTTGTGCCAGGCGCTTACGCACTGCGTTATAGGTAGTCTGTGACCACACAGTTTGTGCTGCCAGGGATAACTTACTCACCTCAGCAATGCGGTCATTGGTTTCCTCATAGAGATCCACCTGGTGCCCCTGCTCTTGCAGTAGACCCATTTCAGCTTCGTAGCATTCTTCTTCGCCACCACGGATCTGGTAGCGATTGTGAACCCCTAGAATACGCATTTGTAATCTAACTCCCTACGGTCTAAATTTACGAGTCCTTACTGCCAAGTCGGAATAGTTTGAAAGACGTCGGCAGTTTTTGTGAAAGGGCTTACGTTACATACCTGGTGACACAGCACAGAGTTCTTGATACAGCTGACTTAGCTGTGACGCTTTTGCCTGCCAGCTATAGTGCTCACGCACTAGCTTTTTCCCCGCTTCACCCATGGTTTTCCGCAGGCCAGGATCCTGTGCCAGCTTAAGCATTGCCTGACTGAGGTCTTGGGTCGCTTGCTCTGGTGTATGGGCTGCGATTCTAAATCCAGTTTCATCGGTCACCTGGACCGCTGGACCGCCTAGATCTAAGCAGAGAATCGGACGCCCTGCCGCCATCCCCTCTAAGCAGACCCAACCACCCGAATCATGCAGGCTAGGGTGTACCAACACGTGACTTTGAGCTAGCTTTTCCAGGGTTTCCTTACGGGGTAGCCGTCCCCAAAACTTGACTTTGTCGGCTACTCCCAGGTCCTTGGCTAGTGCCTGAAAGTTCTCCAGCTCCGGTCCCTCTCCCAAAATCCAATATTCAGCATCGGGCAAATTCGCTTTCGCAAATGCCTGAATACCCAGATAAAATCCTTTCCAATGGAGTAAACGTCCCATGCTGATCAAGCGGAAGGGGCCAGTCTCTGGCAGGGGACAACGATTTAACTTTTCTATCTCTTCTGGAGCCAGACCAGACTCTGAAGCGATTTGCACATGGGATGCGCCCATTTTGCTTAGTTGTTTAGCCGTGTCATGGGTGGTTGCTCGTACAACAGCACTACGTTGCGCCGTTAACCGGGTAAAGGGATCAATTTCACCCATTTTATGGGCTAGCTTACGCAGGGTTTCATACTGTTTTGCTTTGTCGCTAAAGTCTTTGAAGAAACTCTGAGGAGCCTGTTCGCCACCGCCCACCGGCCCCCAAACAAAGGGAACAGGCAATAGGGATAGCCAGCTAGGTGTTGAATAACGGACAAAGGTGACATGGTGAGCCACGTCAAAATTAATGTCTTGATGTAAGCGCCGGGCAACAAAGTAGGCTTGAATCTGCCACAGATAATAGTGAATTTGCATGGCACCCGATTGTCCCAGGCGCATGCTATCTTGCCAAAAGGGTAGCGTAAAGTAAACGAATTTCAGGTTGGGAATGGGGTTGCGGGCCAGTTCAGCTTCGATGGCCTCTTTGCTCTCATCAGGGCGAGTCAGCACCCAAACCTGATGGTGTTGCGCAACTTCTCGGGCAATATTCCAGCCCACACCAGGTTCTGAGCCTTTGCCAGGTTCACACGAATATGCTGATATAAGAACTTTCATCTGGAATACAGCCTTAAGGTTAACAGTCGAACAATTTTTAGCTTTTGTGACTACCAATCAAGACCCGTTTCATAACCAAGTTCAATCAGTAAATCTCCAGCAACTTTCTTGAATGCTGCCTTATGGTCTTCTTTGAAGTACTGTTGCCATCCTCCAATAGCGCCTTTTCCACCTTTCTTAAATGTGTGAGATTCTTCTGGGTTCATGGCATAGGAACCAAATTTAGCCTTGATTTCTTCAGAGGAAAGGTTGACCTGAAGATGGTCCATAATTTGACCAATAAGGTGTAGCCGCTTGTCTTCAGAGCCACCCCCCCTTTCTCCCACCAGATCTTCAAACTTAACCGCCAGGGTTTGTGAATCCTGAAGCCAGCCATGCCAGCGTGAGAAGTCTTGAGCAATATTAGGCTGGGAAAGGTTTGAACCAAACGGTGAGCCGACAGGGACACCGACAATGGAGTTCATTAACTGCTGGTCGAAGTTAGATTGCTGCTGATAAATATCGTGCAAAAATATGCGTTTCTCTTTGGTGACCCAGCGAGCATGGGAAACCGCTACGTCTCTGAGATCGCGATAGATAAATAAAGGCTTGCAATGGTGCTCACCTAAGATGTCTAAAATCTCTTGTGAATGCATCAGATGCGATCGCACAATAGATTGATTAGGGGCAGACCCTAACTTCCATCGAATATGGTTAGGCGTGTTCATAATGCCGCAAAGGGCTTGAACAGAAATAATGTCATCCCATCGCTTGAGGCCAGGGGTTGAATAAAGAATCTGATACAGTAAGTGAGTGCCACTTTTAGGATAGGAATTACAGATCACGAAATTCTTAGGACGGTTACCTGAAAGAGCTTTCGCTTTAAGCGTCCTAGTCAAAAAAACAGCATCTCTAGCATGTAAGCCTAGAACATTTCTGAGTTGATAGCTCATCCTATAATTCCTTAAATTTAAGCAATATTTGTTTCAGCAGCACTAGCTAATAGCGATTCATATATCTGAGCAATTTGCTCGGCGGTGTTTTTCCAAGTAAATTTCGCTGCGCGTGTTGTCCCCTTAGTTATCAGCTCACGTTTTACATCTGGATCTTTAAAGATTGCTTCTACTGATTTAGCAATACCATTAATATCCAGAGGCTCCACAAGGATAGCGGCATCATCAACCACCTCTGGTAGTGAGGTGACATTGGACGCAATTACAGGCAGACCACAGGCCATTGCTTCTAAAACCGTGATCCCAAAACCTTCATATGTTGAAGGCGCGACTAATATGTCAGCTGCATTATAAATTTTGATCAAAGTCTCCTTGTCAGGTTTACCTAGATAAGATATACGACCATCAAGTTGATGTTCCGCAATAAATTTTTTCTGGTCATGGGTAAAGTCATCCCCTGCCTTCCAAAAGTGAATGGGGAATCCTTTAGTTTGCAACTGAGCCACAACCTTCAAAATTGTAATGATATTCTTGCGTGGGTTGTTAGAGCCAACATTGAGTAAACAGCATGTTTCCGCAGGTATGTTTAAATCTTGACGAAAATGGCCCTCTGCCTGGGAAGTTATAGCCTGAAAAATATCGTCTACCCCGTTGGGAACAGTTTGGATTTTCGTTGCGTCCACGTCCAAATACTTAATAATATCTTGGGCGGTATAGTCCGAAACTGAAACAATTCGATGGGCTTCACACATGCTGCGCAGTGAATATTTCCATGTGGCTAAACTTAACCAAGGCATCAGAGCTCGATCACGAAATAACTCTGGATGGACTAGATTGATCAAATCGTGACAGGTAACAACAACAGGCACCTGGGCTGTTTTAAGCCAGTTCACGAGATAGCCATCACTGTGGTCAATAATATGAAAAATGTCGGACTCACAATTTTGTAAGCCTTTAGGATATTGCCAATATCTCTGGTGATATTTTTGTATGCCTTTGAGTAGAGAGTTAGTACGCTTGCCCTGAACAGGGTTATCGGGAAAATTTTCCACAATTTCCCAATTCGGTCGAACGGCTCTAAGTCCTTCCACCACGGCGTCGGCATACACATCCATACTAAAAGAAACGCCGGGAGAACGCCTTAATATTGTTATGCGCATTTCAGGTATAGGTCCTTAGTATTTACAGACAACTTCATCTCGTTAAATCTCGAAATACTAAGACGAAACAGGATGTAAATTCAATTTTTGTCCAGTTTTTTGCCGCTGGATGCGCTCAATAACTGCTAAAAAGGCATTGACTTCGCAATTTAAGTCTTGATTAGCAAACACTTCGCGCGCACGTTGGCTATAGGTTTGGCGAGTTTGGGTACAGGTCAGCGAGAGGATAGCGTTGGTCAGGGCATCCACATCCCCACAGGGGTAGACAAGACCGTTATAGTGGTGACGAACGGTATCGCTATAGCCCCAGTTGCCACAGCGATCGCTAATAATGGCGGTACAACCACAGGCCATGGCTTCAGAAACCACCAGAGGATGGGGGTCTGACCATGAGCTAGCCACAAATACATCTAGAGCTGCATAGTATAGGGGCAGCTTACTTTGATTAATAAAGCCAACGTTGATCACCTCTCCATTTAATTCACTCAAGCGCTCATTAATGGCAGCGTTGAGTTCGCCACCGCCTAGCATAATGCCTCGCACCCGTGGATCTTTACGATGGGCTTGCACAACGGCATCGATAAACTCAAAGGGGTTTTTGCGCTCAATATATTTGCCAACAAAACTATACAGAATCGTATCGTCATCCCAGGCTAGCTCTGCCCGAATTTTCTTGATCTCTTCTGGGTTTTGGGCCAGTGTCTGCTCGTAGCGATCGCGATCAACCGGATAACATCCCCGTACAATCTTGTCAGCGGAAACGCCATAGTGACGGAGATATATTTCATTGTGATCACCACTGGAGATCCAATGATCTACCAGCCCATACATGGATGGATACAGTAAAGTAGTGGCCAGCTTTCTTAAGTAGCTAAAATGTGAGTCTGTAATAATTGTGGCATCATTTTGCATAATAATGGGGATACCCTGCTGCTTACACAGCAAGATTGCCAGTCGATAGGAATAGGTGAAAAAGCTACTGACAAAGACAGCGTCAAAGTTTTTTGCCTTAAGCCTATTGATCAAGCCTGGAGTAAACAGTCCACGCTTAATCTTTGGGGCCACACTACCATTCCAATTCTTCAGATACTCATAGGTATAGCCACTGGTCAAATCCACGTCCCAAGCGGCTGTATTACCCACACCTTTAGCCCCTTGGGCCTGGTTTTCAGTACACAGATAAAAGGCTGAGACATCGACTCCTGGTTGAGCATTTAACTGACGCCAGAGAGGAGCATGGTGCTGAGTCGGATGAGTAAAAACAACGCCTAGACGAAAGTTATCAGTTGACATAGAGCTAAACACCTAACGCTAATGCTTTAGTAACAGAAAAAATAAACTGGTCATAGAAGAGTGAGAAGCCCCTGACCATTGTCTCAAGAAGAGGCAAATCAAAAGGAGCAGACGTTTTAGTGATTGAAGATTGAGTTTAGACTGATCGGCCTAGCAATTTTGGACTAGAAAATAGCCTTAAGTACTTTTTCCTAACCTGACAGACCGATCTGGGAGCTTCTTTGCAGAGTTTTTAAGCTGCGATTAACTGGTAGCTGGTTTAGAGAAAACGCGGCTCAATAGCCTAGGTCGTTTATTGGGCATAAATAACCAGTTAATGGCAAGTTTGGCCAACGATAATGGCATTAAACCAACCCAGATAAACCAAACACTGAATAATAGCTTTTTTGCCAGATTATGATCTGAAAACTGCCATAGCGCACGGATGCCAAAGTAAATCAACTTCAGCGAATTATCAGATGTAACCAAATGCTCTTGAGGATCGAGGCGTAAAGACACTAGTCGAGACCAAACTCGGCCAAACGAACGAAATTCTAAATCATCAGGGACAGTGTGACCTAAGGCTGACCCTTTTTGCCGGAGCAGCTCACAGCGCTGTAGATCATGTTTAATGAAACGGCGGAAGCGGCTACTGGACAGGTCAACCAGTGCCCACTGATTACTATCGTGAATACGATAACAACCGAGTGGTTCTTCAATGGCAATCACCTCTCCATGTAAGGGGATTAGAACAGAAAGGTAATCATCGGAAGTGGTACTAAATTCTGCTGGAATCGGGAAATTGGGAATCATGGCCCGACGATTCAGCGCATTTCCGCTAGTTGGGACACTGCGATATGTACCTATCTCTAAAACCGTAGACGCTAAATCACCTTGATCCAGTGGTTTGCCTCCTGGAGGATAGGAAGATCCTTTATCCTGACCTTGGCTATCGACAACGTCTAAACGATAGTGAACTTTAGCAAGAGTAGGTCGCCAGACGGATACAATTTTCTCGACAGCATAGGGATAGAGATAGTCGTCTGAGTCTAAAAAGATGACGATATCACCCTTACTATGGGAGAAGCCGTTATTAAAAGCAGCACCTTGTTTGCCATTGGGCTGAAGGATAGGAATGATGCGATCTCCATAGTCATTGATAACACTACGAGAATTATCGGTAGAACCATCATCAACAACTATAACTTCAACATTTGAGTAAGTCTGTTCTAAGGCGCTGCTAATGGCCTTAGACAAAAATTTCTCGTAATTATAATTGTTAATTATGATACTAACGAATGGTTGTGTACTCATGTGCTGTATCTCCTTATGCTATGTGTAAAATGACTCCCTATTTTTTATTACAACTATGACAACCATCCAGAAAGATCTTTGTTAATTATCTCTTGTAGCTTCAAGACGTCATCTTGATAGATTTGAGTTAGTGTTAACCGCGTTTTGGGGGATAATTCTGGTTTTTTCCCAATATTCCATTGCTTGATACGTTTTGCAGTTTGATGTCGCAAATCTTCGGGTACAACTGTCTGGATTGCTGATCTGACAACGTTGTCTTTAGAAAAGAACTTTTGTAAAAGCTTGCTTTTAGGCATCCCAGATACATTCTGCTTGGTCATATCTGGGTCAAAGTCAGGATCTACGCCTAAAAACTCAAAAATATCCCTTAGTACATTGAGGGAATCACGGCATAAATCTTCAAAAAGATAGATTCTGAATTGCTGTTTATCAAATAGTTTAAAATATGGTTTCAGCTGTCTATAATAATATCCAGCTGTTTGATAATGCCACAAGTGAGACCAGTTATTAGCAATTCTTGATGGCTCTGCTTTTAGGCCTTCCTCAAACGATAGAGGTTCATAGTCTTCACGTTTTAAGTGAGTGTAGCAAGAAAATGCCCTATCGACAGGATTTCGTAAGATGACAATCATCTTAACATCAGGAATATAGTGCTTAATACGATTAGCGGCCTTTTCACTGTATAAGTAAATGGGTGATGCCTCACCAATTGCTATCTCATCACTGACGTCTTCAAATAATTTCTGATAATCTTCTAAATTATTAATGGAGTATTGATTAATACCTTGATCAGGATTTTGAAAATTTAGTTCTTCACCTTCTAAGGCAAAAAATTTAGGCTCTTTAGAAAAGGGCATAAAAATTTCTGGATGCTGCCTTAAATAATAGTGGAGTGAACTTGTTCCTGCTTTGGCAGAGCCAATGATCAGAAAGTTTGGCATAGTCATAGCTTTAGTCCTTACTTTTACTCTGTACTGTCAATTTGCTTGACATGCTAAAGAATTATCTGTTAAACCATTTCTGCAAAGTAAAGCTTGAATGAATAATAGATGACCATCAAGTTCATCTTTATTCTGTTCAAGAAGCTTGTTTTAGCTAAATAATCTTTGACTAAATTCGTGAAAACCTGATCGGTTATCTGACTCTTTTTCTTAAGACTTACACCTTTTGCTAAGAGTTTGTCGCTTAGCTTTTCAAACTCAGGTCCCTTGGTTTTAATCCAATAGCCTGTGGCAATATAATTTTCAGCTCCAACTTTTCGTCTATTGACAAAATCGGTGGATGAAACAATGTTGTTATGCAATCTAAAGATACATAGATTCCTTTCTGTCTGATAGCCTGTTCCTAAGCCGACAGCTAATAATTTAATATACATATCATTAATAGCAATCCCTGATTTACCCCGTACTTCAGGCATAGGAAATATTTTTTGAGCAAGGGATCTAGATAAGCAGATATTAGACGTTGCTGGCGCAAAATCAGGTGCTTTGCCATTGCTAAGCTCAACCCTGAAATCAATTTTTCGAGGGGTTTCAGTTGTGTTGTTATGGTTGATCTCCTGAAAATGAGAGCCTAGCTTATCGTCGATGAGTTGGTCAGAGCGATAGGCCATTGAGCGATGAAAAAACCAGTCAGTATTATTATCTTTTCTAAAAATATTGACGACGTCTAAAACCTTGTTGGGGAGATAGAGGTCATCAGCATCAAGCAAACAGATAATCTCTCCGTTACTTTTGGCAAACCCTGCGTTTAATGCTGAGGCTTGACCACCATTGTCCTTAAGGACAGCAATTACTTTATCCCCATAGCTACGAATCACATCTTGAGAATCGTCTTGAGACCCATCATCTACGACAATAACTTCAATATTTTCATAGGTCTGATGGAGAGCACTGTCAATTGCCTGATTCACAAATGAACCATAATTATAGTTATTGATAAGTATGCTAACTAAAGGTGTATATTCGCTCATGATCAATATCAATGGTTGTGTACATAATGAAGAGGGACAATAAAATTGGTCGCCTGATGGCTTTAGGTCAATGGTTAACCACGTTCAGATATCCCACCGCCAAACTGTAGTCTCATTCTTTCTTTAATAGCGGCTCCTCTAAGGCGTAACATTACCGTAGTAAATTGAATTTTTTGGCGAGTTCCCCGCAATCGGTTGTCATGCCAGATGCGTATAAAAAAGCGGAAAGGGGGTTTGAGAAAACCAATAAAGTCGATGAGCAAAGCAAGCTGTGTTTTTTTGCTAGTATTGATGGCATCATAACGACCACCCATAATTCGAGTACAACGTTTATGGAGATCGTCCCAGGTATTTCGAGTAGGATGTTTTACACAGGCATCTTTACCATAAAGTTGTTTATAACCAGCCTTAAAGACCCGTTGTCCCCATTGCTTATCCCCGCCAGATTTGAGTGTTTTATCAAAATCACCGATGGCTTTGATAACATGGCTAAATGTAAATAGATTGGCGGTGACACCAAACTGACCATTCTCTAAAAATTGATCCTGTGGAAACCCTAGGGCGAGCATTTCATAGAGCTCATAGGGATTAGGATTATCAGGATCTTCGGCAAATAGATCAATGTGACCAGCAACTAAACCAACGTTAGGTTCACTAAGTAGAACAGCTACGCCATTTTCTAACCATGTTGGAGTTGGGATGCAGTCTGCATCTGTGAAAGCAATGACATTGCCCTTAGCTAAGGAAAGTCCTTTGTTACGTGCGACATATGAGCCAGGCTGAGATTCATGCGTCAATGTGACTTGCTCAAAGTCATTGGTCACATCGCTAACAGTTTCTTGTGAGTTGTTATCAATAACAATAACTTCGTACTGATCTTTTGGATACGTCTGAGCACTGAGCGCATCTAAACAAATGCGTAATGACCTGTTGTCATTAAAAACAGGAATAATAATAGAGACAAACGGCATCTTGTGAAAGTTTTCAGCCATAATTTTATCTGAAAGCCTAAGGGGATATAGCTTCTCCTGGGAACAAGTCGTAATCAAATTCTTTCTACGGCTATTGCGCCTCTAATTCCAGATATTATTGGTAGACCGCAAGGGTTTTTTCAGTGATCATCTCCCAAGTCCATTGACTCGCAACCTGATAGTTGTGTTGACCCATTTTATCGAGTTGTTCTGGAGGTTGCAGAGATGCATGCAATGCCTGAAGCAGTCCGTCTGGTAAATCTGGATCATACAAAAATGCGCCAACGTCGTCTAAAACCTCTCCGATATGTCCTCTACGAGGTGCAATGCAGGCTTTTCCAAAAGACATCGCTAAAATAACAGCACCAGATGTTAAAAATTCTCGGTAGGGAAACACAATGGTATTAGCCGCATTCATGTAGATCTGCAACTGTTCATCAGGGATAAACCCTGGCAAATATCGGACGTGAGCATCGTTTTTAGCAGCAGTTGTTAATTCGTCTGCTAGTCCTTGATCCTTAGATTTACCTGCAATGACCAGGTATGTATTGGTCGAATTCAGCTTTTTGAAAGCCTGCAGTAGATCGGCGACACCTTTATAGGGATGAATCGTTCCTAAGAACAATAGGACTAATCCTGACTCTGGCAGATTTAGTAATTTTCTAGCTTCTTGGCGTGTAATGGTATTGGGATAGCTGCCAATGTAATTAGCATGGGGTAACACATGGATACGTTGCTGATTGGCTAAGTAAAACTTTTGGGTTATCTCTGTTTTAGCTGTCTCACTATGGACAATCAACTTGTGAACAATGTGGGCAACTAAAAATGAAGCGATATTATCGAGTAATAGATATTTATTCTGATGATTTTTCAGGTTGTGAATTGTCCAAACAATATTAACTTTAGAAAACCTAAGGATAATTAGCTGAACAATAAATAGACAAAGCTTCAAAGCGGCTCTAAATCGGCTCTCTTCCTCTAAAAAGAAATGATGTAGCCAATGTAAATGTAGAACATCTGCCTGATTATTTTTAACTGTTTTGAGTAAGCTAGATGTGCTACAGCTAACGCCTGTAACCTGGTGCCCTTTTTGGGTTAACTGATCAGATAATTTTTGTTGATACGGGTTGTCAGTATACCAGGGGGCAATAATCACGTTAAGACTATCCTGGGATTGATTAGATGCTTGGATATTTTGACCAAAACTAGTCTCGCTAGCCCCTTTTTGGTCTGCCTGAGTCAATGACTTATTGTGTGTAAATGCTCCAAGCATATATTTTAAGTCTCCTAGTTCTTCAAGCCACGTTAGAATTACACCTATGTTCAGACAATCATGGGAAAATCATTGGCCATGGGTTACGAATTCTGAAAGAATCGTTTAGAGCGATTACGTTTAGATTCCTCAGGATTGGAGCGACAAATTGCTTGGGCGTAGCTCTGCGTATGATCATCAACTATGGTGCTGATCTGTAGCTGAGTGCGTAAATGTTCGATGGCTGTATTGTTAGACTCTTTCAGTTGAGATAGAAGATTGCTTAGAAGCATGGCCAGAGAGTTGGCAGTGTAAGGCTCAAAGGTATGGATTGAACCCGGTGAAATGTTATTATATTCCTCAATTTGAGGGAGCTTATAGGCGGCTACCTTTGGGTGTGAAATCGATATCCAGGTAGATAGTGAACCGGAGGCAGAACATTTCATAAATGGACAGACGGCAATGTCTGTAACCATAAGATATTCTTCTAGCTCTTTTTCGGATAGATAGCCTGTTATTTTTAGCCGATCAGCAACTTTGAGAGTTTCCGCTAATTGGGTGAGTTCTTGCAAAAACTGTTCGCCACCGATACCTTCACTGTTTTGTCCTGCAAAAACGACCATCACATCTGAGGGAAGTTTAGGGAGAGTTTCCACCACAAGTCGATGGCCTTTGCGGGGATGAATCCACCCTAGCAGTGTAATGATTTTCTTATTTTTAAGATCTAAAGACTGCCGAACCTCTTCAGGATTGATTTGAATATCCCTTGTTTCCACAAAGTGAGGGATTATTTTGATCTTTTCTTTAGCCTTAGTTTGCAAGTTAGATACGGATACGAGTCTGTCAAACTCCTGTTGGGTGCAAACAAAGACTTTCTGCATACGATGGATTAAAAACCGAATCGCTAGCGCTTTAGGCCCATACATGGCCTTAAAATAAAAGGCTGGTTTAGACCATTGAAAGGGGACTTGTTCCCAGTAAACATCGTGTAAGCTTACAACTAAGGCAGCGTTGCAGCTGAGGGCAAAAATAAAGAGGTTTAACGCACTTAGTGTTTCCCCCCAGATGGCCTTGTTATATTGAAAGTGAACGATATCGGCATCGGCCAATTTTTGTGCAGCTTGATGCAACGTTAACAGGTTTTGCCACCAGGCTTTGTCTAAAGCTGCACTGGTTTCAATAACAGAGTCATTGGGCCGTGTTTTGGCTTCCTCAGCAATGAGCCGACCATAGCGATGTAGGCCATGTTCTTGGGGGCCTACATGTAAGTAACCGATATTCATAGTTTTACTAGCTTGTTTATATAGCGTTTGGCAAGCTTTAACTTTTGCTGAGTATGTTTTTGGGCGTTCGCTTTTAAGAGCGGCCAACTGGCAGATTGCGTCTTATATCCAAGTTGGCACATCTCGCTGCTGGCAACCGCTTCAATGGTGGCAATTTCTAGGGTGGATAGCTCGGTTTGCCAGCGGTTTAAGGATTTGTTATTGACGGGTCTAACGGCATTTCCTTTCCAGGGTTCACGGTTGACATTGACTCGCTTAGATTGTTGGGTGTGATAGTCCAACATGCTGGCATCAAACGATAGCTCTAAAAAGTTGCACAGCTTTTTAAGACAATCTTCTGACGCTGAGATTAGTTGCTCATAGTGCAATGTACAAATAGCACCATTATTTGGTGGCAACTGACGTGCTGTGGCCATGTATCGTCGCCAAACCTCAGCGTCACCCCCAACACTGCCTGTACTCCACGGCACCGTCTTCCAAGAGTTAACGACAGCTCTAGGATCTCGTATTATGTGAATAAAACGAGCTTTTGGAAAGAAGGTCTGTAGGGTCTGCATATAGAGCAGATGGTTAGGGGTTTTCTCTCCTACGATCTGGGTGTTGCGACCTTGGCGAAACTGCTCTAGCAACAACTTGAACAGTGCAGCATAGCTTCTATCGAGTGTTTGTGCAGCATCCTGAAAAGTTGACAGGTCTAGTTCCATCTCCGCAAATTCGGGGATGTCGGCAATGGCGTGAAGCAAGACTTGGTAATTGGCATCTTCTGCTAGGTCGCCATAGTGCTCCCGCTTTAGCCAAAAATTTCGGATGAAATGGGTTTCAGGTGCGATCGCAACGTCTGGATGAGCATCCAACATCTGCTGTAGCAGCGTGGTACCAGAGCGCGGACACCCCACCAAAAAAATAGGATTTAGGGTCTGCATAGGTTTGCTATCTTTCATGGCGCTAGTGAGCATATCCCAACTGCCGGAGTAGAGAGCCTGCCTCTTGATTCACCTGTTGGCATTGTTCTTCAGCAAACTCCCTTTCCCAACCGCCAACGGACGTTGCTTTAGCTTGTGAGAATGCTTCGTAGAGCGTTTGGCTAGAGACCGAACCCTCAATTCCTAAGTAGTTAAGTAGCTTTTGTGCCGCCTGCTGAGGCTGACTAACCAGGTCTTCATAGCGTAGTTCGTAGTATTGATCGGCTGGTAATGCTTGGGCCTGCTCAAGAATACTGCTGACATGACGTCGCCAGGCCCAAATACAACGATGAATATCACTAGTGCTTTCAAACTCCTTCACACGTTCAGGTTCTACCCAGAAGCGAGCATAAGGACCATGGCGATAGCCGCTAGACTCTCGTTTGTCAGAGTTAGCCGAAGCGGTCTGTAGCCATGGCTTTTTGCTATGGGAGAGCGCGGCATCTCTGCCATCACGAATAATGTGAATAAACTGGGCGTCGGGAAAGGCTTGATAGAGAAAGTCAATTAAAAAGCAATTACGGGGGGTTTTTTCGGCAAAGCGTAAATCTCCATCTCCATGCAGTCGCATTAGCCATGCGTAAACAAGCTGATAGAAAAATTTAGCCTTGTCAAAGCTCCACGCCTGGGTATGAATATAGCGAGCGGCTGATTTAGTGGCGACTGGCTCAAAGTGATAGGAAAGCTCCGGCAGTTGGCCAATACATGATCCTAGAAATGTGGTGCCAGAGCGAGGAGAACCCACAATAAAAATAGGACGACTCAGATTGGGGAATAACAAATGCCACAGCCGATCTGTCGAGATCGGACGCTTTTGGTTGTGATAGTTCTTACGGTCGACAGATACTGTTTGTCGAGCCCAATCTAGTAGGTTAAACCAGCGGATTGGCTCAACCATTTCATGTGGCATAGAAGTCATTTTACCGCTAGTAGTTTCACTAAAGCTTTTCATACCTAATATCTTTAATTCAGGATGAAGTCTTGATTATCTGACCAAGTCTTAAAAGGTATAATTGCAGCGTTTGAAATTCATCTATAATACAGCTAATCAGTTGCTATACCCTGGTAGAGAAAAAGCCATTATACTATTTTTATTTTATCATTTTTTATTAATAAAGAGTATTTTTAGATCAGGCTTAAATTAAAATTATTTCAAAGCGGATTTCAGGTATTTTTATATACCTAAAAGTCTTATTTTGTGTGAAAAATTATATCTAGTAAAGAACAAAATTTATTGCTAATCACACATCCAAGCGTACTCAGTATCTTTAAGATACTCTTTAACTTCACCGTAATTGATGATAATTTCCGATAATGGAAAGGGATTAGTTCGACTAAGGCGAACAGGGGTTTCTTCTGGCTCTATATTGAGAAAATCACAAACCTGTAAGTATGCATTATTAGGATTTTCTGCAATATCATCTTCAAAATTCAGTTTTAGATATTTTTGATTAGCTAATAACTTCTCTAAATAAATATGATTTTCTTTTTGCATGTTAAGATGCTCAAGTAGTGTTTTTTTCGTTCCATTATATCCTGTATTTTTCACATCAATATTAACCTGCTTTAAAGTAGCCTTTTCAGATGATTTATTATGCGTTTTTTTCTCTGCTAGGCTATACATAACTGTATGAGAGATGATTGATCTTAAAAAATTTTTTCTTCTAAGGATCATATAATAAAAATCTTTTTTATTAAGTATCTCAATAAATTTTTCAATGTCGATATGCCCTTCAACTAAATGATGAAACTTAATTTCACAGCCAAAGTTCTTTGAGCCAGCTGCAAACATCTTTCGCTGTAAAAGCATTAGTGGATCTGGCGTTAAGGTAGGAGTTTTTGGATTTTGAGTTGTCTGAGTACGCCAATCATGAATATAAGGACAATAGATTTCTCCATTCCATTGAATTCGAGAATGCTGATATAAAAGATCTCCTAAAACACTGCTGCCACAGCGCCCCATATGAAACATGGCAATATTTCTAGCACGAAAAATTGACATGGGCATACCCCAAGCTGGAGCTGTTTTATAGCTAACGTATTTAATAACTTCCCTTGGTGAAGATAAGAAAGATACAGCTTTGGTTAACGTATTTGAGGTATTTTTCATTGCCTTTTTAACTATTACGTACTAGGATTACTTCGATTCAAGTTGCAATTACTTAAGATCTGATGGAGCTGTTCGCAAGATCTCCTCAACTCTTTCCAGCCAGTCAGAAGCAGGGTTGTCAAAGCTTTTAGCTAATGATTTGATGCTCGCATAATATTTCTGTGCAAGGTAATATTCGATCTCATCAGGTATGTCTTTCTTTATAGAAGTGTTTTTAGGTGATACTAAGGCATCAGAATATGCAAATTTTGATATATCAAGCTCTAAAAAACTAGATATTTCTAGAATTAATTTTTGAGGTTTTTTAATAACATCATCAAAAAAACCAATGAAGAGCTGATCATACTCAAAATAAGCAGACCAATTTTCAATTATACGTAGATAATCGCTACGTAAGCATTGAGATGGATGCTCAATCTTTGCTTTGATTTTTTCTAAACTTTGAATATTATCGATTCGATTTTTCATATAATCAAACCGTAATTGAGACCAGGCTCTATCAATTGGATTTCTTAAAATGAGAATGACCTTTAGATCGGGGAATAGTTGTTTGATTCTTTGGATATCATTTTGAGATAAAATAGAGTAAGAAGGTGTTATTTCCCCTTTGACTGAGTTTTGCCCATCTTTGAATAAGGACAAGTACCAATCATCACTATATGTGCCTGTGTAGTAGTGATGATTCCAGGCTGCTATGTCCCAAGCTTTGAGCTTAATTAGCTGCAATAAGTAGAATCTAAAGTGTTTACGAAACTCTTTATTGCAATCTTCTTTTCCAATCAGACGTTGAAAAAAATGTTTAGAAGCAAGATGGCTTGGTGATGGATAGCCGGGATCACGATCAAAATAGTGTAACTCTTTCTTCGGTGGCATCCATATATCTGGATGAGTCTTTAAAACACTCCATAGCCAGGTTGTCCCAGCTTTTTGTGCACCTATCCCTAAAAAATTTATGTTCTGTGGTGTCATCTTAATTTAACCCTTTACATTAGAGTGACTTCATATGTTCCTGCTAGAAACGTTCTGAGTATGAGACCAAATCAATTAAGACTATACTGGCAACACTATTGAGGATTTAAGGATGTAAATGTCGCCTTTAATGATGGCTCTACCTGTAAAGTGACTTCGTGTTGCTTATGACTATCACAACAGATAATTTTGTAACCATTGTTTATTGTGTGGCTTTGAATAGAGGAGAGAGCTGGTTGATCGACAGCGCGCCAATGTAGCACTCTAATTCCATAACCTTGTTGCGCATGATGATTGACAACCATGGTGAAACAAGGGTCAATGCTTTGCTTTTCCGCATCAAACGTCCACCCAAGTAAAGGACTCTCCTGTCCTCTGATAAGCTGAATATTCGATGTTGAAAAATCTCCCCCTAATAAAATATCAAGGGTTGTGTCATTATTTTTTGTGTCTTCAACACATATGGAGTGCTCATTTCGACTGGCCTCTAAGTCTGGGGCAAATGGCATTATAAATTGCCAATGTTCTTTTTCACTTCCCTCAAACTGGTCAATAACGAATAGCAGTTTTTCATGGCGCACAAAAATCAAATACCGAGTCACCTTTCCATTTCTAGGAAAGCGCTGTGAGATCATACTTACCACAGCTAATTGATCGGTTGAAAGATGGTCTTTGGAAAGTGTAGCGGAAAGTTCTGGGTGCTGTTGTGGCGCTAAGGCTTGGTCTCTAATAGCGCAAGTATTATGGGCATATGCACTTTTGAAGAATTGGTTGTATTTCTTGTCCAATGTGAATGCATATCGACCTGGATCAATGATCCAATGACGACCGGCTCCATACACAATGAAAGAGAGTGCATCTTCATGTCTATGGACGAGTGGAAGATGTTGCGATGAATGGCAGCAAATGTAGAATGTTTTTTGGTATTCTTCTGGAGTATTGCCCCAGATATCTCTTAATGTAGCTTCCCCTGCTGTTGGGAAAAACTTATCCAGCTCTTCCGGTTTCTGACCTTCTTTACCTTGAGACATAACATAGGTTACTCCTGGAGACCAACCTCGTGCTAAACTGCGGACTGCATTCATATTGGCAGTATCTCCGATGGTGGGCAGTGTGCCATCTGGTAACATGATATGCGTTATATACTGATCACTCAGCTCAAAGAAGCCTTTCAAAACCTGAGGTATTGGCAACTGATTTTCTTTGAGAAAATGCATTAAATACCAGAGCCATTGGTCTATATAGACCTGATACCCTGGTGTATGTTCTAACCACACACCTTCTTCAGAACAATATTCCGTTAATTGTTTTTCAAGCCCTAATAATGCAACCTGTCTCCAGGTGGGAGCTTCTTGAAAATAGGGCATTGCATATGAGGCAATTATTAAAAGGATATCCTGACGTAAGCCATGGTTACCAATCTGGTAATGCTGATTGCGTTTGAAGTAGAGATATGATACATGTTGATGGATAGTTGCTAATAACTTATATAGTGGAAGATTTTGTGAAGAACCCAAAGCTTTATAAGTCTTCAAAAACTCCAATAGTACGCCAAGTCGATGTACAACACATCCTTCGTACCAGGCGGCAGTATGGGCACCATTTGGGTAAGGGTTAGATTTTAACCAGTCGATCAGAATATTTTCCGCTGCGATGAGATATTGTCGATCCCCAGTCTTACGAGCTTCTTGGAGTAAAGGTACAAGATATCCTAAAAAATGGAGAACTCTTATGTAATAAATGCGTTGAGTTGGATTTTCACCCCACGGCAGAGGAGTTTTGAAGGGAATTGAAGCCTCACCGGGAACAAGTTGTAGTTGATTTCTATGGTAGTTTTTCAGAACTTTCTTGTTTGAATATAGATAGCCTAATAGGCCATTAGTTAGTGTTTGGGACAATATCACATTCCCAAAAACCTTACTATCACTATCCTTTAATTTTTTCTTTTTTATAAAAGGCTCTAGCTCTATGGTTGAAGCTATTTTTTCTCGCAACCATCTCCACGTAAATGATTCATAAGTAAACCTTGGAATTTTAGTTGAGTACGTTATAAATCGAGGCAAGTATCGAAAGATATTTCCTTTTACTTGTTTCTTTAAGATTTTCAATAAACTCATACATGGACCTCAAGCAATCATAGGATAAACAGCTAATAGAAGATAATCTTTAGGGATTTTTTATTAGACTGGGAAATCAGCATCCTGTATATACTCTACTCAATTAAGACTATCTCTTTGTACTTTCTTAAAATCTCAGTTAGAAGCATAAAAAATATTTCTTGATTTTCACTCAAATTAGAAAACCTAAAAGAGCTACTATTAATACAGCAAAATTATTTGTTTACACAGATTAATCTTGGTATAATATTTTTATCTGGATGGAGTCTCAAAAAATTTATGATTAATAGAAATTTTCTCTGTCATTTTTAAAAGAGATAGAATGAAGATCTTATTTCGAGAAATCATATATTTCTTTTTATAAAGAGAGCGCAGATGCTGACTACCTTTATCTCGAGCATCAACAAACTCTTGAATCAGTAATTTTCTATAGGCTCCTCTTTTCACAGTTGTTTTTTTAGAAAAGTTTTCAGGCTTATTGGCAAATTTTTGATACCAATCATGAAAGCCAATAGAATCAAAATGCAATAACTTTATTTCTTGAGTATCTGTAAATCTTGTATTTTCTTTGTCATATTCAAGCGGTTGATGAATTGCAATTTTTTGAATCTTTGAAGTCATTTTGATAGCTACTTTTGATCTTGTATGACCTTTGAAATAATTATTTCCATAGAAAACAGATTTGCAGCCGAATACCTTAGCTATTTTTACTTTTCGAGGTGATGGGTTAGGAACTTTAAATATCCTAGGTTCAAAGATATTTTTGTAATTTTCAATTTCAGGAATAGCTTCGCGTATTGATAATCTTATGACATCTGATTCACTATTATCTAAAACAGACTTGAAATTTTTGGATGAATAAATTAATTCATCTCTATCAATATGTATAATCCATTTGCAGCCGAGTTCTTTTGCAATAGTTATACCTTCATTAGCATTGATAACCTGCCTCTCCGTATGCAATTCAGGTCTATGGGAAGACTTTTTTAACCAATATTCATCCGTGCATGTTACTGCATGAACATTTTTATATGTTGAATGTATGTGATCGATGCAATTATCATTAGGATCATCGAAGAATAAAATAATTTTATCAATCCCTATATTCAAATGATAGTTGATGAATAAAATTAATTCCTCTAGAGTCCCTTTAACGGTAGAAATAATGGCTACTTTAGGGTCGTTTTTCATAATGAGTTCCTATACTGTATAAATGTCTCTCATCAATGCCTTAGAAGCTTAGCTAGTTGAAATTATTTTGACTAGAATACAATTTAGCTAGAGCTTCCTAGCGATAAAAAATATATAGAGATAAGAGAGTATTTCAAGCATCAATTCTATTAAAACTAATGCTTGAAGTAGATGTTAGTTAAGCTTCGACTGTAAGTGAAATATTGTACTCATATAGAAATTTAAAACCATTCTGAAGGCTTCTGGTACATCTTTGATGCCAAAAGTGGATTCTAAAATGCTTTTAGGTAGTTTTCCAATCATCTTATCTTGATGAATTTTTCCCTCACGGGGACCATCGTGGTTCCCATGTCCACAGGCCTTAGCCGCCCCTAAGAATGGGAAGTTTTCAAAATTAAGATATTCCGACTGATTAATATGTCTCCCCAAAATATTTACAGGATGCCATTCTTCTGCATAGTGGTCCTTTGAAATCTGATCTAGCCAGTCCGTCATTTCTGTTGGTATTGCAACAGTTCTTTCTTGGTGTGCTGCCAACCAATGGCTTGATTTACTAAATATATCTGAGTGAATTTCTAGAAGCTTAGCACGTAAAGTTGCTTGCTTAAATATGCGACATGTCCCACAAGATGAGTTGAATCTTCTGATGAAATATGTATTTCCATATTCAATCTCATTGTTTGAGTTAACCTTCACTTCTATCTGAAGACCCTTGTTAATGATATAGCCATCTACTGTAGAACTTTGCAGCGTTTTATCTAATGAATTGATGGCATATTTAGCAAGATTACTATTCACATAGTCATCACCATCAACGCGCATAAATAAGTCTACTTTGAATTTCTCAAGAGCATAAAGTATGCCTACTATAAACTTTAAACCCATATCTACCCTTGCAATATTTCGATTTGGTTTAAAGGTTTTAGAGTCGGCTACATCTAGAAAATAAATATTGTCACCAATGTCTTTTGCCCAGTCTGGAATTTTACAGCAGACAACTATGATTTTTATATCAGTAAACGTTTGTCTCCGTAATGACTCTAATGTCCTTTTAAGGACTATTTCAACATGCTCATAGTTGCTTACTTTAACGCTATCAGGATGAATTACAGGAAGAATAAATGCGAAACTCATAGGGTTAAACTCCTAACGTACTAATTTTCAATAAAATCTTAGCGACTTACAGTTTCTGGACATTTCAACCAATGGTCTAAATTTCTTTCAGTTAATAACTCAAGACTTTTTATTTCAGGTTCGAAAAGAATTTTGAGCCTTTGGAGCTGTTCATCTTTTAGCGGTATTTTATATTCCCTTTTATGAATTGTCTTTGGCTCAATTTTAACCGTGTCATCAACTTCTAAAAAGGAAAATATCTGCGACAGTGTCTCATTATGTTTCTCTTGTAGATCTTCTGATAAAAGAATCAAAATCTGATCTCTTGGGAAGAATCTAAGGAGGCGGCGTATTTGAGATGAGTAAAAGCTTCGATCAAGATAGGAAAAAGTTCTATTTTGGTCTGAGATAAATCTCTTCATTTTTGACGTTCCTGTCTTGACCCGTGAATAATCAAGTTCGGTAAAAATTGCTTCAGAGAAATCTCTATGCTCGTTACCTCTGGAAGCTGCCATGTTCCAATGGGAATAAGCTCTAGTGATAGGGTTTCTTAGCAACAGAATGATTTTTGCATCTGGATTATAGGTATGAATCCTTGCTGGTGCTTTTTCATTCCACATATAGCAAGGGCATGCTTCGCCAACAACTTTAGTAGATGGCGAAGGTTGGAAAAATGCATGATATTTTCGATAAGCTGGAAAAATAGAATGCAAATTTATAAAAAATCTATCATTGTCGAAAAAATGCACTTCCTTTAAGGAATAGGGCATACAAATCTCTGGATGTTTAGTAAGAAAATCATGCAGAGCTGTTGTTCCTCCTTTTTGTGTTCCTGCTATAAAAAAGGTCACTAATGGTTTGCCAACAGTAGCGGATCTACAACGCTTGACTAACTTTGAAACAATTTTTTCTGTATAAGTTACTTCACTAACGGTATGCATGCTGATTTCCCAATATTGATAACTTTCAGATTAATTAGCGCTACCCAATTCAAATTGCATTTGGTGATATTTCCAAAGCTTGCCGCGCTCTTTGAGTAAACTCTGATAATTTCCTTGCTCTACAATTCGCCCTTTCTCTAAGACGACAACTTTATCCGCATTAGAAATTGTTGATAGTCGATGGGCAATAGCAATTACAGTGCGCCCTTTTGATAACCTCTCGATTGATTCCTGAATCAGTTTTTCAGTTAATGAGTCAAGAGCACTTGTTGCCTCATCCAGAATTAAAATTTCGGGATCTCGCAACAGAGCACGCGCGATCGCAATCCTCTGACGCTGTCCTCCTGATAATCGGACACCCCGATTACCCAAGATCGTTTCAAATCCCTTCGGTAATTCTTGAATGAATTCCAGGGCATTAGATGCTTTCGCCGCTTCGATAATATCCGTGTCGCTAACATTTTCAACACCGTACACTAAGTTTTCGGCCACTGTTGTATTGAAGATAAACGTATCCTGGCTGACGATAGCCATTCGCTTTCTAAACGAGTTTATTTTTAATTCGTTTAGATCTACGCCATCAATTAAAATTCGACCGCGCGAAGGGTCATAAAAACGTGGAATCAAATCTGCCAACGTAGTCTTACCAGCCCCGGAAGCACCTACCAGTGCCGTCGTTTCCCCTCGCTTAATGGAGAGCGTAATGTCGTGGAGTATCGGCTCACCAGGATTATAGGAGAAGTCAACCGAAACAAAATCGATTGAGCGCTCTAACCGATGAAATTCTTGATGGCCGTCTTGGAAATAGGGCTTATCATCGCGTCGGAGCAGGTCATTGACTGAATGTAAGGCACCTTGCGATGAGAGAAAACCAACACGGATACCGTTTAAGGATGAAACCAGTGGTGTGGTACGAATCAGTACAAATAAGAATGTCAGTAGCTCTGCTGCTTTGAGTTGTCCCCTAGCAATGAGTAAGCTAAAGGATATGACAACCATGCCCACCAGGAGGGTAACGCCCAGACCTTCAATTAAGGGTCTTACTAATGCGGAAAAATTAATGACTGCAAGCTGAGAATCATGAATTTGCTGGGCAGCTGCATAAAAGCGCTTTCGTTCAAAGTCCTGTGTGCCTGAGGCGTGAACGGTGCGGATGCCGTTAATAAATGCAAGAGCGCGGTTAGTAAAGGCTTTGTTAGCAGCCGGGACTGCAAAGCTAGCCTCTCTCACCTTGGCCGTTAGAGAGGTTAATCCAACGGAGATTAGAGAAAAGACAAGGGTGGAGATTAAAAATAGCTGCCAGGATAACAGCAACATGGACGTTAGATAGGCCAAAACCTTAGAGCCTTGGACAACAGACGTTGCAAGAACATTAAATGCCTGCTGAACCTGATTCACTTCCCCCCGGATAGTGCTCATCAAAGCTCCAGGACTCACTGTGGTGTAGTAGCTGAGTCGCAAGCTTTCTAGCTGATCAAAAATTCGACCACGTAAGCGATTGACAAGGGTCAAAGAGGACTTCTTAGCATAGATAGTGCTTAAATAATCAAAGCAACCCCGTAACCAAACTCCCACCAGCAATAGACCAGACAGTCTGTAGATCCGTTCTGTTGCAGAAGCCTGGGTTGCCAAAAAAATGGTATCAAACCACTGAATTCCTGTTTGAATAGGAGGCTCTTCAGGGTTAGTGAGTCCTTGTAGAAAGGAGGCAATAAATCCAACCGTTACCCCTTCAAAGGCAGCTGCAATCAGAGCAAAGAGGATTGCTAGAAAGACGATTCTTCGAAAATATTTAAATTCCCTAAGAATTAAATGATGTTCCTTCCAGATCTGAGTTGTTTTGATCAGTGTACGAAGGGCACCAGGTAGCTTTATTTTCATGAAGTCAAAATATAGAAAATACTTCTGGGAAGCAGTTTATAACCCACAAACGTTAATCTGAGCCTATACGCATCACACTATAGTTTTCCTAATGTAAAGCGATTTTCGGGAAAGGTCAGAAACACCGAAAAGCAACCCATAGCTTTACCTAAACCACATCATTTAGCTATCACTAAAACAGTTGCTTCATCAAGCAACTATCTGATTTTCAGCATTGCTTCAGACAGCTCAAATAGCCCATCGAGCTGTTCCATGTCCTCAATGGGCTACAAGCGATAGAAAGCTTTCTACTGAAAGCGTTCTATCAAATCACCTAATGTTTTGGGCTATCGTCTACCATGCATCCCAAACGCAACGTTTACTTGAGGGCAACCAAATCTAGGCTCTAATCCTAACTTCACCTTAACCAGTTGCTTAAAGGCCAACAACAAAAATAAGGGGATTGTTTTGGCATAGCGCTTCCAAAGTCTGCCTGGCTCTTGTACTAAGCGATACAGCCATTCCAGGCCATTCTTTTGCACCCAAACAGGGGCCCACTTCTTCTCACCAGCAAAAATCGGAAATACACCACCTATACCCACCATAACTGACTGGATCCGGCCTTTGTGATGATGCATCCACCACTCTTGCTTAGGACAGCCCAACGATATCAGTACCAAGCCAGCTCCACTATCGTTGATCTCCTTAACTAAGGCCGCATCTTCATCCCGAGTGAGTGGTCTAAAGGGTGGCGATACCATACCTGCAATCTTTAAGTTAGGATACTCTCGCTTGAGCCGTTGTTCCATACTCCACAGCACATCAGGAGTAGAGCCTAAGAAAAAGATGCTGATATTTTCTTTAGATGCTTTTTCGCACAGGCTAAGAAAAATATCCATCCCTGCGACTCGATCTTGCTTGCGCTTTCTCAGGCGACTGGTTAGCCATACTAGGGGCATACCATCCGGCGTGAGCATATCGGCTCTATGTAAGACCCAGGCAAAGCCTTCATTGTATTTGGCCTCAACTAACATGTGGACATTTGCCACACACACGACTTTACTGAGTCGCTGATGTGCCCAACCTAACATCGTATTAATTTGGGCCTCAAAGGGTTCTGCTGTAACTGGAAAACCAATCACACTCTGCTTTTCCAGTTTTTTTGTGCTTCTCTTCCAAAGACCAGTAAGGTTAGACTTAGTAGTCGAATACAGCATAATGATTCTCGATTTTTGTTGAGGGCGGATTACAAAAACTTCTGTTTCTAATGCGATCGCACAAAATCGAATAAACCTATGAATCTTTATTGATAAATCTGCTTTCTTAAAATCAAATTTATCAAACTTGCACTACTGTAAGTACATTAAGAGAACTAAATGATTTAAGAAGGTTTATTCGCAGTGATGCACTAGAGCATCTACATGTAATAAAAGTCACTGCTGCGTTACTGCTGCCTTGAACGTAAGACTGACGAAGTTTGGAAGATTATCTTCAGAACACCCTTAATCCAAGCATTTTATCCATTTACTTAGATAAATCTGTTTAGTCTAAAAGACTGATTTAGACTAAAAGACCTATGGAAAAACTTCCTTGGTAGCGTAAACCCTGAGCCCCGTGTAAATCTTTACCAAAGATTTAGGTAGATAATACACAGAACAACACTCTATTCAATGGCTGGTAGCAACCTCAGGAGAATTATCTGTTAGTCATGTTTAATTAACGCGATAAAACTCAGAGACCCTGAAACGAATATGGTAGACCTTCTAGCCGTTGTAGATTTGGGGTTGGGTACACGAAGATAAACCTGCCGATTCATCCTACGTTACATATTGACAAATTCCTTGCTAATAGGTGTCGTCATATGATAAAAACACATTTTCTCAGTGGGAAAGCAATCTATACTTCATAATTGCTTTATAAACACACGTTTTTATTTCATAAACACCCTTGCTTTGCAGCCAGTATAGACAAAAAAAAATGATTTGTCATTAGCGGCAGTGGTCATCTATTTAAGTTGCACAATGGATCTCTACAAATCGATTGTTCAGTTTTACGGGCATTTTTATAACTACGGCTATTGTCTTGATGAGACCTATTTACTTATATAGATAACAACAGGCAATAATGTACGGCAGATCAAGGGTTACGACGATTCTGCTGCCAGTAAATATGTGAAATTAATGGCAGCGATTTCAAAATTAAACGGATTGGTGTAGATTCACACAGAAAACTGATACACCCCTAAAGGCTTATAGCTTATGGCCTGAATACAGTGTGTTCGAAGCTTGTGTTCTAACTTCTCACATTGCAATCTGTTTGATACCTATGTTTAATCGTCGCCTGTCCCAGCAAAACCTAGCCCTACTCTGTTTTGCACTCTGTGCAATGGGTATCTCTACCTCTCCAGCAAATGCTCAGCTTCAACCATTGCCAGGGTTGGATCGTAATAGAGAAGTCCCCACAAGCCGCAGTGCTGCACCCACATCAGAGGCCATTGCACCACCATCTGAAACATCTTATACATTAGGTGCTGGTGATGTAGTTCGTGTCGATATCTTTAGAGTGCCGCAATACAGTGGCGAGAGTGAAGTCCTTGTGGATGGCACTCTTAACTTACCCCTCGTGGGGCCTATAAACGTAGCGGGTCTGACGTTAGGCGAAACCACAGAGTTGTTGTCTAGTCAGTACGGTCAGTATCTCAAGCGTCCCTTAATTACCCTCAGTCTATTAAATAGACGACCTCTACAAGTTGGTATTTCAGGTGAAATCAACAGCCCTGGCTCCTACACCCTGACTCAAACCGGGACCCAGGCCCCCAGATTAAGCCAGTTACTAGAACGGGCTGGGGGGGTTACGCAAGTTGCGGCTATTCGGGACATTCAGATCCAGCGCCCTGGACGTAATGGAGAACAACAGACATTCACCGTTGATCTGTGGGAGCTGCTAGAAACTGGTAACTCCCAGTACGATATATCATTAAGAGATGGAGATTCTATTTTTATCCCCACAGGTACCCTCTCTCTACAAGAAGCCTCTTTTTTAGCAGATGCTAGTTTTGCCGCCAGCGTTAGTCAGCCCATTAATGTGGCTGTGATTGGTGAGGTTTATCGTCCAGGTCCATATACACTGCAAGGAGGTCGGGCTAGCACTGGAGATGCTGGTGTTCCGGGTGCCTCTTCTAGCTCGTCAACCCCCACTACGGTGACGCGAGCGCTACAATTGGCTGGCGGCATCAAACCCAGAGCCGATATTCGCAAGGTGCAAGTTGTGCGCCCGACCCGTTCTGGTGAGACCCAGGTTATTGATGTTGATTTGTGGAAATTGCTGGAAGTAGGGGATATCTATCAAGATGTCGTGCTGCAGCCTAACGATACTATCTTTGTTCCAGTCGCAACAGCTTTGAACCCTGCTGAAGTACCGACAGTTGCAGGTTCCAGCCTATCACCTAACTCAATTCGCGTTAACGTTGTCGGGGAAGTAAGCCGATCAGGAGTCATTGAGTTACCCCCTGACACCTCTCTCAGCCAAGCGATTCTTGCAGCTGGTGGGTTTAACCGTCGTGCCAGAAAAGGTGAAGCGGAATTGATCAGACTCAACGCGGATGGCACCGTTGCCCGTGAAACGATTCCGGTGGACTTTGCTCAAGCAATTAATGACGAGAATAATCCTATCTTGCAAAATAACGATGTCGTTATCGTTAATCCCAATGCTCTAGCTCGTGTAACCGATGATATTGGAGCTGTACTAGAGCCAGTTGGACAAGTGATTAGGAATGTCTTCTCTCCCCTAAGATTCCTGGATATACTCGATTAGGCAGAGATAGTCAAGAACTCTGAATTTTCACTTTTAATCTTGCACAATTCACCTCTATTATAATTATCTTCTACCTATGAGAGCCGATACCCTCCCCTCTTCACCCCCATGGACCCCTCAAGATCGTCTACCAACGACAGAAGATGAAGGTGGTCTAAATGTTGGCGGTCTCCTTAAAACACTACAGCGTAAGTGGTGGATCATCGCTGGCATGACAGTTGTGACCATGGGCTTGGCTGCGGTTAAAGTGATAACTACCAAACCCGTCTATAATGGCAGTTTTGAAATTTTAGTACAGGCTCAAAGTACTGAGACCGAGGTCATCTCGAACGTTCCTGAAACAATCACAAGCCAAGAACAAGTGGCCGTTGATGGAGACCTACTCAAGATTTTAAGAGGGCCTAAGGTCTTACAACCTGTTATTGAAGGCATTAGAGATCGATATCCTAATTTCTGTCCTCCAGCAGCCACGCAGTCAGAACCATTGGAGCTCAGTTATGATCCTTGCTACCAGCTGGTTACTAGTCGTTTAAAGGTAAAGCAGCTCGGCAAGAATTCAGACATCATTCAGGTAACATTGCAAGATCCTGATCCACAGACTGTTCGGGTTATCTTAGACCTAGTGTCTCAAGCCTATCTTGCCTATAGCTTAGAGTCAAAACAGGCTGATATTCGCCGAGCAATTGAGTTTGTTGAGAAAAAGCTACCTGATCTGGTCAATAAGGTAGAGTCTTTGCAAGATCAGCTGCAATCACTGCGTTTAGAGCACAATATTATTGATCCCGATTCCCGTGGAGCTCAACTATCAGGGCAGGTAAATGCCTTCTCTAAACAACAGCTTGACCTGCAAATACAGCTGGAGCAAAATCGGGCGACCTACGATAGTCTCCGCGGCCAGCTGAGTGGGCCTCAAGAACAGGCGTCTTCCTCTGCATTAGCTCAAAACCCCAGATATCAGACGCTACTTAATCAGTTGTTGGATCTAGATACCAAAATTGCTGAGGCCTCCACACTTTATCTAGACAGTAGCCCTGATATGGAAGTGCTCAAAGAGCAACGTCAGAATTTATTAGCGCTACTGCAACAACAGGGGGAACAATCCCAGAGAGATCTGATCAGTCAGCTGCAAGAGCTAGAATCACAGGAACGGGCATTGAATCAAACATTGCAGGGGTTGAGCTCAGGTGTTGATGACCTTTCAGGAATTTCGAGAGACTATTTAGAAATTCAACGGGAGCTAGGCATTGCCACAGAAAACCTGAATCAGTTTTTAGCAAAGCAAGCGGCTTTAGAAATTGATGAGGCTCAGCGAGAAATTCCCTGGGAAATTGTCACCCCGCCAACACAACCCAGCTCCCAGGCTGTGAGCATGGTGCAGAACTTATTACTGGGCGGTACCCTGGGATTATTAGTGGGTTCGATCATGGCCCTCTTGATGGATAAATCATCCGGGGTTCTGTATTCAGATAAAGAAATTCAACGGGTCATACAATTGCCTATCTTAGGCAAGATCCCCACGCCTCAACTGGTTGAAAAAGATATTCTAGAACCTGTCAAAGCGTTACAGTTATCTGTCAATAAGTCTTCTGTAGGCGATGCCCAAGCGAAAACGTCTTTAAGCAACGGGTCGGCATCTTACACTGAGGATCCATTTATGGAGGCGTTTCGCTCCCTTTACACTAACCTGAGACTCAGCAGTGTAGAGCAACCATTAACGTCGGTCGTGGTTAGCTCTGTGATGGATAATGAGGGTAAATCAATTGCTGCCATTCACTTGGCTGAAGCAGCTGCCTTGATGGGGCAACGGGTACTGCTGGTGGATACTAATCTACGTAATCCTAAGATTCACAGCTATCTTAAATTACCCCATGATGCAGGTCTCACTGATCTGGCTTCGATTGATCCTAGTTCCATTACCAAAAATACGTTTCTCCATGAACCTATTGATGGGCTTAAGGTTCTCTGTGCCGGAACAAAAGGTCACGATGCGGGCCATATCTTAACAACTAAGCGTGTTCAAGGCCTACTTCAACAGTTGAAAACCAAATTTGACTTAGTTGTATTCGATGCACCATCCTTGCTGGGTCAATCCGATGCATATCTGGTTGCTGAGCAAGCAGATGGCATGTTAATTGTTACGAACCCTGGTCAGATTAAGCAAAATCTAATCAACCAGGCTCTGGATCAACTGCGGATTGCCAATATTAATGTGTTTGGTATGGCTGTCCGAGAAAACTAAATCTTAGGAAACTAAACGATAGGCATTTTAGGTTTAGGCTTGCCTATTCTCACTTTTGTAATCAAGTCTGGTTTAATTACGAGGGGTCAAGAAAGAACCCATGGGTTCTTTCTTGACCCCTCGCAGTTTTGTGATTCAATGTAGCGTTTCTCACCCACCTTGATTGTGAGTCAGCATTGGGTGCACAGTCATTGATTTATTTTGCCATCCAGATAGCGACTGCCTAAACATACCGAGTCAGGCCTATGCGGTAGCGCTGTTTTTTGGTGATCATCACATCGCCAATTTCCAGTCTACCTTTACCGCGAATAGCGACTAGATCACCGGATTTTAGCGCATGACTGGATTGGGGAATCGTTTTCCAATTGACTCGAACATCGCCCGCAGTAATCATGTCTGCCATTTTGCTGCGGGACATGCCAAATCCTGCTGACGCTACAGCATCTAAGCGCATAGAAGCTTCGACAGTTGTGATTTCTTTTTTCTTGGGTTCACGTACTCTTAACTCACTCCAGTCAATGGGTTTTGTTTTAACGGGTACTGAACGTACCTGGGTCAGGCTTATTTCTAAAAATTCCACCAGCTCCGGAACAACAATTAGTTGGGCACCGCGTTCACCCAAGACAATGATGTCCCCCACTTTTTCCCGCACAATGCCGGTGCCCAATAATGCGCCCAAAAAGTCCCGGTGAGTTGCTGTATCAAACAAAAAGTTACCCGCTACGCTAAGTAATGCTAAGGGAAGCTCTTGTCCTGCTAACGGAATTTCAGTTCGTGCTATGGTCAGGCGCTGCCGTTCGGCCTGGGGGTACCCTCCGTGGGCCTGGGTATGAATATCGGTAAGACGACCAAATATGGCTTGGGCTTCGTAAAGCTCTGGTGGTGACAGAAAATCAGTTGTGACCGGCTCCCATGTACGAATAGACTGATCGGCTTGATCAATTACACGGGTTAGGGTTTCGGTGTTTTCAACACCCTTGAGTAGGTCGTCTTTGGGCAGCATAGGCGTGAGCTAGCTATACGATGGCTATTTTCTTACTATATTAAGCGGTGTTTGGTTATGCCGCTTTAGTCTGGCTCTGGGAAGCCCATGACATTTTATGGGGACAATATGCTTGAAGACTGCTCTCCATGGCTATTGAAGGTGTTTGTTTCTGCTTCGGGTTAACACTTAAATGATGGATTAAAGGTCAATCTGGCAATAGGATTAACAATCCGGAGGAGTTTGTATGACTTCTCCAACTGGCACGTGGGTCACAAGGTTTTCTTTAAAGTATGCGTCTCAATATCATGGGACATTTGCAGCTTTTAAAAACTCTCATCAGCTATACTTATAAATGGGAAAAACCTTTTATTCACAGGGCTTTTCAGGCTTGAAAAGATTTAAATCACTGTCAAATAGTCTTGAACTGTTGACATTTATGAGAATCAGTTTCTATGATGAATCACAGGTGCAGATCGCCACAACAACAAAGGGGAGATCCTAGCCGACTAGTTTATCCTCAACCTAATGCCGTTATAGAGTGATAGGTATTAGGGCCATACAAAAGTTCCCAATTGCCTCCAGAGTTGGATATTTCATATTGTGATGACCTGAGGCAGTGGCAAGGTTGCAATTGTTGCGATCGCATAGGTGACTCATTCTACTAAGTGTGTTCAACGCTAGAGAACCCCTTGATGGTTTTGCTATGAACAACGGTGCCGTATCTACGGCAGTTAAGTTAAATCGAGTTAGTTATACTAGCTGAGATTTAAGGGCTAGGGGAAGTAGTGAATTCTCAACGGGGTACAGGTACCACTTTTCAACCTAATCCTTTAAAAAAGCAAAGAACATGCAAATCAACGCATTTGAACGGGAAGTTCTTGAACTTACCAATGAGTTTCGTGCGCAAAATGGTTTAAAGCCTCTTGTTTTTGATCAAAGCTTGAACAAAGCTGCAGATCAGCATAGCAAGGACATGGCCCAAAAAGACTTTTTTAGCCATCAGGGTCAAAATGGATCAAGCCCTGCAGATCGAGCTAAAAATGCAGGCTATGAATCTGGATTTGTTGGAGAGAATATTGCAGCGGGATATCGTTCTGCCCAAGATGTAGTTGATGGATGGATTAACAGCCCTGGCCACCGCGCCAACCTGCTAAATTCTAACTATAACGAAATTGGCATCGGGTATTATTTCTTAGAAAATGATACGGGTAGTGTTAACTACAACAGTTATTGGACCCAGGTGTTTGGTAAGGGAACAATTGAAACATCTTCACCTAATCCACCTTCAAACCCAACTACACCCAAGCCACCCTCAAATCCCACCAACCCCAAACCACCTTCCAACTCAAATAACAACTCTGTTATTAGAGGAACTAACAAGGCTGACAAGTTGTTTGGTAGCTCGAAAAGCCAACGAATTTTTGGCAGGAGCGGCAATGACGTCATCGACGGAAAAGGGGGCAATGATACGATTTACGGTAATGCCGGAAGAGATATCCTGAAAGGCGGAGATGGCGATGACACGCTCCATGGTGGCTCTTTAAATGACAAGCTCTATGGTGGTGCTGGCAATGATCGGCTGCTAGGCGGAACACAGTCGGATGTTCTAGTCGGTGGTGACGGTAATGACCGTTTACAAGGGACCTCCTTTAGAAAGCGTGCAACCGAGAAAGACATTATGACGGGTGGTAACGGTCGCGATACCTTTGTTTTAGGTAACAAAGCTGGCGCTTTCTACGATGATGGCAAAGCCAAAACCAGTGGGCTAAACAACTACGCCCTAATCAAGGATTTCAAAGCTGGTCAAGGCGATATCATTCAGCTGAGCAACGATCATGACTATCGTTTAGGATCTTCTCCAAAGGGTGTACCCAATGGTCAAGCTCTATTTATTGATAATGGGGCTGGCCAAAAGGATGAGCTGATTGCTGTCATTCAAGGCGCAGGCAACCTGAATCTATCGAGCTCTAGCTTCCAGTACGTTTAAGCTGCTGGCGAAAGCCTGATACCGTTTAACATCAGGCTTTCTAAAATCACTTGAAACAGCTGACGAAACAGGGTGTTGAGTGCCTTTGAGGTGAAGCAAGAAAAAACAGCATGGAACCTTTTATAGGTGCATGCTGTTTTCTTCCTGTTTAAATCTACTGAGTTGACTGTGCCTACCAAGTAGACTGTTCTTTCTTTGAATAAATGTTCTTCAAGTGTTTCTTGACAGTATTTTCAGAAATAAATAGTGCGCTGGCAATTTCCTTGTAACTTTTACCCATCCGTTTTAGACACCATACATCGGTCTCACGAGTGGTGAGACCATAGCGCTGGGCCTCTTGATTGGCAATCACAGTGAGAGAATGTTGGCGGTCTTCTAATGTAATTAGGAAACAATTACTAGGCTGATAGCCAGTATTCTCCCAATCAAACCATTGGGCTCGCAAATGGATACTGCCATGCTCAGTGACAAGCTCATCCTCTAAAACAATGGTGTAATGTGTGGGAAAGAGATCTGAGACTTCATTTTGGTTTTCCATAAGACTTTGGCATGATTGCCAGAGAATATCAGGAATATTGCTGGACGATGGGCACGACATCTTCTTAAGTAGTGATTGAGCACGTTTGTTCTTGAGAAGAATAGTTCCATTTTGAGAAACAATCACAAGGCCAAATGTGGAATTTTCAATGGCAGCTATTAATAGAGCTGCTCGCATGTTAAAAGAGTCATTAGAATCATCGATTACTGCAACTGGAGAAGGAGCCATTGAGGGAACGAGTTGAGTCTGAGAAGCCATAACTAACGAGAAGTAATTGGCGGATGAAAATCTGAACTTCGTTGACTGTGCTAGTGGCGTCTGTGAGATTCGTATCAAATGCTGAATTAAACTAGTAGAAAATACGGATGCCGCTGTTGGTATTTACCTCATTTCCGAATTTGGAAAATCCGCATGAATTTGTGACAGTTTGGCGGGCGGCATAAATCAGTGCGCGTGTTTTGATTAGGGGATAGGGTGAGCATGTGGCATGCTGTAAAAGCAATGCGTAGATAGAATCTCGGTGTACGTTTTCACTCAAAAAGTATCTTCAGCACTGGAGCCAACATTGGCACTAGCACTAACGGCGGACGAGCGTACTCGCTCACGATATCGCTACAGTCTCTCCGGTGGTATTACGGACACTAAAGGGGAGACTGTAGACTTTAGTACAACCCAGCCAGAGACTACCCAGTCTGATGAAATCTATCTAGAACTACCCCGTGGAACGACGCTACGACACGGTGATTGCCTGGGAGGCAGCAACCATAGTCAGGTATTAAAAATTGTGGCAAAGCCTGAGCCAGTAATGACCGTGAGGGTTTCGACTAACGCTCAGCCCCCATCGACTAATGTTCAGGCCCCATCGACTAACGCCCAGGCGTCCTTGCGACTTTTGCAGGCGGCGTATCATTTGGGTAATCGTCATGTGGCCCTGGAAGTGGGGGCTGATTACTTACGCTTAGCGCCAGATCCGGTTTTGGCAGCGATGTTGCATCAGTTGGGTGTAACGGTCACGGAAGAAACTGTTCCCTTTCAACCAGAGTCGGGGGCCTATGGCCATCACCATTGATGAGCAAGCGCTGCTAAAGCTGCTGCAGTTGAGCAGTCCAGCTTTACCTGTCGGTGCCTTCAGCTACTCAGAAGGCTTAGAAACGTTAGTTATGCAGGGGCATCTTACCGATGGTGAGACGTTACACAGCTGGCTGCTGCAGGAGCTACGCTATGGGGCGGTGCGTTTAGACGTTGCGATCGCAACCCGCATCCACCAGAACCTTAACAGCCCTGATCAGCTTGCCTACTGGAATCAATGGCTCACCGCCAGCCGCGACACCGCTGAACTACGCCAGCAAAGCTGGCACATGGGTCGCGCCCTGGTGCGTCTGGTTTGCACACTTCACCCAGAGCTTCAGGCCACATTTAACGCCTGTGGCACCCCCTGCAATTTTGCCGTTGCCTTTGGCATCATCGCCGCCCACTGGCAAATGGATGTTCACACCATGGCCCTCGGCTATCTGCAAAGCTGGGCTGCTAACCTGATCGGTGCAGCCGTTAAGCTGGTGCCCCTGGGCCAAACCGACGGCCAACGCTGTCTGCTACAGCTAATTCCTGAACTGAGGACGGCAGCAGCCACCATGGTGGCACTGCAAGATGATCAGCTGTATGTGAGTGGGTGGGGCGGTGCGATCGCAAGCATGCAACACGAAACGCTATACACCCGCCTCTTCCGTAGCTAACGTAAAATCTAAAATTTTGAAGGTAAATTCTAGGCTCATTAAATAGGGGTTTTATCCTGGGATTTATTCCATTACCTATCCGGCATGCTCCCATGACTTCCTCCCCCTACCGTGTCGGTGTTGCCGGCCCCGTCGGTTCTGGTAAAACGGCCCTCGTCGATGCCCTGTGCAAATCCATGCGCAATGACTATTCCATTGCCGTGGTTACCAACGATATCTATACCCAAGAAGACGCCCAATTTTTAGTGCGCAGTCAGGCCCTACTGGACCATAACCGCATTGTTGGTGTAGAAACCGGTGGATGTCCCCATACCGCCATCCGCGAGGATGCCTCCCTTAACCTGGTGGCAATTGAGGAGCTAGAAACCCGGTTTGATGACCTAGACCTAATCTTTGTAGAGAGCGGTGGCGATAATTTAGCCGCTACCTTTAGCCCAGAGCTGGTAGATCTGACACTCTATGTCATTGATGTGTCCGCTGGCGACAAAATCCCCCGCAAAGGCGGTCCAGGGATTACTAAATCTGACCTGCTGGTGATTAACAAAATTGACCTGGCTCCCATGGTGGGCGCTGACTTATCGGTGATGGATCGCGACACTAAAACCATGCGTGGCGATAAACCCTTTGTCTTTACAAACCTTAAAATCAGCCAGGGGCTAGACACCATTCAGCAATTTATTCAGTTTCACGGGCGGTTGCCAGTTACAAATCTCACATAGGGGTGCGTAATGTTCTTGCCAAAACTTCTCTTGTTTCTAAACTCTTGTTTCTAAACTCTTGTTTAGAAAGTTAAATAATTCATTTTGCAAGAGATAAGGTTATTGAGACATAACATTCGAGTCTTTATTGGAGCCATAATCGCTTTATTTAATACCGGGGATCAAACGCAAACAAAAACAAATAAATCTACAGAGACCCGAAAAGTATCAAAGGCTACAATCGTCGTTTTCCTCAAGACTTACCATCACGAAGCGAATAAGTGTATCTACGGTAACTGCAACACTTGATTTGTGGCAGTGGCCGGTTCTTGATGCCATAGGTGTGTGAGTCTTTAGAAAGGAACGCCCAATGACGAGGATTAATAGACGTAAATTTTTGGTGTACGGCTCCACTGCCGTGGGTACCAGCATTTTGCTAAAGGCCTGTGGTGGAACTTCTGAGCCCACTGCAGATACTGCACCAGCCGAAGGCGAAACTACGATAGCGGCCGCTGGTGATGGCGACACAATTAAAGTCGGTATTCTGCACTCTCTAAGTGGCACGATGGCCATTAGTGAGACCACCGTGGTGGACGCTGAAGAATTAGCAATTAAAGAAATTAACGCAGCTGGTGGTGTCCTCGGCAAACAGATTGTTGCCGTTAAGGAAGACGGTGCCTCTGATTGGGATACCTTTGCTGAGAAAGCTGAAAAGCTCATCGACCAAGACCAGGTATCCGTGGTATTTGGCTGCTGGACCTCTGCTAGCCGTAAGAAGGTACTCCCCGTATTTGAAGCGAAGGACCACATGCTGTGGTACCCCGTACAGTACGAAGGTCAAGAATGCTCCAAGAACATTTTCTACACGGGTGCGGCACCTAACCAACAGATTGAGCCCGCTGTAGACTGGCTGCTCGAGAACAAGGGCACAGACTTCTTCCTGGTGGGTTCTGACTACGTATTCCCCCGTACTGCTAACACCATTATTAAAGAGCAGCTCAAGGCCAAGGGTGGCAACACTGTCGGTGAAGACTATCTACCTTTGGGCAACACAGAGGTCACTCCCATCATCACTAAGATTAAGGCGGCTTTACCCGATGGCGGTGTGATCTTTAACAGCCTTAACGGTGACAGTAACGTTGCCTTCTTTAAGCAGCTTAAGGGTGCAGGCATGGGTCCTGATAATTATCCTGTCATGTCTGTAAGTATTGCAGAAGAAGAAGTTCGCACCATTGGCCCCGACTTCCTGACAGGCCACTATGCAGCTTGGAACTACTTCCAAACTGTCGAAAGCCCTGCTAACGAGAAGTGGGTTTCCGATTTTAAAGCTGAGTATGGCGATGAGCGCGTAACCAACGATCCCATGGAAGCCGCTTACATCATGGTTTACCTATGGAAACAAGCGGTTGAGAAAGCGGGTTCTACTGATATTGCCGCAGTACGTGAGGCAGCCTATGGCCAGACCTTCGACGCACCAGGTGGTACGGTTACCATGAACCCCAACCATCACATTTCTAAGACTGTTCGCATTGGTGAAATCCGCGAAGACGGTCTATTTGAAATTGTTTCCGAGACTGATGGTCCGGTTGATCCAATTCCTTGGAATCAGTTTGTTCCTGATACTAAGGGCTATGCGTGCGACTGGTCTGACCCTGCTAAGGGTGGCAAGTTTAAAGCAGCCTAAAGCTTTTGTAGGTTAGCTGACAGGGGAGAGTCACTGTGGCTCTTCCCTTTTTTCATTCAAGGGAAGAAGAGTTTACTTTTTTGACAGGTAATTGTCGTGCTCGACGGTTTAATCAACGGCATATTTAACGGCATCAGCATTGGGGCAGTGCTCCTGATTGTTGCCCTGGGTCTGGCCATTGTGTTTGGTCTCATGGGTGTAATTAATCTGGCCCATGGAGAGCTAATGATGCTAGGGGCTTACACCACCTATGTGGTCCAGAACAGCTTTAAGTCCTTAGGGGACGGGGCTCAAGACTTCTACATTTGGTTAGCTTTACCCCTCTCTTTTATCGTGGCAGCCCTGGTGGGGCTCTTGTTAGAACGCAGCGTCATTCGATTGCTCTATGGGCGACCATTGGAAACGCTCTTGGCCACCTGGGGTGTCAGCCTCATTTTGCAGCAGTTTGTGCGCAGTGTTAGTTGGGCTATGGCCTTTGGCATTCTGGCTATTTGTGTACTGCTTTTTGGTGGGCGGGCTGTTTTGAACAAGTTTGCTAACTTGGGGCCGCGTCAAAAGCTGGCTAACTTTGTTGTTTTAGTACTTTCTGCCGCCATTGGCATCACGTTTGGGCGTTCTCTCAATGGTAATCCCACCATGTCCAAACCTTGGTTTAGTGCTCGTAACGTAGATGTAACGGCTCCCAAGTGGCTCCAGGATAGTATTAGTGTTACGGATACGCTTTCATTTCCAGCTGCACGTATTTTTATCATTGCACTGACAATTATTTGCCTGCTGGGTACATTCTGGTTTCTCAATAAATCTGCCTGGGGTTTGCGGATTCGAGCGGTGACCCAAAACCGTGACATGAGTGCCTGTTTGGGAATTCCTACAAAGCGAGTGGATGCCCTTACCTTTGCCTTAGGGTCCGGACTGGCTGGCATTGCCGGTTGCGCTGTTACACTGCTGGGCTCTGTAGGGCCGAACCTAGGCAGCAACTATATTGTTGACGCCTTTATGGTGGTGGTCGTTGGCGGGGTTGGTAAGCTCATCGGCAGCATTGTCGCTGCTCTGTTAATTGGCATCATTACCTACATCGTTGGTTCCGGCACTTTGGTACTGATGCTGCCCTCTAGCGAGTCTTTACAGCCTCTGATTGATACGGCGACATTCTTTGCCACAACGAGTATGGCCAAGGTCTTAGTATTTGCTCTGATTATTGCCTTTCTGCAGATTAAGCCAGCGGGCTTATTCCCACAAAAAGGCCGCTCGGTGGAGGTGTAACGATGGTAACGACAAAACCCGTAGGCAAAAAGCGCAGACGTGCCCTCGAAGCAAGTATTGTTATTGGTCTGGCCTTTGCCCTTATCTTTGTTGCGCCGTTAGTACTGTCTGGTTTCCGTTTAGGGTTACTAGGGCGGTTTTTAGCGTTAGCGATTGTGGCCCTGGGGGTTGACCTGATTTGGGGCTACACCGGGTTGCTGAGTCTTGGCCAGGGGATTTTCTTTGCCCTGGGAGGTTATGCATTTGCGATGCATTTGCAGCTCAATCTGGCTGGCGATGGTCTGCCAGAATTTTTTGGCTTGTATGGTGTGTCAGAGCTACCCTGGTTCTGGCAGCCGTTCTATTCATTGTCAGTCACCCTTATTGCCATGGTGGCCTTACCTGGTTTAGTGGCTGGTTTACTGGGGTATCTGGTTTTTCGTAACCGGATTCGAGGCGTCTATTTCTCGATTTTGACCCAGGCCATGCTGGTGGTGTTTTTTAACTTCTTTAATGGTCAACAAAAGCTAATCAATGGTACAAACGGTCTCACTACCGATACCACGGTTCTGTTTGGTCAGCAGGTGGGTAGCGATCGCATGCAGTTTGCCTTCTATGTTGCCACCGTTATTGTCCTTGCCCTTACCTATGGTCTTTGCCGATGGTTGACCCGTGGTCGCTTTGGTCGTCTACTCATTGCCATTCGCGATGATGAGAACCGCCTCAGATTTTCAGGGTATAACCCTGCCATGTTTAAGGTCCTGGTATTCGCCGTGGCAGGTGGTATTGCTGGAGCAGCGGGTGCTTTGTATACCGTTCAATCTAGCGGTATCACGCCACAGTACATGAGCGTTGCCTTCTCAATTGAAATGGTGATTTGGGTGGCTGTGGGTGGTCGTGCCACCCTCGGCGGTGCGATTTTGGGTGCCTTGGTGGTTAACTGGGCCCAAGCCCTTCTGAGTGAACAATTTCCAGAGGTGTGGCTATTCTTTCAAGGAGCCCTGTTCTTGCTAGTTGTCACGGTGCTACCTAAGGGAATCGTTGGTTGGGTCCGTGATGATGCCGTCCGCCAGATTCGTGATTTATTTGGTCTACAACCCCAGCTCAGCACCTATCCAGATCTGGAGCTAGATCCCGATGTCAAACGCGAACAGCGCGAATTAGCCGGTAAATAACCACCAAAAGCCTTGGTTGGGTTGAGCCTAAGCGCTAGCTCTTTTATTGATTGCTACGCCAATACCGCTCAATCCAACATCCCTCCATCCCACTTTCTCCAATCTCTGCAAGCGACCATCATTGCACACCCGATCATGGCCAATCCAATCCTCGAAATCGATAACCTCACCGTCAGCTTCGACGGCTTCAAAGCTCTCAATAAGCTCACCTTCTCCATGAACGAAGGTGAGCTGCGAGTCATCATTGGCCCCAACGGCGCAGGTAAAACCACATTCCTAGATGTCATCACTGGCAAAGTTCAACCCACCCACGGCAAGGTCCGATTCAAAGGCAAAAAGCTCAGCGGTCGTTCAGAACATAACATTGCCCGTCTAGGCATAGGCCGCAAGTTCCAAACCCCACGCATCTACCTTAATCTGACCCCGCGCGAAAATCTGGAGCTATGCTGCAACCAGGATAAGAACGTATTATCTACTCTGTTTAAGCCCACACCCACAGCAGAACGCCGTACCGTGGGTGGGTTGCTGGAAACTATCGGCCTTGACCATAAGGCCGACAAGCCCGCTGCGCTCCTCTCCCATGGCGAAAAACAGTGGCTGGAGATTGGCATGCTAGTGGCCCAGTCCCCAGATTTACTCCTGGTGGATGAACCGGTTGCCGGACTTACTGACGAAGAAACTGAACGCACAGGTGAACTGTTGATTGCCTTAGCCGAAAGCCATTCTGTAATCGTGATTGAGCACGACATGGAATTTGTGCGTCAGATTGCCCGTCAGGTAACGGTGCTGCACGAAGGTTCTGTGCTCTGTGAAGGTACGATGGATGAGGTACAAAATGATCCTCGGGTGATTGAAGTATATTTAGGTACCGAGACGTCCATTACACCAGACCAGATGTTGTTGTTACGTATCGCTGCAACTATGGCCTGGGCCGATGGCAACTTTGAACCCATAGAACAAGAGATTATTCTTGATCGCCTGAGTCGTCAGTTTGCCCATGAACCAGAGGAACAAGTTGCACTGAAAACAGAGTTAAAAGATTTGTTAGCGAAGAGAATTCCTTTACAAGAGTTGGTTCCTCAGCTGAAAACACCCGACCAGCGCGAACAGGCACTGATGCTGAGCTATGACGTCATTAAGGCTAACCAAATTAACCAGGCAGAAGCATCGGCATATCAGCAACTGTTACACCTGTTGGCGCTGCCTGAAGAAACCGTAAATCGTTTGGAAAACGCTGCTCTAGAACAATTTGAAAACGCTAATTAGGTTACCCAACTGCACTTTTTCGAAACTTCGATCTAGACAGTCTTTATTCCTCTTACTTCCCTTAAACAATCCTCATCCATGACAGAGACAGCCTACCCGCCTACCCATAAAGTCACCTCCACGGCTCCAATGCTGAAGATTTCCAGCCTTAACTTCTATTACGGTGAGAGCCATATTTTACGGGATGTCGATCTCACGGTACCCAGGGGCCAAATGGTGTGTTTGATTGGACGTAATGGAGTAGGTAAGACGACCTTATTGAAAAATATTATTGGGCTGTTGTCACCTCGTGGTGGTGCGATCGCATATGACGGACAAAATATTCATACTTTGACTGCCGATAACCGAGCCCGCATCGGCATTGGCTACGTCCCCCAAGGACGAGAGATCATTCCCCGCTTAACGGTCAAAGAGAATCTTCTTATTGGTTTAGAAGCGCTAGGAAAGCGTGCCCCCAAGGCTAAAAAAGAAATTCCCGACCTCATCTTTGAACTTTTCCCCGTCTTAAAAACAATGTTGTCACGGATGGGCGGAGATCTAAGTGGTGGACAACAACAACAACTATCCATCGCCCGTGCACTTATGGGGCAACCTCAGTTATTACTCTTAGACGAGCCAACCGAAGGTATCCAACCCTCAATTATTCTAGACATTGAAAATGCGGTACGACGGATTATTGAAACTACGGGTATTTCCGTTCTGTTAGTAGAACAGCACTTACATTTCGTCCGTCAAGCCGACTATTACTATGCCATGCAGAAAGGTGGTATTGTTGCATCGGGGTCAACGGATCAACTCAGTAATGATGTGATTCAAGAGTTCTTAGCGGTTTAATTCTCAGCGGTTTAACATAGTCTCTGTGGGCATACTGCTAGTACGCTCATTCATAGTCATTAGTCTCGGCTTTTCTAATGAAGAGGCGATGTTTTGCGATGTTTACATTATTTTACCTATGCATAGACAGGTAATTAAAGATATGTTGCGTAATGCCATTGTCCGTTAATTTTAGAAACTAGGGTTGAAACAACACGTCCGATTGTCTGGCATATCCACTTAGCCGTGTATAGCCGTATAACCTCTTTTAGACGTGTATTAAAAGGTATCTGAGCATTGGCAGATACACGGCACAGAAGAATCAACAACAATCAGTGAAATGCGTTTGTTGTCACGTACAAGATGCTTTTACTGCTTCTGGCTGTGGATTTTTACAGGAAACACTCACCATGTTAAAACGCTACATAAGAAAGTTCGTTCCAGTCAGCATTAGAACGTTTATTTCAAAAATCGAAAGCTTTTTACTATTTGATATTTATGCCTACCGCATTTTGGGTCCATTCCTCAGCAAAACGTTAAACCAGCGGCAACAGCCATCAAAATATCTTTTTGTTATGGCCCCCGCACGATCTGGTTCTACATTACTAGGCCACATACTCTACAGTCATCCGGAAGTGGCAGGTTATGGTGAAAGCCATGTGGGGTATTCATCAGAGACGGATCTGCGCCAGTTAACTTGGAGAACAGCTGCAGTTCTGGACAACTTTGATCCAATGGAACATACCTACATTGTGGATAAGATTGTTCGAAACTATCCGATTGCGGACAACATTCTGCAAAATAAACAGATTAAGTTTATATTTCTTCTGCGAGATCCCGCAGCCACTTACACAAGTACAGTGAAATCCTTTTCAGGACAAGAGTCCCCAGAAGGTGTCGATAAATGGCTTAATTATTACCGAAGGCGGCTAGAGTGCTTTGAAAGGCTAGTGATGCAAATTAATGACCCCAGTCGCTGCCTAACACTGAAATACAAGGATTTACTAGCTGATACCGACGCTACGTTGGCTGCCTTTCAGAAATTTCTTGGGACGAGTTCTCCATTTTCCGATAGCTATACGGTGGCGAAACACACGTCTCGTCTAAAGTATGGAGATAACTCCAAAGCAATTCAAGCCGGCAAGATTCTGCGTAAAAAGTTTCATAAACTGACGTTAAATGATGCTGTCTTTGCTCCAGAAAAGCAACAAGCTGCTTACGATTTTTACGCAAATTGTCTATCAACGTTAAGACAATACACCCAAGTTTGTGGTTCGATTTCCCCCCAGCCAGTTCAAGAAGTGAGTGTGCCACCCACAAAGGTTAACGTAACCTAGAATACCTACCCGTTTGTTAAAAACACTGATATACTTCCAAACAATTCACTTTGATGGTCGCAAAAGCCTAGGCGGGCTGTACGTTACAGCCGTAGTGCTTTAGTTGGCTCTATCGAGGAGCTAAGCTGCACCTCAATGTGGTTTAGCCTACACACTGAATTGTTGCATTTAAGGAAAACACAGTTATGGTTAGTAATCAGGCTCGCTCCCGTGCAGTGAATTCTGCCGGTAGTTTTATGAACGATTTTCGTGAGTTTTTGCTGCGTGGTAACGTTGTCGATTTAGCCGTGGCAGTTGTTATTGGTGGTGCTTTTGGTGCTGTCATCACCTCTTTTATTGAGGACATCATCACTCCTCTGTTATTGAGCCCTGCACTCAATAAGGCTGGCGTTGCCGATATTGCAGAGCTATCTGCCAATGGCGTCAAGTATGGTCTGTTCCTGTCGACCGTGATTAACTTTGTTGTAATTGCCTTTATTTTGTTCGTACTAATTCGTACATTTGAGCGTATGAAGCGTACTGAAGAAGTGGATGCTGGGCCTTCCACTGATGAAAAGCTAAACGATACGTTGGGTCGCCTCACTGGTTTCTTAGAGCAGCGGATGTAAACGTTGAGGCCTATTGACTGAATGGGTTTCATTTTGAATCAATGATTTCAGCAGCGAGTCGAGCACATTCTTGCCTCGACTCGCTGTTTTTATGTATCACTTACACCACCAGGCGATATTATATTCATCTCAATTGGTAACTGCTGTAGAAATATCAATATCGTTTAATTTCATGTATAGGAACTGCTAACTGTGGCTTCACCGACTGCAACACTTCTGATTTCTTGCCCCGATCAGCAAGGGCTTGTGGCTAAAATTGCAAACTTCATCTACGCCAATGGGGGCAATGTTGTCCATGCTGATCAACATCGCGATGAGCCATCAGAACTTTTTTTGTCACGCATTGAATGGCAACTGGATGGATTTAATCTAAAACGTGATCTGATTGGAGCAGCCTTTGATTCCATTGCTAAACCTTTAGAGGCAACATGGCAGCTCCACTTCTCTGATGAAGTCCCTCGCGTTGCCCTCTGGGTGAGTAAGCAGAATCACTGTTTGTTAGACTTGCTTTGGCGATATCAAGCGGGAGAGATAGCAGCAGAGATTCCGCTGATTATCAGCAATCATGAAACATTACGGTCCATTGCTGAGCAGTTTAATATCGCTTTTTACCATATTCCAATTACTAAGGCGACTAAAGCTGAGCAAGAAGCAAAGCAGCTGGCATTGCTAAAAGAGCATTCCATTGATTTGGTCGTGCTGGCCAAGTATATGCAAATTCTGAGCCCTGATTTTATCGAGCAGTTTCCCAGGGTGATTAATATTCATCATTCGTTTTTACCCGCCTTTGTGGGGGCCAATCCCTATCATCGCGCCTATGATCGAGGCGTCAAAATCATTGGCGCGACGGGTCACTATGTCACCTCAGATTTAGATGCAGGGCCGATTATTGAGCAGGATGTGGTGCATGTTAGCCATCGCGACCAGGTCAGTGATTTAATTCGTAAAGGTAAGGATTTAGAACGGGTGGTCCTAGCCCGTGCTGTGCGACTGCATTTGCAAAACCGCGTACTGGTGTATGGCAATCGCACAGTGGTGTTTGCCTAACCGTTATCGCCTACAAATTAATCACATTTGTTCAATCACATCTGTTCAAGTGGAGATTAGGCTAACGCCTAAATTATTGCTCAGTTCTTGAGCCAACCACTGGGATTCTCTTGTGGTTAAGCCTAAGGTCTTGCATTTAAGGTTATAAGAACGATGATTCGTGTGAATTTCAAGGATGTTTTTAGTTGTCTCTAGTCTTAAATGCAAGATATCTTCTCGCTGAGTCTGAAACAGAACTTTGCGCAATCGCATCAACAGTATAGTTTCTCGATAAATGATGAGATTGTCATCACTGAGACATATATGTAACTGACTCAGCAAACGATTCCTGGAGGGGGTAGGTAGCAGGACCATGCCTATAAACCCTGCAATAGCACTAACAACGCTGGAAGAAGCAAACCAGAACAAGATATAAATCCCTGAGAAATCGCCTATCAATGAAATGACAATCCCTACAGCCATTCTCACTACATAAGAGGAGATACTAAAGATGACTCCAAGAATCAATAGATCTAACCATGAACCCACTTGTTTCCTTCGAAAACCATAGGGACGAATAACAGTATCTACGGTGCTGTCCCGCTGATTCACTAAAATGCGATTTTGATCAAAAGGGCGTTCAGATAAAGCGCTTAAAGTACCCTTTTCTAAAACCGTCTGTAAGCCAGTCAGGGCCTCTGTGGCTGAGGCAGGTCGCTGGCTGACATCAGGGTGTATCAACCAGCGCAACCACTGGCGTATGGGAGAACTGATATGTTTGGCTTTGCTCTCAAACTGGATGCGCATATTGTTTTGGGGTAAATCCGCAGGATGGCATCCCGTCATCAGAAAAATTAGTGTAGCTCCCAAACTGTATAAATCTGAAGCCGGTGTGGCCCGTCCACCAAACTGCTCGGGTGGCATATAGCCATAGGTGCCCACAATGGTTAACGTGCCAGATGGATTTAGAAACGGGACCTGGACAGAGCCAAAATCTACCAAATAGAGCTGCCCCTGACTGTGGCCAGTACGATCACTGAGCAGAATATTACTGGGTTTCAGGTCACGGTGAATAATTGGCGGCATTTGACTATGGAGGTATTGCAAAATAGTCAATAGCCGCTGGGCAATGTCGATGACATCTGCCTCACTAAAACTCCGTCCTGTTTGCAGGTGCTCTTGTAGTGATTGTCCATGGACGTAGCTTTGCACTAGCGCATATCCCTTTGCGGATGGCAAATCTATCTCAAAATAGTCTAGATATCCAGGGATACCAGCATGATTAAGCGATTTGAGAACTTCCCCTTCTCGCTCAAACAAACGTAAATTAGCCCATTCAAAATCGTTACCGAATGTAATGACTTTAATGACGACAGGACATTGCGCTTGGGTATCATCAGCCAGTAACGTTCTACGTCCAACAGCTTTACCCAGCTCTTTGCGAATTTCATAGCGATTATTCAAGCACTTTCCTAGCCAAGCTGGTGGAGATGCCTCTGCCATCCTCTTTATCTCTAACTAACTAATTGAGTAAGTCTTCTAAGCGAAATCTAGCAATTTTTCCGATTTCCAAAATCGCTTGCTGTTTTTCTCTGACCGTCGTATGGTTCAAACGTTTGGCAAATGCAATTAATATCGCCGCCTTGGTCTGACCTTTGACTGCCATGATAAAGGGAAAGCCAAATTTTGTTTGGTAGGTGGCATTCAATTGCTGAAACCGTCCATATTCAGCTGGGCTCAGGCGGTCAAGTCCCACACTGGTTTGTTCTTGCACAGAGGCAGGGGCCATTTGCACCCGACTGCCTAAGTCAGGATGGGCTCTAATCAGCGTTAACTGATCGGCTTCAGGCATCTGTTCCACCAGAGTTACCATGATCTGGTGGAGACTAGCCAAATCCAGAAACGGACGATGATGCCAGGTCTGGGCTGCAATGCTGGGTGTGTCCTCAAACACGCTGCCAAAAACTTGAACAAACGCCAGCTGAGTCATGTGGTTAATCTCAATGATGCTATATCCCATGGCTAACTGCCTCGATAGGTGCTGTAGGACCAAGGAGAGCAGAGTAGCGGGACATGGTAGTGGGCTGTGGCATCGGCAATCCCAAACCGAATTGGTACGTTGTCCAGAAAAAGAGGGTCTGGTAGCTCTCCGGATTGTTGTTTGAAGTAGTCACCAACCGCAAATCGCAGTTCGTAGACGCCAATAGTGAATTCATTGTCCATTAGCAAAGGGGCATCGGTGCGACCATCGGCATTGGTGGTTACCGTTTTGAGCAGGTGCTCTGCTTTGAGTAGACCTTCTACCCACCAGAGTTCGATGGTCAGGCCTACAGCAGGGCAGCCTTGGGCTGTATCGAGAACATGGGTTGTAAGTTTGCCTGCCATGGTGATTTGCAGTCTAGTGAAACGGTCTAGTGAAACGGGCCTTTTTGGATGATTTTTGCGATCGCACCCATAATCCTACCGCCATCTTCCTGGGCCAACTCCTCGTACCACTGCTCAGTCTTTGCCGCGACGTTGCCATGAATCATATCCGCCCGCTCCCGCGCTTTAAGGATAATCTCAGCTGTCCGATCTTTCCTCTCAGTTTCATAGCGTTTCAGGGCATCTACCACACCGATATTGGTCGTTACCAAGTGGGTTGTTAAAGCCCAAGCATCTTCGATCGCCTGACAGCCCCCTTGCCCCAGGTCAGGGGACGTACTGTGGGCCGCATCTCCCAATAACGCCACACGCCCTTTTACCAGCTGTGGCAGCGGATCCACATCATGAATGGGAATGCGATTGGTCTTTTCTGGATTCAAACGCTGGATTAATGTTTGAACGGGTGCCGCCCAACCGTCGAAGTGATCGTTTAATTCCGCTCGCATATCAGCTTGGGGTTGAGCATCTTTGGGTAAGGGCACATCCAAGAAAAAGTAAAACCGATTATCACCCACAGGCATCATGGAGGCCCGCTGACCGTTACCCACATAAATCACCCAGCTATGGCTCGGAGCCAGCTCAGGGGCGATAGGTATCAGACCGTTCCAATTGACATAGCCTGCATAGCGCCGCTCTATGGTTTTCCCCACCACATAGTTGCGAAGAACAGAATGGGTGCCATCGGCGGCAACGACAAGATCGCCCGTTGCCCGTCGTCCATCCGCAAAAATAGCTGTAGCGTCTGTATCCGATTGTTCTATGCCGACACATTGAGAATTAAGCTGAACATTCTCTACACCAAAGGCTGATAACAACATCTGTTGCAAGTCTGTGCGGGCAACAGGATAGGGGCACTGACCAATCGCTTCTACCAGCGGTGTCAGGCTAAAATTGGTCAGAGTCTGTCCAGCTTGGGTGAAATACGCCATGCGCTGCATAGAACCACCGATATGGGCAATTTCAGCCCCTAAACCCAGTCGATTTAGCACTTTAATGCCATTGGACCAAAGGGAAATGCCTGCTCCTGCCGGTCGTAGTTGCCGAACGCGGTCATAGATCTCCACGTCGTAGCCTACCTGGCGCAGTGAGATCCCAGCCGTCAATCCCCCCATGCCTGCACCAACAACAATCACCTTTAGATTGTTCATGCTGAACTATCCTTATCGCTACGCACAACTTGAAATTTAACCTCCATGGTATAGTTTACGCGCAGCGAACATATACACCCCAAAATCATCCATAAATAGTCAATCTAGGAGATTTTCTAATGCAGAAGGAACAGCTTTTGACTCAAACAATGGCGTTTCTCTTATGTACAACCCCGGAAACTACACTAGGTAAACTATTGGGATTATGTTTAGCATCCAAAGTGGATGCTAAACACTCAGGCAAAAGCCCGTTAGAGTTTGCTGAAGAGCTACTACAATATCCTGAAACAATCTCCACCTGGATTTCAGATGTCGTTGATAGCGATGATCGCTACAGTGTAGAAGAAATGGTTGCACTTTCAGAAATAAACCTAAAGGATCCCGAAAAATTCATGAAGGAGTTGTTGAAAGAGATGACAACCTTAGATACCCAGGGGTTATAGACTTTAGAGCCGATGGGGTAGCCTATTCGACCAGGGCAGATCCAGAGTAAACTATCGTTAACTCCACATTAAAGACGCCAAGAAGGATGCAAAGACATCCCTCTCCCATCCCACCTCGTTACCCCATCTGTTTGACTCTATTTCTCCGAAATAACATTGATGGTGACGCTAGCAAAACTGTCACGAATACAGACCAAATTTCACGCTGTTACTGTTACAGAATATTGTCACTTAAATCCACTGCTAACACTCTGGAAAATCAGCATAGTCAACGCTCATGCAACTGTGGGGATGTGTACTGAAAACCGAATAATTATTGCTTGTTAAGATCCTAGTCAATTACCGAAAGGCTGTGTCAAGATCGATACGAGATACACAAAAGGCTGCTTAAAACAGCTGGGTTCTGAGAAAAATCCAACACATTGAGTGTGTCAATTTCAATGACCCCCAGTTTCTCCGAAGGCTGAATTGTTTAGACCTATTAAGGAGATTGCTTATGTTAGTGCGAAATGCGTTATTGGCTCTAGCTTTACCCATTTTTGTGGCGTTTCCAGGCCATGCAGCATCCGAAGAAGATCTGCAACGTTTGGTCATGACGGGTATCTGCCCTGACTGCGATCTCTCAGGGGCTGATTTGCAGTCCTCCCACCTAATTGGAGCAGATCTGCGAGGGGCTAATTTACAGGGGGTCAATTTGTCAGACAGCAATCTTGAAGGAGCTGACCTAACTGGGGCAAATCTGAAGGGCGCAAACCTGAGTAACGCCTTTCTAACCAATGCTGTTTTTGAGTCAGCAACGTTAGATGGCGCGAACCTATCTGGCTCAGCCCTCTACTTTACCGATGTCACTAATGCATCGTTGGAGAACATTGATATTGCGGATGCCGAAGTGGTGGGCACCCCCATCAGCATTGGTGGCCCCTATGAAGATTATGAAGAAGACGTTATGGGCAAGTAGCGCTGGCGTTGCGCGTACTAAGCAGCAGGGCAAGTCGCCCTGCTATTTTTTAGCCTAAACCGGCATGATTGAGCGCTGACAAGCCGGGCATACAGCGTGAATCAGAAGTTGACAATCCAGCAAGTGATAGCCTGATTTATCAGCCATTTTGGCTCCAGCTTTGAGTACGGAGTCGTTTTTAAACTCAATAGTTTTATTACACCGCACACAGATCAGGTGATGGTGGTGATGGGGAGAGGGCTGGTTGATTTCGTAGCGCTTCTGCCCTTCCGCTAGCTCTAGTTCGCGTAAAATGCCCATGCGGGACATCAGCTTAAGATTGCGATAAATAGTGGAAAGGCTAATGGGCTCACCCTCATCTTTGAGTAGCTCACACAGCTCCTCTGCGCTAAGGTGTTGCCCCTTATCAATATTTTGGAATGTATTTAGAATAGTTTCCCGCTGTGGAGTCATGCGCCATCCCCGTTCGTGAAGCTCAGCTTTCATTGCTGCGGGAGTGTAGGAGACCATAATCGTTCCTCTGGAGGATGTCATTAATAAGAGCTTAATGAGAATATAGCGAACTCTCAAGTTATTTGCAATAGTTTTACTCTATTGCAAATAATATCTAAAAGTTTATAAAAGAATAATTGAGGCTGTAATGGCCTCCGGATGGCGATAATACTTGCTAACTCGTTGAATATCAGTGGGTTAGTAGCGAAACTTCCGTCAACTTATGTTTACCTCTGCGCAAGGAATTTTTTGAGCTACAAACCGTCCAAGGATGTTCTTAATTATCAAGTAGGTCAGTTTTCCCCTAATATGATTATTTAGGAACTTTTCGCATTAACTGCTGGCTATGTCCTACAAACCTGTTTTCTTATGCATGGCACTCATGTCATTTGCGATCGCAAGCTGTGGTAATCAGGCGCAAGAGACGTCTGGGTCTGATACCCCTGCATCTGAGGCTGCGGCTGCCGTCGTCAATGTCTACTCCGCGCGTCATTATGAAGTGGATGATGAGTTGTTTGACAGCTTTACCGAGCAGACAGGGATTGAGGTCAATGTGGTCGAAGGTAAGTCGGATGAGCTAATTGAGCGGATTACGGTAGAGGGTGATGCCAGCCCGGCTGATGTATTTATCACCGTAGATGCAGGGCGACTATGGCGCGCTGAGCAGGCAGGGATTTTTCAGCCAATATCCTCCGCTGTATTAGATGAAAAAGTCCCTGAGAATTTACGCCATCCCGATGGACTGTGGTACGGCCTCACAAAACGGGCGCGGGTCCTAATCTACAACGTGGATACAGTAGATGCAGCTGAGCTGTCAACCTATGAGGCGTTAGCGGAGCCTGCATGGAATGGACGGGTGTGTGTGCGCAGTTCTAGCAATATTTACAATCAGTCTCTGGTGGGATCATTAATTGAAACCATTGGCCCAGAGGAAACGGAGGCTTGGGCCCAGGGCTTGGTGAATAATTTTGCCCGGGACCCCGATGGTGGAGATGTTAATCAGATCAAGGCAGTGGCAGCGGGCCAATGTGATGTGGCTATTGCTAATCATTATTATTGGGCACGACTGGCTAAGTCCGATGAGCCTGAGAGCCAGGATGTGATCGCGAAGACCGCTGTCTTTTTCCCAAATCAAGACGATCGGGGCACCCATGTGAATATTAGCGGCGTAGGTGTCGTGACAGGGGCTGAAAATAAGGAGAATGCGATCGCATTCCTGGAGTTTCTTGTGGGTTCTGAAGCACAGGAAGTCTTTGCCAGCAGCAATAATGAATATCCAGTTGTCGAAGGGATCACCATGGACCCTATCGTGGCAGAACTGGGCGAGTTCAAGGTAGATGAAGTCAATGTCTCTGCCTATGGTCGTAACAACCCCGAAGTTGTCAAAATAGTTGACCGAGCTGGTTGGCAGTAGGCCTCGGCTTAGTGAGTCAACATGGGATGACGGGCGGTGAGTCATGGGATATCAATGCCTTGCATGGGATGTTCACCGCCTTATCACGTTAGATCAGGGATGAAATCCCGTTAAACTGCCTGGCTAGATTTGGCCTATATCTCAACGCTGCTGCACAATGCTGTTTCAAATTCCTGATGTGCTCTCTGGGGATGAGTTAACCCAGCTCCACACAGCCTTAGCCAAGGCTGAATTTGTGGATGGCAAAGTCACAGCTGGCTGGTATGCCAAACAAGTAAAACACAACCAACAGCTCAAGCCTGGTGTCGGGCAACCACTAGAAGCAACGGTTAAGGCAGCCTTAACCCGCCATCCTTTATTTCAAGTCGCGGTTCGGCCCAAACATGTTCACAGTTTGCGATTTAGTCGCTACAGCCCTGGTATGTCCTATGGTACCCATGCAGACAATGCCATGATGGGGGGGTACCGTTCAGATGTGTCCTTTACGCTGTTTCTGAGTGACCCCACTGATTACGCAGGGGGAGAATTAGTCATAGAAGGAGCTGACGACGAGCAGCACTATAAGCTGTCAGCGGGCCATGCAATTGTCTATCCTTCGTCCACACTGCACCGGGTAAATGAGGTGACCCAGGGGCAGCGTTTGGTGGTGGTGGGTTGGGCACAAAGCCTGGTACGCGCCCCTGATGAGCGTGAGCTCCTGTTTGATATTGATACGGTGCGGCGATCAATTTTTGCCCAACATGGAAAGACAGCAGAGTTTGATCTGCTATCTAAAAGCGTGTCAAACCTGCTCAGACGTTGGGCAGAGTAATTTACCTGCTTACCAGGACTTTCCGCACATAGCTTCTGATTGCCGAGTAATATCCCAAAAGCCCTTCAGGTATAAATTGATAATATTTGAGCCAGCGTTCGTTGATCCGATTGCCCTGTTTACTGGTGGCTTTGGTAATTTCAACTCCTGCCTCAGGCAGTTCAATTTCAGAAAATTCAATGACCTGATGCAGGATGCCATCAAAATCTTCGACTAAACTCTCGTAGACCACTTCCAAAAAGGGCAAATCATTGCGTTGAAAAAACGACCGCCATTTCTGATTGCGTCCTGCAAGACCTTGTTTGTAGCGATAGATATTGAGGGGTTTAAAGAAGAGTTTGTGCGTTTTATTAGCGCGTTCCTTGTCGGTACCTTCGCTTCGCACAACATACACCCCTGTTTGCTTACCAATTTCCATAGAAATGGCCTGCTTAATGAGGTTCTGACGGCGAATAAAAATAAATCTAGGGTTTGGGAAAAGTGTAGAAAGGATTTCAATATCTGACCCTGTCTGCAAGGCTGGATCTGTGCGGACAATTTTGATCAAATTGATCATATGGTCCCAATGTAACTTGACGCCAAATACCTGGTTTGGCGTTTTTCCCTGAGCATACACGTTGGCTAAGTGTGGATATAACGTACTGACATGCGAATGCACACCATTTGCAGTCAATACATCGGGCCTAAAAAATTCCCTGGGCTTACCTGCATAGCCAGTATCTCCCAAAGAAAGCCCCAGAAGAGTACTCCCAGATCTACCTGTAGAACATATAACGATACTTTTAGTTGGCAATAACTCTGGCGCTATGGAATCCTTAAACGACATGGGAACCAGCCATCAGTGTTCCTACCAATAGTCAAGAGCTCCCAAGTAACATGATTTACTCTTCAACTCTTACCTAAATGACCAAATGCCTTGGTAGCAAATCTATGGTTTGCTACCAAGCTCGGTCTCCAAAGAGTACTATCAAAGCAATTAATAGGCATCCTGTAGCTCGTAGAAGTCTGGGGAAATGTAGTCTTTGCGCATGGGCCAACCCACCCAGTCCTCAGGCATAAGCAATCGCTTTAGATTGGGATGTCCCTCATAGATAATGCCGTACATGTCATAGCTTTCACGCTCTTGCCAGTCAGCCGCTTTCCAGATCCAATAAACCGAAGGGATCTTGGGATTATCCCGTGGAACGTAGACCTTAATGCGTACTTCCTCAGGGGCATCAGCATTATCACTAACCTTCAGAAGGTGGTAAAAACTAACTAAAGGTTTACCAGGGCCGGCATCGTATGCGCCCTGACACTGAAGATAGTTAAAGCCATAGGCATAGAGTGCCGTGCAAAAGGGAATCAAAAAGGCAGACTCAACTTTAAGCAATTCCACACCTAAATGATCACGCTCCATGATTTCATGGGCAAACCCCTGTTGCGTTAGCCAGCTTGATACAGGACCAGCTTCAGCCAGCACACCTGCGGCTTCAGCGGCAGGCTTAATTTCTTCATCAGCCATTAGTCTGCTTCTCCTCACCTAATTTTTCCGACTCAGCAACGTTCATAGGCATGCCCATGGACTGCATTAGCTCCTTAGAGGGAGCCTCACGACTGTCAGAACGAAGATATTTGCCAGTAAGAATGGGTTCAACCGCTTCCATCTTGTGGGAACGGGTATAGTAGCGATGGGTCTGCTCCAGGATGCCCCGCTCACGCATGGACTCATTTGCCACTTTCTTACGCAATTTGACTACGGCATCAAAAATGGCTTCAGGTCGAGGTGGGCAACCAGGGATATAAACATCCACGGGAATCAGCTTGTCCACACCGCGCACGGCTGAGGGAGAATCAACACTGAACATACCGCCAGTAATAGTGCATGCACCCATGGCGATCACGTACTTTGGCTCAGGCATTTGCTCATAGAGCCGCACCAACGCCGGAGCCATTTTCATGGTGACAGTACCAGCGGTGATCAGCAGATCTGCCTGACGCGGGCTGGAACGAGGGGCCAAGCCAAAGCGGTCAAAGTCAAATCGAGAACCTAAAAGGGCGGCAAACTCAATAAAACAGCAGGCTGTGCCATAGAGCAACGGAAATAAGCTGGACAAACGTGTCCAGTTATAAATGTCATCCACAGTGGTGAGAATGACATTTTCCGATAAATCCTGAGTCACAGTTGGCGGGGCTGCCGGATTCATAACCCGCTCATTGTCACTGATTAAGGAACTCTCTGCGGGAGACTTTATGACCATTCCAATGCTCCTTTACGCCACGCGTAAACCAGACCAATAAGTAAGATAGCGATAAAAATCAGAGCTTCCACAAATGCCAATACACCTAGCTTGTGGAAGGCGACTGCCCAGGGATATAGAAAAACGGTTTCTACATCAAAAATGACAAAGACCAGGGCAAACATGTAGTAACGAATGTTGAACTGAATCCAGGCCCCACCGATGGGTTCCATACCTGATTCATAGGTGGTGCGTCGAGCCGCACCCGTACCTCTGGCTCCGAGAAGCTTAGCTGCCCCCAGGGCCAAGACTGGCACCAGGCTGCAAATAATTAAAAAGAGTAAGAAGTATTCGTATCCAGTTAGTACAAACACGCGCGCTTTATGGTTTTCTCGTAGAGGGCTAACTGCCCCCAATAAGCTTACTTCTATTCTAGACAGCTGTGTAGGTTAATCCCATCGTGATAAAGAGATCCGACGATAAAAAAATCGAGACATTTCTATAGGACGTTTCTATAGATAGGTGCATGATGATGGCCTTGATACCTATACATGACAGGAGACGCAACTCAGTGTGTAATAATTGTTTACATGACGCTATCGGACCCCCCCATGAGTACTGAGCCTGATGCTAATCCAATAGTGGATGCGCCCGAGACTGATGTGCCTGAGACTGAAGAACCGTCTGCACCACTGACACCTTACGAGTTAGACCGCTACGAATGTCGTCCTTGTGGCTATGTTTATGAGCCTGTGAAGGGGGATGGTAAAGCGGATATTCCGCCTGGAGTGCCCTTTGATGAACTGCCTATCAAGTGGCGCTGTCCGGTGTGCGGTGCCCGCCCCAAGATGTTTGCCAATATTGGCCCTGCAGGTAAACCGTCAGGATTTAGTGAAAATCTGGGATATGGATTGGGGGTAAACACGCTGACACCTGGGCAGAAAAATATTTTGATTTTCGGAGCTTTGGCCGTAGCGTTCATGTTCTTTATGAGTTTGTACGGCCTTAAATAAGCTTTGAAAAACAGGCTTGTTCAGCCAGGGCGCTGAGTCTGATTTTCATCCCTGAATTTGTTTATTTGTCTTGATTTCGTAGAAATGCAAACGGTTTTAACAGACTTTTTCAATGAGCGATTGGCCATCGGGCTGAAGCGACTAATGCTGGTTGCGATCGCAGTTCTTAGCGTCGGCTGTACCAAGTTCTTCCTGCCAGCTTTGGAAGGTAATCCCTGGCAAACGATTGCCCTGGAAACCGACGCCACATTCTCCGATGTCGCGTTTACCGCAGATGCTAGCCATGGTTGGCTGGTGGGTAGTCGGACTTCTTTGTTTGAAACGAATGACGGTGGCGAGACCTGGGGACAAAGAACACTGGACCTGGGCGATCAGCGCTACACATTTACCTCTGTTAGCTTTGTCGGTGATGAAGGCTGGGTCTCAGGTTTGCCCAGCGTGTTGTTGCATACAACCGATGGCGGTCAGTCCTGGGCCAACGTGCCATTGAGCAATCAGCTTCCTGGTAGCCCGTTGATGGTGACGGCCCTAGCCAAAGGAGCTGTGGAACTGGCGACGGATGTAGGTGCTATTTATCGTACTGAAGATAGCGGTCGTCACTGGTCTGCGCTCGTCCAAGCCGCAGTGGGTGTGGTTCGTAACATGGCTCGTAGTGAAGACGGACGTTACGTAGCCGTTTCGTCTCGAGGCAATTTCTATTCCACGTGGGAACCTGGCCAGGATAGCTGGCAGCCCCATAACCGTGAGAACTCTAAGCGCCTACAAAATATGGGCTTTACCAGTGACGGCGATCTTTGGTTGATTGCTCGAGGTGGCCAGATGCAATTTAGCCAGACCGATGAAGATCCGGATGCTGTTAAATACGAAAGCTGGAGCGAGCCTTTGCGACCTGAGATCGGTACTAGCTGGGGGTTCTTAGATGTTGGTTATCGTACCGATAATGAGCTATGGGTAAGTGGTGGTAGCGGTACCCTGCTGATGAGTCCTGACGGCGGCGAAACCTGGCTTAAAGATGAGCCCGCTGGCGATGTTCCTTCCAATCTTTATAGGGTTAAGTTCTTTAATCAGGATCAGGGCTTTATTTTGGGACAGCGTGGTTATCTACTGCGATATTCCCCAGAAGCTATGGCTTAGGCCGTTTTGCTCGTTATGGGAGAAACATCAAGAGCGCGGAAACGTGAAGGAATCCTTAATCGTTGCTTGATAGGGATATGCCCTGTTCTCTATGATGTTACTAAACACTTTCCATCCATAGAACTTTGGTTTTCAGATAGTGAAAACTTTGTGTTCTAGTTTGGATATTAGTCACGCCTATTCGCTGTTAAGAGGAGATTGTGCAATGGCAGGTAATACTGGAGAACGGCCTTTTTCAGACATCATTACAAGTATTCGCTACTGGATTATCCACAGCATCACCATCCCTGCACTATTTATTGCAGGCTGGTTGTTTGTATCCACTGGCCTTGCCTATGACGTTTTTGGCACCCCTCGTCCTAACGAGTACTTCCCCAACAATCAGGTTCAAGTACCGATTCTTGAGAACCGCTACGATGCGGATAATCAAATTACCCAGTTTGGTAATTAGTCCCCTTTGTTGATTGTCAATTGAGATTGGAATCCCCTTATGACCAGCAGTAATCCTAACGAGCCCATCGTTTACCCAATTTTTACGGTACGTTGGCTTTCCGTTCATGCCCTTGGCATTCCCTCGGTCTTCTTCCTGGGTGCCATTGCTGCAATGCAATTTATTCAGCGATAGGAGATCACCGTGGATAGAATCCCGAATCCAAATAAACAGCCCGTTGAGTTAAACCGGACATCATTATTCCTTGGTTTGCTTCTAGTCTTTGTGTTGGGCCTGTTGTTTTCCAGCTATTTCTTTAACTAAAAGGTAACGGGTGTAGGTGGCCAATACTATGGCTGTCTACGCTCATTTTTCATGAGAGTAGGCGATAACTAGGAGATAAATGCATGTTTAAGGATGGCCGAATTCCCCTTTGGATTGTGGCAACTGTTGCTGGCACTGGTGTGCTAGTGGTTGTTGGTTTGTTTTTCTATGGTGCCTATGCTGGCGTGGGTTCAGGTGTATAACCTACCTACTAGCGCTCACTAATGTTGTGAACTAATGTGCACAAAGCTATAAAAAATAGGCGTTGAAAAACCCCTCAGGCTATTCAGCCTGAGGGGTTTTTCTAATTCAATACTTTTGGTGGTCTTACCACAGATTACATGTGATTAGAAAGTTCCACAGATAGATCGACAACCTATGCCGATGTTTCTTCCTGCTCTACATAGAGGAACATCGCGATCATAAATGCAAATGCATGAATAGCAACGATGGGGACCATAACCTGAGGCAAAAGGGATGTATCCATATATCGAGTCTCCTATCTCTCAATAGTGAGCAAATGCTCTAAAGAATTAATCATTGTCACATCCAGAAGATTAGGGCTTTCTCAAGAGAAAACTCCACATTCTGACTGTACGGTGGGTCTAGGACCTAGCCCTTAATTTACTGCGATTTGATGCGGTATATGTCAATTGTTTAGAAAGTTTGCATGGAATGTGTACACATTTTTAGGGGTGTTCCATGGAACGCCCCTAAAAAATTCCATCAAATATCCCAACCATCAAATATGGATAGGGAGTCGTCCGGTGGCATAACTCGTCGATTTTGCACGACTTTGCGACTTTCTTGTAAAGTCGCCATGTCAATTGAGATGGCAGCCACCTGCAGCTCTAAACAACCATGGGGAATCTGCACCCGCATAAGGGTTTCCAATTCATTGGAGTCGTTGGGGATAAACTGCATCAGCAAACGCGGCGAATCAATCATTGTTCGCGTTTGTAAATCGTTCATCCACACTTTGACATAGGGTTGATAATCGCCAGCCGGTACACGCACTTTGATGGCCATCCATTCGCCAGCTATTAATTCTTGCTCTGGTACGTCCAAAATGGGCGGAAATACTTGGATCGGATCATCTACCTCTTGAGCCGCCTTTCTTTGCTCAGGCCATGGAGAACGCTTCGGGGGGTCATACGCCACAAACTCATTTGTCTGTGTCCGTTGATTGCCCTTGTCCTCTAATGGTTGTTGCGCTTCAGAGGGGTGTAGCGCCTGCTTGACCTCCAGGGATTGACGATAACCCTCTTGAGTTAGCAAGTTAAGCTTTTGCCAGAACCGTTCCCGTAATTGCAGCTTTTGAAAAGCCTGATCAATGCTGTCAGTGGCTGGCTCCCACTGCGGCTCTTTGGACTCTTTGGAAGCAGAGTCTGGCTCAGGCAGACGGGTTGGGCGATTAACCACCACTGCTGCTGGAGCAACATCCTGCTTAAGAGCGGCATTGGCTACTTCCAGGTCTAAGTCATCGTCTTCAATGCTACTGAGCCCAAATACTCGGGGTTCGGCTACTCGGGGTTCGGCAAAGGGGAGTGGCTCGTCCATAGGAGGTTCTTCGACTTTTGTATCCTCCATAGCTGTTCCCAGTTCTATAGAACGCATCGCCTCAGGATCAGCATCGATGATTGGGGCCGTCGCAGGAGAGCCCTCTGACGGATTTTCTGCAATAGTGTCTGCGACTTCATCTGCCTGATCAGTCAATAGACTTTCTGTCTCAGCTTTGGTTGGAGAGCTGTCGGCGTTTACCTGAAAGGTGGGCAGTTCTGGTTGCCGGTCGGGATCCAGGTCTACATCACTGGGTGGCTTGATTTGAGGAGGTAGGGTCAAGCCTTCAGAAGGGATAATTTCCTTGGGAACTATAGGGGTATCGCTGGTAAGGAGTGCCTCTGATTTCTCTGGGGAGGGAACAAAGGCTTCCGTGGAGCCTGGAAAAATGGAGATTTCTTCTTCAAAATCGAGGTCTGGCTGATTTGCGATCGCATCCAGCATCTGCGCTAAACCGATGGTGACCGTAAAGGACGCCGACACCAACGCAGTTTTCTCCACCGAGCCATCTGGGCTCAGGAGCGAAATCGCCCCCAGAATAACCTGAGTAGATAGTTCCTCTGGCAACGCGATCGTGACCGAAAAGGGAGAGGGCAATGCTTTGGGTAAATCAAACGCCTTTTCAGTAACCGTACTGGCCGTTTGTGGATCCCGTAGCTCTACCCAAAGCTGCCCATTGGCTAAAGGACTCCCAGCCGTTTGAGATAGATGGCCAGTCAGGGTTAATGTTTGTCCCAACTCTGTTACATAGGCTTGTTGCTTTAGCTGCAACTGAACGTCAGGTGATTGAGCATCACCCAGTGCAATATCAGAGATACCAGCCGCTGGTTGCTCCGCACTGACCTCTGCATCAAGCGAGCGCCGATGGTCAACTGTAGCCTCCGACCAGTTAGGTTCCCAATCATCCTCATCTCGCGGCGTGACCTGTAATTGCACCGAATAATGCCATCCCCCCTCCCCCAGAAAGTCATCAATGACATTGGGACTGTTACACTCAATTTCCCAGCGGCCAGGACTCAGCTTGATAAACGGGAAAATAGCCAGCAATCCCGAGTCGTTTGTATTTGCTTTACGTTTACGAACACGACGGCGAGGAGGAATTTCATCTAGCAACAGTTGACTAACCCGAACTTCGACAGAAGTACTGTCATAGCTCGTATGGGCAGCCATGCGATAGCGACCTTCCAAGATTTCTACCTGCCTTGTTTCCAGCGGTAGCCAGGTCTGATCACCTTCCTGCTGAATTAAAAACTCCCAATAACGCATACTTAAACACCTGTCAGAGACCTGCCCGTATCACCTGTAGCCACTGGTGTGATCTATACAAACAGCTACAACATAGGGGCAATCCTAGCAAACATAGCTACGATTCTCACCTTTTTCCGTCAGAGTCACCGTTTTCCCTAAGCTTTCTGTACGTTAGCTATAGCAATACTAAAGAAATATGGCGAAGTACACGTTCAAATAAACAAGTTTTGTGATGTCAGTAATTTTCTAAAAAGACATTATACCAGTGGCTGGGGGTGGCTAATAGCATAGCCCTGCACATAATCTACACCCAGTGCCTGAACTTTTTTCAGCACAGCTGGACTTTCAACATATTCAGCAATTGTTTTTAAGCCCATGATGTGACCGATGTTGTTAATAGCTGCCAACATGGCACAGAGCAAATCATCTGTTGGGGATTCCTTGACAAAATTACCATCAATTTTTAAGTAGTCTACCGGTAAATGCCTTAGATAGCTAAAAGAAGACATACCACTACCAAAGTCATCTAGCGCAAAGTGACAGCCAATCTTTTTAAGTTTCAAAATAAGATCCGCCGCTTTTTGTAAATTAGCAATGGCTAGGGTTTCCGTTATTTCGAAACAGAGTATCGCGGGGTTGACGGGATACTTTCGTAGCTGCTTTTCCAAAAAACCGATAAAATTTTCGTCATTGATACTAGCACCCGATAGATTGACACTATAAATTGTCTTAGGCATCGGGGTATGGGACGTCAAATAACTAAAGAAACTTTCCACGACCCAACGGTCAATGCGGGGCATGAGGTTATAGCGTTCCGCTGTCGGTAAAAATGCCATCGGTGGTGCTATTTCACCGGTACGAGTATTGGGCAAGCGTAGCAAAATTTCACACAAGCGAATATCGCTAGAGTTGGGGACAGCGGATTCAATCGTTTGATAATACAGCTGAAACTGGTCCCCATCAAGGGCCTCCGTCACCCGTGAAAACCATTGCACATCTTCAGTTTGTCGGCTAATGCCGACATCGTCTGAGTGGTAGATTTGCACGCGATTACGCCCCTTATTTTTGGCGACATAACAGGCCTTATCCGCCAGCTGCATAACCTGTTTACTGCTGACAGTATTGGATACCATCGGCACAATACCAATGCTGACACCAATGTTGAACATCTTGCCATCGAACACAAAGCGAAACCCTTGAATACCCTGACAAAAGGACTTAGCAATTTCAGTGGCACGATCCAATTTACAGTTGTATAGCAACAGACCGAACTCATCACCACCAAGTCGAGCCAACACATCAGTTTGACGAATTTGCCTCCGCCACAGATCGGCCACTTGTTGCAACAACTGATCCCCAGCCGCATGGCCACAGGTATCATTCACAGCCTTGAAATGATCTAAATCCATATAACACAGCATGTGCTGTGATTCTGCACCGTGCAGCTCCTCAATGGCATTATCTAGAGCGTGCATAAACTTTTTGCGATTGAATAGTTCGGTCAGTGGATCGTGGGATGCTTGCCAGGCCAGTTGTTTAGCCCTACCCCGTTCTTCAGTGACATCGTGGAAGACAAGAACGGTGCCCAGCACCTCGCCGTTATCGGCACGAATGGGGGCTGCCGAATCTCCGATCGCAAATTCCTGACCAGTTTTAGAAATGAGTGTGGGATGATTGCTGAGGCTAATGGCTTTCTTTTCCTTGATGGCCTGTAAGGCTGGATTTTGCAGGGGCTGCTGGGTCGCACTATCAACAATGGTGCAAACTTCTGAAATGGAGCGTTTTTTTGCGTCATTGGCTTTCCAACCCGTCAGTTTCTCAGCCACCGGATTAAAATCCTTAATATAGCCATGGGCATCGGTTGTAATAACAGCATCGCCAATGGAGTGGAGAGTAATCTGGGCCAGCTCTTTCTCTTGATAGAGCGATTGCTCCAGATGTTTGCGCTCAGTGGTATCGGTTTGGGACCCGGCGATCCGGTAGGGCTGTCCTTCCTCATCCCATAAAGCCATACCGCGCGTTAACATCCAGCGATAGCTGCCATCAGCATGACGCATTCGATATTCAAATTGAAAGTTAGACCGCTGAGAAGCAAGGTGTTCTTGTAGTGTTTGTTCAAACTCTGACCGACTATCAGAATGGATACGTGACAACCACTCTTCAGGGCTATCACTAAGATTGCTGTGGTTAAGCCCCAGCATGGTTTTCCAACGGAGGGAATAACAAATAGTATTGGTTCTCAAATCCCAGTCCCAAATGCCATCGTTAGCCCCTTGCACCGCCAGAGCATAGCGTTCCTCACTAATTTCTAGCTTTTTTGTGAGTTCTGTACGCTCAATTGCATATTGAATGGTCTTAGCCAGGAGATTACCAACATCAACATAGCCTAACCTCTGCAATCTTTCGGGTGAAAATGTGTCTGATTTTACCAGGTAGTCTTGGGCACCCTCCTGCAAGGCAGCTATGGCAACGTTTTGATCTTGAATACCTGTTAGAACAACCACAGGCACCTTGGGCACAAGTGTTTTAATTTGCTTAACTAGATCGACACCTTGACCATCAGGTAGACAAAGGTCTAATAAAACCACATCAAAATTGTTATTAGTCTCTAGAGTCCTGATAGCTTCATTAAAGCGCTCAATATGATGCAATGTTGTTTCAAGCAGTTCAGAGGAAGATAACAGTTCTTGGAAGAGTTGAGCATCCGATATGTTGTCTTCAATCAATAGTGCATCTATACCTGTTGTCATGGGTACGCCCGTATAGGTTATATCTAAGGAGAAAATGTAAAAATGAAATAGCTAGTGTTTTATTCATAGGCATAGCAGCTCCTATAAATAGACTAGCTAGGTGGTAATCAGCACTGGTAATTATGCAACAACAAAAGAATAAATACGAGTCTCTACAGAAAACAACACGCAGCGTCCTAATTGATCTAGAGACATAGTAAGAAAAGTCGTTATAACTTGTATATCGCAAAAATACCTATTCTTACGATATGACTGCCTATACAGAGAGCACAGGTGCTACGGAATTGCTAGAGCATCGAAAAACATATATCGAGCTAACTCTACTCTAGATATTGGGTCAAAAATTGCTGAATTAGTATTTTAAGTTACAGACTGGTGGGCAATTGGGCAGTTTCAAGCCAAAAACCCAGGATTTTCTGAGCAATCAACTGATATTCCCTAAAGTTTGTGGGTTTAGTAATGTACGCATTAGCATGGAGCTGATAGCTTTTATCGATATCGTCACGAGTGGCAGAACTTGACAAGACAATGGTGGGAATAGCTTGCCAAGCTGAGTTCCCCTTAATTTCTCCTAGAACTTCGTGACCTGTTTTACCAGGTAAATTGAGATCCAGCAAAATCAGTTGAGGATGAGCGTGACTGTTATCGAATTGCTTTAGTAGGGTTAAAGCTTCGTCTCCAGTTTGAGCCAGTTGAATAGACCATTGGCAGCCGACATCATCAAAAGCAGCTGATAAGATAGCTGCGTCAGTAGGGGAATCTTCTACAAGAAGAATAGTTACGTCCATCTTAGTGGTCAGGCATGCTAACACCCATTGTGCACCCGAAGGCTATGATTCTAACCAGGACAGTGGACTTGAGGGTTTCCTCATAAGCAAACTTTAAGCTTCATGTTGATATTGATTTGGGACTAGAGTGAAATAAAATATTGAGCCTTCTCCTGGAGACGATTTGAGCCAAATATTACCTTGATAGTGCTCGACAATTTTTTTGCAGATAGCTAGGCCAATCCCATAACCCTTTTGCTCTTGTTGGTTATGCAATCGCTGAAATAGCTTAAAAATACGTTTTTGTTGGTCTTGGGGAATACCAATGCCATTGTCTTGTACGCTAAAAAACCACTTAGTGGCCTGCTGCTCAGCATTAATATGAATATGGGGCGGTTCCGGTCCTCGAAATTTAATGGCGTTACTGATTAAGTTTTGCAGTAGCTGTACAACATGATTTGTATCCACATCAAGGGTGGGTAAGTCCCCATGAGTAATAGTTACTTGATTTTCCAAACGTATAAGCTTAAGGTTTTCGAGTGCCGTGGCAAGGGCCTGTTCTAGGTTGGTGGGGTTGTTATTTAATTGTTTACTGTTAATGCGAGAGAGCTCTAAAATGCCATCTATCATGGCTTTCATGCGAGTGCCACCGTCAACGATATGGGTGATATATCGTTGGGCTGATGCATCTAGGCTGTCTTTATAACGCTGTGCCAACAGCTGGGAGAAAGCTGTCATGGCTCGCAGAGGCTCCTGCAAATCATGGGAAACGACATAGGCAAACTCCTCTAGATCCGCATTGGATCGGATTAATGCTTCAGCTTTCTGGGCTAACTTTTGCTCTGTTTGTTGTCGTTCCAATACTTCTGCTCGCAGACGTTTATTAATTGCGAGCAGTTCTGTCGTTTCGTTTTTAGGGTTATGGGATTGGGTTAAATTGTGCACTGATAAATCAGTACTGGCGCATTGGCCAAGCTTCTCTAATGAAGAGTCATAGGTCTCTCGTTCAACCAAAAGTGTTAAAAACTCTTCCGTTGACTCACTGGCAAGGTGTAAGTGAGCTTCTATGGTCACCCTATAGGGCTGTTCATTATCGACTGTGCTGATCTGGCCGCTAGCTCGTTGGATACCAGCATTGATGTGTGCTTGCTGGAGAGCTATGCTGACCGGCTGCCGCAATGAAATTGGCAAACATTTCAGGATGTCTTGACAATCACTACGGTCAGTCTGGGCATCAGACTGAGTTTTCAGCAGCCCAAGGGGATCGCCACAGACATGTAGTAAATAGTTTTGCCGATTGACAAGCAGACAGGTAACTCGGCGATGGTTTAGTAACGACTGAAAGGCTCTGCTAATTAGAGGCTCAGTTTGCTGGTTATATTGCAATGGCTACCAGAGAATGAAAAAGCTTAATAATTCAGTGACCTGGTCGCTGGGGGCAAAATGACCGTTGAGCTTAGCGCTACTGGAATAGGCTGGGTGCCCCTGGGGGTTGGAGCAAACTTTCCTATGCAGGCAAGAACTGGGAGGCGATAAACTAGCTATCTTAAAGTCTTACATCTACATGACATCTACAAATAAATAATAGAACCGGAGAGGTAATAATGACACCCCTCCGGTTAAAAGCCAAAACTTTCTGATGCTTGCTGACTAAACTGGGTTTATTTCGTCAGCTTAGCCAGGGATAAAGCCTGGGCAAAACTAAAAACTACCAGCTAGACTTCACTACGCCAGGTAGTAAGCCCTGGTGAGCCATATCTCTAAGAGCATTGCGGCAAAGACCGAAGTCACGATAATAGCCGTGAGGACGACCCGTTAACCAGCAGCGGTTATGCAAACGCGTAGGGGAACTATCGCGAGGCAGCTGCTGAATTTTTCGATGAATTTCTAACTTTTCTGCTTGAGAGCCAGCGGACCTAAATGTATCCAAAAGCTCCTGACGCTTAGCTGCATACTTTGCAACTGCCTTTTCGCGCTTACGCTGGCGCGCAATCATGCCTTTTTTAGCCATTGGGCTGATAATTTCCTAGGTGTTACCGATATTTACCACAGCTTCCCATAATAAAGGAGAACCTCTGCTTTGGCAAAGCTAACGTTAATAAATTAACGTTCTCGTTGATCGAAATCGTCTTCAATATCAAATTTAATCAGCCAATTAAGAATGCCAGCGGCTCCAATAAGAATGCCAATACCAACAAGTCCGAGTATGAACCAACCTAAACTATTCATAGGTTTTACAAGGGTTTGGGGGGGTGAACTCGTTGAGCTGTCAGGTACATACCCTGAATATCGTTGTCTTCATGCATTAAATTTCCCATCTATTCAGGAAAAATATATGGACGTTATCGGGCTAGGATTTCTTCTTTTTAGAGTTCTTGGTGCTTGCAGCCACAGCTCTAGCCTTAATTAGTTTAGGGCCAGAGGTGCACCATTCAATCAATTGACATCGCTCACAGGCTGGATTGCGAGCATCACAAACAGCACGGCCATGGTACACCAGCCGAATAGACCAGTTTTCCCAGTCTGGTTGAGGCAAAAGCTTCATCAGATCTTGCTCAATTTTGATGGGAGTGTCGTGTTTAGTCAGGCCAAGACGATTGGTAATGCGTTTTACGTGGGTGTCTACGGTGACTCCAGCATTGATTCCAAAAGCATGAGCTAGGACCACATTGGCTGTTTTGCGGGCTACTCCCGGAAGACTGGTGAGGGCTTCCATTGATTGGGGCACGTCACCACCAAAATTGGTAATAATCTTTTCACAGGCGGCGCGGATATTTTTGGCCTTATTACGATAGAAGCCGGTTGATTTAATGTACGACTCAATCTCGCTGACGTCTGCTTCTGCGTAGTCTGTGACCGTTGGAAAGCGCTCAAATAGATGGGGTGTGACAATATTGACCCGTGCATCAGTACACTGAGCCGACAGCATCGTAGCGATTAGTAGCTGTAGTGGATTGTCGTAATCGAGGGAGCAAGGAGCTTCGGGATAAAGCTCTTTGAGCTGCTCGAGGATGAATAAGGCTCGTCGTTTTTTAGTGAGGCGAGGGCGTTTGGTCTGGGCAGCGGTCACGGTGATTTAGGAGGCTGACAATGTCTTAGAAGGTGGCTTTGAAGGATTTGTCCTCACCCCAAACCCCTCTCTCTAGGGAGAGGGGTTTTGATGGCGTTTAGATGCTTTCACCTGAGCAAAACCAGCGCTCCTTTTGTACCCCTTTTCATGGAGGAGAAGGAGCTGGGGACTGAGGATTACCTACTGAAAAACATTCTGAAAAATTTCTAGGCGGGATATATCCCGAACAATCAACATGCTGCCTAAGCAAAGAAACAGCAGCAGGCCCGTTTGCATGACGCTCTCTTGAATTCGTCTTGGTAACGGTTTTCCCAGTAGAGCTTCTACCAGCAGAAAAGCCAGCTGACCACCGTCTAGGGCGGGTAAGGGCAGAATATTAATGATGGCTAGGTTGACGCTAATCAGGGCCGTAAAAGGAAACAGGCTGATAATATTGGCATCGGCCATGGTGCTACCCTGCTCAACAATACGTACAGGGCTGGATACCTGGTCGGATGTTTCAGAAAAGTTGGTTGCTAATTCAAAGAAGCCCTCGGCTGTACGGACAAATACATTTTGAAATTCATCAGCGGCGAACGTAAGCACCTCAATTGGATTAGCAGAACGCTCATAGCTAAATCTACCGTTGGGATATAGCTGAACACCGATAATGGGCGTCCCTTCGGGGGACATGTCAGGGGTCACCGTTAGATTGAGTTCCTGTTTCCCCCGCTGGATGAGCAAATCAACGGGTTTATTAGGGCTAGTTTGGATAGCATCAATCAACACCTGTACGTTTTCTTCGCCTTGGTTAAGGGGTTGATTCTCAACGGAGAGGATAATATCTCCCGCTTTGATGCCAGCTTGGGCGGCTGGGGATGTATTGGACATGACCTGAGGAATCAGGACACCTGGCTCAGGTATAAAGTCTTGAGGGACGCCAACGCTGGTGAACTGGATGACAAAGACAAGGTAAGCAAACAGAAGGTTAGCAATCACGCCTGCGCTCATCACAATGGCCCGATCCATCACCGGACGATTTTGCAGCAGGTTCGGATCGTCAGGGGCAAAACTGGTGTCCGAATCCTCATCCATGGGAAAACCCACAAACCCACCGAGGGGAAGTGCCCGCAGCGCGTATTCTGTTCGAGAGCCTTGAAACTTCCACAGGATGGGGCCAAAACCGATGGAAAACCGGTTAACGTGAATGCCCTGTAGTCGAGCAGCTAGGAAGTGGCCCAGCTCATGGACGAAAATTAATAGGGCAATGACAGAAATAACGGCCAGAACGGACATAGAAGACAGTAAGTAGGTCAGTAAAAGTCGCTTGATTGGTTCAGAACGTAGGTTTACTCTTGGGTATCAGAAAACCCACAAAAGCATTGACAGACAACGTCAATAAGACAAGCAAGCGAGTCAATTAACGAAAAACGTTTGTTATGATTCCCATTCTACCGTTCCCTTTAAATAGCTGTGGGTTAAATGCTTCAAAGAAACTCGCGACCCATGTAGGGTTGAAGGACCTCAGGCACTTTCACGCTTCCATTAGGCTGTTGGTAGTTTTCAAGGATAGCGGCCATGGTACGGCCAATAGCTAGCCCTGAACCATTGAGTGTGTGGACAAACTGAGTACCTTTCTGCCCTGGGGTTTTAAAGCGAATGTCAGCACGGCGAGCCTGGAAATCAACGCAGTTGGAGCAGCTGGAGATTTCTCGGTAGCGATTGGCTGAGGGTAGCCATACTTCTAAGTCGTAGGTTTTGGTGGCCGAAAAGCCGATGTCACCGGTACAAAGGGCGAGTACTCGATAAGGTAGCTTCAGCTGTTGCAAAATGTCTTCAGCATCCTTCGTCAAGGCTTCGAGTTCATCAAACGAGGTGTCTGGGTGCACAAACTTAAACATTTCCACCTTATTGAATTGGTGGAGGCGGATTAAACCACGGGTATCGCGACCATAGCTGCCTGCTTCTCGACGAAAGCATGGGGTATAGGCACAGTAGTTAATGGGCAGCTGATCTTCTGTGAGAATTTCACTGCGGTGCAAATTTGTGAGGGGAACCTCAGCTGTTGGTGTGAGCCAAAGATCATCATCTGCACATTTAAAGCTGTCTTCAGCAAACTTAGGTAGTTGCCCTGAGCCAGTCAATGAGGCCGAGTTGACCAAGATGGGGGGCAAAATTTCGGTGTAGCCTGACTTGGTATGGCGGTTGAGCATAAACTGAATCAAGGCTCGCTCTAGAGCTGCACCAGCACCGATCAAGGTCACAAATCGACTCTGGGCAATTTTGACTGAACGCTCAAAGTTCATGATGCCAAGCTTTTCACCTAGCTCATAGTGCGCAAGCAACTCATCGCCCTGGGGAATCAGGTCATCGCCCCAGCGACGAACTTCCACATTCTCCTCTTCATCCTTACCCTCTGGCGTTGTGTCGTTGGGCAAATTAGGTAAGGTTAGCAATATATCTTGAATCTTGGCCTTGAGTTCCTTTTCCTGAGGCTCTAGCTCGGCAAGCTCTTTTTTGATCTGGTTGCCTTCGCTGCGTAATGCCTTGACCTCATCACCTTTAGGGTCGGCACCGCCCTTGATCTTCATACCAACGGCTTTGCCGATTTCATTACTGCGAGCCTGGAGTTGAGATCGCACTCCCTCCAAGCCTCGCTGCTCACTATCTAATGCCTGGAGTTCAGATAGAGAGTTTGCATAGTCGCCGCTGCGTTTGGCTAAGGCCGCTGCCACTTGGTCAGGATTTTGTCGAATCAGCTTTAGATCAAGCACTGTGGTTCACCGAGTTTTCCCAGTAAATCAGGATAACATCCCTCACCCTAAATCCCTCTCCCCAAGGGAGAGGGACTTTGATGCTCTAAGCTACTTGTTCGATCTCAGCAATTTCAGGGATAAATTCGCGTAGGCGACGCTCGATACCCATGCGTAGGGTCATGGCAGAGCTAGGGCAAGAGCCACAAGCACCTTGGAGGCGTAGTTTAACTACAGGGCCATCGATGTCAACTAGTTCAACGTTGCCGCCGTCAGCCATGAGGTAAGGGCGGAGCTCGTCAAGTACTTTTTCTACGTTGTCGTTGGTGAGCGCTAGGGTTTCCATAGAGTCGGTTCTTAAAAAGAGTGAAACAGCTATTTTAATACTAGCTTTTGAGTAGAAAAGCTTGGTCTTAAGTTCTTCAATCCCCTACTTAGATAACTGCCAGCATCGAAGTTGACCGGCCCAGTCTCCGCTGATCAGGGTGCGGCCATCGGGGGCAAATACGGCTGACCAGACGCCGCTTTCGTGGCCTTCAAGGATATCGAGCAATTTGCGGGTGGTCATATTCCAAATGCGGATGGTGCGATCGCGACTGGCGGTCGCCAAAAGTTTGCCATCGCCACTAAACGTAACGCTATTCACCCCTTGGCTGTGGGCATCAAGTTCGGCTAGAAACCGACCGTCCCCCAGTCGCCAAAACATGACTTTATTGTCAGCTCCGCCGCTCACTAGTAACTCACCATCGGGACTGATGGCAAGGGATACGATGTCATCTGTATGCCGTTGTAAACGATGAAGAATGCGACCAGTTTTGGCATCGCAGATATTAATCTCCCGATCTTGAGTGCTGGTGACCAGGGTGCAACCATCGGGGCTCAGCACCAGGGTACGAATCCAGTGCTGATGGGTAATTAGGATGCCTTGTAACGTGCCATCGACAGCTGACCAGCGCCGCACCGTTTTATCCTGGCTACCCGTATATATCCACTGACCATCAGGACTAAACGTCACGGTGCGGATGCTATCGGTGTGGCCTTTGAGGATGGCTAATTGTTGGCCCTGCTCCAGTTGCCACAAACACACCTTGTTTTCATTGCCACCGCTGGCAATCAATGAATCATCCGGACTAATGGCTAAGGCTCTAACCCATCCCTGATGACCTTGCAGGGTTTGATGTAGCTGCCCACTGTTGAAATGCCACAGTTTTACGGAGCGGTCACCGCTACCGCTGACGATGTATCTTGCTTGGCTATCAATGGCAATGGAACGAATCCAGCTATTGTGGGCGTTAATCGTTTGAGTACATTGCCAGAGATGGCGACTCGGGGGTTGGGGAGACGAGTTCACAGCCGCAGCTCTAGTGACTACATGCATCAGAGGTACTGAGTAGTTATTATCACATTTGTTATGGGTTGTTTGACAGACCAAAGCCTTTGGGAGTGTCCGTTTGCAACAACGTACTATTAATAACGATTCCTCTAGGGAGAATTCCCGATAGCTTGAGCGGAAATTTTAATGCTGTCATGCAATTTTTTCCGGATGATACAGAGACGTCCAATGGCTGGGCGCAGCTGAACCCAAATCTTCAGGGATGAGCGCAGTCGCACCCTGATGTCGATCAGGCAATGCTGCCGCGTTTGCGAGCTTCTTTATAGGAGGTGCCAACATTTTGCAAACCAGCGCGAATCATTTGCTGCTCAAGTAGGGCAAAAAATCGGTTGCGATCGCCCCCCCGTACCACCGCCTGGTTATGGGCTTCTGCTAGGGAAACTGGGTAGCCAAAGCCTTTCTGTACTTGGGTGAGGGTCAGACTCAGGGCACTCTCAAATAGTTGATTGTCCTTGACCACCCATTCAGGAAACTCGACACGGGCAATTTCAGCGCCCACATGGACGTGGCAAAAATACACTTGATGGTCACCATAAAGTTGCAGAATGTCTGCCGAGCTTTTGAATAAGGGGCCGCGCTGTCCCGGTTCTAGCAGTGTGGCCCACAAGGTGACGTCTCGCAGTGGTGAAAATACCTGACAGGGGGCACCGTCGGTTTGCCCTTCGCAGTGCTTTTGACAATCTGGTTGCCCATAGGGACAGCTCTGCAGGCGTAGAAAGTTAAGGGCTTCGCTGCTCCGTGAGGCGCTGAGATATCCCACCAGGGGGACCTGGGCTGCACGGAGGGTATCCCAGGCCACCAGGATGGGCTCAAGAATTTGATCCCTGGCGGGTGCGGGCAGTTGATCGAGAAACCAATAAATTAATGACCCATCGGTCATGGCCAGGGTGGGGATGGATGCATGGGGTGAGGATTGCCTGGCTTCTAAGGTTGCTTGCGTCTCCGGCTGCCTCGGCTCTCCTTGCCCTCCATGCACATCCAGACCTAACTCTGCCAATACCACGGATTCTGATACCGTCCGGCGATAGCCCATCCACTCTTCTGTGCGAATGCCCCACTGGCGCGATGTGTAAAGGTCCTCGGGACGATAAATCACTTCTGGCTGGCTATCAAGCATTGGGAAGCGACTTTGGCCGTAGTGCAGCACAATACGACCGATGTTAAGCAAATAGCAATAGGCAATTTCGTGGTGGCTGGGGTTGATCTGTGAACCGTCGGTGGCAAGGACAGTGTGGGCTTCGGGGGCAGGTTTGATGTTGACTCGGGTATCTAGTGGTTCAACCGGTGCGGCGGCGGCAAAACCAATTTGCGGACCATGGGTTTGGAGTTGCTGGATTAAATGGGGTTGCTGTAATTGGGCCTGGTGGAGAAGTTGGGTTGCGATCGCAATCCTTGTCTTCGCTGCCTCAGCCTCCTTGGCCAGGTGATTACTGATCCCCTGCATCTGCTGTGCAATTTTTGATAGATCCAGCATGGTGCTGCCAGCCGCCTAAACGATATCGAACCTTTGTACTACCGAATTTAACGATAGCAGATGAATTCGATCGTCTTCCTGAGCCGCTTGACGTTCAGGCCCTAAGTTATAGCCCCAGTCGGCTAGAAACAGTTCAACGTGGTCTAGGTCAGATTGTTTCTTGACGGACTGGAGAGCCTTGATCCGGTCTTCGACAAACCAGATACTAGGGGGAACAGGATGATAGCCTTTAACTTCCTGATCAGTTTCCGTCCGAGCCATATGGCTTGCTGTCAGCAATCGCAGCGTTTCATATTTGGGTCGTTTAACCTCTTTACCCAGAATATTCTCAGCGGGCATGGCCACACCGCTTTGTTTAAGTAGCTGCTGGATAAAGCGGCCTTCTTTGGTGCTGACAATATAGGTGGGGCGTTTTTCCAGAGAGGCTTGTAGTACGGTTAACATATTGGGATAGAACCGATGCTGGGCTAGCCAGTTGTCTAAGTCGGTAGCAATCCAGTGGTCACGTTCACCATCCAAAATTTTGGCAGCTTCAGCCTGGGTAAGCTGGGTTTCTTCTAAAAACGGCAGCGCCAGGGTTGGCCAGCCTGGAATAATTTCCTCAGCTGTTTTACCTGAGACTAAAGCGCGTAACAGCATGGGCATTTCCCAGCCGGTCTCAATCACGGGACGCAGCGGATAAAACTGCTTAGCTAGTCCTTTAGGGGGCTCTAAGCTGTCTGGTTTAAACAGTTTGCAATAAGCCCGCCACGCCGTCTGAAAATATTCGATCAACCCGTCGCAAATTACTCCATCGAAATCAAATGCCAGAACATCTGGTTGCATGGTTGAGTTTCCTGTGGGGGCAATAAACAGAGGCCTTGAGTAAATAAAAACTCAAGGCCCGAGGGCGTAGAAGCACCCGATTCCAAACCCCACATTAATCTATACCAAAGGGGGTTAGTAAAAATTGTCAATTGATTAACTCTAATCAACTCAATCCTGAAACCTAACTGTAGCAGGATTGAGGGTTTAGAATAAATAACGCTTGACGCTGCTGATCCCCCGATCGGGTTGAAGCTGACAAGTTTTGCTGGATTGCACTCAATCCAGATCGGTATCTTGCAAAAATCAGCAACGGGAAACGCTGGATGGATAGGCCTATGAGCAGCTCGGTAGAGTTTTTAGATGAATTTGATGTAGTCGTGATCGGTGCAGGCCATGCGGGCTGTGAAGCCGCGCTGGCTTCAGCACGGTTAGGGGCTCGGACGCTGCTGCTTACCCTCAACCTGGACAGAATTGCCTGGCAGCCTTGTAACCCAGCAATCGGTGGGCCAGCAAAGTCACAGCTAACCCATGAGGTGGATGCCCTGGGTGGAGAAATTGGCAAAATGGCCGACCGCACCTATCTACAAAAGCGGGTATTGAATAATTCTCGTGGTCCGGCAGTGTGGGCTCTGCGGGCACAGACCGACAAGCGCGAATATGCCGCCACCATGAAAACCATCGTAGAAAACCAGGAGAATCTGGTACTACGTGAGGGGATGGCAACAGATTTAGTACTGGGTGACAACGATGAGGTGATTGGTGTTCAAACCTACTTTGGTGTTGCCTTTCGCTGTAAAGCGGTGATTCTCACCACAGGTACTTTCTTAGGGGGTGTTATCTGGGTGGGCAACAAATCAATGGCGGCGGGTCGAGCGGGGGAGTTTGCAGCTGTTGGTCTAACTGACACTCTAAACCAGTTAGGGTTTGAAACAGGTCGCCTCAAGACAGGGACCCCAGCCCGTGTTGACCGACGCACGATCAATTTTGATGTTTTAGAGAAGCAGCCAAGCGACACGGATGTACGCTGGTTTAGCTTTGACCCAGAGGTGTGGGTTGAGCGTGAACCGATGGATTGTCACCTAACTCGTACGACAGCAGAAACGCATCGCATCATCCAAGAGAATCTCCACATGTCTCCTATCTATGGTGGCTGGGTAGATTCTAAGGGACCTCGCTATTGTCCAAGCATTGAAGATAAGATTGTTCGCTTTGCTGATAAAGAAAGTCACCAAATCTTTTTAGAGCCAGAAGGTCGTACAATTCCTGAGATTTATGTGCAGGGATTTTCTACGGGGTTGCCCGAAAGTATTCAACGGGCGATGTTGCGCAGCCTACCTGGGTTGGAAAACTGTACCATGCTACGTCCGGCCTATGCGGTGGAGTATGACTATTTACCTGCCACCCAGTGTTTTCCCACACTGATGACAAAAAAAATTGAGGGATTGTTCTGTGCGGGACAAATCAACGGTACAACAGGCTATGAAGAGGCTGCGGCCCAAGGGTTTGTTGCTGGTGTTAATTCTGTTCGCTATGGCCGTGGTGACGAGATGATTATCTTCCCCCGTGAGGGGAGTTATATCGGTACGCTCATTGATGACCTGTGTACTAAGGATTTGCGAGAGCCCTACCGGATGCTCACATCACGGTCGGAATATCGGTTGATCCTGCGTTCAGACAATGCGGATCAGCGGTTAACGCCTCTGGGGCGTGACATTGGTTTGGTGGATGACCGACGGTGGGAACTATATCTGCGCAAACAGGAGAATATTGCAGCTGAAAAAAAGCGACTGCACAGTACACGGGTGAAGGCCCATGAGCCTGTGGGTAAGCAGATTGTGGCGGATACGGGGCAGAAAATTAAGGATGCGATCGCACTTGCCGATCTCCTCCGTCGCCCCCGGTTCCATTACACCCATCTGGAGCAATACGATTTAGGTAATTTAGACCTAACACGGGCCGAAAAAGAAGGTGCTGAAATCGACATTAAGTATTCAGGCTACATTCAGCGTCAGCAAAGTCAGATTGAGCAAGTAGCCAAACAACAGAACCGCAAGCTACCGAAAGATATTAACTACATGAGCATTGACACGTTATCGATGGAAGCTCGCGAGAAGCTAACATCTTTTAAACCCTTAACCGTAGGTCAGGCCACTCGGATCGGTGGTGTTAATCCTGCAGATATCAATGCACTCCTAGTACATTTAGAAATCAAGGAACGCAAAAAAGAAGCATTAGCCAAAACATAAAGGCCCATCCCTGTAGGGGCATTGCCTACGGTGCCCCTACAGTAAACAAAAAAAACGCTAGTCCTAAGGGAAACTAGCGTCTAGTTTACGTACCTAACAAAACTCTAGGAAAAGGAGAGAAACCTAACAAGACTAAACAGCTGTGGAACCCACCGTAACCACGGTTTGCACCTCAGTATCCTGTTCAATTAATTTCACCGTCTCAGCAGCAGTCTCATCATCTGCCGTCTTTACCTTACTTAATAGTGTGGCCTTAATCGCTTCCACGATAGCCTGTAGTTTTAGCTTGAACTGAGTCACAATGTCTTTCTCATCAGTAGCCGTTTCCTGTGCCGCTTGTTTTGCATTTACATAGGCTTCCTGTCCTTTTTCTTTGACTACTTGAACGGCGTTATCGGCTAGATCTTTAGCAAGGGGGTGAACGGTGCTGGCACCTTCTTTTACTTCACTGATAGCCTCCGAGAAAGCGGACTTAAGAATATCGCCAATCTTTTGAGTACGACGTCCGCCTTCTGCTTTGATGGACTGGAAGTTTTCGTTGATTACTTGGGTGTTGGTATTAGTCATGATTCTGTGCCTTATTGAATAAAGTGAATAATGAAACGTGATGAGCGCGACAAACTTACTCAAAGACTGAGCTAGCTAACGGATACCACCTCTACATCAACCACCTGCTCGGTTGTGCTAGTGGTATCAGGAGAATAATTAGCCTCTTGATGATTCTTTTTCTTAGAGGCGTTTACCTGTTCGAACAAGAGTTGAGACACTTCAGTAACTAGAAGAGTAGCGATAATGCCATCGTCTAGCCAGCCAATAATCGGCAAAACATCAGGTAAGATATCCAAGGGACTGACAAGATATAGAAGACTACCAAAAACCACAAGCCAACGATATTTAGAGTTGCGAATGGCGTTTCGGTACCAGTTGCGAATCCCTTCGATAATGGGTTGCTGTGCAGATGTCTTCATGGGCCGTATCTCTCTTGTTCGACAAATTCATCATCGCAAAAGGAGAGAATGGGTGCAGGTGGTGAATGCCCCCATGGGATGGGGTAAAATTACACCGACACTACCGTATACGGTTTCCCACTGAGATGGCTATAAACAAGGCTATAAAAGCGTTTTCATCGTTTTTAATAGTAATCATTTTGTCTGTTTTAATACTGCTTGTGCCAGTGGTAAAAGTGTCTTTATTGTTTCCTTTGTCTGTACCTATGGCTGATGCTGCTGCAAGAGACGACTTTCGACGGACTGATGTTAAAGGTGATGATGCTTTGATGGAAGCTTATCGCAATGGTGAGTCTGACCTGATTGTAGAAGGGGTAGGACGTGTCGAAAAGCTACTACCAGATGATTTGGAAGGCTCTCGTCATCAAAAGTTTATTTTGCGACTAGCCTCAGGGCAATCGCTGCTGGTCAGTCACAATATTGATAGGGATGTCGCTTCTCGTATCGATGCGTTACGCGTCAGTGATGAGGTGCGATTTCGGGGTGAATATGAATGGAATGAGCGGGGAGGTGTGCTGCACTGGACCCATGATGATCCCAAAGATTGGCATGCAGATGGATGGCTAGAACACAATGGGGTGCGATACGAGTAATCGGGTCCTTCCAAGCGATATTTTAGTTAACCACCACCGCAGCCGCTGCCACAGCCGCTACAACCACCACAGCCGCTACCAACACTGTAGTTGCTCCAATCTCCTTTAAGTCGAGGGCGAGAGGGGTCTTTGATAAAATCCACGAGTCCCATAATCATTCGTGTTGCGCCAAACCCTGAAGCAACAATCATAGCAGTGAGTAAAACTACCGCCAGTGGATTAATATTGCCTTCAGCACTGCTTAGATAATAACTACTGAATATCGAGGCTAAAAGCGTTGCTACACTGGCGATTGCTGCTTTTTGAACTTGTAATTTTGGCAGTATCCAATTCTGTTGGGTGTTAACTCGTAAAAAATGTAAGTCACGGCCAAAACGTTCTTCGGGTGCTGGCCAAAATTCTACTGGTGGTGGTTCGTCAAAAAGTTGTTCATAGCTCTCTAGAGTTTGACGATACCAATTATTGAACTTTTGGCTTTCATCGTCTCCCCCCAGGGTGGGATCGTGGTGTAGTGTTTTTTGCAAAACCCCAGAGCAGAATTCTTCCCAATAGGAGTGTGTATAGGACAAATGTAGGTGCCATACTTGGTCCACCTGGTCTGAAGGGGTGACTGGGTGCCCTGCTGCTAATGCTAAAAAGGCAAATTTCTTATATTCTTCAATGGCTCGCTGGGCATACTGCAGGGTCCAGCCATTATCTCTGGCTAGCCGTTTACTAAACGGTAGCTGGGCATCTGGCTTATCTAATGAAAACGCCTGAATGCGCTCATATAGTTCTATCTGCTTAGCATTCATTGATTGGGCACTTTCACCAGCCAACTCTTCAGTGTCTGCCATTGGACTCAACCTAGAGAAACTCTACCTTGAGCTTAGCACTGGCTTGAATACTCGTGGGATACCCCCATATCTTTTCCCCCTTGCAAACGGCAGCACGATTATCAGGTCGCTAGCAGTTATTCATTTGTTTCTCTTCTGTTTCTCTTCTTCAAGTTTGAATTTCATAGTAAAGCAATGGACGCTCATTAACGATTGCTCTCCGAGTTTGGGACAGCCCCACCGCTTCAAGCACTCGAATAGAAGCTTTGTTAGGTTCATCAACATCTGCCTCTACTTTTTTCAATCCAAGCACATCAAATGTGTAGCGAAGTACAGAAAGTGTAGCTTCCTTTGCATATCCCCGTCCCCAGAGTTGAGGCCGTGTGCCAAAAATTAGACTCGGTGAACTTTGTAATGAATGAAGTAGACCTGAAAACTCTTCTCAAAAATCCCTATACTAAATACTGCACAGCCCCATGGTATCTATCTTTCATGTCCCATCCCCTTAACGTTCTAGTCACAGGTGCAACTGGGCAAACCGGCTCCTTAGTTGTCAAAAAACTACAAACATTACCTGAATCGTTTCGTGTCAGAGGTTTTGCCCGTTCTCCTCAAAAAGCTAAAGCCCTCTTTGACTCAACCGATAATTTCTTCTTTGGCAATATTCTTCAGCCAAATGATCTAGTACCAGCTTTGGAAGGTTGTGATTCCCTGGTTATTCTCACCAGTGCAGTACCGCAGATGAAGGCCCCACCTCAGCCTGGACAACGTCCAGAGTTTACATTTGCCCCTGGAGAAATGCCTGAACAAATTGACTATCAGGGTCAGACCAATCAGATTGAGGCAGCCAAAAGGGCAGGTATACAACAGATTGTTCTAGTTGGCTCCATGGGAGGAACAGATGAGAATCATTTTCTCAACACGATCGGTAATGGCAATATCTTGATCTGGAAGCGTAAAGCCGAGCAACATTTGATTGACTCGGGTATTGACTACACAATTATTCGAGCCGGTGGGTTACTGGACCAGCCAGGTGGCAAGCGAGAACTCGTTGTCAGCAAAAATGATGTCTTGCTAAAAAATCCACCAGAAGGCATCACAACGTCGATTCCTCGGGCTGATGTTGCGGCGGTCGTGGTTCAAGCCTTGCTACAGACCACTGCCCGCAATAAGGCCTTTGATGTAGTTTCGAAACCAGAGTCACCGAATCAAACACCAGTCAACAATGACTTTAAGGCTCTATTTGCTCAAACCCAAGCTGGTTTATAGGTGAACTTAAGTTGCAAATACAAAGCCAATTACCCATGTCTTTAAGCTGATTTCTGCATACTTCCAACGAGCCTATATATTTATCCCATAGTAATCTCGAACATCTTTCCGTATTAGGAATATAAGCATCGGTATCCCAAAGAAAATGTATGCCGATGGAATATAGAGAACAGTAAGGACGAGGGCAACGATGTAAATTGCCTTGTTCGGTTTATGGACAATACAGGCAAAGAGAGTGGCCGCAATGCCTAGCAAGATTGAAAATAATCCAAAGCCATAGAAAAATACAGCAGGTAATTCAGCTGCATTGAGGACAGCTTCAAACCTTGGTAATACGCAGAAAGCAACACCTAAACCCAGATATAGCAATCCACTGAGTATCAGCGGGATGCGTATTAGGGAAAAAGGAATTTTTTGATGAGTCATGACTTTTTTCAGGAGAATCAGCAATGCCTAAGCTAGGTATAGCAGGTCTCGGTTCACTGAATCTGCCCTCTCAAATCCCATGAAGCTACATATACAATAAAAGTATCTGTCAACTGAGGTTGAGGCCATGCCAGAGCAAACCCGGCAATCGTGGGATTTTGGGCGCTTTTTTGACACCCTCAACTACTTTGAGGCCATCCCCATCATTAGCTCACTACAAAACATGTTCTTTGGTTCACCACCACCGCCGCCGCCCCAACTTCAAGCCAATGTAGTGTTTGACTTTCGTCAGCCTACAGAGCAAATGCGTGAACTATGGGGCGCTCTTGACGATGTGGTCATGGGGGGCGTCAGCCAGAGTGGAACCCAGCTACAACCTGAGGGTTTAGCGTTTACCGGATATGTTTCGACCGCTAACTCCGGGGGGTTTGCCTCGGTGCGCACGCGCAACTTTGAACCACCGCTAGATCTTAGTAACTACAGTGGACTTGAACTACGGGTCAAGGGCGATGGGCAACGCTATAAATTCTTTTTGCGTGATGGTGCGGGCTGGGACACCGTGGCCTATGCCTATTCTTTTGATACAGCTAATGGGGGCTGGGTAACTGTGCGCATCCCGTTTGCTGACATGAAGGCAGTACAACGGGCAAGGGTAGTACAACGGCCCCCAATTAATAGAGGCATCATCTATTCGCTGCAAATGATGTTGAGCAAATTTGAATATGATCGACAGCTCAATCCCCACTTTGAAGCAGGGCCGTTTCAGCTATTGGTAGAGTCGATCAAGGTTTACTAGCAGAGTTGTCGCTGATGGGAAACCAGAATTAAACGAGCCTATTTATAACTGCGTTGCGTCAGTTCAACGTTATCAAAAGCCAGTGTCTCTTTATGTAGTTCAGGGGGTTGTTCGTCACCACTGTAGGCCCAAGCTGCTACATAAGCATAGTCTTGATCATTTCGTTTGGCTTCACCATCACTGGTTTGATATTCTTCACGGAAATGACAGCCACAGGACTCTTCTCGATTGAGGGCATCACGGGCCATAAGTTCACCCAGTTCCAGAAAATCAGCTAGACGACCAGCATATTCTAGATTTTTGTTGAGGGTGTTAGCTTTGCCAGGAACCCGGAGATTTTGCCAGAATTCTGCTCGTAGGGATTGGATTTGGCGAATTACAGCTTTGAGACTATTGCGATCGCGACTCATGCCCACATGGTCCCACACCAGCTGACCTAGCTGACGATGGAACTGCATCACCGTTTTATCACCCTGGATACTGAGGAGCTTTTGGATTTTTGTTTGCACCGAGGCCTCAGCTTCAGCAAAGGCATCATCGGTAGTCTCTACTGCTGGTAAAGGGGTACGAGCCAGATAATCCCCCAGGGTGTACGGAATTACAAAGTAGCCATCGGCCAATCCTTGCATCAGGGCACTGGCCCCAAGACGATTGGCTCCATGGTCTGAAAAGTTGGCTTCGCCCAAAACAAATAAACCAGGTACCGTACTCATCAGATGATAGTCCACCCACAGACCGCCCATGGTATAGTGCACCGCTGGGTAAATGCGCATGGGCTGTTGGTAGGGGTTCTCGTCGGTGATGCGTTGATACATCTGGAAAAGATTGCCATAGCGGTTTGCGATCGCATCCTCACCATCCCGCGCAATGGCATCCCGAAAATCTAGATACACTGACAGCCCCGTTGCCCCCACACCACGACCGTCATCGGTCATATGCTTAGCATTGCGTGAGGCCACATCCCGAGGCACTAAATTGCCAAAGCTAGGGTAGCGTTTCTCCAGGTAATAATCTCTCTCATCCTCAGGAATCTCATTGGGCGAACGATTATCCCCTGGTTTTATCGGCACCCAAACACGGCCATCGTTCCGCAAACTCTCACTCATCAGGGTGAGTTTTGACTGATAGTCTCCTGATACCGGAATACAGGTGGGATGAATCTGGGTATAGCAAGGGTTGGCAAAATAAGCCCCACGCTTATAACAGCGCCATGCTGCTGTCACATTAGAGTTGCGACCATTGGTAGATAGGTAAAACACATTGCCATAGCCGCCGGTACACAAGAGTACCGCATCACCCTGGTGCCGCTCTAACTCACCAGTAATTAAATTGCGGGTAATAATTCCCCTGGCATGGCCGTCAATAACAACCAAATCCAACAGTTCACGCCGGGTGAAAATTTCAATCTGGTGGGCCATTTTCATCATGGCACTGTAGGCCCCTAGCAAGAGCTGTTGACCCGTTTGCCCACGGGCATAGAATGTGCGCGATACTTGAGCCCCCCCAAAGGACCGATTGGCTAATAACCCACCATACTCTCGGGCAAAGGGTACGCCCTGGGCAACACAGTGATCAATAATGTGATTACTAATCTGGGCAAGACGATACACATTCGCCTCTCGGGAACGATAGTCTCCCCCCTTGATGGTGTCGTAAAACAACCGCCAAACACTATCACCATCATTGGGGTAGTTTTTAGTGGCGTTAATCCCACCTTGGGCCGCAATACTGTGGGATCGTCGAGGAGAGTCTTGAATACAGAAACTTTTTACGTGGTAACCCAGCTCAGCTAGTGTCGCCGCTGCGGATGCTCCTGCCAAACCCGTGCCGACAATGATAATCGTATGCTTACGTTTGTTGTTGGGATTGACCAGCTGGCAGTGGTCTTTAAAGTTGTTCCACTTGTCTTTTAAGGAACCATGGGGAATGCGAGGATTTAAAGGCATAAGTGTAACGATAAGGAGTCGGTTGAGGTAAAGGGGGGTGGGTCTTCTTGGTTATTGGGTCTTGGTTATTGGTTTTGAGTTGCTGGCCTTTAATGTTTAAGAACACAAGAAAATTAGAGCTTTGAGAATCTGTTGCGGTCAGGAATTTGTGGAGCTGATAATTCCAAATTCATACCTCAAAATTCAACATTTTTTTTAGGTGATGAGCCCCAAATATATGGCTAAGGGTAAGACAATAAAGCCCAACGCGATGCCGATGGCTAATATAAAACTTGTCCCATACATGATGGGGCGTAGGGTGGCATTTAAGGCACCTAAGGATTGAAACGCACTCCAGATGCCGTGGCGTAGGTGGCTGGCAAGCATTACCATGACGCCGATGTAGCTAATCAAGTAGAAAGGCTGCTGAAATTTTTCGATAACCAGCCGCGATAAGTCGCGGATATCTGAGCCTGGTACGGTGTAGCGCACACCAAACTTAAAGGTGAGCAGATGCCAGACTAAAAAACTGCCCAGAACCAGCCCGGTAATGATCATGGAGCGAGAACTCATAGATTGGTAACTAGGCGTTCCGGCAGATGTATAGATGGCATATCCCTGAGGTCGTGCCCGCAACCGCCCCCAAAAAATCTGTATGCCCATCACAACGTGAATCAGCACAAACCCTAACAACCCCAGCTCAATCAGCCATGTCAATGGCCCCAATTGCTCGATCAGGTGACCATAACGGTTATAGCCATCGGCGCTAACTAGCAACACGAAATTGCCCGTCATATGAATGATGACAAAGGTGACCAAGGCTAAACCACTAAGGCCAGTGATGAGCTTTTTGCCAATGGATGACTTGTAAAGGGTAAGCAGGCGGTTTGACCCAGCCGAGGACGTAGAAGTCATAGTTGCTAATGCTGCGATTAGTTCTATTGTGTCTGGTTTACGAAAAGCCTTTGGAAGAATCGCAGGAAAAGTATAGAAGGCAAGTGGCCATGGCCCACTGCCCACTGCACCTTCCCCTGCCTAGGCCAGCGAACGACCCATTCCCTGACGAATGCCTAAAATATTTCTGCCAAGAGCCATAGTCGCTGCCATAGCTGTTTACTATAGAAAGTCTGTTGAGTTGATATGTTAATTGAGTTGGGAAATGCAGGCCATGGACTACACCCTGGTTTCAGAGCTGATGGACTACACCCTGGTTTCAGAACTGGTGGGTACTGCTGTAGGCACAGCGGCATTGGTGGGTGCAGTGATGGCGAGTCGCCTGGGCAAACAGAAGGCCCAGCAAGCGACCGAGCTGTCTAAGTTGGAGGGGACAAAAACCAAGCTAACTCAACAGGTAAATCAGGCTCAGACACAAAATAAAACCTTGAATGAGGCCATGGCCCTGGCTAAGGATGCGGTCATGGGCCTGGAGCAACAGGTGAGTGAGCTGAAGGCAGAACGCGATCGCATCTCTAAAATGGCCACTGCCGCTGAAGCTAAAGTGGCTCAGCTAGAAGGCAAAACAGCTCAATTAGAAGGCAAAGCGACTCAGCTAGAAAGCACAACGACTCAGCTAGAAGGTCAAGTAGCGGGTTTGACTTCAGAGAAACAGACGCTGGAGCAAACTTATAAAACGGAATGCGATCGTGCTAGCAACTTAGAACGCTCATTAAAAGCCACCCAGCAACGTCTGAATAGCCTAGAACAATCAGAGCAGCAGTTACGCCAGCTACGCCAAGAGACTCAGACTCGCCAAGCTGATTTGGAAACCCAACTGGGGCAACTACAGACCCAAACCTCAACTCAGCAGCAGCAGCAGCAGGATTTAGAGTCTGAAAAACGTCAGCTAGCTCAAACCGTTAAGACCTTAGAACAAAATAAGCAGCAGCTAGAGCAAACCCTGGCTAACGCCCAGACAGAAGCCACCCAAGCCCAAGCAACCGTTACCCAGCTCACGCAGCAATTAGAACAAGCCCAAGCCCAAGCCCAAACAGAAGCGACTCAGGCCCAAGCAACCATCACTCAGCTGACTCAGCAGTTAGAACAAGCCCAAACAACCGCCCAGACAGAGCAACAACAAGCGGCAGCAACCATTCATCAGCTCACCCAGCAACTGCAACAGGCAGAAGCGGCAAGCGAGACCGCTCAGACAGAAACGACCCAAGCTCAAACAACCATAACCCAGCTCACGCAGCAGTTAAAACAAACCCAAGCAACGGCTCAGGCAGAGACAACCCAGTCCCAAGAAACGATTACCCAACTCACCCAGCAGTTAGAACAGCTAGAACACACCAGAGCAACATCTCAAACAGAAGTTACTCAGGCTCAGACAACCATTACTGAACTGACGCAACAGCTAGAGCAGGTAACCTCACAGCTAGCCCAATTCCAGGCTCAGACATCAACCCAGCAGCAACAGCTTAAGAATTTAGAGACTGAAAACAGTCAGCTAGCCCACACCGTTACAACTCTAGAACAAAATAAACGACAGCTAGAGCAGTCCCTTGCGGCTGTGCAAACTGAAGATGAGCAAGTTCAGACAGCGATCAATCAGCTAACGCAGCAACTAGAACAAACACGCGAAACATCCCAGGCACAAATCGAAGCAGCTCAAGCAACCATTGCTGAACTCACCCAGCAACTGGAGCAAGCGCGCGAAACATCACACACAGAAACGACCCAGGCTCAATCGACCATCGACCGCCTCACCCAGCAGTTAGAACGGATAGAGCAAGCCCAGGCAACGTCTCAGATGGAAGCAACCCAGGCTCAATCGACCATCGATCAACTCACCCAACAACTAGAGCAAGTTAGAGCCGCTGCTCAAACAGAGTCTGCTCAGACTGAGACAACGATTGCTCAGCTGACTCAGCAACTAGAGCAGGTACGAGAACAGCAGGCTACGGCTATCCAGCAGCAAGAACAGATCGCCCAGCGTGAACAAACTAAGGTAGCCAGCTTGGGGCAAGAACGTGACCAGTTAAAACGTGACGTGGCAACCAGCCAGACCCAATTAGCTCAAACTCAGGCTCAGATTGCAGTATTAGAAGCAGAATTAGCCCAGGCACAGAAGTCTCTAGTAGATGCCCAGCTTTCCCATGATCGTGAAACAGCTCTACGCAATCAGCTAGAAGAACTGACCCAAGCTCATCAGCAACTGGCACAACAGACAGCTCAGAATACTCCCCAATTAAGTCGCCAGGTGGAGGAATTGACGGCAATGAACGCTCAACTGACTCAACAATTACAAGCCGCTCAGCAAACCATGACAACCCAGGCAGATCAGCTGAAAGTAACGGCTAAAGAGCAAGTGGCTATGAAAGAAGCCCTAGAGATTAGCCAAACTGTAATTGCGTCTCTCAAAAAACAACAAACCACTCCCGCACCATCGTCTGCCGTTGCGGTCCCCCCGTCTTCTCCATCTCCCGTTTCGGCAACAACAGCTCCGACTCCCACGCAGTCTAATGAACAGCCATCGACACAAGCTGCCAGCCTCACCACAGAACCATCTCAGGACACTACAACAGCCAAGGGGATAACGGGCAAAAGCTTTGTAATTACAGGCACACTCAAGGCTCTTACCTATGAGCAAGTGACCAAGCTAATTACTGATGCGGGCGGACGGCTTAATAAAATGCCCAGTGGAAAAACCGATTACATTATTGTTGGCAAAAACCCTGGCAGTAAACTCAAAAAAGCTGAAAAGTATAATACCCCGCAACTCAATGAAGCCCAGCTGCTAGCCCTGTTTGATACTGCTGATCAGTAGTGTAAAAGCAATACTACTTAGCCAAGACTTACCGGCTGAAGTTGATGCCCCATGGTTTTTATCGTTAACTTGCTGTTGACTTTCACCAGATCAATCTGATCTGGGTCAGCCTGCCTAAACAGTCGTTGAATGGGTTTAATGTAGCTAGAAAACATGAGTGTTTCTGGAGATGTGAGGTGCAAGTAAATCTCTTCACTAAGCCACTGAATCCCATACTGCACAAATTGCCAGCTAACTTTGGAACATGGGAAGACTAAAAGACATAGAGGCAGAAGCTCATTTTTAATAACCGATATATTGCCCTCCAGCAAAGAGAGCCAGATGTAGGTTTGAAACATGCTCAGATCGCGAACACTGGAGGTTTGCACCGGATCTGACTGGATGCAACCCTGACGACTAACATGATTTGGAAAAGTGCGTAATGCTCGATGATAAACCGCACTGGCAATAGGTTCCGTCAGGGGCAACATTTTGGTCACAAGTGCTGCTGCCGGGCTGTTGGATGAATGGTTACCTGCTGCTATGCATACGCGCTGCCAAGGCATACACAGCAATTCTTCAGTCAGTTGCAAATATGGAGAGAGCCAGATGCGCTCATAAACATCTAAACGACTTAAGATCCGTTGTCGAGATAGATGAATCTGTGTACTTAAAAAGCCAATGGCACGAAGATTGGTAGATGTTGAAATCAGAGATTGTAACCCCTTGAGTAACGGCGCTAATCCTTGCATCAATTGATGAAACTTGGGCAGTATCTGAAGTGCAACTACCTGTTTACTATCAATAGTGTGCAAATGCGGTAAGACCGGGGCAAATACAAAATCTCTCACATAAGCTTCCATTAAATATTGATAAATAGCCACTATCTGATGAGTGATTTTTTGAGCTTCAAGAATTTGCAATGGCATATGGCTATCCATCATCAGATGTTGCGCCCTTAACCCTGACATTGTGCAGTGGGCTGTTAGGTTTCCCAAAACTTTTCTACGGGTTTCTTGACGGGCTTCTGCTGACACGGCAACAGCAAGACGTGCCTTCACCTGGCTATGTGCTTGCAAAGAGATTAATCCCAGCTTGGGTAGATAGCGGATCAGCCAAATTTTAAGTAGGTCAATATTCAGTTTTTCTGAAGCTGGCGGGGAATCACAGGGTATCTCAACCATGACTATTCATCAAAAAACTATAAGGAAAAACTCGTTTTCCAATCACCAAAAGCGACTCCGATAGTTTTTACCATCCTCAATACAATACTGAGTGTTTTTTTGATGTTAGCCATAGGAATACGCTGTGTTAAAGATTACGAATCTTACAGCTATACTAATCGTAGAAATCCTGATAGTGCAAGACAAAAACAGGGTCAAATCACTCGGTATTTAGATATCTCTCTAAAGATGAGAAATATAAGACAAAAGACTGCGTTTAATGAGAAGAATGAGAGGGAATGAAATTATTTAAAAACAGAGATCTAAATAACATATCGGCCAAAAATGAAGAGATAGCATATTGCACAATAGGAGTTTGAGATTACTCTCTCTATTGTTAGTAAATTCTGTGGGGCTTGGTTAGCTATCTTACTCCCGAACACTCTATTCAGATGTGTTCTATTGAACCGTTCAATTAGTTGAACGGAAACTTATGGAGTTTATTTTAAATGCATTGACTTATCTATTGACTTATACGAAATTCTGACTAGTAACGCCCGATACCGAAGGGCATCCCTAAGGCATTGCCCCTACAGGATTGTCCATTTTTAATCAGGGTGAATAAATTCGGATTTGGTATGACATGAATGGGCCTCTAAAAAACTAGCCCTGTCTTTTCATGACCAATGAAGAGACAGGGCTGTAGTTTAAAGCTATTAATCATTAGCGGCTGGGCCACCAAAGCAATAGTTTTAGTCTTGAATGGTCACGGACACTATCTTATCGCCACCCTTAATGGCATTAACAACATCCATATCTGTGGTTTTACCAAAGACTGTGTGAACTCCATCCAGGTGAGGTTGAGGAGAATGGCATATGAAGAACTGACTACCTCCTGTATCACGACCGGCATGGGCCATGGATAGACTGCCTGCCTCGTGCTTGTTAGGGTTGATTTCACACTTGATTTTATAGCCAGGGCCACCAGTCCCAGTACCATTGGGACAACCGCCCTGAATCATAAAGTTGGGGATGACGCGGTGGAAATTGAGCCCGTCGTAGAATCCGTCTTTGGCAAGTTTGACAAAGTTTGCAACTGTATTGGGAGCATCGTTATCGAAAAAGTCGATATTGATAGTTCCCTTCGCGGTTTCCATGATTGCTTTAGTCATGCAGGCATCCTCGTATAGCAAAGCGGGTTAAAACCTTTGCCTATGATGGCAGCAAGCGTAGTTTGGCTCAAGCTGAGTTGCAGATATCTTATCGACGACGTTTGGTTTTGTTAGTTTTTTTAGCTTTTGGCGCAGGTTTCTTGCTGCCTTTAAAGCGATTGAGGGCGGCACTGGCAGCAGCTACAACACGGCTGTCAGTATCTCTAAGTGCCTGCCGCAGAAAGGGAATTGCCTTGATGGAACCAGATTCTTGAAGGGCTGTAATGGCTGCTAGACGAACATCAGCATCGACATCTTTGGTGAGCTTGCCAAGCTGGGGGACAGCGCGAATAGCTTCCTTACGATTGAGGGCGGCGGTTTTACCTAGTTCAGCTGCGGTTTGAGTCAGTTGGGTATTCTGGCTGGCGTTGGGCTGGCCAGGTGCAGTCGTTGTCTCAACCGAGGTTGTGGCCACTGTCTCTGGGGGGGTAGCGGGTTCAGATGTGGCTCCAGGTGGATTGTTGCTCTCTGCCCAGGGATCTGGAATGGGTGTAAAGGTTTGTTCTGGAATGGGTTGAGTGGCTTCAATTGGGGGCGCTGAAACCTCGTTGACTGCATCTGCCGTCGTTTCTGGCACTGCATTGGTTTCTTCTTGAAAGCCAATGCCGGTCAATGCTGCAATACGCGCTTCGTATTCGGCGTCTAGCTCGGTGAGTTGTTCTTCATGGGTGTCTTGGTAACGCTCAATTTTGGCGGCCAATTGCTGTTCGTAGTCAGCGGCCATTTTTTCCAGGGCTGCATTTAAATCTTGGGCATGATCTTCCTGGATGCGGTTCAAGCGATTAATGGATTGCTGTAAGGCATTATCCTGGCGACGAATAATGCGTTGCATTAAGAAGGCGGTTACACCCGAACCGATCCCCAATCCAATTAATACGCCTATCCCTGCTTGCGTCGCCATAACAGCGCTTCCTCATGTAGGTTCACTTTCTAAATCAGATGGATTATCCCCTAAAATCAGATGGATTATCCCCTATGATGCCAAAGTTTGACATCGGTAATGGCCATTAGGTATACCCACTGGTAATGTATTACACCTCGTTACACTATTGACTGCAGAATTGCTGAATGTGTTCTGCTTCAAATAATTTGCATTACCGTGTAGATATTGTTGATTTGATGAGGGAGCTTATTATCTTTGACTGAGGCACTTAGATTGGATACATCAGGAAATAGTGTAGATGCGATCGCAACGGAACAAATAGACGAAAAGGCATTAGAGCTGGCGACAGCCATTGCCAATGCCGCCGATGACCGGAAAGCAGAGGATATTTCTATCCTACAGGTGGGCGATGCGTCCTATCTAGCTGATTACTTTGTAATTGCCACTGGGTTTACCAATGTCCAGGTTCGTGCGATTGCCCGCTCCATTGAGTCCACCATCGAAACGGACCATGGCTGCTCTCCTCTACGTACAGAGGGCGTTGAAGAAGGGAAATGGGTGATTTATGACTACGGTGACGTCATTGCCCACATTTTTCAGCCACGTGAGCGCGAATATTACGATCTTGAGGCATTCTGGGGCCACGTTAAGCGCATTGAGTTTATTCCTACGCCCTCCCCTGGCATGGGGCCATAGGCCAAAGCGAGTGCTTATCCTATGATGAAGTTATTAAAACGTAACCATTGGCCATGAAACGCTCTGCACCACGCTGTCCTGTTCCTGCTGAGCAGCTGCCTATTCGAGAATATGAGGAAATGCGGGAGTCCTGGTTTTATAGCTGGGGTGCCCGTAGTTTGCGTGGTTACACCGTCCCTGTTCTAGTGGTTTGGGGGCTCAGTTGGTTAGTCTCCGCACCGATTGCCGCTGCCAGTTTTGCTCCAACCAAATTTTTGACTCAGTTTTTGGTGAGTGCCTCATTGGGAGCTTTGGTGATACCAACGCTAACGTTGCTACAGCTTTATGTGGGTTGGTCCCATGTGGGTCATCGCTTGCAAATCAGGGACCTGCCCTACGAAGAGTCGGGTTGGTATGACGGTCAGATATGGACTAAGCCTGATGATGTATTCAATCGCGATTGCCTGATCGTGGATTACCAGGTGAAACCAATCTTAAGTCGCCTGAGAAAAACCTTTGGTATCATAGCCAGCTGCCTGGCAACCAGTATTCTGGGGTGGTCGCTCCTCTAACTATTTTCCTGTTTTGCCAAGATAAGTCAGGTATTCAGTTTTTATCGGTGTATTCTGATCCCGGTTCAGATGGTCCGGTATCTTTGTATATCGTCATTTTCTAGCTGTTTCAATCAAAATTTATGCCTAGGCCAAGCCGTATCTCCACTACTCCATTGGCAGTCCAACTGTTGAGAGAAGGGATTGTCGAGTCTGTTCATCAGGTCCACGCGGCAGTGGCTGATAGTCGCGGGAGACTACTATCAGGAGCTGGTGATGCAGATAATGCCAGCTTTATACGTTCTGCCCTGAAGCCCTTCCAAGCGATGGCTATTGCATCTACAGGGGCTTTGGATGCGTTTAAGCTTACTGACAAAGATTTGGCCATTATCTGTGGTTCTCACCAAGGCCTGACCCACCAGGCCCGGCAAGTATTTGGCATTTTGTGGCGTGCTGATTTAGAACCTACGTGTTTACGATGTCCGGTGCCCGATGGCAAGAAGAGCCCGTTGGAACACAACTGTTCAGGTAAGCATGCGGGCATGCTGGCATGCTGTAAACAGCAAGGATGGGAACTCAATACCTATCTGAACCGCAATCATCCTTTGCAACAGCTGATTCTCAATCGCTTTGCCAGTTTATTGGGAATGCCATCTGACGAGTTTATTTGCGCCCACGATGACTGTGGTGCTCCCACCTATTTCATGCAGCTGCGACAAATGGCAACGCTGTATGCCAAATTGGCGTCAGGAGAAAACCTGGAGATGGAGCGAGTTGTGCGAGCCATGACACACCATCCGGAGATGGTATCAGGCCCCGGCGGATTTGATACGGAATTAATGTGCTTGACCCATGGCGAAATTCTCAGTAAGTCTGGGGCAGAAGGGATTCAATGTATGAGTCGAGTAGGGGAAGGCTTGGGGGTAGCCCTGAAGGTCGTGGATGGCTCTAAGCGGGCTAAATATGCAGCGGCTCTCCATGTTTTACGACAGTTGGGATGGATTTCTCCAGATATTGCCGACACGATGGCCGAAACCTATTTAAATTTGAGCGACTACAAGCGGCTCGATATGGTTGGTGAAATTGACCTTGTTTAGTTTCTTGAAAAGCCTACTGTCATGGGCTTTTGGCAGAATTAGATATGAAAAAATCTGGGGATCAAAAATTAATGGCAAAAAAGTATTGCACTTTACACAACCCATAGCTATAGTAGTAAAGCGCTGACGCGGGGTAGAGCAGTCTGGTAGCTCGTCGGGCTCATAACCCGAAGGTCGTTGGTTCAAATCCGGCCCCCGCCACTTAAGAAAAAATAAGGTTCGAAGTTTAACTTCGAACCTTATTTTTTTGTGTATCTCATCTAATTTCCTTAGTGTTTGAGACAACCTGTGGGCTTGGCCAGAAATGTTAACTTAAGTAAAGTATTTGCTTTGCTGTTGTTTGTTATGACCCTTTCGTTTGTCCGTCGTTGTATTTACCGTCTGGCTTTGTCGGTGCTCTTGGTGGGGGTGCTGATTTTAGGGCCATCATTACCGGCCCAAGCTCTCGGTGGTGAACAAGTACCGTTGGGGGAGCCTGCTCCTGCCTTTACGCTCCCCACAAATGTAGGCGATGGGGAAATTTCCCTAACAGATTACTTGGGACAGTGGGTTGTTCTTTATTTCTACCCCAAGGACTTTACCCCTGGTTGCACGTTGGAAGCACAACGCTTTCAGCGAGATTTACCAGAGTTTATTGAGCGCAAGACCCAGGTTATTGGTGTCAGTGCTGACGATGTGGATAGCCATGCTGAATTTTGTGATTCCGAAGGCTTAAAGTTTCCCTTACTGGCAGATACTGATGGTGCGGTGAGCCGTGCCTATGGGTCTTGGATGAAACCCATGTCGATGCGCCATACTTATCTAATTGCTCCAGATGGGACCATGCGCGAGCGTTTTCTCGGTGTGCGCCCGGCAATTCATAGCCAAGAAGTCCTGGCCCGATTGGACGAACTCCAGGCCTAATAATCGTGTGGGGACGTTCCATGGAACGTCCCCACACGATTTGGGGTATGGCTTTACGATTTGGACAACCCACGATTGGGTGATAGGCCTTAAAAAATGGTCTTGAGGTATTCGCGGCGCATGGTTGCGATCGCATCAATCGAAATTCCCTTAGGACAGACCGCCTGACATTCTCCGTGGTTAGAGCAATCACCAAAGCCTTCGGCTGTCATTTGTTCAGTCATGTTGATGACACGCTGACGGCGTTCGGGATGTCCCTGGGGAAGTAAAGACAGATGAGCCACCTTCGCCGCAGTAAATAGGGCGGCAGACGCATTGGGGCAAGCCGCTACACAGGCTCCACAGCCAATACAAGTGGCATAATCAAAGGCAGTTTGCGCTTTACCAGGGGCAACAGGAAGACTATTAGCTTCAGGCGCAGACCCGGTTTTTACAGATACAAAGCCCCCGGCTGCCATGATCCGGTCCAACGCACTGCGATCTACCACTAAGTCTTTAACAACTGGGAATGCCTGAGCCCTCCAAGGCTCGATGACGATGGTATCCCCATCTTTGAAGTTACGCATATACAGTTGGCAAGTAGCCGTACGCAGCTCTGGTCCATGGGCCTGACCATTGATCATCAGGTCACAAGAGCCACAAATTCCCTCTCTACAATCGTGATCAAATTCCACCGGCTCTTGCCCCGAGGCTGTGAGCTGTTCATTGAGTAAATCAAGTAATTCTAGAAAGGACATATCGGGAGATACGCCTGAAAGGCGATAGTCCTCTAGATGCCCTGATTGATCAGGAGCTGCCTGTCGCCAAACCTTAAGCTTTAGCTGCATTGTTCGTCATTGTTTTATCGATGGAATACATAGCCCTGAGATCTACGGTGCCGCTCAGAACTTATAGCTTGGCGCACATAGCTGTTGCTAGACACAAGGCAGATTTGTTTGCCAACAGTTCAATAGTACGCCCAGGGCTTCATGACTGCCACAACTATTATGTAATCCGACATTAGGCTGAAAAAAATAGTACTTAATATCTTTTGTTGGACTACCTCTTGTTTTTCAAGTCCGCAATTTTTCAGAATAGTTGACTACAAGTTTAAGTAAACACTCATCAAATTTCCTTGTTGTTACTGGCGTTTTTGTTATGACTCTCCTTTAGGGTATACATACAGGATTTAAAGATGTTTAGAGACCATAAATTGACTGAGCTAAGGTAATCTTGTCATGATGAATCGCGTTTGTTTGATGGCGGCAACAACTGCCATATTGACATTCTTTAAGGCACAAGTAGCTTTTGCTCACACTGTTTCCTATGACTTCACTGTAGATGTTACATCCGGCCCCCTCGCAGGAGAGCGCTATATAGGGTTAACATCCGTTGATGTCACGAATTTACTGAAAGAGAGTTACGAAACGGTTCGGCCTACGTCAATTATCTTTGATTTTGGTGGCATCACATTTACTGATGACAATGATGTTTTAGATATTGATGCCAACTCTCCAAAAGTCAACTTTCAAGATGGCCAGTTTATGGGTATCACCTATATCGTTTCTCGTTTAGGTAATAACCCTGCGGAAATTCCGCTTATTAACGATGTCGCAGTGGATGGATTTGCGATTGACAACAATGAATTTGGATATGTTGTGGGGGCAAATCTTTACCGAGGAGATACTGTGAATCATGCATTGCCCCCCAACTCGACTAGTCCAAATAGGCAGTCGGTGCCAGAGCCGTCTGTTTGGTTAGGCTTTGCCACAGTGGGCTGTGGCTGCTGGCTAACGCGCCGTCTAGGTTAGCAACACCCCCCTCCGTCATAGAACCAGGTGGATGGGGTTAAAACAATCTCATTAGGGAACTTGCTGGCCAGGTTAGCTGCAGTTTTATCGCATACTGCCAGGGGAATGCCTGGCTGCATGATATGTCCGGACTGATCGTCAAGGTACTCTTCTGTGCCAGCATAGACAGCTGTTTTGCCAGTAAAGACACAGGCTCCATCAGGAGGAAGGGGAACCTTGAACGCAACTGAGTCTAAGCTTTCTAGCAATAGGGGTTGATCTAGGTTGTAGGTTTCTTTACCCAGTAGACGGTAGGGGCGACGGGCTCGAATTTCCACCTGGCCAAAACCCGTGTCAATTAAGGCCTGAATATACTCGTTATAGGTGAGGGCTCCCGACAGGCATAGAGCCCGCAACCGTTCGTCTGCTTGCAAGTGGGGGGGGATTGGGCGAGTGGCAATGGGATCACTCATGACCAAACGACCGCCAGGTTTAATCACTCGATAGGCTTCTTTTAGAGCCCGTACTAGATCCGCCGGTTCAAAAATGTTGAACAGACAGTTCTGTGCCATCACATCGACGGAATTGTCGGGGATGGGCAAATCGAATGCATCACCTTTACGAATGTCGACAAAGCTGGGGTCAAACCAGTCGTTTTCTTCGGCAGCGATGGCTAGATTGCGCTGGGCTGCATCCCTCATCGCATCTACAGGATCCACAGCAATGACCCCCTGGGGCCGCCGTGAAAAATAGGCAAATTGTAAGGCTTCAATGCCACCACCAACGCCAACATAGAGCACGGTAGGGTCACCTGATAATTCGGACGGATGGACGGTTGTACCGCAACCGTAGTTCATTTCCTGCATCAGGGTAGGAACATTTAAGTCCGGTAGCTGCAATGGGGTGCTCTGAACACAGCACAGTCCTACCATGGGGTCTTCGGCCACGTCACTATAGAACTTAGCTGTGGTTTCAAGGTAGCTCATGTAATTCTCCTAGAAGAAAACGAAGGGGTGAGATAGAGGTCTGATTTTAGGCGGTTAGGCTGCTGTTATTAACGCCTACACAGCTGAAAATCTCCTGAAAATCGGCTGAACCTGTCGTGATGGCTTTGGATCATGCCATAGATTGTCTAATTTCTCTAATCTTGAAATGGTTAATAGAGAGAGGGGGGCTGTTGACTAATTTCTAATTCGAAGCAGTGAAATCCTTCAGGGTGTTGCCAGTTTTCGTTATTGGCATTGGCTAACTTGTGGGTGCTGCTATCGGTGGCAAAATTAGCGCAGAGCTGGTATAGACTCTCGTCAACTTTGCTATAGCCATAGGGCTCTTGAGTAATGGGATCTTGACGCTGATCATCCGGGTTTAGGGTGTCGGGTAGGACGTATTCTTCCTGGTCTTGATTTTGCCAATAAAGGGTATTTGCGATCGCATTCAAATCTTCCAATCGCTGTCGGTCACTCATGATCAGACGCTGCTGACCTGGTGTGCCCAACACCCAAAAACCAGCCGCTGCACCAGCAGCGACAGCCACAGTAGCGAGGGTGGCAAAGGTACGATCAAATGCTGAATGGTTCATAGTTTGCAAAGCGAGGTGGGCATAGCCCATCTGACGGTAGACGTTGAGTTAAATCTGAGCTGGACGTCGTTGAACCCATTGGTAGTAATATGCTAAGACGCTGCCGTCAATGACTAAAATAACCAGCACTTTGAGCAAAAACCGTGGAGTTAATTCGCCGCGCAAAAACGAAGTGAGAAACGCCATTAAGGTACCGATGCCCACCAATGCAACGATGAGTAGGGCAATATAGGTGAGCCATTTGCGGACACCGGAGTAGGTTTTTTCGCGATATACAGACAGGTCCTTGAGAATTCTGCGCATCAATAGCAGATATACCGGATAGGCCACCAACAGACGGGCTAGACAAAAGGCCACCTGAAACGATGAGTCGCCATAGGAACGGCTTAAGGGATCTGGGATGACGTGATTGATCAAGATAAACCCAATTTCTCCCAGTGCTTGGGTCCAAATTCCTAACGTGACAAACGAAAGCAGATAGATAAAGGCATCTCGCGCTGCTTCCCCTTGACCACCAGAGGGAGCAGGAATGGGCATGCCCACGAATTCTTCATAGACGACAAAATAGGCACGCTCAATCTCTCTTTGGGGCCAACCGAAATTGCGTAGTAGGCTACTAATAAACTCATCGGAGGCTCCCCGACTGCGAGCGGCTGCGATAAAATTTACCAGCTCTGAACGATTTTTAGGCTGGTTTAATGGGGTCTGAGGAGAGTTATCGGATATATCGTTAGATGGATCTTGGGCCATGGACACTCTAAATTAGCCTTTGATTCCGTTTACGCTAGCATCGCCATTGGAGCCTGTGACGGAAGTGAGGATATTTCTTAGTAATTGTCTCTGGAGTAATTGTCTCTGAAGGAATTGTGCCTAGTGCTTTTGGTGAGGGCTACGGGCTCCAGGCCATGGCCCTGGTGAGCTTTGGGGCAAGTCAAAAATATGTTGCTGTTGGTCATAAATGACCAACCCCCGCGCCTGATAATTTTTTAGGGCATGGGGACCATCAATGGAGTTGGTATGCACCCAGACCCGTGTTGAGGTGAGTTCCCAGGCTGTTTTGAGAGCCAGGGTTAGAAGATAGCCCCCGTGGCCTTGACCAATAAATTGAGGCAAGAGACCAAAATACTCAATTTTGGCACTGAGATCGGGTTGTTTTGACAGCTCAAAGTAGCCTGCTGGTACACCGTTGACATAGCCAACCCAGACACAAACAGACTCTTGGTTGAGATAATCGGCCCACTGTTGGTAGGTCCAACGCAGGCGGTCCATCCAGTACCATGATCCTCCCACTGCGGTGTAAAGGAATCGTTGGAATTCTGGACATGGGACAACAGCTTCTGTCAGGGTGATGTGCGTGGGCGAGGCAGGGTTAATCTGACTCACGGACAGCATTTCTAGATAGGTGGTGGTGACCTCTAGTCTTGACATAAATGGGTGAAGAGACGTTGCCTGCAACGTCTATACATGGGCTAATAGATCTAATTTTATTACTGGCGCAAGGTTGCAAGTTTGTTTTTTAGACTGTCAGCCTGTCTAATTAAATCAGTTTGAGACAGTTCTGACTGGTCTCCCGAACTCAGCCACTTTAGCTGTACAGTGTTCGCTTCAGCTTCGGCGTCCCCCAGAATCAAACAGCCAATAGCGCCGCTGCGATCAGCCCGCTTAAACTGTTTACCAAAGGCACTAGCACTCAAGTCGATTTCTACCGAAAATCCTGCATGGCGAAGCTTCTGAGCAAGCACTGTAGTCGCAGGCTCTGCTTTTTCACCTCGGGAAACGATGTAGAAATCTAAGGCAGGGACCGGTGTACTTTGCAGTTGCTGAAGTAAAATGGTGAGTCGTTCTAAACCAATGGCAAAGCCAATGGCTGGAACGTCTGGGCCGCCCAATTGTTGGACTAAACCATCATAGCGACCACCACCGCAGACTGTAGCCTGGGCTCCAAGATCCGCTGACATAATTTCAAAGGCAGTGTGGGTATAGTAGTCGAGACCTCGCACTAACCGAGGATTAATAGTGAAGTCAATGCCCAGGGCACTGAGCTGCTGTTGCACCTGGTTAAAGTGACGCTGGGAATCATCACTCAGATGATCCAGCAAACTGGGGGCATCGTTGACAATTTCCTGGGTGCGACTGTCTTTACTATCCAGAATACGCAGGGGGTTTCGCGTTAGGCGAGCTTGGGAATCACCGTCAAGTTCATCTCTGTAAGGGGTGAGGTAGTTCACTAAAGCATCGCGATAGACTTGGCGATCGGCTCCGCTACCGACTGAGTTGAGATCCAAGGTCAGAGACTTTAAACCCAGACTTTGGAGGATGTCGGTTGCGATCGCAATTACCTCCACATCCGCCCGTGGATCGCGACTACCCAAAATTTCTACATCTAGCTGATGAAACTGTCGCTGCCGCCCTTTTTGAGGACGCTCATAACGAAAGGCTGGCCCCGTATGCCATAGACGCTGTACACCGCCGCTCGCGTACAACTTATTACCAATAAAGGCCCGCACAAGACCAGCAGTAATTTCTGGCCGCAGTGTAATGGAACGTCCCCCCCGATCTTCAAAGGAGTACATTTCCTTACCAACGACATCGGTGGCCTCACCAATGCCCCGAGCAAACAACTCTGTTTGCTCAAACATGGGTGGGCGAATTTCTCGATAGGCAGCGCGATTGAGAATATCACGAGCTACTGATTCCACATGCTGCCACACCGTTACCTCATCGGGCAGAATGTCACGGGTACCTCGCAGTGCCTGGATATTGCTCATTAGTGAACTGTTAAAAATTTGCAGTGGGCATTGCCCACCCTATCAAATGATCGCCAGCTTAAACTTTATCCACAACCAGAATTAGATTTTTGTGCAGAAAAGACCACAGATGGCAACTTTGGTTTAAGACACTAGCTCCTGCTGGCCATTGGAGAGATGCTGATCATTATGACCATTAGTAGTGGGCAGGTTACAACAGTTAACGTCATCGATACAGACCTTGCCCCATTTCAGAGCCCAACGGACCAATGCCACCCGATTACCGGTGGCTGTTTTATTTAGAACATTACTGATGTGGTTATCAACGGTGCGCTTACTAATATCAAGCTCAGTTGAGATTTCTTGATTAGTTAAGCCAGCGGCAACCAGCTCAACAATCTGCAATTCCCGTTCTGACAAGGGAGTTTGCTCTTTTTCCTGGGAAGATTGGCTGGCTGACATGGAAGTACCCTTCACTCACTGCGTATATATGCTTAGTGCTTATTACATCATAACCATTTTTAAGATGAGGCGTGTTTGTTAGCTTTTTTACTTAATCTGCCCCATTTGTAACGGCCTGAGCAGAGATCTAAAATAAACCTGGAAAACTCTAGACATCCAGATATCTAACGTCTATCCAGTAATTGCCCAGCCCATTTCCATAGCCCGGTCAACCGACGACCGAGATTGAGCAATTCGGGGGCAACAGTGTCGCTTTCCACCAGCGGTGTGAATTGTTCCTGTAGTAGCTCCCTCAATCGGTTGCTAGTCAGGGGGCGATTCAGGCGACCCCGTTGGGCAATGGAAATAGAACCCGTTTCTTCAGAAACGACTATACACAGGCAATTTTCAATGCGTTCAGTAATCCCCATGGCTGCCCTGTGGCGAGTCCCCAACTGTCTTGAGGCAATTCTTTCTGAAATGGGCAGAATGACCCCGGCGGCTACAATCCGAGAAGCACGGATGAGAATGGCACCGTCATGGAGCAAGGTACTGGTTTGGAAAATAGTCTGAATCAGTTCCTTGGATAGATCGGCGTTCAGCCGTACTCCAGGAACCGAGAAATCATTTTCATCAATGGGGGGGCCAAGTTCTAAAATCATTAGCGCTCCCGTACGTTTTTGAGAGAGTTCCCGAACGGCATCCACCAGTTCATCAATCACACCATCTGGTCTGGATGTGGGGCGACTGGTGGGAGAAAACAGCTGAATAAGTTCGCCCCGTCCCAAAAGTTCTAAAAATCGACGAATTTCTGCTTGTAGCATCAGGGCCATGGCCACAGCGGCCCCAAAGGATAAATTAGTCAGCACAAAACCAAGCAGCGATAGCTTTAGCGCATGGCTAAGAACGGCTGCCAGCATCAGCACAATCAGTCCTCGAATCATCCATAGGTTACGGCGCTCGCCAATAACCACCAGCATTAGGTAGATGAGAACGAGAACAAGGGCAATATCGATGATATGGATGAACAGACCTAGCAAATGTCAGCCCCAACCTGGGTTTTCAATATAAGGATCTAAATAGTGCGTTAGACATTGCGTTAGACGCTCGGCTTTAGCATTCAAACCGTTCTTCTAATCACGGTAGCGGGGGCTACGTATCCTGCATATCGCTTTGAGAAGGACCCTGGTTGTTGGCCTGCCAAGGTAACCAACGCTTCCTCTAATTGCATTTACGAGATGCCACGGCAGATCTCAGGATGCACCCAGTTCAAAAATCAGGATTTACAGGATAAGACGCCACAGATAGCGTTAATAACTGTGGACGATTCATTGCTAAAGCGGCGGCTACTGTAAAGACTACCCAAGATGGCCTGCAGCATGTATCTTGGCTTCTATTCTAGGCAACAGCTCCATTGACCGCCAGATAGCCAAGCTCAGCTCCTCAAATAGCTGGGGAGACGGTCGTAGCGGATTAAGTCTGCATCGGTTTCTCGCTCTACTATTAATGAGGCCTCACCGTTTTTCACCAATACGGCTGCCGGTCGAGGAACGCGATTGTAGTTGGAGGCCATGCTGTAGTTGTAAGCCCCAGTGGCGGGAATAGCGACGATGTCGCCCGCCACTAAAACAGGCAGCTGGGCATCGTGAATCAGCACATCTCCTGATTCGCAGTGTTTACCTGCCAAGGTAACGGTTTCACTGAGGGGGGCTGACATTTTGTTAGCTGCTAACACTCGGTAAAGCGACTGATAGGTAATCGGACGAGGATTGTCAGACATACCGCCATCTACCGCAGCATAGGCACGAATACCGGGGACAGTCTTCTGGCCGCCGATGGTATAAGCGGTGATACAAGCTGTGCCAATGAGAGAACGTCCTGGCTCGCAGATTAATTTGGGTAAAGCCACATTGGCCTCTTGGCAAGCTTTGACCATGTTTTCGCAAACGACCTGTGCCCAATCAGTAATGCTGGGTGGATCGTCGGTTTCGGTGTAGCGAATGCCAAGGCCACCCCCCACATCGAGTTCGCTAATGGGTAAACCATGGCGTTTTGCTGCTTCCATCCAAGTTACAAGGACAGCAGATAAATCTTCATGGGGCTGTAGCTCAAAAATTTGAGAGCCGATATGGGCATGCAGACCAACACAAGCTAATGATGACTGCTGAGCTACGAAGGTAAAGACTTCTTCTAATTGATCGGGATCAAAGCCAAACTTGCTATCGATGTGTCCGGTGCGAATATAGTCGTGGGTGTGGCATTCAATGCCTGGTGTGATTCGTAGCAGAATAGTTGCGGGGGTTTGCGGACTGGCTAGCGCGCTGAGGGTTTTAAGCTCATGCCAGTTATCGACAACAATGCGGCAGCCTGCGTCAATGCCTCGTTGCAGCTCACCGTGGGATTTGTTGTTACCGTGAAAGTAAAGCTTATCTGGATTAACGCCAGCCGTTAGCGCCGTTAGGAGTTCCCCCCCTGATACCACATCCACGGCTAGGCCCTCTTGGGTTGCGATCGCACACACCGCCAAACAGTTCCATGCCTTTGAGGCGTACATCACTAGAGCCTCTCCCGGATAGTATTGGTCAAATGCCTGACGATATTGCTGACATGCCGTTCGTAGCGTCACTTCATCAAGAATGTATAACGGAGAGCCAAACTCCTTAACTAGCTCGACGACATCACACCCGCCAACTTGCAGATGATCCTGTTCATTCACCTGAACACTGAGGGGTAAAAGCCGCTGATTGGGTGAGTCAGACCCGTTAGTCTCCAGGTAGTCAAGGCTAGAACGAGTGGTTTGATTTGCAGAAGGAAGTGTGGAAACCATAGCTATTGTCAGAGGTTGTCAGCGGGTGAAATCACCCAATGCAAGCTTCCAGTGTACAATTCGTCACCGATCACCCTCTGGCTTCTTCTGAGAAAGTATCTATTTACCTGGACCTTTTCATACGCGTGATGACAACACTGACCTACCAAGTTTTGACCGATGAGTTGCTACCTGCTGTATTGCGGCTCGATCAGGTTTGTCTGGGGGGGCTGTGGACTGAAGCTGGCTACCGACGCGAAATTGACAGTCCCAATAGCGATCTACTTGTACTTTTGGCCAATCAAGATGTAATTGGTCTAGGCTGTCTATGGGCCATTCTAGATGAAGCCCATATCACTACATTAGCCATTCATCCCGATTATCACCGCCAATACTTAGGACAGCTCTTGCTCATTCAGCTGCTACAGCTGGCACGTCAACGCGAACTCACCCATGCCACGTTAGAAGTGCGAGCGTCTAATCAAAAAGCCCTGAGTCTGTATCAAAAATTTGGCTTTCGCACAGCCGGGCAACGTAAGCGATATTACCAGGACGGCGAAAATGCCCTCATTTTATGGCGCAGCCATTTGCAAAACCCTGAGTTTCTACAACAGCTAGAGCATTTAGAACTTGAATGCACAGAAACATTTCGTCAGCATCAATACCAATGGCACCCATGTAACAATCACTAATTAATACGTATTAAATATTTATGTGCGTAATGCCACGGAAAATCTGTGGAGTAAAATCTCTAAATTCAAGGCGTTTGCCCCCTAAACAAAGGCCCTGTCAGGCTTAAATCTTGGTTAAGGATGTCAGTAATCGGTGGTACACGATGTAACGAGCGCGACCAAGGACAATGCCACCTGACTTCACTCCCAGATCTACCCAAAAAATGTTTAAGTGAGTCTTTTTTTAGCGCTAGATCCATTGCAAGTCGTGAATACCGGCACAGTTTCAGCAAAAATGGCTGTGCTAGAATCATGGCAACTCCGCACAAGCCAGGTGATGAAAAGCCGCCATGTTTGAACGCTTTACAGAAAAAGCCATTAAGGTGATCATGCTCGCCCAGGAAGAGGCTCGCCGACTGGGCCATAACTTTGTGGGAACTGAGCAAATCCTCCTCGGTCTCATCGGTGAAGGTACCGGTGTGGCCGCCAAAGTTCTGAAGTCCATGGGGGTAAATCTCAAAGATGCTCGGATCGAGGTCGAAAAGATTATCGGTCGCGGTTCCGGGTTCGTCGCCGTAGAAATTCCCTTCACACCACGTGCTAAGCGGGTGTTAGAGCTGTCCCTGGAAGAGGCCCGTCAGCTAGGCCATAACTATATTGGCACTGAGCATCTGCTCCTTGGCCTAATTCGCGAAGGTGAAGGCGTGGCTGCCCGTGTACTAGAAAACCTTGGTGTCGACCTGTCTAAGGTTCGTACCCAGGTGATTCGTATGTTAGGTGAGACCGCTGAGGTCTCCACTGGTGGTAGTCAAGGTCGAACGAAGACGCCCACCCTGGATGAATTTGGCTCTAACCTGACTCAGATGGCCTCAGAGGGCAAGCTTGACCCTGTGGTTGGCCGTCAAAAAGAAATTGAACGTGTTATTCAGATTCTAGGCCGTCGTACCAAAAATAACCCTGTGCTCATTGGTGAGCCAGGTGTGGGTAAAACTGCAATTGCCGAGGGTTTGGCCCAACGCATTGCCAACGGTGATGTCCCCGATATCCTTGAAGAAAAGCGGGTTGTCACCCTGGATATTGGTCTGTTAGTGGCAGGAACCAAGTATCGCGGTGAATTTGAAGAGCGCCTGAAAAAAATCATGGATGAAATTCGCTCAGCTGCGAATGTCATCCTAGTAATCGATGAGGTTCATACCCTGATCGGTGCGGGTGCTGCTGAGGGCGCTATTGATGCTGCTAACATCCTCAAACCTGCCCTGGCTCGGGGTGAGTTACAGTGCATCGGTGCCACCACCCTGGATGAGTATCGTAAGCACATTGAGCGAGATGCTGCCCTAGAGCGTCGTTTTCAGCCTGTGATGGTGGGTGAGCCCAGCGTTGAGGAAACCATCGAAATTCTGCACGGTCTACGCGATCGCTACGAACAGCATCATAAGCTCAAGATTCTTGATGAGTCCTTGGAAGCTGCGGCCAAGCTGGCGGATCGTTATATCTCTGACCGTTTCCTTCCCGATAAAGCCATTGACCTAATTGACGAGGCAGGCTCTCGGGTACGACTGATTAATTCCCAGCTTCCCCCGGCTGCTAAAGAATTGGATCGGGAACTACGTAGCGTTCTAAAAGATAAGGACAATGCGGTGCGTTCTCAGGATTTTGACAAAGCGGGTGAGCTTCGCGATCGTGAAATGGAAATTAAGGCTGAAATTCGTGCGATCGCTCAAAGTAAGCGCACTGATGAAGCTGGTAGTTCTGATTCTCCTGAGGTTACCGAAGAGGACATTGCCCACATCGTGGCATCTTGGACTGGCGTACCGGTTAATAAACTGACCGAAACTGAGTCTGAGAAGCTGCTTCACATGGAAGATACGCTGCATCAGCGCGTTATCGGCCAAGATGAAGCTGTGAAAGCAATTTCTCGGGCAATTCGTCGAGCCCGTGTGGGTTTAAAGAATCCCAACCGGCCCATTGCGAGCTTTGTCTTCTCTGGTCCTACCGGTGTTGGTAAGACCGAGTTAACCAAGGCATTGGCCGCTTACTTCTTCGGCTCGGAAGAAGCGATGATTCGCCTTGACATGTCCGAGTTTATGGAACGCCACACAGTTTCTAAGCTGATTGGTTCTCCTCCGGGCTATGTCGGCTATAGCGAAGGCGGTCAGCTGACTGAGGCTGTACGTCGTCGTCCTTATACAGTCGTTCTCTTTGATGAGATTGAAAAGGCCCACCCCGATGTCTTCAACATGCTGTTGCAGATTTTGGAAGATGGCCGTCTCACCGATGCCAAAGGCCGTACAGTTGACTTCAAGAACACCTTGTTGATTTTGACCTCCAACATCGGTTCTAAGGTTATTGAGAAAGGTGGCGGTGGCCTTGGCTTTGAGCTAGAAGAAGATGCAGCTGAGTCTCAGTACAACCGCATTCGTTCTCTAGTTAATGAAGAGCTGAAGCAGTACTTCCGTCCTGAGTTCTTGAACCGTTTGGACGAAATCATCGTCTTCCGTCAGCTTACTAAGCCTGAGGTTAAAGAAATCTCCGATATTCTGCTCAAAGAAGTCTTTGGTCGGTTAACCGAACAGGGAATCACCCTAGAGGTAACGGACAAGTTCAAAGAGCGTTTGGTGGAAGAGGGCTACAACCCCAGCTACGGTGCTCGACCGTTGCGTCGCGCCATCATGCGTCTGCTAGAGGACACCTTAGCAGAGGAAATTCTATCCAGCCGTCTACAGGATGGAGATACAGCCGTCGTCGATGTGGATGAGAAAGGTAAGGTCGTTATCGCACCTAAGGAGAAGCGTGAGCTACTTACCCAAGGTGCCGATTAAGCTGCCCTAGTCTCAGTTCATTTCACAAATGACTTCTTGGAAAAGTTCCGAGAAGTCATTTTTAATGGCCATGCTTGGGCCAGATTGAGGAAACGATATCGCTTAAATAATCGCTTAAATAAGTAAGTTATTAACTATTGTAAACAGGTCTGATGCTTCCTTGCTTCCCACAGGCGTCAGATTTGATAATGGTTTTACCTCGCAGCGACTTCGTTGCAAGGTTATGATTGCCGATGGGATTCGGCGTATTTATTGCTGAACGTTGCTGTTTTTTGGAATAACTTAATCTGTAAGTTGCTAAATAATTCTTGGAATTCTTGGCGACGCAGCTAAAAATATTTCCTTAAATTAGCAACAACATTGCTGTTTGATTAGGAGCTTAGTTAGAGTGCTGGACAAACTTTTAGGTAAAAAGTCTGGATACTATTTAGAATTACCCGAAGAAGAAATCGCGGCTATTTCTGAGCCCACTGCTACGCCAGCACCTGCTGCTGCACCAGCGCCAAAGCCCGCTGCAGCGACAGCCAAAGCTCCTGCGGCTAAAAAGGTCAAGAATACTGATAACAAAGCATCCGAAACAGCTGCCCCAGTGGCCACTCCAACTGCCTCTATTTCAGATCCTATAGAACTAATTCGTACAGCACTGGCAGCTTCAGCTAATCAACCGCCAGCACCTGAACCAGAGCCAGCTCCCACATTTGATTACACAACCCCCGTTGCTAAGGCGAGTCGTCGTCGCCCAGGCCCCAGCATGTCGTCGTTTAAGTCCATGGCCAAAGCGATGAGGAGAACTACCGCTGGTTTCTAGTAAAGGCTGGATACAACATCCCTGCTGATAGCGCCCGGTGGCGAATCAATTCTATACCCAAAGGTCGGGCTAATCTATCAAGCTCGACCTTTGGGTGTATAGGAACATGCGGTTGATGCCACCTAGCGCTGGGCATAGGCAGCGATCGGTTCCTTGATAAATCGAATATACAGGTGCTTAAAGGTAGATTTCATCACCCGTGGCATGCCGAAATCAATGGGCATTAGCTTCTCGGGTAGTTGCCAGTTATCGATGTACAACTCAGCCGGTGACTGTAGAACAAAATCAATGTTAGTGGGGCATAGTCCAAGGCGTTGAGAGGCTGCAACGGTTGGCACTTGAGATGGCTTGATCTGAAGAACATCTACCATGGCCCGATCTAGAGCATAGACATTCTGTGATGCACCTAATACCCCAAGGTGTCGTGGTTCACCGCCGCTAGGTCCGTTACCTTCATGACCAATGATGCCATCTAAAATTGTCAGGTCTGGATCAATAGCTTGGGCAGTTTCCACCAACATTTGAGCAAATTTCTGACAGTCCTTACCTGATTCCATATGCCACCAGGCTTTCATTTTTCCTGGCACGCAGCCGAAGAGATTTTTGACACCCAATGTTAGCGTGAGCTGAACGTGGGATTTAACCTTAGGTAAATTGATCACCACATCGGCTTCCATTGCTTCTTTCGAGAGCAGCAGGTTATCAAAATTACCCTCTTGCTGAAGCTGATAGCGTTTACCGTGGAGTTCCACAATGGGTAGGTCAAGTTTCTTTGCCCACTGCAGTAGACCATTGGCCTTAGCAACACCGTAGGCGCTACCAAAGGCTGGGCTATCACCCAAAAACGGTTGGCCGCCAACTTCTTGAACCAGTTTAGCCACACAATAAACCAACTCTGCCCGCGTAGTGCATTCCTTGGTAGGACGTGCGCCTGTGAGTAAATTAGGTTTTAAAAGAACTCGCTGGCCTGGTTTGACATAGGCTGCCATGCCACCTAAAGGAGCCAGCAGGTCACGAAGCTGCTGCTCTAGGGTGTCGATATCGTAGCTGGTAGCTTTGAGCAGACTGACGGAAACCATAGATTATTCAAGAAAATGGTCAATATCATTATTTATTGTGAGTCTGGTGGCCCTAAATCGCAATCCAATATCTGATGTAGGGTCGTTCCATGGAACGACCCTACATGAAGAAATGCCTGGTTGATCCTGATGCGCAAGTAGAGTATTGACGACAAAAGGTGGGCTTAAGATTGTAGGGTGTCCAAGGGGACGATGATGGCCTCAGGATGCTATAGAAGATAAGAAAATAATGCTGAGCCTGTGGGCAAAGACAAGTGGGACCTGGATTAACGTGGTGCTGGTGCTATTGGGTACCACGAGTGGGCTAATTGTCAGGGGACGATTACCTCGGGCGATGCAGGATGTGATTACCCAGGCGGTGGGGCTGATCACTCTATTTATCGGAATGCAAATGGCTCAGCCATTGACTGAGGTAGATGCTGGCAACATTGCTGGTGTGATTGTTGGTTTGGTGGCCTTGGTTGTCGGTGGTCTGCTGGGCGAGTGGTGGCAGATAGAACGACGACTCATCGCTATTGGGGATGCTTTAAAAGCCAGATTTGGCGGCGGCGGTCAGTTTACTGAAGGGTTTGTTGCTGCGAGTTTGTTGTTTTGCATTGGCCCCATGGCAATTTTGGGCAGTCTCAACAACGGTCTTAGCGGTGATGGCACAATTTTAATTATCAAGGGCACTATGGATGGCCTGGTGTCGATCGCGTTGACCGGTAGTTATGGTGCTGGTGTTGGGTTTTCGGTGCTGCCCGTGGTGGTCTATCAGGGTGGTATGTCTTTGTTGGCTGGATTGTTGGCCAGTGGGATTGGTGATCCGGCATCTTCCCCCAGTGTGTTGTTGGTGACCGGTGTGGGTGGGGTCATTATTCTAGGGTTAGGTTTGAATTTGTTAAAAGTGGCGACTATCCGAGTGGCCTCATTTTTACCAGCGCTATTGTTGACACCACTGCTGTATAAACTTTGTCAGTTGTTGAGTGTTTAGAGACTACACTGCAAAAGCAGTTTGTTCTTCCATAATGCCAATGAGTACGGAGACTAAACTGTCTAAATCTCCTGGTAGTTTAAACAGTTCTAAGTCTTGAGTGATTTGTTGTTTCTGCGGATCGAGCTGACCAAATCGCCACACTTCACCAATGGTTACGGCACCAAATAAGGGGTCTAAGGATTCTTGTTGTTTTGCCAGGGCAATGAGTTCTACGGCTAACTGTGTAAAGCCTCGCGACAGATCGTCGTTTTTTGCCTCAATAATTAAAAACTCGTGATCAGATCGTAGGAGATAATCCAGATTACCTTTAAGCCATTGACTAACATTGAGGGGATATTCAATTTTGAGCTGACAATTGCAGAAAGCAGCTATTTCTATCAGGATAGGAGCTACCAAGGTCTCCCGACGAGCAGTTTCGCTAGTCAAACTCACGACTGGCAATGTACGTTCAATGCGCTGTTCTAATTCAGCAAGCTGAGGAAAGGTGCGTTTTCCCTGAGGTAAAGTAATTCGTGCCCTTTGTAGGCGATAGCCAAACTCAGCCAGGATATCCTCTGGATCATAGGTCATTTCAAAATATGACCGAAAGGTATATGAACGCTCAGGATCTAGGATTGGTGGTTTAGCCATTGAATTTACCTTTTAACCTAAGGCTCTGAAATACAGAAAGCACTTTAACTATAGCGAAGCTTCTAGTAAACACTTGAAGACAGAGGTTTGACTCATACGCGCATCCATTTTTTCAAGACTCGCATGGGCTGACCGCTTTTCGGTTCGGTTTACTCTTTACTCCAGGCATTGGGATCGGCAAAACTAAGCTTTAGGCAAAACCCGTACGAATGCCCCAAAGACAGTCGCAGGATGAGAGACTGAAGTTTCTGACTACGGATATTCATGAACTTGCGTCGCTGGATACAGTAGAGGGAACGGCTGATGCAGCGGAAGCGGTGTTGGGACTGGCAGATATATTCGTGACTGAAGAGCCTAATGTAAAAAAGCTGGCACCGCTAGTGGCGCAGCTAGACTCTTTGCTGGATGTGCTGAACTCGCCCTTGGGCAAGATTGTGGGGGCAAGTTTGCCGTTTGTGTCTATTGGTACAGGGCTAATGAAGTTTTACCTGGAAACTACCAAAGGAGAGCCGACACTAGCACAGTCGGTGGCGTTGATTAGCCAGGCTGCATATTTAGAAAGCTTCAAGGAATTTGCTCAACAGCGTCCAAAAGTTCAGAGCTGGTTAGCATCAGCCAGTCAAGGTGAAAAGGCAAAAAACATTCTGGCAAGGAATACAAGGAATCGACAGTGCCTTTGGTGTCCCGAATAAGCTAAAACAACAACTGGATTTAACTGATTGATAACAATCCAAAGTTTAGCTACAGCAATTGCCTCTGATGTAAGTGTGAATTACTTCAATACAGAGGAATTAGTCATCATAGTAACTAAGTTCACATCTACACCTTTAGTTTCAGTGATTTTAATTTTTGTACAATGGTTTTGAATCTGCATGCGCAAGAAACCTAGTCAAGTGTGCCACCTCATGCCCTTCACCACTGGCTATTCCGTCCCTCAAACCGAGCAGCCTCGCTCTCCGCGCGAGACACTGCCTACTATGTATGACCTACCCAGCGAATTTCCAGAGGAACCTGGTTTGCCAGACGAATTTCATGACCTACAACCCCAACTGCTGAGCCGTACTCTGCGCCTACAAGATTACGCCGCCGACAACCGCTTTACCGGCTCTGACCTTAACCTTTATTACGATGTTCAGCACCCCCTCTGGCACAAACGCCCTGACTGGTTCTTAGCACTCGACGTCCCTCGCCTCTACGATGGCCATGACCTACGCCGTAGCTACGTCGTCTGGCAAGAAGGCCAAGCCCCCACCATCGTTGTAGAATTTTTATCCCCCCGCACAGAACAGGAAGACCTGGGTCGATTTTTTAAAGATAGCGATCAGATTCCTGATGACGATAATAAAATTCCCGAGAGCAGAGTGGGCAATGCCCACCCTCCGGCCAATGGTGCCGAACGTCCTCCCAGCAAGGTCGACGTTTATGAAAAATATCTACGAGTTCCCCATTACCTGGTCTATAGCCGTTATACCCAGCGCTTGCGCTATTTTAAGCTCGTTGGTCGCCGTTATGAAGAGCAATCCATCCAGGATGGCACCCCTATGATTTGGCTAGACGATCTAAAAATCGGATTGGGTCTATGGGATGGCTACTTTGACGGGCTGCCTGGCCCATGGCTACGGTGGTGTGATGTAGACGGTAACTGGCTGCTAACAGATACCGAGCAAGCAGAAAAACGGGCAGAACAATTAGCAGAACGTCTTAGAGCGATGGGGGTTGATCCAGACACAGTTTAAGCAAGGAGACCATCAATGTCGCTTATTGAGCCAGGACCTAGGGGGAATTGTAACGATGGGCAGCACATTCACCCGATGGGTCATGCTGAGAATTAAACCGAGATGGGTCATGGGTTTTAGCGGCTAAAACAATTTGACCGTTGTCGTTAACCTGGGCGTAGCTAGCCTCAAGCATAGGTTGAGAATTTGAGATTGTTGGTCCCTCGATGATCACAGTCTCGCTTTCAGGTGCTGATGTTGTTGCCGCATCAACATCATTTAAAAAACGTAAATCTTGCCAGCCACCTGATGTTTGTAGTCGCTGGGTAGGATTTGTCGGTAGTCCGTTTTGGCCACCAATAACAAAACTATTGTTACTATCAGCGGCGCAACCTGCAACAATTTGATCTGTCGGATCGTTAATGGTGGCAGGTAACTCCACCAGGCCGCTGTCGGGTTCTAGCTCAGGTGTGTTGAGGTCGACCACACCGCTAAACTCAGGCCCCAATCCTGATGTGGCTGTAATGTCACTTGCAGGGGTTAGGTTTTCTCTAAAGGCTGTGCCGAGAATATTTTGGGCAGTGATGCTAACTCTTCCCCCTCTACCTTGTTGGGCATTGGCTGTAATATCGCTGTTTTCTAAGGCGATGAGAAAAACAGTATCAATGTCAATGTTGCCACCGTCGGCATTACCAGCATCGGTGTTAATGTTGCTGCCCTGTCTTAATAACAAAATAGGCGTTTGTAGCTCAATGTTGCCGCCAGCACCCGTGGTGGTGGCCGCGTTAATGGTGCCGCCATTTTCTAGTCGAATCAGATTGGCGGTGGCATTTAATGTGCCCGCATCACCAGGCCCCTGACTATTGATTGCGATCGCACCCCCATCTCGAATAATCAGCTCACCTGCAGTGACCTGTAGCTCTCCTGCTGCCCCATTGCCCACCAGCCCCGGAAAATCAGCCCGCCCAGATGACGAGACCAGGCTACTGGGCAATTCGACAATTACCCCTAAGGGTTGTCTTGTACCAGTGCCGCTGATTTCTAACACATCGGTCACATTGACGGTGAGTGTGCCCCCTGGACCATCGCTAAAGGTAGTGGTCGAAATATTGGCCCCATCTCGAATAAAGAGATTACCGGTGTTGAGTATTACATCACCTGCGGGAGCCCCGCTAAAGCTAGATGTACCCGGACCACTGCCAAAGCGACCATTTGGGGATAAGCCAATAATTTCAGTAGTGCCGCCGACGTTGAGAATGACATCTCCAGCGGGACCACCCAATGGAATGACGGCGGTCCCCAAAAAAGCCCCAGTTTGATTACTCACCTGCGCCCCTCCCATCATGGTGAGATCTTGGGTATTGACCGTGATATTTCCCCCTGAGCCTGAGCCAAAAATACTGTTGGCAAAAATGCCCGTAGGCGCAATGGCTCCAACCGGGGTATCTAGCAATTCAACTAACTCAGTAGCATTGACGATCAATTCACCGCCATCCCCTGAACCAAAGGTGACGGTTTGTAATAGTCCGCCATCACGCAATACTAGACGCCGAGTATCAAGAGTTAAATCACCTGCATCTTGGGTGGTGCCTTGCAAAGTGCCCGTTAAGATGGCTGAACCGATAATTTCAACTGACTCAGTGGTCTTGATAAACGCATCGCCACCCGCACCATTGCCACTAGTCGTGGTTGAGATTAATGCTCCGTCCTGCAGGCGTAACTGGGGCGTATCAATCCTTAGTTGACCCGCTGCTCCGGTTCCATCACTGCCGGCTAATAGTCCACTTTCAGCAGCAGAAATATCTAATGTGCCTTGAAGGGCACCGATAATCAGGGTTTGTAGTGACTGAAACCCAGTCCCGCTAAGTTCAATCGAGTCGCTAGCCCGCAGGATCAGATTACCTCCAGCTCCATTCCCTGCTGTGGAGGCCGATAGCAAACCGCGATCGCGAACCTGAAGCTGCCGTGTATCCACAATCAGGTCGCCGCCCATGCCATCACCAATGGTATCCGTACTCAAACGGCTGATAATCTGACCATTGGCCGAGTCTCCTTGCACGGTGACCGAATCAGTGGCCCTTATCCTTAAATCTCCCCCTGATAATGGCCCCTGGGTTACCGCTAATACCTGGGAACCGTCTTCCACAAGAACTGTTTGTCCCCGTAGGTCAATGTCTCCGGCCCCAGGGCCACTGGTGTTAAGTAAGGCTCCCTGACTCAGGTCAATTGCGCCAAATCTTGAGACGGTGTTGTATTGCAGATCAAAACCGTTGGTAACAGGCCTTAGTCTGACTGTCCCCTGGGCCGCACTGCCAATTTCTAACCGTCCCGATGGTGCCGACACAGTGCCACCGACTACACCGACATCACCTCCCAATAAAGCCAGGGTATGACCAGGGGACACAAATAAACCGGGCCGTGTGGGTGGAAAGTCACCTGAACCTTCCACAAGGATATCTCCTGGCGTTGTTCCTAGCTGCAACCCCACAGGGGTACTCACGGTTAATAACGGTGGAGCATTGGCTGTAGCAGCGCTAAAAACATCGCCATTGGCAAAGACAACACTGTCAGCGCTGCTGGCAATAAAAGAACCCGGCACCTGGAGCACGGCATTGGGACCAAAGATGACGCCGTTGGGGTTAAGTAAAAACAAATCAGCGTTGCCCTGGGCTGCGATCGCACCGTCAATATCCGAGCGTTGCCCCCCTGTCACCCGCGTGATGATCGTGCTCAGGGACGGATCATTCAAGAAAAGAGCCGCCCCGCCAGTAGGTACTGAAAACTGTTGAAAACTGTGAAAAAGAGTTTGACTATCGTCGCTGAGGATACCGCCCGTAATCGGGCATGTAGTACAGCCCTTGGGCACCACCGAGTTAGTCGTGTTGTCAGGCACAATCGGGTCCTGGGTCTGGGCCTGGGCTGCTGGGACAATCCCTGGGGGGGCCAACGCACTCAGCAGCGTTGCCATCACCCAGCTGTAACCCGTCAGCTTAGTAGACCAGTCTAATCGAGGTATTACTCGTCGGGGCATTACCAGTCGAGACATGATAGGGAGCCTTGCTTCTATGAGCGTTCATAACATGATTGGCTTGCCCAAAGACCAACAACTTTGTCTTCTTGCCATAGCTTACAAAACACAGCTAGAGCGATCGGGAGAATTGTTGAATCATGGGTTTTAATTTACGGATCATTCACTATAGGGTTAAGTCGGTCTTTAAAGGAGCACCTGGATAGAACAAGGCGTTAGCTACCCCATAGAATTAACTGGTCAGGGCTTAGAATCCTGGTAGATTCTAGCGTTATGGTCTAATCAAGGGAACTTGGCTTGAGTGGATATCCCCTTGCGACCTGGGTGGTTAAGAAATGTATTTATCACCCCAATTATCTGATGGATATCCCGATTTCTACGGAGACAGGTTGAATGACCTTATTAGACATCGTTGCCTAGAAATGTCACAGAGGCTAAACGGCGATGCGACTTGTGCAGATATGTAACAGACGGTTTTGGCGACGTAGCTGGCTAATGATGTTGGCCATAGTCAGCTGCTGGCTATGGATGTGGGGGACGCCCGTGATAGCAAGGGGAGAGCTTTATCTCCCCAGCCCCATTCATCAGGCAAAGACTACTGTGGGGGAACCATTAGCTGAGGGTATCAACCTTGCGGGTTCCAATCTTGAGGATCCCAACATCAGTGCCCTCAGCCAGGGCGGTGCCTTATTTGCAGCGGGTCAGTTAGTATCAGCCGCAGATGTTTGGCAGCAAGCGGCCAAGGACTATGAACGCCAGGGCCAGCAACTACACCAGGCCAGGGCACTACACTATCTGGCGCTGGCTTATTTTAATTTGGGCCAGTGGGCATTGGCCCAGCAAACCAATCATAAAAGTCAGACCCTATTGGCGGAGACATCCCAACGGGATGCAACACTGTTGGCCGCCAGCTTAAACCTGCATGGACAATTGCAACTGGTTTTAGGACAGCCTGAGCAAGGAATCGAAACCTGGAAGCGAGCGGCAGCTACCTATGCTTCGGTAGGCGATACCACTGGTCAACTAGGGGCCCAGCTCAATCAAGCGAAGGCGCTACAAACTCTGGGATATTATCAACAGTCTCAGCAATTATTAGAACAATCTCTGGCAACAGTAAAGACCCTCTCAGAGCCCACGGTAAAAGCAACTAGCCTCAAACTTTTAGGCACAGCCCTACAGGCGGTGGGAGATTTAGAGCGATCGCAATCCCTACTCACCGAAAGTCTGGCGATCACCCAGACGCTGGTGGCCACCACACCAGTCTTTGCGGATGAAGCCAGTGCCACTTTAGTTAATCTAGGTAATACCCTGGCTGCCCAGGGTGACTATGAAACTGCCCTATCCCACTATCGGCAAGCGGTGGATAGGGCCAGTCAGCCAATGTCTCGCATGGAGGCCCAGCTTCATCAGCTGCAACTGTTGGTCAAAACAGGGCAGTGGTCGTCAGCACAGTCTCTGTTATCTGCATTACCTGATCCATTAGCGACCCTACCACCGGGTCGGGACACCATTTATGCCCAGGTCAACTTTGTTGCGAGCTGGATTCGGGCAGCCCAATCACCCATCGGCCAGCAATTATCTGGTCAGAGGGCAACCATGGCCCAATTGTTGGCTAATGCGGTGCAATCTGCCCAGATGCTATCGGATACGCGGGCCGAAGCCTTTGCCTTGGGACAGCTGGGCCACCTCTATGAGGCCGCTGGGCAATGGCAAGACGCTCAACAGGTGACACAACGGGCAATGCAGTTGGCAGAAGGTCTGAATGCACCTGATTTGAAAACCACCTGGCAGTGGCAGTTGGGCCGCATTTTGAAACATCAGGGAGAGACTAAAGCTGCGATCGCATCCTACAGTAATGCGGTTAAATCCCTCCAGTCCTTAAGACAGGAGCTAGTGGCCCTCAATCCTGAGCTACAGTTTTCCTTTCTTGAAACCGTTGAGCCAGTGTATCGAGAACTTGTCTCACTCCTCCTAGAGCAAGACCCTCAGCAGGCTCAGCTACAACAGGCCAGGCAGTTGATTGAATCTCTACAGCTGGCGGAACTGGATAACTTTTTTCGTCATGCTTGTTTACAAGCAAAATCTCAACTCATTGACACCGTTGATGCGACAGCGGCTGTCATTTATCCAATTATCTTGTCCGATCGTCTGGCGGTGATTGTTTCCCGCCCCGACCTACCCCTGTTTTACTATGAAACGCGTCTGCCCCAGGCCGATATTGAAACCGCCATTGCCCAGCTACAACTTTACTTAAATCCTCACTTTTTCGAAGCCGATCGCCTACAGGTGTCACAGCAGCTCTATGACTGGCTGATCCGCCCGGCTGAGCACTTCTTAGGGGATACCCAAACACTGGTGTTTGTGCTGGACGGCACGTTACGAAATTTGCCCATGGCGGCACTGCATGATGGTAAACGCTACCTCATTGAGCGTTATGGCATTGCCCTCAGCCCAGGGTTACAGCTGCTTGAACCCCAGTCCCTCGATCCGGGGCGGCTGGATGTGCTGACGGGGGGATTGAGTATTTCTCAACAAGGGTTCTCCGCGTTGCCCGGTGTTAACACAGAAGTCAATCAAATTGGCTCTACACTGCCCACCACCACGCTACTCAATCAAAGCTTTACCACCGATCGACTCCAACGCGCCCTCAACGATATACCCTTTTCAGTGGTGCATTTAGCGACCCATGGCCAGTTTAGCTCCAAGGCAGAGGAAACGTTTCTGGTGACATGGGATGGTCGGATCAATGTTCAAGATTTGGAGGCCTTACTACAGCCCAGAAAACGAGACCCGGACCAAGCCTTAGAACTCTTGGTACTCAGTGCCTGTCAAACGGCTACGGGAGATAAACGGGCCGCCCTAGGGTTAGCTGGCATTGCCCTACGGTCTGGTGCCCGCAGTACCCTGGCAACACTTTGGCAAGTGAAAGATGAATCCACGGCCACCCTGATGGTGGAGTTTTATCGCCAGCTGGCAGAAAACCCAGACATGAGTAAAGCGGCGGCCCTAAGAGCGGCACAGTTAAGCTTGTTAAAACACCCCCAGTATCAGCAGCCTTTCTACTGGGCTCCGTTTGTTTTAGTGGGTAATTGGTTGTAGTGGGAGGTGGTTTATGAAGTGATGCTAAACCTGGAGGAATGAAACAAAAAAATTAAATAAGGAGGCATCTCAGGCCATGCCATATCTCTCATAGGGAGGGATAACTGATTAGGCACATGGTGCAAACGGCTTCATTCAGATACCTGTTTAAAATCTCCTTTACTTAAAATCTTTGCTGTTGATGATTTAGAGGGTAAATCGATCTAGCAGGATTATCCAAAATCCTTGATTTTTCAGATTGAATCCTTCCAAGAATCAGTACAGCCAAATCTTTTTCATTTTCCATTGATATCAGATACCTATGAAACGTTCTCTACATAACCGCTTGTGTCTGGCTCTACTAGGAATCTTGTCGTTTGGGTCAGTGATTAATTTTGGGTCAGTAATTAATACGGTAGCCCAGGCTAGTCCTGCGCCATCCCCTGGTCCCATGAGGGCGTCGCGTCCGGCAACCGCCACTCCCTTAATTATGTTTGAACCGCCTACTGATGAAAAGGTAGATAATTCTCGCGGTGGAGCCTCTCGCCCTGCAGACATAAAATGTATGCAGGATGCATCCTATGCGTTTCCGATGACAGCACTGGTGCCCCAGTCTGGGGTAGGGTTGACGACGTCTCCCCACCCCACCCTGATGGTTTATGTGCCTCCCACAATGGCCACTCAGGCCCATTTAACGTTGAGAGATGACGAGCAAAACGGCGTATATCAAAGCCGTCTACAGATTCCTCAAACCGGGGGGATTCTTAGGATTTCTTTACCGATGGATAGTCCTGAATTGGTCGTGGGGCAAACGTATCATTGGTCCCTGGCACTGCTCTGCCAGCCCACGCAAACAGATCTGCCCATCACCAGTGGTCAGATTCGTCGCATTGACCTGTCTGATAATGACTTGCCCCCTCAGCAGCCCTTGTTGTCCCAGGCGGTTATTTACGGACGGGCTGGTGTTTGGCATGATATGTTGTTAAGCCTGGCACTGCTGAAGGAACGCCAGCCTGAGAGCAATGCTCTCAATGAGAATTGGATTGAGTTGCTCCGGTCTGAAGATTTAGGTGCGATCGCAAACACCCCATTTCTTAACTAGCATTGCATTACCCTATAAAAACTCAGATAAGTCTCCCATCAGTTAGGCCATGGAACTGGTAGAGAATTGAGTCATGGGTTTTCTTGTTTCTCATTGTTTACCCTACAATTTGCGCTTGAGTGACCACGATACATCCGCTAATTTGCCTCCTTGCCTGTATGAAAACACATCAGCTACCCTGCTCTGCAATAATGCAAGAGTCGCGCTGATAAAAAGAAGAGAATGCACAGTACTTTTCAGATGACTTAGATGCGATGGATTGCTGCACTGTTAACAACGCCAATTGTGGCTGGTGTCGTCATCGCCATACGCTTTACAGGCGCGCTACAGTTATTAGAGTGGGCGATCTATGACCAATACTTTCAACTACGACCAGTAGACCCCATTGACGAACGAATTCTGCTGGTCACCATTGAGGAATCTGATATCAGTCGTCTCGGTCAGTGGCCTCTCTCTGACGCCACACTGGCCCAGCTGATTCAAAATCTCAGACAACATCAACCTGCTGTCATCGGTTTAGACCTGTATCGCGACCTACCTGTGGAGCCGGGGCATCAAGACTGGGTTGAGGTGATGACGTCTACCTCTAATCTGATTGGTGTCGAGAAAGCCATTGGCCGCACAGTGGCCCCCCCCGCTGAGTTAGAGAGCCAGGGACAGGTGGCCCTGACGGACTTGCTGGTGGATGCGGATGGTAAGTTTCGGCGAGGATTGTTGTCCCATGCCAATGCAGACGATGAGCTCCGACTGGGGCTGGGGGCAGAGCTGGCCGTGCGTTATTTAGCCATGCAGGGAGTTCCCCAGGAAGTGGTGGATGCGGACCAGAAAATTTATCGTTTGGGACAGGCGATCCTCAGGCCATTGCGCGGTAACGCTGGTGGCTACATTCGCACTAACGCTGGTGGTTATCAGATTCTGATTAATTTTCGCGGCCATGCAAACCAATTTCCCCAGATATCTGTAACTGAGGCCCTGAATAATCGTCTAGAGCCAGATTTGGTTCGCGATCGCATCGTACTTGTCGGCGGCATGGCCACCAGTCTCAATGACTTGTTTTATACGCCCTACAGCAGTCGCCTGATCAATACACCAGAAGCGACGGCAGGAATGGTACTCCATGCCAATCTGGCCAGCACTCTAGTGAGTGCAGCCCTGGATGGCCGGGCAGTGCTGCGGGTGTGGGCTGACCCCATAGAGGCAGTCTGGATTTTGATCTGGTCTGGGGTGGGAGCCCTGGGATACCAGTGGCTATTGGAATCCAAACGAGATAGTACCCGGAGGTTTACCCGTCTGGCTATTTTGATCACCGCTGTAGTATTGGCAGGGGGTGTTTTGTCAGTCAGTAGCTATCTAACATTCCTCGGTGGCTGGTGGATTCCGGTGGTGCCTCCATTTTTAGCGCTGATTGGGTCTGCAAGTGCGATCGCAGGCTACGAAATCCTCAAATTACAACACTATCGCACCGAGTTAGCCCAACAAAATCTCAAACTTGAGAAAGACAAAATTCGAGCTGAAGCCGCATCCCAAGCCAAAAGTCAGTTTTTAGCCAAAATGAGCCATGAATTTCGGACACCGCTTAACGCGATCTTAGGCTTTACTCAGCTAATGGGACAAGATCCATCATTAACGACACAACAAAAAAAGTCTTTAGACATTATTAATCTTAGCGGCGAGCATCTCCTCAATTTGATTAACGATATTCTTGAGATTTCTAAAATTGAAGCTAACCGGGTTGTATTACATGAAACCAGCGTAGACCTGCACAGTCTGTTGGATATGCTCAAAGCCATGCTAGAGCCTAAGGCCATGGCTAAGGGGCTAAAACTCTATTTTGAACGAACCCCCAATGTGCCCCAGTTTGTGACGGCGGATGAAGGCAAATTACGACAAGTATTAATTAACCTATTAGATAACTCAATTAAATTTACTGAGGCCGGCACTGTTATTCTGCGCCTTTCAGGTACCATGAGCAAACAGTCTCAACTTCTGTTGCACTTTGCAGTAGAAGACACTGGTCCCGGTATCGCTCAGGAGGAAGTGTCTACTCTGTTTGAGATTTTTACCCAAGGTAAAGTAGGGCGAACTTTTTTAGACGGGGTAGGATTGGGTTTACCCATTAGCCAGCAGCTGGTTAATTTAATGGGAGGAGAAATTACCATTAGTTCCGTTTTAGACCGAGGAACAATATTTAAGTTTGATATTCCAGCCAGCCTAGAACCGTCCTTTCAGCATCAACCTCCCCCTGCCTACCATGTCAGTAGTCTGGCTGCGGATCAAGCACCTTTACGCATATTAATTGCTGATGATGAGCCGATTAGTCGTAAGTTACTCAACAAACTATTGACATCGTTAGGATTTCAGATCCGTGAAGCCACCAATGGTCAAGAAGCCGTTGCTCTCTGGGAAAGTTGGCACCCCCACTTCATCTGGATGGATATGCAAATGCCCGTGATGAATGGCTGCGAAGCCACTCGCCAAATTCGGCAGAAAAGCCAAGAGGCCAATATCTCTTCGCCTACTATTGTGGCACTGACTGCCAGTGCTCTGGCTCAAGATCGAGAAAAAAGCCTGGGAGCTGGTTGCGATGATTTTGTCAGCAAGCCATTTCGCCGCGATGAGCTGTTGGATAAATTGTCCCAATATTTAGGTGTGCGTTATCAGTAGACCGTGTACGGGCGGGTCGACATTACCCACCCGTAAAGAAGATTAGACAACCAGCCAGTAGCAACGGGAGCACGACCTTAGAAGGGCTTATCTATTGTAAATAATTGCAACTGCATGTAAATGCGTTGCAATCCTACCGTCTGATCAGGTGTAATTGCCCTGAAATAATGGGTCCGCTTCATTGACTGTCACCGACTACGGTTTTCCCTAACGGATACCTTGAGACTATCGACTACTATAAAGTCACAGCAAAAAAGAAACGTAAACATCATGGATGCAACCTTTGATAGCGATAAGCGCAAAGTCTTGTCAGCCCTGGCCCATGGCTCCATCTTTCTAAGTCAGCTAATATTTTCAGCTGGCATTCCTGCTGCGCTTTGGATTGTTTCTGATGACCCAGTTGTGAAGGAAAACTCTAAAGAAGCCTTGAACTTCCACCTGAATATCTGGATCTATAGTTTTGTCGTAGGTATTTTGGTATGGATCCTGATTGGCTGGCTGCTTGTCATTCCCCTAATAATTTTTCAGTGGGTTATGCCAGTGCTCGCAATTTTGGGAAGTTTCAGTAACCCTGATAGTGCCTTTAAATACCCATTTATTATTCGCTTTCTGTAAGTCAGCGTAGACATCTCTGCTCAAGCTCTTTACAAATCAGGGCTTGAGCTTGAAATGTTTTTTCGTGTCCGAGTAAATACTGAGATGATTTCATCATTTATTGACACTTAAAGACTTGACTAATCTCCTGATGGGTCTATGGCCAGGATGAATACTGTAATAAGTAGTCCAACATCTTAGACGGACTGCTTTTTTCGTAACCCATTCGGCAACCCCTGTGAATAAAGATCGCTGGTTTAATTGGACTGAATACGCACTGCTCGTAGGCTCTGGTGCTGGAACAGTTGCCTCCATGGCTACACAACAGGCACTGTTAGCTGCGGCCCCTTTGTCACTACTAGCTGGTTTAGGGTTAATCAGCCGCAGACAGCTACAATCGAGGCTTTCCCAGAGCGAGTCAGTGATGTTGTCGGTCAACAGCACCTTAGATAACCGGTTGCACGATATGCAAGAGCAACTGGAAGATGTGCCCACCCATGAACAGCTTCAGGCCGTGCGGCAGTCAGTCGTTGCTCAGAACCAGCAAGATATTCTGAGTTTATCCCAGTTATTTGAATATACGCGGAACATGTTGCTGGAAAAAATTGAACAGCAAGAAGTTCCAGACTTACAGGAGCTGCACCAGGACATTGGGAAACTGAAGGAGCACTGCACCAAGCTAGGGATTAACCTCAAGGATGTCAGGTCTCGCTGTCAGCAACTTGCAGACACCAGCCGCCTTGAAACAGCTGAGTCGATGGTGACAAAGCTCAAGGCTGAGTTGATGCAGTTGCGAGTTCATCTGGAAGTCTTTGGGGCAGATACAAAGAATAATTATTCTGGCCTAAATGACAAGCTTCAATATTTGAAACAGCAGGTGCTACAGCTCACAACTGATGAGCGCCAATCGTTACTCAAAGCCGAGGTGCAGGAGCTGGTTAAAACGGTTTCAGATATGGTCTCTCGGGATGAGTTTTTGGCACTATCAGCTCGATTGCAGGAAATACAGGCTGATAAATCAGCCATGCTGCAGGCAGCTCCCAGCTTTACTAATGAGCCATCAGTCCCGGTAGCGCGATTACAACGGCGGGTTGATTCCTTAGAGCAAGAAATGAGCACAGTAACTAACTCTGTGTTAGAGGCTGTGGCTGAAACATTAGGTCCCTTGCACAATCCAACAGGTGATGTCTTTGCCCAACTGCAAGAGCGTTTAGACGCTACGGATCAGCAAATGAGCACTATCACCGAAACGGTGCTACAGGCGGTGGCTGAAACCCTGGAGCCATTCCAAACATCACTGTCCTCTGCGGCTGAGAGTCAGTGGCTATTCGACTTTGACAATGTGGAAGGTAAGTCAAATAGTCGACGGGCCCTAGAACAACTTTTGGCCAAGGCTCAGAAAAGAGTTGTGTTGGTTTGGCCTTGGGCTGACAGTGTTAACCTTGATGCCGATCTGCTACAGCAACTACGTCAAGTACTCGATCGCAACTGTCGCTTGGATATTGGCTGGTGCCACCAAGGAGAGAATCGTGAGCATCCCTTACTACGCAGCATTAGCCAACGTTGGAGTGAAAGTAACGCTCGCCATCGTCAGCTAAAACATGCCCTTAATCAGTTATTACCCCTCAAGCAAGATTATCCAGATCTGTTTTCTTTTAAGGTTTTGGGTACCACCGAGAACTTTATGGTGTGTGATTCCACCTCTGCCCTGATTGGCATGCAGGCCCTATCTACCCAAACCAGTCTCTTTCCCACCGTAAAGCTTAAACTGCACACGACTGATCTCGGTGTGATTCAGCCCCTGATTCAGCGTTTTGAGAATCCTGTCATTAACGCTGAAGATACCGGTGCTTACTTTAATCGCGGCATTACTCGCTACGATATGCGTGACTTTGCCGGAGCAATTGACGACTTTACCCACGTGATTGCCAGTAGCCCTAGTGCAGCTGCCTACAATTGTCGTGGTGTTGCCTGGATGGAGATGAATGACTATGCCAGAGCTCTTAAGGACTTTGGCGATGCCATTCACTTGAACGCTGGATTGTTTGCCGCTCGCTGTAATCGAGGCGTACTGAGAATAGATATTCGGGACTATGATGGTGCCCTGGATGACCTGGCCGCTGCTTCTGAGCTTTGCCCCCAGAGTGCTATTCCTTACTTTTATCAAGGGCGAATTTTCCAATTTCAGGGAGAGCTCCGCCAGGCGGTGGGAAAATTTGGCTTAGCAATTGAGCGACAGCCTAAGCTAGCACTGCCCTACTGCTACCGGGGCGCAGTCTATCAAAAACAGGGTAAGGTGTTGCAGGCAATTGCTGACTTAGAAACAGCTGCCCGTTTACTGCGGGCCACTGGCGATTGGAATAATCTGAAACAGGTAGTGCGCAAGTTAGCTCGGCTTAAGCAAATACTGCAGATAAATGCGCCAGTGGCAATCTAGCATTATGAACTTTCGGTGCCCTGTTGGGGTTGTCTATGTTTAAGCAACAACGGCATGGGCAAGCTGACCCATTAAGCCAATTTCACTGCAAACTTCGTAGAACTTTACGTCTGGTGGTGCGGCAAATAGACCGGATAGCTCCCTAACAATTTTTTGATAGGTAGGGTTCTGATGGGCATCCATATCTTCGACGTTGTCCCACAAAATTACGGCAATGCCTCTATCGGTGCCTGGCTCTTGGAAAAGATAGGCTCCTTGAAAGCCATCACCATTACCATAGGTGGCAACAGCCTGTTCATAAAGCTGTCGGGCCTCAGAGAAACGACCGGGTTGGAATTCGCCAATGGCAATGTAGGCCTGTTTATGTTTAAGAAAATCGGTAAAGTCGCTCATAGTCATCTCACGGTTCAGTTGTAGGGAACTTCTAGTGTGGAGCAACAGTTATGAGGTGCTGCAAATTTGTGACGTTGGTTTGTGATTCTTAGGGTTGATTTACGGTTGGCTCAATAGCTGTTTCAGGGAGGTTGCTAACTTCAAGATGAGCAGGGTAGTGTCAGGGAATAAAGCCCCCGGTCAGACTACCTATGCTAACGCTTTCTAAGTTAATCGATGAGAACAAATGCTACGAGACTATTCGCACGATGCGTTGGCCTGAGGGCGTTTGCTGCATTGATTGTGGCGCGAAAAGCATTACCAAACGAGGGAAGCATGATACCTATTCGGCACGGCAACGCTATATCTGTGGTGAGTGTGGTCGTCACTTTGATGACTTAACCGGCACCCTCTTTGCCGGTCGTCATCAACCGTTACATATCTGGATAGCGTGCCTATATTTGATGGGTCTCAATGTGTCTAATCAACAAATTGCCGAAGAGTTGAGTCTGCATAAAGATGATGTCCATCAGATGACGAGTGAATTACGTCAAGCGGTGGCCGATAAGCGTCCAGAAGTCCAGTTATCAGGAACGGTGGAGTTTGATGAAGTCTATGTGACAGCAGGCCATAAGGGGCAGCCAGAAAAGGTCAAAAAAAAGGGCGTAAGGGACGCAGACGGAAACTCAAAGGGCTTCGGGGGCGCGGTACGCTCGAAACGGAAAAACCGCCGATCTTCGGGATGATTCAGCGAGGCGGAGAGGTGGTGATTAAAATGCTGTCGAATGTTCAACAACAAACCATCAAACCGATTATTCAGTCAATAGTAGAACCTGGCACCCTTATCTATACTGATGAGTATGACATCTACGCTCGCTTAGAGAGTTGGGGCTATACTCACAAAAGTGTTTGCCACAGTGCCGGAGAATATGCCCGAGATGACGATGGCGATGGATTCTGTGAAGTCCATGTCAATACGATGGAAGGCTTCTGGTCATTGCTGCGGTCATGGTTGAGACCCCATCGAGGCATCTCACAAGAAAAATTACCGATTTATTTGGGGTTCTTCGAATTTGTACACAATGCCAGAAAACGGGGTAAAGCCTTGCTAGGCAGTCTATTGACTACATTGCTTGTCTAGCTCCCTGAAACGTCGATTGAGCCTTACGGTTTTGTTGATTTGGTAGACAATAGAGCTACATCAACCTGCTGGTAGAGACATTTTCTATCCTTAGAATTATCGAGCACCCAATCAGCCTGGGCGACTTTCTCACTGAGGGGAAGCTGATGGTTAATGCGTGCTGTTGCTGCACTTAGGGAAAGTGAATTACGGGACATCAGTCGCTGTTTTTGTTGTTCAAGGTTACAAACAACTACCCAGACTTCGCTAACTAGATGGGTTAGTTTAGCTTCAAATAACAGTGGAATAGCGTAGACCAGGGTTTGATTAGCAGGATACTCACGACGCACCTGGTTGAATCGCTGGCGGACAAAGGGGTGGATTTGCTGCTCAACCCATTGTTTCTCATCGGGCTGATTAAAAATAATGGTGCCCAGCTGTGGACGATTGAGGGAACCATCAGCGAGCAAAAGGTCATTCCCATAGCGCTGGGCTAAGGTACACAAGATGGGAGAGCCGATGGCCACTGCTTCACGGGCATAAACATCGGCGTCAAGAATAGGCAGGCGGTGGGTGGTGGCAAGATAGTCAGAAACAGTCGTTTTACCGGTGGCGATGCCTCCGGTCAGACCAATGATGCGCTGGTTTATCGATCCATTCATGGGCCATCAGCCCAGGCGACTAGGGCATCGGTCAGACCCTCTAGGGTGTAAGTCGTGGCTTCAATATCTACGCGTCCCAGGTCTTCCAGGCAAGTTTTTGTGGTTTGGGGACCAATGGATGCGATCGCAACCCCTTCCATATATGTCATCCACCCCTCACCAAACTGAGCCATCATCAGCTGTTTAAAATGTCGCACGGTTTTAGAACTGGCAAACGTGACAGCATTAACCAGACCTTGCTGCAGAGCTGTTACGGCCTCAACAGCCATTGTTTCAGGACAGCCCGACTCATAGGCAGCCACCTCTGTGACGATGGCCCCCTGACTGGAGAATTCTTTAACCAGAATATCTCGCCCCCCTGTCTCTACCCTTGGAAACAGAATCTCTAAGCCATCTACAGGCACCGGAAAACTCTCTACCAGATCATCAGCCACATAATTAGCTGGAATGAAATCAGATCTTAACCCCCGTTCAGTCAAAATCTTGGCCGTTTTTTTACCCACAACGGCCAGTTTCAGATGGGCCAATTGCCGCAGATCGTACTTGTTCTCTAACAACCGATCTAAAAAGAAATTAACAGCATTGGCAGAGGTTAAAATTAGCCAGTCAAACCGCTGTAAGTTTCCCAATGCCTGATCTAATGCAGTCCAGTTGGATGGTGGTCGAATTTCTAACGCAGGCATATCAATCACCGTGGCACCTTGGTGATTGAGCATTTGAGTAAACGCGCTGGATTGTCCCACAGCACGAGTCACGAGAATTATCTTGTCATCTAGGGACAGCTTGTCCTGGGATAGATTGTCAGTCGTCATCGGCGGATGCAAAAACTCTCGCAAGCGTACCACCTCACCGATGACAATAATGCAGGGCGATAGCCGTTCACCCTTTGTAAGCTGGGTAATGTTGAGCAAGGTCCCCTGCCAACATCGCTGTTGCGGCTGACTAGCCCATTGAATGATGGCGATGGGGGTATCACCATGGCGTTCGTGGATTTGCAGCTGATAGCAAATTTCCCCCAGATGTCGCCCACCCATTAGAAAAACCAAGGTTTCTAAATTGGCCACCTTAGCCCAGTCAAGGGCTTGCAGGTCATGGGCGGTAAAAACACCAAACCCATGGCTGAGAGCTGGATCGGTCAATGGAATGGCATTTAGCAGAGGAGCTGCTAGCGCTGATGATACCCCAGGAATTACCTCAAAATTGCAGCTGGCGCTTTTAAGGGCCTGAATTTCTGCAGCTGCACGGCCAAAGATAAACGGGTCACCACTTTTGAGCCTCACCACCTGTTTCCCCTGTTGACAGTGGGTGACCAGTAACTGATTGATCTTAGTCTGGGGTGTACTAGGCTGACCGCCGCGTTTGCCCACATGGATGGTTTCGCATACAGGAGATAGCTGCAACAAGAGTCGCCTATCCACCAAGGCATCGTAAATTAAACAGTCCGCTTGCCGCAGTACCTGTTGTCCCCGCACAGTCAGGTAGTCGATATTGCCTGGCCCTGCGCCCAAGAGATAAACCTTGCCGCTCACGTTTGATCGCCCCCTCTTAATAGACCTCTCTTAATAGCCCCCCTTTCAGATATCTTGCTGGCGTTTTACCCATCGATGCCTATGTATTTTTTGGTGTAATACTAGGCGTGGCAATGCTTGGAGTCCCCTTAGCACTATGCCCCATAGCTTGTTGACCAATGCCTTGGACCGTTAGCACTGAACAAGGGGCATGGTGCATAACATAGTTGCTGACGCTACCCAGTAACAACTCACTAAAGCCAGTGCGACCGCGGCGACCCATGATAATCAGGTCAGCCTGCCAACGGGTTGCGACCTCGCATAGGGCCGTACCAGCGGTACCCAGCGGGCAATCGTATTCTGCCTTGAGACCCTGGCGATGGACAAACTCCGTTTGCGATCGCAGCCAGTGTTCAATTTCCTGTTTGCGCTGTTGCCAGCTAACTATATGACTTTGATATAACTCGCTGGTCCAAACACCCTGCATGCCTTCCATACTTAAATAGATAGGCTCGGGATAGCCAACATCCATAGGTGGAATGACCGTAACAAGGTTTAGCCGAGCGTTGGCCTTGGCTAAAGCAATAGCTTCTTCCAGGACGTTACGGCTACTGGTACTGCCCTCTAAAGCTACTAAAATTCGTTGAAACATAGCGACTATTCTCCTATACACGGACGGCGTGGGGGTAAACAATCGTGCCTTTATTATCGATTACTTATTACTCAAAGATTCTAAAAAATTCTGTAGTTACTAAAAAAACTATCAATTGAGAAATATTAAGTTTTTAAAGATCGTTTATGCCCCTAGACAGCGACAATGCTTGGGCAAAACATAGGATCTAGCATCCTTTAGATTAAATAAAAATATAATCAACATAAAGGATAGATTGCATCCATAAAAATAGCTCTCAAGAGTTGTAACCACCAAGATTTCTAACTGTTAATTCTATCAATACCGACTATGGAACTTGCTATCAATGCTTGATAAGTAATATGAACAATGCTTTCAAGTCTTTGCTTACCGTTGTTTAACGTGGAGCTGGAACCCTAGAATACAAACAGTTCAAATGGTCAAGAAATTATAGTAAAAGAGTTCCATTGCTCTAGATTACTATTCCTTAAAACTGATCTTTTGCAACTCTCGTTTCCTTGTTTAGCCACAATTAGTGATACCCCAAACTTCAGGTTGCTGAATTAACTAAAAGCTAATGACTTGATTTGAGGTATCTACATATTTCCCACCCCAGTTAATACTCATTGAGAGGTTAGGAATCATGCATGTTCTTCGTTGGTTAGCGACTAGTTTTGACTATATTTTTGGCGCAGCCATTCGTATTTTCGGTCCAAATGATGATGCCTATCCAACTATTGGTGTGCAGCCCTATGAAGGCGACCCCTATTCTTCTGGTTGGATCTAACTAATCGGTTGCTGTTACCCAGCTCATTACGTCAAGCTCATCGAGAATCGATATGCTCCTCTAGGGCTCTGGTATTACTGCCAGAGCTTTTTCATTAGTGTTCAGCATGGGCTGGCTAATGCAGGTGTGACCTAATTTCCTAAGCGCTGCAACGGTGTACTGTTCGCGTTACGATAAGGTTGTCGATTAAAAAATCTTAAATATCCATGGGTTGGCAATGCTGACGGCAAACAAGTGGATGGAGTAACGCTTAATGACGCTTTCTTTGCCTATGGGTTTAATGGGGCCTCAGTCCGAGTTAGATAGCCGCGTAACCCTAGATGTTCAACACCTGAAGAAATCCTATGGTCGCGGTAAGCGAAGATTTGAGGCAGTGCGGGATGTCTCGCTGCGCATCTGTGCCGGTGAGGTGCTGGCGTTTTTAGGGCCCAACGGTGCTGGCAAAACAACGACCATCAAGATGATTGGCGGTCTGGTGCGACCTGACGCTGGGCAGGTCAGCATTGATGGTTTAGATCCCCATCGTCAGCCAGCCGCACTTAAACACGTTGGGGCCGTTTTAGAAGGTAACCGTAATCTTTACTGGCGGTTAACGCCTTTAGAAAATATTGAGTACTTTGGTGGTTTACGGCAGGTACCTCGGCGTTTGGCACGACAACGCGGTGAACAACTGTTGGAACAGTTTGGTCTCATTGAAAAACGTAAAACACCTGTGCAAAAACTGTCGCGAGGGATGCAACAAAAACTTGCGATCGCAGTTGCCTTAGTACATCAGCCTACACTGTTATTGTTAGATGAACCCACACTGGGACTGGATGTGGAAGCTAGTGAAACTGTGAAAACCCTAGTGCGAGACATTGCGGCAGCGGGCTGCGCTATCTTGCTGACCACCCACCAGTTAGATGTGGCTGAGGAACTTTCACATCGGGTTGCCATTATTCGTCAAGGCCAAATTATTACAGAGCAACCCACACTCTCCCTAATTCAACAGTTTTCTGGAACAACCTATCGTATTGACTGTGGCCAACCCATTGATGTTGGGCGCACCCAGAAAATTGTGCACCTTGGCGGTACTGTGCATGATAATCAGGTGCATTTTCCAGGCGAGGCCCTCTATGAATTACTAGATATTCTTCGGCCTTTACCCATTAGAGAGATTCGACAAGATCGGGCTGATTTGACCGATGTATTTCTGTCGTTGATTCGTGATGCTAACGATAATCGCGATGAACAAGGGTTGCTAACAGACCAATGACGAGCACGCTAATCATTGGGGATGATTCGGGTATATCTTGAGCGCTGTTGCTGTGATCAATTAAGCGGCCATAGCCATCACCCCCAACCCCGTCATTAGCCGCATCAATGCTGTAGGTCCAACCCTGGTGGAAGGTACCCGCACAGGCAACATGGACAACAGCTAGACTGCTTAGGGTACAACCAATGAGCAACAAAAATGGTTTCATAGGCGATCGCCAGTATTCATGTTTAACCCTGATGTCAGTGCTATGGTGCAGATATGATCACGCATTCCAAACGCTGCACGGTCTTAATGCTACTGATGGTTGGCGATAGCGCTCCCGCAGAATTACCGACTTACCTTACAAAATAAGGACTTTAAATAAGTATATGCCTGCAAAAGACTTCTACAATGATGTTATGCGCAACAGCCTAATGAGAGATGGTTGGACGATTGCTTACGCTCCCTTTCGTTTGCCGGTCGGTAGTTTAGCTAGTTTTTTTGAACAGAGAAAGGGTTAGGATTTAATAGACTTTGAACTTAATCGGTAATCGCTATAATTATCATCAGGCTTGTGATTCAAATTCAAGGTTTGCCCCTTGGTTTGCCCGTAGGCCACAATGGATCGGTTTTATCTGAGACAACATTGCTATGGTAGCCATCAAGCAGTCTAATTATTTTTCACCAGAAGACTATCTTGAGGCAGAGAAATCAAGCCTGGTTAAACATGAATACCATGATGGTGATGTTTATGCGATGGCGGGTGCCAGCGATGAGCATGTCACCATTGGAATTAATATTACGTCCTTACTGCGAAGTGCTTTGCGAGGTAGCAACTGTCGTACCTATGGATCTGATATGAAAGTTCAGATCGATGCGGTCAATCACTATTATTATCCTGATGTGATGGTGAGCTGCGATCAGCGTGATCGAGAGTTTAAATACTTTAAAAAATATCCAACTCTAATTATTGAAGTTCTTTCAGAGAGCACTGAGGCTAAGGATCGGGGTAAAAAATTTGAGCATTACCGACATCTGGAAACATTGCGAGAGTATGTTTTGGTAAGTCAAGCTCAGCAACAGGTTGAAGTGTTTCGGAAAAATGAGTCAGGATTATGGGTGTTGCATCCGTTTGGTAAGGATGATGAGGTTAAACTGATGAGTGTAGATATAAGGTTTTCCATGGCATCCCTATACGAAGATGTTGAATTTGTAGCCACTTTCAATGATTGATTTTGCGTCATATTATGGAGGCGAGTGGGATTATCAGGAAAATATAGACAACCTGTCCCATATAGATTTTGCATGTTTAACCTACTCATCGGCGAGCTGAAAAGAACGTGGATTCAATTCATTCGTTACCCCAGTGAGATCATTGGCGGCATTGTTATTATCACTACCGTTTTTTACGGTCTATTTGTGAGTGCACAATATATGGCTGGTCCGGCGATCAACTTTGGTGATCGTCTAGATTCTGTGGTGGTGGGCTATGTGCTGTGGACGCTGGCGCTATATATCGTCAATGACATTGCGTTTAATATTCAGGCTGAGGCTCAGACCGGGACTCTAGAGCAGATTTTTCTGTCACCCTTTGCGGCCCCGACAATCTTTTTTGCACGTGCGATCGCAAGTCTAGCCCTACGAATGACCATCATTGTCCTCATCCTGTTTATCCTGATGAGCATTACCGGCAGCCAACTATCGTTTCCGTTAGGGTTAGTTTTTCCATTGCTCACACTGTTGATGGCAGCCTACGGTCTTGCTTTTGTTATGGGGTCCTGCGCATTGGTTTTTAAGCGTGTGCAACAGATTTTGCCAATCTTTCAGTTTGCTTTATTGTTCCTCCTGGCAGCCCCCACTGAAGAATGGAGCGGTCGTGCTCGGATAGTTGCAAATTTCTTGCCGATGTTGCCAAGCACAGGGTTACTGCGCGATCTGATGGCTCGTGGAGAAGGATTGGATATATCTTTGCTTGGTATTGCCCTAATTAATGGTGCGGCCTATTTTGGGATTGGTTTACTGGTGTTTGGTTGGGCTGAGCGCCAGGCAAAACGTAAGGGAATTTTGGGCGGATATTAGAAGTTTCCGATAGCGCTAGCTCAAAGAAGATGTGCCATTATTGGGGTAGATTCTCAATAGAGCTAGAGTTATGAAGCTTGCGAGTGTGACAGCGTTACTTGTCTTATCGATAGCTCAATCTGCCCGTTCAGAGCTATTGTTTGATCGAGGATTACCTTTCAAGCACATTAACAATGAGGCTGGAGAAGGGCGTAGTAATGTCCGTTGGGCCGCAGGCTTTGATAATCAAAATTTTTATGGTGACGACTTTTCCATTGGTGAACTTGGAGAACGCTATCGTATTGATCATATTCGCACATGGGTAGTGCTGGGCTATCGAGAAGACGATCTCCCGGCTGAACCCGGTGAAGTGGGTGACTGGTTTAGTGAGGTGAGATTGCTGGGTGGCTTGCCAGCTGCTGAACCTTTGTCAGTAATAGCTTTGGGAGAGCTAACCAAAGGTTCAAGTGTGATCAATAATTCCAATATTGAGCTGAGCCGAGTTACCTATCCCAATGCTACAGGCTCGAATTACCATAATTTTGGTCGAGATATCACTGTTTGGCAGCTTGATTTTTATGATTTGAACTGGGTTGTTGAAGGCGGTAGACGCTATAACTTTTCAGTACAAGGCGTGGGACGTCCGCTAGAAAAGCGAGATTATCTGCACGGATGGTACAACCATGCTACTAGTGCTCAGTACAGAGTTTCACCCCAGCAGGGTGCCGACAATCTGATGCTGGTTTTTAGCAATGAAGGTGAATTTGTTCGTGTTGCAGAGGCTGAAGAAAATTGGGATAAACCGTCGGATATTAATATTCAAATCTTCGGTGAGCAGCTGGCAAATAGTGGCTCACTAGCTGTAGATACTCCCAATGCTCTGATAGAGATTACGAATAATCTGTATCAGGCAGAATTACTGTCAGAACGATTTCGTCAATGGCTACTGATTGAGATTGAGCAGGGAGTGACCGATCGTAAATCCAGGCTCTTGGCAGCAGTCGCTGGACATGCATTAGAAGAAAATAGTGGCAGCTATTTGCCTGAACAGTATGTAGATGTAGAGCTTTCAACTGAGGATTCCGCGCTAGCAGCAAGTATTCTATCTCGTCTACCAAGTTTCTTGATGGAATTTATCACTGAGTTTGAAGAGACTTATGGAGTATCGACAACAGATGGGTTGTCCGCTGAAAAGAAGGAAGTCTTTTTTCGAGAATTTGAAGCGGCACATGGCTTAAATGGTGAAGACTTTGAAGCACTTATAGTCGAGAGTGTTCAGGGAGTTTTTACTGAATCTTTTGGAGAGTATCACGGTGTGGGGATAACTAATCTTGGAGACGTAGAAGAACAACTTAGCCAGCGCTTGGCAGAACTTGATAGTACCGGCATTCTAGATAGATCTGTATATGATCATTTACAAAATAAGCTCTCAAACTACGAAATTCTATCCACATTTGAACTGTATGAGAGGGCTCTAGACTTAACAATTACTCTAGAAAATCTTCGGCCACCTTACATCAATGAACGATTAGACTCACTGCAGCAAGCAACTATTCTTTTACCTGAGTCTCAAACAAATCTTTTGGCTGCATTAGAAACAGAACAAATCACTAGTGAGATTGAGTTCTTTAACTATATCGACCAAGCAACTCTGTTGAATATGGATGAATACCCTGCCCATCCTCAGCTGTATTTGCCGCGAGTCTATGAGGATGTTGCCCAAATGCTGAACGGGGTAGATATCCTAGAGAACGACTTCGGTACCTTTCAAGTAGTAGACGCAGTTGAAGGATCCAGCTACTTTAGTGGGTCTGGCCCTTTTATTGCCCATGGGACTTTGGTTTCAGTGGACGGCGAAGACATTAAAGAGGAACTAGATGACGTGGTACCGTTGTGGGCCGACGATTGCCGATTTCACTGCGAGCTAGCGATCTCAGCTAAGTTTAGCAATCGTACCTATCAACAGGCTGGTGTGTATGCTCTGCTCGAAGAGATAAAAGGTGACTATGATATCTACTTTGAAGAATTGTCTGCCTTCTTTAATCAGGTTTTACGTGATCAAAACTCTCCCTATCGCCTCTATACGATTGGTCCATCATTCGACCCAAGGGTATTTACAGATGTAAGAACGCTTGAGTCTAATGACAATCGGCTAGGATTTATTGCTCTCACCGAAGACCAAAAAGCGAATTTCTTTGACAGAAACCACATTGCCTTTAGCGACAGTAGTTTATACAGTGAGCAACCTGGTTTACGTAGTGAAGTCGTTGGCAAAATAGTAGACTCGCTAGAAACAACTGGTGTTCTAAGCCATTTGAATGATGAACAAATCGCGCTTGGTAAAGGCCGTCTGGCTCAAAACTATGTTACGCACAGTGGTCAAATTCTCAGTGTGTTTGATGATGTGATTTACAACATTTTTAGTCTGTCGGGTGAAGGTGATGGGCTATATCAAGAACTAACGCTAGCCTTAGCAGACATCTCACGCGGAGCGTTTCAGCCTTCTAATTTTGAGCTTGTCTATGATGAGGTGTCTCAAACTGAACGGTATTCATTTGATGTGAATGGTAATCGCTATAGCAAATCCTTCCAGGCAGATAATGAATGGGCGTCAATTTCGGACATCGTTTTATTTGTCGCAACGACTACTGCTAGGGAAAATTTAGAGGGAAGGTTCTATCAGTTGAAAGACCAATACGATACCCTCTCTGGATATATATTTTTATCAGATGCCCAGTACGAGGCCCTAAATGACTTCGGGGTCTTTGATATACAATCTATTGACTAGGCAGTTGGTGTTGATTTACTCTGCAAACGCAGTTGCTCTGGCCTAAGCTATATCTGATGAGATTTAGGCTAGACTTATGACATTTTGGGCTGGATGGTTAACGGTATTTATTATGGGTTTGGTGGCTGTTATCACCCCTGGACCCGATTTTGCGCTGACATTGCGGAGTAGTCTAGCCTATTCGCGGCGAGCTGGCGTGTATACGGCAGTGGGCATTGGTTTGGGGAATACCATTCACGCCACATACTGTTTAATTGGCATTGGCGCACTGATTTCCCAATCCATTTTGTTATTCAATGGGCTCAAGCTGCTGGGGGCTGGGTATCTAATTTACCTGGGCATCAAATCTCTACAGGCCAAACCTGTCAGAACCGAATCTCTACAAGATAATCGACGGATTGTCAGTGCATTTGCTGCTTTTCGATTGGGGTTGTTTGGCAATTTACTAAACCCCAAAGCTACACTGTTTTTCTTAGCTCTATTCACTCAAATTGTGCAGCCAGAAACACCATTCGCAGCTCAGGCTCTTTATGGTGGCACCGTGGCATTACAATCCCTTGTTTGGTTCTCTTTACTAGCATTATTAATTTCTCAGCGATGGGTAAAACAGCTGTTAATGGATGTATCTCACTGGTTAGAGCGGGTAACGGGAGCGTTATTAATTTTGTTAGGGCTACGGCTGGCGGTGACTAAGCTTAGCGACTAACGAGTTTGAAACACGCTCAGGCTGAATGTGTAGACATAGCCTGTCAGGAATAGCACCAAGAAAGGAAGTGAGAAGTAGTGGTGATTGGTGAATGCGATCGCAATCGTCAGCACCAAATACACCATCATCGCCAGCTCTAAATAGGGCACCCAATTTTTAGCCGCTCGATACTTCTTGTCGATCCAGCTTTCCTTTTTGCCAATTACACCATGCTTGGGTGTGCGGATAAAATCCCTATTGTTACGCAATAGACCATCACACACAGCCAGGGACTGATTGATGCTAAGGCCAATGCCTACGCCCATTAGTAAAAACAGGTTCCGTAATATATCCCAGGAAAACAGTTTTTTCCTGGGCTGTTGTAAGGAGATTAAATAAAAGCTGACTAAGCTAATGCAGGTTACTAAAGACAGTGGTACGTAGAAGAATATGGCATACTGCCAACGGTAAGGCATAACATAGAGCTGATATGGCAAAGAGAGTAGAAGCATCAGCAACATCAACAGATAGTTGAAGTTGTTGGTCAAATGAAAGAAGGCCTCCCATTTAATATGGGCCGGGAAGTCAGCCCGTAAAAGAGACGGCAATAGCAGCTTTGCCACCTGGCTAGATCCCTTAGCCCAGCGAAACTGCTGGGATTTAAATGAATTCATCTCCATGGGTAACTCTGCAGGTACCCTGATATCTGGTAAGTAGATACACCGCCACCCTTGCATTTGAGCTCGATAAGACAGATCTAAATCTTCGGTAACCGTAGAATGTTGCCAACCGCCTGCATCTTTAATGGCATTGATCCGCCAAATGCCAGCGGTGCCATTAAAGTTAAAAAAACAGCCTGTGCGGCTGCGAGAGGTTTGCTCGGCAACAAAGTGTCCGTCTAACATCAGCGCCTGTAATTCCGTTAGCTGAGAATAGCCACGGTTTAGATGCCCCCAGCGAGCCTGCACCATGCCCACCTGGGGGGCTGAAAAATAGTGCACCATTTTGAGCAATGTGTCTGGTGGTGGAACAAAGTCAGCGTCAAAAATGGCGACAAGTTCCCCCTTTGCCAGGTTTAAACCATGGGCTAGGGCTCCTGCTTTTAAAGCCTTGCCGCTGCTGGCGATGGATATGATGAATATCCAGATTCTGTTGTCTGAGCTGCTCTACCTTTTGCTGACAGACCTCTTGAGTTTCATCCGTTGAGTCGTCAAGCACCTGGATTTCTAATTTGTCGATCGGATAGTTCAGCTCACCAACAGCTTTTAGTAGTCGCTCCACCACATACATTTCATTAAAGATGGGCAGTTGGACAGTGACTTTTGGTAGCGTGGCGTCGGTGTAATACTGCTGCGGCTGCGATGCTTGATGTCGATAATGGTAGAACCGCCAGATAATTAGTAGCCTGTGGAAGCTATAAAGGGCAATGATGCATAGGATTAAGTCATAGGCATTGGTGACAATGTCAGACAGGCTCATGTATTTAATACTGATGTTGTTAGGCGGGCTAAGCTGCCAGCAGAGGCATTATAGTCAACGAAATTATGAATAGGCTGGGAAAAAGCTTAGCGGTTGCTGATTTAAGGCAATAAATCTATCTAAAAATTCTCCGATTGCGCAAAAAATCCATTAGGGCCTGGCAAAGCTGAGAACTGTCAGACGCATAATGGATGGGATGGGTAAATCAACCAATATTGGATGCCTCTATGGATATTGTATTTGGCTTGTTAGCTGCATTTGCATTGCTGTTGATCAGTGCACTACAGGGAATAGCGCTAGTGTGGCCATTGGCGGGTGCGATCGCACTATTCATCCTTATCCACCTACATCGCGGCTATGGGCTACTGACACTCCTACGTTTCTGTTGGCAAGGAGCTAGACAGTCCTGGCCTGTGTTTAGCATTTTGCTACTCATTGGTGCCCTCATGAGTAGTTGGCTCGCTGGGGGTACCGTACCAGCCCTTGTTTACTACGGCACCCAGTTGATTGCCCCCCACTACTTTGTACTGTCGGCCTTTATCTTGACCGCATTAGTATCCACCTTACTTGGCACCTCCTTTGGGGCTGCTGGCACCATTGGTTTAGCCTTGATGATCATGGCCCGCAGCAGCGGTATGCCCCAGCTTAATTTGGTGGCTGGGGCCATTATTGCCGGAGCTTATGTGGGCGATCGGTGTTCTCCGCTTTCTTCCAGCGCCCATTTGATTGCAACAGTTACTGACACACGCATTTACCAGAATCTGAAACAAATGCTGTTAACGTCTCTGCTGCCCCTATCACTAACGTTACTGACCTATGGCATATTTTCCTGGTTCTATCCATTAGAAATCTCTCAACAGTCCGACATTAGTCGACAAATTGCAGCTACGTTTGATCTCCATGGTGTAACACTTGTTCCGGCGTTACTGGTGTTGGCACTGGCAGCGATACGCGTGAATGTAAAACTTACGATCAGTCTAGGTTGGGGCGTGGCCGTTATCTTAGCGATCGGTCTGCAACACTATTCTCTTACAGATATTCTCCGCTTTACCCTATGGGGTTTTCGACTGGAATCTAGTTCCGAACTAGATTCTATTTTGTTGGGCGGCGGTTTATGGCCCATGCTAAAAGTTTGTGCTGTTGTTTTATTGTCAACCGCCCTATCAGGACTCTTGAGCAATACCCACAGCCTGGACCGTGTAGGACGTTGGTTACGCATAGCGCAACAACAGCGTACTCTCTTTGCGGGCACAACCTTAATTAGCCTGCTTTCAGGAGCCTTTGGCTGCACCCAAACCATTACTATTTTACTTACCCATCAGCTGGTATCGCGTCAATATAAACAACAGGGCCATAACGCCCAGCAAGTAGCCATTGATCTAGAGAACACAGCCGTTGTGCTGGCACCCATGATTCCCTGGAACATTGCGGGGTTAGTCCCCGCCACATTACTGATGGCTGGTCCGGGCTTCATTCCGTTTGCGGTGTATCTCTACCTCGTTCCCCTCTGTAACTGGCTCTGGCCTGCTCGCCTAGGGTCTGTACCTGTGCTAGCTACCGTTCAAAAATAAGTCCTGGCCTTAATCGCATCCTCCCTGTTAGTTTGCAAAACGCCGGAGGCACTATTAATAATAGGGCAGCTTGATTTATTACTCAGTTTGTTGCCAACCTCTGTCGTTCGTATTCAGTTCCAACCCATGCGCTTTACCCTCTCCAGGTGTATTCGTTTGCAGGTAGTGCCTTTAGTTTTACTGAGCTTGGGAATAGCTTGCGGTGCGCCTGTGCTTGATTCCACAGATGTGGAGATTACGGATACCCAACCAACACAAAATGCTGCTCCTGTAACCGGAGACCCCGTATACTTTGGAGTATTAGCCATTGACAGTGCGGTCTCTGTAAACGAGCGCTACGGCCCCCTGCTCAATTATCTATCAACTGAGATTGGTCGACCTGTTGAGCTAGTTATCTTATCTCAAGAAAGTCAGTTCACTAAGGTTGCAGAAGAAGCATTAGATTTCACTACGAATAATCCCTTGGCTGCCGTACAGATTCAGCGACTTTATGACACTGAGTTCTTGGTGACCCACACTCGCCCTAAAACCGGTGCTCAGTTTAGCGGTCTGATTGTCGTCAATGCTGATAGTGATATTACATCTATCCAAGACCTGAAAGGCCGAAAAGCAGCCTGTGTTAATTTTCAAACAGCAGCAGCAGGATGTACATTTCAGATTTATCACCTGTTGCAAAACGACTTTGATCCCCATAAAGAGTTCAGCAGCTTTGTGGAAAACAAATCCCAAGATAATATTGTTCTCGCTGTGCTCAATGGAACAATCGATGTGGGCTTTATTCGCACGGGACAGCTAGAGAAAATGGTCAATAAAGGACTGCTTAACGATTTGGGTGAAATACGGGTTATTGATGCGGCAGACGATGACTTCTTTTATCCACACACAACCGAGCTGTATCCTGAATGGCCCATCGCAGCCCTATCAAGTACCGATCCTCAGCTGGCTGAACAAATGCAAGCCGCCCTCCTCAGACTGCCGACTGATCACCCTGCTTTAACAACACTAAAAGCAGATAGCTTCATCCCAGCAGTCAATTATGACTCATTAAATCGCTTGGTGGAGACCTTAGAACTCAAAAGTTGGGATGCTGATCCAGTTGAGTAATGACCACATTTTTATAAACAGAATATTGACTTCTATCACAGATATTACATTTATTTGTTATCAGATTCGACCAGTATGAAGGATCTGTGTAAGTGGTTAATGCGTCAGTTTAAAAATAGTGTGTCATTACGCTATCTGACGACTGTTAGTTCTTTTGTGCTGGTGGTGCAACTAATTTTTAGCCTACTACAAATACAGCGCAATCAGGCACGACAAATGGAGATCTTGCATAAGCAGGTACAAAGTAATACTAATTTTATTCGAGATATTGCCCCGGAAGCTATTTTTAATCTCGACTTTCTCTATTTAGAAACGTTGATGCAACAGACAGCTGAAGAAACTGATGTTGTTTATAGCGTCATTATCAACCAGAATGGCAAAGCGCTCACTCGTTACCTCAATCATGAACATCCTCTGATCAAGTCTGTAATACAGAATACTGACACACCACAGGATGACATTCTAAGTTTACTAGCAGCGGTTGATCGATTGCCACTTGTGCATAAAAAACAAGTATCGATTGCATCCTATGGGCAACCCCTAGGAGAAGTACACATCGGATTCTCGACTCAACGAGTGCGCTCAGAAGGTTTCAGAGCTGCTGTGAATAGCATCATTACAGCTCTATCGGTAAGTTTGTTACTCGCTGTTTTAACAATTTTATTATTTAACCGACAGGTGCATGGGCCTTTAAAGTCCCTAAGAAAGTTTGCACATGGCTTTGAAGAAGGAAACCTCAGTCAGCGCATTCAAATTCGATATCCCGACGAAATTGGTCAGGTGGGGCGAGCATTGAATCGTATGGCTGATCAACTTCAGGAAAACTTGGTGGGACTTGCTAAGGCAAGAGATCAGGCAATTGCTGCAAATAAAGCAAAAAGTAAATTTTTAGCCAACATGAGCCATGAGTTGAGAACACCATTAAATGCCATTTTAGGCTTTAGTGAGCTAATGACCTATGAGAGTGACACAACGCCTGCCCAAAAGCGAAACCTTGAAATTATTAATAACAGTGGGGAGCATTTGCTATCACTGATTAATGACATTCTGGAAATGGCAAAGATTGAATCTGGTCAGGCATCTATTGAGTCTATCGCGTTTGACTTACATCCTGATGAAGGGGATGCTCCCACAGCAACCGCTGAGAACGCAATCCCCCCTTTTAAAGCGGTTTTAGCTGAGGATATTCGTGCCCAGATAGCTGCTATGCCTCAAGACTGGCTGACACAGATACATGAAGCGGCTGTTCAACTCGATCATGAGAAAACCTCCACTCTGATTCAACAGATCATGGACAGTCACCATGAATTGGCTATGCAATTACACACTTGGGTCACTAACTTTAGGTTTGACAAGATCACCAATTACACGACTGACATTTTAGGACTGACCTAGAAGGGTCAATCTATCTCATTTAATGGTATCAAGTGTTCATTTTAACTCTTAATATTACAAGGAATTAGCATGACCAGTAATATTCTCTTAGTTGATGATACACCTCAAAATCTTCAACTGTTATTTAACATATTACTCAATCAAGGGTATAAGGTTCGCTGCGCAATCAACGGTGCTTTAGCCCTGAAGGCGATTGAATCCTTACCGCCCGATCTGATTTTGTTGGATATTAATATGCCAGATATGGATGGCTATTCCGTATGTCGTCAGCTGAAAAGTTGTCAAAATACTCAAGAGATTCCAGTTATTTTTGTCAGCGCTATGGGAGAGACGCTCGATAAGGTAAAAGCATTTGAATCTGGCGGTGTTGACTATGTCACAAAACCATTCCAACTTGAGGAAGTATTAGCCCGCATCTCTACCCATTTAAGCCTTAAACAGGCCCAGGCTGAGATAAAAGTGCTCAATGAACAACTAGAGCAGCGGGTTGTGGAACGCACCCTTCAACTCCAGGAAGAGATGGCTGAACGTCAGCGAGTGCAAGAAAAGCTGATTTATCAAACCACCCACGATCGGCTTACGGATTGCTTAAATTTACCTGGATTTGTCAAAGTCCTAGAACAGTCTATGGACCAAACCCAATTTTTATCGGAAACCTATGCCGTTTTGAGTTTAACGTGTGAACGCTTTCAACGTATTACCAATGCATTTGGCCACCTAGTGGGTGACCATCTACTGTTACAGGTGGCACATCGCCTTAACCATGGTTTCTCTGACCAGGCAGTAATCGCTAGAATTGAGAGTGATCGATTTGTGGTGTTACTAAAGGGCCTTGCAGCTAACCGGGAGATTGCTCAGCAAACTTGTTTAGCCATGGCTAAACAAGTTCAGGGAGAGTTATCAAAGGTGTTTATTGTTGATCATCATCAGATCTTCTTGCAAACAAAATGGGGGATAACCCTAGGACAACCCCATTATTCTAGAGCGGATCACATTCTGCGAGATGCTAGCATTGCCTGTTCTCAGGCTTATTCTCAAGGTTTAACTTTACCAGGGAGGACGGAGGGGAATATAGCAGCGTATTGTGTGTTTAATGCCCACATGCACGATCAGGCATTGGAAAAGGTGCAGTTGGAGAGTAATCTCAGACAGGCTATTGACCGCCAGGAGTTTATTGTTCATTATCAACCCATTGTCTCTCTTGCTACTGGAGAAATCCGAGGCATGGAGGCACTGGTGCGTTGGCAACATCCTGAACAGGGATTTATTTCACCGATCCAGTTTATCCCAGCAGCTGAATCATCTGGATTAATTGTTCCTTTAGGCGCAATTGTGATGCGTCAGGCTTGCGAACAGTTCCGTCAGTGGCAACAGCAGCATCCGTCTTTAGAGCAATTAAAGGTAAGCGTCAACCTTTCGGTACGCCAGTTCGCTCAACCAGATCTGGTAGAACGCATTCAACAGATGTTAGCAGACACAGATCTGCAACCTGAGAACTTACAACTTGAGATTACCGAAAGTGCCATTATGGAGAGTAGTAAATCAGCTGCATCTATTCTGGAAAGATTGCGATCGCAAAACATCCAACTGGCTATCGATGACTTTGGTACAGGCTATTCCTCTTTGAGTTATCTCACTCAGTTTCCTGTCGATACCCTCAAAATCGATCGAGCTTTTGTTAATCAGCTAGACCAAGATCCCAAACATGTCGGTATCTTCCAAGCGATTGTCACCCTGGCAAATACCCTAGGAATGGATATTGTTGCCGAAGGCATTGAAACAGATCTACAGCTACAGCAGTTGAGAACATTTGGCTGCCAATTAGGCCAGGGTTATCTCTTCTCTAAGCCGGTCGACAGTACAACCATGGCTAAGCTATTCACTCAGCCTGTTTGGTCCCATCATTGGCTAACGGATAATATTAAGAATGATAAAGGTAGGGTAGCCACCCTCCACTAGTTCAGTCGACATTGCTGCTCCTTAGGATGACTTTAGGTATGAAACACCGTTAAATAGCCATAGCTCTAGATCGGTGCATCTCCTAAATCAGCAATTGTGTGCAATCGAATCAGCGATATATTTTCTCATTGGGACGTTTGAAGCCTGCATTTGTTGGCCGATCATAGACGCCGAGTCTTGTCAAAAATCGACGGAAGCTAACATATACTAGCCATGCGCCGATGAGTGCGGGCAAAATGAAAGCCGCCATCGTGACCTTATCGAAATACTGACCTTCTAGAATTCTGGCTTGCCATACAATCACTATCCTGGCTGGGCCTGTTTCTGTAGATACCCAATGCGTAATGAAGGCCATGCAAAGGCCCAAAAAGCCGAGGGGGACAAGGCAGCCAAGGTTCTGTAACCAGTCTTTCAAGATTGGATGCATGGTTCTAAAGGGATACAGACCGGGGGAAGTCTGCATCAGTGACGAAGAAACTTATACCTATAGAATTCCCATGCAATTTACCAAATCCAGAATTTTTGATTAAACCTGCTCACATCTTATGGAGTTCATAACAATGCAACATGTCTATTGTGGCTACCTGATAGTCAGTTAAAACCCACCTATACGGTCATTCCAGCCATGGCTTGCAGCATTACCAATGCATATTTACACCATTAAGGACCCCATGGATGAACTTATGGACAGAATAGTCACCTGTCGGTAGATAACTTCAAAAAATTACAGCATACAAAGTTCTTTCTGATACAAAATTGATCGATCAGTTCTAGAAAAGAGACAGCGTTTAGGGTGAACCTATCTGTCTTTTAACTAAGCGCTGTTGACTGCCAGTGGGTAAAAATGTGAGTCCCTTGCACCCGTAACTCACAATCATCCAGATCAAAGATCAGCGGCTCATACTTAGGATTGGCAGCCTCTAAAACAACCACTGACTCTTTTTGAAAAAAATGTTTTAGGGTAGCACCTTGGCCTTCCACATAAACTGCAACAATCTCACCAGGCCCAGGTTGGTAATCATCAGCTACAGGTCGAATGCCGACATAGGCTCCATCAGGAATACCGGCACCCACCATACTATCTCCTGAAATTTTCAGGACATAATCGTTGGGCTTACGCCCGTTGTACTCAATGTTGAGATACCCATGGTCTTCTGTAGCAGGCTCGTGGCAATAACCGGCTGCAATTTCACCGCGAATGGGTATTCCTTCTAACTCTGATAGTTCAGTGGGAGGAATGTCGTAGGCTTCGAAGTTAACGACCTTAATACCCCGTGATGTACGTTTGCGACGAGTAATATATTGGTTTCGCTCTAACCATTTCAGACTGTTTTGAATGCTGCCATGGGAGCGAGCTGTACCGGTGGTAATTTCTCTCACCGTAGGGCTGTTCTGATGTTTGCGCCAGTACGCTTCGATGAAGCTGAGTACAGTTCCGTGGGGTTTGCGGACAGCCATGGGTCAACATCGTATAGGACAAATGTATTGTAGTTCAATTGTCCTATCAGTGACTAGGGGGTTTGAAAAAAATCAAAAATAGACACTACTGCGCCTGACCGTAAGTTAGAAGAGGTGCTCAATGCTTTGAGGTATTCTATCCGATGATTTATCGGTTTTCTTCTATGCAGTTGACTGTTGTCGTGCTTAGTATTCACACCGACATCGACTTTCGATGCTGACGGAAAATATTTAGCAGCCTGCAATACGCCAGCTTAAATCAGATTGTTGCTGCATCATATAAGCTGCATCATATAAAGAGTCCACACCAGAATTCATCGGCTGGAGACTCATTGCTACTAACCTGCTACTAACTATGTTACAGAACCTATGCCTGCTATAGAAGTGAAAAACCTAACCAAGGTCTATCCAGTGGCCATTAAGCAACCTGGCCTAGCTGGAACATTACGTCACTTTTTCCAGCGTCAATATCGTCAGGTCAAGGCTGTCAATAATGTATCGTTCTCCATAGAACCAGGGGAAGTGGTTGGTTTTTTGGGACCCAATGGAGCCGGTAAAACCACAACGTTAAAAATGCTGACCGGATTAATTTATCCATCGTCTGGCCAGGTAAGCGTGGCTGGGCAGATCCCCTTTCAGCGTCAGCGTTCTTTTTTGGAGCACATCACTCTGGTCATGGGACAAAAGCAGCAACTAATTTGGGATTTACCGACCCTAGATTCACTGCGGATTAATGGGGCGATCTATGGGCTATCCCACCAAGAGCTACGCGATCGCATCCATGAACTGTCTGAGATGCTTGACCTGACCGATAAACTTACACAGCCTGTCCGTAAGTTATCTTTGGGAGAACGGATGAAGGCCGAAATGTTAGCAGCTCTATTACATCATCCTCGGGTGTTGTTTTTAGATGAGCCCACATTGGGACTGGATGTCAATGCCCAAATGGCGGTGCGAAATTTTTTGCAGGCTTATAACCGGCGCTACCAGGCAACCATTGTTCTAACGAGTCATTATATGGCTGATATTACGGCGCTTTGCGATCGCGTTTTACTCATCTATCAAGGACAACTCATTTATGATGGGTCTTTGAACAGTCTGATTGAGCAGTTTGCCCCCTATCGTGAAGTGACTGCTGAGCTTGCCCAAGAAATTCCCGCTGCCTCTTTAGAACCCTATGGTGAAATTCAGTCTATCGATGGTTGCAAAGTTGTTCTTTTAGTGCGTAGAGAAGACCTGACCAAAACCGTATCCCAAGTGTTAGCCCAATTGCCAGTCCATGATTTAACCGTTACCGATCCCCCCATAGAAGATGTCATCGGGCGAGTATTTGATATTGGGCTTGAGATTGTTCGCAACTAAAAACATGACCGTCAAAACTCTCCCCCTTACCTGAAGATTAGCCACCCTCACCGATAAAGGGAGTTCCCCCCTTACCTGAAGATTAGCCACCTTCACCGATAAAGGGAGTTCCCCCCTTACCTGAAGATTAGCCACCTTCACCAATAAAAGGAGTTCCCCAAAATTTCCAATTTTCCTTATTAAATGGCGAGCGCCACTTATATATGAGAGCTGATTCAATCGCCTGGCGAGGGCGGCGTTCAGCAGGAGCATGACGCCAAAACGCTATACCTAACTGGCTGTCAAGACCATGATGATAATGCGCATGGCGATAGTTCATTAAATAGCGTTTACAGTCATGTTCCCCTTTCCAACGCTGATTTGATTTGACGGTTTCGCCCACATACAACAGCAACTCACTTTTGTAATCAATGACAAAATAGAGGGCTGCCACCCCCACATCACTAAACTGCCAGCGCCAAAATTCCGTATTTTGCTGAGGTAAAGTAAACGGATCGATATCCTCGCCAGGATCACGAGCTGCTTCAAACAAACAAGCTTGCTCCATTATGGGTGTCGCTTGTACGGACGTCTGAAATGTAGCAACTTTACATTTCCAAGCAACGAGCTCGCTATGGCTCAAGGTAGTTTGAGACTGTAAGTTTTGGAATCGAGACTGACTAACGGCCCGCTGAACCTCGTCATTCAGTAGGGAGGGTTGGTTACGATTGCCCATGGAATTACTCCAAGCTTGACGCTATATATGGCGTAATTATGCCTCTAAAAGGCAATCATACCTCTGTATCTAGCATCAAGAATACCTGCTTTACAAGAACATTGCAGAGATGGCAGTAGATTTAATCTGGAAAGTTAACGATTCACCATGTATTGATAGGTATCGACATCGGCCTATTAACGTTCTGAGTAATGACACGTCCTCCACTGTGATGCAAAAGTAACTCCCATTGTGAAGAAAACTACCGAATCTAAGGGCAAGTTTATATTGATTTTGTAGACACTACCTTTTATCAAGTCGGGTTTTGTTGTTACTACTTAAAATTGGATAGAGCAGAGGGTGGCTACCGAGTAAATGCCGAATTGCGTGAGTAATCACTCGATGTTTATTCGTTAGGCTAAACAAGGCGAACAGTATATAGATAACCCGTCTGATGGAACTTTTGGGCAATCTAGGGTTGCCGATTGTTCTACTAGTCTGTTGTAAATATTGCTATTAGATTATGGTCGATAGTGTTAAGACATCCTCTCCTATGTCAGCGTTGGTCCAATCGGAGTTTCAAACTATTCAGCTGCCCATCAGTATGGCAGTAGCTGAAGCAACAGCATTTAAGCAGCAGTGTCAGACGCTTTTTGCCGAGCAGCCTGATTTATCTGAGTTGGTACTGGATTTTTCGGCAACCCGATTTATTGACAGTAGTGGCATTGGCGCTTTGGTGATTTGCCATCGCCTATGTGCGGCTAAAGGTGCCAGGTTGCGATTGGTCAATGTACCCGCCCAGGTCATGATGGTGCTGTCATTAACTGAACTAGATAAGGTATTTGACATTACCCTTGCTGCTGAGGAAGATTCCAATCCTGAAGATCAGGTTTTACCTGAAACTCATCCTTCAGTAAATTCCAAAGCAAAACGCACGCTAGACATCGTAGGAGCCTTTGTAGGATTATTCTTGACTGCTCTGGTTTGTGTACCAGTTGCAATCATTATTAAGCTGGATGATGGAGGTCCTATTTTCTTTGCTCAGACCCGCTGCTCTTGGCTAGGTAAGCGGTTTAAGATTTGGAAATTCCGCTCGATGGTAACGGATGCCGAATCTCGTAAGAGCGAGGTCTCTAACCAGGTGGAAGGCCCACTATTTAAGAATGAAAACGATCCCCGAATCACTAAGATTGGGCGTTTCCTTCGCAAAACCAGCTTAGATGAGTTTCCTCAATTTTGGAATGTGCTCAAGGGGGATATGAGCCTTGTGGGTACAAGACCCCCCACACCTGATGAGATTGAGCAATATGAAGTTGGCCAGTGGCAACGTCTAAATGTCAAGCCAGGAATGACTGGAGAATGGCAGGTTAACGGTCGCTCTAGCATCACTAAGTTTGAGGATGTGATTAAGTTAGACCTGCGCTATCAGGAAAACTGGAGCTTCTTCTATGACATTAAGCTAATTGTCAAAACGGTTCTGGTTTTGTTTAGCAAAAAATCTGGAGCTCACTAAAGCTTTTAAGATTAACACCTAGATAAAAATGAAAAGAAGGGGGTGAACCCAGGTTCACCCCCTTCTCTGTTGAATTGAAACTTTTAAAGGCTCAAATTAGCCAATGTCTACCTGGCTAGTGTCAACGGCAGTGGCACCATCAACGTCTTTAGCAACAGCAATCATTTTGTCGAGGATAGCCTGGCTGGGAACTTTGCCCTTGAGCACTACTTTGCTGCTGAGCTGCGCTACCCATAGAGTTTCGACATCATCCAGCTGAGAATCTTCATCAAAGGCCAGGGTGACCCGCTTAGCTAGACCACTTTCATCAAATTCACCTGTGAGGCCAATTTTGCACAGTGGAATTTCGTTCTCTGCTGCGGGTGAAGATGAAGGTGCGTTATTGGCAGCAGCGGCAGTGGGAGCAGCAGCAGTCTTTTTAGGGGTGGAAGCTTTTTTGGTACCAGGGCGACGACCAGCGGTAATACTAGCGCCTGCAGGCTTGTCCTGCTTAAAGATACGTTTTAGAAAACCCATGAAAATTTCCTACGTGAATACCACAAGTGAGTAGAACAAATGCCTCACATTGATCAGGGTACCGGTCGACTTCTGATCCCATCGACATTTTCAGAAACAAATAACCTTAATGACGTCTAATCGCGTATTTTTCTGCGCCGGATGGCAGATTTTCTAGGGTATGCAATTTCTATAGTACGTAATCGTCACGATGAACATTGAAGGAACTTGCTAAGGAACTTGCTATAGTCTGAACACGGTTGCATAGATGTTTTCGCCGAAGCGAACCATGGTACGAGACGGGCTGAAAACGGTAACGAATCGCTATTTTGGTGGGCGGCGAGTATCCCCCATGGCGCTAAAGCACATGCGCGATAGCCTCATGGATGATTCAGAGCTAAATCGTGACTATGTGGTCATGACAATTGGTGCCTGTATCATTGCGACGCTGGGTCTCCTTTCAAATAGTGCGGCGGTAATCATAGGGGCAATGCTGGTGGCACCGCTGATGTTACCGATTCGGGGCATGGCCTTTGGTTTTTTGGAAGGTGATATTGAGCTGATTACAGAAGGTGCCAAGGCGCTGGGAGTGGGTACGATACTTGCGATCGCACTATCCACGGCTCTAGGCTTCATGCTAGGTCTCTCGGAATATGGTTCGGAAGTGTGGGCGCGATCAGAACCAACGCTACTGGATCTGGGCATTGCAATTACGGCAGGTGGAATTAGCGGATTTGCCAAGGTGCAGCCGAAGATATCGAGTACGTTGGCGGGAACTGCGATCGCAGTGGCCTTAATGCCGCCAGTCTGTGTGATTGGGTTAGGGTTAGCCCAGGGAAAAATGGCCCTGAGTCAGGGTGCGACCTTACTGTATGTGACCAATCTGATCGGTATTACCCTGGCCTGTATGTTGGCCTTTTGGCTAACAGGGTATGCACCGTTTCAAAAAGCGCGTAAGTCGTTGCGATATGTGTTAATCATCACAGGGGCATTAGTGATTCCACTGGCCCTGAGTTTGGTGGAGTTAGTGCGCCAGAACCGAGCCGAAGATAGTGTTCGCGATGCATTGGTGAATGGCACAGTCACGTTTCAACGGTTAGAGCTGATCGACCTTGATATTGATTGGTTGCCTAGCCCACCGGAGGTGCGGTTGACGGTGTATAGCGTAGAGCCGGTAACGCCTACCCAGGTGGGATTACTTGAGCAATATGTAGCTGATCGCATGAACCGACCGTTTCGATTAATTTTTGAGGTCAGCGAGGTGCAGGAAGTCACCAAAGAAGAAGTGCAGCCTGCCAGCGGTGAGCCAGATGGCGAAGAGTAATATCGTAAGACATCTTTAGCCGAAAGTGAAGCGAAATCCACTGCAGAGTTTCGTTTAGGTATTCCCTTTGTGATGGATCTGGTGGCGGCGATGTGTGCAAAGGGGAAGCCCATCACTAAAATTGGGGCTCCGGTGCCGAGAAAAGATGGAGAAACTAGCGAGCGAGATCGGGTGATTAAAGAGACTTGTGAACGGTTTCTAAAACATTGTTTGGATACCCCGAAGACCCTTGCCAGATAAGCAGCTTACCTTTGTCCTGGCAATGTTGCGGCGGTCGCAGATGGATTTGTTGGGGGCGATGGTGAATGTGCAAACGGGTCTGGAAGGACGGTTAAAAGCACTACAGGGGAGATATACCTTTTGACCTCGATCCGTCCTATGCCACGGCGCACAACAATCTGGCCAATACGTACAGAAATGATTACCCTCCTCCGCAATGCTATCGCCCAGCCATCCACCCAATAATCTAAAAAATTGAGAAACTACTGAAAACCAAGAACCAACAACCCCAACCTATTGGCAAGCTAAAATCTAAACATAATTGCTTGGCATGAGGGCTCATAACCATGACCACCACCCTACTCATCCAAACCGAAACCCATCCCTTAACCGTATCACTACCTACGGTTGCCCCCATGAGCCGCGAAGAATTCTACGCCTTTTGCCAAGCCAACCGCGACTTACGCATCGAACGCACCGCCACAGGGGATGTCGTGATTATGCCTCCCGCCTTTTCAGATACGGGAAATCGTAACTTTAACCTAGCCGTTCGATTAGGCATATGGGCAGAGCAGGATGGCACCGGCCTCGGTTTTGACTCCAGTTCAGGCTTCACCCTACCTAACGGAGCCACCCGCTCACCCGATGCCGCCTGGATCAACGCCGACCGTTGGAACACCTTAACCGACGAAGAAAAAGCTTCCTTCGCCCCGATTGCACCAGACTTTGTCATCGAGCTACGGTCAGCCAGCGATACCTTGAGTGGTCTACAAAGTAAGATGCAGGAATACATCGATAATGGTGTGTCCCTGGGCTGGTTGATTGACCGCAAGCACCGTACCGTTCATATTTATCAACCTGGTCAAACTCCTCAAATACTTGAAAACCCTGATGCGGTCAGTGGCGATCCAGAATTACCTGGATTTACGTTACCGATGGCTAAGGTCTGGTAAGGAGATATTGATGTTCCTATTCCTCACAGGCCAAATAGATCAGAATACCTAGCAAACGTTCTAGTGGTTCCAGGCAGTAGGCTTCTAAATCAATGGTCAAATCAGTCCCCTGAAGCTTGAGAAATTTCCAGAGTTCACCGTTAGTAACACAGCCATAGATTGTTTTTTCCGACTGTGGTAAGAAACGCATGGCTTCATGAACATTGAGGCCAGACTCTTACTGTACTTTCTGTAAGCTAAATTTGCTATACGGCATCTGTAGTCAAGCTAACCGGACTATACCTTGATCATCGCTCAGGGTTAGAACTTGCCATCCAATGCCTCTACGCAACGTTCGCAGATGGTCTCATGCTCCGCCGACTCGCCCACATGGGTGGAATAATTCCAACAGCGATCGCACTTTTTCCCATCCGCATCCACAATGCCAATGCCAAAGGCATCCGACTCACTGCGATACTTAATGTCCTTCAGCCTATCAACACTGTCTAAGACCTCTACCTGGGACACCAAGAACAAATATCGAGCCTCATCCACATGGCTAGAATTGGGTGCGATCGCATCAATGGGATTCATCGCCGTTAACTGTTCTCTCAGTTGATCATCAGCAATGTAGATCAGCGCTTTCGCCTGCAACGACGAACCAATATCTTTTGCAGAACGCGCCTGTTCCAGCACCTTGTTCACCTCGTCCCGTAGTTCCCTCAGCTGGTTCCAGGTATCCGCCAGTTCAGGCTTTTTCCACTGCGGATCAATCTTTAACCACCCCGCCTCAAATACAGACTTTGTACTGGTCTCATAGGGCATAAACTGCCAGATATCCTCTGCCATGTGGCACAGCACAGGGGCAATGGACTTGGCTAAATTCTCCAGGGCAACTGCCAGTACCGTTTGACAGCTACGTCTTCGGAGAGATGCCGCATCACTGATGTAGAGACGATCCTTAGCAATATCCAGATAGAAGTTGGAGAGATCCACCACACAGAAATTCTGCACCGTCTGGAAGAACTTAAAGAACTGATAGGTGTCAAAGGCAGTCTCCACCTCAGCAAAGATCTCGGTCATCCGATGTAGCATGTACTGATCTAAACTGGGCAGCTGGTCATAGGGAACAGCATCTTTGGCTGGGTCAAAATCATGCAAGTTGCCCAACAAGAATCGGGATGTGTTACGAATCTTACGGTACACATCCGCCAGCTGCTTAAGGATGTTTTTACCGATGGGGACATCGGAGGAATAGTCCACTGAGGAGACCCATAGCCGTAGTACGTCAGCACCGTAAGGCGGATCCTGTTTCTTGTTCTTGCCACCCTCAATGATTTCATAGGGGTCCACCACGTTACCGATGGACTTACTCATCTTGCGGCCCTTTTCATCCAGGGCAAAGCCATGGGTAAGTACAGTTTTGTAGGGGGCACAGCCATGGGTAGCCACACTGGTGAGCAAGCTCGACTGGAACCAACCCCTATGCTGATCAGAGCCTTCCAGGTATAGGTCTACCGGATATTTCAAGGCATCTCGCTGATCGGCGACTGCTGCCCAGGAAGAGCCTGAGTCAAACCATACGTCCATGGTGTCGAAGCCTTTGCGATAGGTATGGCCGTTGTTGTGATAGCTCTTGGGCAGTAGTTCCTCAACGGGCATACTCCACCAAGCATCAGAACCATGCTCAGCAAAAATACCTCTGACATGGGCAATGGTTTCTTGATTCATCAATACTTCACCAGTCTCTTCATCGTAGAAGGCTGGGATGGGCACACCCCAGTTGCGCTGACGAGAGATGCACCAGTCAGAACGGTCGCCCACCATCGGTGTAATCCGGTTTTCGCCCTGGGCCGGAATCCACTGCACATCCGAGATGGCTTTCAGGGCTTCATCGCGGAACCCTTCCACAGAGGCAAACCACTGCTCAGTAGCCCGGAAAATGGTGGGTTTTTTAGTTCGCCAATCGTAGGGATACTTGTGGACGTAGGGTTCATGTTTCAGAAGCGTATTGGCTTCGGTCAGTGCCTTGATCAGTGCTTCGTTAGCCGTTTTTAGAACGTTCAAACCTTCAAAGCTCCCGGCTTCAGCGGTGAAATTACCACGCTCATCCACTGGACAGAGGATGGGGAGACCGTACTTTTGACCGACGCCAAAGTCTTCCATCCCGTGACCGGGTGCAGTGTGCACCAGACCAGTACCGGATTCGGTGGTGATGTAGTCGCCGCCAATCACAATGGGGCTTTCACGATTGAAGCTGTCTTCTTTGCTGTGGAGCGGATGGTAATAGGTAGACCCTGCCAGGTCCGCACCGTTGATGTCGATCTTGGGGGTCAGGTCTGTTTCAAATACATTGGCCAGGGTTTCCACCAGGTCCTTACCGACGATGAGGTATTTGTAAGGGGCACCGGAGGCGACTTCTACCACGGTGTAAACCAGGTCTGAGTTGACCGCTACGGCCACGTTGGCGGGAATTGTCCAGGGTGTCGTGGTCCAGATGGCGACACCCAGATTATCGAGATACGGGGAAAATGCTTTTTCTGCGGTATCTGAGGCGCTCACCATGGGGAAGCCGACGTAGATACTGGGGGAGGTATGGCCTTCGGGATATTCCAGCTCAGCTTCTGCCAAGGCGGTTTGTGACGACGGACTCCAGTGAACAGACTTCAGCCCTCGGTAGATGTAGCCTTTGAGGACCATCTGACCAAATACGTCTAGCTGAGCGGCTTCATACTCAGGCTGCAGAGTCATGTAGGGCTTTTCCCAGTTGCCCCATACGCCAAAGCGACGAAATCCCTTGGCTTGTTTCTCGACGGTGTCCAGGGCAAATTCCTTAGCTTTTTGGCGTAGCTCCAGCGGTGTCAGATTGGCTCGCTCTTTGCGGTCGATGGTTTGCAGTACTTTTAGCTCAATGGGTAGACCGTGGCAGTCCCAGCCGGGGACATAGCGAACTTTGCGATCGCGCAGCAGCTGATACTTATTGATGATGTCCTTCAGCACCTTATTTAAGGCATGGCCCATGTGGAGACTGCCATTGGCATAGGGCGGTCCATCATGCAGTACAAAGACATCCCCAGAATTTTCCTGGGAAAGCGTTTCATAAATCTTGCTGTCATCCCAAAATGCCTGCAGCTCTGGCTCACGCTTAACAGCGTTGGCCCGCATACTAAAGTCGGTCTTGGGCAGTAGGACGGTGTCCTTATAGCTCTTAGCGTCGGCGCTTTTGGGGTCAGTCACGATGTAAGGAAAAAACTAAGGGGATTTACTACGCTCCAGTCATTCTGCCTTAGAACTTCCTATAGCTTCAATAGTTTTAGTTTTTTTACGTTGAGCAGCCACTGGAAATCCTAGATACAAAGCCTGCTGGGGCCTGACCTATGAATACATATTGTCCAAGTTCAGAACCGTAGTGTTTCTTGACAAGAAGCTACAAGTTCTAACTTGGACGTAGTTTAGTGGTTACCACCACATGTGACACGGTGTCTTAGCTGGTTGATGTCAATCTGTCTAGTACAGCGGAGCTACCCTGCCTTTAAAGATAGTCTCTCAACAGCACTGCTCAAATCATGTTGAGTTCAATCAATGACTTAAGCACATTTTTGGGCTTAATTGGTTTACTCACAAATTCCGAGGCCCCAACCATCTTGGCCCGCATGCGTTCAGCCAGACTATTTTCACTCCCTACCATCACAATGGGAGTATCCTTAAAGCCTGATATCCGACGAATTTGAGCACACAGTTCGTAACCATTTACCACGGGCATCGTCAGCTGCAAAAAAATTACTTTTGGCTTGAGCTTAACTAGCTGTTTCAATACCTCAAGCGGATCGGAAATGTTGCTATAGCGAAAGCCCGCCGCTTCAACAATGGTTGCCATTGTTTGACTGTTGGCCAGACTGTCATCCACATAAACAATTCTGGCGTCCTTAGGGATAATTGCCTGCGCTATTTTAAAGACAACATCCTCTTGATGCGCGATTACCGAACGAGGAATCTTATCTTCCACAGACTTAAGCCGCAGTGACTGATTGTGAATGTGAGGCAAAATCGACATCACAAATGGCTGTAGCGGCTGGTTAGCCTTCAATGCTATATCTCGCAATGTTTGCTGACGATTGGCCAACGCACTCAATAATTTGAAGAGTCGCGGTGATGCTAGATCTTCTAGAGAGGCTAAGTCTTGTATCACTAGAGCATCGTTAGGACCTATGGCGGTGAGACCGGCTTCTTCCCACTGGTGCCACCTGTGCTTTGCCTGGGCCCATATACCGATGGTTTGCAAATTTATATAGGAGAAATCGCAGGCTTTTTGAGATTTGATGCGATATTTTAATCCTTTCCCAGTTTGTTGAAAGCTTAAAGTTCCCTGCTGCTGAAGATCAAACAACGCTTCTGAGATACACCCGGACACGATATGTGAAAATACCTGCCGATTGAATTTCTTACAGATAACTAGCCTAGCTAACCGACTATAGGTCCAATCAGCGGGATAGGCACTCAGGCCATTTTTGAGCAACTCAGGACGATGTTGCAGTAGCTGGCGACACCAGCGACGCTTTGCATGGGTACGCGTATTTGCCCAGACTAACTGCCCCGCCAAAAAATATAAGCGCCATTGATGGATCATGTCACTTTCAATCGCTAGGATGCCAGTCAAATGCTTTTGTTTAACGAACTGGATCTTCTTATCCAGTTCGGAAACAATTACATTTGGGATAGCGACTTCAGCTCTCATGACTTTTACTGTCTATACTCGGGCTTGTTTAATCGTTCTTGTAAACAATTTGACTATAATCCACAAGAACACAGTGAATGTTCGTATTTAAGCTCCTTTAAATAATAATTACGCTAATGTGCGTATTTTCCTCTGGTGGTTCATAAAGTTTTACGACTATTGTGTTGGGTATAAGCTTTGTAAAGCCAGACTGTTTGAGTCGTGGGGAACATTTTTAGATGGTTTGTGTCCGTGAGAGATTGGTATATTTTTTAGCTCTAGAAATGGTTCGATTTACGGGCATGCAGGGCTTAAGAAACGTCTATGCAAATCTCATATGAAGTTTAATATTAAAGAGACTTTATAACGTCTTCGCAAATATCTGGTACATCTCTACAGCTTGTTTAGGTGCAGGTTGTTGTTTAATGGAAATTGAAGAGATTTTAGTTGGAGAAAACTAGTCCCAAAAGTCATCATCAGGCCAGTTGCTGTCTTCAGTATCTGTGCCCCTAGGTTCTAGACTGGCTGAAGCTGCTGTGCCTGAAGAAGGGGAAGGTGAGGTGTCGAGAGTTTCTTCTTGAGGGTTTGGCTGGTCACCATCAGGAACACTAGCTGAAGTCTCTAATGTATCGGTCTCTAATGTATCAAATATATTGGTTATGTTAGCTATGTCGGTTGTTGCTGACAAGGTGTCTGCTTTAGGTATGGACGGTGGCCTGGGTGGCAGCTCAATCATGGGTTTGGGTTCTTTCTTTTTCGGCGTGACAACTTCTTTAAGCCAGCCTACGAAGATACCGACAGCAGCAATGGGATTTGGTATTTCTCGCTTTTTGGTTGTTTGAGAAATAGGTGGGTTCTCCGCCTTTGGAAGGGTTTCTTCCAGAGAGTCTTCTTTCTCGATGTGGGACTTTGGAATTGCAGCAGGGACAACTATTTTGGGCGCAAATTCATCTGCCGTCGGCTTGATTAAGATGGGACTGTTGGGATCGGCATCCTGATCGACTGCATCCTCCACGCCATCTTCTACAAACTCATAGTCTTTGGCAATGGGACGACTGGCGCTGCCATTAAGGCGACTGCGTTCAGATTTGCCTAATCGGATGGGGGTTTGCTGTGCGGTCGGTGTGGTTTCGCGACGGAGCAGTAGAGTTTGGTATCCCAGCCATATCAGTAGACCAACTGAAGCTGTTTGCCCTAGCAGTACTGCGCCGCTCATTTGCCTGGCGCAATACCACAGCACCACGGCATAAAACATGCCGACACCGCTCCAGAAAAAGTCTGATCGACGATGTACCTCTGGCAGAATAAAAGCTGCCAAATAAAACCCTAGACTACCTAATCCAACAATCACCGCCAATAGATTTGCCAGCATCCGCTTCGACTCCAGCGTGATGAACAGCCTTAATTATTAACGATTACGACCCCACAGGAGGGAGTTTTGAAGGTAGAGTTTTGAATTTTAAGTTTGGAATTAGGTCTTTGAAACCTCAGTAGCCTCGGAAATCAATTGAACCTGAACCTCAAAGCTAAGAACTCAAAACTCAAAATTACATACTGCGGTTGTAAGATATCTGACTGTACTTCCGTCTCAGAACCATCATGAGCAATCAGTCGAAAATTCCTGTCGTAGTTAATGGTGCCATGGGCCGGATGGGGTGTGAGATTGTCAAGGCTATTGCCGGTGCCGATGATATGCAATTGGTGGGTGCCGTGGATCGTAAGCTTGAGGCCGTTGGTCAGGATATTGGTGAGATCGCAGGCTGTGGTCCTCTGGAAATACCAGTGACGACGGATTTGGAAGCCACCCTGGTGATGGCCCAAAGTGCAGGCAATGCGGTGATGGTAGATGTGACTCACCCAGCCAAAATTTATGAGCAGGTGCGAGCAGCTATTGCCTATGGTGTGAGGCCTGTAGTCGGTACCACTGGTCTAACATCTGAACAAATTATTGAGCTGGCGGAGTTTGCAGAAAAGGCCAGCGTCGGCTGTTTGATTATTCCTAACTTTGCCATTGGGGTAATTTTGATGCAGCAGGCGGCTCTGAAAGCGGCTGAGTATTTTGACCATGTGGAAATCATTGAGCTGCATCATAATCGCAAGGCCGATGCCCCAAGCGGTACGGCGATTAAAACGGCTCAAATGCTTCAGGAAGTAAAACCGTCCTTTAACCCACCTCAAGTGGACGAAACTGAAACCCTTCAGGGTTCACGGGGTGGCACTACGGAGGAAGGCATTAACATCCACAGTGTTCGTCTGCCTGGATTAGTAGCTCACCAGGAGGTGATGTTTGGTGCCCCTGGCCAGGTGTATACCCTGCGTCACGATGCGATGGATCGGGTATGTTTTATGCCCGGTGTGTTGTTGAGTATTCGTAAGGTATTACCCTTGAAATCCCTTTTGTACGGGTTGGATAAAATCCTGTAGGTTGGGTTGAACTTGTGAAACCCAACATCGCCGATGCATTCATGCGAAACCCAACATCGCCGATGCATTCATGTGAAACCCAACATCGCCGATGCATTCATGCGCATAAATATGTATTTGAGATATCGGTAATGTTGGGTTTCGTGCCTCTACCCAACCTACGTGCTGGGGTGTCCTGTATGTAGCCCAATGGCTTCTTGTATGGAATTTAGGCCATGGTCGTCGAGCTTGGTCAATAGGCCCTGTAGGATATTTTTCACCATCCACGGACCTTCGTAGATCCAGCCAGTGTATACCTGCAATAAAGATGCGCCTGCGGTGATTTTTTCCCAGGCATCGTCAGCGGTGAAAATACCCCCTACGCCGACGATGGGAAGTTGTCCGTTGGTCTTTTGATAAATGTATCGAATGACATCAGTTGCCCGCTGACGGACGGGAACACCACTAATACCGCCAGCTTCATCAACAACCAGATTGCCAGTTTGGCCTAAACGCTTGGTCACCAGTTTGTCCTTGGCAATGGTGGTATTGGTGGCAATAATTCCTGCCAACTGGTGCTGCTGGGCCAGGTCTAAAATATCGTCGATGTCTTCCCAGGCTAGATCTGGAGCGATCTTGATTAGCAGAGGTTTTTGCTGAGTATTGGCGGTTTGTAGGGTGGCAAGAATGGGTTCGAGTTGGGATTTAGCTTGGAGCGATCGCAACCCAGGTGTATTGGGTGACGACACATTGACCACAAAATAATTGCCGTGCTCCTGCAATCTTTGAAAGCTTTGCAAATAGTCACCTGCCGCCTCTTCTAGGGGGGTCACCTTTGACTTGCCTAAATTAATGCCCCTGGGAAAGTCAGGTGTTAGGGGTAAGGCCTTAAGCCGTTCCGCGAGTACTGTCGAGCCCTGATTATTAAACCCCATGCGATTTAAAGCTGCCTGGTCCTGCGGCAGACGAAACAGACGAGGTTTAGGATTACCCGACTGGGCATGGCACGTAACCGTCCCTAACTCTGCAAAGCCAAACCCCATCAAAGGCCAACAAGCAGCTGCCAACCCATCTTTATCAAAACCAGCTGCTAACCCCAGGGGGTTGGCAAAAGATTGCTGCCATAGCTGCTGACTCAAGCGCAGCGAAGTAACCTGGCAACTATTTTCACACCAGGCCTGGGCAAAGCGTCGTAAAGGTTGAGTCCAGTAGGGGGCGGTGGTGGGTGGTTCAGCTATCCAAGCCAATGTCTTGATGGTCTGGTGATGTACCACTTCTGGATCGGCTTTCAAGTGCTGAAATAACGACGGAAGCAAGCTAGATTTATAGATGTCTTGCAGCACGAACAATATTTCTAAATGGCCCTGTGGATTATATCGTTGAATTTGAAAACTAGTTGCGTTGATTGATTTGGTTTAGGGTTAGCAGCTAGTTGAGTCGGTTGCTGATATAACTAGGTAGTTGTGATGAACGATAGTCATGATGTATGACTTTTTAACCATCGGCAATAAGTAGCGTTAGACCCCGTTACGATAGAGCCAACTAATGTCAACGATAGATTGATGCCACCCATATCCTGTTGCAATATAGCTATTCCGCTTGAGCCGCGATGGTGACTCATTTTCCTAAGCAATTTGATTAAATAGCATGTTTTAGAGAGCCAGGCTAGCTTAAATTAAGCTATATCCTCCATCGTTACTATTCAGGCAGTAGCCTGTTTCCCAAATCTGAGTTTTTATGGTTAGCCCCATACCCCCAGCGACATGTGAACAGCATTTGGCCACTTTGGGTCAGGTTCTCAAGAATGTATGGGATCAGGATACCGTTGATACCCAATTGACCGAGCTTGCTGACTATATGCAGCAGCTTTATCCCAATGAACTCACCTGGATTGGCCTCTATGATGCCGGTGACCAGAGTTTGACAACTCAAATGGCCGTTCTGGGTAGCGGTAAGAATTTTTTATGGCAAAAGATAAACCTTCAGACTGATGATGCCGTGCAGCAGGTGATAGAGCGAGGTGCTCCGGCGGCTGTTTATGATTTACAAGAATCCCATCGGGCTGGTGAGTGGAAAGCCATTGCTAAGCGCCTCGGCATTCATGACGCCATTATTTTTCCGATTCAGCGGCAGAATGAGTGTCTAGGCATTTTATTGTTGGGTGCCAGTCGGCGGGGAGCGTCTCTAAAATCTGGTGTGCAGAAAAAGACGTTTTCTATTTTGGTCACCACCATTGCGACCATCTTGCACAGATATCAGAAAGACTATTATCAGCAGCTAGAAAAACGTCCCTCCCAGCCATTCTTTCAGCTGTTGGCTAAATTGGAGACGATTCAAGAGTTAGAGCCTAGACTACAGGCGATTGTGGATGCTACTCACCGATTTGTGGGGGCTAGTCGTACCCGTGGGTATTGGTTTGAGCCGCAACAACGCTTTTTCTGGCATCGGGTAGCTAATGGTGGCCACAATCGCCATGCCTATGCGACTCAAGAACCTGGAGTATCCCAGCTATCTGCCAGTGGCTATCAAGAGGTCTATCAGGCCCTATCTTGTGGTGATGTGATTGTTATTGGCGAAGACACCTTTTCTCATCCTGAGGCCGTCATTGAACCTCTGAAGCAGGCCTTTGGCAAGTCCTCTTTATTAGTGGCACCCATTTTAATGCAGGGAGACTTGCTGGGTTTTTTGGTGGTGGAGTCCACCCAACCCCGTCAGTGGAGTGTGCCAGAAAAACGCTATTTAACCGCAGCAGCTCAAGTGGTCAGCTTGGGGATGCCCACATCGGTCTTGCAGGAACGGGTGGCCGATCTAGAAGCTAACCATCAGCTGTCGGTAGGTATTGCCCAAAGTATCCATGGCGATCGCGATTGGCAGTCGGTCATGTCCCAATGCGCTGAGCAACTGATTGCCACCCTTGAAATTGATGGCTTACTGGTGCTTATACCCGATCTAGAATGTGGTGGTTTTGAGGTGGGTTATCAGCACCATGGCACCCAAAGCAAGCCCACTCAGGGAATGTGGCGCTCACTTCACGACGTTGATTGGCAGCTCCTAGCCCGAAAGTCTGCACCAGTCTGTATCGAAAATTTAGATAACGATCTGAAGCTGCGAGCGTGGCATCCTCAGTTCTTACAGATGGGGATGAAGTCGGCGATGGCCTGTAATCTTTCGCCCGGTCAGGCTCCAGAAGGGGTGCTGGTGGTGACCGATAGCCATGGCCGACGCTGGAATCAAACAGAGCAGGATCTGCTGCAGTCAGTTGGACGACAAATTGGGTTAGTTTTGCATCAGTGGTCCTTGCAGCGACAGGCTCAGCAGCAATCCCAGATGAATGAAACCATGCAGTGGGGCTTGCGTAACCTACAGCGTACATTTGATGTGGAGCAACTTCAGCAGGCGGCCACCCATCACGTTAGCCAGCTTTTACGCTTGCCGCTGGTGGCCTTGATCGTTTGGGAAAATGGCCAAAAGGAAGCCCGGTTAGCTTCCACTGTGATCCGGGAGCAGCAGTTTGCAGCTAAGGATAATCCACCGATCTTGGTGGAGAGCGATGCTGTGATTAACTGGGCCATTCAAACCGATGGTGTGATTCAGCTTGAATTTGAAGATCTGCCTGATGTCACTCGCCAATGGTTGCGGTGTCCGGCCCATGCTCAGCTGTTGGTAGTGGCTCTCAGGACATCACCAGAGCATACGCTCAATGGGACGATGGTGCTGGCTGATCATGGTGATCGTCGCTTTTCTGACCAACAAATGAGTATGCTAGCGGTTTTGGTACATCAGTTGGCCTGGTGTCGGCGTCATTTATTGCTAACCAATCGTTTGCGCGAACAGAAAAGTCAGCTCACAGAGCTGAATTGGTATAAGCACCACCACATGGATGACATTCGGCGGCAGGTTCGAGAGTCGCGCCGTCAGCTGGCTAATTTGAAACAATTACCTGAGATCAGCGAACAACCTTATTTCCATGCGGTTGAAAGTCGATTGGCAGGCATGGAAAAGGAATTATTACGATTGACAGGCCGAGAACGGTGGGCAATGGCGTCCGATCCTCGCAAGGTGCCCTTGATTGGTTTACTCAACCGTCTAATGAAGCGGGTGCAAACTCAGGTGCAAAAGAAACAGCTTTGGACGCAGGTGCACTGCGATAGCAACCTGGCCCTTCAGGGTGAAATGCAGAAGATTGAGTTTATTTTGTATGAACTTATTTCAGCAGCTTGTCGACGTTCGCCAGCTAGAGGTCGGGTAGATGTTTGGAGCCGTCCCCTTGAACAGCATTGGATTGAGCTGTCAATTACGGATGATGGCGATGTAGATGAAGCTATCATCAAAGCGCTGAGCGAAGGAAATCATCAGCGGGATCATTTAGCAGAATCACCGTTGGATAGACCGCCGGGTTTAAATCTGGCGATTTGTCAGTCCCTGATGATCCGTTTGGGCGGTGAGTTCATCCTAGAAAAACTGGAAGACAATCGGATTCGCAGCTCCGTTATGTTCCCAATGCATAGGCTTCATACCATTGGTCAGGACTAGAGGGATTTGAACGCAAAACCTCTAACCCTGACCCGCAATGATGCTTAAGTTTTAAAGAGAATTCTCAAGCATGGTTGGAAAAGTAGCCGTCACAGGGCTAGCAACTGTGTTGGCAATCTCGCCAACGTTCTCCACCTGAGACGCTTGTAGCAAAGGGGTCTTGGTGACAGCGTCGTTAGCCAGGGTAAATAGAGGGTTAGATAGTACCCCCGCTAGGGAAGTGGCCACCACGGCTACCACCAAACTCAGCTGTAACGGACGCATGCCTGGCAAATCCCAGCGAACCGGTGGATAGTTCTTGATAGATTCGGACATTTCCTGGGGCTCCTTAACTACCATCATTTTCACTACGCGGATGTAGTAATAGATGGAGATCACACTGGTAATTAAACCAATGAGTACCAGACTGTAAGCACCGGCCTGCCAGCCAGCCCAAAAGATATAAAGCTTACCAAAGAACCCTGCTAGCGGTGGAATACCGCCAAGGGAGAGCAGACACAGTGACAGGCATAAGGTAAGCAGGGGGTCCTTTTGATAAAGCCCGGCATATTCACTAATTTGGTCTGTACCCGTACGGAGGGAAAAGAGAATGACGCAGGTAAATCCACCCAAGTTCATGAACAGATAGACCATCAGGTAGAAAATCATGCTGGCATAGCCTGCATCGGAACCGATGACCAAGCCAATCATCATAAAGCCTGCCTGGCCAATGGATGAGTAGGCTAGCATCCGCTTCATACTGGTCTGGGCTAAAGCCACCACATTGCCCAGCACCATACTCAGGATCGCCAGAGCAGTAAACACAAAGCGCCACTCGTCTTCCACTAGGGGGAATGTGCTGACTAAAAGGCGAATTGCTAGGGCAAAGCCAGCAGCCTTAGAGCCAACGGATAGGAACGCTACCACAGGTGTAGGTGAGCCTTCATAAACGTCAGGGGTCCACTGATGAAAGGGCACAGCGGCTACCTTGAAGGCAATACCGGCAATGACAAATACCAGTGCAACGACTAGACCAATGGAGCTATTGCCAGTGCTGGACGCTAAGTTGGCTGCGATCGCACTCAACCGGGTCTCACCACCCGACAGACCATACAGCAGGGAAATGCCGTACAAAAAGATGGCTGAGCTCGCTGCCCCAATCAACAAATACTTCAGGGCGGCTTCGTTTGAGCGCGGATCCCGCTTCATGTAGCCCGTCAACAGGTATGACGAAATACTTAGGGTTTCAAGGGACACAAAAATAGTGACAAGCTCATCGGCACCCGCCAGAAACATGCCCCCCAGGGTTGCGGTCAGCAAAATCCCTAAAAACTCAGCTAAGGCTGTGCCTGACTTTTCCACATAGCGGATAGCCATAGGGACGGTCACAGCCGCTGACAGAACGATAATGCCTCGAAATACGATACTGAGAGCATCGCTGTTAAACTCTCCAAAAAAGGCGAGGGGATTGCCTGTGTCCCACTGTAGAGCTAATGCCCCAACGGCAGCCAAACAACCGCCGATAGAGACATAGGGGACCCAGCGCGATGACGCTCGGCCTACAATCAAATCACCTACCAAAATCACTACAATCGTCGCAATGATGATCAGTTCAGGCAGGATTTTACCTGTGTTTAATTGGGCAGCGAGGCTGACAACGTCCATTGGTGCTGTGGTTCGGTATTTCCATTTGGGATCTTACCCTAGTATTCTCGCTCATCTTGTAGTTTCCCAAAGGGAATTTTCTGAATCAGATTAAATTCTATGGATGTAAACCATAGAGGAACTTCGTTCAGATGACCTGCCTGGGGTCCCAATTTTTCTAAAGAAAACACTTTTTTCAATTTCTCTAGATTTCTTTTATGAATGGGGCCACAACCAGCCAAATTAATGCCTCGACGATAGCTATAGGCCAAATTTGGCCCTATGGGGTTAGTTTTACCCCCCTGGCAATGGTCATGAAATAAAAGCCTTTTCTTAATTCAGAGGTGGACGAAATTCGCCATTTCGATCTATCGATATATAAAGGCAACTGTACGAAAAGCTCTGCGAACATGCAGGTACGGCTTTTGTCACTAACCCTCGGCGCTTCCCTCTGATAAATTCTGAGCTAGATGCCATGGTTATGTATAGTTAGCCAATAAAAAACCGTCGTCATTGCCCACTTATCGGGCATTCTCTCTAGTGTTCAAGCGTTTCGCTAGACGCGGTTTGAGATTTGTTAGTGCCTTGGATATCAGGGTGTTGACAAATTTTCAATTAAACGTAGTTCGACCATTACTTTCAGTTCAGCTGTATGTCCACACTTGTCATTGTTGAGTCACCTACAAAGGCAAAAACAATTCGCAACTATTTGCCCAAAGGCTACCGTGTAGAAGCCTCCATGGGGCATGTGCGCGATCTGCCTAAATCGGCAAGTGAGATTCCCGCCAGCGTGAAGGGCGAGAAATGGGCACAGCTGGGTGTGAATGTAGAGGCGGATTTTGAACCTCTTTACTTGGTACCCAAGGATAAAAAGAAGGTTGTTAAGGCCCTGAAGGATGCCCTAAAGGAAGCCGATGAGCTAGTCCTGGCTACGGATGAAGACCGCGAAGGGGAAAGCATTAGCTGGCACCTATTACAGCTACTAAAACCTAAGGTGCCCACCAAGCGCATGGTGTTTCATGAGATCACCGAAGACGCGATTCAGGCTGCCCTCGAAAGCTGTCGTGATATTGATGATCAGCTAGTAAGGGCCCAGGAAACTCGACGAATCTTGGATCGTTTAGTGGGCTATACCCTATCTCCACTACTGTGGAAAAAAATTGCCTGGGGTCTGTCCGCTGGTCGAGTGCAGTCGGTGGCAGTCAAGCTACTGGTGGAACGGGAGCGCGATTGCAGAGCCTTTAAGCAAGGTTCCTATTGGGACCTCAAGGCCACACTCCAGAAGGCTGACAATCCATTTGAGGCCAAGCTCGTTAGCCTGGGTGGTACTCGTGTTGCTACGGGTAGTGATTTTGACGAAAACACCGGACAAATTGCCGCTGGACGCAATGTGGTGCTTTTGGATGAAACCCAAGCCCAGGCATTAAAACAGCGCTTGGAAGCCAGCATTTGGACCGTATCTAATCTGGAAGAGCGACCCTCTAGTCCCAAACCAGCTCCGCCATTTACCACCTCCACACTGCAGCAAGAATCCAACCGCAAACTGCGTCTGTCTGCCCGTGACACCATGCGTACGGCCCAATCTCTGTACGAAAAAGGGTTTATTACCTACATGCGTACTGACTCGGTAAATTTGTCACAGCAGGCAATTACAGCGGCTCGAACCTGTGTGGAGCAAAAGTACGGTAAAGAGTACCTCAGCCCTCAGCCCCGGCAATATGCCACCAAGAGCAAGGGAGCCCAGGAAGCCCACGAAGCAATCCGCCCCGCTGGTAGTACTTTCCGTACTCCCCAGGAAACCGGGCTAAAGGATCGTGAACTTAGCCTTTACGACTTAATTTGGAAGCGCACAGTGGCTTGCCAAATGGCCAATGCTCGCCAAACCCATATCACCGTCAGCGTAGAAGTGGATGATGCGGTGTTTAAGGCCACTGGCAAACGAATTGACTTTCCAGGCTTTTTCCGGGCCTATGTGGAGGGTTCGGATGATCCCAATGCCGCCCTTGAGGATCGTGAAGTGACCCTGCCGCCCCTGAAGGTGGGAGATACCCCAAGCTGCACCGAGCTAGAGCCCATTGGCCATGAGACTAAGCCACCAGCTCGTTATACCGAGGCCACATTGGTTAAGACCCTAGAGAAAGAGGGTATTGGGCGTCCCAGTACCTATGCATCAGTCATCGGTACCATTATCGACCGAGGCTATGTGCATCCGCTGAATAATAGCTTGATGCCTACGTTTACAGCGTTTGCGGTGACCGAGCTACTGGATCAACATTTTCCAGATCTGGTGGACGTTAAATTTACGGCCCGCATGGAACGCACCCTGGATGAAATTTCTATGGGTGAAGCAGATTGGCTACCGTACCTCAAGGACTTTTATTCTGGAGATACGGGTCTAGCGGGGCAGGTACAGACCAGAGAAAGCCAGATTGATCCCGCTGAGGCCCGCACCGTTGACTTAGCTGATCTCAGCGCCAAGGTTCGCATTGGCAAGTATGGCCCCTACATTGAGGCCATCAGTGAAGAAGAGGGCGATGAAACCGTACGGGCTTCTATTCCTTTGGATGTGAGTCCAGCGGATCTCAACGACGAGCAGGTACAGGTCCTCCTCAAGCAAAAAACAGAAGGTCCGGAAAAGCTAGGTTTGCACCCTGAAACGGGTGAACCCATTTATGCTCTGATTGGCCCCTACGGTCCCTATGTGCGGCTGGGAGATAAGACAGAAGAGAATCCAAAGCCTAAACAGGTGTCACTGCCCAAGGGGGTAACGCGTGAGTCTGTGGATCTAGAAACGGCTGTAGGACTACTATCTCTGCCGCGTTTGTTGGGGATGCACCCAGAGACTGGTGCCAAGGTCAAAGCCAGCTTGGGTCGCTTTGGTCCCTATGTGGTTCACGATCAAGGTAAGGAAGGAAAGGACTATCGCTCTTTGAAAGGAGACGATAACGTTCTGACCGTGACCCTGGAGCGAGCCCTGGAACTTTTGGCACAGCCTAAGCGAGGGCGAGGGCGTAAAGCTGCTAAACCGTTGCGGGAATTGGGTAAGCACCCTGAGTCGGAAGAACCCATCAACATTTACGATGGCCCCTACGGTCCCTATATCAAGTACGAAAAGGTCAATGCTTCATTGCCGGAAGGTAAGAAGGTTGAGGACGTTACCTTGGAAGAAGCCTTAGAGATTATTGCGGCGAAGGCAGCTACTAAGAAAAAAACAACCCGTCGTAAAACGACGACCAAAAAGTCCACCACTAAAAAGACGACGGCTAAGAAGACTACAACTAAGAAGGCGACAACTAAAAAATCCACCACCAAAAAGGCCAGTACGGCCAGCGGGACTACGGCTGCGGCTAAGAAGTCCACGACGGCTAAGAGTAAGTCGACAACCCGTAAAAAGAAGAGCACCGATAGCGACGCCGAATAAACGCCCCTAGATTTTTTGGGCCAACCCACCCGTGCCGTTTTTGTAAACCAATGGTAGATTAGCAAGCGTTGTTTGTTTCTTGCTGGTCCATGGTTCTCAAGCAACGGCCTCCTTTGTTGGTCACAGTTAGTACGGCGGTTTTACTGATACTGGGTGGGGCAGCGGCCTATCTGCGGCTTGGTCAGCGGCTCTCTACGGGTGTCAAGCTACCAACGGGGATGGAAGTTGTGCCCGGTAATGCCCTGGCAACCCTAACGCTGTCAACGGATGCAACCCAGTGGACTCGTTTACGACAGCTGGGGACACCTGAGTCACAAAAAGCATTGGATCGATTTTTAACCACCTGGCGCGATCGCATCCTCAGTACCAACGGCTATCGCTTTAGAACCGACATTCAACCCTGGATTGGTGAGCAGGTAACCCTTGTCTTTTTGCCCAAGGCCGGTGATAGCGAAGCAGCTGCGGAGATGGTGCTGATTGTGCCCATTGCTGATCCAGATAAAGCCCAGGAACTGATGGCAGAGCCACGGGACGGCACTACTTGGGTTGGCCGTGACTATAACGGTGTTGGCATCCAGTCCATTAAAACTACGGCAGGTGAGACCTTTGAGAGTACCGTTTTAGGTAACCAATGGCTGGTGTTAGCGTCAGGTGCTAACGGTATTGAATCTGTGATCGATAGCTTTGATGGTGGGACTTCGATGCTCAATAGCGATGCCTATCGCCAAGCCGTTAAGCATGTACAGATGCCCTCTGCCTTAGTCCAGCTGTATCTCAATATCCCTGAGGCAGGCAAGACATTTTTGGGCAGTGATAGCTTACCCAGTATTAATGGCCTAGTCGCCGCTGTAGAGCCATTGCCCAACGGTTTGGATATTGAAGCCTCAACCTGGCTAGGACCGGAAGATCAGCCAATTTATGTCGATATGATCAACACCCAGTCCATGACGCCCCAACGGTTACCGGACTCAACCGTGCTGATGTTGTCCACCAGCAGCATTGGTCCATTTTGGCAGGCCCTTAGCGAAGCTGAGCAGCTAAATGCCCTGTTACCGATCTCGTCGGGCTCCCTCACCAAGGGTCTCAAGAACCAAACGGGACTGGATTTTGAAAATGATATATTGCCCTGGCTGTCAGGTGAAGTTGCCTTTGGCCTGTTACCGCCAAGCACGGCAGCGGAATCACCCATGCCCATGGGACAGCTAGCCTTAGTGGCAGAGGTCGCCGATCGTCAGGCAGCTGAGGCCACCTGGGAGCAACTGGATGAAGTCATGACCAGTCGATTTCGCTTTGATGTGAAACCTTTGGATGCGGAGCAACCCGTTAATCAGTTGGTGTCTTATTACGGTGGCATTGCCATGGGACATGGTTGGTTGGATAACGATGTCACCTTTTTTGGCGTTGGCCCAGAGGTGTTGGATGCGATCGCACCTCAACCGTCTAAATCTATCCAAACCAATCGAGCCTTCCAGACCCTTCTAGACATTTCCCCTGATGAAAACAGTGGTTATTTCTTTATCGATGTTGATCGCCTGAAGGATTTGCAAGGCACCCTGCCTTTTCCAAAACTACCTGAAGGCCCAATGGTCTCAGCCATCAAAAGCATCGGAATTGTCACCAGTGCTCAAGATGAGCGCACACTCAGCTATGACATGTTCATAGAATTGCCCAAGGGTAGACGGGTAAAACCGCTCTAAGCTTCCCCACTGGCTGATGAGTTGGCAAACGCAGGGCTCAAGAATGCAACCAGGGCACCAATCATAAAACCAGCAATGTTACGAACCAGGGGTAGCCAGTCCTGGGTGCGAGAAACCACTGGGCCAATGCCAAACGCAATGAACAGCATGCCCCACAGGGGTGAGAAAATCAGCATCCACTGCCAGGAAAAGACCTGGCCCTCTTTGCGGGGATGGGCAGCAAAGCCACAGATAACCCCCCCAAGGATGGATGTAATGAGGGTTAAAATCCATTGCTCTCTAGGTAGGCCAGGCACAACTGAACAGCCACCGCGAGCGAGGCAAGTTTCTAAGGATGCAATGGATTGCATGATGGATTGATCTTCACCGTTGTCACGTACAAAAAACTGATTACCAAAGCGAGTTTGTAGCTCAATCCAGAAGACTCTGGGCAACAGTGAATAGACCGTATCACCAACGCTAAAGTTAAGGATATTGCCTCCCCGTGGGTCGGCAATCAGCATAATGCTCTTATCGTCTAAGTTCCAAAAATCTTTGACAGCACGTCCTGGAGTTTGATCAAACTGGGTTAAAACCCTAAGTTTCCAACCCGTCTCAGCCTCAAACTCCGGTAAATGTTCATTCAAATACTCTTCCTGAGAATTGGTCAGAATTCTTGCTAGGTCGATGACCATAGTCGGCTCATCTGGCAGCAGTTCTGGATTGTTGTAAGCATACGCAGCTGGTGCCGTGATCCCTGTGACGAATGCAATACAACAAACCAACAGCCCCCCTAATAAGGAAGCCTGCAACCAATCCTTAAAGCGTACGGTCATGATGTTTACACTTATTTACCTATCTTTAATGTAGAGAAGAAGCCCGGTTTCCGTCAATCATTGACCAGGAAAGCGATCCTCGGACGTATTACTGGGAGGGCGCTGGGGCGATGTTGGTTGGACTTGGGATGAGGGGGGATGCGGCGGCTCAACAGGTTTGGGTGGTGGTGGTCGTCGTTTACGTTTACGCGCATTAGCTGGTTTGGTGAGGACCCGCCAGGCGGCCCTAAAGCCGACAGCCACACTGCGAGTTGAGCGTTTTACCTGAGACGCCTGCAGACGCACATCACTGAGACTTTGATCCACTTGTTTAACAATATTACGAGCACTGCTGACACTATCGGTCATGTCATCCGCCAGGTCACTCAGGTCAGCACCCGTGTGACGCATTGCCTCTAGGGTGCGGGGTAACTCGCGATCAAGGGTATCAAAGAATTTTTCAGCACTGCGGGCAGCCCTCGCCAGGCCAATCAACGCAGGAATGGACACACACACCAATGCGACTAGACCGAAACCTAGTAGCAGAATGGATAACCCTAGCCAAATTAAAGGATCAGTCACGCTTGGACTCGACCACCGTTTGAGCAAAGTCTTCTCGAGAAGCAGCTTGCCCAGCAATTAAGGCCTCTCTCAGTCGTTCCAGGGTGCTGTCCCAATTTTGCAACGTAGTATTGGACAGCCTATCGGCATGGAATTGCAGGCTAGTGGATAAATCTTCAATGATGTCAGGCACGGCATCCGCTGACTTTTTAAGAACCCTACGGGTATGTTTGCCGCTGCGGGGAGCGATCAGTAAACCGATGACGGTGCCGATGGCGGTACCAGCCAGCAGGCCACTGAGGAAGTGATCGGAGTTGTGTTGAGCCATGGGGAATGCGGGGAGTGGGGAGCAGGGAATGGGGCGTGAGGGGTTAGAAGCGGTGGCGACGTTGGCTAATCAGCCAAACACGCTGTAGGAATTTTGCAGTTTGAATGAGACGTCGCTGTTGTAGCTGCCATTTCAGATGAATCAGCTGCCATTGCCGTAGGTTGGTGCGTTGTACAGTAAAGGCTAGGGTTTGTTGGGCCAAGTTGTCCTCTAATAGTACTGTCCAACGTTGGAGATTTCGGTTGAGCTGGGCAACCTGGTGACCAAACCGAGCGACATGCCAGGTGAGAACAAGGCAGAGAATCGCGATCGCAACATTAGCTATGGCAATAACAATAAGCATGGCAGTTTAGGCATCGCAAGTGCCATTTTTGGAAGACAGAGACGCTAACGTGCTTATTTACTCGGAAATAGACTACAACGAAGATAAATTTTTCAGTCAGAATTATTAATCATAGGTCAACCGTTAGCGTTTACCTTTACCCTGAGTGGGTTAATCAATCAGTCTAGTGGCCATGGTGCAAGCTACTGCCTCTGTTTTATATGTCAATCATGCCAGCGGTGCCCAAGGTAATGGCACTCGCCAATCGCCGTTCAAAACCTTGACCCAGGCTTTGGATCGCGCCAGTTCTGGCACCACCATACAGCTAGAAGCGGGCACCTATGGCAGTGGCGAATCGTTTCCGCTGATTGTGGCCTCTGGAGTAACCGTTGTGGGTATTCATGGCACCGTGGCCATTCGAGGTGGAGGGGTGCTGGCAACGGAAGAATTTGGGGGCATGTCCGTCACGATGAAGTTAGAGGACCGCTCCCAGATCCGCAATGTCACAGTGACGAACCCACAATCGCAAGGTATAGGGGTGTGGCTAGAAGCTGGATCAGCGTTACTCACCCGCTGTCGATTTAAGGGGTGCGGGCGTGATGGTGTTTTTGCCACCGGGACTGCCATACCAGTGTTGCTGGCCAATGAATTCACCGAAAATCAGGCCAGCGGTCTGTTTATGGTGCGCAGGTCTAAAGGAGAAGTCCGACAAAACCGCTTTGAACAGACAGGGTATGGGGTGGCCATTAGCGATCAAGCAGCACCGCTAATTATTGATAACGAGGTGGTGAATAACAAAGCGGGCATTGTTCTGTCCCGTGCCGCTCGGCCAGTGCTACGGCAAAATCACATTCGGCGTAACGAAACGTCGGGATTATGGCTACAGGATACCGTGCAACCTGATGTAGGCCAGAGTCAGGACCTGGGCGAAAATGAGTTTCGAGACAATGGCCAGTGGGATATCCGCAACGAGAGTCGGCAACCCTTAACCAGTGCGGGTAATCATATCAACCCCAATCGAGTTAAAGGATCCGTTCGCTATGTGGCCAGTGAACTTCCCGATCCGGTAGCTGTGCCAGCAATGCTATTAGGCAAAGTGCCCCCCCAACCTGCCCCCCCGACACCGGAATCCCCTGCCCCCCCAACCCTCAATTTAGATAGCCGTTTTAGCGATGTGATTGGGCATTGGGCCGCTCCCTTTGTGGATGCCATGGCCGCAGCAGAACTCGTCAAAGGCTTTTTTGACGGTTCATTTCGCCCCAATGCATTGGTGACCAGAGCCGAGTTCGCTGCTCTGGTCATGGCGACATTTCCTGCGAGTGACGGTGACAATCGCCGGTTTAAGCCCTTTAGGGATGTCTCTTCTAATTTTTGGGCCCGTTCAGTGATTTATCAGGCTCAGGCCCAGGGCTTTATCGCTGGTTTTCCAGACAATACATTTCGGCCCAATGATCCCATGACCCGAGCCCAGTCCCTGGTGGCCCTGATTAATGGTTTGCGACTGAGCCAGGGTATGGCATCCGAACTCGGAGTATATCGGGATCGCGCCCAGGTGCCCCCCTATGCCGTTGAGGAAATTGCCATTGCTACCCGTCAAGGCATCGTGGTGAACTATCCCGATGTGGCAGAACTGCGACCGATGCAGCCCATTACTCGAGCTGAAACCACGGCTTTGGTTTATCAGTGCCTGGCCAATCTAGGTCGGATGCAGTCCCTGACGTCTCCATATATTGTGGAGCCAGCCAGAACCGCCGTTAGTAATAGTGTGGCTGCTGCCAGCAATACAATTGTCACCCACAGCCACTGGGCCGATGACTTCTGGCAGTCCCTCAAGGCGCACAATTTTCTAGAGCGGACCAGTGCTCCCGACGCCTCCATGACCCGTGCACAGTTTGCCAGTTTAGTGGTGGCTGCCTTTGCTCCGAAACCAAAACGTTATCCGGTTGCGTTTCGTGATGTACCTTCATCCCACTGGGCATCCCAGGCCATTCACACCGCCTATCGTGCCAAGTTCCTCTCAGGGTTTCCCGACTATACCTTTGCGCCAGAGCAGCCCATCTTAAAAATTCAGGTGCTGCTGGCTCTGGTTAGTGGCTTAGAGCTTACCGCTAAAGATACGGCTGGATTGCTTGCCCGTTATCAAGATAAATCCCAGGTCCCTCGCTATGCAGAAAGCGCGATCGCAATCGCCACCAAACTTGGTTTAGTCTTTAACTATCCTGACCTAGACCTGCTATCCCCTAACCAGGTGGCCACCTATGGTGAAGTGGCCGCTATGGTTTATCAAGGATTAGTGCTGCGAAAGCGCATGCCCCCCATCTTGTCTGACTACCAGGTGCACCCCCAGATGTAGGGTCATCCCATGGAACGTCCCTACATCAATACCTATGGACGAGGATTTTCAAAGAGTGTTTTAAACAACACTCATATGATGGGATGATGGAGCTTAATGCTTTTTAACAAATAGCCCATAGTCATTTAGTTAGAGGACAGCGCAATGGCAGAAATCCAATTTGCTCAGGGTGTAGCTGAGGAAGTCATTCCAGACGTGCGGCTCACCCGTGCTAAGGACGGTTCAGATGGCACTGCTACGTTCTACTTTGATAAACCCAAGGCCCTCGTGGAAGAAGGATTTGAGGTAACGGGTCTTTACCTGGTAGACGAAGAAGGCATGATGACCAGCCGCGAAGTAAACGCCAAGTTTATCAACGGCGCACCAGCTGGCTTAGAGGCACGTATACTGCTTAAGAGCCGCGATGAGTGGGATCGGTTTATGCGCTTTATGAATCGCTATGCCGAAGAGAAAGGATTAGGCTTTACGAAGAGTTAGTTTTGAGTTTTGTAGAGATTGCTCTTCTCGACGTTTTGACTATTATCCATGGCTACCCCCCATCCCGATCCAGATTTCACCCCAGCTATCTGCGGTGTCATTACTGTCAGTGATACACGTACGGTTGACACTGATAAAAGTGGACAGCTGATTAAGGTCAAACTGCGAGAGGCAGGCCATCGATTAGAAGCGTATCGGTTGGTGAAGGATGAGCCGGATCAAATAGCTGGCTTAGTAAAGCGCCTGGCTCCGACCGTAGATGTCATTATTTGTAATGGAGGGACTGGGATCGCCCCCAGGGATACCACATACGATGCGATCGCAACCCTATTAGTAAAAGAAATACCTGGCTTTGGCGAAATTTTTCGTCACCTTAGCTATGCTGAAATTGGCTCTAGAGCCATTGCCTCTAGGGCTACTGCCGGGGTGTATCAATCTACCCTGGTATTTTTGCTACCGGGCTCCAGCAATGGTGTTGCCCTGGCCATGGATACTTTGATTTTGCCGGAACTAAGGCATTTAATACGGCAGATGAAGGGATAGGTTATTAATGTAGAAACGTTCCATGGAACATCTCTATCTCGGAACGGTGTAGGTATCGATTTTGAGGAGAATCTCAGGGTTTTCCCCAATCACTCTAGGTTCTCTTAACCGGTCCTTTACCTGGCATCTGGGAGCCCCCGTTATAGTGAATCTTGGTCAACATTTGCGTTATCACAGAATGGTCGCCATCGTTCGGTTGGGGGCACTGCTAGGGTTAATTCTTCTCAGCAGTTGCTCACGACATTTGAATATGTCTCGGATAGAGACAGATATCCAGGATAACATTGAGCGCCAAGGGCGGCGGCTTACCCTGAAGGATGTAATTTGTCCAAATCGTGTCAAGCAACAGGCGGAAGCATATTTTCGCTGTGTCGGTGAACTGCCAGATGGTGGCCAGTTCACCATTAATGTGATTCAGCAGGATGATCAGGGCACGATCGCGTGGGATGTGCCCAGTTCTAAGGTGATCATTAATTTGGTATCCCTTGAGGAAAAAATTCAAGAGGATATCAGGGAAGCGTTGGGGAAAAGCTTGGCCGTGGATTGTCGCGATACATATCGCATTAATAAACGAGGCGATTCATTTGAGTGTGACGTAGTGGGTGCTGGCACGGTAGCTGCGGGTCGAGTCGAGTCAGTGCTGGTCAAAGTCAACGGCGAAAGCAATTTGGAATGGCAAGAGGTGATCGTTGGAGCAATTCCAACTGCTACACCCCAGCCAGGGACTGAAGGTAACGCCACACCCGCAGCTACCCCAGATGATGCAACAGCAGACGAAGATCCCCCAGATACATCGACGACGGCATCGAACCCTGGCACTGAGTCGAGTGCGGCGGGTGAAGAGACAGGGGAGAATGAAGGGGATCGCCCGTAGATTCGGCGGCGCTGCATTCAGTTTGTATCCACATTTTTGAATCGCGTTTTAATAGTTTCAATCGGTAAACGGCAGACCGGACAGGCAAACGTAATCCAGGAAATTCGGCTATGGCAACTGTATTTGATTTTCTAGCTAAGGGTGGCCCGGTGATGGTACCCATTGTTGGAGCTTCGGTGCTAACAATTTCATGCGCTCTAGAGCGGACACGTTTTTGGTCTGATCTGCTACGCCGTGAAGGCAAAATTGTCAGCGATGTTTTGGATGCAGCTAAACGGGATTTAAATGAGGCAGCTGCGATCGCAAATCAACACCACGATACCCCCATTGGCCGGTTTTTGTTTGCCCCCCTACGGTTAAACAACGCCTCCCCTGAAACCTTCCGCCTGGCCATGGAAACAGCGGCGGATCGTGAATTCGTTAAAATGCGCCAGGGTGAAAAACTACTAGAAACCATCGTTGCCATTTCGCCACTGCTAGGTCTGTTGGGTACGGTAACGGGTCTAATTGCCACCTTCTACAGCTTAAATATCGGCGGCAGCAGCGGCGGTGAAGGAGCCAGTGAAGCCGCAGCGGGTATTGGTGAAGCGCTGATCACAACAGCCGCCGGCATGGTGGTCGCGATTTTAGCGCTGCTAGTGCTGCGGATTTTGGTCTCTCTCCAGAGCCAACAGGCTGACTATTTCTCAGAAGCTGGTAACGAGCTAGAGCTAATCTATCGTCAAAATTGGTACGAGCCTGCATTGTTAGCCTCAGAGAATGGTCACTCTGTTGAAGAGCCATCAGTCTCAGCAACCTATCAATCATAATTTAGTTATTTGTTATTCGTTATTTGTTATCGGCCTCAAACAAATTTGTTTCGGTTCTACTGAATTAGAGACCCAATAACCAAGACCCAATAACCAAGACCTATCCCCCACCTGTATCTTGATACCCCCATCTAAACCTCCATGCCCTTAGGTAAACGCCGAGAAAGTAAAATCCCCACCATTGATTTGGTGCCGATGCTCACGGTAATGATGGGTGTGCTGGCATTTTTTGTGGTGATTTCGGTTTCTTTGGGCAGTGAACAGCTGATTGAAGTAGAACTCCCCCCAGAGCAGACAGAGGATGTGCCGCCAGACCAGTTACCCTCTGCTGATGAGATTTTCATTGTAGAGATGGATGAGAATCAGGAAACTTCGCTCAATGGCCAGCCGATTGATAGTACACAGCTAGCATTAGAGATTGACAACTACCTGCAGAAGAATCCTGATAAGACGGTTTATCTGGTACCGGATCAGGAGCTGCCCTATGAGAACGTTATGCAGTTTCTAGGAGATATGCGTGCGGTCGGTGGTGACCAGGTCTCTCTGGCGTTAGAGGATGCGGAGGAGGAGGAGTAGAAGATGGGCTTACGATCTCGCCATGGAAATTCTGGAGTGCCTGAGGTAAATCTGGTACCGATGATGGATGTGTTGATGACGGTTCTGACGTTTTTTGTCATCATCTCCATGGAACTCAGCGGTGTACAGATTTTTGGAGTGAGTTTGCCCCAGGCAGTCTCTGGTGTAGATGAAGAGGTAGTTGAAAAGATTGAGCCATTGGTAATCGGTCTGCGAGAAGATGGCCAGGCGGTTTATGAAGATAAGCCGATAACAACTCCAGCATTGGCTCCTATTATCCAAAGCTATTTTGCCGAAAACCCAGACGGGTTTGTCATGCTCAAGGCAGATCGCACATTGCCCTATGCCGATGTGGCGAAACTCCTGGCAGACCTGCGGGGTATTGGTGGTAAGCGAGTTTCTTTGGCGGTTGAATAAAAAGAGTCAACAACACTGTTATTGTTGCAAAAAATAATGCAGTGTTGTATTTAAATCGTTAGAGAAAAACAGAAGAGATTAGCAACAATAGTAAATAAAAACTGTTGTGGTAGGTTTTTATGCCGCTGAGTTGTGATATTAGTTCCTTGAGCGATATCCATTGGCACATGCTACGGAGCAGAGTTTCAGGCCAGACAAAAGCAAGGCTACTATATAAAATCTGGCATTGCTGATCCTCAGGATGACTGTAGTTGTGAGATACCATTCAATAGCAATGGCTCTAGACCGGTTTATCCCCTAAATCAGCCATCGCTAAAATACCGTTGCTGACTACAGAATGAATCAGCAACGGCATGATTGGGAGGTGAATTTACGTTTGGCGACGGCGATGTACAAGTGCACCTACACCGGCTAAAGCAAATGCCAATGTGGTTGCAGGCTCAGGTACCTGAGTCGGTGGATTAGTTTCTCCCTCATCAGGTTCTGATGGGGGTAGGACACCAAGGATATCCAATGCCCACTCATTGGTACGAACATCACCAGTAAAGTCACAAAACATACTGTCAGTTGTACACCGTGCAAAGTTACTGGTGAAGTTGGCATTACCCTCCTGTCTGAAGCCATCAGCCAGGTTGGTGGTGTTGCTAAAGTTGTTATACTGCGTCAATGCCAGTGTGTAGTCGCCAGCCTTTAGCACAATATCCAGGAAGCCGTCATAGGCCCTACCAGTGGTAGGGTCATTAGCAACTGTGCCAGACTCATCATCGTCACTTAAGAAGATAAAATTCCCGTCACCATCAAACAAAGACAACACAGGATCAAAACCGCCTGCATCAATGAACGTTCCATCTGCTTGAGTACCACCTGCGTAAGAGTAAGTTCTGAGGGTGACTGCTGATTCTGTAGCTATGCTGAAATCAAACAGCTGTACATCATCATCTTGAGCGAATGTGCCACGGAGGGAAAAATCGACAGCCAAAGCTGCACTAGTCATACCAAGCGTGGTCACTATCGCACCAGTGACCACCCCCATTAGGGCTGACAATGGTTTCATAAGACTGTTTTTAAGGAATGTTTAGGCGCTTAGACAGCTGCTTGCTGATCTGTAGGGTAGATTTGCCTGTGAGGTGATGAATATATAAAAGCGTTTACTGCAGCAACGGTAGACATCTAAAAGCAGTAGTTTGAGATGATGTGCTCGCCTGATATTGCCAACTTATTTCAAATGAACAGGTATCAACAACCCAGAGTGTGCAACTTTAATAAGAACTCAATTAATCTTTGCAAGATATGAAATTCTTCTATGATTGGTAGTTATTGCCGGAGAAAGACGGCGAAGGCTTGTTCAGCCTTCGTTTCCGTAGTTCAGTGGGTAAGGATGTAGCGAATGATATGCCCGTTATCTGCCTGGGAGCCAAAGCTACTGACAAACTGCCCCTGACCGCCTGTTTCTAGCTGCTTGAGTATGGTTGCATAGACTCCAGCCGTAGTACTGCCCACATTGGGATTACTCAATAGCCCCATAGGTAAAAACAACTGAAGCAGAACGACAGGCTCATAAGCTGATAGTATTCCCTATCAAGCAAAGGCCAATGAACTAGCAAGCCGAGCATTTCATAGCATCAGTATTGAGTAAAGCTGAATTTTTTTCCCTATGATCTCGTCTTTTTAAGGGAAATGGCATCATTAGATAATGCGTTAAAGATTTCTATGAAGCAACTGGTTGAATCGTTTTACGCCTTATATCGCAGCGGCTTACGCAATCCTAAATATCGCTGGTTGATTATTTTTGGGACATTGACTTACATATTAAGTCCCCTTGATATTTCTCCCGATTTGCTTCCCATTGTCGGTTGGATTGACGATGGGGTTTTAATTACTCTGTTGTTGACCGAAGTTTTTTATCTATTTCAGGGGGCCTTCAGCTCCTCTGATCAGGATATGGTTGACGAGCAGACCCCGGCCAACGAAGATGATGACGAAGGCGTGGTCATAGATGTCAAAGCTCAAGAGGTTCCTTAAGGGGCTTGATCTTCTGATTCGTTGTCTGGTTCGGATTCTTCAGAGGATTGTTCTACGTCCTGACTATCAATAATATCTATATCTTTGCTGTTGGCTTCCTCTGAAGGCATGTCTGCATTATTTTCAACAGACTCCACGGGTCGCCAGTTGGCAATATCCCAGGTACTTGCATCCCAGGGCGTAAAATTATAGCCAGTAATACGATAGCTAACGGCATTGGAGAGCGCCCGATGCACAATGGGTAACACTGCCACATCGTCCGCTAACATCTGATCCATTTGCCGAAATAGTTCGTTGCGCTTATCGGCATCACGTTCCTGGCGGGCCGTATTCCACAGTTTGTCGTACTCTGCATTGCAATAGCGGGCATTGTTGGGTTTTTGCCAGTTGTTGGCCAGTGCCGCAATGTTGTCGCAGGTCCACCAGCCCATGTAAATCGTAGGATCAGGGATGTCATTGCCGATGGCATATTCCTGCATGTCGGCATAGAAATGGTTGATGCTGTTGGTTTGCTCTGGGTCAGCAGAGAAAAAATCCTCAGTGCGGACCCGCTCAATCAAGATGTCAATGCCGATGGCTGCTAGCTGCTCTTGGACAAGACTTTGGGTGGCCTGGCGAATCGTGCCGATGGAGGTTTGGAAGAGCAGCTGTAGGGGTTGGTCGTTGCGATCTCGAATACCATCGTCATCGCTATCGACCCAACCGGCTTCTTCCAAAAGCTCCTTGGCCTTCTCCACATCATGGTTAAAATCAATCAGCTCATCTTCCGCAGGCGTTGGTGCCATCAATAACTGAGAGGTGGGAATCCCCAAATCTCCATAGAGCTGGTCAACGATGGCCTGTCGATCAATGCCATAGTCAATCGCCTGTCGGACCCTCACATCTTGCAAAATTGGGTGAGGGAATTCCTTACTCGCGCGTTCTTTGGCCTCAGTTTCTTGATCAGGATCAGCAAAATTCAACATAATGCGCTCCACCTGGCTACCAAAGGTAAGCACGAGCCCACCGGCTTCACCGGTTTGCACTAAATCCACTAAGGCCGCTGACTCTAGCTGAATATTATGGGCAAAATCGGCTGTTCCATCTCGCAGGACATCGCGGGCAGCCACATAGGGCGGAACATTACCCAAAATTTCGATGCGCTTAAAGCCCCCCACAGGTTGACGATAAAGCTCATTGGGGACAAACAACAAACGGCCATTGGCCTCAGTCAAATAGCGATAGGGACCAGTGCCCACCGGTTGAAAGTTAGCTGGAGCTTCCCGAGCCTTACGGCTGTTGAAATCTTTGAATAAATGTTCTGGCAAAATCAATCCATTTAGACCAGTAAACGGCATTTGCCAGCTGGCTGTCGGCTGTTTAAACGTAATTTTTACCGTATGGTCGTCAGTGGCTTCTACCGATTCAATATCTTGGTAGTACTGAGCCGTAACCGCAGCAACGGTGGGATTAGCAATAAATTTATAGGTGAAAGCGACATCTTCAGCAGTTAAGGCTTCTCCATCTGACCATCGCAGGGTTTCTTTCAGCTTCCAGGTAACGGAGAGGCCATCCTCACTAACACCCCCATTGTCTAGAGAGGGGATTTCAGCCGCCAAAACCGGGATAAGCTCCCCATCAGGGCCATAGCTGGCCAGCGGCTCATAGATAATACGCGCCACTTCGAAGTCTTGGAAGCCAGTCGCTAAGTGAGGATTAAGGGTAACAGGAGCCCGACCATAAATCAGCGTTAACACCTCTGGAGGAGCTACGTACTCTTCAAGGGAGTCATCATGGGGAGAATCAGTGGATGACACAGGCTGTACAGGTTGTTGGCATCCAGTAATCAGTACCGATAATGCCAATAGACTGGCCATCCTTTTTTGCACGAGGGGCAGTTGCCGTAAGGATTGGGACCAGGAAAAAAGCATGTGTACGTTATGGAATCAGTGTGACCATGTTTGATAGTAACTGCTGCTGCCACCAAGTTGCTGGTGGCGAATCACAGCAAAGTTGTAGCCAGAACACTATGGGATTTCTCCTGACCACTGTCCATTTCTTAGAAGACCTAATTGGTAGATGCACCCTGATGTCCTCCCCGGTGGAGTAATCCACTGGGGAGTTTTTTTGCTTTTATGGACATCTCAAACCAGTCGTTGGTAGCGATTTGACTGGGTTTGAAAAATTTTTATGCTAAATACCAGAAGGCACCTGGTGGCCCACCAGGTGCCTTCTGGTATTGAAGGGAGCAGCCTTACTCTGCTACAGGAGCTTCAACTTCAGCAGTAGCCTTATCAGCCTCATCGGTGGCGGCTTCAGCAGTTACTGCTTCAGTTTCTGTAGCCTCAGTTTCTGTAGCTTCAGTTTCTGAAGCCTCTTCGCTAACGTCAGGTTCAGGCTCAGGCTCAACTTTCTGAGTGGGTTTAGGACCTCGCATCAAAGCTGGGTTGATAGGCGGCTTTTTCCGATCGTCCTTATCGCGCTTGCCTTTACCCTTGCCCTTACCTCTGCCTTTGCCTTTAGCTCTTTCCTTATTCTCTGAAGGTTTACGGTCCCTATCCTCTGGGGGACGATCTTTCTTCAGAATTGGTTTATCTACCATGGCACTCCGTCAATTCCTGCCTAGTGATCCTAACATTTGCTTAATGATTTACTTTGGTGGCTTTTTGCATACCCAACAGTGAATCCAACTTTGAAGATAACCACACTATCGAGACTATTGAGCGATGAGTTCTGGTTGCTTATCGACTAACGTTGGTTTCACAGGAGCTGTTAACGCTTCTTCCAGCGGGGCCAGACCGAGACGGTCCTCCAAAATATCCATCACTTCTCGACCAAAGTCGTTGGGGTTTTGACGAAAAGCCTGCAAGCACACATCGCCAAAGAAAGCACCCAGGGGTTCTGGATTCCAGAGCAGTTTATTCGCAACCCAGGGGAGATAGATGGCCAGCGGATTGTAGTCCTTCTTGAGAAGATTGTTCTCAAACGCGTAGGTTTCTAAATGGGTATGGGGTTGCAAACCAATAAAGAAAATTGCGGGTTCTACCTTATCGCGACCAAAAATTGCTTCTAGGGCACGATGATACGCCAGGGTCTGGCGTACGGTTTCCATCCGCTCATCGATCACATTGAAGGAGTAATTAACCGAAACTAGATCATTAAACCCGGCGGCTTTAAGGTCGCGGCAGTTTTGCAAAACAGTACGTAGGTTATACCCCATGCGCATCTTACGAACCAGTTCTTGAGAGCCACTGGTAATGCCAATCTCAAAATAGTTCATCCCGGTTTTGACCATCAGATCGCACAGCTCAGGTGTGAGATTATCAGCCCGGATATAGGCGGCCCAGTGGATATCCTTCATACCTGAGTCAATGATTTTTTGTAGGAGCTCAACGGCATCGTCAATAAAGCGACGAGCCGGAATAAATTGAGCATCGGTAAACCAGAAGTTACGGATACCACGGTCGTATAGCTGTTGCATTTCCTTAACGACTTCGTCGGATGGATTAATGCGTACCTGCTTGCCTTCTACAACGGTGTAGACACAGTAGCAACAGTTATGGGGACAGCCTCGTTTGGTTTGAACGCCAATGTAAAAATCGTTTTCCTGGAGATAGTAGTTAAATTCAGGCCAGATTTTTTCGATATAGGCGTAATCGCACGCGCTTTTCTCAATAGCAGTTGGCCATTCATGAATGAGACGTTCGCGGGGCTCTGTTTCACCAACGACGTAGCAGCGTTCACCACTGATGGATTCCTTGCGAACTAGTTTTTCTAGCAGTAATTCGCCTTCACCGACGGAAACAATCGTGCCCTTAGGCATCCATGAGGCGACTTGCTCATAGAAAACGCTAACAGCACCACCACCCACCACCAATTTTGCATCAGGGCAGTAGCGCTTAGCCCGTTTAAAGCCTCGTTTAATCAGACCAGTATTTTGCCAGAGTTCATTCATGTAGGTGGCAACCATTCGCACTCCCCCCAGGGCCCCACGCATCTTAACTAGGGGGTTGCGGGCGTAGTTGAACTCGAAGGCATTTTGTAAGGGATTGCCGCCACGTCCACCAACCGGTGCATAGATTTGAATATCCCGCCAAGAAAAGACCAAAACGTTAGGCTGAAAATTATCAATGCAGCGATCTAGTGCTGAGCCGAAGTCCAGGGCTGGGAATGTCCCCAAATCAAAGATACGTTGCTCTATATCGGGAAAGACCTTGTGAAGGTGGTCTGCCAAGTACACAACCCCGATGGGAAAAATAGGGTTACACGGAAGTCGGACGTATAGAACGCGGTTAGCCATTACTGCACTGGTTGCCTAATGTTACGTAGCGTAAAAAAATGAAGTGAGTTTTCAGTTTTTTCACATATCGTTACGATAACATTGCTGTTCTGAGATTTCATCGCTGCCGTACATCCCCCAAGGTGACCAACACTCCCAAAACCATGGTGTCTAAGGCAAAGGATTGAAAAACCAGGTAGCAAGGAATTTAACTTCTCAATCCACTATAGTCATCCGTCTTGATTCTTGAGGGTAGATCGGTATGATCTGAGAAATTGTATTCATCAGAGCATGTTCCCCCCGTATCGTTATGAGTTCGGAGATACCAGTATCCAGTCAAACCGCAGCCATCGAAGAATTGAAAACCTTCATCAAGACGCAACGTGATGGTCGTCAGGTGAAGAAAGCCCTAGCAGTTAAACTGCTCTATCAGGGGCATACCTACGAATCGATTATCAGTATTCTCGACGTGTCGATGGGCTTCATTGCAAACTGGAAGCAGCGATACGAGGCCGAGGGACTCAGCAGCTTTGCACCGCGTCATAAAGGTCGTCAAAGCTATCTGAGTGCTGCTCAAAAGGCCGCTGTTATCGAGTGGCTCGGGACCAAAGCTATCTGGACACTGAATGAATTGGAGTATCACCTGGCCAGTGAATATGGGGTCAGCTATGAGTCCAAACAGAGTTACTACGACTTATTCGAGACCGCTGGTCTGAGTTGGAAGAAAACCAGCAAGGTCAACCCCAAAACCGATCCCGCTCTAGTGGCTAAAAAAAAGCCGACATCCAACGGCTATTGGCACGCTACCGCACCGAGATTGAATGTGGCCAAGTGAGGGTGTTGTTTGTCGATGAATGTCATCTGATGAGTGGGGATCTCGAAGGCTACGTTTGGGGACGTCGAAATCAGCGCGTTGAGGTCCCGATTGTCAATGAACGCGACCGGCAGACGTACTATGGGGCCTTGGACCTGCTGAGTAAACGCGTTTTCGTTGAGGCCCACGCTGCCGGCAATACGACCTGTACATTGGCCTATCTCAAGTTCTTGCAGCGTCAGTTTCCAAACCAGCGCTTGATTATTCTATGGGATGGAGCCAGTTATCATCGTTCTCAGGAGATTCAAGCGTGCTTAAACGAGCTCAATGAAGGACTGCCAGAATCCCAGTGGCGTATCCACTGCATTCGCTTTGCGCCCAACGACCCAACTCAAAATCCGATTGAGGATGTTTGGTTACAAGCCAAGACCTGGGTCAGACAGATGGCTGGATTGAAGCCGTCATTCACTGGCCTCAAAGCTCTATTTGAGCAGTTTTGTGCCCTGGAACTCTTTGACTTTCCCAAAATGCATATGTATGGAACATTCTCACCAATCAAATAGGAACGCTATAGTGATTTTTTTGTATCGATTAAAGCAGTATAAATGTCATCTTATCTGAACATTTAGTGACACTTCTTAAGCTCATATAAACTCATAAAGGTAGTACGTGAATTCCCTTACATTAGCTAAAAAAATAAAAATAATTGGGTGTTTCAAGAGTAATAGGCTGAGTTTTGGAATATCTTATTTCATTGCTTTTAATTGTTCATTATTAAAATAATTACGTTTTTTATTCGCAGATAGTAATAAAACTGATAAACCATCAAAGCTCCTTATGTTGAATGTGTAAAGTTTTCTGAAAACCTCATCGGTAGCAGCTTTTACAGTTGTTGGGGATCACTAAATGTTAGTGTTATGGATACTGTTGGCATCCCTCCACACTCTTTTCTCCTCCCATGACACAAATACTCGATCCCGTACCCTTTGATGATACGAAAACAGTCTTATGTTGCTATGTGAATGACTCTAGTAGGATTCAGGTAGCTAGAATTACAAATATTTCAAATTGGTATTTTGAACGTGTTGTTTTTCCAGGGCAACGATTAATGTTTGAATCACATATTAATGGGCAATTAGAGATTCATTCTGGCTCCATGGCAAGCTCTATTTTGGAAGATACAGTTCCCTGTTCGCGTCTAAGGATTGATAACGCAGAAGATATAGTGGGTGACGAGAGTCTTGGCTCAGCTTTGGATTTAGAAAGTGAGGCGTCAGCTGCCTTGAATGCGATGCAGCCGGTCCATGGTTAGTCCTCGTCATATCCGTTAGGCTCTTAGGCTCTACCACTAATGGTGATGCTGTCTCTAGCAATTGGTTAAATCGCTGCCTCAAGTCGTCACGTTTGGTATGTCACAGTTGAGCGGGCTAGAGGCAGGCTTGCACATCAGTTTTAGTTAACTCTTAGGCAGGCGATTGAGCTGGCCTAGCGGTACTGCTCTATGGTAAGGCTTACAAAGGTTCTGATATTTCTGGATAGGCTCGGAAATATCAGAACCTTTAGAGTTTAGGGTAGTGCGCATGGACTTGCCATCGTTTATTTGGTTGTGGCGTATTGCGGCCTGGTCTATGGGGCTCTCCGTCACGGTGTATGGAGGTTTGCTAATGACGGGTGGCCTTGTTTGGCATGCACGCACTCAGCACAAGCCTCAGCTTAGTTGGGTGAGAGTGATGCATTTTATGCTGGGCGGGGTACTGGTTGCTTTAGTGCTGTTATTGCTGAGTATTGGCATCATTGGCACGTTGGGCGAGCATGGAAATCTGGGACATTCCTGGCATTTGTGGGCCGGGCTGTCAGTTGTCGGTTTAGTGCTAGCGTCATTAGCGGCTGCTACTCAGATTTCCAGCCGCCCCTGGGCTCGTACCCTGCACGTGACACTCAATGCCTTACTTTTCGTTGCGTTTGCGGCGGTTAGCTACAGCGGTTGGGATGTGGTGCAGCAGTATTTGCCTTAGGGTATGTGAGCCTGGGATTTACCCGTGAATGGCAGCACAACAACCAGACTCTTTGAACTAATGTTACGCTCAAAATTTCGTGGCTTTTGAATCTATACCTATGTCTTCGGTGGATAAGCCTATTGACCGGTTTCGTATTTCACCACTCATTAAGGTGACATTACTGAGTTTTTATGTGGCGCTACTGTTACCGTTGCCGTTTCTGGCTCAGGCAACGGATGCACCAGTTAAACCTTGGATATTGGTTGTTCTAGCATTACTAGGGGCGATTTTTCTGGGGGCAGGGTTAAGTGAACAGGTGCAAACCTCCGACGAGGGGATTGCCCTGGTGTCACCGCTGCCCTGGCGTGGTTGGTCTTTGCAATGGTCTGAGATTAAAGCTCTAAAGCCACGTTCAACCGGACAGAATGGCACGGTCTATTACTTTATTACTGCAGCCGCTGACCGAGCTTATTTATTGCCAATGCGGGTGGTCGGGTTTGCTCGACTGGTGCGTACGGTGGAAGCAAAAACTGGGATTGATACTCAGGATGTAACACCGTTGGCGCAGCCATGGATGTACCTGTTTTTGCTGGTAATGACAGTCTTTTTGCTGTTGATGGACGCTTGGGCCGTGTGGACAGCTACCCACGGCGGTGTAGTTTGAAATAAATTAGTCAATTAGCCTGGGTAATGTGTTTTGCACAGCAGTCATGCCGTCCTAGAATTTACCGACGTGTCTTTGCGGGCCAATGTGGGTATGGGTCTATTGTTGGATCGCATATCGTTTGCGATCGCAGCCAAATCTCGCCTCGCCATTGTCGGACCATCGGGGGCAGGTAAAACGACACTGCTGCGACTCATGAACCGTCTCAGCGATCCGAGTGACGGTCAGATCACCTATCAACAGCAACCCCTCAAACACTATTCAGTGATAGACCTACGCCGCAAAGTTGGTCTGGTGATGCAAGATAGTACGCTACTGGACCAGTCTGTAGAAGAAAGCCTGTGTTACCCGGCCCGCCTGCGTGGCGTCGGTGCCGCCTCTGCCAGACGTACATTACAGCCGTGGCTAGAGCGGTTAAAAATTCCCCAAGATTGGCTAGGTCGTCAGGCGGTGGAACTATCGGTGGGGCAGCGTCAGCGGGTTGCGATCGCACGTACCTTGGCCACTGAACCTGACATCGTACTGCTCGATGAACCCACTGCTGCCCAAGATACCGGTTACGCCCAGTACTTGCTCAGCTATCTCGCCACCCTAGACAAGGTCAGTGCTGTCGTCATGGTCAACCACCAGCTAGAACTTATGAAAGATTGGGCCACCCATGTTTTATATGTGCAGGGGGGCAAACTGGTCAGCTACCAGCCGGTTCGGCAGGTGGATTGGGGGCGTTTAAAGCAAGCAATTGTAGACGCCCAAAAAGAAGACGATTGGGATGATGATTGGAACGAAAAATCGTAGAAACGTCCCTACAATTTTTAATTGAGATATCTTCAAACCGCATTGACGGCCTTAGCCACACCTACACCCACCGGATGATGGTTATGCGTATGCAACCGCTCAATATTCAACCGATACCCCACATTGCGTACGGTCTGAATAACACTTGGCTGGCGGGGATCCACCTCAATTTTTTTACGCAGCGATAACACGTGGGTATCAACCGTGCGGGGATTATCGATGGCATCGGGCCAAGCCCGTCGCAGTAAGTCAGCCCGGCTCAAAGGCGATCCTTCGGCTTGGGTAAGCACATACAACAAACTAAACTCTTGGGGTGTCAGGTCAATAAACTGCTCCTTAAAGCGCACCCGACGCTGTATTAAGTCGATATTCAAATCGCCATAGGTCAACGACGCAGGGGCCGTGATTTTACGATTGCGTCGCGTCAGCGCTTCGACTCTCGCCAAAAATTCTTGCATGCCAAAGGGCTTTTTTAGATAATCGTCAGCTCCGGCCTGTAACCCTGCCACCACATCCGGCTCACCCGACTTAGCAGATAGGATCATCACCAGAGGACGCCCTCGCTGCTGTAACCATTGGCAAAGCTCTAAACCATTACCATCCGACAGCTCTGTTTCCAGAATCACCAGGCTAGGCTGGGCCGTCTGAAAGGTTTCCTTAGCCCGCATAATGTCAGCAGACTGGTTCACTCGATAGCCTGCCTGTTGAAGATGCCAACTAAGTAGCGATCTCAGGTGAGGATTACCCTCAATAATTTGAATACACGTAGAGGCCACAGCTAATTGAGAAGCCCAGGCTTCATAACACTCTCGTAGAAGAGTATCAAAGACCTCAAGAATATTTTGTAGTTGCGGCTACGGGGCTGATGATGCGTCCGTATTTAGATCTGGTCTTTGGGTAGATACTCATATACCAATAATGCAACTATTACAGAGACGAAACCACCACAGTTAGCAATGTAAACCCGTTAGTCAACTCTATATAATTTGCAAAGGATCGAATAATGGCTCAAATTAAGCTGATAAAATCTTAGAAAGAATACTGAAAAAACAAAAAAAGTTTACATAAACCTGAGCGTTGGAATAAATAGTGCAAGAATAAATATAGCTGTATCTACCCCCTGCAATTCTAATTCTTACAACTGTTTTTCCGTCACTACATCGGTGATTCGTCTCCATCGGATAAATGTCGGTTATTTAGCAGAAAGTCGACTAGCAAGCCCCCCATTATTGACTCATCCACAGCGCTAGCAGATAGGTCCCGATCAAGCGGTTTAGAGGAGGCCCACACACAATGCTTCAAGATGCAAAAACAATTCGCTACTACCAGAGAATTACCGATGCCCTAGTGGATCAGTGGAATCGTGGATACCGTAATGACGACTTACGACGCTATCTCGAAGGGTATTTAGCAGCGCTCCGTCATTCGGATGCCCTAGAGCCCTATTTGATCCATCGTCTAGAGGATGAAGTAAATCGGTTTTTATTTGATTCCTCAAACTTCGTTACAGCACAACCCCAGCCCGAACATGACTATCGTTAATGTTTAGCTAGAAATTTTTTGCCAAATATTTCTTAGCGTTCAGGAGGACATCCATCAGCGATGCCCTCCTATTTCTATTATTTAAGATGCCAAAGCGACTTCAACCATTTCCTGTAGCTTGCCACTTTGATAGAGTTCGATCATGATGTCTGAACCACCAATAAATTCACCGCCGATATAAACCTGGGGAATCGTTGGCCAGTTGGAATATTCTTTAATGCCCTGACGGATGTCGTAATCTGCCAGCACATCGATGGTTTCATAAGGAGCACCCAAAGAGTTAAGAATTTGGGCAACATTGTTGGAAAACCCGCACTGGGGCATCAGCTTAGTACCCTTCATAAACACAAGAATTTTGTTGGATGCGAGCAAGCTGTCGATTTTTTCTTTGACTTCTGGAGACATGGCTATAGCACTCAATAACTAAGCTAACTGTTTGACGTCGCTGATTTACAGGATAAAGCTGTGGGGACACATGCTATTGGCCAGACCTTTTGAGCTTGAGTCCTTTTAAGAATCAGCAACGCCAGTTGTTCTATGTAATCTTATCGAACGATTTGTCCCATTGTGTTAACCCTGCTGGGCCCACTCCTCAGGAGTAAAGGTTTTAAGGGTCAGCGCATGGAGATCGCCCGTTACCATCGCTGCATTAACGCTGCCGTACACCAGCTGATGCTGTTTAACGAGATTGAGTCCCTCAAATGAGGTGGAGACGATCGTGGCTTGATAATGATCTTGAGTACCCGTTAGATCCTGGATGGTTACCTGGGCATCGGGTAGCTTTGCTTTAATCAGTTGCTCTACTTGGTTGGCAGGAATCATAGGAAAAAGTCTGTGAGAAAAATTCGAAGCTGCTTGATATAGACAGTGGGTGATGCTCAACATTAAACGTGAACAGCAGACACTGCCTACCCTAACTATCTTGACTTAGGTTCACCCTACTCGGCCAATCCATGTACATGGCCAATTGATGTACGTAAGATGGAGATAGCTGTTATGAGCACTTATTGCTCAGAGGAGGTTGCCGTCTCTTCATTGACAATGTAGGGCTGAGCGACAAACCCAATTTCAAGGAGCTGATCGTAAGCCTGCTGTCCCAGAGCACGGGTGGGGTTTTGGCTGCTAAGTACTTCCACTAATAGGGGGATAGCTAACGTAGGCTGCTGTTGTGCTTGATAGGCACGCGCTTGTTTTAAGGAGGCCTGATCCCTAAGCTCCGCTGCCTCCAGGGCTTGCTGACGCATCTCGTTGCTAACGCGACGGTCAATTCCTGAGAATGTGGTCAATAGACTTTGATAATAACCAGAAGATTGATTTAAGGTTTCCCTTGCAGCCTGTAGGCGCGCCACCGCAGTGGCGTAGTCAGCAGCAGCGTAGGCGGCATCCGCTTCATTAATCAAAAGTTCAGCCGCACGAATCCCCGTAGGACTATCCCCTTGATTCAGGGGTCGGGCGACGTTGGCAACGGCATTACTGGGATCTTCAGACCCTGTGCGGCGATAAGGTCGGCTGACAAAGCCCAGTTCAAACAATTGTTGATAGCCATCCAGACCTAGATCGCGGTTAGGCCCCTGGCTTTGTACAATTTCCACTAGCAGTGGAACGGCCAATTCTGCCTGCCCCTGGGCCCGATAGATCAGAGCCTGTCTATAGGTGGCCTGATCACGCATCTGGGCGGCATCACGGGCACTGATGCGCAAGCTACTGCTGATGTCTGCGTCCACCCCTGTAAAGGCTGCTGCAATATTTTGGTAGCTGTTGGACGTTTGGTTTAAAATTTCTCTGGCTTCTTGAAGTTTGAGGACGGCTAGATCATAGTCCTGACTCTCAATGGCGGCTTCTGCCTCTGCCATGAGGCCTTCCCCAGGTGCAATTCCTAAGCCTGCATCGATGTCTCCCTGAGCCAACAGAGTGGGGGAAGATAAAGTCTCCGTGGCGTCTGAGGTAGCTATGGAGGCTGCTGGGGCAACAGGAGCCAACAGAGCAAAACTAGCGGCTGCTCCTAAAAAGGAGAACATACCTGGTTGAACAATGTGTGATAAAGAAACCATGGGGCCGACTAAATTGATGACAAGGCAATTGATGACAAGGCGGGATAACAAAGCGTAACGATTTGGTTCACAGAGAGATCTAGGTTTTAGAACCCTAATATATCGTTACAGAGGTTATCAATACACAGATTTTAGATTTCCAGGCATTGTGCCTATTGTCAAAGTGGATGTTGTCCGTGAAGTACCTGAAATGACTACAGGAGAAAGCTTACAAGGGGTTAGCCCAGAGCAAGCAGGGGTGATTTTGCAACGGGGTGGCGAGGAACTCTTGCTCTATAAGGTGCACAACTGGCTGACAATTCGGATTGAAACCTTGGAAGAACAGTCGAGTTTGCTGGAGCACCTTAAGCAGGAATGGCGTCCCCTCGCTGTGAAATCAGTGGCGCGGGGACAGCTCATAGCCTTGAAGGTGCATCGTCAGCAGCTAGAGAACGCTCTACAGATGGCGCGCCAGTTGGACAGCATACGCTTTGCCAGTCATGTATATGAGTTAGCGGCCAGTCCTAAGACCCATATTTATTTACTGGATCAGCTCACTGTACAGTTTACGACTGAGTTCCCTTTAAGAACCATTGACGAACTCGCAAGGGAGCTAGGCCTTATCCGCGAAAAAGGATTGGATGGGACCGAACGTACCTATATTTTTCGGGTCACTAAGGCAGCAGCCGAGAATCCGATTAAACTAGCCAATCGCCTGATGCGTAATGCTCAGGTGTTAGTGGCTGAGCCCAATGTGGTCGTGTCTACAGCTCCCCTATATCGGCCCAAAGACTCGCTTTATAGTGAACAGTGGCATTTACAGCATCAAGGGGGACGTGGCCTGGCTTCAAAGTCCCATATTGATGCAGAAAAAGCTTGGGACATTACTCGGGGTAGCCGCTCAGTGGTGATTGCGGTAACCGATGATGCCTTTGATCTCAACCACCCAGATTTACAAGGCATGGGGAAATTAGTTGCTCCGTCCGATCTGAAGCATCGTGATGGTTTACCCATGCCTAGTCAGGCCCATGAAAATCATGGTACAGCGGTGGCTGGCTTAGCCGTGGCAGAAGAAACCGGTAGTGGTGTTGTGGGGGTGGCTCCAGGCTGTAGCTTTATGCCGATTCAAACGACTGGGTATCTCGACGATGAATCGATCGAGCAGCTGTTTGAAGGGGCGGTTAGTCGGGGCGCATCCGTGATTTCCTGTAGCTGGTCCCCCGCAGCGGTTTATTTCCCCCTGTCGCTGCGCCAGCGTAATGCCATTAATCGCGCTGCTACCAAGGGACGTAATGGTAAAGGGTGTGTGGTGCTGTTTTCAGCTGGCAATGCCAACCGACCGTTAAACGGCAAGGTGCGTGAGCTCGGCTGGCCTAAAAATGCCTTACGGGGAGTGACCCAATGGCTGGGTGGGTTTGCAATGCATCCGGATGTGATCACAGTGTCAGCCAGCACTAGCTTGAATCAGAAAGCCGTCTACAGCAATTGGGGCAAACATGTCTCTGTGGCAGCACCCAGCAATAATGGACCGCCGAGTATGGCGTTACCAGATGTAGGACAGGTGGAAACCGGGCCTTTAGTGAACGGATCGTTTGCTGGTTTGGGCATGACCACCGCCGATCGCACAGGTAGGACGGGGTATAGCCGGACCAGCTATACCAGTTCATTTGGTGGTACATCGAGTGCTTGTCCTGTCGTGGCAGGCGTGGTGGGCTTGATGCTATCAGCCAATCCAGACTTGGATGCGGGTGAGGTGAAGCAAATTTTGCAAGATACTGCCGACAAAATTGAAGACAAAACGCCTGATCCTCAGCTGGGATTGGCCTATGGCAGCTACGACAATCGTGGCCATTCTCTATGGTTTGGCTATGGGAAAGTGAATGCTTACAAGGCAGTTAAAGCAGCTCAAGATCGGCATCTGGCCCATCGCCGTCTCAGCAAGGTGATTGAACGGACAAGTGCCGTTACCTTAACTATCCCAGCTGATAGAACCGCGATGCAGAAGGCTGGGATTACGATCAATCAGCGAGGGACGCTGCAAGATATTCAAATTTATGTAGAGATTCGCCATGGCTTTTTGGGAGATCTGTCCATTGCAGTGATGTCGCCCCCAGGAAAATCCGTGTTATTGCAAGGACGTACATTGGGGCGACAAACCCAGTTACGCAAGACCTATACCTTTGAAAATACGCCTGCCTTAAGTTTGTTGATGAACGCTGGGATACATGGACGTTGGCAGCTCAAAATTTTGGACCATAGTGAAACTCACCAGGGACAATTGTTACAATGGTCACTAAAGCTAGGCATTTAGCAGAGATACGTACGCCAATTGTCGTGCAAATAAAAACCTTATTATTTGAGGCTCTGAGCTTACGCTATATATGGTTGGAGGGGTTAGTAACACAGCTTACTCATTTTTTTGCTGAGGATGCTAAATTTATGGGTATGACGCTTTTATTAGCGCAATACCCACTACCAACATAAATATATGTTGCTGGCTTACTGGTGATATCTACATGTCCTGCGTAGGTAGTAGTTACTACCAGTTTTTTGGGGGATATTACTACACTGCCTCAAGTATCGAGACATCAGGGTTTGATTGAACAGACTTACTAGCGTTGATAGGGATGCTAGTTAAATGTGTGAGCGAGTGTTTGTGATTGATATGACAAAATCTGTAGCTATTTCTGGATGGATATCAGAAGTTATGGGTTTGTCGGCTAGATTATTCCATTTTTTTAGGACAGCTGAACTAGCAGTCCAGCTGTCTGGCAACTCTTAGTACGCATGCACATGCCAGTTGATCAGTTACAAAATCGGGATGACTGGATTCGAACCAGCGGCCCCTTCGTCCCGAACGAAGTGCGCTACCAAACTGCGCTACATCCCGTCTCAGCTCACCTTAAGCAATCGCTAATTCAAGTGATTTATACCTGAATTATTGCTACAGGTTATTACTGCTACCAAACTAGGTTATCACACTCACTTTTAGAGTGAATTATTAGTTCATGCTAATAGGCATAACTTAGAGGGAAACGTAGTAAATCTGAGATATGCACTATGATTGCCAAGGGCTTTACTGATTTTTCAAGGTTCTAAGCCTATGTTCGTTAGTTTCTTTATATATCTAACGTTTCAATTTGGTTTCATATGTGCATCCTTACCCTAAGGGTGTGAGTTGTTCCCACTTTACTGACACACTATTCATGTTGCTGTTGCTATGCGCTGCGATTTGATACAGACAGGTAAGGAATTACTGAGTCTGCCAATGTAGCGAAAGTTAACCGCTTAGGAGACCATCCGTGTTTGCTCTCAATATTGACTGTTCACCCACTGCCGATGCATTAGAGGCAGATGTACTGAACATAACTAATGTCCCTACGGGGTTTGATTTTCAAGTTTTGAAGCCATTGGAAATGGTAACAAGCCAGTTTGCCGGGGTGAGTTTTGGATGTGCGATCGCACTGATCCCTTCTAACCCCAGGTTTGTGGCACGAGTAGGAGAGCGGATAATCATGCCAACGGGTAATGACAACCGCTTGTCCATCGCCCTAGACGACGACGTCGACTCCTTCTGCCTCTGGGGGCGTTGCACACAACCCATGGTGCTCAAGGTATTAGAAAGTGGCGGCAAGGTGCTGCAAATCCACAGCGATAAGGCCTTCCGGTGGCCCAATAGCTCAGAAACGGCCCTGCTACCTCTCCAGATTCTAAAACTAGAGAATATGAGTAATATCGCCATGATCGAGCTCTTTGCCGATGCGCCATTTACCATTGAAGGACTTTCTGTATAAGGACGCTCTGTGTAGCGAGCTATACCTACTAATGCTGCCGTGGTTGCGGCATTTGCTCAAATTTGCTGTCTAGGCAACTCTTCAGAGCACTCGTCAGTCTATTTCAGTAAGGCTAGGTTCGAAAAATACTGTGTTATGGGGCTTTCCCCTCTGGCATTTGCTAAGGGCACTGTTTAAACTGCTGAGGGGATCAGGATCTCCCTTAGCATCTGTGAATTCCTTAGATGTGGCATTACTGAAATCATTATGGCAACCGCATTATCTCCATCGGTATTTGTAGGTAAATCGATTAAGTTTGGTACAGATGGTTGGCGTGGCATGATTGCCGCCGACTTTACCTTTGAGCGTGTTGAGCTAGTGGCCGCTCTGTCCGCTAAAGTTCTCGAAGACTATTTCGGCAGCAACGGCAGCCGTACAGTGATTGTGGGTTACGACCGCCGTTTTCTATCCCCTGAATTTGCAGGCCATGCCGCTGAGGCAATTGCCCAGGCTGGTTACGACGTATTGTTATCTGAATGTTTTGCACCCACCCCTGCCTTTAGCTGGGCGGCTCACGAAAAAAGCGCGTTGGGTGCCATTGTGATCACGGCTAGTCACAACCCCGCTGCCTACTCTGGCTTAAAGGTTAAAGGTGCATTTGGCGGTTCCGTTTCCCCCGATGTCACTAAGAAAGTAGAGTTGATGCTGCCCCAGGGGAAGCCCGTGGCTGATAAGCCGGGCACAATTACATCTTTTGATCCCTGGCCTAGTTACTGTCAAGCACTTCAGGGCATGGTGGACATCGACGCTATTCGCTCTGCCATTGCTGATGGCCAGCTAACGCTGTTTGCAGATGTGATGCATGGTTCTGCTGCAGGCGGGTTTGAAAAAATCCTTGGCATGCCCATCCATGAAATTAATGGCGACGCAGACCCTCTGTTTGAAGGGGGGGCTCCTGAGCCCTTGCCCAAGTATATTCCCAAGCTCTACAAGGCCATCAAAGAGCGTTACCAGTCTGGTGGCAAAGGTTTGACGGTCGGTATTATCTTCGATGGTGACAGTGACCGGGTAGCTGGCATGGATGGCCAGGGCGAGTTTTTGAGCTCCCAGGTACTCATTCCTATTTTGATTGAGCACCTGAAGGAACGCCGTAGTTTTGAGGGTGAAGTGATCAAAACCATTAGCGGCTCTAACCTGATGCAAAAGGTCGCTGAGCTCCATGGCCTATCGGTGCATGAAACGCCCATTGGCTATAAGTACATTGCCGATCGCATGCTAGAAACTAAGGTGTTAATCGGCGGTGAAGAATCTGGCGGCATTGGCTATGGCCATCACATTCCTGAGCGAGATGCGCTGTTATCGGCGCTGTATCTGCTAGAGGCTGTGGTGAAAAGTGGTAAAGATTTTGGTCAGCTGCACCAGGCTTTACGCCAGCAGACTGGTTTCACAGGAGCCTATGATCGGATTGACTTGCCCCTGGCCAATATGGATGTGCGGGCTAAGCTGCTGGACCAACTCCAAAATGCTACACCGACTGAAGTTGCCGGTAAGGTCGTAGGTGATGTGCTTTCCATTGATGGTTATAAGTTCACCCTGGCGGATGGCAGCTGGTTATTGATTCGCTTTAGTGGCACCGAGCCAGTACTGCGTCTCTATTCCGAAGCAGCCACCCTTGAAGAAGTGCACAAGCACTTGAACTGGGCTAAGGATTGGGCTAATTCAGTGGGCTAGTCCTTTATTTGGATTGGTTTAAACTGAGATGAGGATCATGTCCCTTGGGGTGTGGTCCTTTTTATATACTCGTTAGGTAGGCGGTCAATTACCCCAGTACCCTAATACATGGCTCGTTTTTCTACAGATGCTTCTGATAGTGAGTTAATTCGTAGCTTGAGAGCTGGACACCAGGAAGCACTTACTGTTCTCTACGATCGCTATGGTGGCTTAGTTTATACGGTTGCCTTGAGATTTTTAAAACAACCCGCTGAAGCTGAAGACCTCACCCAGGAAATATTTTTTAATTTTTGGAAACAGGATAAGTATGACCCTAATCGGTCTGTCTTAAGTACGTATCTAAGCCTGGTGACTCGCTCGCGAGCCTTAGATCGAATTGCTAAGCGCAGTACCCAAAAGCGTTCTCTACAGCAATTAAAATCCTTACCGGATCGCACCATAACGCCCCTGGAAAATGCCACCTTATCAGAACAGCAAGAAACCTTGCGACAAGCCCTCTCACAACTTAAAGATCAGCAGCGTCAGGTTCTAGAAATGAACTTTTATCAGGGCATTAGCCATGCAGATATTGCTCGACAGTTAAATATGCCTTTGGGAACTGTAAAAACGCGAGCGCGTCAGGGGCTCATTGAACTGAGGAAGCGATTAGGGGATGTGGTTGAATGATGAGCAACAACAGGCCCGGTCCGTTGCCAGAAGAAAAATATATGTTGCTCTCAGGTTATGTGCTGGGGGACTTAACCTCGGAAGAGGTGGAGCAGGTGGAGCAGCTGGCCCTTGATGATCCGGCAGTTTTGAAAGAATTGCATTCTCTGGAGGCGAGTTTTGAGCTGCTGCCCCAAGGATTAACGCAGATATCGCCACCGGCAAGTTTACGGGAGCGGTTTTTTGTACCCTCTAAGTCACTTGAAACGGCACCTGTTTTGCCCCAGGGTTCTAAGGGAGTTATTTGGAAAATTTTGGTGGGGCTGGCTGCGATCGCAACCCTAGCCCTAGCCACTGACAATCTAAGACTACGGCAGCAACTGGCCCAACAGCTCGAAGAAGATCGAGTGGCTGCCATTTTACAACAGCCCAACAGTCGGCTAATTGCGTTGACGGGCAATGGCACCAACGCGGCTGGCACACTATTATTTACCCCCGGTAATTGGCAAGAGGTGATTGTCTCATTAGGCGATTTGCCACCGCTGCCACCAGACGAGGTTTATCGGATGTGGTTAGCGTTAGAGAACGGAACAGTTATTTACTGTGGTGAGTTTGATACGGGAGACGATGGTTCTATATTTGTCAGATTTACCCCCAATGAAACACCACCGGAGGGGGTAAAAACCACAGAGTTATTTGTCACCATTGATGGCCGTCAAACGGACCCTGACCCTTCGGGTGTGCGGGTAATGACGGGGGCAATTTAAGGGCGTGAATTTAGGCAATGTAGGGGCGTTACATGCAACGCCCCTACATCGATTATGCTTGGGAGGTGTTTGATGCCGCTGTCTGATGGTTGCCGAGGTTACGTTTACCCCCATAGCTTATATTCAATCTTGTTATCCCGATCGATTTGGCATTCCTCGGCAGGCGGGGTTGGTAGAGTCGGCCTACGCAGATATTGTTTTTGAGGCTACAGAAGAGAATAAATTAGCACTGCGGGGCATCCAGGAGTTTTCTCATCTGTGGGTTTTGTTTATATTCCATGGGCAATCCTACGGTGATTTTAAGCCCCTGGTGAGACCCCCACGCTTAGGGGGTAATAAGAGTGTTGGCGTCTATGCCACCCGTAGCCCCAACCGCCCCAATGCCATTGGCATGAGTGCTGTCAAACTGTTGGGAATGACTGAAAAGAAGAGAAAATTGCGTTTGCAGGTGCAGGGAGGAGACTTTTTAGATGGTACGCCGGTTATTGATGTCAAACCCTATGTGCCCTATGCAGATGCAATTCCCACAGCTGATGGAGCCTGGACGGTGGAGCAGCAAATATTGTTGCCAGTGCGCTGGAATAACAACGCTGAATCAGTTTTAATTGAAAGCCTAGAGCCTGAACCAGAGAAACTACGCCGTTTAATTGAAGAGACCCTAGCGCAGGATCCACGTCCAGGATATGAACGTGGAAAAGATGGCCGAGAGGGGCAGCGCTGGAATATGCAGGTCAGCCATTACAGCGTCTTTTGGACCGTGAAAAATGGCATAGCTGAAGTTGTGAAGTTAGAGTGGGTTGGGAGGAGACCTACCCCGGAAACCCTGTAGGGGCAGTGCCTTGTGCCTGCCCAGAGATAACATACGCCTATGCTGCGATGTCAACTAAAAAGAGTTTGCCACACCAAAAAGACTCCCATGCCGACAAGAATTGTTAGCAGCAGATTCTTTCTCCAAAGCCCCACCCCTAACGCAGCTAGAGCACCCATCAGACGCGGATTACCCACCCCGAGCCAAAGGCTATCGCCTTCTATGAGGACACTGGGGACAATAATGGCAGTTAATACCGCCGGAGGGACATAGGTTAGGGCCTGCAATAGTCGAGGTGGCAAGGTAATGTGACCACTCATGGCGAGGAGCGGGTAGCGAATCAAGAAGGTGACAAGGGTCATGCCGCCCAGCAGTAGTACTTCGTTCGTCATAGTTCTTCTTTGAGCTTCTTTGAGTAGTTTTCGAGTAGGACACCCACAAGGATGCCTGCGATCGCAGCGACCATCAGACCCAATTGATGGGGCAAGCCTCGGGCGAGCAGAGCCGTAACGCCTGCCGTGACAACCGTAGCCACCATGGGTCGATTCGTTAAATAGGGAATTGTCATGCCAATAAAGGTGGCGACCATGGCAAAGTCCAACCCCCAGGCACTGGCATTGGGAATGCTTTGCCCCAGGGTTAGCCCCAGCAGGGTGCAAAGCTGCCAGTTAACATACATGGCCAGAGCTGAGCCCAACTGAAACCAATGTTTGTGAGGGGATGGATCATCCTGGCGATAGCGTTGGATGGCCACCATAAAATTTTCATCAGTCAGCCAAAACCCCAACGGTAACTTCCATGTCTGGCTGAGGTGTTTGACATAGGGAACAAGGCTGACAGCATAGAGCAAGTGCCGCAGATTGACCACCCAGGTCGTCAGAATGATGATGCCGAGAGGGGTACCTGCTGCCAATAGCCCCAAGGCAATAAACTGGGACGAACCAGCAAAGACAACGGCTGACATACCCATCGCCCCCCCAAAGGAGAGTCCGCTGGACTGAGCCAGGGTACCAAAGATAATGCCAAACGGAATTGCGCCGACGATCAGGGGGATAGTTTGCCGAGCCCCCGCCCAAAACTCATGCCAGGGACGCTGGGTCAGCTTAGAGACCATAGTCATGGGAATATCTAATGCAAGATCACCCAAAGCTTAGATCGGCTTAACTAGGCCTGTCTTGAACGTTTTTGCACTAAATGACGCTCATCGAGAAAGTAATCATCACCAGAGGAATAGGCATCTTCTTTTGAGTAGCTAGAGTCCACTATAAATTGAGGGGGTCTAGCAGCAGATGTTGTCAGGGGAATATCGGTAATACATGATACACACCTAAAAAATCGGCCCTGACTGCCTGAAAATTAACTGTGAGATCGCTAATATCCCTGGCCCACCAGCATTGACTGAATACAATCCTGATCATGAATGCCACTCATGGGATTCCATCAAAAAAACACGCCCCATAAAAAAATAGATATGCGCTATGGTGGACCATATCAGGCCCTAGTACAGCGTTTACTAGGCGTTTGACTTATTCAACCTGCACCAGTCGCGTTTTTTGTTGTACGGAGTTTTTTGAGAGTTACTTTCTAGCCTATTTTTAGTCCCACAAGAGAATTTAAACACAACGTTGTTGTAATTGTTCAATGCCATGGGGCATCCGTTAAATTGAACGATGGTTTGTCTTTTGGTCCTTAGGTGATCCAATTGTTTTTCCACCTGTTTATTGTCTGAACATTATCCGAACTTCGGTTTGAATCTGTCAAAGTTCGATAATATGGAACTATCGACCAAGGATCGCTGCTAGCGGCTCCTGTCAGTTTTTTAGCTTTTATGACTTCACACTCTGGTTCTTCAACAGCATTAGAGACATCCTCCATGCAGTCCTCCTCTGTGTCATCTCAGGTCCCAAGTCAGCGTAACTGGTTGATTTGGCTGGCAACTTTGATTGTGTTGGCTGGAGGAGGCTTTGCACTGTGGCTATTGTTAGGTAGAGGTGGCGGACCATCGGGTATGCCCATGGGGGGTGCTGTTCCTGTCACAATAGAACAGATGCGGCCAGAAACGTTACGCGATCAGGCTACGTTTGTTGGCACGTTAGACGCCCAAGCGGGGGTGGTGCTACAGCCGGAAGCCGATGGTCGGATTACTCGCATCTATGTTTCATCAGGTGATCAGATAGCGGCAGGTGATCCCATTATGGAACTGAGTGCCGATCGCTCTCAAGCTGAGCTGAGTGCAGCGTTGGCCAGTGTCAGTGCAGCGCAATCGGCTCGGGATAACTCTCGGGCCCAACTGCAATCGTTGGTGGCGCAGCGTATTCGCATAGAAGCAGATGTGAAGTTGCAAAATACTGAATTTGGGCGTACACAACGTCTTGTGGAGGCAGGGGCTCAGTCGCAGCAGGAACTGGATGAGGTAGAACGCGATCGCGACGCGGCCATTGCGTCTTTAGAGGCTGCCACAGAGGAAATTGAGGCGGCTCAGGCAAGTCTGAGCCAGGCCGAGGCATTTCTAGAACAGTCCCAAGCCACAGCAGAGGCCACCCGTGAAGACTTGCTGGATAAAACGGTGACCGCACCGATTGCCGGTGTAGTTGGCGATATTCCAGTGGAACTGGGGGATTATGTGCAAGTGGGGGGGACATTGACCACCATCACCCAAAATGAAGTGCTGGAGCTGGAGATAGATATTCCTGCTGAACAGCTTGGTGAAATTCAACTGGGCATGCCGGTGGAGCTACTGACCTTTGGCGCTGGTGAACCCGTGGCTACTGGTGCTCTAAGTTTCATTTCACCTCAAACAGATGTCTCAACCCAAACCGTATTGGCAAAGGCTCGGTTTTCGAATTTAGCAGGCAATTTACAGGATAACCAGCGCGTAGACGTGCGCGTTATTTTAGATGAACGTCCTGGTCTATTGATTCCAGCGACGGCCATTACCCGTTTAGGGGGACAATCCTTTGTTTATGTAGCAGCTGATGCACCACCGCCAGAAGATGGGCAGCCCCCCATTGAGGGACCGGTTGCTCAGCTACGACCAGTTACATTGGGCGCTATGCAGGGCAACAACTTTCAAGTGCTAGAGGGTCTCTCCGCTGGAGAAGAGATTGTGACCACTGGTCTATTAAATTTGCAGGACGGTGTGCCGATTACTCCCCAGGAAGAAGCGGCTGAGGCCGGTGTATCTCCTTAAGTCTGTTGTTGGATCATTTCAAGTCCTCTTCCGCCCAGGGGAAGTACAGGACTACCCCATACGTCTAGGGTAGGTACAAGACCAGCCCCTACGTTGCCTTTTTTGCCTAAGCAATTAACAGTACAAGACCAGCCCCTACCCCCCACCCTATTGGCATCTTTCCATGGTCAACTATTTTATTAAGCGGCCTGTTTTTGCCACCGTCTGCGCCATTATCATTCTGTTGATTGGTGCGGTGAGCATTCCTACGCTGCCCATTGCCCAGTATCCAGACATTAGTCCCACCCAGGTTAATGTAACGGCCACCTATATTGGTGCCGATGCCGAAACCGTTGAGAAAGCCGTCACCACCGTGTTAGAGCGGGAGATTAACGGGGTGGAAGGGATGCGCTATATTTCTTCCAACAGTAGTAATAGCGGCATTAGCAATATTGTCGTCACCTTTGACGCCAGCCGCGACAAGGATATTGCAGCCGTTGACGTGCAAAACCGGGTGTCGCTGGCAGAGCCCCAGCTACCGGAAGAAGTGCGGCAGACCGGTGTGGTCGTGTCCAAGCAGAACAGCAATATTCTGCTGGGCATGAGTTTGTTTTCAGAGGATGGCACGTTTGACAGTGTGTTTTTAAGTAACTACGCCGATTTATACATTGTGGATGCCCTGCGACGGGTGCCCGGTGTTGGGGATGTGGTTATCTTTGGCGAACGTACCTATGCGATGCGACTGTGGTTAGATCCGCAGCGTTTGGCCAGACGAGAGCTGACGGCTGATGATGTAGTCCAGGCTTTGCAAGAACAGAATATTCAGGTGGGTGCGGGTCAAATTGGTCAGCCTCCCTCACCGGAAGACCAAACCTTCCAGATTGACCTGCGGGCTGTCAGCCGTTTACAGGAAGTCTCTGAGTTTGAAGAACTGGTCATTCAAACCGGAGAGAATGGCGCTTTGGTAAAACTCAAGGATGTGGGACGAGCTGAGCTGGGGGCAGAAAGCTATAACACATTCCTGCGATTTAATGGCAATGAATCGGTAGGTCTTGGTATTTTCCAACTGCCGGGCAGTAATGCCTTGCAGGTGGCCCAGGGTATACGAGATGTGATGGCAGAGCTGGCGGACGAGTTTCCCCAGGGCATGGAGTACGGTGTTGGTTTCGACACGACAGAGTTTGTCCGCCAGTCTCTTGCTCGCGTAGTCTGGACGCTGGTTCAGGCAGTGGGTCTGGTGGTGCTGGTGATTTACCTCTTCCTCCAGGACTGGCGAACGACGCTTATTCCGGCGATTACCATTCCGGTGGCTCTGATCGGTACCTTTGCCATTGTTAAAATCTTTGGCTTTTCCATCAACAGTCTGACGCTGTTTGGTCTCACCCTGGCCACAGGGATGGTGGTGGATGATGCCATTGTGGTGGTGGAAGATATTGCCTCGAAGATTCAGAATCGGGGCATGTCGCCGAGGCTGGCGGCGGTGGAGGCGATGCGGGAGCTGACCGGGGCGGTGATTGCCACATCCCTAGTGCTGATGGCGGTGTTTATTCCGGTGGCGTTTTTCCCAGGGACTACGGGGGCGCTATATCGGCAGTTTGCACTGACCATTGCGTTTGCGATCGCACTCTCCACTTTCAACGCCCTGACCCTCACCCCCACCCTGGCCGGTTTGCTGCTGCGCCAACATACCGGCAGCCACGGCTGGCTAGACATTATCTTCAATCCCTTTAACCGTTTACTTGACAATATACGCGCCCAGTATGGCGGTGCCCTACAGATTCTCAACCGGTTCAAAGTCTTTGTTTTAGCAGCATTTGTAGCATCTTTGGTATTGACCGGCTGGCTATATAACAGTGTGCCATCAGCGTTTTTACCCGATGAAGACCAGGGGTATTTCATTACCTTGATCCAGGGTCCAGAGGGGTCTTCCCTAAACCAGACCAGTAAGGTCATGCGTCAGGTGGAAGAAACCATTTTGGCCCAGGACGGTGTACGAGCCACATTTGCTGTGGGTGGATTTAGCTTTAACGGTAACACTGCTAACAACGGTGTCGTCTTCACGACGCTAGAACCTTGGGAAGAGCGACCACCGGGCATAACATCCTTTAGTTTGATTGGTCAGCTTTTTGGCGAATTTAGCAGCATTACTGAAGCGCGTGTCTTTCCGGTAAACCCACCCTCTATTCAAGGTTTAAGCAGCTTTAGCGGTTTCCAGTTTCAACTACAGGATCGACGTGGCAATCTGACCATCGATACCCTGGTGCAAAACATGTTTGGCCTGCTGGGCGCAGCCAATCAACACCCTAACCTCAATGCAGTGTTTAGCACCTATGCAGCGAACTCTCCTCTGATTGAGATTGATGTCGATCGCGATAAGGCTAAAGCACTGGATGTGGACATCGACGAAGTCTTTGGCACATTGCAGACATATCTCGGGTCGCGTTACGTTAACGACTTTACGTTGCAGGGACGCACCTATCGGGTATATGTTCAGGCCGATCAGCAATATCGTTCAGCTCCAGACGATATCAACAAACTCTATGTCCGTTCTAACAATGACGTGATGATTCCCATGGGTAGTCTGGTGAGTCTGAGTGAGACCACTGGAGCCCAAACGATTAACCATTACAACCTCTTCCGCTCTATTGAAATTAATGGTGCGGCGGCACCTGGTGTCAGTTCTGGTGTGGCCATTGACACCATGGAAGAGGTCGCCGCTCAAGTATTGCCAGCCAGCCTTGGCTATGAGTGGACGGGCAGTGCATTAGAAGAGATTGAATCGGGTAGTCAGGCTCCGATTATCTTTGGCTTGGGGATTATCTTTGTATTCCTGGTATTGGCAGCCCAGTACGAGAGCTATGTGGACCCGGTGATTATTCTCTTTGCGGTACCGCTAGCGGTATTTGGGGCGTTGCTAGCTCAGTCGATGCGAGGATTACCGAACGATGTATATTGCCAGATTGGTTTGGTAATGTTGATTGGTTTAGCCAGTAAGAACTCGATTTTGATTGTGGAGTTTGCCAATCAGCTGCGCGACCAGGGGTTACCCATTGTCAAGGCGTCGTTAGAAGCCGCTCAGTCAAGGATGCGACCAATTTTGATGACCGCAATTTCCACACTGAGTAGTATTTTCCCACTGGTAATTGCAACAGGTGCGGGCGCGGGTAGCCGTCAGTCGTTGGGGACAGCGGTATTTGGCGGCATGTTTGTGGCAACCTTCTTGAGTTTGTTTGTGGTGCCGATTTTGTACATCATCGTGAAGAGTTTAAGCGAACAGTTTAAGCCTCCGAAGGGTCCAAATGATGGTGAACAGATGGCTGTTTATGAGAGAAAAATGACGGGAACAGGCGTTTAACCCCCCCGATTACAGCTCCCTCCGAGGAGGGAAAATCTGCAGATAGACTTGACCTCTGCAGATTTTTTTTGGCTAAAATTCCGAATTTCTGTGTCTAGTAACTGACTGGCTAAAACTAACAGGCTATATTAAGAGCGACTTACTCCATGCTCTATCAATGCCTAAAATCCTGATGCTTGCGGCGAATCCGAATGATACTGCACGTTTACGGATAGGTGAAGAAGTTCGGGATATTAGTGAGGGACTGCAACGGGCTAGTCATCGTGATGAGTTTGAGATTGTGCAACGCTGGGCTGTACGTCCTCGTGATTTGCAGCGGGCGATGCTAGAAGAATCGCCGCAGATCGTTCATTTTTCTGGGCATGGTGCTGGCGATGCAGGCCTGTATTTTGAGGATGTGTCGGGTAATAGTCAGCTGGTGTCGGGAGCTGCTTTAGCAGGTTTGTTTCAGCTGATCGGGCAGAAATCGCCGATTAACTGTGTGCTACTAAATGGGTGTTACTCGCAGGCGCAGGCACAGGCAATTGTGGAGCATATACCCTATGTGATAGGCATGAGTGACGCTATGGGTGACCGTGCTGCGATTGAGTTTGCAGTAGGGTTTTATGATGCGCTGGGGGCTGGGGAGTCGGTGGACTTTGCGTTTGAGTCAGGCAAGGTGGCAATGGCGCTCAATAGTACGGGGGATGAGGATGTGCCAGTATTGTTGAAGGGGAATGTGAAAACCAAAACTCAGCCAGCGTCTCCACCAGCATCTCCATCCGTGACCAATCCTGATCTAAATGAACCGCTAGGTGTATTTATTTCCTATTCCCATAAAGATGAGGGCCTTAAAGAAGAACTAGAGATTCACTTGTCGGCACTAACGCGACAAAAGAAGATTAAGCCCTGGCAAGATCGGGCGATTGAAGCAGGAACAGAATGGGATGATGCGATCAAATCTGAATTAGAAGTTGCGCAGATTATTTTGTTGTTGGTGACACCTCGGTTTATGGCATCAAACTATATCCATGATATTGAACTGGCGCAGGCCATGGAACGTCACAAGGCTGGGACTGCGCGGGTGATTCCTATCATTTTGAAGCCGGTGGACTTTAAAGGAACACCATTTGAGAAGCTACAGGCGTTACCCAAAGATGCAAAGCCAGTGACTCGATGGGATGATCAGGACGAAGCCTTTCTGGATGTAGTACAGGGAATTCGGCGTGTAGTAGAGTCATGGCATGCCATGACTCTACCTGAAACCCCTTAGCACTCCAGGGTAAACACCAGCAAAAATCTACCGAGCCATGTTGTTAACTTTAGCGACTATAGGACCAAAAACACAACACAAAAATCCGCTACTGCCTTATTGTGCCTTGATCTAAAAGATTTCATCAAGTTTTTCTACTTGTAGATGTCCTGGCTTTAAATATTAAATTCACAATAATTATGTCTTTATATTAAGACGCTGTAGAACTTGTTACTACCGGGTTCTCAGATATAAATTCTGTTTTTATTCTTAATTTCAAAGCACAAGGATCAGCATCTCCAAACATGAAGCACGTGAAAAGCTCTATCTACCTTGGGTAAAGGTGGTGTGTTTTTGCACATCAAAACAGTCTTTTCATGCTTTATTTTTATGCTTTATGTTTTTCATTTTCAAAGACGGTTCAACTCAATACTAACCCAAGTTTTTAATCTATGCCACTACTAAATGTGCTGACCCACACTCGTATTGTTGATGTGGTCAACCCACGCGTATCGGTGGCCTGCCGCCGTGGAAAAACATCTATTACTCCAAAGACTGTTATTTTTGATCCACACATTGATAACCTAAACTTACTGTTAGATGGTTTACAGGCCAATGTTCAAGCCTATGTGCTGACGAAAGAGCGTGATGGCATAGAGCAAATTACAACATTTCTACAGCAAAATCCAACCCACGATCTCACCCTAATTGGCCATGGCTTCCCTGGTGGCATGGGTCTTGGATCGGCCACACTAGAGCTACAGAACTTAGACGATTATGCACAACAGTTAGAGCGGTGGTTTGCCTCGACTAACCAGGCTAAGCTTACCCTGATGGCCTGTAATGTTGCCCAGGACAATGTGGGTCAAGACTTTATCCAGCGCCTTACCGAGATCACGTCAGCTACAATTATTGCTAGCGCCAAAGTGCTCGGTAATGGTGAATGGTTACCTGTTGCTAACTCGTTGTTTACACCAGAAACACTACAGGGCTATCAAGGCACGCTGGCATGGACTCAGGTGGGATCTGGTGCCATTTCTCAAGACATTGCCAATGACTTTGATATTGAACTGGATAGTCAAGGTAGGCCCTACATCATTTTTCAGGATGGTGGCAACGACTTAAAACTTACGGTCAAGCAGTTTAATGGTGTCGACTGGGTAACTGTGGGAACACCAGGGTTTCCTGGCGGTAATGCAAGTTTTGCAGGGTTAGAGTTTGACTCTAACGATACGCCCTATGTTGTCTTCAAAGATAGCGCTAACAGAAACCGGGCCTCTGTCATGAAGTTTGACGGGAATGACTGGGTCTATGTCGGCAGACCTGGGTTTTCTGCAGGTGGTTTGAAAGATATTAGCCTCACCTTTGATGGGGATAGGGCCTACATTGCTTACACCGATAGGAACCAGGATGGACGAGCCACTGTTCAAACGTTTAACGGTACTACTTGGGTAAATGTTGGCCAGCCTGGATTTTCGAGTGGTGAAATTGAGGCCGCTGATCTGAATGTGGATGGTAATGGTGTTCCTTACATTGCGTATCTTTCGGCCAGTGGCCGCACCAATAGGGTAACTGTACAACGGTTTATCAATGGGCAATGGAGCGTTGTTGGCACAGAGGCATTTTCGATTGGGGCAGAGTCCTACGCGCCCGACATCGAGTTTGATAACAACAATGTGCCCTATGTGGTTTATCGCGCCCGGGGCAATGGTGAAGGGAATAAAGCCATTGTAGAAAGGTTTAACGGCACTGATTGGGTGCAGGTTGGCAACAATAATGCCTCCACCGCAGGTGGATTTCACCCTGATATCGAGTTTGACAACAATAATGTTTTACATCTGGCCATTGTTGATCAAGCCAAAAAAGATAAGGTTTCGGTCAGAGTTCTAGAGAATGACACTTGGGTTTATCTGGGGGACAGTGGGTTTTCCATTGGACCAATGAACTTTCCTGATCTTGAATTTGATGTTAACAATATTCCCTATGTTCTCTATCGAGAGACTTTTGATGCTGAGGGAGCTATTGTTAAAGGTGCTGTTGTGAAACGGTTGGGAGAACCACCCGAGGTTGTTGATGAGATTGCGCCTGTACTAGAGAGCATTCGTCGCAAGACTCCTACCGATGAAGTTGTTAGCGGCGATACAGTGGTCTTTGAGGTCACATTTAGTGAGGCGGTGACTAACGTTGGCCTAGAAGATTTTGTGATTAATGGGGATCCAACAGCCACCATCGATTCCGTGACTGCCATAGACAGCACTCGCTATGAAATTTCTGTTACGGTTAATGCGAGTGCCCCACCTAACAATATCGTTGGCATTGACTTGGCTGGGAATCCAGACATTACGGATATTGTGGGCAATGGGTTAACTTTGCGCGAACCGACCATTGACGAGGTGTATACAATTACTGAGCCGGAACTCCCGGACCCTGTGGAGGAAGAAGAAGAGCCTGTGGTGCCGGAGCCGCCTGTGCCTGACCCCGAGGTACCAGTCACTAATCCAGACCCTGAAGAGCCTTCAGAAGAGCCGCCCACGGCTGGTCCTGACAATGGCAATGATGATTCTCCTCCATTGAACGGCTTACTCACGGTCTTGCCGTCCACCAACGGGGTGGAAGTGACGGAACTAGGTAATGACAACACTATTCGGTTAACGTTTCTCCAGGGGACGATAACTGAGGTTAAGGATGTCATGGTTTTTGGTGCTGGGACATCGCCTACGGACTTTGGAGAGCCCATTGGCCAGTTTTCGTTACTGAACTATAACGAGCTAGCCATGAATACGCTGCCTCTGTTTACGGTCGATAGCGATCGCATTGATCCCGGTGAACAGCTCCAGTTTGCTATTCGAGATAATGGTCAGACTCTGTTTGCAACATCAAGCTCAGTGTCTGATTCTGAAGTACTACTAGACTTTAGCAATGGTGTCAGCTTGAGTGTTGAGTTGGCCACTGCAACTGTGAATACAAACCTGCTGGTTAACGATGCTCAGTCTATTGATTTAACCGCTCAATCCTCCGAACTTGCCATGGGCTTCTCGGTATATCGAGAGGCTGCAATGGATAATACGATTGATTTTTACACCACTGACTTTGCCAATGGTGGAATTATCGATACCTTCACAGGACAAACCTTGATGCCTGGAGATGTAGGGTATGAAGAGGCTGCGATCGCAAACCGATTAAACATCAACCTATCGGGTACTAACGGTCAGACAAATACCTTTGAAGCATCCCTCACTGGCGGTCTGCACCTGGGCATCTTTGTCATTATTGATGGCATAGACCCAACTGTGGACGAAGTCGTATTTAGTCACAGTGGTGCTAATACTGGCAATAACGACCACATTAAACATCTGGGTGACAACGCCTTTGGCATCGAAGATCAAGCGGGTCTTGGTGATCGAGACTTTGATGATGTTGTTGTTCGATTTTCCACTATCTAGCTTTTCGCTAGGGCATGATTGATTGAACCCTAAACCATTCCCATGAAAGGACCGGCTGGATATCCAACCGGTCCTTTCATAGTTAAGATGCGCTGAAACTGTGAGATGGTTCAACGGGGAACCAGTGAACTACAATCTTTCAATATCAGCCCCCTGTAAAGAATTGCTTGCGCGTTCACGTCAAGAAACTTTCAGTGATTCTGCAAAAACCTCAGTATATCTTTATACTTAAAACTTCAAATGCTTATAGGGCAAGGCTTTAGGGCTTTGTAAAAAACTTGAAAAAACATCCGGGTAAACCCGTAGCTGTACGAAGAGTAGAACGGATAGAAAGTCTCATACGAGGTTGTATCACAAATAGCATTTATCAACCTTAGATAGTCAGCTTACCTGATTATGTCCAATTAATCACCACCGGCTTAGTCAACTTCCTTGCCCCGGGAAGCCCGAGATCGCCAACCAACACTATCGAATTCGATAGCTGTTGTTGCCTGCTGGATATTTATCAAAAAAATTCTTTCTTTTGTTAATGCTGGCCCTGATTTGGGTAAGCAAACGCTAGTGCTACCTGCTAGAAAATAGTCTGTAATCATTTAACTATCTCAGACTATTTTTCTCCTAGCATCAACACTTTTACGTATATTTCTAGCCTCTTTAACTTTCTATTGCCCGCAAATCTTTCTCCGTTCTTCTACAGCGCATTGTCATGAAACAACAACGTTTTTGGCATACCAAACGCCGTTGCCATATGTACCTGCCCATTTCTAACTCCCCCGGCATGTTTATGTTTATGGGTAAACCCTGGACCCCTAAGGCGTTACAAGCTCTGGGCTTGGTACAGGAACCAAATGAACAAAAAGTCGAACATCAGCCCAAACTGGTCTTTGGCGATCCCGAACGATTTCAAGGTACCTTTTGCAAGACCCAAGGCAAAGGTTCTTCCCCGTCTTGGGGCGCTACCGGTGGTTCTGGCGGCAAAGTTGCACGATCACCTAAGAGTTAAGGGGACTGCACAAAAATAAAGACCCAGGTTGGGGCTATAGATGGGTGGATGAGTGATGGAATAATGGGGTGCTTATTTAATTTAAGTGCAAGCGCCTAAATGTTATCCAAATTGAAGCTTAGGGCTACCTGTATGATACAACAGCCATTCTGAATAAACGCATACGGGAGATCGGAGAAAACGTCTATCTCCCGTATTTTGTATCCTATGACCCAAAGTGCGATCTTCGAAGCCGTAACATTACTTCATATATCTCCATAAGCCCTAACCTAGCCCCATATTGCTTAAGGTTTATTTCAGATAGCTATTAGCGCTCAACCGTATGAGATCCTAGGGTACTTAACGGATCAAAACCACTTTAGACTCGCTTTTAGACATCAACACCCATGGACCAATCTCAGCAATCAACGGCGGTAGTTACCGGGGCCTCCTCCGGCGTTGGCCTATACGCAGCAAAGGCTTTGGCTGATAGAGGCTGGCACGTGGTAATGGCCTGTCGCAATCTGCCTAAAACTGAAAAAGTGGCAAAGGAAGTCGGTATGCCCGATGGTTCCTATTCCATTATCAAGTTAGACTTGGCCAGTTTAGATAGTGTACGTAGCTTTGTAAAAGACTTTCGTGCCAGTGGCAGAACATTAGATTCCCTTGTTTGCAATGCCGCTGTCTATTTACCACTGCTCAAGGAACCCATGCGTAGCGAAGACGGTTACGAGCTGAGCATGGCAACCAACCACCTGGGGCACTTCCTGCTGTGCAACCTGATGCTGGAGGACCTGAAAAAATCGTCCCATCCTCGTCTGGTCATCCTGGGTACTGTAACTGCTAATCCCAAGGAACTAGGCGGCAAGATCCCATTCCCTGCACCACCAGACCTGGGTAACCTTGAAGGTTTCGAGCAGGGCTTCAAAGCACCGGTCACCATGGCCAATGGCAAAAAGTTTAAGCCCGGTAAGGCCTATAAAGACAGCAAGTTGTGCAATGTGCTAACCATGCGCGAGCTGCATCGTCGCTATAGCGAGTCTACCAATATTGTATTTAGTTCTCTCTATCCTGGTTGCGTTGCCGAAACCCAACTTTTCCGCAACCACTACCCAGCATTTCGGACCATTTTCCCCTGGTTCCAAAAGAACATTACCAAGGGCTATGTGACCGAAGCCGTCGCTGGCGATCGCGTTGCTGCTGTGGCTGCTGATCCTGGTTATGAGCAATCGGGTTACTACTGGAGCTGGGGTAACCGCCAGCAGGAGGGCCGTAAGTCCTTTGTGCAGGAAATGTCGAATGAGGCTCTAGACGATGTGAAAGCGCGTCGTCTGTGGGAGCTAAGCGAGAAGCTAGTCGGCATGGCATAGGGATTGGTTCCCCTAAGGACAACCAGATCTAAGGTCATCCCCTCTCGGGAGAGGTGCTGGTTAGACGGGGTGGGTTTCGACCGATGGCGTAAGCGGTCAACCCACCCCGGAGCCCCTCCTTGGAGGGGAAGTTTTTGGTAATTAGGGCTTGCTGAAAAAGTAATCAGTGCTTTAACAGCAAGGAATTTGACCGATTTTTCAAAAAGCTAGTGCAAGGTCGAAATCGCTGAAACCATTGATTTTCCGTAAAATTCTGTTATTTAACCTTGCACCTAACTGAGCCTTTTGAGGCTGAAAGCCTTATCCAGATTCGATTCCGATTTATTCAGCAAGCCCTAATTAGCAATAGGTATTGATAGCCCTGGCGTTTGACTTCTTTTTCAACCCCAAAAAATTCTCTTATCAGCAGCCGTTATTCAGGCAACTTCGCCATCACTCATCTATAAACAGATCCCAAAAAATCGGCTTTAGCAGGTCTCACTCCTGTACTATGGCGTGCGAGTAACTCAACGCAGTTTCAGAACAGGATCTCTATGGTGCAGGCAGATATTGGCATTATTGGCGGCAGCGGTCTCTATAAAATGGATGCCTTGACCGATGTCGAAGAGATGACAATCGATACCCCCTTTGGTGACCCCTCCGATGCCTTTATTTACGGCAAATTAGACGGTACTCCCGTCGTTTTTTTGGCACGTCATGGTCGGGGCCATCGGCTGATGCCTACGGAGCTTCCCTTTCGGGCAAATATCTACGCGATGAAGAGTCTGGGGGTGAAGTATCTGGTATCGGCATCGGCGGTGGGCTCTCTAAAAGAAGAGGTGAAACCGGTGGATATGGTCATCCCGGATCAGTTTATTGACCGGACAAAAAATCGGGCGGCCACATTTTTTGGGGATGGCATCGTTGCCCACATCGCTTTTGGGGATCCGGTTTGCAAAAATCTGGCGACTATCCTAGGTGATGCTGTCGAAAGCCTAGACCTGGATGGGGTGACACTCCATCGAGGTGGCACCTATGTGTGTATGGAAGGACCTGCGTTTTCTACAAAGGCAGAGTCTAATCTGTATCGCAGCTGGGGGGCGACGGTGATTGGCATGACCAATTTAACAGAGGCAAAACTGGCGCGGGAGGCGGAAATTGCCTATGCCACCTTAGCCATGGCAACTGACTACGACTGTTGGCATCCCGATCATGACAATGTGACCGTGGAAATGGTGATCGGTAATTTACAAAAGAATGCTGTTAATGCCCAGCTTGTCATTCGTGATGTCGTGCGTCGGTTAACAGAGAATCCACCGTCGTCAGAAGCCCATGCCGCTCTGAAGTATGCTGTGATTACGCCGTTGGACATGGCACCTGCAACGACAAAAGATAAATTAAAGCTATTACTGGAGAAGTATCTGCCTACGGACTAACGGTTAGCCTTAGCTATGATCTATGGTCTAAGGCATTAAGGGTGCTGGATCTGTGCTGGGCCAGTGTAACGTTCAAGCAAGGTTTACCAATTGGTTCAAGAATGCCTAAGATATGTAGACGCTTCTGGAATACATTATGACCGGTGAACTTGGTTATTCTTTACCCCCAGCTGTCCGTCGGATTGCTAACAATTTTCGCCTCGTAGGCTGGGTTAGCTTCTGGGTGCAAATAGTGAGTGGTGTGATTGCCACGCTGTTATTTGTCACGTCTTTGTTGGGGCTACAGTCGGTCAGTAATCGCGGTGGTGCCGAGAATGCTGCCGCAGGCAGCGGTTTCTTTCTGGCTGCCGTCGGTTTAGCTGCGGTGTATGTAGGTGTGTTCTGGGCGTTTCAATACACACGCTTTGCCCATAGGCTCAAATCTAGCAACCCAGATTTAAGGCCGAAGCCTAAGAATGCGGCCAAGATGATTGCCACAGGTTTAATCATCAGTGTTTTAGGGATGTTTTGTGGTTTGCTGGGTGCTGGCGGTGTCGTGGGTGGCCTAATGCTAAAGGTGATTTCTCAGCCCCAGTCGAGCATTGCGGTGGCAAACCCCACCCTGGCTGTGGAACCGCTGGATGTGTTTTTAGTGCAAGCAACCATCAATACCTTGATTTCTCACTTTGCTGGCATTGTTGGCTCGCTATGGCTCTCTTGGAAAATTAACAAACAATCTTAGAACACCTAATTTTATAAGCAGTTCGGCTATCTGAACAACAACAATTCAGGAACAGCGAGTACAACTCTTGTGGCCCATTTGGGAAACGATAGGCATCTGCTCCATTGGTTTCATATCGACCGGTGTAGCATTTGGCACGTCTCAACCTTCCATTTACGGAGGCTTAGCTAGAGTAGATGAGATGACCCCGTGAGTTCCTGGAAGGTGCACTATGGAAGAAAAAGCTGCTGTTACGTGCGATCGCGTTTGGTTGCTGTACCTACAGGGGCGGCTCTCCCCAGCTCAGCTACTGGCATTGTGTAAGGTTGCCTCAGAAAACAGACTCTCCCCAGAAAACAACCAAAATAATGCGAGCCAGCAGTCGTCTGCTGCCTAGGCTGGCATCAAGCATAGACTAAGAGTTCGTCACCAGGCAGATATACGATTAACCCCACGGTTCATTACTCTTATTACGACAATTCATGAAATCATTGGCAGACCGCATTCCAGCGCCAACGCTGGTTATTTTGGCGGGTGTGACGGTGCAGCTAGGGTCTGCCCTGGCAAAGTCTGTATTTGAACTGGCGGGTCCCTTGGGCACCGTATTTCTACGGGTGGCCCTCTCGGCAGTGTTGTTGTTTGTGCTGTGGCGTCCAGGCTGGCAAGCGACCCGTAAACACTGGCCTTTAGTGATGGCCTATGGCGGTGTCTTAACGTTAATGAATACGTCTTTCTACCTGGCCATTGACCGCATCCCATTAGGGGTGGCGGTGGCAATTGAGTTTATTGGACCATTGGGGCTGGCGGTGATCAAGTCGAGACGCTGGTTAGATGTTGTGTGGGTAACCCTGGCAGCCTTGGGGATAATCTTGCTGGCACCTTTGCAGGGTAGCGGCTTAGACCCTCTGGGGTTAGGGTTTGCGGGTCTAGCAGCGATGGCTTGGGCTGGCTATATCCTGCTGGCGGCAGCAACGGGGAATGTGGTGGCCGGCATAGAAGGATTGGCTTGGGCCATGGTGTTTGGTACCTGTATATTGACGCCCATTGGCATCAGTGCGGCGGGTACAGCGTTGTTGGATGGACGTCTGCTGGTGACTGGCCTGGCTGTGGCCGCGCTCTCTTCGGCCACCTATGCCCTGGAACTGGTGGCTCTACGACGGATACCGGTGAATGTGTTTGGCGTTTTACTGAGTGTGGAGCCGATGTTGGCGGCAGCCTCTGGCTTTTTAGTTTTGGGCGAAACGCTAACGGTGCGATCGCTCATTGCCATTGTCTTGATTTCCATCGCTGCAGCTGGGTCGGCGCGCTACGGTGTGCCCGTTAAAGATTAGGCCTGGATTAGGTCTGGGAGATGAGGTCTGGGAGATTAGGCCTGGGAGATGAGATAGACAAAAAGCACCCCCCGAGTGCGATCGCACTCGGGGGGGTAACGTGTTCTTAACTCTGGTTAAAACGAAACGTTCATACAATTGCTTCGTTGAGCAGCTCAGTAATGGCACGATGCTCAATGGGAGGCTCAGCCAGCACTGCTTGACGGGTATCCGTAATCAACCAGTCGAGGGCAGCCTCTTGCATATCGATGGATGCGCCGGTCTTATCCACGCAGTAACGACCAAACACCAGCTTGTCCATTAGGCGCACCCCAGGACCGATGCGTGAATATTCAAAGATCACGCTCTTATCCACCAGGGCACCACTGCAAATGCAGCAATTAGGACCGATCATACTAGGACCGATGATGGTGGCACCATCTTCAATCTCAGCCATCCCACCGATGTACACAGGACCTTCGATGGTGATCTTGTCCCAGTTGGCCTTCACATTCAGACCCGTGAAGACACCAGGTTTTACTTCCTGACCAGGAATGCCAACACCTTTTACCTGACCAGTCAGAACATCTTGGATGGCCTGCCAGTAATCAGGCACTTTACCGATGTCCACCCACTCAAAGTCCATGGTGATACCGTAGAACGCTTCGTTAGCTGCCACCAGCTTGGGGAACAGGTCGCCACCGATATCAAACTCCTGACCGGAGGGAATGTACTTAAAGATCTCAGGTTCAAAAATGTAGATACCTGTGTTGATACTGGTGCTGAGAGCTTCCTCGACCTTGGGCTTTTCTTGGAAAGACTTGATACGACCCGTATCATCAGTTACCACCACACCATAGCTAGGCACCTGCTTTAGAGGCACCGACTTCATCACGATGGTGGCGATGGAGCCCTTTTCCTTGTGCTGCCGAACCGCCTCAGTGAGGTCCAGGTCAATGAGTGCATCACCACAAAGAACGACAAAGGTATCATCAAAAAACGGTGAAAAGTCCTGAATTTTACGCATACCACCAGCAGAGCCCAGGGCATCGCCCACTAGCTCACCATTGGTAATGCGACCTTCAAAGGAATAGGCCAGTTCAACACCAAAGCGTTGACCATCTCTAAAATAGCCTTCAATTTCATTTGCGAGGTGGCTCACATTTGCCACAACCTGCGTAAAGCCGTGCTGTTTTAGCAATTCTAATAGAAACTCCATCACTGGCTTTTGCAGGATGGGGATCATCGGCTTTGGAATGGTGTACGTGATGGGACGTACACGAGTACCTTTCCCTGCGGCCAAGATCATGGCTTTCATAAATGCTCTCTCTATTCCTTAACTAACAGCGTAAGAGGTAAAAATAAAAACGTTGCAGCTGCAAATAACCTGCAACGGCAACAAGCACGTGGCTTAAATGCACGAACTGACAAGAGCTATCGAAAGACAAATTTAAGTAAGTTCCTAAAATTTGCCATTACCGACAAAAACTGACACCTGCAAGCAAGTAAAAGCTCGGCAATGTCAAGATAGTAGCAAGCATGTTTATAGTATACCCACGCTTATTGATGGTCTTCATTGATGCCTTACAGAGCCCCGGACAAATATTGATTTTTGTAGATTTATGACATCGCCTGACACTAGCCAAATGTACTTTACTACGGACATGCGGCTAAATGCAATATCAATCAATCTGTCTCAATCTGTCTTGCCTAATCAGGTAGTACATACGCCGGAACATCTTTCAGGGTGGCCTCATTTAGCTGTCTCACTTTAAGGTCGCGATAAAATCGTTCTTGAGCCAGCTCTACCTTAGATTGGGACGATAAGAATAACAGCCCCCAAAAAACACCAACTTTTTCATGGCGATAGTCTTCGTCGGTTAGTTCTGTGGTAATGGGACCGCCTAAAACATCGGGGCGAAAATGGGCCCAATGCTCTAAGAGGCGCTCAAAGTCCATCCATTCAATGGCGCTTTCTAGTTCTTCCCAATATCGGTCTAGGAAGGAGGAAAGAGCGTCGGCAATTTCCGATAGGTTTTCCTGGTGGGCTAGCTGGGCAATGGTGCTAATGGCCTTGCGTTTGGAATGGGGCTTAGCACCGCGATGACGATTGCGGGGGGTGGGGTTAGCCATGGCGACGGCCATCATTTCCAGCTGGGAGATCAGTTCCTGGAGGGTGACCTGACGCTGTTCCGGTGGGTTGGCCACCGCCCGACGATGGATGTAGCGCTCTAAATTAGGAGGCAGGCGTTTAGCGTAGCCTTGGGGCTCAAACGCTTCTTCAGGATCTTCGAACTCATCAACCTCTTCTTCAATCTCAGCGCGAATGAGGGTGTCGGCCTTAAGTAGCACCAGCATTGCTGCGTAAAGAAAGGCTTGACCTGATTCAGCTAGATTTTTCTCGTAGGGCGACCGACCGTTATGGGCGATGGGCGCTTGCTCCTTGAGGCTTTTGAGAAAGCGGTCAACCACGTCGATGACATTGACATCCCACGGATCAATTTCACCGCGTTCGGAAAGGTCAATCAGAAATGCGATCGCACGTTGAGCTAAAGAATTAGCCATAAATACAGCCTGGTATTTTATTTAGCCGACGCTACTATTAGCTGACGCTACATCTAGCGTGAACAGATGCACTATAGCTTAGAAGAATTGAAAATTCAAAAAAAACTGTCCAATTCAGTTACAAAGACCCATCGACCGGTTTAGAAACGAGTAAAAAATGACCATTGAACAAATGTTCTACAGCACTAGGTTTTAGATCAACCAATTATTTATCGAAAATGAAAAAAGAGACCTGAGCCGGGTGGGAAATATCCCATTGCCCTGTTCACGTCCCTTTTTACCTCATGTGAGTAGGGCAACGCCCAGGCTACCCGCATAGCGACGCGCCTGCTAGCGACGCCTACCTAAGCAACCGCTTCTTCAGTACCAGCATCTTTATTGGCAGCACCTGGCAGCATGGGCTGTAGGTCTTCCAGTTCTACTCGATAGCGCTCGACATCTTCTTCTAGCTGCTGAATGCGCATTTCCCGCTGCTGGACTTGAGGGTTGATATTGAAATATCCCTGTACCTGCACCCACACGCTAAATACCCAGGCGAGAACCGCACCGACACCCAGAGAAATCATGAGCTCGATACACAGTGGTGCTTCAATATTCACCCCACGCACAACATGGATAGTAGCGGACTCTGTATTCTCAATGCCAAACAGTACGAGGGCTAAGCAAATGACAAAGATAACGACAAAGTTAATCTGCCGCATAGCAGTCACCTCAAATCGTGTTTTATATAGGTCAGGTACAGGCTACTACAGGACAGTCAGAATCGGGAGAACATTTTTATTTATTAAAAGACTGTCAGGCTGGCATTATTTGATCAAACCCTAAAATTATCAGGCGTTACCTTCGATTAAATCCATACCGCACCCCATAGCCAGCAGCACAGATCAGGGCAATGACCACAGCCCCAATTCCAATCGGGCTAGGGAGCCAAAATGTGGTGTCGATGGTGTTCACCTGGCCGGGTTTCAAGGGCCACTGGTGGGTTTTACCCAGGGACCCTAACTGAAAACTGAGGGTTAAGGTGCGCCAGCGATCTAAGGCTCCACCATCACCAATGGCGCTATCGGCTTTTAGGGCACCCAGGTCAATGTCAGCCTGGAGATGATTGAGCAGAGCTACACCCCAATTTTGTTGGGTAAGGTCCAAATGGGCCAGTACAGGTGGAGCCCCTGGCACCTGGGTCATCAGTCCATCTTCGGCAAAAAGTTGATTAAATTTCTGCACTAAGTCAGCACCGTTGTAGAAGTCGATGCGTATTTGGAGTGCGCCATCGTCTAGAGAGGTTACCTTGCCTGAAAAGACTTTAGCTTCTTCGATAAAAATCTCCAGCCACTGCTGCCGGACATTGTTATTGAGGGCAACAAACTGATCGTCAAGGTGCAGAGTTTGGACTAAAACACCGTGGGTTTGACTGCCAAACTGTATGCCCAATTGATAATCGACACAGCCTGTTAACCCCAGGGATAGGGCTGTAATCACCAGTAGTCGAACGATCAGATGCCTTAACTTAGCCACCAAAGCCCCCCCAGTACAATGGCGCTACCCATCAAGGCAAACCATACAAAGCCATTATCTTCAGTATTAACTTCACTGAGGGGCAGGGGCGGCGGTGGTGGCTTGAGGCGACGGGACTTGGGTGGACGGGGTTGCCAGGGTTTTTCCTCGCTACTTTCCAGGGTCGCCAGATCTGGGATCTTAGTGAGCCATTCTTCCCTGGCCTGTAGTTTTGGAGCCTGGATAATGTACAGCACCCGTTTGCTTTGTTTTCTGACGTCCAAGTCTGGATGCAGGGCCAGCTTGCCACATAGCTCAATGGCTTCTTGACGCCGATCTGAAGCGGCTAATGCATTCACGAGCCATAGTTTTAACTCCCCATCTAAAGCGATACTCGGTTGCTCAGCGATGCCCTGTTCAAAGGCGTTGACGGCATCGGCATAGCGGCCCCGCTCAAAGGCCTGTTGCCCCAATTGAAAGGCGGCTTGGGCACGTTGATTGGCTGCATTTGGCATTGCGGCTAGTCTCTGGTCTAATATCCTGGTGCTCAGATATTTTACGGTGAATTGTGTAGGGACGTTCCATGGAACATCCCTACACGATTTCTAGGCTCCAACCGCTTCTTTGGCCGCATAAATGACTTCAGCTGTAATTTCCGTATAGCCTTGCTCGCGTGCAAATTTTTCAGTATTGCGCTTGACCTTGCCTCTGACAAACCCTGGAACGCGTTTCAACTCGGTGAGGCCATCGGTTGTCCAGTTTAAGTCGGCATCGGCAGACAGTGTGTGGGTGATGACTTCCTTGGTGTCGTGACCACCGAAGATTTCTAGCAGGTGATCTTCCATGCCCAGGGTAAAGGAGTTGTAGATCAAGTCGACTAGCTGATTAGCGCCTTCATAGCCAAGGAAAGGACGATAGCCAACGGGAAAATTTTGGACATGGATGGGAGCAGCAATCACCCCACAGGGGATGTTGAGACGCTTGCCCACATGACGTTCCATTTGGGTACCAAAAATGGCGGCGGGTTCTAGCTGGGCAATTTTATCTGCGATCGCACCATTATCCTCACTAATCAGCACCTCGTCACAGTACCCTTCCACCTCCTGGCGGAACCAAGCTTCGTCATACTTGCAATAAGTACCCGCTAATACCACCTTTAGCCCCATTTCCCGCGAGAGAACTTTGGTGAGGGCCGCAGCATGGGTATTATCACCTAAGACAACGCAGCGTTTGCCCGTCAGATTTTGACAGTCGATAGAGCGAGAGAACCAGGCCGCCTGTGAGGCAAACCGAGTTTGGTCATCAATAAACTGGTCATAATTGGCAGCAACACCGCGCTCATTTAAGAGTTTTTGGATTGCACGAATACAGCGGGCCGTTTCGACTACACCCATGGGCGTAATATCCACATAGGGCATCTCAAACTCACGCTGCAAATATTCGGCAGTGAGTGAGCCAATCTCCCGATAGGGGATCAGGTTAAACCAGGCTTTGGGCAAATTCTTAAGGTCATGGACCGAAGCACCTTCAGGAATTACGGCATTGACCTCGATCCCCAGGTCTGCCATCAGCCGTTTTAACTCGGTCACATCATGGTTGTTGTGAAAACCTAGGGTGGTAATGCCGATGATATTGACCGACGGCTTTTCCGTTCTCTCTACAGGTAAGTCTCCCTGCTTGGCCGCCTTCTTTAGATAAAATTCAACAATCTGTTGCAGCGTGCGGTCAGCCGCCTGTAGCTCATTGGCGCGATAGTGATTCACATCTGCTAGCATGACATCACCTTGGGCATCCATCTGAGCGCGCTCAACAAAGTTAGCCAGATCTTCTTGCAAAATGCTGGAGGTGCAGGTCGGTGTGAGAACAATCAGATCAGGATTTTCTTCCTTATCTTTACGGGTAATATTATCGACAACTTTCTCTTGAGAGCCTCGCGCTAACACATGACGATCGACAACGCTAGTCGTTACTGGCGTAAAATCTCGCTCACGAGACAGCATAGAGCGCATGACATTAAAATAATCATCCCCTAGTGGGGCATGCATGATGGCATGGACATTTTTGAATGAGCTGGCAATACGCAAGGTGCCGATATGGGCGGGACCTGCATACATCCAATAGGCCAGTTTCATAGACAGCGCTCCGGTGGAAAGATTCTGGGATGGGTTAGGGCAATGTCCCGATGATGGGGAGCCCAACCCTCAGAATATGGGAGTCCTTCATCAGACACGGGTATCGCTAAACGATTCGCAACGGTTTGTAAGAATGGGTTACAGCTAACGGAGTAAATGATGCAAATGAAGGGTCGTTGCAATCATGTAGGGACGTTCCATGGAACGGCTCTACAAAGGTTCCTGGGTACCATAAAATTTTGCCATAAAGTTCCTATGTAGTTTCAAATACCGTCCCGATTGTTCTGGAACGGTAGCTTTACCATGTGGAGTAATCCATATCAATGTTCTTCAGTGTTCCTTAGGAGGCCAACATGCGGTCCATAGTCAGTAGTTTAGGTGTGATGGGCGTATTGCTGGGATTAGCCATGCCCGTATCAGCCGAGGTGCTGCTACAGGCCGGTGCAACAGAAACAAAGTTGGTAACAGAGGATACTTACCAACCCCTAAGGCATCAGCTGACGGCTGAAGTGGGGCAAACGGTGGCGATTAAACTCAAGTTAGCCAATAACAATCCTGGTATTGTTAGTCGTGTTGCAGTTTATGTTGCTGGCAAGCATACGCCTCTTTTTGTTGAGAACCAGGTGAGCTATCGCACGGTTGATCCCACACAGAAATCACAGATTAGTCATCTTGTTGTTTTGACCCTACCCGGTGAGCATAAGGGTACTCCGATGAGCTACGAGATTGAGCCTCTGTTTGATTATGAAGTTGAGCCTCAATTCGCCGTAGACACTGATATTGCAGCTGCTGAGACAACCTCGCCATCGACGGTGCGCTATCGAATGACAGTAGAAACAGCAACCGTGTCTCAGCGGTTGTTGTTAGAGGCTCAAGCACAGCAGATTAGTCAGGACTATGAAGGTGCGCGCTCAACCTACACCCGTGCCATTAATCTCAATCCTGACATTGCTGAGTTTTATGCCCAGCGCAGGGATGCCTATCTATCGCAAACAGACATTGCCAGTGAGATACTTCAAATGAATGAAGCGACAGGCCATGACTATCGTGCTACAGCGCTCCGAAATCAGTTAGAACTGTTTTAGGTCTTTAAGCAGCTTTGATGATCAAGGAGTGCCCCATTCTCGTTTATTCTAATGACAACTTTGTTTAGGTCAGATTGAGGCCTGGTTTTCTCAAAAAAGAAAACCAGGCCTTTTTATGATTATCATTTTTTCCGTTCCCCGCCATCCCTACCCACAGCGCGATACTATTTCCCACAGGTCCCCTTAACAGCTAACCGATGAAACAGCCCGTCATTCAGGTAGACGCCTTTACAGATCGCCCCTTTGGCGGTAACCCAGCTGCCGTATGTGTGAGTGAAACCCCTTTGGATGAATCTCTAATGCAGCAGATTGCCAAGGAAATGAATTTGTCAGAAACGGCGTTTCTCTATGCCCTTAAAGATGAGGGTAACTATAGTTTGCGATGGTTTACACCAACGGATGAAATTGAGTTATGTGGCCATGCCACCTTGGCCAGTGCCCATGTACTTTGGAGCGAAGGACACCTATCGCCTGACATTACAGCCCGTTTTCAGACCAAGAGCGGAGAGCTGTTGGCCTCTCGCAACGGTAATTTCATTCAGCTAGATTTTCCAGCTCAGCCTGTCCATGATGCATCTATTTCTCCAGCTATGGTGGCGGCCATGAACCATGCGGATATTGTCCATGGGGCGCGTAATGATGTGAATTATTTGGTAGAGTTGCGATCGCATCAAGCTGTTGCTAACCTCGCCCCAGATTTAGATAGACTCGCAAAATTACCCTACCAAGGTGTCATTGTCACCAGTGTTGGAGACTCTCCCTACGATTTTGTCTCCCGTTATTTTGCACCGGCCATCGGTATTCCTGAAGATCCGGTGACTGGTTCGTCCCACTGTTCTTTAGCCCCCTATTGGCAAGCAAAACTGGGCAAAGATACCATGGTCGCTTATCAAGCATCACCCCGTGGTGGCGTATTACACGTAGAATGCACACCAAAGCGAATTTATATCAGTGGCAAGGCTGTCTCTGTTTTGCGCGGTGAGCTATTGCTGTGATTAGGGTGAAGTAGCACTGAGCCAATGAAGACAATGTGGAGAGCGCCGAGCAAAAGCTTTAGAAGAGCGATTAGCCGCCCTTGGGATTGAGCCGAACGAAATTTAATGCTGGGTAGATAGGCTAACCGATGATAGATCCAGATATTCGATGGAAGCAGCGTTTTGCCAACTACGAGAGAGCTCTGGCGCAGCTTACCAAGTTTATTGATAAGGGTGAATTGAATGAACTGGAAGAGCAAGGGCTAATCCAGTCGTTTAAATATACCCATGAGCTAGCCTGGAATGTCTTGAAAGATTATTTGCAGTATCAAGGTAATCAGAACATTTATGGCTCACGGGATGCCACCCGTCTTGCTTCTAATGTGGGTCTGATTGAAGATGGTGGAAGCTGGATGGATATGATTAGAGAGCGAAATCGGACTAGTCATACTTATAATCAGGCAACGGCTCAAGCTATTGCAGAAAATATAAAAGACAGTTCACTAAAATTGAACGGGTTGTCCTGTACGGATCACGAGCCAAAGGTAATTATCGGCCAGGGTCGGATATTGATTTGACCCTAATGGGTAGGGATATTTCCCATGAACAGTTATTGGCTATCGAACATCAGCTAGACGATTTGCTGTTGCCATATCTGTTTGACCTATCGATTTTTAGCCATATTGAGAATCCTGATGTGATTGCTCATATTAATCGAGTTGGGCTTACTTTCTATGAGAAGAAGCCGTCGATTGATGAGCAACAGGAACCTACTCAAGTATCTAATAGTAGATGTTAGTGCGGCTAGTCAATAATTTACTAACGGGGCAGGTATTTCACCAAGGCTCGCATAGATTCGCCGGGTTGGGGTTGGATGGGGCGATCGGTGGGGAGGAATTGGGTCCACTCAAATGGTTCGGCGAAGTGGTGATGGTGTTGACGGTTGCCTGGGAGCCGATGATAAGGATTTTGACGGGCTCGCGGTCAGGTTTTGGGACTGAGTAGAGCTGGAGGGCTGACTCAGGGGTGGTTATTTCAGTGGTTAGAGCGGGTGTAGCCAGAAAGCTGGTGTACATGGCAACGTCGTCCATTTGGATGTCTAGAATCAAATTAGACGACCACTAGGACGACTGTCAACCATTGGGCTGTTACAGTGGTGAAAACCTCTGACAGGATGTGCCCATGGGAAAAGCGGGAAAGGCGCTCAAGCAAGTGCTTGAGTCCTATGAAATTAGTCAATATAGTTTGTCAGTTGCGATGAATGTGGAGCGCAACAATGTTTACCGTTGGGTAAATGAAAAACGTGATCCGACGGCGGAAACGGTAGTTGAGATTGTTAGGGCGTTAAAGACTCTGAATCCTGAATCAGCAAACGCTTTTATGCAAAGTTACTTGGGGGATGAGGTTTAGCTATTCAGCTGTTTCGGGCAATCCATCACCCCTTGGCGGTTAGCCTGTTTAAAGCTCGCGATAATGGTGCGAGAAATTCTAAATCTGCCACCAGTAGTGGCAGAAATCCAAAACTCCCATTGTTGGTGGGAGAAATTTTCTGTTCCATGAAACTTAGTTCAATTAGTCTGGTAATTCTGGGCAGAGCGGAGCATCTCAGCTGCTATCTTTTTGACAAACCATTCTGGTGCTAGAAGCCGTATGTTCTCTCCATACTGGAGTAGACGCTGGCGGAACCAAAATAAAGACTCTTCTGTTGTGCTGATCTCAACCCATTGGGAAGTTTTGGCAGAATCTCGTTTGATTATTGTTTCATTGGCTCGACGTGGTTGATATCTGCCGAGTGGTCCGGTCATTCGGTAGGTTAAGTCGATGGATGGGAATGTCAATCTGCCCCAGGGGATATTGGAGGCTGCTCCTACAGTGAGAATGCGATCTACTCGAAAGATTTGATTTTTTTCGACATCATGATGACGAGCTGAAAAGTCAGGGGCATAGGCAAATAAGTAAAGGACGCCATTGTGTAATCGTAATTCTGAACGGTCTAGATCCCAGGGACGTTCTTGGCCACTGCTACTGCGATAGCGAATGGTGTAACGGCGATGTTTTTGGAAACGGTCTTGCAGGGTTTGGACAACGGTATCTAGGCGATCTTCTCCGTAGTCTACTGGAGGGCTAAAGTTGACCTTTACCTGTGATGGTAGTTGGCTTTGCTCGAAGCCTGAGATTTGAAGTATCTGGCTAGCTTGGCTTGAGAATCCCATGTCATTCAGGATGTAGGCGGCTAGAGCTAGTGCTTCGCGTTGATACGGAGTGAGAATAACTGGAAAGTTAGATTGAACTAATTTATAAGGACGATTGGGAGCACTCTTTATTTCAAAGCCACAGTCACGCATTTTCCCTATCATGCGGCTGATTTTACGCGTTGCGTCGTCTGTGGATTGGCCATTTTCCTCTAAAAACTGATACAGCTCCTCACTGAGGGTTTTAGGAAAATATGGTTTCTCTGCAAGTTTTTGAAGAATTGCGATCGCAAATTTCAGTTGATTAAATCCTGCTGGCATCGCTTTGACTCCCAGAATAACTAGAGAGTTCTAAAATAAATTTAGATAGAGCCAATATATGGCGTTATCTATTTTAAGAAAGGGTCTAGGATATGGCAAGCAAGGATGAGTGCCATGAAGATTCTAGTCAAACCACTCTATTCACAAGTGAATGCAGGTTTTGGTGCCTGTCCCCTAGGTTGCCAGCAATCATGCCGAGTAACTGACAAATCGTCTGATTTTCAACCGATGGATGATTGCACCTGTCCCCTATCGAGTCATCAGGCAGAAACGGCTGCTGCCGTTTTTGATGGTGAAGCTGACATTATTTTTAATACGAGTGTGACGGGTGATGGTAAATCATTGGCCGCAACTCTGCCCATTTTGCTTGATTCGCAATATCGCATGGTGGGGTTATACCCAACCAATGAGCTAGTTGAAGATCAGCTACGAGGGCAGCAAGATTATCACCAAAAATTTGGACTGAATGCTCAAAAACGAATTGATTTGCTTTACGGCCAGGAGTTAGCTCGTCGGGTAAAGGCCAATGACAGAAATCGTTTTCGAGAATTAGAACTAGCGATTCAACATAAACCCGTTTTATTAACGAATCCAGACCTGTTTCATCTGATGCTGCATTTTCGGTATCGTAATGCCGCTTATGACAATGCGGAACTCCCCATGTTGATGGCCACATTTCCTGATTATTGGGTCTTTGATGAGTTTCATATCTTTGGCCCCCATCAGGAATCGGCTGTGCTCAACAGTCTCTGTTTTATACGGGCATCTGCCCAGGGAAAGCGTAAGTTTCTGTTTACATCGGCAACCCCAAAGACAACATTTATTAAGCAGTTAGAAGCCTCTGGGTTTAAGGTGAAGTCTATTTCTGGGCAGTACGCTAGCGAAGCTAGGACAGGGTATCGACCGATACTACAGCCTGTAGAGCTGGAGTTTGTAAAACTAAAACCAAAGCAAGGAATCTTAGATTGGCTACAGGATAATGTAGGGCTACTCCAAAATTTACTGCTTGCTGAAGCCAACGGTCGTGGTCTGCTGATTTTGAACTCTGTGGCCCAGGCAGGGAGGGTTGTTCGTCTATTGAAAACGTTGCTACCTGATAATTTTGAAATTACTGAAATCAGTGGACGGATTGATCGTCAAGAACGGCGCAAGACGCAGGAAAAATTAAAAGATTCTCCACATCCTGTTCTTGTTGTGGGTACATCTGCTGTGGATGTGGGTGTTGATTTTAAGATTCACCTGCTGATTTTTGAGAGTAACAATTCGGCAACTGTGATTCAACGGCTGGGACGTTTGGGGCGTCATCAAGGATTTCACAAGTACCATGCGTTTTGTTTATTACCTGGTCATGCACCCTGGATTTATTCGCGTCTTGAAAAGTCTTTAAATGAGGGTCAGGTCGTTGAGCGACAAATGCTTAATGATGCGATTCGCTCTGCCTTTGAAGAACCGAAGGAGTTTGAGCAATATCGTCAACAGTGGGGTGCATTACAGGCTCAAGGAATGCTCTGGCAGATTAAACAGGTGAGTGAGTCTGCCAAGGTGATGGAACCGATTTGCGATCGCATCCTCTCTGCCCTCATCCCAGTCTATAGCGAAGCCAAGTTAGAGGGTGTTCGCAAATGTTGGCATGCCATGGGCAATGACTCTATTGGCAAAGCTACCCAGGAAGAGCTTTTGAGATTTCGAGGTGGCACAACGTTACAAGCAGCTGTATGGGATGACCATCGCTTTTACACTTATGATTTGCTCAGGCTGTTGCCCTATACGCATGTAGAAATCATCGAAGAATCTGACTTTTTAACGGCTGCGGATAAAGCTGGATATGGAGAAGAGTTTTTCAGCTATGCCAAGGTCTACATTAAAGTTCAGTACTGGCTAGATGAACGTTTGCCCATTCAACTGCGATGTAATCGAGATAGCAGTGAACTAAAATGTTGCGATCTAATTCAGATTAAAGAGTTGAGAATCGAGAATCATCCTCAAATTGAAGTTGTTCGTGCCCTCAGTCAAAAACCAACGTTAGCTTTCCTAATACCACTGGGAAAACGTCAGTTCCATTGGGATATTGCAAAAGCATTGCGTCTCAGTCCCCTCTTTGGATTACATCACCTGACAGATGCTTCTGAACAAGCCTATGCCTGTGCATTTAATCAAGATGCACTACTGCTAAAAGCCTTTGAAAAACACCATCGACTGACAAAGTTCTGTCGACAGGCAGGTTCTCTTTTCTTCTAATACAGTCCTACACACTCTTTCCAAAACTGTTATGGCAACTCTATTACAAACGCTGCTAATTAACACCCTCGCTGCTGATACTGATCCTATTTTGCGACAGTTCATTGATACGGTTTTGCCTGCAATGGATCAGAAGTTTGGTTCTATTACTGCCCTAGGTGGGTCCTATGAGGTCCACCTTGATCGCTTAACACGTAAAAAACATTCCTATGCAGAAGAAACAGCACAACGATGGTCAAACAGTGCTGATCAGAGCTTGCTCGTACATGTCCTCAATGGTTTGCTAACCGCTTGGAACCTCATTCCATTGTTGCCAGACAGTGATTTAACTGATGCCGAAAAACGGTTGCTGTGCCTGGGCTTAACGTTGCACGATTATAACAAGTACTGCCAGGGGGAAGAAGACGATCCACCCAAAGCTTATGAAGTAGATAGTATCCTGGCGCTTTGTCACGAAATGGGACAAATGCTAGATTTTGGAAGTTTTTGGACTGAGTGGCAAGATTATGTATCAGAAATTGGATTTCTTGCTCAAAATACTCAGGGCAAACATGGCACTAATTTAGCCCCACGAAACTGGCCAGACTTCAACATACGTAATCGCCGTTTACTCAATCCATTACGACCACTACTTGCTTTTGGTGATGTGGCAGTCCATATGACTAATCCTGCTGAAATCGCCACAACAACCCGTGGTGATCGGCTGCAGGATCATTTAGATAGCCTCGGTATATCAGGGAAGCTTGTTTATCATCGCCTGCGGGATGTCACAGGTATTTTAAGTAATGGTATCCACAACGCTGTTTTAGCCTTTACTGCACAAGAAGACTGGCAGCCTATCTTGTATTTTGCTCAAGGGGCTGTGTACTTAGCCCCCACAGAAACAGAGGTGCCAGAACCTGACAATCTTAAACATGCTCTATGGAACTCTGTTGAGGCAATACTCTCTGGAGCCATGTTAGGAGGAGATATTGGCTTCAAACGTGATGGTAAAGGTGTGAAGGTTTCACCTCAAACGTTAGAGCTATTTCCCCCTGAGCAACTTATTCGAGGGTTGCCAGAAGTCATTATAGCTAAAGTCAGAAATGAAAAAGCCCCAGCAACACCAAAACGACTTGCCAGTCTAGAACTAAGTGAAACTGAGCGAGAACGGCTTGGTGCGGTGGCTGATATTCGCAGTGACCGTTTAGCTGAGCTGATTGGTCTTGTTCAAAAGGAATTTTTTAGTAAAATTTCTGAATTCACACCATGGGTACTAGAGTGGCTAAACATTCAGGATGAAATAACACCTGAACAAACTCAGGTACAAAAAGGTGGTGTCAACTATGGTTGGTACCGAGCTACCGCTGAATATGTTCTGAAACATCAAACATTGGACACAGAGCAGTTTTCTGAAATATTAGAGGAGTTCGTTACAGCCCTTGCTGACTGGGCAACAGAGAAACAATTATTACCAGGAACTGTTAATCCGACTAAAGATGCCTTTCTTAGTTATCTCGATCAGTATCTTGAAATATCGGGTTGGGATAATACAAAAGGATCATTTCAGCAGGAACTAGAACGCTATACCATTGCTAAAACTAAAGCCTCCAAGCAGCCCATTTGCTCTCTAAGTTCAGGTGAGTTTATCTCAGAAGATCAGATGGACTCTGTAGTTCTTTTTAAGCCTCAGCAATACAGTAATAAGAATCCATTGGGGGGTGGACAAATCAAACGGGGCATTTCCAAAATCTGGTCTCTGGAAATGCTTTTACGGCAGTCAAAATGGGCTGTACCCTCTGGCAAAATGGAAGACCAGCAGCCTATCTTCCTGTACATGTATCCCGCTTATGTATACTCGCCTCAGGTAGCCCAGGCAGTGCGTGTATTAGTCAATGACCTCAAACGAGTGAATTTTTGGGAATTACATAAGTTCTTGCTTGAGCACGATTTAGATATCAACGCACTAAAACAGTTTCCATGGCTTTCGGAGACAGAGCCTGAGGAGGGGCGATTTAATGACGAAAAATATGCTGGGCAAGACTTACCTTTCTTAGGTATCAGCTATACCACTACACGGGGTAAAACTCACACCGATGCTTGGGCAGAGCCTGCTTTTCTATCTCTTTTAATTGCCAAGTTCTTAGGTATTAAGGTCGTGGCCACAGCTAGCCAAACGCCTCTATATAGAAGTGACAGTGATTTTAGAGAATCTATCAAATTAGATGGGCTTGCTAACTTCTGGAGTGTTCTCAACTTACCTGATTCTATTCACCTAGAGGAATACCACCAGGGCCGTATTCAACGCATCGAAGATTTTATGCAGCGTCTACTGATCGCCTACAGTGTGCATCTCGAAAATCAGGCTGATAAACCAGACCCACGCTGGCGAGCCTTGCCAGATACTGCCCGACAGCTAATGAGTAACGTGCTGAACCTATTTAGTCTGGCGGAATCAGGCTGTCGTAAACGAAAACGTGACCCTACACCAGACGACGCCCAACGTTATTGGAAATATGCTCAACTTTGGTCTCAAGGAGATGCCATCATGGAAGAACAGATATCTCTCGTTAAACGTTTAGCCCAAGAATATCGACAGTTTTATAAAGTCCGTAGCACCGCTTCAAGTCATGCAATTTTGTTACCTCTAACAAAAGCCCTTGACACTATTTTGTCTGTACCGCCAGATCTTCCTGAAGAAGACTTGATTTTAGAAGGGGCTGGCCAGCTCAAAGATGCGCTTGAGCGTCAGGAAGTTTATACCAGACCTCTCTTGCTAAATAAGTCCAAAGATATTGCTCTACGTAAAGCACAGGAACTACAAGCCATCCAACAATTTATGACTACCTGTGTTGAGCAGTTGTTTAAGGGACAGTACCAAAAGGATATTGCCTTACTTCAGGAAAATCGAAACAGAATCAAGTCTGGTGTTGAGTTCGCCTATCTGATGCTGAATTTAGAAGACGTACAGCAAGAAGCGGAATCAGAAACAGAAACTGAATCAGCAGCCTAATTTTGTCCAAAGAAGCCCACCAAAATTCATCAAAGGAACTTTGTGTTATGTCTATTCTCGAAACGTTAAAGCCTGAATTGCATAGTGCCTTTCCCCGTCTTGCCTCTGGTAAATACATTCACTTTTTGATGCTACGTCATAGTCAGTCATTTCCAGTGTTTCAAACGGATGGTGTACTAAATACAGCAAGGACACAGGCTGGTGCTAAAACTAAAGAGACAATTAGTCGCTTAGTCATGTTCAAACGGAAACAGACGACACCGGAACGACTAGCTGGAAGAGAACTGCTAAGGGCATTGGACCTGACCAGTGCAGACGAAACTGATAAAGCCAAATATTGTGAATACAATGGCGAAAAATCTTGTAAACATTGTCCAGACTGTATTATTTACGGCTTTGCTATTGGTGATAGTGGCTCTGAACGATCTAAGGTTTATTCGGATTCTGCTTTTTCGTTAAGCCCCTACGAAATCTCTCACAAAAGTTTTACCTTTAATGCACCGTTTGAAGGTGGAACCATGAGTGAAAAGGGTGAGATGCGGAGTTCTATTAATGAGCTGGACCATATTTTGCCTGAAGTCACCTTTCCAACGGTTGAAACTCTGAAGGATTCGACTTTAGAGGGCTTTATATATGTATTGGGTAATTTACTGCGCACCCGACGGTATGGGGCTCAAGAGACTCGAACTGGAACGGTCAAAAATCATATTGTTGGCATTGTCTTTACTGATGGTGAAATATTCAGTAACTTACATTTTACTCAAGCTCTATACGATGCCAGTAAGTCAGATCTATCAGCACCGATTGACACACTCTGCCAACGTGCAACTGGACTAATTGAGCCACTATTAGAGAATGAACCTGTGCGTAAAAATCAAGTCATTCTTGGTGATGAGTTAACCCAGTTACTTGGAGAGGTTTCTGCCATTTATCAGGATGAAACTCAACTTAGCGAGAAGCTTCAGACCCTATATGAGCAAACCACTGCCTATGCCACGACCTATGGCGCAATGGCCAAAGGCAAAAAGAAGAAATAGGGAGTCAAAGACATGCATATTTATCAATGCAATCTCACACTCCATGACAATGTTTTTTTTGCCACCCGTGAAATGGGGACACTCTATGAAACTGAGAAGTACTTACATAATTGGGCATTAACCTATGCTTTTTTCTCAGAAACTCATATTCCCCGTCCTTATCGAATGCAGGGTAAGACAGCCCAACAACCAGGCTATCTTGATCCAGACCATGAGCAAAATCTATTGCAATTGAATGGTTCAGGGCTGTATCTCTTTCCTGCAAAACCATTGCGGTGGAGCTATCAAGTGAATACGTTTAAGGCGGCTCAGGTTGCCTATTATGGCCAGTCTAAACAGTTTGGTGCCAAAGGAGCCAAGCGTAACTATCCAATCAATTTTGGTCGTGCCAAAGAGCTAGCGGTGGGGAGTACCTACCGCACATATTTAATCTCACCTCAAGCGCTAGAGATAAAGACTCTACCGCAATGGATTCGATTAGGAAAATGGGCCGGGAAAATCCATGTGCAATATTTTCCTCTGGCTGATATCGAGCGAAAACAAGGAACCTTCATCTGTACTCATCCTTTGAACCCTATGGATTTACCACCACAGACCCAGCTAAAGCTCTATGACCGCATTGTGATGCCACCTGTGAGCCTCGTGAGTCAGGCCCAGCTAGAAGGAGCCTACTGGCAATTGCCTAACGGGAAAAATTTACCGGCTGATTTAGCCTATGGAGTTGGATATGCTGCCACAGCTTAGTGAATCAGATAATTTGCATGCGATCGCAATACAACTAGTCGCATCAAAACAAGGTGCCTTACCCAGAAACCTAAACCGTGCTACCCATGCTCAGATTATGACCTGGCTAAGTAATGCGGATCCTGAGTTGGGTAGTCAAGTGCATAACATCCAGGGAGCCCCCCTGAGTATTTCAGGGCTGATTGGGCATCGCCGTAAAAAAAACTTTGTCAAGGCGGGTGATGAATTCACCTTAAGAGCAGGCATTTTGCATGGAGACCTGATTTCACCCCTACTAAAGGGACTAGAAAATCATGGACTAGGGAAAGTTGTCATGGTAGATTTCCCGTTTTCCATCAAGGCAATATATGCCATGCCAGGAAGTCATCCTCATGTCGGCTCTTCCCAGTATTCACTTTTAGCGAAAGCCCCCAGTCTTGGTCAGGACATTACCCTTGAATTTCTCTCTCCCACCAGCTTCAAACAAGACCAACACATTCAACCCTTTCCTTTAGCCCATAGCGTCTTCGGTAGCCTCCTCAAACGCTGGAACACCTTTGCCCCAGAAGCCTTAGCCTTTCCCAAAATCCAATGGAATGGTTGGGTTGCCGCCTACGACCTTAAAACCAAAGCCATTCGAATGGAAGGAGGTCCCCAAATCGGCTCAGTTGGCTGGGTTAAATATAACTTTCCCGATCCAGAGCAAGCTCGGATTGCCAATATATTGGCCCACTTTGCCTATTTTGCAGGCGTAGGCCGTAAAACCGCCATGGGTATGGGCCAAACCCGTCTTAAACAACGATAATGAAACCAGATCAAGCCCACAGCAAGTCAAGGAGTACAGCATGACTCAGGTGCTTAAGCCCGATCAGTCTTATACCTTTAGCAAAATCTTTGAGCTGAAGATACCGGCTGATGAACTGGCCCAGGAGCTAGGCTATACCTTGAGCCGCAAACGGCTGGACCTACCTCGCTTTCCAGGTGGACTAGACCGGATTCAGGAACTGTGCGATCGCATCGAAGAAATCCTACCCTACGTAAACCTGGCCAGCGAAACTTCAAGACGCGAAGTACTAATTTCACGTGTGGTATCCGAGTTAGTCCATTACACAAAAGCCCAGTTACGGATCGAATACCCCATTAAAGTCAGTACCCAACTTCAAGGTTATCTAGACTATTTACTCAGAACCCAAACAGAACTACTTGTTATCGAAGCAAAGCGCCAAGATTTAGACTACGGATTTACCCAGCTTGTTGCAGAAATGATCGCCCTGGATCAATGGGAGAAAACCCCAGAACAATCGATTTTACTTGGAGCTATAACAACCGGAACAGTTTGGCAATTTGGTCAGCTCGACCGTAACACTAAACATATCGAGCAGGGGCTTGATAGTTATCGTGCTCCTGAAGACTTAGACGATCTTATGCGTATTTTAGTCGCTGCTCTTTCACCCTAATCATGAATGAACATTATCTTCCCCTCGCATATCTAAATGCGTGGGAATATTGTCCTCGCCGGTTTTACCTGGAATACGAACTTGGCGAAATGCAAGACAATGCCCATCTTGTTATGGGTCGTCACCTCCATCGTAACATTGATGAAGAAACTATTCGTCAGGAAGGCGATACGCGCATTTACCAACAACAATGGGTCTGGAGCAATCGTCTGATGGTCTCCGGCAAAATCGATGCCGTCGAAGAAACCCATGGTCAGCTGGTGCCGCTTGAATATAAAAAAGGTCGTATGGGCCAACACCTTAGCGATCACTTTCAGCTCTGTGCCGCTGCCCTATGCATCGAAGAACGCACAGGTCGAACGATTGACCATGGCGAGATTTTTTACCATGCTAATCGTAGACGTGAACATGTGCCCTTTACTGAAGAGTTAAGACAGGCGACTGAGGGTGCGATCGCGAATGCTCAAGCAGCTGTTACTCAATCGATCCCTGCCCCCATCGATCATCGCAAAAAATGTCAAGCATGCAGCCTTCAGGAAATTTGTCTTCCGATGGAGACCAAATCTCTCCAAGCTTGTGTCCACCGCTAATTCTTCACCATGTCTTCTCTTTATATTACTCAACCAGACGCTGTTCTTAGCAAAAAGTACGAAGCTTTCAATGTTGTTCTCAAACAAGAGGATGGTTCGTGGAAAAAACAATCGATTCCTGCTCAGACTGTAGAGCAGGTAGTGTTAATGGGCAATCCCCAGGTAACGGGCGATGCTTTAATGTATGCCTTAGAGCTAGGCATGCCAGTGCACTATCTATCGACTTTTGGTAAGTATTTGGGTGCTGCGTTGCCTGGCCACTCACGGAATGGTCAGCTACGGCTTGCTCAGTATGGAATGTATCGCGATACTGAGCAACGGTTAATCCTGGTAAAGGCAATCATTACTGCCAAAATCCATAACCAGTATGCGGTGCTTTATCGCCATGGCCAAAAAGATAATCCACTAAAACAACGCAAGGGCATGGTTGATCAACAGAAAACCTTGGATAAAGTACGTGGGATAGAAGGGTTGGCGGCTCGCGAATATTTTGCAAATTGGGCAAACATGTTAGACAAGTCCTGGCAATTTACAGGACGCAACCGTAGACCGCCTACTGATCCGGTCAATGCGTTGTTAAGTTTTGCCTATGCGCTTTTACGCAGTCAAGTTACGGCAGCGGTCCATATTGCTGGCCTTGATCCTTATATTGGTTATCTTCATGAGGTTCATCATGGCCAGCCTGCTATGGTGCTAGACCTGATGGAAGAATTTCGCCCATTGATCGCTGATAACTTGGTTCTAGCAGCAATCAACAATCGTGCGATTCAACAAAAAGATTTTACTGAGAGTTTGGGGGCTTATCGATTATCAGATAATGGTCGCAAGTCGTTTTTGCAGGCTTTTGATCGTAAAATGAATGATGAGTTTAAACATCCTGTTTTTGGTTATCGGTGTAGCTATCGACGGGCAATTATTTTACAGGCAAGATTGTTGGCTAAATATCTGCAAGAGGGAATTGAGTATAAGGGTTTGATGTTGCGATAATGACGACGCTCTTTTACCTAATTATTTACGACCTACCTGATTCTAAAGCTGCTAATAAACGCCGTAATCGGTTGCATAAGCTCTTATCTGGCTATGGTACCTGGACCCAGTACAGTGTGTTTGAGTGTTTTCTGACGGGTATGCAGTTTGCTAAGTTACAGACTCAAGTAGAGACGTTGATCAAGCCAGATGAGGATTCTGTTAGAGTCTATGTCTTGGATTCGGGAGCCGTTAAGCGGACGATTACCTATGGGTCTGAGCAACCGCGTCAGGAGACGGCTATTATTCTGTGATGCTAATTTTTCTAAATGGCTAATGCCTGATTTCTGATTTGTTTGGCAAACTGAAGTGAGGGCAAAATCCCTTGGGGTTTGCCAAATGGCTAGAACCTTGATAATTGAATAGTTTTAGGTTTCTTAGATGGATGGGTTGCGATCGCAATCAGATAAATCTACTGCTTGGTTTTGACCTTTGCCAAAATTATAGGTAGAAGCCTTATCTGATAAGCGTTTGGGCCTACGGACTCGCCAAACACTAATCCCGACAATCGGGACTGAAACAAGGTACTAAGCCTGTCATTACTCTAAATTTTAAGAATCTCGCCAAACACTAATCCCGACAATCGGGACTGAAACTGACACACAGCTGATCAGTATCCTCTAATGAATCATCTCGCCAAACACTAATCCCGACAATCGGGACTGAAACTCTTCCAGATGAAATACTTGCAGAGTTGTACGGAGCTCGCCAAACACTAATCCCGACAATCGGGACTGAAACCATAAATGATCTAAATATTCATTAGGAGTTTCGAAAACTCGCCAAACACTAATCCCGACAATCGGGACTGAAACAGTTGCTTTGCTCTATCTATGTAGAGGAGAGTCGTCCTCGCCAAACACTAATCCCGACAATCGGGACTGAAACCCTCAAACTTTTGCGATCGCAAAACGTGATTAACCGAGCTCGCCAAACACTAATCCCGACAATCGGGACTGAAACCGGACCTTCATCGGTAAGGGGGAAAACCTGGACAACTCGCCAAACACTAATCCCGACAATCGGGACTGAAACTGTGTCGTGTATCGTTTCGATATATGTATAGTAAGACTCGCCAAACACTAATCCCGACAATCGGGACTGAAACTAGCTAGGTTGGCGGCTCATGAAAGGAATGCCTCGCCTCGCCAAACACTAATCCCGACAATCGGGACTGAAACGACTGCTTTGGTGGAGAGGCTTTCGGGGGAGAAAGCTCGCCAAACACTAATCCCGACAATCGGGACTGAAACACCAAAGCCACATTTAAGCCACAATAATTCTAAAGACTCGCCAAACACTAATCCCGACAATCGGGACTGAAACGGTTGCGGCCTCTCTCAGAGTCTTGGCTATACTGGACTCGCCAAACACTAATCCCGACAATCGGGACTGAAACGTTCATAGTTTGCAGTGGGCCTAAATCGTGAAACCACTCAAACTCGCCAAACACTAATCCCGACAATCGGGACTGAAACCAGTAAGAGAAAATATATTTGCTGGTGGTATCAATTCTCGCCAAACACTAATCCCGACAATCGGGACTGAAACAGGGCAGGATAACAGCAGCCTCAGACGGCGGGGGTGGCTCGCCAAACACTAATCCCGACAATCGGGACTGAAACCTCATCCAATTCTGCTAAGGAGATCTCACGCATCCCCTCGCCAAACACTAATCCCGACAATCGGGACTGAAACTCACGCTGAGGCAGTTGTAAACGAGGAAGATATTTCTCGCCAAACACTAATCCCGACAATCGGGACTGAAACATGGTTGCTACAGGAGAGCAACTTCCTGGTTATTGGCTCGCCAAACACTAATCCCGACAATCGGGACTGAAACACGTGCATTTATCCGTGATTACGAACAAATTGTTACTCGCCAAACACTAATCCCGACAATCGGGACTGAAACAGCAGGTGCGGGCCGCAATCTTTAAGTCGGAAGAGACTCGCCAAACACTAATCCCGACAATCGGGACTGAAACTCTTTGATAAGTCTCAATGAAATTTTCATTAAAAGCTCGCCAAACACTAATCCCGACAACCGGGACTGAAACAAGAAAGTGATTGTTTCTTTCTCGTCTGGGATAACCTCGCCAAACACTAATCCCGACAACCGGGACTGAAACACCTTAGGAGACTTTACGACAGACGTTGGGTTTGTCTCGCCAAACACTAATCCCGACAACCGGGACTGAAACTTACGTTCACAGACACCGAGAAGTTGGACGGCGATGCTCGCCAAACACTAATCCCGACAACCGGGACTGAAACTTCACGACACTCACAGGACGGGGGCAGCCAAGGCAGGCTCGCCAAACACTAATCCCGACAACCGGGACTGAAACAAGGAGCGCTGCTCCCTCACCCAGTTGCTCAAACGCTCGCCAAACACTAATCCCGACAACCGGGACTGAAACGATCTAGCTCTTGTAGAATCTCTATACGCTTTAGGCTCGCCAAACACTAATCCCGACAACCGGGACTGAAACACCACTGTGGGAGTATTGACCACGTTCTTGTGAAGCTCGCCAAACACTAATCCCGACAACCGGGACTGAAACATGATCGCTGTTACGGAGAGACTGAAGTCCGCTATGTCTCGCCAAACACTAATCCCGACAACCGGGACTGAAACCTGATCGTTGGCTTCCAGTCCGCAGTCTCCCACCCACTCGCCAAACACTAATCCCGACAACCGGGACTGAAACTCTCCTCCGGCATAGGGTGGGTACTTGATAAAGCCTCGCCAAACACTAATCCCGACAACCGGGACTGAAACAGCCAAAGCCTCTGAATTGGCAGGACTAACGCCACCTCGCCAAACACTAATCCCGACAACCGGGACTGAAACCGAGAACACCGTAAACATCCTGAATAAGGCTATATGGCTCGCCAAACACTAATCCCGACAACCGGGACTGAAACATGTAATCTGTCTTCAGACTACGAACAATCAACCCTCGCCAAACACTAATCCCGACAACCGGGACTGAAACAGGTGGTTGGGGATATCACCATTATGCCCGCTCAACGCTCGCCAAACACTAATCCCGACAACCGGGACTGAAACCACCACAGGTCGTCGAAGTCCGACCATGGAAGACACTCGCCAAACACTAATCCCGACAACCGGGACTGAAACGATTCCAATCTTTCCAATATGCCATCAGCTCCCACTCCTCGCCAAACACTAATCCCGACAACCGGGACTGAAACATGAGACCCAACGTGACCAGTCCTCAGGAAAACGAGCTCGCCAAACACTAATCCCGACAACCGGGACTGAAACTCTAGACTCAACGCCAACATTTCGTAGTAACTCTACCTCGCCAAACACTAATCCCGACAACCGGGACTGAAACAAATCTCCGAAGTCGCCGAGTGGACGAGGCTCAACTCGCCAAACACTAATCCCGACAACCGGGACTGAAACAAGTATATCGCTCAACAGAGGATTACGTAAGTGATGTGGCTCGCCAAACACTAATCCCGACAACCGGGACTGAAACTGGGTCTCGGGGGGCAGTTATCGAGGATCGCAGAGCTCGCCAAACACTAATCCCGACAACCGGGACTGAAACTGGTCTGTGTCGTGCGCGATGACGACAGAGAACCAACTCGCCAAACACTAATCCCGACAACCGGGACTGAAACGTGTTGTTTTTGGGCCACCGCTAATCTCTGTTTTGCCTCGCCAAACACTAATCCCGACAACCGGGACTGAAACCTTTTCAGCTGGCTGTTGATGCGGGGTGCTTGTCCCTCGCCAAACACTAATCCCGACAACCGGGACTGAAACTGGCGTTATCAAAATCATCCTTAACTGAGTGAATGACTCGCCAAACACTAATCCCGACAACCGGGACTGAAACCTTTTCGTTAGGAAGAATGTAAGCCATGGTCTAATCTCGCCAAACACTAATCCCGACAACCGGGACTGAAACTATCAAGATTGACACATGATGGGGAGTTGTTCCGACTCGCCAAACACTAATCCCGACAACCGGGACTGAAACACTTCTATGGCGTATTCAATCTTTTGAATGGCCTCAGCTTGCCAAACACTAATCCCGACAACCGGGGCTGAAACCTGCATGGCACACCTGCTCCCTGGGAGCGAGTAAGCCCTGGAGTCTTTTGGTAGGGCGTGAAGCACAGGCAGACAAGAAAAAGCCCAGCACTTGGCTGGGCGTTAGTACTATCTGCGCATAAGTGAGCGGCATGATCGTACTATAGGACATAGACTGCCAATTGGGTAGTCTACGTTACGCAGCTAGAGTCACGGCAAAACAGCTCTAGCTGCTGCAACGCACCTGTTCCCTGGGGGCGAATAGTCGCTCTCAGGGTTTTGTTTAACAGCGCTTGCTCGCCAAACACCAATCCCCACAACTACTTTATCGATAACAAAGCGACGATAGGCGAACCTCTATGGGGTGATCAGGTTTGGTATACCCGATTCATTACTATAATCTCTACGCTCGAATGATGGTAATTGACCGCTGCCCATTTGACCGTATAGTTTCTGTGGCTGAACGTTCTGCCATGGGGAGTGCCTGAGTACGACGATCAAAGATCACTAGCCAACCGTGGTCTTGATCTAAGCGGGTCAAATAGCGATCTAACTGTTCCAAACCTTGCTCTAGAGGATCAGCCTTTTTGTCTCGCCATACTTTTAGCTCAATACCCAGGATGACATCGCCATAACATAGGCAAAGATCCATGAGATCGCTACCAATGGCTTATTCGCGATCCAATGTGCCCCCACTGTTTACCACCCGGTGTAAAAATGCCATCAACACCAGATGGGGAGCAATTTCGTGATACGCCGCACTATTGAGCAATGGTTCACCATGCTGTCGCCAAAAAGCTAAAAATGCATCTAGCAGCGCTTTAGTATCCAGCTGGCCTGCTGCCGTCAGCCAGGTGGGTGCAATCATTGGCAAACTATTTCGTCGATAAAAAGGACTAGCGGCCTTGGAATCGCCTGACTCCAAGCTGTTAAAGCAGCTTCAATGCGTTGCCCCGTTGATGATTCTGGCCAGGATGGCGGCTGACAATCTTTGGGTAAGTGCATGTGGGCATTGCCGCGCTAACTGTTTAGCATGGCTAGCTCGGTCACTCCTGGATCGTCTGAAAAGGGAGCCCCTAGTTCTGCGGAGACGACCAGGGCGGCATACTGCCCTGAGTCGGTTAGTTTTTTAGCCAGGGCAAGCATAGCGGTCGTTTTACCCACTTGCCGGGGGGCATGGAGGACAAAATAGTTGCGCTGAGCGCTGAGGCGTTCTAGATTTGGCAGACGGCTACTGGATGTCACGGTGTAGTGAATCTCGGTATCACAGGGACCTGTTGTGTTAAACCAGCGAACCATAGGGTGTTTAGCGAAAAGCTTTTAATAGTCTACTAACGGGGCAAATACTTCACCAGTGCCCGCATAGATTCGCCGGATTGGGGCTGAATGGGGCGGTCGGTGGGTAAAAACTGAGTCCATTCGCTACGCTTTAGCGCATGCCCCTTGGGCTATAGGGGTCGGCAAAGTGGTGATGGTGAAGGCTGTGGATGATGGTGTTGACGGCGGCCTGGGAACCGATGATAAGGATTTTGACGGGCTCGCGATCAGGTTTGGGAACTGAGTAGAGCTGGAGGACTGACTCAGGAGAAATAGCAGGATCAGACAAGGCTACAAAGCTTCGGAGTTGCATAGTCGACACACATACCTAATGGTTCACGCTTTTAATTTAGTTGTCCACTAGGTATACTTTTGTGGTGCATGATCCTCTGACACGATGTGTGTCATGGGAAAAGCTGGACGTGTTTTAAAGCAGGTTTTAGAAACCTACGACATTAGTCAATACAGCCTCGCTGCCACATTGGGTATCGAGCGTACAAATGTGTATCGTTGGGTACATGAGATGCGTGATCCTACCTCTGAGACGTTGGTGGATATTGTTAAAGCGCTACGAACACTTAACTCAGAGGCCGCTGAAACATTTGTTCAGAAGTATTTAGGTGATGTAGCTCAAGGTCTAGATTGAAAACCCTTGAATTTACTTAGGATAATGAGAATAAAAAGTTACTCAAGTAATGGAGCCACGCAGAGAGGATTATCAAAACCTTGAGCCTATTTTGGTAAGTATCCAGAAGTTGAAATGCGATATGTATGACGATGCTATTGTGCCAGTGGCTTTAGCTAACCAATTAGTATCTCTATCTAACAGACCGAGCAAAGTTTTACTTGAAAAATTTGCCTCACAAAAAACATCTGGAAGTTAATAGAAAAGCTTGTTTTACCAAGAAGCAATTTGAATACCATCAATATGCTCAAAATGCTTATCTCGAGTTACCAGAGTCCATTGATTTTCCAACGATTGAGCACCAATCCAAACATCATTCTCGGGAATGGGTTTACCCTTTCGCTTGAGGCTCAGCCGTACCTGTGAGTAACAAAGCGCTGTCTCACGGGACATAGGAACCACAGTACACGCTTCGATAAACTGTAAATACCGAGCTAGATTTTTAAGTGGCCTACCAGAGTTCTCAGCTCCAAACAACAACTCGCCAACAACAGGCAACGGTAAAAGAACATTGGATAGCTGACTCACTTTTTCAACAACAGCCTCGTTACCGTTAAGCAGCTGAATCGCTACTGAAGTATCCAAGGCGATTTCACCACGCATTTAAATCAACCTGTTCAAATTCCTGAGTGATAACCTCTTGAATATCTTTAGCCTCAGCATCATCCAAAATGCCTACAAACTGCATCCATGGTTTATCGTTTGCAGCCTGAGTTTGCTTTGGCCTTAAAAGAATCAAAAAGTCCAGCACAGCCTTTAAAAGCGTTTCAGGTAGCTGCTCCAACTCTCGCAAAATTAACTCTTTGGTGGTCATCACACTACTCCAAACCTACTTAAGGGCTTGCCCAAATTATACCCAAATCAAAATCAAACCACCTTGTTACGATTTTGACCGCTATTCAACAATCTCAAAACTCATCCTATAGGTCTGACTTAAATTGCACGTATCGTGATCCACAATATTTGTATCACTTAGTTCTAGGTTATAGAAATTAATCACATCTGTCTCAAACAAAGGTCCTGCATGCCAGGTGCCCACTTCAAGTTTAATAAAACAATCTCCAGGAATCTTAAACGCTCGAATTTGCTCCGGGTCTGGTGCACTGCCCTCACAGGCAGGAGCCACTGCCATCAGCCACTCTTTTCCCTCCAGCGAACCCAAACACTGCGTACAGGCCAAATGCCGCGTAATCTGATCAAACCGCCTACCTTTACGCTCTAGCTGCATGATGTAAAAACGCGGAATACCCCCGTCCAGTTTTAGTTGGGCCTCCTCAGAGTCATAGGATTTACCATCCCACTGGGGGCGTAGCACCTGCCCAAAGGGCCGAAACAATTCAGCAGTCAAAGGTTGAGCCGTCAGCTGTTGCAAAGTAGTTTCCATGGCGATGTTAGGGGGAGCAATCCCTATATTTTGCTGACTATTTCAAGTTGCAACAAGTCAGTTTGACGGTACGTAATCTTCCACTAACGCTTATATATCCAGAGATCGGTCAGGGGCCATCATCCTGCACCAGGTTCAAAACCTAGCACTAATTTGATTGCTGTCCAATAAAGGGACAACGTCGCTTGTGCCATTTGCGATCGCACCCAAACCTTACAACACATCAAAAATGCGGCAAGGTACGTCAGAACTTATGCGATTCTGGGGAATGCACTTTTGATATGCTCTCCCAACCCCATGGATAATAAAGCAATGCTAATGATTCCGGGACCCACACCGGTGCCCGAAAAGGTCCTCCAATCGATGGGCAAACACCCCATCGGCCACCGCAGCGGTGACTTTAGCAAAATCATCGGCGAAATCAACGAAGGTCTGCAGTGGTTATTCCAAACCAAGAATGAAGTCTTAACCCTATGCGCCAGCGGGACCGGCGTTGTCGAAGCAGGCATTATCAACTTCCTCAGCGCTGGCGATAAGGTCCTCGTCGGCAGCAACGGTAAGTTCGGCGATCGCTGGGCCCAGATTTCTAAAGCCTTTGGCCTGGATGTACAAGTCATTCAAGAAGACTGGGGTGTCCCCTTAAAGCCGGAGGACTTTGGCGCAGCCCTGACCGCCGATACTGACAAGGCGATCAAGGCCGTCATCGTCACCCACAGCGAAACTTCCAGCGGTGTGCTCAACCCCGTAGAAGCTATCAATGAGCACGTCAAAGCCCATGGTGAAGCCATCATCATTGTCGATGCTGTGACCAGTCTGGCGTCCTACGATCTGAAGGTGGATGAGCTGGGTCTAGATGTGGTTGCTTCCGGTTCTCAGAAAGGCTTTATGCTCCCCCCTGGCATGGGTTTTGTCTCCGTCAGTGAAAAAGCCTGGGCTGCCTATGGGAATGCTACGCTGCCTAAGTTCTATATGGACCTGGGTAAGTACCGGAAATCCTTTGCCAAAAACAGCACGCCCTTTACCCCACCGGTTAACCTGTACTTTGGCCTCCAGGCCGCTCTGGAAATGATGAAGGCAGAAGGACTGGAAAATATCTTTGCTCGCCACGAACGTCAGAAGCAGGCTTGCCGCGCCGCAATGAAGGCTCTGGGGCTGCCACTGCTGGCTCCCGATGATTACAGCAGCCCGGCGGTTACGTCTGTTATTCCCGGTGACGTTGTCAGTTCTGAGGATATTCGGTCCACTATGCGCAAGCAGTTTGACATTGCTCTAGCAGGCGGTCAGGACCATCTGAAGGGCAAGATCTTCAGAATTGGACACTTGGGGTTTGTGTGCGATCGCGACATCCTCACCACCATCGCGTCCCTAGAAACGACGCTACAAATCCTCGGGTATGAAGGCTTTGCCCCCGGCAGCGGCGTATCGGCGGCAAGCCAGGTATTGCGGTAGAGCAATGGTCTCGGCAAAATGCTAATGCTTTCAGTTGTCCAGGCTCCCTAAATCCCCCTTTCTTGAATGCCCCTTGGGCTATATGTTGGGGGGCTTTGAGTTCCCTAACGATGATAAATCCTAAGGAAATTAAATTGCTGAAGCCCCCATTATTGGGGGGTGGGGGCCTCCAACCAAGTTTGCCTTTTGACAAAACCTCTAAGCCTATTCCCCCGCCAAAAACGTGATCTCAACTTGATCACCTTCTTTTAACCCCAACTCCGCTGCCCGACCCAGGCGCAGCTCAATGACATTGTCCACCAGCAGATTGCCTGGACCATAGGTAGGGCAAGGGTCTGCCCCACAGGGCGGGGCCTCGAAAATGCCCTGCACTTCACCTCGATATAAAAACACCATATCCAGCCCCACGGGCACATTTTTCATCCAGAACCGGGCAGGTCGTGGTCGACTAAAGGGAAATAACATCCCTCGGTTATCGGGTAGAGCCTCGCGAAACATCAGACCTAGCTGTTGCTGGCGCGGGGTTGCAGCCACCTCTAAGTCAAAGGTTTCACCGACAATGGTCGCTTGAGCGGTAATGGGAAGCACTTGGCCAGGTCCAGTGAGTACGATTGAATCAGAGGCAGCGTCTGTCACAGAAGTGCCAGAGGAAGCTGTAGGTTCTGTGCTACTACAGGCCAGCAGCAGACAACATAGAGCGGGTAACAGAAAATATTGCTGCTTATGCCAATCGGCCACGCTTGTCTTCCTCTAATGAACATCACAATTTTTGTAGGCTACGTGGCTGTGTCCCTTCGGCTCCTGGTTACCTCAGGGCACCCACAAGAGTATGCCCCTACCAGATTTGCCCACCCTACGTTTCACGTAATACGTATCCAACGCCGCGAACGGTTTGGATTAAGCGCTTTTCGCCTTCTCCATCGATTTTTAAGCGCAAATAGCGAATATACACTTCAATCACGTTGGATTCACCCATGAAGTTGTAGCCCCACACATTTTCTAGAATCTGTTCGCGGGTCAAGACTTCGCGAGGGTGCTCCATTAAATATTTGAGCAGCTCAAATTCTTTCATGGTCAGGTCAATGACCCGGCTGCTGCGCATGGCCTGACGGTTGGTGATGTTGAGGGTAAGCTCACCAAACACTAACTGTTCAACACCGTACTCACTAGGCTGTAAATACGCGCTGACCAAGGCTAGAAATTCATCGCTGCGGTAGGGTTTGAGAAAATAATCGTCGGCCCCAGACTCAATACAGGCCACCCGGTCGTCCAGGTTGTCACGAGCCATCAGTAGCAGCATGGGGGTACGATCACCTTGCGATCGCAACTGCTGACACAGGTCTAATCCCGACTCGCCCGCCAACATCCGATTGACCACAATCAGCGCCGGGTGACGAGTTTGAACTTCCTTAATGCCTGAATCTATCGTGGTCGCTACCAACGGAATGTAACCGGACTCACGCAGATCGTTACTGACATCCTGGGCCAATTCTTCATTGGCCTCCACTAGTAAAACACAGGGGGCCGCATCAGATGCACCCATAGGATCAACCTCCCGCTTTGTATACGCGCATCGCAAACTGTAACTTTAAATTCGCGGATTATTACTACGCAAATACTAGCGCGTGCTCATCCAAACACCATAAGTTAAAAAATGTATACAAAAGAGCGACCCTGTAAAGGGCGTCAGTATCCCCCCTAAGCAACGCACCGCCATCGAGACTTATGCAAACCCAGGGTCGGATGAACTGTATTCTCAAGAACCTGGATAAAATGTCCGCAGAAGAATATACAACAATACGAGAGAATGCTCACCCATGGTATCAACAGCAAATCTCTTAGTAACACTTCATAGTTCCTAGACATTACATCTAGTTACTTTAGGCAACCATAAAGAATGCTCAGAATAACGGACATGAGGGTTTACAGGAGATCGTTTTCTCCTATTATTATTAACAAGCGTAAAAAGCTCAGTAAGCCATCTGAGCTCGGACTCAGAGTGTACTACCAACAAGCAGCTCTTATGAGCAGGACACAAACCATTTAGGGTGCATCTCTTTTACTCCTTGCTCTCGCTTATAGAACACAAGTTTGTTGCTAGCTAAACACAGTATCGTTTAACTAGGCCCAGAGTTGTTAACTAACTGAGCCCAGAATTAAGCTTACATAGCATTTTTACGCTAGGTGTCTATTAAACATTTTGAGCAGACCAGGCGGCAATTGCCAATTCTAGCGCCTCAACAACAACTGTATTCATAGACTGTTCTTTATCACACGCTAGTTGCTTGATTGCCTTCTTCACCCGAGGGGGTACATAAATTGTCATTTGTTCAGTTGGCATGGTTCGTTCTGGCTATGACCTATAAATTGAGTTTAGGACACTCAATTAGGCAACAGTACGGGCAAATGGCCGATATTAGTCGTCACAAAGGCGCAACTAGTCCTGTTATCAAAAAAATGTTCAGATCGCGAGCTTAGCTTTCAATAACGCATACAATACCCGTGAGAGATCTCGACGCTGAACAATGCGCCGATCCCTTGGCGTACCGACAAAGGCGGCTTCATGGTGCTTAGGCATTGCTTTTTTGACTAAGAAGCCCAGCTGCTGACGAGTCATGGCCTGGTCTGGAGCAAACCGCCCCCGCCCCACACCCGCCACCATATTTTGGGCCTTAAGGGTTTCAATATTGCTATAGGCCCAGTGCTGGCCAGGCTGTACATCTCTGAAAGATGGCTGAGCTGGAGTATTTTTTTCTAGCCCTAAGAGACTAACTAAGGCTGTACAAACAACCGCACGGCTAACGCTGGCATAGGGGCGAAAATGCAGGTTTTTCTCATTCTCGCTATTGACGATTCCCGCCGCTGCCATTACCTGAATGGCTTCAAAATCTTGGTCCGTATGGGCTACATCATCAAACCATACAATGGGAATACCATTGCGGGTCAAAAAGCCCTGTAGCTTGCGTAATAAGGACTCATTCCGAACAATCTCACGGGGTTGTTTTCCAGTCCACACACTAAAGGCTGCCAAAAAGCCACCGGCCTCACCAATCGCCCATTCCACCGGGTGCATCCGATAGGCGGCATTGGTAATGTGGGTGGTGCCAATACTTTTAGCTGATAAAACTAAGCCATCTGTATTGATAGGAACCAGTGCCCCCGCTGGTAAAGTGAAGGGTAAGGCAATGACATCTTTCCCGGTAGGGCTCACATGACCATCCACCAGATTGCCATGGAGGTCTAAGTAATGATATTGACCAATGCCCAGTGTATCGTTAAAAGTACGGGCACGTGCCTGATTCGGAAAAAAGCTAGCAGCCACGTCTTCATGGCGAATGGTGGTCATAGCAATGCCTCGACGGGCCTCTCGAATGTAGGGTTCCAGGGCAATGCCATCCTTGGTCCAGGTGAGATCTCCTCGGGGTTTGAGATCAGGTGAGCCATTGGTTTGCAAGTAGTGAATATAGGCCTGCGCTCGGGTACGTGCCCGGGCAATCTGTTGTTGTCGCTCTGAGCGATCAAGCCCCACCAGGTAGCCAGTGCGATAGTCATTACCACAGCATTGACCCCGCTCCGGGTGGCTCGATGTTCCCCAATTAATCACGGCCACATCGCCAGGGGAGATTGTTTTTTTGTACAGAGAACGTCGTAACAAGCGACGATAGCGAAAAATACCAAATGCATTAAAGAAATCGCGTTTTTTCCAAACTGTGTTTTTGCGAACCCAAAAGTCTCCAGTAAATTCTTGTAGGTTGAGCCATGGTACCCGTCCATATTCTGTTGGCATACCAATGGGCACCCCTTTCCCAGGCTGCGTACGTTCCACTAACACATCAAAGGTAAATGACTGTTGGCACTGGGGTCGGGCGTCCTCTGGCAAAATTGCTTCGTCTGTTTCGCTGCGGGCCTCTTGTCCCACCCGTGAGGGTACATCGCCCACCTCTAGCAGATCGCCTAAATCAGTGGCTTCTACCACGACCTTGGCATACACCGTAAACCCATGCTTGGTTTTGGTGTCTTGACACATCACCCCGGTCACACGGCGCACACTCGTCTCGTTACTGGCCGCTGCCAGCACTAATGAAGTGGGCTCAGCATAGGGAATTAGGGTGAGCTTGCCGGACTTTAGATAGGGCAATAGCTTTTCATTTAAGGCCGTTGACGCCGCCACTGGGGTAGTCGAGAGGGGGCATACCCACGAGCCGCCTGGATCCTCTACAATCTGACCGGCCACAGGCTGTAACTGTCGCTGCCGTCGACGGAACAGGCGTTGGCTTTTGGAAATGGCAAATTCTTCTCCATTCAGCGTGGTCAGATCGGCCTTGTGGCGCAGTAGGTCCCCATCGTCAGATGCGGGCAATGCCTGGGCAGTAAACTGGCCCCCCACCATTCGCTGGGGCTGCACCAAACACACATCTAATTTGAGCTTAAGGGCGGTCAAAGCAGCCATATAGGCAGCTGTTGAACCCCCAATCACCGCAATTGAACACTCATAACTGGCCCCATCCCAGGGGCGGGTTAAGGCATCATCGCTAAGCAGACCGTTTTTCTGATGCACCATAAATGTCTCACTCCTAGACCATTCCATCATGGATCAAGGTGGCAAAACTGGGCCAAATTTATCCGTAGTTTTTCATAAATCACCTGCTAACTAGGGACGTCAACACCCCAGACCATGGACATGCCAACAGATGAATTGTTGAGGACAGCTAACATGCAGTACCCTCAGATCATTAAATCATCACCATCAGAACCATGTCTAAGAAGCCTCCTGTCATTGACATTGACCCGGCAACGCTGTTGTTTATTGGCTTTCTGTTGATATTGCTGCCCTTAATTTTTACGGGGTTTCTTGCCCAGTGAGGGCCTGATCTAAGGCGTGGTTGAACGCCGATCTCAGCTTATGGATAACATAGAGATCCTCACGGTCTAAGCGGGCAATACCATGCATGACATAGCTTTGATAGCGTTCTGGTAAACTCACCCGTGTCATTAGTTGCTGTAACAGTTGTTTAAGGCTGGCATATTCTGCAGCAGGCATCGGCTCACTATTCAGCCGTTGATCCGTAATCTGTACCTGGGTCTGCTCAGCTGACAGCACAAAGCTATACACCATTACGGCCTGGGCAAGATTCAAGGACGGCTGTAGCTGATGCTGGGGAATGGTTGTTAGCAGATCACAGGCTTCAATATCGGCAGACTTCAGTCCGGAGCGCTCCCCACCAAAAACAATGGCCACTCGATGCAGCCATTCTCCCTTTGCTTGCAGATGGGAGGGGAGGTCTCGCACGGAGGTGTAGTGGTGTTTTTCGTAGCGGTGGCGGGCGGTGGTTGCACAGGCAAAGTCGCAATCTGCGATCGCATCCCCCAGATTTTCATATACCTGAGCGGTTTTGAGCACATGCTGAGAGCCATGGGCCAGGGCAAAGGCCTTTTCACCCAGGTAATCGGCCTGGGGTCGTACTAAACGTAAAGCGTTGTAGCCCATGGTATGCATCGCACGGGCTGCTGCGCCAATATTTTCCGGTTCTTCGGGGTCGACAAGGACAAAGATGATTTCCATGGGAATTTATTATACGGGGCGAGGGCATCGCCCAATGTCGGGGCATTCCATGGAACGCTCCGACATTGGGGCCGATTGGATTATTTTGCCTCACCCAAATAGCTCTCGGCTTGGAGGTCAAACATTTCAGCATAGCGCCCTTGTTGGGCCATGAGCTGGTCGTGGGTGCCCACTTCGATGATTTGCCCCTGCTCTAACACAACAATGCGGTCCGCCATGCGCACGGTGGAAAACCGATGGCTGACCAGGAAGGTCATTTTGCCCTGGGTCAGCTGCCGAAAACGCTGGAAAAGATCATGCTCTGCGATCGCATCCACCGCCGCTGTCGGTTCATCTAAAATCAAAATCTGGGCATCACTCATAAATGCCCGCGCCAGACCAATTTTTTGCCACTGCCCCCCGGAAAGATCCACCCCCCCTGAAAACATTTTGCCAAGAATAGTGTGATAGCCCTCTTCTAGCCGCTCAATCACCTCGGTGGCACCAGCTCCCTGGGCGGCTTGAGCCACTAAATCAATATTCTGTCGCTGGGGCAAGTTACCAAATCCAATATTGTCTTGTACATTCAAGGCATAGCGTGCAAAGTCTTGAAACATAATGCCAATTTGACTACGCAGTTCGCTGAGAGAAAATGTTTGCAACGGAATATTATCGATGATAATTTGCCCTTGCTCAATGTCGTAAAGACGGGTCAGCAGTTTTAATAAGGTTGTCTTCCCAGAGCCATTTAACCCCACCAGCGCAATACACTCCCCTGGGGCAACCGTCAGATTAATCCCCTGTAGTGTGGGCTGTTCTGCCCCTGGGTAGGTAAAGTACACATCCTGAAACCGCAACCCCTGTTCCATGGGTTTGGGAAAGGGGTTAGGGTGACGAGGACTGACCACCTGGGGAGAGATATCCAACAGTTCAAAATACTGTGACACGTAGAGATTGTATTCATAGAGGGTGGCAAGACTCAGGAGAGTGGACTCAATTAATCCCTGGGCCTGTTGAAATGCACCTGTGTATAGCGTGAGATCGCCCAGGGTCACCATCCCCTGTAGCGTTTGCCATAGCACTAAACCATAGGCTCCATAAAATCCAATAGCGCCCAGCAGTTCAGTGCTCAACTGGGCTAGCGACTGCTGCCGCGCCAACCGCCGTGACTCTTGATTAAATTCATGACGAATCGTGCGGTACTGCTCCACCATATGTTGTCCCAGGTTAAACAGCCGCACTTCTTTGACATACTGAGGAGCCGTGAGAATCTCGTAAAAGTAGTCTGACAGACGACGAGACGGTGTTTGGCGACGGTTCATCCAAAATCGCCGATAGGAGTAACGAATACCCACCCAGAAAGTAGGCAACACACTGAGTAACAACAGGCCCATCACACCAGAGCTAAACCGCAATAGTAATGCCAGCAGTCCCACCAACCGGGTAATGGAACCTAACAGCCGAGATAGTAGCTCCACGACCCGCAACGGATAGTTACTGCCACTTTGCTGCGCCCGATTTAGCACATCATGGAACTCAGGTGATTCATAATGGGCCAGGTCCAGGCGCATCGCCTGCTGTAACAGTTGCACATTGGCATGGAGTAAAAACTGATCGCTCAGCACTCGGCTCACATAGCTATTGAGTTTATTCAGCACTTCTTGCAACAGCAACAGACTAAATCCTGCTATCACCAGGAACAACAGATAAGATGTAAAACCAGACGTATCACTGGCCAGAATCGACACCACTTGATCAACAATCAGCTTACTCACATAAAGCTGGGCCGTTGGTATTAACGCATTGACCAGAGTGATGCTAATACTGAGCATCAGCCAACCTGGAGACGCCGACCATACTAGCCGCACGAGCCGGGGGGTATTCCCCAGCAAGCTCAGGAAGTTTTGATAAGAGCGTCGCAGTCGAGATAGAAAATTGTAAAAAGTAGAATGCACGGATAGCAAGAAGACGGTTTGAGTTTTAAAGGCTCAGTGTTGAGTCATCATTATCTACTTTTTATCTACTTTGCTCACACCCGTTACACCATCATCAACTCAAAATTCACAACTCTCCAACCTAAGCCTTCACCAATCCCAGCTTGATCGCCTTCACAATTGCCTGGGTTCGGCTACGCACTTTAAGCTTCTCAAAAATGGCCGTCAGATGGGCTTTCACTGTTGCAACAGTGATATATAACTGTTTTGCAATCGTCTCATTCGAGGCCCCTTGCACCAGCCAATGCAGCACATCCTGTTCTCGCTCTGTTAAGTGAATATCTTCAGACACTTGAGGCAGAGGGCTGGAAGTGGCATGAAATAACCGAAAAAAACCACTGGCTAACGCCGGATCAAGATACACTTCATCCTGCAGTACTGTTCGTATGGCTTCATAGAGCTGGCTGCCTAGCTTATCCTTGGCGACGTAGCCCTTGGCTCCAGCCTGCATAGCCTGAAAGATCCATTTATCTTCTCGATGGGCCGACAGACTCAGTACGCGCGTATCTGCCCCCAAGGTTTTCAGCTGCCGTAATACCTCAATGCCAGTCCCCTGGTCTAACTCCATATCTAGCAGCGTGATGACAGGATGATGGGTCTCAACCATCTCAATGGCTTGCGCCACCGATGCAGCTTCTGCCACGACCTCAAACTTAGCAGGCCCATCGACATAAAACCCCAGCAAGGTACGCAAACCTTGCCTAAAGTCAACATTGTCATCAACTAATAAAACAGAAACAGCATCAGTCATTGAGAATGTACCTAATACTGAAAAACATATGAAGTGAGCCTTCAAAAAACAAGTAAGTTATGGGCGTGGCAGAAAAATCGAAAATTGAGCCCCTCCCTGGGGGAGAGTTTCAGCCCCAATACTACCCTGATGGTCCAAAATAATTTTCTTTGCGATCGCCAGTCCCAACCCAGTCCCCCCAGATCGTTGTGAGTAAAACGGTCTAAACAGCTCAGAGATATCCACATCTTCCAGACCAGGCCCCTGATCGCTGACAGTCACCAACACCGCCTCGTCAGCGATTTGCCAATCAACGGTAATAGTCCCGCCCGTATTACTAAAGTGCACGGCATTGTCAAGCAAGTTTTGCAAAACTTGTTCAAACTGCCAACCATCAACAACAACAGAAATAGATTGCCCAGGGCACACTATATTCAACTGCTTTTGCTCAATCTGCGGTTGCAATAAGGAGAGGGCATTTTTCAACAAGGTGAGTAAGTCATGGTCCCGTTTTTTCAGACACGCTTGTTTACCACAGTTGAGTAAGTCTACTAAATGGGCTAAAAGCGTCTCAGACGTTCGACGAATACAGTCCGCCTGAGCCTTTTGAGTTTCGTTTTCAGCACCCAAAGCAAGGGTCTCTGCATAGAGTTGAATCAAAGAGAGGGGATTACGCAATTGATGGTCAGCCTGTTGCAATGTCTGCTCTAATAGCTGAATCTTTTCCTGCTGACGCAGGTTCTCTTGATACAAAATGAGATATTGCTGGAGTAGCTGCGCGTACTCCTTAATTAACGTCTGCTGTGGATGGGAAATATGCTTTTCGGTCCACAACAGTAGATACTCACATTGAGTTTCTGTTTGACGCAAACCACACACATAGGCACAGGAATCACTTGAATTGAGGGATAGGGGCATCAGCTCTAAAAACGGCAAATTCTTAGTAATCCAGCGCTCTGGCTCAAGATACGACGTAATTTCGTTGTTTATCACATGATGGCGACGATAAGACATCATATCGCGCCTATTTTCAAGCTGATCCCAACGAACTAGCCAAACGTCTAAAGCTGATAACTTCTCGCTTAGGCGGTCAATTTGCGCTTGGCACAGCTGGCGAATGTCAGCAGATGCCAATTTTGACTGGTGGCTCGCTATTGAAGGAGGCGATGTATACATCCTGAATCCACTCCTACTTCACCTGGGAACTGTGGTGTTTATGCTGATCATGAATACCTGTGTCCTTATCTAGAATCAACATTTTTTTGTCAATATGCAAGCGTCTAAAGGAAATTTGGGTGTAAACACGCAGTCTTTCAAATTCATAAAAACATCCCCTCTCTCGCCCTTGAAATTCCTGATGGGTTGCCTTGTTTTTAACGTTTAACCTCCTTCGATTTTCAGGCTGAGATGCACTACGCAGCAGACTAGGCGTTATGGCTATTAGACCTTTGACCAATTGGCCCCAGGGCTGTCAAGACTTACGCTAATAACAAGCGCATTTCGTTGACATGTTCGCTATCGTAGACTCGCCATCTTTGCGTGAAGGGGCGAGTCTTTTTATTGCAACAGTGTCTTGCCACCTCTATTGCGGTAAATACGGTTGGTTTAAAAGAAATATGCATCCCACCACGCGCCTACGTAGGGAACTTGCCTAGTACATTTGGCTGATTTTAACTACGCCAAATGTATGAGATGAGAGAAGTCAGGTAAAGCTACCCATCGCAACCTAGACTTTCCCGCGTTGACACACCTGTAACTGGGTTCATCCCGTCAGCTCGTTCGCACAGGTACTTCACCTGGAATCGGTCCAGAATCGTATAGGAAAAGTCTGCCCCCGTAATCGTTGCGTCAGCAAATGTACTGCTGGTCATCAGGGCGTCAGTAACAACGGCATTGGTTAAATCAGACCCCGTAAACTCTACCCGGTCGGCAAAGGTTTCTGACAGGTTAGCGCCGGTTAGGTCAGTACGGATAAATTTTGCCTTGGTCAAAATGGTGGCACTGAGGTCTGCACCTCGAAAATTAGCGTCTCGCACCTCCGCTGCCGCTAAGGATGTACCCGCTAAATTGGCATTTTCGAAATTGCGCCCGGTGAGGTCGGTCAGGGTGTAGTTGACGACGCCAGGTTCTGCGATCGCAACCGATGGCAACGTCGTTAGTAGCAGTGAAATCGCAACGAGCATTCCGACTAGTTTGAGACTCAGCCACTGCCATCTAATCATCTGCAAGTACTCCCTGTCTGCGCCAAGTCTAATCATAGGCGAATTTAGGAAACCGCAGGTGGCCCACACCGACATTCAGCTAGCCTGCTTTTTCGACCGCAGGTGGCTCACACCGACATTCAGCTAGCCTGCTTTTTCGACCGCATTAACCATTCCCTCTTGCCATGAATTTGCCACCCCATAATGTTCCGTAGCTAGCGGATCAACCGCTGGCGGCAATGCAGTCTCTTGGGACCGAGCCAATATGTCCGGTTGACCAGGCAGCTTTAAGCTACCCTGCTGTAGATCGCCCCAAAGCATTTCTGACACTTGCTGAGCATCTCGGTTGAGGGTATCGGTGATCGCATCAATTTCCGTCAGGATCTGGGTAATCGTTTGGGCCGCAGTTGCCATCGCTTGCGAGTTGGCAATAGTTGCCTGTCTAGATTGGGTCAGATTGCTCGTCTGATGATGTAGCTTTTCTAAGGAGTGACGCTGGCGATCGTACGCCTTAAGATTGGCCACATCCGCAATCAGTTGAGCGATCAAGGCTTGAAACTGGGATTTGTCTGCCGACTGAGCTGACTGATTGACAGAGCCTGTCAGCGCCATAATCCGTTGATCTAGGATGTCAAATATCTGGTTTGCTTCCGATTCTGACGGCATACTCTCCAGATATCCCCCCAGGGTTTGAGCCAGGCTAAATAGGGCATCTAATCGTCTGTCTATAGACTGATACTGATTAGATTGCTCATCCAACTGCTGCTGCACCTTTTGAATCAACGCCTGTTGCTCACGCGCTTCTTCATCCACCTGCGCTGTGAACGCTAAAAATTTCTCAGTCAGTTGATCAGCATGAAAGTAGCTTTGGGTAATGGTTTCTTCATGACGACGAATCGTCTCCTGGTGCATGTTGAGCTGGTTGAGAATGTTAAAGAAGGAAACCGATAGCTGCTCTAGCTCGTCTTTCTGAGCGATCGCAACTTCCTCCAGCAAATTTCCATGGGTACCCACAAACTGTTTGCCTTGCAGCAGGATGGGTTTGATCCGCTGGTTTAACTTTCTAATGGCCAGATAGACCACCACTGCCAGCAATAACACCATTAACCCAGTCGTCACAGCTGCAATGCGTAGAATCCGACCATAGATCGCTTTATAAGGCACAAAACCAAACAGTAACCAGTCCTGGCCAGGCACCGTAGCGTAGGCCCAGTAGCCAGAAGCGGTCTTCAAAAAGCCCGGTGCCTCTGTGTCAATCTGCGGCCAAATAGCCTCCAGCCCAGGAATAGTTTGGTAGGTTTGGGCTTCAGCCGTTGGGTTGGTGGGATCGGCAATCACCTGGCCTGACTGGGTAAGTAGCAAGAAATATCCGGCTTGTTGAAAGACCACATCATCTAGCAAATTCCCTAAATAGGCGCTGTCAATCTCCACCAGGCTAGTGCCCAACCAACGACCTTCAGAATTGAACAGAGGATAGTAGTAAGTCAGTAACCGATTTCGGTCCCCTTGATAAGGCTCCGTCCACACACTGGTCTGGGGTTCAAAATAATCGCGGTAGCGATCAGTGTCAGGGTAGAACTCGCCAACGTCATCGGCAAAGTCTTCGTAGCGGATAGCGTCTGGATCAAACGATGTCGACTCCGCAGACGTAATCGCTGAATAGTAGGGGAATAACCAGGGCTGCTCCTCCAGGATGCCATTTTTGCTCTGCCCTAGCCCCAAGCCAACCACAAACTCTGGGCGACGCTGAAACAGCTGCAGCACCAACTCACGATAGGTATCAGGAAACTGTGCCCCTCTCTCATGCAGCGTAGTGGCGCTGACACCCAAGCTATAGGCCAGCGTTTCAGCTGAATCTGTAACTGATGCGATCGCATTGACCTTACTATCAATACTGCTACGCACCTGGTCTTCTGCCTGACGTCTTAACATTTCACTAAAGAGAAATGCCATGCCCCCCATGCCAGCAAGGGCACCCAGCATGATCATCCAAAACAGACGACCACCAAACGAATTTAGTTTGAACCATCCTTTAGCCTTATCCACTAAAGTCGGCTGATAACTTTGGGGTGTACGCGGGAGTTCTTTAAACGGTGAAATTGACTGCTTAGACGTTGGCAATTTAAAGGAACACATATGCGTTGAATAACAAGTTCTATATAGATGAGGCTATAGAGCAGATCCAAGCCACAGAGCAAACCCTTGGCCATTCCCCATAGTAGTTCATAACTCTTGTAGATTGAGGTTCACTAGATCACCATATGTGTTAGAGAATGAGCGACTTCATCATATAAATAAATAAACCCGACAAAATACATTTAAATCGACAACTATATTCTGTCGGGGAACATGATGACTGCGATCGCCTTTGGGTCTTAATTTACACCTTCTACCCGTTTCAACAATGTTGTTGAGATCTGCTCAATATCTGACAACATGGGGGCAATCGACTGCAAGGAATCCACCACAGCACGAGACTCTGATATCGCCACCCCACTGGCCTGGGTAATATGTCCCATTTGTTTTTGTAGGTTATCTATAGACGGCCAGCGGCGTTCCAATGCTTTGAGCGTAACAATATTCTTCGTCAGTTGCTCTATCAGCGTATGTAACTGTTCGGACTGCTGTTCACTAGCTCCATGGCCCAGGACACGGGTCAAAGCACCAACCTGTTGTTCTACCAATGCTAATGTTTCTGTTGAATGGGTTGGTATCCGACGCAGTTCACTATTTAGTGCACGCCCCATGGTGTTAATGGCATCTACTTGAATATCAATTGTTTGGGAACTCTTAGCAATATCGGCCATCAGTTGTTGCAAATCACGCATCAGTATCTGTTGTTCACCCGCCAACCGATTCAAGAGGGCTGTGAATTCTGTAAACTGCGCAGAAACTTGAGTAGATCGGGACGTCTCTGTTTCAAGTTTGAGCGCATGGCGACGGATTGTTTCTTCATTTAAATTGAGCTGCTCTAGCATATTGAAAAAAGCGAGGGACAGCTGATTTAGATCATCTTGCCCGTCCCATTGAGCCAACAATGTAGCATCGGTCTTAGCCAGTTGATTGCACTGATTCAGAACGGGTCTGAGGCGACGATTGAGGCTGCGAACTGCCAAGAAAATTGCTGTTGACAGCAGGGCCACCATGATCACTGTCGCTGCCAGGGTAATCAGAGCAATACGGTTAAATACGGCTGAGTAAGGGACATACCCCAACACTAACCAATCGTGCTCAGGCACAACCGCATACGCCCAGTACCCAGTTTCTCCTTCTAAGAAACCGGTCTCATTGAGGCTCATCTGCGGCCAGATAGCCGTTAACTCAGGAATATCCTGATAGGTTTTTAGATTGTTCTCAGGATTGGCCGGGTCGGCAACGATATTCCCCTCACGGGTCACCAATATAAAATGTCCCTGCTGACGAAAAACAGGCTGATTGAGAAGATTGCTTAAATACTGTCCGTCAATGTCCACCAGGGTTGTACCCAACCAGCGGCCATTACTGGCAAATAGGGGCACATAGTAGGTCAATAACTGGTTGGCAGCGTTTTCATAGGGTTCTGTCCAGACAGTCGTCTGGGGAACAAAGTAGTCTCGATACCGTTGGCTATTCGGATAAAACTCGCCCTCACCATCGGCAAAGTCTTCATAGCGAATAGTTTGATTAAACGCAGGCTCGTTTTCTGAAGCATCCACCCAATAGTAGGGAAATAACCAGGACTGATCCACAATCAGTCCATTTTCTCGCTGCCCTAACCCAAGACCCACGATAAACTCTGGACGGCGCTCAAAGAGCTGTAGCGTCAGTTCCCGATAGGTATCTGCATACTGTGCCTGCCGCTCATGAAGCGTAGTCGCACTAATGCCCAGACTATTGGCCAACGTTTCAGCGGCTGCGGTCACCGACGCGATCGCATTCACTTTACCATCCAGGGTACTCCGCACCTGATCCTCAGCCTGATACTTAATCATCTCACTAAAGAGAAATGCCATGCCGCCGATACCCGTTAGGGCACCTACCATAATCATCCAAAACAGACGACCACCAAACGAATTTAATTGCAGCCATCCCATCAACGTTTGATTTAGGCTCTGCTGCTGTTTTGTGTGAATAGATATCTCGGAAGCAGCAGACGATCCAGCCTGTGTAGCACTCGATAATTCAGAAGGCATAATAATATAGGAAAATACAGGGAAAAAATCAGTAGGATTTAGTTCAAGAACTTCAGTCCAAGAACTTCGTTGTTAAAACTGTTTGGATGTAACGCTTCTCTATAAAGGCCTATGGGGGGCTTATCGGCCAAAAAGAGACAAAAACAACCATTTTCGCAGATTACTCACTCTGCAAACCAGCAAAAATAACACTTACGGTTATTACCTACTGGCACCATTGTTGATGGCAATCCGTTTATTTGTGAACGGCTTTGTAACAACTTCACCAGATAAATACTTGAGCTTCAAATAATTATTCAAAGTAAACCAGAAACTTTAAGAGAAACATCCGTAGTATAGAGATCCCCTAAAAATCTCATTGATATTCATCTATGGAACATTTTGTTATCATTGAGTGTCACTGAATCTATGCCAACGTGTAAGCCCTCCCCTTAAAGCTTCCATGAAGCCCACTTACCCCTATCAACCTTTTCTCCTACGCCTTTTACACGGCCTCACTGGGGCATTCCTAGTGTTGTCAATCCTGACTGCTTTTTGGACCTACAACACGTACGATGGTCGTTGGGGCACGATTCCACTGCCAGCCTATAAAGCGATTGAAGGGATCCATGGCACCTTCGGACTTTATACACTCTTGATCTTTCCAGCATTTGTTTTCTACGCGTTTAACCGTGGAAAACATCGTCTGGTGCAGCCCGAGGCCTTAACAACATTGACTCAGAAAATTGGTCAGCCTATTTGGTGGGTTACCCTCAGTCGCTTTGTCAATACGCTGACCCTGATAGCTCTCACATTTGCCCTATTTAGCGGCAAAATGATGGATGAAAAATGGTTGCCGAACGGAGAGCTGAAGCATTTTTGGTATTACGGTCATTTGGTATCGTGGGTCGTCATGGTGGTTGCGATCGCCATTCATCTTCTGATGAATGCAAAAGTCGGTGGCACGCCCTTGTTACTCTCCATGATGACGTGGAAATTTCGCCCCCAAGATAGTCCTCGACTTTGGAAAAATCACATCATCGCCTGGTGGAAAAATTTTCAACTTGATACCTGGCCAAATTGGAGGCATATACTCACCCATCGCCCCAAACTAGAACTCGCCATTTGGATCAGCCTCATTGCCGCTTGGCTAATTTCCATAGCTAAAGAACTTGTGTAGGTGGCAGGTGGATTTAGAGGCAACAGGCTACACCACTATTCCCTGTGCTCCACTCCCCACTCCCCAAAAAATCCCCATGCCCATGCACAGATTTAATCTCTATCACACCTGATCTTTAAAGGTGCCCACGTAAAATGACCACAAAGGGATATACCCTAGATCTGGCTCTATTGCCGAGTAGATAGTCCCTATGGTTGGTTAGACCATAGTTGCCTACTGCTGAGCGTAGTGTAGGTCACATCCTTACCCAAGGGTCTAGTGACCCCATTAACTCAATAGATGTATTGTTAGGAGCAAAATTGTGGAACGCACTTTCATCATGATCAAGCCTGACGGTGTTCAACGTGGTTTGGTCGGCGACATCATCAGCCGCTTTGAAACTAAGGGATTTACCCTAGTAGGCATGAAGTTCATGGCCGTTTCCCGTGAACTGGCAGAAAAGCACTACGGCGTTCATAAAGAGCGTCCCTTTTTTGGCAGCCTGGTGGAATTTATCACCTCTAGCCCCGTAGTTGCTATGGTTTGGGAAGGTGAAGGTGTCGTTGGGTCTGCCCGCACCCTGATCGGTGCCACCAACCCCATTAGTTCTGCCCCTGGAACTATCCGTGGCGACTACGGCGTTACCATTGGCCGCAATATTATCCATGGTTCCGACGCCATCGAAACAGCTCAGACTGAGATCGCCCTATGGTTCTCCGACGAAGAGCTAGCCAATTGGGACTCCTGCGCTAAGAGCTGGATTTACGAGTAAATTATCTCAAAATCCCTCTCCCTAGGGAGAGGGATTTTGGGTGAGGGCTAACCCTACAAGCAAAGAAACCGTTTCTAGCGACCTCTTGACAAGCCTCACATCCGCCCAAACTGTACCCGCAGGTTATCGCGAGGGTGCGGCGTTGGCACCACCACCATGGATAAATCTTGATCAGGCAATAATTCCCAGCCATAGCCCCGCAGCAAATGCACTGCAAATAGCTTCATCTCCAAGCGGGCAAACTCCTTCCCAAGGCATTCACGAATCCCACCGCCAAACGGCACATAGCTGTACTTATTAGGCTGTTCCCCTTTAGCAAAGCGCTCCGGTCGAAAATCATCAGGAGCCTCATAATCTGTAGGATTCAGGTGCGTTTGATTAATTTCATAGAGCACCGTCCAACCTTTAGGAATTTGGTAACCATTAAACTCACAGGTTTTTAGCACCTTACGAAAACCACCGCCCACAGGAGGAATCAGCCGCAATACTTCCTGTAGTACCTGCTCTAGATAGGGCATTTGCTTTAAGACATCTAAGGTGATGGGCTGCTGAGGATCAAATGTCTGTTGCTCATCCCTTAATGCCGCCAAGACCTGAGGATGCTGCGCCACCAATAGGCAAAAAGAGGCAACAGCCGATGTCAGCGTTTCGTGGCCTGCAAATAAGAGCAGTAATACCTGGTCCTTAAGTTCATCTATGCTCAGGCTATGACCATCGTCATCTTTTGCTTGAACCAATAAGCTCAAAGCATCATTGCCCAAATGTTGGCTTTGTTGTCGTTTACGAATAATTTCTTCTAACAGTAGAAGTAATTGGGTACGAGCTTTTTTGGCTTTACCAAACCGAGTCCAGGGCAGTGTCAAAGGAATCGAAAATAAACCTGCACACCAGGTTTCAAATAAATGTCCTAGATCAGTTTGTGCCCCCTGATCTAAACCCACTAAAAGCTTACAGGCCACATCAAAGGTATAGTTACGCAGTTCTGGGTACCAGATCAGCGTAGTTGACTCCGCCCATTTTTCTGTATAGGCGTGAGTAATCGACTGGACCGTATCAATATAGCCAGACAGGGCTCTGGGCATAAACGCCTGGGCTAGTAGTTTGCGTCGATTTTGATGCTCGCCCCCCGTTTGCAATGCCAGGGATAGATTTCCTAATAACGCTTTTGTACTCGGCGGCCAGCTCACTACAAAATAGTTGTTCTCATTGGTTAGAATAAACTGATTGGCATCTGCTCCTTGAACAAATAATGTAGGGCTGCCTAACAGACGGGTTTTAAAGATCGGTCCATACTTTTTATGTTGTTTTTTACCATAGTTTGGATCGCGAAAAAAGCTTAACGTATCGCCAATTAGAGGCAGGCCAAAATCACCAGGGGGCAAGGGTAGGTTAGAAATAGTCTGACTCATGAAAAAGACATTTATTAAGATGCGTCTTCACTGTAACAAGTAAACTCCAGGTAAGCAGCAGATACAGGCCTTGACGCTCCCTTCGCTGTGATGATGCTCGATTGAGATGGGTATAAGGCGAGTGAACAGAAAGATTATGCTGACCTACTTACTTTTGATGGCCGATTTAATAATAGATAGTGGCCTTCATTCAACTCAATTCTTTCCAGCAGATACATTGCTTGTCGATAGTTTTGCTCAGCCGCCTCCGAGTGGTAAGTCATCTGATAGAGCCTGGCCGCGTAGCATAAATTAAGTACCGTCAAACAAACGGCTTCTTCACGGTGCTTCAGGGCAAGAGAGTTTTGCAGAATTTCTAGCGATGCTTGATGACATGCGATCGCAAACAAATACTGATGAGAAGCCGCATACACCTGCCCCATGTAGATTAAAGTAATCGCCTCATTCAATAAATCACCCATTGTCTGACAACGTTCAGACACCTGTTTTAGCAACTTTATGGCTAACCGATGACAATCTTGATGGTGATAGACCATGGCTACATTGGCGAGTGCTGGAATTGCAGCAATTTCATGTTGCAACTGCCAAACCGTTCGAATAGCTTCCATGCAAAACCATTTTCGACAATCAACATTACCTTGAGAGCCATGTAAGCCACCAATACAATTCAGCATCCTACCCATGTTGAGAATGTCATTTGTATTACGAAATGTAGCTAATGCTTTTTGGTAGTGGTTTAGTGCAATATCAAACTGTCCAAACAATCTATGTAAGGCACCTAACGTCCAATAACGGTAACCATAAATACACATACGGCAGCCTCTAGAATCCCTGACCCAGCAATGTCTTTGGCTCTAAAGGTAGAAAGATTCCACCTATAAATCAAGTAATCTATCTGTGATATGTGATGTACTTTTCAACCACCAATCTTGCAGAAAAGTGCATAGAACATTCGCAATCACCAGCAAAGGCACAGTGTTATTTAGTTTTTACATTGGTGCCATAACTGACACCGATGGAGTCATCAAAATAGATGAGCATTTGGACTCTTCAGCTACTGGGGCAATTCCAGGTAAAGAATTATGCTGGCGTAATACAATCTTTCCGCACTCAAAAAACAACAAAACTGTTAGCTTTTTTAGTCTACTTCTATAAAACAAGACATTCCCGCGAACAACTCGCTGAACTATGACAGTCAATGACATTTTTGGTCAGTCGCATTACACAAAACTGCATACAGGTTGGGCAACATCAGCAATGGTCTACTTACAGGAGTTTTATACAGTTTGAGGTAATCGTTCATAGTTTATGGGGTGACATCGATATGAGCACTTGGACAGTAAAGCTACTTGGAGAGTTTCAGATAAAAGACTCCACCAATGTTACAAAATCCTTGACAACACCTGAAGCCATCAGATTGCTAGCTTACCTTTTATACTTTCACCAGCAAACACATCCTTGTGTAAAGCTTGCAGAAATTTTGTGGCCTGATGTAAGCCTTGAGGAAAGAAGGCAGAGGCTACAAATAGCATTGAATGCCTTAAGCCAAGAGTTTTTTACTGCTAAAGAGCCAGTCATTATCTGTCAAGGAAATAAGCTCAAGTTGAATATTCGTCACTTTGATGTCGATATCTTAAACGTTAAAACACTCATTCAACAGGCCAATCATTGTAGTACGCCTCAGCAAAAATTAATTTATTTACAGCAAGTTATCCAGCAAGATTACGGTATCTTCCTAAGTCGGTTCGAAGATAATTGGATACTCTCAGAACGTCAACATCTACATACCCTATATTTAGCGGTCTTGCATCAACTGGTTAAAGTTTGTTTGCAGTTGAGGAAGCTTTCTGCAGCTACTGCTTATGCTCACCTGGCTGTTAGCACAGAGCCTTATAGCGAGCGTACACATCTTGATTTAATCAAGGTATATGTAGCCAGAGGATACTATGCTTCTGCTAAACAACAATATGAAGAACTGAAACACATCTTTAACCAAGAGTTGAAACGACCAGTCTCCAAGTTTTCTACAGACTTGGTGCAAAAATTAGGACTATATCAAACAACAGCAATGGTGACGCATTAATTAATGTAGCATGCTAATCTGTGTCCCAGAAATCACACATCTACATTTGTTTCGAAATCACCAACTGTTACCGTGGTGCCTAGGGATGTAGGTCCGTTAGATTTAGTCTTTTTACAAGATGTATCGTCTTTCTCATTTGGTCTTCATTGAGATAAATTTTGGGCATTACATAAACATGTAAGGACGCAGACTATTGGCTTTGCAGGTTTATGCAATCACGATGGCATATCTCTTCACAAGGAATGACTTAAAGTCTCCATATCTCTACATTTAAGGAGATTTATTGTGAACCTATAAACAGATAGGCAAAAAAAATCTATCTACTGCTCTCAAAACAAAAAATATCATGGCTAGAATTCCATCTGATCCTCTCTTCTCAACTCAGTGGCATCTTCAGAACATAACCCCCGGATTACTTGACCTCAATGTAGTTGATGTCTGGGATGACTATACAGGCGCTGGAGTTGATGTCGCGGTTATTGATGATGCTGTGCAGCGATCGCATCCAGATTTAGATGAAAACTACTCTATTGATAAGGATTGGGATTTTGATAATAATGATACAGACCCAACTGGCGTAGATGGCGAAAACCATGGAACTGCAGTAGCAGGAATTATTGGAGCTAATGCGAACAATGGTATCGGTGGTGTTGGCATAGCCTACAATTCAACTCTGTTTGGTTTTCAGACCCATGGGTTAATCTCTAATCGGTTTATTGGACAACTAGCGCTTGCCATTGATAATACGTCTGGTCTACGACAAACATCCGGCAGAAATCGTGAGGCTGACATTGTCAATCTGAGCCTAGGAACAGGAAGGGGCGAGTTTAACTTCTTTGATAGGCCCTTCAACCCTGCCACTATGGCTGCACTCAATACCGCCATAGACAATGCTGTCGTAGCAGGACGTAATGGACTAGGCACAATTTTAATAAAGTCAGCCGGTAACTCACGGGCTCTCAATTACGATACCAACGCTGTCTCATGGAATGCCAATCCCCATACTATTTCAGTTGCAGCCGTTGATCAGAATGGATTTATTTCTGACTATAGTACCCATGGCGCTTCAGTGTTGGTATCTGCTTTTGGCACTCCTGGAGAAGTAGTAACCACAGATCGAACTGGCAGAAGTGGTGAGACTCCAGGTGATTATAGACCTAACTTTAATGGCACTTCAGCGGCAGCTCCTATGGTGTCTGGCGTCGTAGCACTTATGCTTGAAGCAAATCCATGGTTAGGATGGCGAGATGTCCAAGAGATTTTAGCCTATTCTGCTCGGCATGTTGGCTCTGCCGTTGGCACAGGCACTCGTGGGGATGAAGAATATGCATGGAACTTTAATGCAGCAACTAATTGGAATGGTGGCGGCTTACATTTTTCCAATGATTATGGCTTTGGCTTAGTCGATGCAAAAGCAGCCGTACGTCTCGCTGAGACCTGGTTCAATACCCCCCAAACGAGCGCCAATGATATTGCCATATTTCGAGACTTCTTAGATACCTCCGTCACGATTAATACTGGCGGTACTGCATTAAGTCAAACAGTTGCCACTAATATCGATATTGAATTTGTCGAAGTAGACGTAAGCTTTGCCCGATGGGATGACCTTGGTGATCTATCAATGCGTTTAATTTCACCTGATGGGACATCTAGTGTGCTGATCCAGAATAGTGGTGAAAATAACGGTCTCTCTTCTGGGGGGTTTGGCACAGGTCGCTGGAGTTTTTATTCCCATGCATTTCGTGGAGAAGATACATCTGGCACCTGGAGATTAGAACTATTTGATGCCGACAGTTCACTGTCATCTCCTATAACCATTAACGATGTTGATATCACTTTTCATGGCAAAACGACTTCAGTCAATGACACATTTATCTTTACTGAAGAGTATTCTGATTATGCTGGCAGGTTGGGGCATAGCCGGGCTATTAATGGAGGCTTGGGAATAGATACCATTAATGCAGCCGCCATAGACTCTAGTACCTTTGTGAACTTAGCAGTTGGCTATGGGTTTATAGATGGCATTGCAGTTAATGTTAACAGCATTGAGAATGTGTTTACTGGTGATGGGGCTGATTATCTCATTGGTAACGCTGTGAGTAATCAACTAGTGGGCATGCGAGGAAATGATAGCCTCTATGGCAGTGGAGGAAACGATGTGTTGTTAGGTGGTGATGGAAATGACTTAGTGAATGGTGGGACTGGTAATGATTATTTAAATGGAACTAATCATTTTTCCCAGGGTACTGGTGAACGAGATACTTTAGTTAGCGGCAGTACAACTGATCGAGATCTCTTTGTCTTAGGAGAACGCCAAAATGGGAGTGGTCGTGTTTTCTACAATGACCAAGGTCGCAGTGATTATGCAATACTTCAGGATTTTGATGTTTACGATTTTGCTGGCGATATTGCAGACACAATCCAGCTGATGGGTAGCGCTGCATCTTACTCGATTTCCAATGTGCGAGTCGATGGCATTAGTGGTGCAGGCATCAGTTTTGTTAATGATCTAATTGGTATTGTCCAAGGAGTAAGTGCTTCTCAGCTGAATTTAGCAAATTCCAACCAGTTTACTTATGTCTAGTTGGGATATTCCAATCATCAAGTCTAAGTCCTGATAGTTTTAGCCGTTTTTCAAAATAACATCAAAATGTTTAGCGACATTCTTGACTCAATACTAGACGACCATCTGCTAGTTGATAAGCACCGCTAGGTTCAGAGATAGGAGAGCTTTCTAATAGTATGGACCCATTAAATGACTCTGTACTATCAGCAATCGGTTTAACAGTATCAAGAGATAGTGGGATCACTACATCTGACCTAGGATTACTGGCTAACCCATCACTGCCAGTCAAGACAAAACTGCTGGCCGTATCATTATCACGAACGATACAGCTATTAGCGACTAATGTTTCAGAATTAACAAGCTCATCAGGTAGTTCATTGAGACTATTTTCAATAAAACTGACATCAGGCAGTAAGATATTGCCTGATGCTAGGCTACCGGTAGCATTGATATCAACACGATCATTCTCATCGAAAGGTGCTGGTGAATTAGGTTGGTAGTCTTCACCAAAGAAAACATTAGTTTTAAGGGTGATATTACCACCACGACCATCAGCAGCAAAAGCAAGGATATCGCTATCATCAAAGGCTACTATAGAATCAGCTTCTATGGTGATACTACCAGCATCATCCACACCACTATCAACATTAGTCTGAATATCACTATCACCAATTAAGCGAACACGATCAGCATTAATGTTGATAATACCCCCTGCCGCCTGAGATGAACTGGCTCTGATACTACCATCGACCATAAATAAAGTATCTGAGAGGTTAATTGTTATATTACTGGCATCACCAGTCCCAACACTTTGACTAGATATAAATGCATCAAGAAGTAATACTAGTGAATTAGAATCTAAAAAAATATTACCGGCATCACCTTGATCTAATGAGAGCGAGCTAATAAACGCACCATTTGCAACAATCACGTTATCAGAATAAATTTCAATATCACCCGCTTGACCACGCCCAAGGGTAGCTGCTGATAGATTACTAGGCAATCCACTAGGTGATTGGCCAGATACTAAAAGTTGATCAGCCTCAATCAGAATAGTTCCACCCATACCTTCACTATCAGACCCCGTCCCTGCAGAGATCTCACCGCCACCAGTTATGGACAATTTATCAGTGATAATGGTTAAATTTCCGGCATCCTGACTACCATCAGTTTGAGTCAGAATACGACTTGGTAGATCAAATGAAGATGTTCCATCTACGGTAATATCTTCACCAAAAATTATGATGTCTCCTGGTATTCCATCCTCCAGAGCAGCCGCAGATATTTGTGCTCCATTGAGTATTTCCAAAACATGAGAGTCAATAAAAATATCGCTGCTATTACCTGTACTCCCATTACTTTGGGCAAATACTCCACTAGGGAATCCATTAATTGATGTACCACTCAACTTAATTTCTTCAGCATCAATCAATAATTCCCCTGCATTACCTGGGCCAAAAGTAGACGCTGATAATTGAGCACCATCCGTCACAACTAGCTTTGGTGTCAAGATTGTTAAGCTGCCAGCATTAGCCTCTACTGTTAATCCTTCCGTTCTCGCAGAGATGGCACTGGGTGTTAGGCCAAAACTTGATCTACCTAAAACCCGTAGTGACTCATCGGCACTAACAAAAATGTCACCGCCCTGACCATTACCAAGAACTTCTGTTGATATTTTTGCACCATCTACGATGGTAATACGATCAGCTTCGACAGAAATATCACCGCCGTCTCCTGTGCCTCTGGAACTAACCCGCGAAAATATACCACTAGAGAATCGACCATTTTCAGTTGTTCCTTGCAAATTAACATCTGAAGCTGTAATTGAGATATTGCCCGAGTTCCCTGAATCAAAGGTTGAAGTTGAGATCGAACTTTGTCCATTAATAGCAACAGTCTCTGATGAAATATTAATATCACCCGATCTGCCATCTCCAAGTACTTCGGAGCTTATTTCCGAAAAATTATCAAGCGTTAGGTTTGAAGCATCAATATTGATTGAACCGCCCGTAGCTGAACTAAATATAAGAGTCGTTTCAATGTAAGAAAAATCAGACAAGTTTAATTCAGAGGCTTTTATATCAATTTCACGACCATCTGCTTGGCCAAAAATAAAAGAGAAAATATACGAGGCATCATCGAGAGTAATTTCATCTCCTCTAACCAGGATTCTACCTCCGTCTGGTTCAATAAAAAATTGGCTTCCACCAACTCTGGATGAACCAATAAGACTAATATCTGATAGTTGCGCATTATCAGAAAAGTCTAGCTGAGACGCATTATTAACTTCACTTAATCTAATTGTTCCAAGAGATTTTATGCCCCCTATAACAACTTCGCCTCCAGGAGCAATCAAGCTACCACCGTTAAAGTTAATATCACCCCCTAAAAAAACAAGCTTATTGCCTGGAACCGCTTGTAAATCACCAAAATTTGTAATGGAGCCATTAATTCCAGGATCATTAAACAAAAAAGCCGATGGATCAACGACCAATAGAGATGAAGGAGCCATTGCGTTGGTAGTTCCCCAGATACCCTCATCTGAAAACTGTAGGTCAGTGGCAGTACTCACTATTAATGCACCAGTAACATCTAACTCAGATGCAGGTCCAAAAAACACTCCGTTCGGGTTGATGAAATATAAATCTACTACTTCCCTAAGAAAAGAATTGTCAAGTTTTACAGCTCCCAATAAACCTAAAATATCTGACGTATCGTTCCCTGTTACTCGTGAAATAATGTTTTCAATATCTGGATTAAGCGTGATAAAATAAGCAGCCTCAGTATCAGCAATATTAAATGCTGAAAAGCTATGAAACAAATTCTGCCCTCGCTCGGCACCACCCTGAATAAGTCGTAACGTATCAATGGGCGAGCCAGGCTCATTAATAGGAGTATCTAAAACTTGAGATTGTTCTTCTATTGGCAGAGTATTGTCAGGTAGAATGTTATTCTGAGCAATTGCTTGTTGCCAGAGACTCACACTTGCAATAAACCAGAGAGTTAAATGTAGTGTTTTTAATGATATTTTCATACCTCTTGTAAGGGCTAGGCAACATCCTAATCAGCTAATCATGACAATCACGACTGATAACTAAACGTCCATCAGCCAAACGATAAAGGCCTTGTGGTTCAGAAATAGACGTACTGTTAGTTGCCGTCTCTGTTATGGGCTGAACGGTGCTAAGACTGTAGGTAGTTTGAGTACTATCGGGTTGTTGGGGTAGGCTATCGTTCCCTGTAAAAACAACACTACTACCGATATCACTACTCTGGGCAATGCAGCTAGCGGCAACCAGAGTTTCAGGATTGACTAGCTCGTCTGGCAGTTCGGTAATGCTGTTTTCAATAAAACTGACGTCTGCTAGAGAAATTGTTCCTGAAGCAATCCCCCCTGTGGCATTGATATCTACTCGACCGTTACCATCTAAAGTATTTGGATCAGTACCTGGCTGGGCAAACTGAAAGTCTTCACCAAAGAATGCCGTGCGACTTAGATCGATATCGCCACCTCTCCCATCAGCAGCAAAGGCAAGAATATCACTATCATCAAAAGCTACTAACGCATCAGCAACAAGGGTAATATTGCCACCATCATCTACACCAGAACGAACGGCAGAGGTAATATCACTGTCTCCGAAGAGAAAAATATTATCTGCCAAAATATCAATTTGTCCTCCAGCATTACTTTCAGAGGTCGTACCAACATCGCTATTCCTAGCCCGAAAGGTATCTTGGAGAACTATCAGGATATTGCCTGCATCACCTGTACCAGTATTGCTAGCAGAAATTACACCTCCAATAAGGTCTAAGTTGGCAGATGTAATATTGATATCTCCACCTCGACCTGATGCGCCAGGATCAACGAAAGTCAGGACTCTACTAGGGAAGGGCAAAAGGGAATCTTGACTCTGCCCGGCAATCGTAATATTTTCTCGAACATTCAAGAAAATGTTGCCAGCATTAGCAAAACCATCATCAGAGCGGACAGAAGTGCTAATGGCCGATCCATTTAGAACTTCTAAATTGGTTGCGGTCAAGCGAATATCACCATTCATTTGAGTTGTTTGACCGTCAAAAAAGATACTTACTATATCACTGAATCCATCAAAACGTGCCGTCTCACGAACATTTAGAGTGATATTACCTGTGTCACCTACGCCTCCTAAGTTAGAAGTTTCTATAGAAGCACCATTCAAAACCTCTAGATTACGAGTTTTGAGTTGAATATTTCCTGCATTTCCAATAGCATCTGAAAGAATACGGCTACGTAAGGAACTGGGAAGCCCAGAGACTGAGCTAATACCTTCGAGCCGAGTCGTCTCAGCAATCTCTAATATAATATCACCTGCATCACCTAGACCCAGCGTAGATGCATCAAGCTGGGCACCATCCAAAACAAGGAGATTTTTAGCTGAAATTTGAATATCACCGCCACGCCCTTGACTACCCGATGGAAGCACCGTAGAAATTCCACTAGGAGAACGATTGACGGGATTGGGACCTTCAAAGAGAACGGTCTCTTCTATATTAAGAACAATGTTGCCGTTTTGACCTATCCCAAATGTTTCGCTAGCTATTAAAGCACCATCTACGACTGAGAGATTTTGAGCGGTAATATTTATACTACCAGCCTCTCCTTGCCCTACAAAACTAGTAAAGAGCCCTGACAATTGTAGTCGCTCATTACCACCTACAAGATTAACTGAGTCATCGGCAACTAAAGTAATATCACCTCCATTACCTGTATTGATACTAGTGCCAACAATATCAATATCACCACGTGACTCTAAAAAAGCAGAACTACCAGTTCCAGCAATGGGAATAATGCTTATTCCTATTCGGCTAAAACCAAGCCCCAAGGGGTCATTACCTACAATCTGAATATCTCCTGACAGTTGGTCATTAGGCTCATAAAGATTGGTGATTAACACCAGACCATTTGATTGACCCATAGTAATACTCCCAATCTCAATGTCAGCGCTAGATGGATTGGCTGTTATGGAAGGGGTAAGTGGCAAAAAGAAACTATCAACAAACAAGTCTAAGAAACCTTGACCTGATGGATTCTCAGCAGGGATTACACCTACAGCATCTGGTCTAACGCCTGCTCTGATATCAATGGTTGGCTGTGCGCTACCATCCACCTCAACAATTGTTCCATCAGACAGCTCAATGGTTTCTTGCAAAAAATCAACACCTGCAATGCCTGGGTCAGGAGCTGTGATAGTCGCACTCGTAAACGTTACTGAACCTCCAGCCAGAATATGTAGCGAGCTACCAAAGTAATTATCAAACTCAACATCTCCAAGGCTCCGAATAATGGGGTCAACCGGACTATTCAAATTACCTGGAGTATTGTCTAAATTCTCAATACGGAAATTACCACCACTAAAAAAGTAGGCGTCACCATTAACGGGTTCTGGTGAGCGTAACACCATATTGCCATAGGAAAATAACTGACTGTCTGGGTGGGTTAAGGCAACAATATCCACATGCTGGTTGCCCTGCACTAACAAATCTCCGCCTGCCAGGGCAATAAACGGATTGTCTGCCGTATCTCGAATTTTAACGATATCGGTGGCTAACAGCGAGACATCTCCCACACCAGCCACCTGAGCTGCCAGGTCCAAATTCTGGCCTGCCAATACTAAGTCTGCGCCCGCTGTTACCTGACCACGGTTGGTGATATCGCCTGAGTTATCAGTTAGATGGTTCCAAAATAAGACGCTGGGGCTAACGGCTAGCAGCTGGCTTTGCCCAGGCATAACAGCACTAAACACACCCTCACCAACATCAACCGCTGTCGCTGTTGTTGCATAAAATGAGCCGGTCACATCGTAACCGTCCCAGGAAAATAAAGAAATCTTAGGGTCCGTCGTACGTGAGCTTCGCTAAGTTGGTGGCATGAGTGAAGAGATCGAAATTGCTGGAGTCAAGGTACCAAGAGCGGACTGGGAGGCAACCCCAGCAAGTATCCGTGCATTGGTGCTGGTTCTTAGCGAGCGCTTGAAGCAACAAGATGAGCGTTTAAGCCAGTTAGAAGAACGATTGAATCAGACCTCACAAAACTCATCAAAACCCCCTTCGAGTGATGGATTCAGCAAGCCTTCAGACGGTAAAAAGAAATATAAAAAGCGGTCTCCACTAGGCCAACCAAGATCGTCACCCCGTCAGGCTCGTAAACTCAAACCCAGCGACGAGTGTGACCAGGTGCATGACGTGATGCCGTCGACGTGTGCAGACTGCGGTGCACCGTTGAGTGGTCACGATAGTCATCCCCACCGTCATCAAGAAATCGAACTACCGCCGATGGAGCCAATGGTGATTGAATATCGCCTGCATCAACTCAGTTGCGGTGTCTGTGGTCAGGTTACCCGAGCGGCTTTACCGCCAGGGGTATCGCCCTTGGGCTATGGGGAACGATTAAGTGCAATCGTGATGCTGTTGAGTGGCCCGTATCGTCACAGCTATCGTCAAGTGTGCGCGCTCATGGCGGACCTGTTTAGCGTTCGTCTCTCTCGTGGGAGTGTCGGTCGCTTGCGCAATGAAATGAGCGACGCCCTCAGCGTACCCGTGGCCGCTGCCAAGGACTATGTTCACACCCAGCCAGTGCTCCATAGTGATGAAACCAGTTTTCCTCAAGGGAATCGGGATGGTCGAAATCCCAAGCAGACGAAAGGATGGTTATGGGTGTTGGTGACACCCCTAGTGAGCTTTTTTGAGGTTGTTCTGAGTCGGTCTCAGAAGACCGCAAAAGGTCTGATTGGTGAATCCTATGAAGGTATCGTGGCCTCTGACCGCTACAGTGCCTATAACTGGATTGCGTTAGACCATCGGCAAGTGTGTTGGGCTCATCTCAAACGAGACTTAACAGCAATGACAGAGCGTATGGGTGTTTCTCACGAGATTGGGAAAGCGTTGCTGCGTCGCCAGCGTCGGCTGTTTCGGTGGTGGCATCAACTGAAAAATAACACGTTGTCCCGTGAGCAGTTTATCCGTCAAGTCACCCAGCTACGGCAAGGATTCAAAACGACGTTAGAAGAGGCTGCTTCACTACCGATTGACCCTCATGAAAAATCTCCGTTGGCGAAGACCGTCAGAACCTGTCGTCGGTTGCTCAAGGTCGAACCTGCGTTATGGACCTTCGTTGCCATCGGAAATGTTGAACCCACCAATAATGCGGCTGAAAGAGCCTTGCGGCCAGCGGTGATTTGGCGGAAAACCAGTTTTGGTTCTCAAGCTCAACACGGTAGTCAGTTTGTTGCACGCTTGTTGACCGTCACTGCCTCGCTCAAGGCTCAGGGCAGAGATATGCTTGATTTCCTCGCTCATGCCTGCTTGGCTGCACGAACTGGAAAAGAGCCTCCTTCGTTGATTCCACAAGATCAACGCTAGGGACGGTTACGTCACATCTAAACTGACATCTGGCCCAAACACAATGCCATTGGGGTTAATCAAAAATAAATCAGCCGTGCCATCCACACCCAATGTGCCAAAAATGTCGGAGCGATTGTTGCCAGTCACCCGACTTAAAATTGATTCAATCCCTGCTGGATTGGCAAAGTACACTCGCTGATCGTTAGCGACCGTAAACGCATCAAAGCTGTGGAATAAATTTGGACCCCGTGCAGCACCTCCCTCAATTAAGTCTGCTAGGTTACCTTTTACCAACACGTCAGTTGAGACAACAGAACCTTCTGCCCCTAGGGTTTGATCTGGAATGAGCTGTGCCTGGATTGGCTCACTCCAAAGGGCTGCAACCGCTGCTAGCAAACAGGACCAATATAATTGAGGGCTTGACATACACAAGTCAGTAACCGGCAATAACAGAAATCTACCATGGCTTTTTGATGCCTGATGCTACGGACAGATGCCACTCAACAAAACGTTGTATGCACCTGTTGCAAGCATCTACTGTTTTTGTCATGACCATTGACTTTACGGATGATAAAGCTGTCATATGCACAAATAGACAGCGGCGATGGCAGAAACAGGCAATGGGACTTGGCTTAAATCAGCACTGAGCTTGGGCACAAGCGGAACATCATAGGTTTGTGGGCTCGTTACGATCGCAACAAAGAGTTACATCAGTAAGTTGAGGTTTTTGTGATAAAAGCACTTGTAGGGCCAACCGCACTCTATCTCCTCATTCAACGATGGCTACGTCAGCGTCAAGCCTGGCAGTGGTGGCACGATCAACAAATCGCCCGACTCCATAAACAGGCAGAATCCATTCGAGATAACTTACTACAAGAAACGTTTGCCTTTCGACGCTATTTAGAAACCACGTTAACAACTCAGCCCGATGCAGAACAAGCTGAACAATGGTTAGAACGCTTTCAACTGTTTTACGCTGACTTAGAAAAACTGAGTAATCAGCTATCTCCACCGTTTATTGCTGACAGTTTTCCTTTAGCACTACAGCTGATGATACAAAATTGGCAATGCACTCAACCCGGTCTGAGCGTAAAGCTAGAGGTTTTATCAGACTGGCCTGAACAATCCTTTAACAAGAATCAGATTATTCTCTCAGTGATTACAGGATTGATTGAATTACTGATACCTGTGGAAAACTGTACGCAGCAGCTTTCCATAAGCCTAGAGCATCACCATAAGCGATACACTCTGACCTTGAAATACCTCGGCTATCCGTCTATGGATGGCAAATCTTTGATAAATACCCCCGAGATAAAACATCTTAAGGAAATTTTCCATACCTTAGCAGCAGGTCGTTTAGAGATTGTCACTGATAAATTTGGTCTCAAAGGCCAACTGCAATGGCCAGCAGATGACTAACCGTTAATTTGAGTGATTGAAATGGGTACTCCATGATGTTAAATATCACGGACGTCTAACTTAAATCAGTCGAAATTACCGTGTGGATGCCAGCAGCAGCTCTGGGGTTAATCGTATTCTTTATTTTACAATCTAACTAATTTTGATAGGCCACTTGTCTATATAAAGGATGGGTAACTCCAAGGAGATCACTGGAACATGGCTCAAGCATCTACAAAGACATTTGTGGTGGTAGATGATCACGATTCGGTCTTAGAGGGCACCTGCCGTGTATTAAAAGCTCAATATCCGGATGCGCACATTGCAACTACGGGTCAAGCAGATGGTGTTGAAGCTTTGATCCAGGATGTTCAGCCTGATTTGGTAGTGATGGATTTATCAATTCCTGAACGAGAAGGAGATAAAGCACAGACTGAGACGGGCTTACATTTATTGCGATCGCTACTGCAAAATCATCCTACACTCCACTTCGTCATACAAAGTGCCCATGTAAAAAGCCTGGTGCGGCTCAAGTCCATGATTGACAAACACCAAGCTGGCTTCACCATTGCCGACAAAAGTCTATCAAGTTCTGAAATGCTCATTAAAATTGACTGGGCTTTGAATGGACTCCTCTACACCCCCCCCGAAATGCGATTGGGTATCGAGGTCAAACCCGAATGGTTGCAGGTGCTACAGCTAGCATTTACCAACGGCTTAACTGACAAAGCTATTGCCAAGCAAATGAATGTGGCGGAAAGAACCGTCCGTCACTATTGGACCAGAGTGCAGGATGCCCTTGGCGTTTACCCTGATGAAGGCACCAATATTCGCATCCAAACCTACAATAAGGCCCGTCAGATGGGTCTGTTGGACTGAGTGTAGTTACCGATGAAAGTCTCCTGGTCTTCTCCTAGTTGGCAACTCAGGCTTTTGCCAGGGTTATCTATCACTGGGTTCATTGTTTTGACAAGACTACTGGGTTTGCTGCAGCCCCTAGAGTGGAAAACCTTAGATCTCAGTCTAAAATGGCGGCCTGCTGAAGCCACTGACCCACGCATTACCTTACTTGCGATTACCGAAGAAGACATTCAAACAGCCCTTGATTATCCCATCTCGGATCAAGCCCTATCAGAATTTCTTGAGACTGTGCAATCCTATAGCCCTCGCGTAGTGGGCCTGGATATTTTCCGAGATCAGCCGGTGGGTGATGGCTATACAGCTTTGGCCCAAACGCTACAATCTTCCGACAATATTGTTGGCATTCACAAAATCGATCCCCGGGCCACCGTCCCACCGCCCCCATCGTTACCCGACAGTCAGGTAGGGTTTGCCGATGCCCTCGTCGATCAAGATGGTTTCTTAAGACGGAGCCTTTTAGGGGCAGCCGACAAAGCGGGAAACTATCAATTTTCATTCACCATTCAGTTGGTGTCCTCCTATTTGGCTAACGATGGCCTCAGCGTCGAGAATGGCATGCGCGATCCTGAAACCATGCGATTTGGGTCAACAGAAATTCCTCGCTTTCAGAGCAACACAGGGGGCTATATTCGTGCCGATCGAGGCGGGAATCAAACCTTAATCAATTTTCGAGCGGGGACTCAACCGTTTGAAAAAATCACCTATAAAGCCTTGATGGCGGGTCAGGTAGAATCAACGCTAATACAAGATCGCCTGGTGCTCATTGGCTACACGGCAGAAAGTATTAAGGACTTTGTCAGCTCAGCGGCCATTGCGGGGGTTACCCCCAGCCTGGTGCCTGGTATGGATGCTCAAGCCCATGCAGTTAGCCAAATTTTGAGTGCCGTCATCGACGGTCGACCTTTTTTGCGTGGGATGCCAGATGGGATTGAATATCTTTTAATTTTGGGCAGTGGCTTAGGCGGTATGATTCTGGCCCAATGGGAACGGAAACCAGCCGTGCATTTTCTGGTGATTATCGTCATCAGCGGCGTTATTTTACTCGTCAGCTACGGGCTGCTGCTGACAAGCTGGTGGCTGCCCGTTGTCCCCGTCGTGGCTGCATTTTTATTGAATGCGGCTGTACTGTACCCGTTTTATCAAGCCCAGGCTCAGTTGCGATCGCAACTCAACGATCGTCAAAAGCTGATTAACCAAACCTACAACACCATTCATAATGGCCCCCTGCAAACCCTGGCCAAAATGATCAGCACCTGGCCAGAAAGCCAGCCAGCCCCAGACGCCCTACGCCCTGAGCTACACACCCTAAATCGGGAACTGCGCGATATCTATGACACCATGCGTCAGGAAATATTGTTGCCCACAGGTCAGCTAGTATTAACCGGGCAACAATCCATTGATTTGCAAATGCCCCTAGACGAGCTACTGCGCGAAGCGTACCAAATCACCCTAGAGCGCCATCGAGAGTTTTTTGAACCCATACTGAAAATTGTTGCCTTTGAACCCCTGGACGATCAGCAGTTGAGTATTGATCAAAAACGAAATTTGGGACGCTTTTTAGAAGAAGCCTTGATCAACATTCAGAAATACGCTCACGGTACAACCCGACTCACCATCGACTGTCGTCAACGGGATGGCAACAACGTTATTCGCGTCCTCGATAATGGGAGCGGCCTTAAACCGTCTGCACCCAAGACGTTAGGAGGGTATGGCACTAAACAAGCAGAAACCTTAGCCCGTAGTCTCAATGGCACATTCAACCGCACCCACCACAAACCTAAGGGTGTTTGCTGTGAGCTGCGCTGGCCTATTTATCGGCCTCTTTGGCAACGATGGTTGCCTTAAGTAGCCGATAGTTGCATATTTCTGCCACGAAGTTAGACAAACTTGGCAACGAATTTGTCTGGTTTCTTGCATGTGTCTGGTCAGCAGCTTCCGTACAGTAAAGTCAACGACGTAAGGAAGTTAAGGCCATGCAAATCGACAGTTTAAGTGATCTAATTCAAAAAGGATTTTTACTCCTGTTAAACTTTGTGGATGACATTGCAATTTTTACACTGACTCGTTTAGGTTGGCAGTGGGTTTGGTTAGAGTGGTTAAGTACAGCTTTGCTAATCATTACCCTGGTGTATTGGAGTATCCGTCTCTGGAAATACTGCAAACATCTTCAACGTCAGCACTGTGTGCCCAGAGTTGAAATCGTTTAGTTGCTTAGGTCAGTTCATCTACGACTATGATTGCGCCCCAATATCGTTCTGCATTGCTAAGGTTTACGTCGTTTTTTATCCTTAGTAGTTGGTATTTATCACCTGTAAGCGATGGGGCTCCGCAATTTAACACCGTAGAAACCGATACTTATCATCACGCTCAAGCTGAATTCACACCGCCTGATGATGCTGACATCGACAGGGATTCCATTATTACCTCCACTGGCACGTATTTTCGTCCCCCTACGGATCCAACGCCCACATCGGCTCCCCGCACGTCTACAGGCACTCGTCGTGGCGGCTGCTTAGGTCCCACGGCCACAGCATTTACCATCTTTGGACCCAATACTCCCGATACAATTTTGGGTCGTACTACATCTGAGTCTCCTGTATTTGTCTGGCATCTACCTGAAATCGACGCAACGTTTCCAATTATTTTTCGCCTGTTGGCCCCAGATGAGAACGATATTCCCATTCCCATCTATGAGAGCAGCCTCACCTATAGTGCTGGGTTTATGACCCATCAGCTACCTCCCTCGGTAGCTACGTTATCAACGGGTGTGGAATATCGTTGGCAGGTGATTATTGAGTGTAATCCTGAGTATCCAGCCCAAGCGATGCTACAGGAGCTGTCGTTTGAGGTGGTCCCTGATACTGTTGAGCTCTCTCAGGCATTGGCAACCGCTACTACAGCGACTGAAAGAGCCGTAGCCTATGGACAGGCTGGGGTTTGGTACGATGCGATCGCACAGGTTGCCCAAGCAACAAGCTTAGGCGAACAAGAAACCCGCAGCGGTCTGCTCACCGATTTAGCCATGTCCCTGCCACCAGAGTCAGATCAGATCCGTCAAGACATTTTAGAAATCGTCGCAGCGACTGCGCCTTAAAGCCAGCTTTTGCCTTAAAGCCAGCTTTTTAAAACCAGCCCTTAGAGCCAATTGCCAATCAAGATAAACGGAGCCCAACGATAGGGGTGGGCTTTCAAAATATCGCCTGACTTTAACATGGCTATCTGGGCCTGTTGCAAAGCCTCAGCCTTAGTTAATGCTGGCTGTTGCAGCTGATCGTAAAACATCGAAACAATCTCAGGGGTGGAATCATCACTGACGGCCCATAGGGTGGCCACCGCACTACGAACACCGGCCCGCACCGCAACACCGGCCAGCCCTAACGTAGACCGATTGCCGCCAATAGCCGTATCGCAGGCTGTGAGGGTCAATAATTCAATGGGCTCTCGGGTCGGGTCATTAACATTCCGAATCAACTGATCCAATTGTCCAATGGTGAGAGTCTCGTTGTACTGCTCCGTTGCATCCTTAGCGCCTACCACTACGAAGTTATCTTCCGGTGCAAAGCCAAAGGTACCGTGGGTAGCCATATGCAAGATCCGGTAATCGTCTGCGACTAATGCCGCCTGCAAAGTATCGATAGAAAAATTATCGTTTAATAACGTTTTTGTATTGGGTAGCTGCTTAGAGAGTAAGTCCAGCTCTCGCTCTACGGCAGGTAAGGCAGCAAAGGGTCGCTGGGGCACTTCAGAGGGTTCACTCACCCCCACCAGTAAGGCGTTTAACCCACGGCGTTCTAATTTTTCTGGTGTAGTCAGGGTCAAACTCGGGGTTGTCGCCACTGCAAACTTTTCAATCAAAAACTGACTGCCGTCGTATAAGGCAGCCATCGGCACACTACGCAGCAGTCCATCATTGACAAAGACCAGGGTTTTTACATCTGCCAAATCTGTCTCAAACGGTTGAACTAGCCACTGATACAGCTGCTGGGCTGGCTCGGTATTAAAGCTATAGTCCCGTGCCCCCAGTTCTAAGCTACGGCGAAATTCATTGACCTGATCTTCGACCACAGCTGAAGCAACTGGAATTTGCACAATTTCTCGGGCTCCTCCCGGAAGACTCATGATCACCGTGAGCTGATCATCAGATAGTGCGGTGCTCACAACCCCCGTTGCATGGCTCTGGCCCACGGCATCAGCTCGCACTTCGGCAGGCACAATCACACAGTCATTGGCAAAGTAACTCTGTAGCTCCGCCACCTTGAGAGAATCTAGCGTGGTCAATACCTTTTCTAACTCTGCAAAGGCAACGTCATCCTGATTTAGGGTGACTGCTTTAGGCACACTTTCCAGACTTAGAGCAGCATACTGCCGATAGATCGGCTCTACCGTATCTCGAAAATCAAACTGTAGATCGCGATTGGCATTCAAGATATCACTACGGATTTCTTCTAATAATGCAACGGCCTGACTGTAAGACTGTTCTGCTTCACGGTGCTGGTCTAATTCGGTGTAGATGCGACCTAACTGCCATTCCCAAAGATACAGGCTATCCTGGGCAGCCCGATCTTGATCCGCCGCTAGACGGGCCTGTTGAGTTTTTGCGATCGCAGCTTCATAGCGTTTAGCCCGTTCATCTAAGGTACCTAGTTTCCCCAAGGCAAATGATGTAATTCTGGGGTTCTCAGTTGCTTTGCCAATGGCTAAGGCCTGTTCCAACAGTGCCGTAGCCTCCTTCTCGGTCACCGCAGAAAGCGGTTCACGGCTTAAAATTGCCTGGGACTGACGTACAGTTAACGGATCTAACAAGTCAGCGAGTCTAATGGCTGCAAATGCCTTTGCTTTTGAATCGGGCAACTGCTTGAGACTCGATAGCGCCAACTGACGATAGCGGTCAACGGCATGGTTATCCTCCGCCCTTTCATAGGCTGAAATCAGGTTCAGCAACGTCAATAACTCTGTTGCACTTCGCTGTTGCCCAGTGGCTAACCCATAGCTTTCTTCAAAATAAGCAATGGCTTGGCCGTTGAAATCGTCAGCTTTAGCCCTTAATACAGCGATACTTCGTTTTGTAGCTTTGCGCTCTGTCGCTTCCTCTGCTCGGCGATAATTTACCAAAGCCAGGTTCACATAGGTATTCCCTAAACTGTTAAGCAGTGACGCCTCTAACGCTTGGGCACCAGTCTCACGGCTCAAGGCATATCCTTGCGTGAGGTAGGTTTGTGCAGCCTCTGTATTGCCACTCGAACGATAGGCTTCGCCTAAACTCCCCAAAGCTGTAATTTGACCAAGACCATCCTCTAATGCAATGGCTATCTGGAGCGCACTGCCAGTTTTACAATCTCCCTGGTTAAAGGCAGTGCCACAGAGTAAGGAAATCGCTCGGCGGTGTTGACCCAAACGGCTATGGGCCTGGGCTTGTTCAGTGATTAAGCGACCTAATTTCTGGCGATCCCCAAGGGTTTGAACGGTATCAATGGTCTGTTGCCAATGGCTAATTTCTGCCGATGTGCGGCCCATTTGTTGATAAGCCCGTGCCAGGTTCTCGTTAACAATGGCTAAGGCGGGTAAGTCTTGCGTAGTTGTATAGGCCTTGTGGGCCGCAAGCCAAGGGTCAATGGCTGCCCTAAAGTGACCAGCTTGATAGTAGTCAACCCCCGTTTGCACCAGCTGACGTGCATCCGTTGCCTGGGCAATGGGGGCAGCTCTCGTAAGCGGATGCCCTAGCCACAGGGCCACGCACAAGCTCAACGCACATAGCCCTATATAGACACGATGGATAGATAACCGTAAACCAGAGCAACGCATTTAAACAGCTGGGGATAAAAGGCAAAAGCGAGTTTGTTATTCAGGGTATCAGATGTCTTTTGGGCATGGGCGTGACGGGACATTTTTGCAATACGTCGTTATGATTCTCCAGATATATGGCTGTATGTCACCTTAAGGAACTACACAAAAATAAAGACCCAGGTTGGGGCTGGAGATGGGTGGATGAGTGATAATTTTCCCTTAAACACCTGAGGGCTCTACCGACTAATTAATGGGGCGTCATAACAATCAGTATCGACAAGAAACATAGCCACATCTCCTGTTGATATTTCTGCATAAACAACACAGCACAGTGCAACCATGCCAGCAATCATGATAAGAGCTGGCAAGATTTTTTTAACCTTATTTTCTCTCATGGGTAAGGCCGGGGAAGCAACCAATGAGAATGAGTTATCTCATTGCTATGTAGCAACGATAGAAGTATTGAAACCCCTAGTCAGCTCAGGATCCTGAAACGATGGCTGTTCAAAACAGAAGCGTTCCTGGCATAAATCGGCAATGTTCAGATAAGTTCCGTGAGATAAATTCCGTGGCATCTGAGCATGACAGATTCGCTTGGGAGCTGCTTGCACTGTTAACCACAATCCAGATCCCCCCTTAATAGAGGTATTACATCAATTTTTTCAACAATAGTAGGCCCCTAAATAGTTCATATCTTGCGAATATCGTATGATATGCAACGATTCATCTTGCTTAGTACGGACAAATACGGTTGTGCATAGCCCTCCCATAGTATTCGCCATCTTTAGCTGTCTAGCCATTACAAGTTACGGCATGCCGGTTACCGCACAGACGGTTGCCCCTGCACAGCCTGCACCTCCACCCAATATTCCATCTCCCGAAGAGCAATCACTACCGTCTCCAGAGACGATTCCAGAAGAGGTTCCATCGTCTCCAGAAGAGGTTCAAATAGAAATTGAACAGCCATCTGTCAATCCGCCAAATGTCTTAAATTTAGATGTCTGTCCACCCTTAGCTGAGACCTCAGAACTGTCGTTTCTGGTGACTGAAATTAGGGTGGTTGGTAATACGGTACTAGCAGACCAAATTGCTAAGCAGGTGGATTGTTATTTGGGTCAAGAGATTCGATTATCGGATTTGTTTAATTTGCGATCGCGAATCACCAAACTCTACCTGGACGAAGGCTATATTACGTCTGGCGCATTTGTCCCCAACAATCAGGAATTGACCAATGGTAGTGTCGAGATTCAGGTAATTGAAGGAGAAATCGAAGAACTCCAGATCAATGGCTTAGATCGTTTACGGAAGGGGTATGTGAGCGATCGCCTAGCCCGTGCCATGGAGTCACCTTTTAGACAACAAGATTTAGAGAGAGGGCTACAGTTACTCCAGGTTGACCCGATGCTACAGCGGGTTAATGCAGAATTAACAGCGGGCAATGGTCCTGGCAAAAGCTTGTTAATTTTAGATTTAGAAGAAGCTGACACATTTGGTCTCTCTTTCGCTGGCGATAACTATCGTTCTCCCAGCATTGGCTCTGAAGGCATTAATGTAGGACTGTCTGTTAGTCATCCGTTGGGCATCGGCGATCGCTTCAATGCTAGCTATGGCAGGACGGAAGGTCTCGACCTATATGATGTGAGCTATTCTGTTCCGGTGAATGCCCAGGACGGTACGCTGCGCCTGAGGGCTAGCAACAGCGATAGCCGCATTGTGCAGGATGCCTTCCGCGATATCGACATTCGCAGTGAAACCACAACATTATCCGCTGGATTTCGTCAGCCCCTGGTGCGTACACCGTCAGAAGAGTTTGCGCTGGGCTTAGATTTTGATTGGAAACGTAGCCGCAGTTTTATTCTTGACGACATTCCATTTTCATTCTCCCTGGGTCCTGAAGATGGGCGATCTCAGGTCAGTGCGGTTCGATTTTATCAAGACTGGGTGAAACGCAGTCAGTCTCAAGTATTAGCAGCCCGCTCTCAATTTAGTGTGGGGTTAGACTTGTTTGATGCCACCGTCAATGATTCTGGCATTGATGGTCGTTTCTTTAGTTGGCTAGGCCAGTTTCAGTGGATTAAGCAGGTGTCTCCTCGATTTTTGATGCTGACCCGGGTCGGTGCTCAACTGACACCAGATGCTCTATTACCCATTGAGCGTTTTAGCTTAGGCGGCATTAGCACCATACGCGGCTACAGCCAAAACCAAATTGTCACTGATAATGCCATTACCAGTTCGATTGAGCTGCGGATTCCGATCACCAAAGACCCAAATAAGGTGCAACTGACGCCTTTCTTTGAAGCTGGGGTTGGCTGGAACAATGAAATCCCCGATCCCGATCCCGCCTTTCTGGCTAGTTTGGGGTTAGGGGTGCGTTGGGCCGTCAGTCCCTGGCTATCCATGCGGCTTGACTATGGTATTCCCCTAGTGGATGTGGATAATACAGGCGATTCACTACAAGAAGATGGCCTATATTTCTTGTTGGACTATAGACCTCAGTTTTAGGCCTGAGTTTCAGGTCTGAGTCTTAAGAAAAAAGAGATTATATTTGTGCAACCGCCATCACGACTAGTCCGTCAACACACCCATCAGGAATGTGACCAAGTCCTCTGAGGCGATCTGTTGAATTATCTTGTGATCAACAATGTCAAATTTTGCACCTTTCTCTCGAAGATTGTTGTCTAGGGTCACTAAAAACCCTTTAGTAATGTAGTCATCCCCCACTTGAACCCAGCCAATGCCCAGCTCATTGTTGTGGTCAAGCTTTTGGGAGGCGGCTACGATTTGTTTTGCGATCGCAAGCCGATCCGTGGGTTCATTGTCCATCAAAATCAAAACAATCTCACCATTTGCAGGCTGCTGACCCGCCGCCTTCTCATCAAAATACCGATCAAACACCGTCTGTAAGACTGGAGCCAACGCCACCTGCTCTGGCATGGGGGCCGAATCCATCAGGGACTGAAAGTTCTCAACATTTACATTTTGGTGGGCCTGAAAAGTATCGCCTGTGCCTCGATACACCGTTAATCCATTGGGTGCTAGTCCGTGACACTGTGCAGCAATCTCTAAAACCTGGGGGCGAGCCTGTTGCCATCGCTGGTCAAATCCAGGGGGCATACCCAGACGCTTTAACTGAGTAGGGGCATAGATCAATGTGTAATTACGGTTTTGTAACTGTGCAGGCAGGCTAGTACTGGTCTGTACCATCGTCAGGATCCTTATAGTAAATAGTATTCCGTATAGTGTTCCGTACCCTGATTAGGGTGCCCCTGAGTTCAAACTCTGATATCCAAGTATCTGAGAGTGATCACACAACGGTATTACCGCAGCCAGTTATCCACCGTCAATGCCCAGCGCTCATGGTCGCGCCACTCTCCATTGATTTTTAGATATTGGCGTGAGAATCCCTCATGGGCAAATCCCAATCGTTTGATCAACTTAATAGACGCTGTATTGCCCGGTTGAATATTCGCTTCGATACGGTGAAGCTTCAGGGAATTAAAGGCATGGTTAAGCACCAGCTTTACCCCCTCAGTCATCAATCCCTGACCCGCGTAGTCCACATTGCCGTAATAGCCCAGATAGGCATTTTGAAAGCTGCCGTAAAAAATCTGGCTTAAGTTGGCCACCCCTACCAAGCGGTGGTCAATAGCATGCCAGATCAGCATGCCTTCAAAGGGCTCCGTGTGACAGCGATGGATATAGCGCCTACATCCTTCCTCATTTTTGGCCGGTTCCGCCCAAGGAGAATGGTAGTCAGCACTACGCTGATGTAGATCGAGCAGCGTTGACCAATCATCATCGACCGGGGACCGAATATAAACACGAGGAAGCATGGTTTGAGTTAGCGAGTTCACATAGTCAATGCTTTTCTAACATCCGCCATAAACTTTGACTCGCTCTCGGCCACGCCATCAGACTCCAACAGTTCTTGCAAAGCATCCATGGCCGTTTGCCTAAAGTCTTCCTCCCCTAGACGCTGAGCAATGTCTTGCAAAAATGCAGCCAATTCCGAGGCATCGTCAATCACCGAGCGCACCCTAGGCACGGCTCTTTGCAGATAGCTACTGAGGGAAATACCGGACTCCCAGGTTAGCTTGTGAAACTCCTCATCCAAAAAGTCTTGCTCATCAATGGACAGCCTAGAGTCTGAGTACATGCCTAGCAGACATAAATCGACCATGGCCTCCCGCTGCATCTGGTTAACACTATTGGGCTGCCGATTGAATAACTTTTGAAGTAAAGCTCGCATCACATCCTCCGAAGTTACCTGTAGACGCTGAGATCATTCCCAAAGTTAGTACTTCAAACTCAGATGCAAAATTTCGTACAAACGGAAGTTGATTAAGCCTCGACCAACACGTTTACCCGTTCCCCTGTGAGGCTAAAGGCCCGCACTTCGGTAATGTTTACTTCGATAATTTTGCCCTTGAGTTCATTGATATCCCCCCCACAGAATGTCAGACGATTGGTGCGAGTTCGACCCATGACCTGGTGGGGATTTTTGGGGTTTACATCTTCAATCAGTACCCGTTCAATCCGATTTGCATACCGATGGGACCGCTCAGCCGCTTTGATGGAGACCAGATGATTCAGCCGTTGCAGTCGATCGCTCTTAGTGGCTTCGTCTAGCTGGCTCTCCCATAGGGCGGCTGGCGTATTGGGGCGAGGGGAATAGGCAGCCGTATTTAGCTGGTCAAAGCCGATGTCTTCCACCAGTTTTAGGGTGTTTTGAAACTGCCCCTCGGTTTCCCCGGGGAAACCCACAATGGCATCGGCGCTGATGGCCGCATCTGGCACGTAGCGACGCACCGTGTCGATAATGCGGCGATATTTCTCCTGGGTGTAGCCCCGTGCCATGGCTTTGAGTACATCGTTATCACCGGACTGGAAAGGAATATGGAAATGTTCACATACCTTGGGCAGCTCAGCACAGGCCTTAATTAAACGCTCTGTAAAATAGCGGGGATGGCTGGTGGCAAAGCGAATCCGCTCAATGCCGGGGACATCATGGACGTAGTAAAGCAAGTCTGTGAGGGTATTCTGACGGCGGCCCTCAGGGGTAATACCGGGCAAGTCACGGCCATAGGCGTCAATATTTTGGCCCAGCAACGTTACCTCGGTGTAGCCTTGCTGACCCAGCAGCTCCATTTCAGCTCGGATAGCCTCAGGGGTGCGGGACTGCTCAATGCCACGCACACCGGGTACTACACAGTAGGTGCAGCGTTCGTTACAGCCATAGATGACATTTACCCAAGCACTAATTTTGCTATCGCGTCGGGGCTTGGTGATGTCTTCCATAATGTGGACCGGCTCGGTAGCCACCACCTGATTACCGCTAAAGACCTGCTCCAATAAGTCACTCAGACGGTTGGCATGCTGCGGCCCCATCACCAGGTCCAGCTCAGGGACGCGACGCAGCAGCGCTTCCCCCTCTTGCTGAGCCACACAACCTGCCACAATCAGTGTCACATTGGGGTCTGACTGCTTACGCTTTGCCTGCTTACCCAGGTAGGAATACACCTTCTGCTCGGCATTGTCACGAATGGTGCAGGTGTTGTACAGCACCACATCCGCTTCCAATGGGTTTTCTGTCCAGTTCATCCCCATGTCATCGAGGATGCCAGCCATGCGCTCAGAGTCGGCCTTATTCATCTGGCAACCAAACGTAGTGATGTGATAACGACGCTTATCCATGGGGTCTATTCAAGAAAATACTGGAATTCAGGCAAAAATTTTGACCAATAGCCTATTGTGCCACAGCTACGGCTCCACTGCGGCGACTGTCTCCGGCACCGTGCAGCACACCATTTTCATCCAGACCCACGGCATGGACTCCCCCAAAAAACATGTTCTGAGCCTGCCACCAGAGTGGTTTAGCATCGCCAATAATTGGGGTTAGCAGCGCTTGATTAAATCCTGGCTCCAGGTGAAATACATCATTTTCCCAATGGATACGGGGAGCAGCTACGGCGGCTTCTAGGGGCATCTGAAAGTCCACCAGATTGGAAATCACTTGCAGAATAGCGGTGCGGATGCGGTTGGAGCCGCCAGACCCTAACACTAAATAGGGATGTCCGTCGCGCAGCACCATGGTGGGGGCCATCATGGACGACATGCGTTGGTCAGGCGTCCACTGGTGAAAGCCATGGGGATTGAGGTCTTCTTCGCCCAGCATGTTGTTGACCATAATGCCGGTACCCGGCAGTACATAGGAGGAGCCCTCACCATTAGACGTGGTCACACTGGCGGCGTTGCCCTCATCGTCAATCACACTGAGGTGGGTGGTGCTGCCAAGTTTATTGGCAACGGGCGACTGTAGGGATGCGATCGCATCCGCCAATTGCCCCCGATACTGATCCAAATGCCCCGCCGACAAAAACTCTTCCGCCACACAGGACTGATGGAGTCGCGCATCATAGCCATCGCGACGGGCTACATTGGTAAATCGCATCACCTGACTGAGAGACCGCAGGTGCTCAGGGCTACCGTAACCTGCCAACTCACAATCAGCCAGTAGCGCCAATGAACAGGCAATTAGCCCACCCCCAGCACTAGGTGGCGGATTGGTCAGTAACTGAGTGCCATGGTAGTCAAGGCACAATGGCTGACGCTCTATTACCCGGTATCGCTCAAAATCCTCAACCGTCAGATACCCACCTTTAGAGGCCGTCACCTGGGCGGCCATGGCCTGCCAAAAGGCGTCTATACCCTGGTCTACCAAACGCTCCAGGGCATCAGCAAAAGCAGGCATATGCAATATTTCCCCCGCCTTCAATAACTGACCTTGGGGTGCATACATCGCTCGCGCCCCGGGTGTTGCCAGCAAAATAGGCTTAAGCACACCATATACATAGGCCAAAAACCCATTGACCACCACACCCCGACGCGCCAGATAAATGGCTGGGGCAACGACCTTCTCTAAGGGCAATCGGCCCAGGCGCTGATGGACATGCACCAGCCCCTTCAACACCCCTGGCACAGCCATGGCCCCTAAGCCAATGTGAAACTCCTGCACCGTATCGCCAAAATCTGCACAGATAGGATAGAAATCTAGCGGATGCTCCAAAGTTTTATCAGCAGGCGTTTGGGTGAAAAAATCAAAAAGTACATGCTCACCCGCTCCTGTATGGGCCAGTAGAAAGCCACCGCCCGCCAGGGATGTCAGCACCGACTCAGCCACACAGGAGGCCAGCACCCCCGCCACTGCTGCATCAAAAGCATTGCCCCCTTGCTTCAGCATTTCTACAGCAGCCGCTGCCGTCTTCCCATGGCCCGCCGCGACGACTCCACCCATAGAACCTCTCCATTTCCATCGATAGTCAACGTAGCAGAAATGGAACAAGACGCAATCAGCGGGAAGCATATGCCACAAAAGACTGCCGATCGATCAGTGATTTAATCAAAATTCGTGAAGGTTACATATTTTATACAAAAACCTGTTTTACCTGACATGACTGCATCTCTTAACCAGGAGTAAGTTTATGGTTTAACCTCCTGCAAAAACAACCCAAAATCTCACCCAGAGGTAACTCCAGGGCTCCTTAAAGAGAGAAGTATACACTCTCAGGCATTGTTAACTTTGGTCTACAAGCCCCTAACCGGCAACACAATGATCTATATTGTCATTGAAGCGAAATGACATCGCTTCCCTGGCAGATAAAACAGCTAGAGAAAACAACAAAGAGGTAACGCTGTTGCATATTCTGTCTCGTTCAACCCAACACCCAACGGGTCAAGCTGATACATCCTATCGCTGACATTTTGGGAGCCATGCTGAAGTTGTTGAGTAAGATGCTCAAAGGGTAATTACCAACAACAAGACGTATCTCCAAGTCCTAGCGAACGATTAGAAAGGATGTTCCTCAGGAAGACGGTTGGGTGTTGTGCTTTTAAACCCACCTGATCACTGCTGTTGAGTGACAACCCAAAAACTGAGACGCTATGCTGTGGGATCGCACTCTCTACAAGATTTTAATACTGCTTCCAAAATTACATCAGGCATCACGGGTTCCTCTTCTATTAGCCAAGGGCCAGCTTTTATCTCTAATATGGGAAACTCTCTAACCAGTAACCTGTCTCCTCTAGCTCTTGTAAGCCAACCTCCAGTTTGCTGATGTATTCTGCATTGGATCTTGCTCGTAAGGCTTCTCGATTTGGACGGTGGAGGGATGTTTGACAACAATAGTTTGCATTCTCTTAGCAAAAGACAGCTAAAATTATCCACAGTTGCCTGCCTATTGACTTAGGCTTGGTTGCGCCATCTATCGAGGTCACTATGATGAAAAAGAGCATTATATTTCTTGCTACATTTGTGCTGTCTACTGCATTGTTGCCCCACAAAGCTATAGCTGACGAAAAATGGTCTACAGAAGAATATGACGTTATCTATCAAGACGAACGAAATAGAACCGCTATCTGGACCTATGGTGATGGTTTCGGTACTGTTTTTATAGATGGTTTAGCTGGAGTGTATACTGGCCGAGGTTCCTATTCTGGTTACTGGGTGCAAGAGTCTTCTTCCCTACGCTGCGACACCTTTAGAGAAGACGCCAATGGTGAACCCACCTACTATTGGGGTGGATTTGAAATCACATTTATCGATCCAGATTTTCCCTCTCGTTGGGAAGCGATGATTGGACTATGTGACCTTGAGCCAACTATCTCCCTAACGGGGACTCCTATCACTCCACTGTTTGAACCTTAATCTGAGGGCTGAACTATTAACAAACATTCTTGTTATGGAGAGTTGAATCGCCAATAATTAGTTAAGGGTAGGCCAAGGATATGTAAGCAAAGAGCGATTTTGCCTAGACTGCTCGTGATATAGAACTTCCTTGTGAGCAATTAAGCGTTACAGTACTAAAAGTGGATGCACTATCAACTTATTAGGCTGTTTTACGGGTATATTTATATCACGGGGCGCACGCCGATGGTGCACAAGATTTTTGTGATTGCTGAGTTAGGGGATGAGTCGGTTAGATCCATTGCTATTTGACGGTATCTCACATTTAAAGTTATCCCGAGCGTCAGCAATGCTGATGTTTGAAGCAATTCCGAACGTAAAGCGGCAATCACATCGTATCTTCATAGACTTAATCCTGTGCTTGCTGCGTTCTTTTGAATGCTTAAGCAAGTAGTGTTCTTCCAGCTCTTCTACTATGAAAGCCTCGACTGTTTTTGTTTCATTATTAGCGTTAGCTGGTACTGCTGCTGCCGAAAGTGCTGATGCTGCGGTTTTAGACGTAGAGATTCCAAATAATCTGAGAGAAGCTATCTGTCATCGAGACTGGTATGAGGCCATAGAATTATCGAGTACGTTAATTGCGTCTGCAACAATTACCCCTGATGAACGTCAGACACTTGTAGAATTAAGACGCAATTTGTATGGCCACCTTAAAGATGGGGCTAAACCTGAGGAAACGGTTAGCTGTAAAGGTATTGTCAAACGCCCTTCCATTGCAACACAGACTCCACTCTATGAAGGGGCTACTCCACGATTTTCCAATCGTAATCGGTCTAGTGTCTCCGTAGGAACGACATCGGTGAAGGCTTTGTATGGCACTACTCTTTCCAGTTTGTGGACAGTGGGTACTCGGGTGGACGGCAACAGTATTAGAGGAACTGTCTTGAATAATGGACTGACAGCTGCTAAGAATGTCACCTTAACTATCCGTTCTCAACAAGACGATCAATCAGAGACTATTAAAACCGTTGCTATCGATACAGTTAGCCCATGGAGTGAAACTGATTTTGTCGCTACATTTAACCATTCACCAGGAAACTGGATGATTGAAAGTATTGAAATTAACTAGCGCACTGACTTAGAACGCAAAATCAATTAACTTTCAATAGTGTGACAAAAGTTGGTAAATTCTTTTCTCGCCTGCTCTGCCACATTTTGGGGTTCCCAGTCTGTTTTCAGCAAGGGTTCACCACAGTGTCCCCATACTAGTCCGGCCCAAGCGCCAAAGCCGCCGTTAGGGTCTTTGCTGCGCACTTCGTGTCGAGCGTCGATATCTAAGACAATCATGGTGCCCTGCTGCTGTGGGGGAAACGTTTGGCTAGTCCCGCGAACAATGTAACTATTGCCAGGGTTATGCAGCATTAATATTGGCCGATACCCGGCAATGCCATCACTGTGGGATGGAACAGCGACCCCTTCTAGTAAGCGAAAATTTTGGAAGTTCTTAATCTCATAAAGATGCGTAAATCCGCATCTAAAGGGTTGATATGGCATGGCTGTGATACTTTTGAGATAGCTCAATAGCTGCTCACAAGCTAACGGTAGTTGAAGATTCTCTATATGTACAATCATAAGTGATGACCTGCTAACCCCCTGCTAGCAGATGAGTTTGCTAACGCGGTTGACCCCATCGTTGTTTGTTTGTTTTGGTGTTAGGGCATGTCAAGGACGAAGACTTTATAGGCATGTCCTGGAGATATTCTGGGTGAGTTTAGCGTAAAAACATGAGGGCATGTTTCGGAACGCAACGCCTCAGTAATTTTTGTGAACCCGTAAGATGCTTCGGTGTGTTCTGTAGTGGAAGCTGAAAAGCTATGGCTTGTTGTATTTTAAATTGCCTTGTTTGTCGATCTACAACTACTTTTTCTTTTAAAACCCCCCAATACTTATACCGCAAAGCAGAATTTTAATTCTCTTTGTAGACTCTACTTTTTTGGAAGCACAGAAGTATTTGAGCGATGCTAAGGCATTAGATAGCTTGACAGAGAATAATCTTTAAAGAAGATTGTACTTGTGCTATTTTATGCAGGGGCTATACGCATCGGTAATATAGACTGTGGCTAGTGTTTATAATGTGCACTATAGAGACTGTCATATCTCATATTCAATTTTTAGGGCTATCTAAAAGTTCCCCTATCTTTAGGGGAGTAACTTTAAGAAAATTACTAAAGTTGAAGTATTTTTTTTGTGGAAATCACTATGTTTGAGAGATTATGAAGATTGAATCAGTGATTTTGCGGAATCGCCTTGTTATAGGGCGATTCACTAATACGGATACTTCCATGTTTTAGGCCATGGTGATGCGATTAAAGGAGGTGCATTGACTAAGCTGCACATTGTGCAGCTCACATTAGCTCAATTGACGTGCATCTAATAGGAGGAACGCATAATGCGAGAACTAACTTACTACGTAGCCTGTAGCCTGGATGGTTTTATTGCCCACAGAGATGGTTCCCACGATGGCTTTTCCCAGGATTCTGAATATCTTACGGAAGTATTTACCTCCTTCCCCGAAACTGTGCCCTCTCATTTGCGTGATGTTATGGGTGTGCATGCTGAAAATAAATGGTTTGATGTTGTTTTGATGGGACGCAAAACCTATGAAATTGGTTTGCAGGAAGGTGTGCTCAGTCCTTATTCTCATCTGAAACAATATCTGTTCTCTCGTAGTATGCACGCGAGTCCCCATACAGATGTTGTTCTTGTTTCAGAGGATATTGCTGACACCGTTAGGCAATTAAAACAAGAAGAGGGTAAAGGGATCTGGCTATGTGGTGGGGGTGTTTTAGCGACAGCACTTTTGTCTGAGAAGCTGATTGATAAGTTGATTTTGAAGGTAAACCCATTTTTGATGGGGGACGGTATTCCACTATTTTCTGGAGTAATTAATCAAACAGCTTTGCAACTCATTGACAGGGAAATTTATAACAATGGTGTGCTGATGCTTCACTATCAGGTGGGCTGATAGAGTTATACGTAGCCTGTGTGTTAATAGTGGGACTTAAAATAGCCCGTGGATATAGGCTATATGTGTGTTGTTGAGGCCTTTGAAGGAGAGAGTGTTATGTCACTGATGTATATTGCGATCGCACTACTCTTTATCCTAATCATCATTTGGCTAGCACTACAGCCCAAACAGGGGACCAAAGCCTCGAATGCCCCTGAGCCCATTGATGACTCTACCTATCAGTTACCCAAACCCCAAGACCCATCTGGTAACCCAGCAACACCATTATCTCGTCCATCGCCAGCTACTCCACAGCTGCGTCAAGTATCCTATGAAGTACCCTCTGAACTAACATCGTTGGATACACAATCAGTTGAAACAAAGGCTGTTGATAGTTCTAACGTCGAAGATCGCATAAGAACGCTTATGCAACAGAATCGTAAACTTGATGCCATTAAGCTCATTCGGTCTACAACAGGATGGGGATTAAAACAATCTAAAGATTATTTAGATGCTTTTCCTTATTTGGCCCCCTTACCTATCACCGAGGGCATGGGTAACGGCAATCCTACACCCCCTATAGAATCCTTCGATATAGACCACCATGATATTAATGACCGTGTGCGGCTGTTTATGCAGCGAGGGCGCAAGATTGATGCCATTAAGCTGGTAAGAACTGTAACAAACTGGAGTCTCAAAGAGGCGAAAAACTATATCGATCACTACCCTGATGTTGCTCCTCTGCCGATTACCGAACGTGGGCCTGTCAAACAACACCTCAAGCAACTACTAGCTGACAGAAGACACATGGATGCCATCCACTTAGTCCAACGTCGAACGGGCATGGTGGTGACGGAAGCCAAGGACTATCTTGAGCAAACGTTTGACTGTGATTTTCCTTTTTGAGGTGAATCAAGTGGCTTTGCCAGCTGATATCGCCATGGCCCCAAAAGGAGGTATGTCCATAACACTTGTCTCCCAATGCTGATAAGGATCTAGACGTTAGACCGTAATGCAGTGTGAATAGCTTTACATCCCTGTGAATGATATCTATTTACAGGGGATAAGGACATTTTGATGGTGTGTAATACACGGGCTTTTTGTGGAGTTCTTTTTTGTCTTAGAGCTGTTGCATATTGCTGTTCCGGGGCAAATTGGCTCAAAACCAAGCAGAAGTCAGACAATTAGACCTTTGTATTATGTGCAATTGCTTCCATCAAAATAAATGATTACTCTATACCAGATATTACCTCTAACGAGGTTTTAGGGTGCACATTAACAAAGAGCAAGGATGGCTAACTTGAATAACGATGACTTTGCTAATCGGATCGCATTGAATGGTTTTAATTTAAGTACCAATGGTCTGAATATTGATTTCACTGGCGAAGTTGATGAGCTTGATCATGCTAACGTGTCAGGGTTGCTCAACTCAGCTTGGTGGACTTGGACAGCCCCTGAAAGTGGCGAGGTTATTATCAATACCTTTGGCAGCAACTATGATACGACCTTAGCTGTCTACACTGGCAATACACTCAGCACGTTGAATACCGTGGCTAGCAACGACGATATCTTTGGTTCACGCCAGAGTGCAGTGAGATTCAATGTTGTTGCTGGGACAACCTATCAAATAGCGGTTGATGGTTTTGCTGGTGCCACAGGCAATATTGACCTCAATCTGGATCTGTTGCCCAATAACGATAATTTTATTAATCGTATTCCCTTAAGAGGATTGAGGACCAGAGCCCTAGGCACTAACATTGGATTTACAAGTGAGCTTGCAGAAGCTAACCATGCAGATGTGTCCGGTGTGCTAAATTCGGCCTGGTGGACATGGATAGCTCCGGCTACAGGACGAGTCACCATCGATACGTTGGGGAGTAACTTTGATACGACTCTGGCCGTCTATACAGGTAATCGGCTAAATGACTTGAGCGAAGTGGCTAGTAATGACGATATCCCTGGTTCACGCCAGAGTGCTGTTACCTTTGATGTTGTTGCCGGGATCAGTTATCAAATAGCGGTTGATGGTTTTGCCAGTACTACAGGCAATATTGAACTCAATCTAGACCTAGTGCCCAACAATGATAACTTTGCCCATCGCATTGCCCTCAATGGGGTAGAACTTGACGCTAAAGGCTCGAATGTTGGCTTTACTGGGGAGTTTCAAGAACCTGATCATGCAGAGGCCTCTGGGACACTTAATTCAGCCTGGTGGACTTGGTTAGCACCTGACAATGGTGAGGTCACCATAGATACGTTTGGCAGTGAATTTAATACAAGTTTGGCTGTTTACACAGGCAACAGTTTAAGTAACCTCACTGAAGTGACCAGTAATGACGATGCTGGCTCACCCCAGAGCGCAGTAACCTTTGAGGTGGTGGCAGGCACCTCCTATCAGATAGCGGTTGATGGTGTTGATGATACTACGGGTAATATTGCCCTTAACCTGTCATTTGATCAAGAAGATGAACCCCCTATTCCCCAGTCCAATGATGCTTTTGCCAATCGCACTGTTCTAACGGGAACAGAAATTGAGACTGAAGGCTCAAACGTTGACTTTACCGGCGAACAAGACGAGCCTGATCATGCCAATACCTCGGGTGTGCTCAATTCTGCCTGGTGGAGCTGGACCGCACCAGACAGTGGTGAAGTCACCATAGATACGTTTGGCAGTGACTTTGATACGAGCTTGGCTGTTTACACGGGCGATACCCTTGGTGGTTTAAGCGACGTTGCTAGCAATAATGACGCTGGCACGTCTGCGCAGAGTTCTGTTACCTTCAATGTAATCGAAGGGACCACCTATCAAATCGCAGTGGATGGTGTTGCCGGAGCTACTGGCGATATTAACCTCAACCTGACCCTTGATGGAGATACAGATCAGGCCCCTACGCCCGAAACGGTTGATTTAATTCTTGATTTTAACGGTGGCTTAGTAGGCGCAAATCAGGGCTATGATATTCCCCCTGGCAACATTGGTGGATTTAACTTCTCCAGCTTTACTGCTTTAGATCGAGGAGACGGTACAGCAGGTAATACAACTGAACAAATTCTCCAGATTGTTGCAGGTGTACGGGAGGACTTTGCCGATTTTAATGTGCGGGTGATTTGGGATGATCGAGGTGTGGATTCTCCCTTTTTTGATAACCAAGATACGGTTGTCATGGTTGTTGGTGATGCCCCCACTGCAGTTGGTCTTAGAAATAGTGTTTTGGGAATAGCTGCCAATGTTGATGTGCCTGAGTTTACAGGGGGAGCTCCACTGCAATCTCAACGCGATTTAGCGCTTACATTTCTCCCTCCCCACGTCAATATTGGCCCCAATACGTTTAACGAAATCCGCGAGTTAATCGATACCACCAGCCACGAAGCAGGGCACACGTTTGGTCTATCTCACTCGATTGAACAAGATAGTGAAAATCGCCAGATTGTCACCACAGCAGGTCAAAACCCACAGCTAGACAGTCGTTTTTCTCCTGAGGTTATTTTGCATGGGGCACCTGAAACTGGGGTTGCTTATGCGGAGACCGACCGGCTGAATCAAGCCGTTGGTCCAGCTGCAACACTACCTGGCGATACTCAATCTAGCCAAACCTTACCACTGGATCCAAGAACTCCGTTTGTTGGGATAATTAACCCGGCAGACGAAGTGACTGCTGGTGGCACCATTGACTTTTTAGGTGATCGTGATGCTTTCCGGTTCTCAACGGGGCTGGCTGGGGAGTACACCATTGAGCAGGTGGCAACAGCGGCCTCGTCGCTTAGTCCGGTGCTTACCCTTTGGGATGCTGTAGGTGATTTTGTGGCACTTGGTAGTGGCACCAATGGCAGCACCATTACATTTACCGCCAATGCTAATGAGACATATTACGCAATTGCCGGTAGTGATGTAGATCGTTTAACCAGTGGTGTAGCACCTGTGGGTGAAATCGGGGGATATTCCTTAGTATTCGGCTAGTCTTGACAGATTACTGGTTTCAAAACTCCACATTCAAAATTGCTATCACTTAATTTAAGTACTGCTGGGAGATTCTTTTCTGAGGCTAGGGCCGATGAATCTCTCAGATACTAAAACCATGATAATGCCAAGACTATAGGCAATAAAATCTTCCCAGCTAAACGATGTACCAATTATGGTTCTAGCGAGGCGAGAAGACCCGAGACCAAGTACGTCCACAATGTTGAAATGTTGTAGAATCTCAACTAAAAACGCAAATAATAAAACACCCATGGCGGTGAGATTTATTGAGTATTTAAAGAATGCTCGCACAAATGCATAAATCAAGATGACAACAAGGAGATCTCCCATATATGGACGAATAAAGTCATCTTTAACAAAAATGCCGATATAAATCTCTGTAATCAATAAAAGGGCAAACCAGTAAAAGTAGTAAAGGTTAAATCTCATGTCTTCATTTGCTTAGAATGCGCGTGAGGCTAAAACTCACAGTATGACTACGATGAAGGTCTGGAGGATTCCCGAAGTGTCAAGGGGCTCTGGCAACTACTTTTATGAGCTTTTCGTAAATTTTTGATGTGTTCTTTATCGCTGCTTAGCCGAGTGCTGTACGTTTAATTGCGATCGCAATCACTGTTTCGCTGAGCCCTGTACGTTTACTTGAGGATCGCACAGCCACAATGCGATCGCTCCTATGAATCCCTGAGCCATGGCAGTATCGTACTATTCCTTTTGGTTAGTCCCCCAAGAACCAGATTTAACCTATTTTCAAGACCTGATTAATGGTTTGGCAGAACGTTTCAAGACCGAACCCTTTTATCCCCATGTGACCCTGTACAGTGGTTCTCTACCCGCCTCTCTAGCCGTGACAGCCGTGGTTAAAGGGCTGTCATTAACACAACCGATAGAGCTAGAGGTCATCACTCTCAACCACGAAACCCACTTTTCCAAAACCCTCTATGTTCAGTTAAAGCAGACAGTTGATTTCACGCAGTTGGTGAGAGATCTGGTTACAGCCATTCCCGATGCTCCACAGCCTAGGCTAGATCCCCATCTCAGCCTGCTGTATCACCGCCTTGATGCGGTTACCCAACAAACGCTGACAGAAACGATCACCCTGCCGCGCTCCACCATTCAGTTTGATCAAATCCAGGTAATTGCTGCGCCCCAGAACTTTGAGACGCAATCTCACGTCGCAAGTTTACGCTGTGTCCATAGCAAATTGCTGACTCTATCATGACTGCACATTCCCCCAGAATCATTGGTTTGCTCCCCGCTGCTGGCCAGGGTAGCCGCATTAGTCCATTATCCATGAGCAAAGAACTATTCCCCATTGGCTTTCAAAGCCTTGCTGAAAAAGGGCTACGGCCTAAGGTGGTCTGTCAATATTTGCTGGAGGCCATGGGTAAAGGCGGAGTGCAAGAGTCCTTTTTGATTTTGCGACCTGGTAAGTGGGATATTCCCAATTATTTCGGTGATGGCTCCCAACTCAAGATGCGATTGGCCTATTTGACGGTGCATGTGCCCTTTGGGGTGCCCTTTAGCCTCAACCAGGCCTATCCTTTTGTGAAAGATGCCATTGTTGCCATGGGGTTTCCCGATATCTTGTTTAGCCCAGCTGATGCCTATGCCCAGCTCATAGCTCGGTTACAAACGACCCAAGCCGATGTGGTGTTAGGTCTGTTCCCCACGGATCAGCCTGACAAGGTGGGGCTGGTTGAGTTTGATCAAGATGGTATCGTCTCTGGCATCTATGAAAAGTCGAACCTCACCCATCTGCCCTATATGTGGGCCATTGCTGTGTGGCGGCCTAGCTTTACGGAGTTTCTCCACCAGTTTGTTGAGACGAAACGTCAGGCGCTGATTGGCGATCAGTCTCCGATGCTGCTCAAAGAGATGCCAGACTATGCTGAAACGCCAATTGGGGATGTGATTGTGAGTGCGATCGCAAATAACCTACGGGTAGAGGCTGTTCCTTTTGAAACTGGCCATTACCTCGATATTGGTACCCCCGAAAATCTGATCAATGCCGTATACCATTACGGCAAGCCCTAAACCTCAGATAATATGGCCATTGATTGCATCACCATAGAACAGTACCTTCACGAACACATTCCCATGTCTAAAGCGATGGCGGTAGCTGTTGCCTCCATCAATGACAGCGGTGTTCTGCTATCGGCACCCTTAGCGCCCAATATCAATCACCGTAATACGGTATTTGGTGGCAGTATTTCGACCTTAGCAATTCTTTCTGCCTGGACGTTTGTCCATGTGCAGTTGAAGACATTGAATATACCCAGCCGTATTGTTATTCAAAGCAATAGCCTGGAATATACAAATCCTGCTACAGGAGATGTTCAGGCCCGTTGTTTCGCACCTGATTCTAATGTCTGGCAGTGCTTTATCAATACACTGACTAAACGTGGAAAAGGGCGCATAAGCCTCTCCTCTGAAGTTTATTCAAATGGTCTACTCGTCGGCCAATTTCACGGTAAATATGTGGCTCTAAAATCAAACGATTGAGCCTCAACATATATGTTGTGCCTGGATGTTTTACCTGGTGAAACAGATTAGATTGGTCCCGTAAAGGGCTAGCACCAGGCACAGCCCCTACATCAGGTACTCTGCTAAACTGTTGTCAAGGCTGCATTTAGCGTCTGACTAGGGCGCATGGCCTGGCTAGTTTTCTCTGCATCTGCCAGATAGTAACCGCCAATATCCATGGATGCCCCTTGAGCGGCATTGAGTTCACCAACAATTTTGTCTTCGTTTTCCCTCAGGTGCTGCGCTAGCTTGGCAAATTTAGCTTTGAGCTCTAAATTTTTCTCTTGTTCAGCCAAAGCCTGGGCCCAGTACATGGCCAGGTAAAAATGACTGCCGCGATTATCTAACTCATGGACTTTACGGGAAGGTGTCTTAGCATTTTGCAAATATTGGCTATTGGCTTTGTTCAGGGTTTCAGCCAAGATCAAGGCGTTTTCATTATTGGTTTTATGCCCCACATCCTCCAGGGTCACCGCCAAGGCTAGAAATTCCCCCAGTGAGTCCCACCGCAAATGCCCTTCACTAATAAACTGTTGTACATGCTTGGGGGCAGAACCACCCGCCCCCGTCTCAAACAAACCACCGCCTGCTAACAATGGCACAATGGAGAGCATTTTTGCGCTGGTACCCAGCTCAAGAATTGGGAAGAGATCGGTTAGATAATCACGCAGGACGTTTCCGGTGACTGAGATAACATTTTTGCCAATCTTGATCTGCTCACAGGTGAAACGCATGGCGTCCGCAGGTGGCAAAATCTTGATGTCCAGACCTGTGGTGTCGTGGTTGGGGAGATACTGTTTCACCTTTTTAAGGATATTTGCATCATGGGTACGATGTTCGTCTAGCCAGAAGACGGTAGGTGCACCGGTTGCTCTGGCACGACTAACGGCAAGTTTTACCCAGTCCTGAATGGGAATATCTTTGGTTTGGCACATGCGCCAGATATCACCCTTTTCGACGCCATGCTCCATCAGCGTTTGCCCATCGGCACTTACCACGCGCACGGTACCATTGGCAGGAATCTCAAAGGTTTTGTCGTGGGAACCATATTCTTCAGCTTTCTGCGCCATCAGACCCACATTGGCGACATTACCCATGGTAGTTACATCAAAGGCTCCATTTTCTTGGCAGAAGCTAATGCACTCCTGGTACATGGTGGCATAGCACCGATCGGGGATGATGGCCTTAGTATCATGAAGCTGGCCATCCGTCCCCCACATTTGGCCAGAGGAACGAATGGCAGCTGCCATAGATGCATCAATGATCACGTCGCTGGGCACATGGAGATTGGTAATGCCCTGATCGGAGTTGACCATGGCGAGATCAGGCCGCTTGCCATAGGTTGCCTGTAAATCGGCTTCAATGGCAGCACGTTGATCATCGGGCAATGTTTTAATCTTGGCGTATACATCACCCAGGCCATTGTTGGGGTTGACACCCAGTTGGGCAAAGGTGTCAGCATACTTTTCAAATACGTCTTTAAAGTAAACGGTGACAGCATGGCCAAACAAAATGGGGTCAGAGACTTTCATCATGGTTGCTTTCACATGGAGAGAAAGCAGAATGTTCTCTTTTTGAGCACTATCAATCTCTTTTTCATAAAAAGCCCGCAGCGCTTTAACGCTCATCACAGCTGCGTCAATCACCTCCCCTGACAGGACAGTCATTTTCTCTTTTAAGACTGTGATGTCACCATCTTCAGTAACTAGCTCAATGCTGATGCTGTCGGCATCTTGAATGACAACGGATTTCTCACTGCCATAAAAATCTTCACTGTCCATGTGGGCCACATGGGATTTAGAATCCAATGCCCATGCGCCAACTCGGTGAGGATTTTTCTGGGCATATTGTTTCACGGCTGCTGCCACCCGGCGGTCTGAGTTGCCTTCCCGCAAAACAGGGTTCACCGCGCTGCCTAACACTTTGGCATAGCGAGATTTAATCTCAGCTTCGGCCTCATTTTTGGGCTCGGCAGGATAGTCGGGAACGTTATATCCCTTGTCTTGTAGTTCCTTAATGGCTGCCGTTAGCTGTGGGATAGAAGCACTGATATTAGGTAGCTTGATAATATTGGCTTCCGGTGTTTTGGCCAGGGCACCCAGTTCAGTCAGGGCATCGGGTAACCGTTGGGCTTCTGTCAAGGTTTCTGGAAAATTGGCAATGATCCGCCCCGCCAGAGAAATGTCACTGGTTTCTACAAGGACGTTGGCGGCTTGGGTAAAGGCTTGGATGATGGGTAGTAGGGAATAGGTGGCCAGTGCCGGGGCTTCATCAGTCAGGGTGTAAATAATTTTTGCTGTGGGGTGGCTCATGTTCTTCCTACTACCTGCGTGGGTTTGGGGTTGTCGCCACGTTAATTACATCAACGCACGGCAACTCCAAGGCTCTATTTTGGCATTGAGAGTAATCTCAGCCAAGGGAGAGCCTAAGGTAATTTAGGATTTGTGTGATGTAATACTGACCTAAACGCCAGTGCCAGCGGGTACGGCCATCCGTTGTGGATGCAGAGACTCACCGACTTGAGTGGCGCTGTACAGACGGTTTAAGGCCTGCATGTAGGCGTCGGCTGAGGCCACCACAATGTCCGTATTCGCTGCATGACCCGAGTAGATGTGCTGGTTATGGCGCAGCCGAATGGTCACTTCACCCATGGCGTCAATGCCGGCGGTCACTGACTGGACGGAGTATTCGATCAGGTCGTTGGGAATATCAACCACCCGATTGATGGCTTTGTACACGGCATCGACGGGACCCGTGCCGATGGCGGCATCCATTAATTCTTCGCCATTGGGGGTGAGGATAGTGACTGTGGCGGTGGGTCGAGCGCTGCTACCACAGGAAACCTGGACAAGTTCAAGTTTGAAGTGTTCAACCACCTGTTGGGTTTCGTCATTGACGATGGCTTCCAGGTCGCGATCGCTAATTTCCTTTTTCTTATCCGCCAGCTCCTTAAACCGCAAAAATGCCTTGTTTAAATCCTGGTCCGATAGCTCATAGCCCAGTTCCTGCAGGCGGGTGCGGAACGCATTACGGCCTGAGTGCTTACCTAGCACGATCAGATTATCGTTGAGACCGATGGTTTGGGCGTCCATGATCTCATAGGTGAGCTTATTCTTCAGAACGCCGTCCTGGTGAATGCCGGACTCATGGGCAAAGGCATTGGCCCCGACAATGGCCTTATTAGGCTGCACTAGCATGCCAGTAACGCTGGAGATCAACCGGGAGGTCTTGTAAATTTCCTGGGTGTTGATATGGGTCAGGGGCGCTTCTGAGTCAGCGGGACGACCAAAGAAAGGATTAAAGTACTGCCGACGCACATGCATGGCCATCACTAGCTCTTCGAGGGCGGCGTTACCCGCCCGCTCACCGATGCCGTTAATGGTGCACTCTAGCTGGCGCGCGCCGTTTTTGACGGCTTCTAAAAAGTTGGCCACAGCCAAACCCAGATCGTTGTGGCCGTGCACAGAAATAACCGCCTGGTCCACGTTGGGTACGTTTTCGGCAATGCCTTTGATTAAGCCGCCAAACTCACTGGGGGTGAGGTAGCCAACGGTGTCAGGAATGTTGATGGTGGTGGCTCCGGCTGCGATCGCAACCTCCAACACCTGGTACAAAAATTCTGGCTCTGAGCGACCCGCATCCTCTGGCGAAAACTCCACATCGTCCGTAAAGCCCTTGGCAAAGCGCACCATCTCATCGGTGATGGCTAGCACCTCATCCCGCGATTTCTTGAGCTTATATTTCATGTGGATATCGGACGTGGCAATAAAGGTATGGATACGACCTTTATTGGCAGGCTCAATTGCCCGAGCAGCGGCTTCGATATCCTGTTTAGTCGCCCGAGCTAAGCCACAGATAGTTGGTCCATCAACGGTTCCCACTTCCTGGGCAATGCGCTGCACCGCCTCAAAATCACCAGGACTTGCGTAGGGAAACCCTGCCTCAATGATGTCTACACCGAGCCGAGCCAGCTGACGCGCCACCGCTAGCTTTTCTTCGACATTCATGGTCGCGCCAGGAGATTGCTCCCCATCCCGTAGGGTAGTGTCAAAAATTAAGACTCGATCAGGCTGTGTACTCATTGCAGGTTACCGCTATGTAGAGGCTTACTATATATAGCTTTGGCTAGCTATGACCTAGCGCCTTTACCCCGATACTGAAGTAAAGGCTAACGAACTATTACCAGCCACGTTTTATTGTAATCGCTAACCCATAGTTATTTCGCCTTAGCAAGCTTTGGGGACTAGGGAGTGGAGAATTACAAACCTTCAAAAAATAGAAAAATTCTAGCTTTGACGCTCCCTCTGCAACTTGAGCAACATCCGATCAATAGCTTCAATCATGGCCTCAGGCTGATCAACCCAAACAAAGTGACTACTACTCTGGGCGGGCAAGCTGAGGCTTTGGGTTGAAAGTCTCATGAGATTGTGATGCATCTGGGTCCAGAGATGATCCGCAGTTTCCAGGGGCAAGGGTTTGACGAGTGGTGCTGGCGTAAAGAAGTGGCTGGCCTTGATATTAATGACGGGTAAGGACCCCAAATTTCCTGTTTTACGTAGCTGTTCATGGCTAGCATTGAGGCTGATCATTTCGCGGGCCATGGTAAACCAATGTTTGGGGCGTACAAAGGAACGTAGAACAGGGGCTAATTGCTCCTGACTGTACTGTCTGAGGCGAGGGCTAATCACCTGGAACAGTCCCAACTGCTGCATAATTCGAATAAATCCCAGGGCGGACCCTACCACCGACATCAAAAAGCCCGCCGTAAAAACAGCTTTCATCAGCTTTAGGCTGCCAGGTAGTCTGGCCATGCCGTCTTCATGGAGACCATCGGTCAAAATCAATCCGGCCACATTGTCGGGGTAAGTATGGGCATAAAGACGCATGGTGTAGCTAGCCAACGAGTCCCCAACCAGCACATAGGGGGGACGAATATCCGCTTGGCGCATTAAGGCTTCAAATTCCTGCATCATTTCGTTGCTGTTGCGTGGATTGGGGCTGTTAGAACTCCAGCCATAACCGGCGCGGTCATAAATGCAGACATCAGCAAATTCAGCAATTTCGTCAATTAGCAGATAACCTTCCACCCCCCCCAGACTGTGATCCAAAATTACCGTCGGTTGATGAGGCCGTGGTCGTCCCCGACGATACAGGTGGAGCTGGCAATCTCCAATGTCATAAACCTTTCCTGGCGGCGGCGTTTGAGCTTCTTGGCGACAACACCAGATATGGTACGCCGTTGTGCAAATGAGGATGAGGTTACGTAGCCACATAGGTTAGAAGGGGAGCAGGGGAGAGTTGTTTGTTATTGGTTATTGGTTATTCGTTGGGAACCTTGGGTGCGAGTCGTCTTTCAGTGCGTACTAGATAGTTCAACGAACCAATAACTGGGAACTCATAACTCATAACTCATAATTCTTATAACCCTTTGCTAGCATCAAACCGACACTACTTTAACGAAGGGCTGCATGTTAACGCCAAATCTTATTTCCCGCCAGGGTGAAATTGTGGAGGTGTTTTTACGCCACGGTTGGGATTATATGCGGCGTTTGCTGGTGGGTAAGGCTTCAGAAGAACCCGATATTCCGCCCCCGGCAGTGTTGCGAAATATTTTGACGGATTTAGGACCGGTTTATATCAAGTTTGGGCAGTTGCTAAGTACACGCCCTGACCTGGTGCCACCAGCTTATATCGAAGCGCTAAGCGCTTTGCAATCGACGGTGCCGCCCGTAGATGCAGCGACAATTCGGGTGTTTCTTAAGGAACAATTAGATCCAGATGTGGTGTTTTCAGAGGTGGATTATGGTGCGATCGCATCCGGGTCCATCGGCCAGGTCCATCGAGCCGTGCTCAAAAACGGTCAGCCCGTCGCCCTAAAAATCCAGCGTCCTGGTATCGATATACAGGTACGGAGAGACATGGCGCTGATTCGGGATATAGCCAAGCTGGTGTCTACCACCCAGTTTGGTCAGCGCTACAACGTGGTTGCCCTGGCCGATGAATTTAGCAGTGCCCTCAATGCCGAGCTGGACTTTACAACGGAGGCCACCTACACCGATCAGCTGCGTCAAAACCTGGCTAAAGGTCGCTGGTTTGACACCCATCAGCTGGCCATCCCAGAAATTATCTGGCCCCTGACCAAGCCCAAAGTACTCGTGATGCAATGGCTGGATGGGCAGCCCATTCTATCAGCTGCCATCGGTACCCATCCAGCAACATCTGAAACACCATCAGAAAGCCGTAACCTCCTCAGTCGGCTATTGTTTCGCGCCTTTTTCCAACAGTATTTTATCGATGGTTTCTTCCATGCCGACCCCCACCCGGGCAATATTTTTTATCTCAGCGATGGTCGCATTGCCCTCCTAGACTGTGGCATGATGGGTCGCTTAGATCCGCGTACGCGCACGACGTTGACCGAGATGGTATTAGCCGTGGTTAGTTCCGACGCCCAACGGTGTGCTCAGCTCACGTTGCAATTGGCAGAGCCGCTCCAGGATGTCGATTTAGCGAAGCTAGAATTTGACTACAGCCGCTTATTAGCCCGCTACTATGGCTTATCTCTGCAAAGCTTCAATACAGCGGCAGCCTTTGCCGAAATTTTAGAAGCAGGGACCCGTAATCATTTGCGTTGGCCCGCCAATATAGGTCTATTTACCAAGTCCCTGGCCAACTTAGAAGGCGTTGCCCGTCAGTTTAATCCTCAAATTAATCTGATTGCTGAGATTCGACCATTAATGGTCGATCTGTTCCGCCAGCAGCTGATTGGAGATGACCCCCTGCAAGCATTACTGCGAACGGGGCTAGAATTTCGTAACCTGTCCCTGTCCGCACCGCGTCAGTTTGGTTTCCTGCTCGATCGCTTAAGCGAGGAGACCCTGACTTGGAATGTCAATATCAAAGACCTCACTAACGTGCAGCGAAGTATCGAGCAAGCGGCCAACCGTCGTTCGTTTAGTACAGTAGTTGCCGCCCTGATTATTGGTGCTGCCATTATTTCCAGCAATCAAACCAATGTGCAGCTGCAATGGTTGAGTACCAGCCTCTTTGCCGCTGCCACCCTGCTGGGTATTTGGTTAATTATTAGTATTCTTCGCTCAGGTCGCTGGCGATAATAGTGATCCCCTGCTTAGGCTAAATCAGTTCACCACTGCTCTCAGTAGGATAATTTTTTGCCACAATAAAGCTTACCGGAGGCTACAGTGTTTATAGGTAGAGCATTTACACTGGTGACGACTGACTAAGGGACACCCTGGATATGGAAGGTTTATAGCCATCTATCTTGGCTTAGCATTTTCTTTAGCCATATTCTAGGTTTGGGCATAGATAGATATAGGACCGCCCCACTTCACCACTATTCCTTAACTACTTTCAAGACTGTTTTTTACACCACACCCGCGTGACCGTTCTCATTTTTGATTTTGACGGTACGATCGCTGACACATTGGAGACGATCGTTACTATTACTAACCGCTTGGCAGGCCACTATGGCTATCCGCAAACGACACCGGAGCGACTGAAATATCTGCGTGCCTTGAGTACAGCTGAGCTATTAGCGCAATCCAATGTGCCCCTGTTTCAAGTGCCGTTTCTGATGCGTCGGGTCAGACGCGAGCTGAATCAAGACATTGACTCGATTCACATCTTCCAGCATTTGAGTGATGTCTTAAGGGCGCTACAAGGGGATGGTCACACCATTATGATTGCCAGTTCCAATGCGCCTTCAACCATTCGACCATTTTTAGAACGTCACGGTTTAAGCCAGGTGTTCAGTCAGGTCTATGGCAACATTGGCCTGCTGGGTAAGGCCCGCAGCCTACGCCGTATCATGCGTCGTCATCGCCTAACATCTGAGGAGATCCTCTACGTGGGTGATGAAACACGCGATATTGAAGCCGCCCATTGCCAAGGGGTGGCGGTGGCGGCTGTGAGTTGGGGATTTAGCGATCGCACCGCCCTTGAAGCCCAGGGACCCACGTTTCTAATCGATACCCCAGAGGATCTATATCGAGCAGTTGGTGAGTTCCATAGAAGTCAGCGACGATTGTTCTTTATGGGGTCCAAGCGGGGTGAGAGAGCAGAAACTCCATCATACGTACCCCACGTAGCTGATTAGAAAGTGGCAAATGCCCAACGGGAGCTGACAAATCCCAGACAAACTCACCCGGATAGCGAGTCCAAATATTGTCAGACTTCCAAGCTAGCTTTTCCCAAAGCCGGTTCCAATCCTGGTTGAGACCGAGCCACAGCTCTCGTTGTTTTGAGAAACCAAACCGATCTTCTGAATACACGCGCCACAGCTGATCAATGGTGTGTAGATCAACCACAGGAAAGCTATCTACCTCAGTAAAATAAACCCACTTCCGCTGCACAGCAGCCGGACCAGCCAGTTCACAGAGCTTTTGTAACGTTAAGCGGTCCGCTTCTTCAAATTCTTGGGCAATCAACAATGCTTGCAATGGCTGATAGTCGACCCCCTTGTCAGAGATTGCTGGCACAACACCATTGGGATAGGCTTCCGCTAAAAAGGTTTGGGCTGCAACGGAATCACTAGTGCTGAGTACCTGATAGGTTTTACCAGTAGCGACCGAGGGTTCGCTAGCCTCTTTGAGGAAGCCCATGAGGACGGCAACGCCAGAGTCACCAGCACTGATTAATTCTGTGACGGCACTTAACTGGCGCTTTAAGTTATTAGAGCGGAGTTGTTCGGCAAGCTTAGCCGTTTTGTCATCGTCCATCGGAATAACCGTTGGAGAATCAGCGGATGCATTAGTCATGTTGGGGCATCTACAACACCAGACTCTGGCGTTGTTTTAAGCGTTTTTTTATAATGAGCCAAATCTCAGGCTACCTCACAATGTCTTAGCAGCACAAGATAAAACAGGTTAGTTATAACTATTTATTTGGATTCGTCAGAAGCGGGTCGATAGCCATTTTCAAAGGCATAGCGAATTAGCTGGGAGCGATTTTCCAACGATAGCTTGCTCAAGATATTGCTCAGGTGAGTTTGGACGGTCCTAGGGCTGATGAACAAATGTTCACCGATCTGTTTATTGGTAAAGCCCTGAATAACTTCCCAAAATACCTTTTCTTCGGCAGGGGTTAACGGCAGAGGTTCTGGCGGCGGTGGTTGAGCTGACTCTGGCGCTGGCATCTGCTGTACCAGACGAATAATTTCAGCATGCATGCGCCGGGAACGTTCCAGCTGAGCATCAATTTTGGCAATCAGCTCCTTAGGATGGAAAGGCTTAACGATGTAGTCATCGGCACCTTTGGAGTGGCCCTGAATCCGGTCATCTAATTCACCACGGCCCGATAGGAAAATAAAGGGAACGAGTTGACCCGAACGAATTTCCCTGAGCTTGGTACAGAACTCATAGCCATCCATCTCAGGCATCATCACATCTGAGACAACGAGGTCGGGTTGGTCTTGTTCAAATAAAGCTAGTCCTTCCGTGCCAGAGGATGCATGGCTCACTTGAAAGCCTCGCTCTCGCAGATAGCGGGTCAACGCAGACCGTAGTGTAATGTCATCATCAACAATAAGGATTTTTTTCATCCTGATGTCAGCTGCCTCAGAATACTTGCTAAACTTTTGAACCGAACGCCATGGGCATGTATAGCGCAACTTTATTTTATCAATCCTACAACTCCGAAACTGGATTACATGTCCTGCATTACAGATACGCCATACTTTTGCAATGAAACTTGTTTTGGATCAACCCACGGCAAAGAAGCGCTTATAAACGATTCTAAAAAAGATGACCTTATAGATTGTTAGTTAAGCTACGCATATCTATTACGGTCAATATGATGCCCAAAAGTTCTAGAATGTGCTGCGGTTATGGCTCAGGATTAAGATTCTCTAAGTGTTAAATAGGACCTGTATTCCCAAGTTTAGATGTTGTGATGCTTTTTGGATTGGATGCCGTTTTTATTAAAGCGATTGTTCCGTTATCTTTGGTTGCCTGGTACAGTGTCGACACCAATACGAAACTTGGGTATAAAGCAGGGTATGGCTTCGCTCGGGGTGATATATAGGTGGCATATAAAAGGTTCCTGTCGTCGGTGAAGCATAAATAAGAGGGAGCAACATGGGTGAGTCTGATAGCCAGGGCAGGAATGACCCACTACTGCAATCACTGGATGATGACTTTCAAGCATTGCAGCGGCACTTCGCTGATCAACTGGCTAAAGATATTGAATATTTGCAGTCGGAAAAGCAGCGCCTGATGAGCGATCTGGATGCGCTGCGTGTAGAGTACGACCAGCTTTATATTGACTATCAATCTCTTAAGAATGAGTCAGAGGTTGCCCTATCTACGCGAGAGTTGTCTCAGCAAAATGCCTGGGCTAAACGACTGGCTCGTGTACTCGCTCAAAACCTCCGCGATGATCTCCATGCCTATGTGACTAACTCATCAGAATTACCCAATCCCAGCCAAGACTGGCTGCATGCTTTGGATGACACGCTCAATCGCAGTGTCAGAGCGCTACAGCAAGATCTCAGCAGCTATCAGAGCGCCATTGCTCAGCAGCTGACACGTATGCAAGCTATGGAGCAGCAAGGGGAAGTCATTCTAGAGAGTCTGGTGGCGCGTATTAGCGATCAGTTGGGCAATTATCAGTTGGGGCAAGCGCCAACCCGTGCCGGTACTACACTCCCGAGTGGGTTAGATAATCGCCCCCTGAGGGATGGCAGTGATGTTGTTGGGGGGCGTGCCTATGTAGAGCGTCCTCGCCTTGATCAGGTGGTCGGTGCTACCCGTCGAGTGGTGCCATCCTACGATGGCCAGACTATTGGCCCTGCTCCCGTTTTGGTGGATGAACCAAAGCGCGATCGCACCTTAAAAAAAGGCATGGTGCTCTGTGGGATCGCCACCCTCGGCTTTAGCGCAATAACGGTGCTAGTGGGGGCACTGAGTCTGGGAGCCAATGCGTTTGACCTGGTGTTGACCGGTCTTGACACCTTTAATTTCTTCAATGCCAACACCCTGCTATGGCTACAGTTAGTCATCTTGATACCGATTTTGGCCCTGTTAGCCCCCCAACTATATCGCTCAGTTTGGCGTGATGTTGGTCAATCGATCCGCTCAAGGCCACGACTTTTTGCCCTGGTCGGCGGCGGTGTCTTTTACTTTTTTGCCCAAGTTTTTTTGTTTCAAGCAGCGGCGACCTTGGGGCCAGCAGTGGCAGCGCCACTGTTGTTTTCCTATCCACTATTGGCAGTACCGCTATTGTGGTGGCTTAATGGCGATCGCCCCAATTTGTTGAGAAGCGTGGTGATGTTGGCCATTGCCATGGGTGTGGTGTTAATTCTGCGTCCTTTAACGCTGGCTAATGCCGGACCTGCCCTATTGTCGGCAGTCGCTTTTTCTTTGTATGTAGTTACCAATAGCCTCAACAGTCGCCAGAGCCACCCCATCTCGGCTGGCCTGATCCAGCACTGCATCATGGCTATCCTGAGCAGCATTATTCTATTAATACGCCCTATGGCCGTGACTCAAGATCTCACCGGTCAGTTTGTGCTAGGTGGTTTGGCCTTAGGTTTGGTGGCTGGTGTTAGTTACTTTTTCCACTACACGGGCTTAAGGCTCGTGGGGGGTTTACGGACAGCCCTAGTCGCTGCGGCTACCCCGATTGTGACTGCCCTGCTGGCGATATTCACGCTCATTAACCAGCCTTCTCTACAGATAATTCAGTGGCCTGGCATTATTCTTATTACCCTTGGCGGCATGACATTAGCGTTGGATCGGCTAAGTCGACAGTAATTGTTTACAGACAGTAATTGCCTACGATTGTCTACAGAAATTGCCTGCAGATAACTACTAAGCAAATTTAGATAAAATTTAGACAACGGAGAGAGAGGGATTCGAACCCTCGAATGAGTCACCCCATTACAGCATTTCCAGTGCTGCGCCTTCGACCACTCGGCCATCTCTCCAGGGATATTTTGGCCACGAGGATTAATTCCTTGTAGCCAAAGTATACTAACAGAAAGTGGGACGTATTTCATGGGACGATTGCAAGGCACCGCTTCTTTTTTTGTTCAATGACCCAAACTCACAATATTTCTATCCATCACCGTCAGAAAAATTGCCATTACACAGCGCAAGTGCCTGACGATCACTACATCTTACATACAGCAGAAAATCAGGGTGTGGATCTCCCCTTTTCCTGTCGGAATGGCGCTTGCACTACCTGTGCTGTGCGAATCTTGTCCGGGGAAGTGGATCAGCCAGAAGCCATGGGCCTATCTCCCGCTTTGCGAGAAAAAGGGTATGCCCTTCTCTGTGTCAGCTATCCTCGTACCGACCTAGAGGTTGAAACCCAAGACGAAGACGAAGTCTATGAGCAGCAGTTTGGCCGTTACTTTGGCAAAGGTAAGGTGCGGGTTGGCTTGCCATTAGACGATGATTAGCGAAGACGGACATCGCTGCCTTTATCGATTCCCAAGAGCCGCATTAGAGCATCAGAGCCCGACCCCATAATTCCTAAAACCACCCATGAGCACTACCCCTGCCCCCGAAGACTTGCGGCGTTTTCTCGATGTCGCCACCGAAGCAGCCATGGCTGGTGGTGCTGTTTTGCAGAAATATTGGGGCAATCTGTCATCGGTCCAAGAAAAAGGACGGTCCGGCGATCTGGTGACTGAAGCAGATCGGGCGTCTGAAGTAGACGTACTGAACGTGATCAAACGTCATTTTCCTGACCATGCCATTTTGGCCGAAGAGTCTGGTCAACTTGGGCAGCGTGATAATCGTTTTCTCTGGGCCATTGATCCGCTAGATGGTACCACCAACTATGCCCATCAATACCCTCTGTGTGCGGTTTCCATTGGTTTACTGGTGGCTGGGGTGCCCACGGTGGGTGTGGTGTATAACCCAATTCTGAATGACCTCTATCGGGCCGCCAAAGGATTGGGTGCGACCCACAATCGTCAGCCCATGCAAGTATCGGCGACGGCTCAGCTGTCAGACAGTTTATTGGTGACCGGATTTGCCTACGATCGTAGAGAAACTAGTGACAATAACTATGCGGAATTCTGTCACTTAACCCATCTCACCCAGGGTGTGCGTCGAGGAGGGTCGGCATCCATTGATTTGGCCCATGTGGCCTGTGGGTGTTTGGATGGCTATTGGGAGCGGGGGTTATCTCCCTGGGACCTGGCAGCAGGCGCTGTCCTAGTGGAAGAAGCGGGTGGACAATTAAGTGCCTATGATGGCAGTCCCTTTGATATTTATTCCGGTCGATTGGTGGCTACCAATGGCCCGTTGCACCAGCTGATTATTCAGGAATTGGCCAAGGTACAGCCACTGCCGCAGTTTAAGCCAGCATAATGCCTTCATATTTCTAATCTTCATATTTATGAGTTTTTCTAGACACAATCTGCATATGTTTGGCGTCAATCCCATCACAGGTATTAAATGCCAAGACGAATAAACTAAAATAAGTTGTCACAAACAGCGATCGCAAAGATGCAGGTAAACCGCGGACTATTCAAATTAGATCTAGTCGACCACCACGCAATTTTAGGGGTGCCTCTAGATGCTGATGCGAAGCAGGTGAGAAAGCGTTATCTCAAGATTGCGCGTAAGCTACACCCCGATAGTTTGCGAACTGCCACTGACGAACAGAAGCAGCAGGCTAGCGAATTGTTATCTAAGCTGGTCAACCCAGCCTATGAGGTCCTCAGTCAAGAAAAGTCCTCAGTGGAACATAAGGTGAGTTTGAAACTCAAGGGGCAGCAGCTCCAATCTCAGCCGTCTTTGCTGGCACTTTCCACAGATCACCTTAAGAAAGTTGCCAGTAGTAACAATATTGAATATGCCTATAGTAATGCTCTAAAACCGTTGGCTCTTGAACAGTATGAGTCCCTGGAGGATGTCGTTGATGCCATCGGTGAGATTAGCGAACTCAACGCTATTTATGTAATGCGCCAGGGGGGGGCTCCTGGTCAAATTGAGGCGGGTAAAGACCCCCAGCCCCCCACCCAAGAGGGTGGAGTGGCTGCCAACGATGAAAGCTCAGTAACGGTGATGTCTTCCCGTGAGCGTCGTGCCCAGCTGATTGAAAGCTTTATCAACCGGGCGAAGGAGTTTGAGTATAAGGGAAATTTCTCAAGGGCAATCATTGAGTTGAGAGAAGCCGTTAAAGCCCATCCTCAAAATCCCAAATGCCATGCTGAGCTAGGACGAATGTACATGCGTAGTAAGCAACTCACAATGGCCGGTATCCACGCTAAACGAGCGCTAGAGTTAGAACCCGGTAACGAGATGGCCACCGATGTGAAAAAGAAACTAGATACCTACAATAGGCGAAATCCTCCCCCGGATGCTCCTTCGACTGGTAAGCGCCCCAGTAAGGGACCTAAAAAGCCCAGTGGTGGCAGTGGCCTGTTTGGTGGTTTGTTTGGCGGCAAGAAACGTAAGTAGTTTGGAGCGCTAGTCTGTCATCCCCTTAAAGCTTTAAGCTGGTATAGCACTCAGAAACCGCAGCTAGTAAAGCTATGACCTACCAACCCCCCACGGGTGGACGCGATCTCTTCCCGGTAGATGTAGCGCAAAAGCGCTGGATTGAAGATCGTATTGAGGCCGTTTTTCAACGGTGGAGCTATCAACGGATTATTACGTCGACCGTTGAAAGCATGGATACACTGATGGCGGGCGGTGCGATTCAACAGTCTGAAGTGATCGAGCTCAACAGTCGAGGTGAACGATTGGGATTGCGACCTGAGCTTACAGCGTCGATTGCTCGGGCTGCAGTTACCCGCATTAGTAACTACCCCCAGCGGCTTTATTACCATGCCAATGTGTTTCGACGGTCGTCCACGGGTAGCCAGGGCGGGCAGCATGAGGCTTACCAGGCGGGGGTAGAGTTGTTGGGCGCGAGCGGCTCCCTGGCCGATGTAGAAGTCTTGCTGATTATGGCCGATTGCCTGAAGGCATTAGGGCTGGAGCATTGGCATTTGTTATTAAGTGAAGCGAGTTTGACCAGCTCGTTGCTAGAGCCGTTTCCGCCTGGGGTGCGGCAGCAGGTGAAGGTGGCGATCGCAAATCTAGACCGGGTCACCTTAGAAACCCTATCTCTATCCAATGATCTGAAGGCATTAGCCCTCAATATCATGGATTTACGCGGGGAGCCCCGTTCAGTGCTGACTAAAGTTAGCCAGCTTGATCTCAGCGCTCAGCAACGACAGAGCGTCAGCTCTCTAAAGAATCTGATTGACCTGTTGGAAAACACCCTAGAGAATCCGCCTCGGCTCGTGCTCGATCTGAGCCTAATGCAAACCTTTGAATACTACACAGGTGTTGTATTTGAAGCGGTGGTCCGCACCGAGCATACCTGTGAAGTGGTAGGTCAGGGGGGCCGCTATGATAACTTACTGAGCCTCTTCCACCCTGACCACAAGTCCTATCCAGGTGTGGGCTTTGTGCTCAATGGTGAAACCCTACAACAGATTCTGCAACCACACTTACCCGCTGTAGTGGCCGAGAGTGAGTGGCTAGTGGTTCCCATTAACCACTCAGCTGCCGCAGCTGCCATTACCCATGCCCAAACCCTGCGGCAGACAGATACCCTTACCCGAGTAGAGCTGAGCCTGGATCCATCCCTACCCGAGGATCAGCTACGTCAATTTGCTACCGAATGTAAAGTTGCCAATATTGCATGGGTATCAGCTCAAGGGGATGTCAAGGTAGAGAAGTTGACCGATTAACCCTAACTCACCCAGCACTCAGTCCAATCGCCCTTTAAGATAAACAAATGTAACTATTTATCCGTAGATCCTTCAAGTCTGTTGCCTGGATAGATGTACGTTTTTAAGAACAATTATTCCAAGGAGCGCCGTGGCCCATTCTATTGTTACTGACGTTTGTGAAGGCGTTGCTGATTGTGTTGATGCCTGCCCTGTAGCCTGTATTCACGAGGGTCCCAAGAAAAATAAGAAAGGGACTGACTGGTACTGGATCGACTTCGATGTGTGCATTGATTGTGGTATCTGTCTGCAGGTTTGCCCCGTAGAAGGCGCGATATTACCTGAAGAAAAACCTGATTTACAGAAAACCCCGGTTTAATTTGAGCTAATGTAGGCTCAGTTTAAAAAACGAAGGCGTTTATGATGCGGAAACCTCTGTATCATGGACGTTTTAGTTGATTTAGTACTTGTGTTCGATTTGGACCTGTGCTAAAAATACCTGGAAGTATTGATTTCTCTTGCTATGAACAAAGGTGAACTGTTAGATACTGTGGCTGAAAAGGCCGGTGTTTCAAAGAAGGTTGCAGATGCTGTTGTATCCGCAACCATTGATTCCATTATGGAGGCTGTTTCCGGCGGTGATAAGGTGACCCTAGTGGGGTTCGGTAGCTTTGAACCTCGCGATCGCAAACAGCGGGAAGGTCGCAATCCCAAGACTGGTGAAACTATGACCATCCCCGCGACAACAGTACCTGCCTTCTCTGCAGGTAAAGCATTCAAGGAAAAAGTTGCTGCCTAAGATAAAAAAATCCGATTCAGGTCAAAGGCTGTAGTCTGAGACCAAAGCTTCAGTTAAAACGGTGTAGCTATTAAAGCTATACCGTTTTATTTTGGCTAAAACTCTCTTCAGCCATGGGCTGCGCATATAGCTATTGCTATTTATAGCGTTCAGCAATACCCGATGTTGTGAACTATGGGTACCAATCCATAAATTCTGAGCCAGCATTCAGAGGGCTACTAGATTGAGCACAGTAGAAAGAAATGCTTAAGCTTGATTCTCATTCATATCAAGTTGTTATGTTTTGACGCTTTATGGGCATTTTGGGACGAACTGGGGTAGCCAGTGTTGCTGTCCTAGTTTGTGAATCTGATATGAGTTCGGAGTGCACTATCCCTATGCAGCATCTAGAGTACGTTCAAGTGTTCCAGGACAATAGACCCATAGCAGCAGGGGTAAAATTACCGTCAGGTCAGTTTGCCCTCAGCTGGTTTGGTCTTTGTCATAGTCATGGGGTGTTTCCTAGCTTTGAAATCTTTAAGGCAATGCAGGATAAACGTCCTGGGCGAACTGTTGAAACAATGGATGTCCCTTTAACCACAGCCGGCTATGCGAGAACGTTCTATCTACAGCGTAATGAAGACTGGAGCGGTATCAGTGGTACAGGCTTAGTGGCTGTAGGGTTTGAGTTTGATCGTTGGGTGATGCTCCACTGGCTTGACCCCCACGGCTCTACATTTTGGTATGAGAGTGTTGCCATGGTAGAGCGCGTTCATGGTCACGAAGGGCGAACAGTCATTGCCCGATGCTTAACTCCCAGCATGAGCCACGCCCGATAATGTTTGTCGCCACCTCTCCGCACTGCCCCCGCTCTGTGATACCTGCGCTCCTGTATATCGCGACTATTACTCCTCCACAGGGGGCATGGCAACAAAGCCAAGAATAGTCTCGGAAAGCTTGTCAGCCATTACCAGAAGGCCTTGATCATCAGGGCGTACCATCCCTTCCCAATGTCTACTGTCTTGACTTAGCTCAAGTTGAATAGGGGCATTGTTGATAAAAGTAATGCCATTCTCTCACCGTAGACAAACTCTACGAATCGTTGAGGAATTTCTGTGACAGGTTGTTTTGGGCCAGTTAGAAGAACTTCTGTAGAGACCTAATATCCTTGCTTAACCTTATGGCTAATCAGAATACTCACTGTAGTGAGTCCAAGGAATAAGACTAGCCAGGCTCACTTTTTCTACAATGTCATTGCTCCAAGGCGACTACCTCAGATCATAAATTAAAGGTTGTTTGACATTCTGTAAAAAGTTAGGGCATTAGCCCAGGAAATCTCCTGTTTGCTAATGCCCTTCAAACTAAACTTTAGTGAAACTTGAAATTAGCATAATTAGCTGTTAGCAGCTTTGCTAGTGTAAGCATCACCACCAAATTGATAAACACGTTCGTTGAAATCAGTTTCCCGACCGGTGACCAGCTTGGCCAGATTCTCAAAGCCTTCAGAGTTCCAGTTGCGTTCGTGGATAGGCTTAGACTGCTCTCCGAAGAAGTAGGCTTGGGTTCCAATAATGGATGCGGCTACCCAACCAACAATAATGACAGCTAATAAGATACCAAACATAATTTTGTCTCCTTACTTGAAAGTGTGTCGTGAAGTAGTCAAGCGTTGACTATCAATCACACGTTGACTATCAATACTGTTTACGTGATCTAGCTAACGCCTAGTGCAGTCAGCATCAGTACGCTGATCAGTAAGACGGCTATACCCCCCTGGAGCATGTAACGACGCTGTTGCTCAGGTGCGGGATAGGAAGCTAGATACATTTCAGGCTCTGTGGCGTAGTTATTGAGCTGCCCGGATTCGTTAATGGTGGTGTACATAATGCGATGTCCTTTAAGTGGCTGTTCTTATGTAAATCAATGTAACGCAAATTATTACAAATTGCAAATTAACTTGACAAAAATGCTTTTGTTAGAAATTTGCATCAAGGCTATGGATTGACGTGCAACATCGTGGCAAGCCAGGCTCACTGCTTTAGATGGGTAGCTTGCTAGGTATTGACTGGAATTTAAGGATTGCTGTTATGGCTTGTAGCGTGCTAAACAGTGCCAGCCGTCATTGAGCGATCTCATTCTTGTCTAGGCATACCCCGTGCTAGCGAATAAAAATCGCTTTTACCGATCCTCTGCGGTATTGGATTGTTTTTCCCGATTGCGTCGTTTACCCGCACAATTTGCCAGCATCGAAAGTATCGATGATGTCTTCTCGATAAAATATAAGTAGAGCAATATAAGTAGAGCAAAAACTAACTGCGTGGCCAATGAAGCAACAGAGCCATCAAGAAACGCTTAGTGAAGAGCAACACATCTCCCTCGAAATGCTGTTGATTCCTTCTGGAAAATTCCTTATGGGCTCTCCAGATGAGGAATTGGAGCGTACTGACTTTGAAAGCCCTCAGCATGAAGTCATGATTTCTGCTTTTTTTATGGCGAAGTATCCTATCACTCAAGCTCAGTGGAGATTAGTGGCAGCCATGCCTCGTCATCATCACACTCTCTATGCAGAACCATCTGATTTTAACGGTGATCATCGACCTGTTGAAAAGGTCTCTTGGGATGACGCGGTGGAGTTTTGTTCTCGACTCTCTGTTTATACAGGTCGTTCCTATCGACTGCCAACCGAAGCTGAATGGGAATATGCCTGTCGAGCTGGCACAACAACTCGCTTTGCGTTTGGTGACCAAATCACACCTGATCTAGTAAACTACCGTGCTCCTAAAAAATATCCATATGGTCCCAAAGCTCAATACTCTCCTGGAACAACTTCAGTAGATCACTTTGATGTAACCAATGGTTTTGGTCTCAGTGACATGCATGGGAACGTTTATGAATGGTGTCAGGATCATTGGCACGAGAACTATAACAATGCCCCTACGGATGGTAGTGCTTGGCTGCTGGATACGGAGGAAAGAATATCCCTTCGTGTCATACGTGGAGGCTCATGGATTTATCGTCCTAATAAGTGTCGGTCCGCTAATCGCAATTATTTTGGGTCAATGGGCCGTACCCGTAATATTGGCTTCCGGGTCGTATACTCATCTCCTTTCTGAGCCAACGCCCCTGGTGGCGGCAGTGTCCCCCATTTTCTGGCATATACTGCGAATTACATCATTAATTCTGAGCAGTCTTCAGAAACAGAAACCTTACTCACTTTTTACGTTTCAGGCTCAGCCCTAATAACGGCAAAATTGTCATGCCAACTAAACCGAGAGGCTCGGGAACAGACGTAGGACCGTCCTCCACAAAATCATCGGTCAGGAAAAAAGCTGCTTCTGAATCAATATTTACCCACTCCCCACCGTCCCGTCGGCTATGAGCATTTCCAGGGGTACCAAAGGGAGAAGACCAGGCCCAATTCTCATTTCTAATCGAAAGCCAGTACGTATCATTCGGGGTGAGTTCTAAAGCTGGAATCCTAGCCGAATACTTGAATACAGGATCAAAGCCGGCTAGACCGCAACAACTCAGTTCAGTCTCTTGTTGTCGTCCCACATCACCGAGATTGAGTGAAAAGAAGGGAGTAGGTCCAGGGGCCGCATCCTCCTCATAGATTTCAATCGTAAAGTTATCTACTTCTGGAATTTCATTGTAGGTGCCAAACCAATGAATATCCGTAATAATGTTGTTGCCGTCACTTAAGCGGAAATCATCGGCTGCTGAAAGGCCAAAATTAAAATCGCTTATTAGCGCATTAGTTACACTCCCCCTGTCGAGGAAGCCATTATCACCCAACACGCCATTATCAAAAATTACGCCTGCTTGAGCTTGAGTTGAAAAACCACTAGCCGTAGCTACTCCAAGAGCAGCTAGGCCAAACTTTATTAGTCTTTGCATTGTTTTGCAGTAAATAGCAACTGTATGGAAAGACGAACAAGCATTCTTGATGGTTCCATTACAGGATTGTCTATTTTTAATCGGGCTTAATGAATTCAGATTTGGTGTTAGCAGGTCGGTGGCCACCTTTTGCACATCGAACTTTGAGGCAGCTGCACTCCGCACTTTATAAACCTTTGCAGGTAAAGGGTTAGGTTGGTTTTCACCCTTCCTTAAGCTTGCCCCAGAACGGTACCCATAACAGTGCATCAATCACCTGTTTTTAGGCCAAAAAAGCTGCGTTGAGGAGGTCTGTCTCGGTTTGTTTCAAAGGCCAAAACCCTTGCTATTAAACGGAGAGGGGGGGATTCGAACCCCCGATGAATCGAAGCCCATAATAGATTTCGAGTCTATAAAGGTGGTGATTGAAAGCCTTTATAGACAAGGGTTCTAGGTTTTAACCTAGTTTGTTTCCCAGAACTTCCCTCAAAGTAGTCTATTATGTAGCGCTGGTTTTCTGAGCTGAGTGGGGTTGAGTGGCTGTGAGGTTAGTATTCGCGGATGGTGAAGATCTGCTGGCTGGATTTGGGTTGGTTTTGCTTTAGAACCCTTATGAGTCGGTTTGTAAGGCTGGGTTGGTTTTCTAAATAGGTGTGTAGAGTCTGGACTTGGTCTGTGTAGTTGCGGTCGTCTTTGCAAATTATGATGCCGGTGTGTTTGGTGTTTTTTCGCTGGAGGTCGATGAAGTCCTGGCGGTTGAGGGTGATGACGACTCGGTTATTTTTGGTGGCGTAGGTGAGGACGTCTGCGTCGGGGATGCCTTGGTTGGCTTGGTCTGCGTCGTAGGAGGTGAGGACGTCGTAGCCGAGATTGCGGAGGAGGACCACCATGTCGATGGGGAAAGTTTCGTTGGAGTAGAGATCAACCATGGGCTAGGTCGTCTTGGATGATTTGGTCGATTTCGGTTTGGTTTTCTTGGTAATAGGCCCAGGCGGCGTCGAGGTCGGCGGGAATAAGGCTGGGGTAGTTGCGGAGTAGTTCTGTGGAGTCGGCTCCTTGTTGGTGGAAGGATACGAGGGTCCAAACGGGAATGCGGGTGTTGCGGATGCGGGCCTGGCCGCCGCAAACGCCGGGGGTTTTTTGGATGCTGCGGGCGTGGAGTTTGGTGCGCAGCAGCTTATTTTCCTCGGGGCTGAGGGATTCGATGACTTGGATGAGGGAGTCGATCAGCTGGGTGTTCATGGGATACTCCGCAGCACTGGTTTGGTTGGGCGTGTTGCTATGTATGGCTTTCAAATGATAACGGGATTTTATGTTTATGGTGTCTGGGGTGCTGGTGGTTGAGTCTGTGGTCCATTGGGGCCGACTTCTAGGTACCATTCGGGGTGGTTTTGGATGGCGGTGCGGACACCTTTACGGCAGGTGGGATTTTGCCAAAGCATCTGGTAACGCTGTAGGCGCTGGTCTGGGGTTTCCTCATTGGGGGGAATGGGGGTGAGACGTTGTTCAACTTGGCGCTGGCTTTCGAGCCATTGCAGGTATTCGGTGTAGAGGCGATCGCCGTATTTACGAATCCAGCCTTGAGCAGCGCTTTGTTTGGAGGCAGGCGGATCAGGGAGTCGGGGGATTTTTTGTTTTATGACGAACGCGAAAAAATCGGGGTCGTCCTCGGCGGAAAAGTCTAACCATTGCTGAGGTCCGGGAAGTGATGCCTCACCCGTTTGAGGGTGCTCTGGTGCATTTGGGGATAACGTGATGCCTTCGATATTGGGCTGCTCTAGCTCTGGGGAAAGCGAAGCGATTTTCTCTCTCTTTTTAAAGAAGAGTTGGAAGGAAGTTGAGAAGGATCTGGGGAGTTGGGAAATGATTGCTGGGCTTCGGTTTTGGCGGCTGACTGTGTCTGAGTTGTCTCAGGGTGTGTCAAATTGATCACTCGGGGTGACAGGTTTGTCACAGGTGAGTCAATTTGACTCAGGGTGGGAACCCGTAGGTTGACGCTGCCTTTGATATGTTCTTCTAGCTTGCCATTGGTGATCAGTTCGGCTTTGGCGCGGTAGAAGGTGCGACGGTTGATGTGCCATTCACGGCAAAACTGGGAGACGTTTTCGACGCGGAATCACCAGCCTTGTTTTCTGAGGGCAAGGATGAGGTGGTAGAGGTACCCGGCGGGGGTGTAGAAGTGGTCGAGCCAGTTTTGGTGAACGGCTTCTGGGGTAAGTCTGAGATGTGAGCGGGTAGTGCTTTTTGCAGGCTGCAGACTATGTCCTCCGTCGTAGGCAGTCGGAGAATTTTCTGTCATCATGGAAGTAGTTAATTTTACGGATGCCCCAAAGCTGTGCAAGACGTGGGGCATTTTTTATTGTTTTTGCAGATAGCTAGGCGGCTCGTTCTTGGCGGTTGAGCAGAGTTTCGAGGGCTTCTTCGATCAGGTCCGAGAGTGAGCGTTTTTGTTGGATTGCACTGATTTGTGCCCGTTGCTTGAGCTCGGGCGTCATGCGGATGGTGAGGTTTTGCCGAGGGGGCTTCGGCTGAGGAGCGCTTTTCATGACCGACACATAAATCTAATTTGTTTGACTTATCGATCATGTTAATAATGAGTGATTATTTAGTCAAGCAATTATGTGATGTCTGGCTTTATTATTTGGAGGTTAATCATTGAAAGCTCGTAAAAAGTCGGCTGTAGCGTTTGTGGACGAGGGTTTTTTGAAGCGATTGAGTGAGGTGGTGCACGAAATTCGTGGCGACCAATCGCAGCGGCAGTTTGCGCGGAAGATGCAGGTGTCGCAGTCTACGGTGCAGCAGTGGGAGAATGGTCGGAATGTGCCGAGTTTGGAGAATCTGGAGAAGATTGCTCGGTTAAAGGGGATGCTGGTGGAGGATTTTATTGCTTATTTGTATGGCCGCAGTCATGGGCCGACGCGGACTGACATCATGGCGCGGATTGGGGTGATGCAGCCTCAGGACTTTAGTCAGATTTTGCACATTATTGGGGACCGGATTGCGCCGCCTGCTGAGGAGAAGCCGCCGGGAAAGCCGAAGGCCAAGGGTAAAAAAGCATCCGCTAAGGAAGTGCGGGTGCCGTTGGTGCTGGAGCAATATCGCGATCAGGATAAATCTGAGTCTCGGGCGATGGCTGCTGATATTCGTGATTCGGATAATTCTTAGATGCTGGGTATCTCTTGGTTGCCACTGCTATGGGGCTGGGATAAGCGGTTTGTGACTAGGCATATTTTGGGATTGCGATCGCAAGTCAATACGCTGTCTTATGGCGTTACCAGTAGCAAACATTTTGATGTAGAGAATCTGCTATGACCTCGGAGTTTACAGCTGAAGAATGGAATCGGATTAATGCTGTATTCGCGGCAGACCCTACTAAGTATGGTTTTCCTAAACGCATCTATGGGTCAGTGCTGCTGGCTTCTTTCAATATTCGTAAGTTAGGCAAACGGAGTAAGCGTTCTGCCAATACCTGGAAGTTTCTTGCGACGCTCTGCCGTCAGTTTGATTTACTGGCAGTTCAAGAAATTATGGATGACCTGGAAGGATTTAATTATTTGCGCGAGCTGATGGGGCCAGATTTTCATGCTGTGGTCTCAGATCGTACGGGTGTTTTTCCCGGTGAATCTGGCATGGGGGAGCGTCTGGGATTTATTTATAACACCCGAGTCATCGAGCGGGGGGATGTGGTCTCTGATATTTCATTTGACCGCAGTAAGCTGATCAAGACCGTTATTGATAACTACGATGTCCTGCGGGATGAGTTGTTGCCTTATTTGCAATATCTCGATAAGCACAAAGCCTGGCAACAGAATCAGGTGGGTGCAGAGCCGAAACCGCCTAAGGTGCAAATTCCTGTTTTTCTGTCATTTATTCGACAGCCCTTCTGCGCTAGCTTTCGCATTGTCGGCCATCCGGGTACTGAGCCTTACAAGCTGATGGCGATCAATGCTCATCTTTACTTTGGTGAGTCGGTTACGGACCGGCGGCAAGAGTTTGATGCTCTGATGGAGTGGATTCTTGGACGAGTGGAGGAAAAGGATACTGCCTATTACCCTAATTTTGTGTTGATGGGAGATCTAAATCTCGACTTTGACAATCCGAAGACAGACCGTGAACGGATTACTGCGCATATCAAAACGTTTAATGCGCAGGGAAGAACATCGGATTCAAGAGCTAATGTGTATTTCCCGTTTTTAGATCCTCATCCTGTTCACAACCAATTGTTTAGAACCAATGCTCGTCTGAAGGAGACCTTTGATCATGTTGCTTTCTTTAGCCATGATGAGCGTTTGCCTCAGTCAGTTCAGAAAGAGGTGATGGGGGCTCAAGAGCGTGGTCCTGATTATGGCATGGTGAACTTTGTGCAGTTGTTTAATGATGCTCTGAATGACCAGCCGTTGCAGGAGTTAACGAGTGCTGAAAAGGCGGTGTTTTATAGGAAGTTTGAGCATGAGGTGAGTGATCATATGCCGATTTGGGTGAGGCTCCCTTTGCCGGATGCATTTTTGCATGATTAGGCATTGGCTAGCTGGATAGAGTGGAGCGATATCGGGCGATAAGCGCAGGATTTGGGAGGAATTTAAGGGAGCGAAGCCTACGTTGTGGACGGGGTGGGTGGTTTGTTAGTGGGAAGGATATAGAGTTGCGATCACAAAGCCTATCCAGTGAAGAATTAAAAATGGATAACCTTGCTAGTGGCGACAACGGAGCCACGGGCAATCGGGCAATCAGCGAAGTCGACTGGGTTTAAGGGCTGTTTGTAGCTTTGCTAGTGGCAGCCGGTTTTGGTTGAGTTAGGTTGGGTTGCGATTGCACTTCCTCAGCTACAACCTAGAGTATCCTTCAACTGGTTGATAACTTGTTTTGGTAAGCGTCGGTCCAGATTACTGAGGGTTTCCAACCATTGGCAGAGTGTTGCTGGTGTTGAGAGCTTGCGTTGATAGGCTTCTTGAATAACCCATAGGGTGCCGTGGACTGTTACGTTTTGCTGTTGGCAAAGCGTTCGGAGTGGTTTCTCATTTGTTAGGAGTAGACGTCTCTGAGTTTTGGCATAGTAAAAGTTCAGTAGGTCAGGGATGCTTAGATTGCCTTGTCGATAGGCTTGTGCTGCTTGCAACCATTCGACCTTAGTCTCAATAAGCTGAATCCCTGCTTCTAGAATTTTGGCTATTAAATCAGGCTGTGAGGGGTGAGCGCACTCTTCTAAAACAACATCAAGCAACTTCTACTGTCTCTAATTGACACAGAATATCTAGTCCCTGTACGTGCCCGAGGTCGATTAAAACATTGGCATCTGACAGTAAAATCAATCGCCGTTTTCCTCCATCCAGTTTGCTAACTGTTGGCGAATATCCATCAGATCCTTGTCTAGTACTTCGGCGGCTCTTGATACTGTGAGTTCTTCTCTTAGTAAGGCTAGAAATACTAGCCTCTCTAATCGTGTCAGATGCTCAGGAGTTGGTAGTTTAGGTTTTTCGTTGACGCCATATTTTTTCTTGAGTACACCGATTTGTTGTCCCTGTTGCTTTTTAGTAATGAGACCCAGCTGCCCTGCTCTATACAAAATGGTCATCAGGCTAACGCCATAACGGAGTTTGATGTCTGCAAGAAGCGGTTCAGGTATCCAACGGTTTCGATAGGCGCGTAGTTCTCGATAAATGATGTCACGAGAAAGTAAAATGGCCCCGGCTATGTGGTTGGCCGCTTTCTCGCGTGAATCGTTTTTACGGGTTTGGTTATGGGGTTGATGGTATTCCTGACGATGGAAGATTAGATGGCCTAGTTCGTGTAATGCGGTGAAAAACTGGCGTTCAGTCGGGTGATTGGCATTAACAAAAATGACGGCTCCAGTCGTTTCAGTGTAGGCAGAGAAGCCAGAGATGGTTTCTGGCAAAGGATACAAAATGATTTTTAGTCCCTTAGCTTCTAGCAACGCCAGGACATCTCCTAGGGGATAGGTTTCACCCACACCTAACCAGTCACGGATTTCCTTGGCGACTTCTTCAACGACATCCTCGTTATAGCCGGTCAGTGGTCGCATTTCTGGCAGTGTGGGGACTTCGCCTACAATCTGCTCAATTGTGGAATAGTCTACAGACTTTTGAGTGAGGTGGGCTCTTAGGGTAGGCGTCAACATAGAGGGCTGGTCGGCACGAAACATAAGTCCCATACCTGGAGCTGGTTCAGAGGTTGCAGATTCTTCCGTAGAGCCAATCAGTAGTTCCAGAGCAATACCCAAAGTTTTGGCAACTTTAGAGAGTTGAACCAGCGATACAGTGCGTTCTCCCTTTTCCCAAGCTGCAATGGTTTGACGAGTTACACCCAGGGATTCACCCAGTTGATCTTGGGAAAGCCCCTTTTGCTCTCGATAGATTTTTATGGAGTTAACATTTGTCATCTAAAAATATTGGCTATAATCGATATATATGTTAAATAAACATAACATTGGAGGTGTTTTATGGCTAAGGGTAAAAACCAGCATATTGTCCCTCATCCAGAGGGATGGGCTGTTAAAGCTGCAGGCGCGAAGCGAGCTACTCGGGTTACTCAAACTCAGCAAGAAGCTATTGATATTGCTCGGTCTATTGCTACTAACCAGCAGTCTGAGATGATTGTGCATCGAACTAACGGTCAGATTAGACAAAAGAATAGCTATGGTAATGACCCTCATCCACCTAAGGGGTAATAGAATTCGCGCCAAGCTCTATGACCAAAGATTAATATTTTCAAGAAGTTATCACGATGGTTAGTAACCACTCTATTCGACGTATACTTACAGTCTTTTTAGCTTCTCCTGGAGATCTTTCTGAGGAGAGAAAATATGCTAGGAAAGTTGTCGATAAAATAAATCGTGTCATAGCTTCGTCCGTTGGTTGGCAAATAGATCTGAAGGGATGGGAAGATACTTTGCCTGGAACGGGAAGGCCTCAGGAGATTATTAATGCAGATGTTGACTCATGCGATCTTTTCTTGGGAATGCTCTGGGAGCGATGGGGATCTTCAACAGGAAAATACTCTTCAGGTTTTGAGGGGCTTTGGTGCGTGAATAAAGAAGTTGCGGAGCCGTAGGTGCCGGTAAAGTGTAGTTACCACACAAACACGGTACCGATGAAACGCACCTACAAACTCCGCAACTGGTCTGAGTATAACGCTGCTCTGGTAAAGCGAGGAAGTCTGACGTTATGGCTCAGTGATGAGGTGATTGCCGAGTGGAAAAACACTCAAAAGACTGGTAAACCAGGGGCATCGAAAGACTATAGCGATTTAGCCATCCAAACACTCTTGACCTTCAAAGTGCTCTATGGACTGGCCTTACGTCAAACCATTGGCTTTGCAGGGTCTATCTTTGAACTGATGGATGTATCGGTAGACTTACCGGTGCATACAACATTGTCACGTCGTCAACAGACATTACCGATTGATTTACCGATTCAGCCGACCTCTGGCAGTCGTCATGTGGTGGTTGATAGTACGGGCATTAAAGTGTACGGAGACGGGGAATGGAAAACCCGGCAGCATGGGGTGAGCAAACGTCGCACTTGGCTCAAACTCCATTTGGGTGTCGATGAGCAAACCGGAGAGATTCTGGCTGCCGTAGTGACTTCGAACGCCATCACTGATGGCGAGATACTCCCGGACATCCTCGACCAAATTCCCGATGAGATTGACCAAGTGAGTGCCGATGGGGCGTATGACCGCACCTACTGCTATGACGCCATTGATGAGCGTGATGCAACGGCAGCGATTCCCCCTCGCAAAGATGCCAAAATTTGGTTTCATGGCAATCGCAAACAGGCCCCGCATCCACGAGATGAAAACTTACGAGCGATTCGCAAACAGGGACGGTCTACCTGGAAAGAAGAGATAAACTATCATCGACGGTCTTTGAGTGAAACCATGATGTATCGACTCAAAACTATGTTCACAGGTGAGGTGTCTGCACGAGGGATTGAAAATCAAACGACAGAATTACTGTTGGAATGTTCTATTCTCAATCAGTTCACCCACTTAGGAATGCCCGATAGCTATCCTATTGAAGCCCAAGATCGATATCCTAGAGGACCGATCTGTCTACCAAAATATTCACGCACCAAAGCCGTTTTGAGGAAGAGTTTGGATATGCAAGGAAGAGGTATTATCAGAGTGGATTTCCGACTATATGGTTGTGCTTTAAAGAAATAGAAGCTAGGCGTCTTGAAGATCCAGGAGAACAGTTAAAGCAAGTTCTGGCTTTCCGTGAACAACAAATTCAGGCAAAAGAATTTTTATTTAAAACCTTTGATGATTCAGCAGACTGGCGGGATAAGTTAGATGAATGGCTTTTAAAGTATGTACTTGATCTTGCTAAAAAAGCATCTGATGAAGAAAGGCAAGAGTCAAGCGCGCAAACTCAAAATACAGTTATTGATGCTTCTTCTAGTGATTTGAGTGGTTTGGAATCTGCAGAGCCACATGTTGCTGCAGCTAAAGAACAGTTACTAGATTTGACTGATAATGTTCGTCAATTTATAGAGCCATCGACCTCTAAAGAGAATTTAAGTTGGCTGGAAATAGCCAGACTGAGCTTATTTTCTAAAAGCATGGTGATTAATCACTATGAAGATGAATGTTTTACTAATCATGAGATACATCTTATTTATCAGTATAGAGAACAAATAGAAGTTAGTGGTGACGAAGTATTGCCATTAATCAAAACAATAGTCAATGATCTGGCTAAGGTTAAGGCAGGATGGTATTGGTTTAAGGATTCGAATGTAAGTAATCTTTTATTTTATGTAGCCTCTAAAACCCAAGATTCTAATCTTCTAAAGCAGATCTTAGATCTTCTAAAAAAGACAGATATTTGTTTGACTTCAGATAATGATAAACGTTCTGAAATTCGAAAGTTTATTTTGACTACAGAATCATCAGAAAATAAAATCGATTGGCTATCTTATCTAGGTTCAACGGGCACAATTGAAGACTTACCAATAGCAAGCAGTGCTTGTCATGATGATTATGCATCAGTTAGAGCTGCAGCTGATGAAGCGTAACCGTCCCAGGAAAATAAAGAAATCTTAGGGTCCGTCGTACGTGAGCTTCGCTAAGTTGGTGGCATGAGTGAAGAGATCGAAATTGCTGGAGTCAAGGTACCAAGAGCGGACTGGGAGGCAACCCCAGCAAGTATCCGTGCATTGGTGCTGGTTCTTAGCGAGCGCTTGAAGCAACAAGATGAGCGTTTAAGCCAGTTAGAAGAACGATTGAATCAGACCTCACAAAACTCATCAAAACCCCCTTCGAGTGATGGATTCAGCAAGCCTTCAGACGGTAAAAAGAAATATAAAAAGCGGTCTCCACTAGGCCAACCAAGATCGTCACCCCGTCAGGCTCGTAAACTCAAACCCAGCGACGAGTGTGACCAGGTGCATGACGTGATGCCGTCGACGTGTGCAGACTGCGGTGCACCGTTGAGTGGTCACGATAGTCATCCCCACCGTCATCAAGAAATCGAACTACCGCCGATGGAGCCAATGGTGATTGAATATCGCCTGCATCAACTCAGTTGCGGTGTCTGTGGTCAGGTTACCCGAGCGGCTTTACCGCCAGGGGTATCGCCCTTGGGCTATGGGGAACGATTAAGTGCAATCGTGATGCTGTTGAGTGGCCCGTATCGTCACAGCTATCGTCAAGTGTGCGCGCTCATGGCGGACCTGTTTAGCGTTCGTCTCTCTCGTGGGAGTGTCGGTCGCTTGCGCAATGAAATGAGCGACGCCCTCAGCGTACCCGTGGCCGCTGCCAAGGACTATGTTCACACCCAGCCAGTGCTCCATAGTGATGAAACCAGTTTTCCTCAAGGGAATCGGGATGGTCGAAATCCCAAGCAGACGAAAGGATGGTTATGGGTGTTGGTGACACCCCTAGTGAGCTTTTTTGAGGTTGTTCTGAGTCGGTCTCAGAAGACCGCAAAAGGTCTGATTGGTGAATCCTATGAAGGTATCGTGGCCTCTGACCGCTACAGTGCCTATAACTGGATTGCGTTAGACCATCGGCAAGTGTGTTGGGCTCATCTCAAACGAGACTTAACAGCAATGACAGAGCGTATGGGTGTTTCTCACGAGATTGGGAAAGCGTTGCTGCGTCGCCAGCGTCGGCTGTTTCGGTGGTGGCATCAACTGAAAAATAACACGTTGTCCCGTGAGCAGTTTATCCGTCAAGTCACCCAGCTACGGCAAGGATTCAAAACGACGTTAGAAGAGGCTGCTTCACTACCGATTGACCCTCATGAAAAATCTCCGTTGGCGAAGACCGTCAGAACCTGTCGTCGGTTGCTCAAGGTCGAACCTGCGTTATGGACCTTCGTTGCCATCGGAAATGTTGAACCCACCAATAATGCGGCTGAAAGAGCCTTGCGGCCAGCGGTGATTTGGCGGAAAACCAGTTTTGGTTCTCAAGCTCAACACGGTAGTCAGTTTGTTGCACGCTTGTTGACCGTCACTGCCTCGCTCAAGGCTCAGGGCAGAGATATGCTTGATTTCCTCGCTCATGCCTGCTTGGCTGCACGAACTGGAAAAGAGCCTCCTTCGTTGATTCCACAAGATCAACGCTAGGGACGGTTACGGAAATATTAGATTATAAGAGATTGAAACATAAGGATTTACTGAAACTCTATGACCAAGTGAAGGATATTTCAGCTGAATCAACTCAAGTAACAGGGATCTTAGATTCAAAGTCTTTCGATGAATTTAAGGAGACAATTATTGAGTTACTGGCCCAGCTGGAGATTACGAAAAAGTTTTTCGAAGAACATATAAAATATGATTTCATTGCAGCGGCCCTATCAGGACTTGTTTTATATGGAAACCCTGGGGATATTATATGGGGTAGAAAATATTTGGAGCTAAGAAAGTTTACCGAATTTGGGGAGCTTCTTCAAATTAGCGCTATTAAGCTTGTAGAGCTTTATGGCGATCAATCTGATATTGAAGTATTAATTAAAGTCTCAGAAAGCACCTATGGGGATATTTCAAGACTGGCTGCAAAGGCAGCAATTAAGTTATCACCTGGAGTCAAAGGTGTTGCTTCTAGCCTGTTATCAACTGAGAGATCAGATTTAGCTTTTATTGCTGTTGATTCGTTTAATAGTCAAGATAAGAGTGAAGCATTTGAATTGTTAGAGCCAATGCTTGCGCAAGATAATTCTGCTTTCAGGTCCTGTGCTTTGCTATACTTTCTCAAGTTTAGCTCTGCAGAAGAACTGGAAGGATTACTTAATAGATATATGCAAAACAGATATCACTATAGTGTTGTTTGTATGATAGATAGAATTCTTTATTCACCTTCACCGTATAAGGAAATGTATCTAAATGAGTTTGAGTCAGAAATTAAAAACACATATCTCAGATAGTACACTAAAAATCTGAACTCATGCTAAAAAACTGCTGCATTCAAGAAGTCCTCTAGATCATATAAATTCACAAAATCTATATCCTTATAGAAAATAACCAATGTTAACTTATTGGCTATAAATTGTTCCTTTGAAGCAATTATAAATGATGTGATTATTAGTTTGAGTAATGTTTCTCGTGGAAGATTGGTTCGAGCAAGTGTCGAACCAAAAATAGGTATAGCTACTTGAGTCCCATGACCTTTCAAGCGGACTTGCTCCCAAAGATTATTGAGAGATAACCAGATATAATCTGCATTTGATTGAATTTTTAAGTCATTTCCCATCCATCCATATGCGGAAAGGAAGTAGCGCCTATTCGCATCCCCTAATGCTATTGTTGTGCCAATAGGATAACGCCAAGATTTTCCTTTGGATTTTTCGAAATCTTTTTTCCTTTGATATTTGAAATCCTCTAAGGCAGCTTCAATGTCTTTATCTAGTTTGATTCTGTTGCTATCATAAATTCGTTTTAGAAACTGTCCTTGAACACTAGAATGAGCAATGATTTCACCTATTTCAGTATCAAAGCAATCATTAAAGCCAATTGCCAAATGCCCTGACTCCTGAAAAATATCTCCAACTTTTACTTCTATTATTGAGTTTGGTGAGGGCAGTTGGATTGAGATTTTCTGTCGAGGCAGTCGTAAAGCGATGGCACCTAAGATTGAAATGAAAATGAGTGCAAGATAGCCAGTCCATCCAAATTCAGGTATATCAGAGAAGAAGAGGCCTAAAGGTTCAGTTAGTAACCAAAAGAGACCAAAGATTTCAATGAATGAGATTGAAATTCTCTTAAGCCCAACACTTGCGAAAATCTTAACTAAAATCTTGGGGTTCATCGTTAGCCTGTTTGGATAAAAAAATATTTAGGATATCTAAAATTTTTGTTTTTCTAAAATTTTCACCGATACATAAATGTATTCATGTATCTTTATTGCTCTGAATAGTTTAGTAGATAGATTACTTAGACTACTGCAAGTTTCTGAAAATTCTACTGTAAGAGATAACTCAAGTTTAGTTATAGTTCTCTGGCTTTATCCACGAACGCACCACCCGCATCCGCACTCACACTTCGCCCGTTAGGCAGGGCTTGCGCAAGCCAAAATAGCTAGAAGCCTTTTAAGGTAAAGGTTACAGGCATTTTTTAGCGATCAGAGCGGCAAAATGTAGCCATGTAACGAGTCTGTATCCCTACTTGGCAAAGCGTTTAAAGCACTAGACATGGCTACATTTAACAGCAATGCTTCTTAAAAAGTGGCCTCTAAGCCATATGCAGTAAGACTTAGAGGCCTAAAATGCTTGCGCAACTTCTGGTTAGCGCTCTTTAATGACTCTGGCGAGATTATTTTCAAGGAGGACTCTCTTGTATGGGAACCGCTATCCCTGGAAACTGGTTCATCCATGCAATCAAACCATCAAATCCTTCTGTTAATTGAGGAATGGGAAAAATCTCTAGCCAAGGCTTGAGTAAGTTGAAACTGACCCAAGGAAGAAGAATCAACCGTAAGTTGTTAAGCCAACTCTTCCAACCATCTCCGTCCTCCCAATAACGGTGCTTGAGAAACGATGAGAACGCCGTTGAGTCATCGTGTTCTGGAGGAATAGTCCCTTCAGGTCGCAGTGGCGGAGTGTACAGGGTCACCATTAAATAGGCACTCATCACCAATTCCCACCACTTTTCAATTTGAGCATAATTGGTTACCCGAAAATCTGCCCACCCCAGTTCATTTTTACTTTGTTTCAAACCATACTCGACCCAATTTCGACACCCATAGAGATCACCCACTTGTTTGTATGTAATGTTCTTCACACATGTCATTACCATCCAAGTGGATGCTGATGGCAAGGTTTCTTTATCGGTCGTCAGTTCCCAGTAGCGAGTGGTCCGTCGTTTGCCATAAATAATCTCACGAATATAGCGTTTCTCTGTTTTTCCATCCGAGAACGTACGGATATACTCTCGCCAACGGTTGTGGCGAACTCGTTGTTCTTTGGGTAACCAAACGCCATGATTAGAACGGATAGCGAGGACATAAGGTATCTTCAGTTCTTGCAGAACTCGCACAAAATTACTGCCGCTTTCGCCATATAGACTATCGGCTAAAACCAAATCAAATTTAAAGCCTAACGCACACAACTCTCGAATCATGGCAGCGGCGATCTCTGGTTTAGTCTGATAACGGTCTGTAGGTTTGAGTCGCTCTTTGGGTTTATACACCTCAAAGGCAAGTGGAAACGTAATATCATCCAACAGCCCATAAGCACTTACAGCGACAATTCCATTGTCGACCTTGCCCAAATTACCGATGTATTGTCGTTTTACATAATCGGTAGAGGTGCCTTTTTTACGGTCACCCGTTTCATCGATAATCAGTGTGACTTTTCTGCCAGCGATAACTTTGAGAATGAGCATTAATCTTTGCTGGCAGAAGGTTTGTCTAGACCAAGGAGACTCACATATAAATTGTTGTAACGACTGTGAATTTGGCAAATCAACAACTTTAGCGATAGCCGGTAAGGATTTGCGCTTAACCTCTGAAATCAGACCCACATGTAAATGTTTGAAGGCCTCAAAACTTCTGACTTCAGCGAACAGGTCTCGATAGGACTCGCAGTAGTCATCGATAAATTTGACGGTAGGTTGAGCAGCTCGGGGTGTCACCATGAGTACGGTTTGACCAACTTGGGCCGATAGCTACTCCTATTTTATACTGCTAGAGTCATTAAAGAGCGTTAGGCTGCGATCTCAACTCCCGTTTCCCTTAATCGCAACCCACAAAAAAGCCCCAGTCTCAACCAGGGCCAAGCTACTACTATTCATTAGCGCTAGCCTACCCTACTTACCAGGGCAACCACTTCCGCGTTTGCTTAGACGTTTGCTCAACAGACGCCAAAATCCGACTATTCACCTCATCCTGAGACTCTCCACCCAGCGTCCCAATCTGCCGATCCAGCTCATTCGCCGCCAACGACTCATTCACCATGTAAGCCTCCTGAGCAGGCTGGGGCAACGTATCTCGCCGACCTTTCTTCCCACCGGTCTCCCGATACAGGTCATTCACCGTGCAGCCAAATAACTCTCTCGTCTGAGTTACGGCAGCCTGTTCATACACATCACCCGCACCGCCATTCTCCTTAATGGACTTATTAAACCGCCGATTTACTAGCGCCCCATCCACCCGCTTACGCGGCGGAATAAGCGCCTGTGAGTTTCCGCTCAACTCTAATTGGGAGGCGGTCTCTTCCTGGTTGGGTGCCTCGTTCTTCCACCAATTCAAAAAAGCCATGGGCTTCGTCCTGTTCTTGGGGCGTGAATTCTAAAAGTTGTTCTAAGCCTGTTTTGATCAGCTCTAGACCATCGGGATACATCAAAAAGGCATCTAGAATCTCGTGCCGATACTCGTAGTCCCAACGGTCTGGGGTGAAGTTAAAACTGTTTAATACCAGCATGTAGGCGTCTAAACAGCTTTCGTAGCTGGCCTGGGCTGAGAAATGGGCCAATGCCTTAATCCAGGTGACTTTATAGCGACGGTCCCCAAACTGTTTAACGTCTTGAACATAGTTTTCGGGCTGCGTCACCGCACCACTGGCCTGGTTAAACCGGGTCCAAGCGTTCCAAACTTGTTTTTTTAGCTCGGGCAGCTTCATCGCTTCCAATGATTTGGCGTTATCCATAGGGTAACGCGCTCCTGGTTGTCTGAAGCAGTGAATTTGGGCTCACGACTGGCCCCCTTCCATACGGCGCTGTTTGAGATGCCGTAGGTATCCATTTCTGCCTGTAGCTCTAGCTTGTAGCGCATAATGCCCCGACGTTGGCCAGCGGCTTTAAATGAGGCCAGCTCTGCCTCTGAGAAGTCAGCTTCGGTAATGGCTAGCTGATCGACAAAATTCTCCAGGTCGGCTAGCTCGGCAGCGATAGACTGTTGCATCATGCCATTCTGGGTTTGGCGGAGGGCCAGGGCACTGCTAACGCTATCGGGCATGAGCTCTCCTTCAATGACTCCGGCATTGCTCCATTCGTGGGCATAGCGGGCTTTGGTATTGGCCACCCATTGGTTGCGATCGCAATGCTTGACTCGACTGAATTCATCAAACAGCGTCCGCGCCAGCTCGGTATAGGTGGAACCCTGCTTTAGTAGCGGTTCAGGAGCCACCTGCACAATCCATTGATACCAGCGATTACGGATGGTGGCATCGCTTACCCCCAGTTGTTCGCCTAGCTGTACGGCTGTGTACGTTCCCTGTTCTGTTGCCGTTCGATTAACGGACAAATTGGGTATATCATTCATGGCGGAATCCTTGTATTTAAAGGGTTCTAGATCCGTTCGCACGCTGTTCGTTTAAGGTTCGACTGGCGTTCTGATGTGTACAGTACAAGTGTACGGATAAGGTGAAAATAATTCAACTGTTGTTCGGCAAATATGTGCAAATAAGTTTGAATTAAAAGCCTGTGGATAAATGACTGAGAGACCAAACAGGAAATCATATAAATGAGAAAACAAGATACAGATTTCCCGGTGGCTCAGTTGATGGAGCGTTATGGATTGGTGCGATCGCAAGTCTATGCTCGCATTAATGCTCTTAAGTCAAAAAATCCTGCCTTGGCTCCATTCAAAGCAGGGGTGAGATCCTATGTCAGTCAGGCTGCTTTGGAGTGTCTTGATGAGATCCATCGGTTGATTAATGAGGATGGGCTGACCACTGAGGATGCGGCGGATGTGGTTACCGGTCACCCAAGGACAACGGCAGCTAAACCACTGGCGGCTAGACAAAACAGTGAGTTGTTTGCCCTGGCTGATGTATCCGCCGAACAAGCACCCCTAATTGCAATTCGACGGGCGTTACAGACGGAGCCCCTAGCTCGGTATGAACTGCTGGATAAGGTGGCTGACCGGGGTTGGTGGTTGCCTGTTGGCGAGTTAGCGCTGTTGCTGGGGATGGAAGACCTGCCAGGAGAAGCGTTTGAATGCTACGGCTATCGGTTTACCCGAGGGGATGAGGGGGACCTGGAGATTTCCTGGCGGGTGGAGAAGGTTTAGCTATCTAAATAGCCAGATATCTAGATATTCAGACAGCTGACTAACCAGCGATGAGATGTCGGTGTAGGCTAGCTGCCAGACCACTAGTTTTGTTATGAGAATCGCCATTGCTAGCTTGAAGGGCGGGGTGAGTAAATCGACACTGTGCGTGAATATTGGGGCGGCGCTGTCACGGTTGGGCCGTTCGGTGGTGGTGGTGGATGCGGACCCCCAGGGTTCGGTTAATGATTGGGCTGCGATTCGGGATGAGGTGTCGAGACCGCCGTTTACGGTATTGGCGGCGGCCAGGAAAACGCTGAATCGGGATATTGATGCGTTGCAGGGCAGTCATGATGATTGTTTGATTGATACGCCAGGGCGGGCGGAGGCGATTACGTTATCTGCAGTGGCAGCAGCGGATTTGGTGTTAATCCCCATCAGTCCATCGTCCTATGATCTGTGGGCTGCCGAGCAAACCTTGGAACGGATGGACCCGATCCGGGCCATCTACACTGACATCAAGATTGCCTATGTAGTGAGTAAAGCAGTGGTGGGGTCTTCGTTGGATCGGGAGTTGCGCCAGGTGATTAAGGAGATGGATGGTGACTTGCTAAAAACGGTGGTGCATCAGCGGGTGGCGTTTCAGCGCTGTGCCGATGGGGCCACTATCTACGAGCTAAAGGATGAAAAGGCCCAGCGAGAGGTGACCAATCTGACTAAGGAAATTCTGAAACTGATGGGGGTTGGCTAATGCCGCAACCGAGACCCAAACGGGATGCTGAGGCGATTGAGCAATTGATCAATGCGGCCTCTGACGATGGGGCGGATTTAGGGCCGAGGGTGCCGGTGTCGAAGGGGATGGGTAAGAACAAACGCCCGGATTATCAGAAGCTGTTGGTTTATATTCCGGTGGATTTGCACCGGGCGCTAAAGCGGGAGGCGTTTGATAGTGATGCGGATGTGGATATGAGTGATATTATCGCTGAGCTTTTGGCGGAGCGGTATCAGGTGGATTTGGAGCGGCTGATAGCAAAATAGTCAGACGGTTGGATATCTGACCATTTGGATAGTTGGCTAAGCAATGTTGGGGTATCAGTTGAGGGTAGAATTGCGTTCTCAGCCCTTTACTAAGCGACTTCCTTAAAATTTTTAGCAGCCTATTCGCCAGTCAGGAAAGGCGTTTGAGGGATTTGCCAAAAATCTTCTAGAAAAATATACATAATTATATGTTTTTACAATAGTATGTAGATATCGATATTGAATCGATGTCAGTGTAGAGGTTGGTGTTATGCCTTCCAAGAAGAAGAAAGATTCTGATGATAAGGATCAAAAACCAGTGCGCATCTCGGCAATAGATGAGGATGTTCTTACTGTGTTGATGGGGCGTGAGCTGTATGGTCTGGAGATTCTGGACCAGCTTAATCTAGGTCGCCCTAGTGAGCTGAAGTTTGGCAGCTTATATCCTGCACTGAATCGTCTTGAGAAGAAGGGGTTGGTGTCCTGGCAATGGGGTGATGAGGTAGATGAGTCAGGGGGTGCTCGACGGAAGTATTACAAGGTGACTGGCTTAGGGGTGAAATCTCTAAGAGCGGTGCAAGAGTATCGCGCATTGCTTGCTCAGAGAGCGGGTCAGGCTCCAGCTACTTGAGGAGGAACTTGAGGTGGAGAAGCGACTTAAGCGCAGGATAAGGAATCTTTGGCGCGATCGTTTATTAGTGGGAGTAAGTAATCTTATTGTTCTTGGATTTTCAGCTCTGCAGTGGCGAACAATATTGAAGTATCGCACTGTTTATCAACCATGGGTCTTAGAGCTGTCTCAAGCAGTTAATACGCTGACAAATGAACAAAGCTCTGCAGAAGAACGAGGCCAAGCAAAATCAAAAATTCAGAGAATTGCCCAAACGCAGAATTTACAGGTCACTAGGTTGGTGTATTCGAATCTAGAGCCGTCTCAGACTCGCACCCTAACTCAGGCTTTAGGGCGAGCTTGGGTTCTGACTCAAGCTGAGGGGGTAACTCAAGTTAAGGATCTAGATCAGGATCTGAATCAGGCTTGGGTGATGACTATCTATTTGGGCTTGATTTGGGAACAAACTAACGCTCACACACTTGAGTCTTCTCTGACTCTGGCTTTGGAGCAGACTCAGACCTTGCAGCAGATTTGGACTCAGGATGTTTTTCAGGAAGAGGTTCTGGAACAAATCCTGGGTCAGCATCAGGCCCTGATTCATACACTGGAGAAAGTTCAGGCTCAAGAGAAGACTCAATCCTTGAAACGAGTTTGGGCTTTGGACAAGTCTCTAACTCTAGATTTCAGTTTGGTTCCTGAAAAAGTTCAGGAACAGCTCTTAGCTCGGTTGCAGGCCCAAATTAATGCTCTGGAGCAGATTTGGGTTCATGAAGGTACTCTGATCAAAGCTCTTAGCAACTTCCCGGCTCGGGTTCAGAATCAGGAGCAGGCTCTGAAGCAAGCTCATGTCTTGACTCAGAATCAGATGCTGGCTCGCGATCTGGTTCTGAATATGCCTCAGGAGCAGGCTCGAATTCGGCTTCAGGCGCAAGCGCAAGCGCAAGCGCAAGCACAAGCTCGAGTTCAGGATCGGACTCAAGATCTGGAGCAAGCTCGGGAGCAGGTTTGGGTTCAGTTACAGGCTTTTGAACAGACTCTGGAGCAGAGCCTGAATCTAGCTCTGCTACCGCAGCAGGTTCGGGGACAGTTGCAGACCCTGGAGCAGACTCTGGATAGAACGAATAAAAGCTTACTTGTGTCCATCATAGCTAGGGAATTAGAACAAATCCACGAATTATCACTGCTGCAAGGAAGTTCCTTAGAAACTCTTTTGAGTAGTGAGTCTAATCGCACCCGTATTTTAAGGCGGTCAAGGATTTTGTGGGGGACGTCATTACTTGTATTGCTTAGTTTGTTGGTAATGCTTGTTCAACTTCGACTCTCAATAAGTCTGTCGCGTACAGCCCATTTCATAGCCTTTCTTCCAGAAGAATGTGTTGCCGAATTAGGGTATCTACAACGCCGACTTAAAAAAACAGATATGTCACCTTGGGCTATCAGGCGACGACTGATGCACGAATTAGTTTTTCTTCTTTGGGTTTATTACGTTCAGATTCAATTGGATAACCTGTTTTTAGGCTCTAATCAAGACCATACCATTGACGACTGAGTCTCAATTCGCTTGCTATACAACGAGGGATAAACCAATGTTCTTTCGCCAGAAACAACCAATGTCAACACCGCCCACACCAGAACCTGATGGCTTAGAACTCAATCTCCGACTATCTGGTCCAACAATCGTTAAATTGTTATCCATAGCAGTAGCAATACTGTGTGGCTCTGGTGTGCTGGTACATACCACATCAAATATCACCCCTGTAGACTCAACATATCCAACAGTTCAGACAACGCCATAGTGAAACAACAACTTTGGGTTATCTAAAGTCAATTACTCACCATTGAATCTCCTTAAACCGTTCAACATTGAGTGCCGTGTAGCGCTCTGTATTTTTAATATCCCGATGGCCCATCCACTCCTGAATAAGCCGAGTATCAAACCCTTGATTGGCAAGATGATAACCACAGGCATGGCGTAACATGTGGGGATGGACCTTAAACGGCAGGTCAGCCAGTTCGCCACATCGCTTTACTAAGCTAGCAATGCCATAGGACGTAATATGGGTCCCTCGCTCACTGGGAAACAGATATTGACCCGGCGCAACAACTTTGAGGCTAGCCAACACCGCTAGCTCATCAGCCTTGAGCGGATGTACACCGCTTTTACTGCCCTTTAACCGTTTGATATTAAGCAAACCATCATCCATCAGCACCGCATCCCAACGGAGCGAAGCCGCTTCACTGGCCCTCAGCCCATGGCGATACATCAATAACAATTCAGCCCATGGCGATACATCAATAACAATAAGGTGAGATCGCGAATAGGATGCCGCCCTCTGTTTTCAGCCGCGTCCATTAGCCGTTGCATCTCATCCGCCGTTAGATACTCACGACTGCGATACTGACTATTTTTTCCTCGCTTAAAATTAGTCACGCTGGTTTGCAGCATCACCCAAGTCCAAATTCCCAAACTGACTAAATTACAAGTATAAATCAGTCAGTTGGTAAACGAGTTTTCAAGGGTTTGGCTCAAACGCCCAAAATACGTGGCTGTTTATTGAGAATTGACCCCGGCAAAATTCAACTGTCACATGGGGGCTAACTCAATGTTCGTAGGTGTTTACACGGTTAACAGCGTTTACAGTTTCAGCGACAAATAAAGTAGCTGACGTCTTACCTGGCAACCGTTAACGCTGTTTACACTGTCTACACCATGAGCAAGCCCATCGCCTCGGCCCGGATTCCCCATAGTTGGCATGACCAGATATGTGCGATCGCAACCGAAACCGGTCAAACTCCCAGTGATGTAGTTAAGGAAGCAATTGGTCTATACCTGGAAAAAACGGATCCAGACAATGTGGCCTCAATGGCACGACGCCTCACTACCTTGGAAAAACAAGTAAGAAAATTGGTTCTGATTCCACCTCAGTTTGTGTGAGGGGATGTAATCAACGGTCTCCGTCCATTGAGAGAAGAGGCAATTAACAAATTACGCATCCAGTCGTCATGATATCGGAAGCCATTGAGTTTCTCAAAGGGACACAAACAACCTCCATTTTGCTGCTGAGTTTTACGACAGAATGGATGAAAGTTCCACAGCATCGCCATGGAGCGAACGGATAACTCAGCAGCCTCCCAAGCCCCATGAAAATCTTGCATGGCATAGAGTGCCCGGTCGAGATAGTTCATGGGGCGATCCACCTGATTACTGGTGCGAGAGGCATTAGGAAAGTCGAAGGCTCTCTGGAAAAATAGAGATTTTTCTCTGAGTCGTTGTAACCGGTCATGGATGGCGTCGGGAAGCTCCACCGATTGTGTCCATTCGAGAAAACGACGCAATCGCTGAGCAAATTGACGTTTGCTGGTGGCGTGATAGATATGCCAAAGCTTGTCGGTTAAGCAGGTGCGTAACTCAGGCTTAGAGCGACACCAATCACGCACTTTAATCACCTCATGTAGAAAGCATAGAATCCAGGTGATGCCAGGAAATAGGGTTTCCCAGGCTCGACGAGTCGCGTCCCATCCATCGGTGGTGACTGTCTCAGGTCGATAGTCAGGGGCATGGTCGCTCATCTCTTGCTCAAAGTCCCCATACGCCGCTTGCAAGTCCTCGTATCCAGCCGTTGGGCTCAGACCACTGCCCACAATACACCCCTTAGCCGCTGTCACCACCCAATAGATACGCTCTCCTTGATGGCTACCATGCTTTTCATCGGCCACTAGATGGGGGGGAGCGACTCTTCTGTTTTCAACGTTGTTCCGACAATGGATGCTCGGCCAAGAGATTGACACAACCGATACCAATGCATCTCCGAGCGGCCCAATACGTAAGCAATCCCATCATAAGAGAGGCCATGCTTTCTCAAATACATTGCTTTGCCTGCTAGCTCAGACGTTTCACTCATATAAGGCGTGACGAAATCGGGATGCAGTTGATAGGCTGTTTTTTGTTTGGGAAGATATATACGACGTGTTTTCAGGTGCTGACGAGCTGAGGTCACCCACCCATGAAACCGATATCCCTCCTCAATTCCCTCGGGGAACAGCTCCGGATAGCTGGCTATTTGCTCGTTCAGGTACTCTCGGTAGGCCTCACGGTCCTCAACCAACTGGTCATAATCAATGCTATCGGCGATGGGCAGGCAGATCGTTTTATCCCCTGCTGTCCCTCGTTGCTTGCGTTTGGCCATCATACTTGGCCTCCAAACTCGATGACCTTATGATATCCAAACAAACTTAGTTGGAACTAGAATTGGTTCAGCTAGTATGAAAATAATCCCTCAAAGAATATTTTCTTTAAAGAGTTGCAAGTAGTTTTATCGTGCTGAGCCACCTCTGTTATGCGAAGGTGAACGATCAACGCGGCTAGGATTTTCAATATTTTCGAAAAAATTGAACCAAGTCGAACCTTGAGAGAACGTAGGAAGGTTTTCGGGTTCTTCTGCCAGTTGTTTGATTTTTTCGGCATCTAAACTCTGAATAATTCCAGAGTCAACCAAGAATACGAGCTGCTTAGCGGCTTCTTTCCTATCATCACTGCTACTTTCTTCGCCGGATGGCTCAAGCGATTTCTGGATTAGAAGAAACTCAAATTTTTGTCGTTCTAGCCTCAAACTTGCATGGCCTTGAAGTGCTGCTCCAATTCCAGTACCCAATAATCCAAAGACAGCAGATGCAATACCTAACAGGACTGGGGACGTAAACCAGAGATCTCGACTCTTTTGATTGATATTAGCCCTAAGCTCCTGTTCTTTAAGAGCAAGCTCCTTTTCTGCTAATGCAAGTTTTCTTTCTTCAATGGAAAGATTGTTCTCTGGTTCAGATGGGGGATTACTCTCACTCACTGGACATCACTCTAAAGTAACCTCGCATTTAGAATACAGCTCATTCTGAAGAAATCGACTACTGCTTTTTTCGGTAGTCCCAAGGTTTCATGGCTCCGGCATCGGCCCATACTCCTGCTGACTGCTTCTTAGCAATCTCCTCAGCACGTACTAACACATCTGGCTGTGGGCAGCGGCTCGAATACTTCTCATAGTGATAAGCCATCCCATCCATCACCATCTGAGAATTGAGATGAATTTCTGAGCCATCAGGACGGGATAACACACAGGTCAGCCACTGTGCGGCCATAGCGATCTTTCTCAATCGGCACTACACCGATAGCCCCATCACCTTGAGCAACTAGCGATCGCAAATGGTCCCGTGCCTCAATCCCGCCCGGCTGCTCTATCTCAGGCGAATCCGTCCCACAAAATCTGATTTTCAGCTCCTGGTCACCACGTTCAACCCGCAGCGTATCACCATCGTAAATAGAGCCTTCTACCACCTGATACCACTCAGTATTCTGATTGCTGGGAATCACCTGTTTCAGGGCTAACCCAATTTGCTCTGGGAATAAACGAGGCAGGACGGCTACCACACCCACCAACATGAGCGGCATAACTCCGCGTTTCAGTTTCACCAATCAGTATCTCCAGGTTTTGTATGTCCTGAGCTTGCCCGATACGATACTCAGAGCACCGAGCCGCCAGGTCGGCGGTCCGCTGCCACAGACCAATCATGCTAGTCGTTGCCCCCTGTCCCGTTCGGTATCTAGCCTCGGCCACCGCCACCTGTAGTCGATGACTCTCCAGCTGCGATACCAGCAGCATGGCCTGTCGGTCCAGGTGCTCATAATTTAGTACTAGGTCAACGATCTCACGGGCAATGCCCTCGGTCACTTCCTCACGACGGCGAATCAGATTGGCGGCTTCGAGTTCGAGCGTTGCGATCGCAAGCCGATCTCGCTGCACATCCCCACCGCCCAAAACGTTCTGTATTAACCGCACCGGGTCCATTGTCAGATAGTTGGTCCATTGCCGCGCTTCTGCATAATCCTGTCGTTCAGCCGTAAGTTCAAGCTGTTGATTGATCGCCTCAATTTCTGATGACTGCGCTATCGCCTGCTGAGTCAGCCTCTCTAAACAATCCATCGAACTGTTCAGACAAGGAAGGGCCAGTGCTGGTGCGGACCATGAGAGTAATTTCAACATTGAGCAGACCGCTAGCATCCTGACCCAGCCACTTAACCCGCCGAATCCTGCCAGCGTAGGGACTGCGGATGATGGCCAAGTTTGCGATCGCATTGTCAATTTCATCCAGCTTCAATCGAGTTTGAGATATCTGATAATCACGGTCCCTGAGCCGCTGTTCATACTGTGCCCATTGGTTTTGATAACTCAGCTGGTCACGATTGCGAGCGCTAGCATCGACGGCCACAGCCCGCGAGTGCTCATACTCCGCCGTCGAGCGTTTACCCAGGGCTAGCTGATAATCCCGCGCAGCGGCAGTATGCTCTCGCTGCAGCTCCGCCAGGTTCGCTGACTCATGTTCCAATACCAATGGGTTAAGGTTCGGTAGCTCCGCTAGGTAGGCCATTTCCTGATGCTTTGCCTGTATCGCTGCTTCAGCCTGGTCTACATTAGCCTTCGCTCTATCAATCGCCGCATTCTGCTCCAAATACGTCGGTCTTTCAATAGCTGGTGGGGTAGCCGGTGGCAGTGGCGGAGTGATGGTAGCTACCTCTAGCCGGTGTAGTGCCAGGTCAAGCTGTTTTGCCTGAGCCTCCAGTTGTCTACGTTCCCGTCCACGGTCGGCCAGTAGCTGGGTAGCAAATACCTGGTCGCCTTCCTTGACTTTTAAATCTTCTGGGTCAGCCACCGAGACACTAATGGTTAGCCGTTTGGGGTCGTCGCTTGCAGTGGTTGAGAATACTGGTTCTGGGGGATACGGGCCATAAATCTCCCCAAAGGCAGTCATCCCCGTCAACACTGCTGTGCTCAGTAGATAAGAGAGGGTGCGTCGAATCATTCCAGAATCAGAGCGGTGATGGTGCCGGTAGCCCACTGGTCGTTGAGCTGTGCGATCGCAAGCTCTACCGGATGGTAGCTAAGCGTCACGGATTCACCAGATACGGCTATGGTTTCCAGCTGCCGCCCGTCGCTAACGGTCTGGATCTCTTCTGGAAAATCAACAACAATCGAACCGCTGAGATAAATGCTGTTGCCGGGATAGGAATTCATCAGATTTCCCAACGCTGCAGCTATGTCTTGATCATTTAACGAGAGAGTCTTTGTTAATCGCTGTGTTAGCTTACCTGCCTTAGTTATGAGCTTTTCAGTAATGATGCTTTCACCAGTTTTATAGACGCCTTTGCCATTCGTGACAATAAATTCTGAGCCTTCATTGCCGAGGATCAGATAGCTGCCAGTGGCGTCTGTACGGTCATGATTCCACACACCGATAATGTCGGCATACACCTCGGCGGTGGCAGCATTGCGGTTGTAGGTTGCGATCGCACCATCCCTGAGTCCCAAACCTTGATTTACCTGGGTTTGCACACTACCTGCACCTGCCAGCCATAGGCCAGTGACCAAAATCGCGATGGCAATGGAGAGTACCCAATATTCACCGGGGCCACCTGTACAGATTCTGCGTTTAGGATTGCCAATGCTGATGGCCCACACTGGAACCGGCCAAAATAGCTGGACTCCTTGACGGGTGAAGCAATCGGCAAAGCAGGCCAACACATGACCCAATGGCAACGCTAGCCATGGTTTTATTGCCCCTAGCGCAAACCCTATTCCTAGGGATATCGCAGTGAGCGTGACCGTGGCCACTAAGGAATGGGTGATGGATCGATGGGGATAGCGGTCTTCAATCCATGAGCTGATGGGAAAGCAGATTTGGCCGATCAGACTGGTGGTGGTATCGATATCGGGCAGCTGAGAGCCTAATACTGCCAACCCTAACGGTAGAGGAGCCGCTGTACCTAGGAATAGGGATACGCCTGCGGTTGCGATTCTCCAGGGGAGAGGCTTTGCCAACGCAGCATGAGTAATTGCCATCATGGACAATCTTACAGATAACCAGTAGGGTCAGAATTCCCACTGGAATGCACTGCCCAAAGCACCATGGTTACCATCTTTAGACTCGGTGGAGTCCTGTATCTGATCTACACTCGAGACCACCATCCACCCCATGTCCATGTCAAACCCAGTCCCACTCGGCCAGAATGGGAACTGCGCATTTATCTTGGCAGACGAGAAGATGGAGGTCCCGATAACTACGACAAATCATTTGGTGAAACCGATATCCTATCGGGAAAAATCAAAGCCTCTAAAATAGATGAGTACGTTAACCTGCTTGCCCAAAATCTTGATCAAGCCTGGGAAGTCTGGGATTCAATTTATGGAGATACCCAATGAACACAAGCCAGACTCTACATGATGCGGTGGTAGTCGCCCCCCCGGTTAGGCCAGAGGATATCATTGATGCTCATTATGATGCTGATACCCGTGAAATCGTCGTCAGCTTTCAAGATGGCAAAATAGCCCGAGTACTCACCACTGAGTTTGAAGAACTTGCCGCCGCCACTGCCACCGACTACGAGCATCTGGATGGTACCCGCTCAGGCGTGACCTGTATTACTGATACGGTTGATTTCGCTGTCGCAGCTAGCTGGTGGCGGAAACAGGCTGTTTGAAAATAGGATAATTGGTGGTTGCGATTGCAGCGTGGGTAATCGTTATCATAGGAGCTGTCTTGAGTACGAACAGGATATATTCTTTAGACTGCTCTGCCCTCAAAATGATTACGCTACAACAAGTAAGCTTGAACCCTGGATATGGAAAACCTTGATGCAAGTTCCAGAAAATTTTTTCGACATAGTATTGGAAATCGATAACGAACTTATTGCTCAAGGGATTAACCCTCATCAACGTTCCTGTCGGGCACCGCTAGAAGCTTTAAAGCGCCTTTATCCTCACTGTAGTGTCTCTATCAATGACAACCCAATTTCTGATGCCGTTCAACAAATCTATACTCAAATTTACGGATTAAGAGATCTTCAAATGCCTCCTGTCCATGTAGGGGCAGTAGTTTTTCGAGATATCTTTTTTCCTCTCAGAATTCCTCTTATTTTTGGATATGTTCATTTGGATCCGATTAACCTTTTAGAAGAGATGACAGAGATTCAAAAGCAAGTATTTCTTAGCGACAAGAAAGAAGTCCTGAGATTCCACGATCAATTTATTGATCTTATGGATTTTGCATATGGCATCAACGAATTAAGAGAAGAAAATTCTATTCCCAAAAGAACATTGGAATGGTGGGGGTTAGCCAGACAGCAGCTTGAGGCAGCAGCAATTGCTTTAGGGTCGTTCGATAAGTACGCTGTTATTCAAAACTGTTGTATTTCCAGTGAACTAATCCTAAAAGGTGCACTCATAGCTAAGGATGAGCGATTTAAGGGTCTTGAGAAAGATGAATTGGATCGTAAACTTCAAAAAAAATATGGTCATGATATAGAAAAAACTGCAAGGAAAGTATCCACATTTTTTCCAGATATCGATCAGCAACTTCTAGTGTCAGTGGTTGAGAGATATCCAAAATTGGTAGAGCGTCGCTATGATGCGAAGCGATATAAACGGGTAGAAATTGGCAATTTCCTGATGAATGCTCAATTTATTGCAGGAGAAATTCTACGACAGTTTTCCTACCGGAACACACGAGCTAGTTTGTGCGAAGGAGATGATGAAGCTTGGAATTTAAGTAATCGCTCATTTCCATCCAATCCGGTCTAATTTTTCGAAATCTCTACTGACCCAACCGCTTCCGTGCCCCTCTCACTTGGCCTACCTGCTTGAAAGTCATCCCCGCAATCAACGCCACACCACCAAAAATATACAGGCTCTTATTCCGCGTCCCCATCCCAATAAATCGCACCACTCCAAACGCCATCAAACAGGCGATCAAAATCGGCATAATCACCACGTACTGAGTATGTTGCAGGCTAGCCTCCCGATTCAATCCAAGCCGCTCATTACGGATCACCTTCCGTGCCAGCATCGGATTCCGTCCGGCCAATGGCTGCAGCTCCGCCAACCGAGACCGACTCAACTGCAACCCCATCCGCTCCGCCTCGGCCTGCATCGTCTCGCGGATCAACTTATCGCTGGGCAGGCAGCTCTAACTCAACCTCCAGCACCTCCAAGAAAATATCCCGGCCAGGATTCGTCGCTGCAAAGCAGATGACCTTTACGCCATTTGCGATCGCATCCTCTAACCAATACCTCACCCCCGTCGTCAATCGCTTTGCCTCAGGGAAAATTAGCAACGTTTGAGAGCCAATATTTTCAGCGATTTCATCCTTGAGCGCATCCATGGTCATCGCCTTCTCACCAACCGGCTCACCCTCCTTGTTGTATTTCGGCTCAGTCGTTGGGATATCCAACTGTTCAGCAATAGCCACAAAGAACTTTTTGCCACTGCCCTTGTAAATGGCGGTTGCGATCTCAAATTCACCCTCATAATGCTTGGCCAAATCCTGGGGCATCGTTCCCACCATCCCCAACTCAGCCAGCACCAAAACGCTGCTACCCGAATCGATAGCAGCGCATACATGTTTAAACCCCTCGGTTGTCTGCCCTAAGCCACCTGCATCTGCTGACGGCATTGATTCAGAAGGTTTTCCGCCACCTCCTGAGCATTGAATTTTGGGACAGCGACCGTCCGCACATGGTCAACCTTAGCCTTAGCGGTAGGATGCAAATCTTCATAGGTCATGCGGCTAGCCATCGCCATCACCACTTGTTGCCCCGCCGTGAGCCGCTGAGCCGCCAGCTCAGAAGCTTCCAGATACAGCGCCTCCATATCTAACCCCTGGGCTGGATTGATTTCCTCAACGGGTTGCTCAGTGACCTGTCCCAATTCGCCTCCATCGGCAATAGCCAGCGCTACTGGTTGCTCATCAACCTCAAAAGCCTCAATCTTTCCACCAGCAACCACATGCTTACGGAGCGCTCGGATTAAATTTTCCTGCTCAGAATTCAGAAATGCCTTACTAGTAGAATCCTTCTCAGCCGTGATACCCAAATGCTTCAGATAAGCATAGTAAGCATCCTTTTTAATACCAAGCTGGTCCTGCAAGACAGTCGGACGAATCTGGTGCTCAACGGTAGAATTCTGCTCAGTCATGGAAAAAGTTTTTTATTTTCAGTTCCCATATTATGGAAAGCTCTGAGAAAAAAAAGTCACAGCCATTTCCCCGAATTCTGGTAAAGATTCTGTGAATCACCAGAAAACAAGTTTTCTCAGAATATTGATTTTAGATGGCAATAAATCTGTAGGTAACTAATAAAAATAATTCTGTTTATTCTGGATAGAATCTAAAAAAACTGTCTACACTCCTACAGTTTTACTATTACCTAATAAGCTCTGAACTGATTTTGAAAGCTTTTTCTTGCCCTTCACCACATATCTCAATATCTCCAGCGCTGGGCAGTTCTCCGCCAGCATTCGGGACACTTCAGACAGTTTTGAAGTACTTACGTACTCGGTAATCCGACCCTGGGGAGAATCCCACCGATAGTAGTAGCTGATACTCGGCGTCTTCCGTTTTCGATTGCCAGTGCGAGTCTCCAGCCAGCCGCTAGCTTGCCCTTTCTGATTATGCTTTCGGTGCTTAGACTTACTGCTGTCAGTGATTACCGACGTTGCTGTAGTCGGAGGCTGCTGTCGACAGTTTTTTGATGTCACAGCATTCCAGAGGTGGTACGCCGTGATCGGCTCCCCGTTTGTATGAGCATGGATCTCAATAAAACCGTCAGATCTAACTAAGCTAGGAGCCCAAACACACTTGTCGCCAAAGGATAGAGGCAGATAGATCCGTTCACCCGCAGTGGGCTTAAGCCAAATGCATTCCGTCCGTAACCCCTGACTAGTCTGGACTTGCTTCTTGACGCAGCGCCAGCCGGGATACAGCTCAGCGTAAAGATCAGATTCATAGCCGCTGAGTACCACCATCCCCTGCGCAGAATGCAACTGCTCAGCTAGCTGCCGATGGCCGTCATCCTCCATTTCATAGGCATACTGTCGTCTGGGTGCTCCATTAATGTGGCGTGTGTCCTTACTGCCGCGCGTACTTTGCACATAGGGCGGATCAATATAGAACAGTGTTTCTGGACTGTCGTATTTTGCGATCGCACACTCAGCTAAATCCTGCTCAATCTGCACATTCGCCAACCGTTGAGAAACGGTCATCAGATAATCACAGTCCTGGCTTTGCACCAGGCGCAATCGCTCCTCACTCGTGCCACTGCTCCAGCGTCCACCACCATTGCTAAAACTCATCTGACAATAGAGATAGAAACGCCTCGCCTGTTCAAAAGCATTCCCCTCGAACACCACGCATCGCTTGAACTCATCCCGTGTTTTAGGCGATGCATTCAGTGCTGCGATTAATTCCTGTGGCCAGTCCTTCAAAACTTCAAAGAAATTCGTCACCCCCGGATTGCACTCATTAAGTACATCCACAGCAGCCGGGCGCTTGCGTAAGCCAACACTAAAAGCTCCCGCATACGGTTCACAGTAGATCCGATGCGCTGGAAAATGCTGCAAAATCCATGGAGCCAATCGCCACTTCCCACCGAAGTAACGTAGTGCCGGACGCTCAATCGTTCCCCCAGAACAGGGATTTGGCATTTCATCCGGCTTTACCTGTGGCCGAGTTCTTATTAGCATCAATCCTCTCCAGCCTGAGTTAACCTTTTTGCACTCGCTTTGAATGCCCGTTTTTAGCCCATAGATCTCAGGTCACAGTGCTGGGGGATTCGATTTAAATGGTTAACTATTGGCTGAAACTGCCACAACGTAGATACTGACGACTTCCGAGGTTTTGCTGCCCACTACTCAGGCACTCTTCAATAGTTAGAAAGGATCAGCCTAAAACCCTCAGTCAGCCCAGCTCAACGCATAGGGATTATGACCAATCCCAATTTCCCGAAACTGCTGCGAAACCTTCTCCCCCAGCTTGCCATTACTGCGCCCCTCCCGCCGAATATTCGGATACCGCACATTCCACAGCTTAAACGTAGTGCGCCAACTAGCCGGACAGGGATACACCAACCGCGTCCCCGTCTTAGTATTATCCGCCACCCGCAACACCTCAGTGTCAGCCATAAACCGCTCCACATCAACATGAAACACCTCATGGGGTCGCAACCCATAGGTAGCAATCATGCCGTAAATCCATTGCCAGCTGGGATTTTTCAACGACTGCCAAATCTCAACGATCTGCTCGTCAGTCGGTAAGTCTTCCGGCAGTATCTTCTTTGGGCTGTAACCCTGTTTGAGAGATTTAAGCTCGGCTAGGAAGGTGGTCAGGTCTGTGGTTGCGATCGCATCTTGCTTTGCCATAAATTTCGCCAGTCTACCGTAGGCCATGCAGTAAAACTCACGACTACGAGTACCTGGTTTAGATCCCTTCAAAAGCTCTGACCGCAATAGATCCAGCGTAAGAATCTTCTCCTGCGGCAGACGCTTCAAAAACAAACGGTAGTTTTTCTGATACGAGTTTTCCTTAGTCAGCGTTCTAGGTGTAGACGCCCAGTGGTCAGCCTTATACTTCTCAATCCACTCCGTTAACGTCTTCGCTAGCTTCTGTTTGTCCTTTAGATATGGTCCCCAGTCAAACCGACCCCAAAGCAGCTGACTGTCTATCTCCTGTGCTTTCGCCTTCGCCACCTTCAGCCCCGCCAGCGAAGCATTACAGTTCAGCGCCAGCTCCACCCGTCGCGGCTTATCCTGTCCTGGCTTCGGCGGAAACGAATCAACCGACTTGCCTCGGATGTATAGCTTTCCACCTTTTTGCCGCAAACTGGCCTTTTCCAACTGCTGGTTAATCGCTTGCAGACGGGGGCCTATATCGATTTTTTCAGGTGCAAAATTCTTCCCCATATCTTCCCCAAAAACAGTCCACAATCACCTGTTTTCAGCTCACAAAAGCTGCTTTGAGGAAGTCTTTCTCTCTTTATTGTCAAAGGCCGAAACCCTTGCTATTAAACGGAGAGGGGGGGATTCGAACCCCCGATGAACCGAAGCCCATAATAGATTTCGAGTCTACCGCATTCAACCACTCTGCCACCTCTCCAGGGACCTATTCAATTAGGTTCGCCCATATTTTGAGCTTGTTTATTCTACACCGAGGCGAACATTCCAGACCTAGACTTCCTGATTTCGACGAGCTAGCCAAATGGTAATGCTACCGTAGAGGCCATAGGCTAATACTACGAGCCAAACAGATATATTTCCGATAGTGACTTGGTTTCCTGGCAATTGGTTAAAGAACGTCACTAAGGTAATTAAAAGCTGTAATGGTATAGCCAAGAGCCATGCGATCGCACCCCCCACTAAAGGCCAAATCAAACTAACCATTGCACTGATAAATCCACCTAAGCTAATGACTGTGACCAGTGGCGTAGCAAAAATATTTAAAACAATGCTGTAGGACGGAACAGTGCCAAAGTGATAGAGCTGTAGCGGTAACGTCCAAATATAAGCTGCGATGGGAACCGCTAGGAGAGTTGAGATCGCGCTGGGCAACCAATCCAAACGTTTGGCTAGGGCAGTAGCCATGACTATTAAACCCAGGGTAGCCATCACACTTAGCTGAAAGCCGATATCCCATATCCAGCGAGGGTTCCAAACCAATAATAAAAAAACAGCTACCCCTAAACAAGCCAAAGGTTTGACCTTGCGTTCTAACGCTAACCCCAGCATGGCCCCAAGACCCATAATGGCCGCGCGCATTACGCTGGCCTGTAAGCCGGTCAGGCCTACATAAATAAATAGAGCAATGCTACCGCCGATTGCTTGAGTGCGGTTCGAGTATCTTTTTAATAACGCCAATACCATCCCCAGGACGAGTGCCACATGAAAGCCAGAGGCTGCCAGAGTATGAGCTAAACCTGCTGTGATAAACGCATCTCGAATATCGTAGGGTAAATCAACAGCCCTACGGCCCAACACCATGGCACTGACTAAATGACCTTTAGTGTCACCAAGCCAGCGAGCTTGAGCATTAGCAATCCGCCGCCGTACCTGCCAGAGCCCATGTTGAGACTGTTCTGGGTTGGCTAAGTCATCAATATAGTTAGCACTCAGTCCAGCAAAACTACCCTGTCTGGCTAAATAGGCTTTGAAATCAAACTCTTCTGTGGAACTGGGTGCATATAGCCGACCGGTTGCTTTAATGGCTTGACCTGGATATAGATTGGCGCTGCGCTCAGGTAGAGCCGTGACATATAGTTTGCCGCTAGCAGGCTGTCGACTAATATAGTCTGCCTGCTCAGAACGGTTTTGGACTCCATGGGGTTTGAGCCAAAACTTGTGTTTACCGTTACGGTTGAGCTGGGGGAGTGATGTGACTTCTCCATAGACGCTATAGGTGCCAGGGGCATAGCGGCTGATATCGTCAATTTCAGGTTGTGGAATGCGCCATAGGCAGTAAATGGCTCCGATCAGACCGATGATTCCGGCAAATAGCCACTGACGCCCTGTGGGGCCTAATCGCCATTGTTTTGGTAGCCAAATGCTTAGGACTAAACTAAGCATTAAAAGACCGTAGCCTGCAATAGGCTGGTTGGATTGACTAACAGCGATACCTGTGGAGAGCAGACCTAAAATGTAGCTTAGGCAGATAATAATGAATCCCCAGGGTGTCATGGTAGTTGAGTAAGAGACAACGTAAAAAGCGCTGCCTCAACTCGTTAGAAGCAGCGCCTTGGGTTATCGTTCCCCAGCTATTGGCAGGAGTAAGGTCTTTGGATGTGGGTTAGATGGACAACCCCAGCTTTAATCCTAAAGCGGCGTGGACGACCATAAGGGCTACAGCGGCTGTACCGATATAAGCATGGGCATTTCTGAGAGAATCTTGACCGCCACCAAACTTACTCATGGAAATGGCACCGTTGAGACCGAGCAATCCAAGCACCGCTGACCCTGTCCAGAAATGTGGGCTTTCTAGAATAGGCTGGCCTTGCATAACTAGGGATAGAAGCCCCCCGGTATAACCCATCCCAATAAATGTAGTCATCCACAGAGCTACTTTTTTATGGAATTTGCGTACAGGCATAGAACCCATGGTGGCGTCTGGCGCACCGGTACGAATTTTCCAGCCTGCAATGGCGGCACTGCTGCCCATGGCAAAGACAACAATAGCCATCATGGCGGGATGACCCCAGTGGGTAATGGATTCTGGTAAGCCAAACTGAGCAAACCAGGCGGCAATCGGTTCTAAATACGCTCTTAAGCTAGACGCCATAATCAAATATTCCTAACGCGTTTGTTATCTGCCCTTATTTTAGGCAGGTACGGCGTTTTCTTTATGGCTTGTTGCCTGTGAATTTTCCCTATTGTCATCATTTAATAGGGGAAAGCCGAGTTTCTCGCGTTGTTCATAGTAAAGCTGAGCAACTTTACGGGCGAGTGAACGGACCTGACGGATATAACGGGTGCGCTCGGTGACTGAGATGACGCCACGGGCATCTAATAAGTTAAACGTATGGGAGCACTTGAGGACAAAGTCATAAGCGGGCAGTACAAGTTCTCGCTCCATCAGCTGCTCGGCTTCTTGCTGATATAGGTTGAACAGGTTCAACAATAGCTCTGGACTTGAGGCTTCAAAGTTATAGGTGGAGCATTCAATTTCACCTTGCATGTGAACATCGCCATAGGTGACGGTATCGCTCCATTGGATTTTTGCGATCGCATCCACCTCTTGCAAATACATCGTCAATCGCTCTAGACCATAGGTAATCTCAATGGACACCGGTTTACAATCCAGACCACCACACTGCTGGAAATACGTAAACTGAGTCACCTCCATCCCATCTAACCAAACCTCCCAGCCAACACCCCAAGCGCCAACCGCAGCATCTTCCCAGTTATCCTCCACAAACCGAATATCATGATCCTCCGGTTTGATACCCAATGCCCGTAGGGATTCTAGATACAGATCCTGAATGTTGCCAGGAGAGGGTTTGATCAGTACCTGGTACTGATAGTAATGCTGATAACGATTTGGATTTTCCCCGTAGCGGCCATCAGCTGGGCGACGGCAAGGCTCAACATAAGCAACAGACCAAGGCTCCGGGCCAATAGCCCTCAAAAACGTGTGAGGGCTTTTAGTCCCTGCCCCCTTTTCAGTGTCATAGGGCTGAACAATCAAACATCCCTGCGCCGACCAAAACTCATGCAGCGTAGCAATGACAGACTGAAAATTCACCGCGCTTTCCTCGAATCATATCTATATCCGTCACATTCTCCTCTGAAGTGAGGAAAAAACCTAGTACCTATCGCAAAATCAGTTGATCAGTAGTTTTACTAGTCCGTAAGACCCGTTCACATCTATAGAACTGGCCATTAACCAGCTCCTAAAACTCAATTCTGACGTCCGAAGAATTTGTATAAAAGGAGACGAAAAAATGTAGCGCTCGCCGTAGAAAATTGATTCAAAATAGCTGAACACCTTGCAGAACAAGGGAAATAGCTCAAAAAAATAAATTCACCCAAGGTGTTGACTTAGGTTTATCAGGTCGCTATATTAGTAAAGCGCTCGACGGAAAAGCGGTTGAAACCGGTCACCAAAATGCGCAGAACCTAGACAAATCAATAGTTTGAGATTCTAACAAAATCCTGTTTAATTTCTTTAGTTTGAAATTGGTTAGACCTTATCACGAGGTTGAGGCCGATGTCAAACGACCGGATACTTAGATAACACTGAGTGTCAGGTCAACACTTGATGAATGAGTCTTGTTTTTCTTTAGGGAGCAATGAGATTACCATGGAGAGTTTGATCCTGGCTCAGGATGAACGCTGGCGGCGTGCTTAACACATGCAAGTCGAACGAACCTTTCGGGGTGAGTGGCGGACGGGTGAGTAACGCGTGAGGATCTGCCCTTAGGCGGGGGACAACTTTTGGAAACGGAAGCTAATACCCCATATGGCGAGAGCTGAAAGCTTAATGTGCCTGAGGATGAACTCGCGTCTGATTAGCTAGTTGGTGGGGTAAGAGCTTACCAAGGCGACGATCAGTAGCTGTTCTGAGAGGAAGATCAGCCACACTGGGACTGAGACACGGCCCAGACTCCTACGGGAGGCAGCAGTGGGGAATTTTCCGCAATGGGCGCAAGCCTGACGGAGCAACGCCGCGTGAGGGAGGAATGTCTGTGGATTGTAAACCTCTTTTCTCTGGGAAGAAGATCTGACGGTACCAGAGGAATCAGCATCGGCTAACTCCGTGCCAGCAGCCGCGGTAAGACGGAGGATGCAAGCGTTATCCGGAATTATTGGGCGTAAAGCGTCCGTAGGCGGTCAATTAAGTCAGTTGTTAAAGACTGCAGCTCAACTGTGGGAGAGCAACTGAAACTGATTAACTAGAGTATGGTAGGGGTAGAGGGAATTCCTAGTGTAGCGGTGAAATGCGTAGATATTAGGAAGAACACCAGTGGCGAAGGCGCTCTACTGGGCCAAGACTGACGCTGATGGACGAAAGCTAGGGGAGCGAAAGGGATTAGATACCCCTGTAGTCCTAGCTGTAAACGATGGATACTAGGTGTTGTGCGTATCGACCCGTGCAGTACCGAAGCAAACGCGTTAAGTATCCCGCCTGGGGAGTACGCACGCAAGTGTGAAACTCAAAGGAATTGACGGGGGCCCGCACAAGCGGTGGAGTATGTGGTTTAATTCGATGCAACGCGAAGAACCTTACCAGGACTTGACATCCCTCGAATACCTAAGAAATTGGGTAGTGCCTTCGGGAGCGAGGAGACAGGTGGTGCATGGCTGTCGTCAGCTCGTGTCGTGAGATGTTGGGTTAAGTCCCGCAACGAGCGCAACCCACGTCTTTAGTTGCCATCATTCAGTTGGGCACTCTGGAGAGACTGCCGGGGACAACTCGGAGGAAGGTGTGGACGACGTCAAGTCATCATGCCCCTTACGTTCTGGGCTACACACGTACTACAATGCAACGGACAAAGGGCAGCCAACTAGCGATAGTGAGCTAATCCCATAAACCGTTGCTCAGTTCAGATTGCAGGCTGCAACTCGCCTGCATGAAGGAGGAATCGCTAGTAATCGCAGGTCAGCATACTGCGGTGAATACGTTCCCGGGCCTTGTACACACCGCCCGTCACACCATGGAAGTTGGCCATGCCCGAAGTCGTTACCCTAACCGTTTTCGGAGGGGGGTGCCGAAGGCAGGGCTGATGACTGGGGTGAAGTCGTAACAAGGTAGCCGTACCGGAAGGTGTGGCTGGATCACCTCCTTTAAGGGAGACCTACCGAATCGACTCCGAACGAATTTTTATTAGGAGCGATATTGGTCACTCTAGGTCGTGACAGGATTGAGGGAATTTCAAACTATTGTTTAGGTTGTATAGGCTGGGGCTATTAGCTCAGGTGGTTAGAGCGCACCCCTGATAAGGGTGAGGTCCCTGGTTCGAGTCCAGGATGGCCCACTGATGGGGGTATAGCTCAGTTGGTAGAGCGCCTGCTTTGCAAGCAGGATGTCAGCGGTTCGAGTCCGCTTACCTCCACCAAATATTGTCAGATTGGCAGAGATAGGAATAACTTCAGCACCCTGTTTAGGTCTGTTAAGAGATGGGCTAGGGGAATAGGCTGCTGGATTTAGGTCTAGCGAGAACCTTGACAACTGCATAGATTAGTCGAATAGGTAGTTCGACACAGAGAACCTTTAGTAAAAAGACTGAGAGGTCAAGCTACAAAGGGCTCATGGTGGATACCTAGGCACACAGAGGCGAAGAAGGACGCGGTTACCGGCGATATGCCACGGGGAGCAGGAAGCATGCATTGATCCGTGGGTTTCCGAATGGGGCAACCCTACGTACGGCCCACTGAATCTATAGGTGGGTACGAGCGAACGCAGCGAATTGAAACATCTTAGTAGCTGTAGGAAGAGAAAGAAAACTCGATTCCCTTAGTAGCGGCGAGCGAAGCGGGAAGAGCCTAAACCAATTCTTATCAGAGTTGGGGTCGTGGGACAGCGATATGGAATCTGGAGGATAGACGAATCACTTGAGAGGTGAACCAAAGAAGGTGAGAGTCCTGTAGTCGAAATTTGAAGGATACTAGCTGAATCCCGAGTAGGTTGGGGCACGTGGAATCCCGATTGAATCAGCGAGGACCACCTCGTAAGGCTAAATACTCCTGTGTGACCGATAGCGAATAGTACCGCGAGGGAACGGTGAAAAGAACCCCGGGAGGGGAGTGAAATAGAACATGAAACCATGAGCTTACAAGCAGTTAGAGCACGATTAAACGTGTGATAGCGTGCCTGTTGAAGAATGAGCCGGCGACTTATAAGCACTGGCAGGTTAAGTCGAGAATGACGGAGCCAAAGGGAAACCGAGTCTGATAAGGGCGATAGTCAGTGTTTATAGACCCGAACCCGGGTGATCTAACCATGTCCAGGTTGAAGCTTAGGTAACACTAAGTGGAGGACCGAACCGACTTCTGTTGAAAAAGGAGCGGATGAGGTGTGGTTAGGGGTGAAATGCCAATCGAACCCGGAGCTAGCTGGATCTCCTCGAAATGTGTTTAGGCGCAGCGGTAGTGATTATAGCTGGGGGGTAAAGCACTGTTTCGGTGCGGGCTGCGAGAGCGGTACCAAATCGAGACAAACTCAGAATACCCAGTGAATACATTGCCAGTGAGACGGTGGGGGATAAGCTTCATCGTCGAGAGGGAAACAGCCCAGACCATCAGCTAAGGTCCCCAAATCATCTCTAAGTGATAAAGGAGGTGAGAATGCTGAGACAACCAGGAGGTTTGCCTAGAAGCAGCCATCCTTGAAAGAGTGCGTAATAGCTCACTGGTCAAGCGTTCTTGCGCCGAAAATGAACGGGGCTAAGAGATGTACCGAAGCTGTGGACTTGATTTATCAAGTGGTAGAGGAGCGTTCTGTAGTAGTGAGAAGCATTAGCGAGAGCAGGTGTGGACGAAGCAGAAGTGAGAATGTCGGCTTGAGTAGCGAAAATAGATGTGAGAATCATCTACCCCGAAAACCTAAGGCTTCCTCCGGAAGGCTCGTCCGCGGAGGGTTAGTCGGGACCTAAGGCGAGGCCGAAAGGCGTAGTCGATGGATATCAGGTTAATATTCCTGAACTTTGTTTGTGGAGCATTGCAGGGACGCATGACAACTAGCTACACCCTAAATGGATTGGGAAGTTTCTACGGAAGCTGCGTAGTGAACGATAGTGCCTAGAAAAGCTGTGGATG